>NZ_JAIFZR010000005.1:0-1120000 GCF_020005195.1 Azospirillum agricola
CCAGCAGGTTGCGCAGCATGCGCTCCAGCAGGATCGGGTCGCTGCGCACCCGCGCCGAGGAGGGCACCATGCGCAGGCTCAGGCCGCGGTCGAGCGCCTGGTCGGCGATCTCCGTCGCCAGCCGGGAGATGATGTCGTGAATGTCGAACTCGACCACCCGCGGGGTGACGTTGCCCATCTCCAGCGCCGAGGTGTCGAGCAGGGCCGAGAGCAGCGCGTTGCCGGCGGCCAGCGCCTCCCCCAGCTTGGCGGCGATCTCCTTCTGCTGGGGCGTGGTCAGCTTGCTGACCAGGATGTGGTGGAACAGGCTCATCGCCTGGAAGGGCTGGCGCAGGTCGTGGCTTGCCGCCGCGAGGAAGCGCGACTTCGCCTGGTTCGCCCTTTCCGCCTCGGCGTGGGCGTCGGCCATGGCCTGGCGGATGCCCGCCGCCTCCGTCACGTCGATGGCCGCGCAGATGACGCCGGAGACCTCGCCCGTCTCGTCGCGCATCGGCTCGACGCTGAGGTCGAAGACCTGCCGGTGTCCGTGGACGGTCACCTGGACCTCCCGCCGCGCCCCGACGCCGGTGTCGAGGACCGGCCGCTTGATGCCGTCGAGCAGCGCCCCCAGCTCCGGCCCGTAGAGGTCGGCGTGGCTGCGGCCGATGAAATCCTCCGGCGGGTGGGTGGCCTGCGGGCTGTAGACCCATTGGTAACGCAGGTTGCGGTCCTGGCTGAACAGCGCCACCCGCGAGTGACGGAGCGCGAGGCGGAAGCGCTCCTCGCTCTCGCGCAGCGCGCGCGACATGGCGGCGCGGGCGCGGGCCTCCTCCTGCAACAGGCGCTTGGAACGCGCCTCCCACCGGACATAGGCGGCCAGACCGGCGGTGGCCAGCAGCCCGGCGATCAGCGCCATCCAGGCGAGCCGGTCGCGCGGATCGGCCAGCGGCGACGGATGCGGCACCAGCACAAGCCGCCAGGATTCGGAGCCGAAGCCAACCCGGTGCCCGATCGCCGGGATTCCGGCCAGTTCCGCTTCCGGCAGGGCATGAAACGCCTCGCCGGGCTCCCGCCCCCCCGCCTGGACCGCCAGGATGCGCGGGCCTCGGGTGGTCCGCTCGTCGACGAGATAGGCATCGCCGGCGCTCAGCCCGACATGCGCGGCGGCCTCCCGCAGCAGGTGATCCAGGCGGAAGGTCGCCCAGAGAAAGCCGATGAGCGCGCCGCAACGGTCGCCCCCCTCCTCCGGCCGGCCCTCCAGGGTCCGGGCGGCCGGGGAAGCGGTGCCGCGCGCATAGACCGGCAGGACGAGAGCGGTGGTGTCGGCCGGATGGTCGTCGCCGGGATTTGCCTGTCCGGCGGGCCGCTCGCCGGCGGACGGCTCACCGGCGGACGGCCCGTTGGTCACAACCAGCGATCCCGACCGGCAGGCCTGTGCCAACAGTTCCGCGCGATCGGGCTCCGCCGCGATGTCGAGCCCGATCAGGCGGTCGCCGAGCTGGCGCGGCTGGACCAGCGCAGTGACGAACAGGTCGCGGCCGGTCACGGCGGTTCCGCCCGCCGGGACCCGGCGCGCCCAGGCCACGGCGCGCAGACTGGGATACAGGGGAAGCAGCGGCTCGGCCGCCATGGCGAAGCCGTCCGGCGTCATCGCCGCCGGACCGGCCAATGGTCCGCTCAGCGCCCGCAGCAGCAGCGCGTGACGGTCGAGCCGCTCCTTGAACGCGTCATGGAGTTGTGCCGCCTGACGCTCGACCAGAGCACGTTCGACGGCACGCGAGGTCTCGCGGATCTGGACGAAGGCCGCCAGCGACACCAGGACACCGGCAATCACCAACGCCGGCACCACCAGCGCGCCTCCCTCAGCCCACCCCGCCATTGGTGCCATGCCGCCCCCGCACCCCGTCGTCACGGCCCACCCCTGGGGATGACCGCGACGAAGCTGCCCGGAACGACTATAGCAAACCCAAAGCAAACTTACTCAGTTGAAAACACTTTCTTCCTCCGAAAGAGAGAGGAACGTTCCAGAATCAGCCAGAAAAGCAACGAACTCCGAAGAACATCTTCAATGTCAATGCCGATATCTGTCGGATCTCACGTTGCAATGTTACAGGGGAGACATTTAGGATCTGGGAGAAAAGCCCGGCCGGAGATTTACGTTATCATGGTCTCGCGAGCCAAAAGGCGCGAAACGGCGGCGCGAAGCGCGAGCGGGGCAATCGGCTTGTGCAGCAGGGGATAACCGGACAGGCGCGCCTCCCGCAGCCGCTTGGGATCGGTGTCGCCAGTCAGGATCATCCCCGGCACCGGCTGGCCGAGCGCCTGGACGATCCGGCGGATGGCGACGATGCCGTTCGCCGTTCCCTTCAACCGCAGGTCGGAGATGATCAGGTCGGGCGCCTGCGGCGCGGTCCCGAGCCGGTCGAGGGCGCTGTCGCAGGATTCGGCGGCGAGCACGGTGCATCCCCACTGGCCCAGCAGCGCCTCCAGGGCGGCGAGCACCATCGGATCGTCCTCGATCACCAGGACGCGGGTCCGGTTGAGGTCGGACGTGTCCGCGTCCATCCGGGGCGCCGGGCTGAAACTCCGCCCCACCCCCTCCCCGTCGGCGGCGCGGGGCACGGTGACGCTGAAGAGCGTGCCCCGCTTCTCGATGGACCGCACCTCCAGCGACAGGCCCAGCTTGCGGGCCAGCCCGCGCGCCAGGGTCAGGCCGAGGCCGAGCGCGCCATGCCCGTAGCCGCCCGGCCCGGCCAGTTCGGTGCGCAGGGCGTCGAGCTGGCGGGGCGCCAGCCCGCGCCCGGTGTCCCACACCTCGATGCGCAGGGAATCGCCGCGCGGCCGGCAGCCGACCACCACCCGCCCCTGCGGCGTGTGGCGCAGCGCGTTGGCGACCAGCCCGTGCAACAGCCGCTCCAGCAGCGAGCCGTCGGTGCGGACGACGCCCGAGCAGGGCATGACCGTGAAGCGCACCCCGCGCTCGGCGAAGCGAGGCGCCACGTCGAGCGCCAGCCGCATCAGCACGCCGTTGATCGCGTGGGGCCGGATGTCGGGTTCGATCAGCCCGGCCTCCAGCCGCGCCAGATCGAAATGCCCATCGACCATGCCGCGCATCGATTCCACCGCCTGCGCCATCGACCGCAGCAGATCGCGCGAGGCGCGATCCGCCGCCACCCGGCCGTCGAGCGTCCCGATCAGCAGCGACAAGGCGGCGAGCGGCTGCCGCAGATCGTGGCTCGCCGCGGCGAACAGCCGGCCCGACAGATCGCCGGACGGCGGGGAAGCCGTCTGGCAGCCCCCCTGGCCGACCATGCGCAGGAAACCGCCGTCGGCCAGCGGACGGTCGACGCACGCCATGCCCTCGAACAGGGGATCCAGATCCGCCAGCGCGGCGCCCGCAGCCAGACGGCCGCCGGCGCCCGGAAGCGCCGCGATGCCCGGCGTCCAGTTCCGCAGCCGGCCGGCGGCGTCGAACACCAGGGTATGGCCGGCCCCCGCCGGCCTGTTCGAGGCTTCCCCACCGGCTTGGCCGGCATCGTTCTGGCTGCCGCTCTCGGTCACGGTCGCACCCTGTCCTTCTGCCGCCGAGTACTGAACAGTAGGAGTCGCCCAAGCCCCTGAAAAGCCATCCATTCGTTAGACCGGGCACAATGGGGCGCCATCCCTGGCCTCCGGAATACATACTATTTTATTAAATTATTCAGCAACCACCTTTCCGTCAAAACTCTGTCGCAATTCGACAAATATTCGTACGCCTGCGCGAAACCTGCCTTTATCGATTGTTAGGAATGCTGCGCAACCATTCCCGGATGGATATTGGCGCGCAGGCATGGCTGAGGGGGCACCCTTCCGGCAACCGGAGCATCGGCAGCGGGGTCGCCGACGCTCTGCCGCTTCTCGACTTGGCTTCTCTGTCGTCGCCCCTGCCGGCCGCGCTGCTCGCCCTGCTGCCCGACGCCGTCGCCGCCTTCGCGGCGCTTCGCGACCCCGACGGGACGATCGCCGATTTCGAATGGCAGGCCGCCAACCCGGCGGCGGAATCCCTGTTCGGACAGGGGCCGCTCGCCGGCCTGCGGCTGCGCGCCGACGGGATGGACAGCCACTGTCCGGGACTGTTCGCCGCGCTCGCCGCCGCGCTGGACGGGCCGCTGACCCGGACGCTCGACGCCTGCGCCGGTGCCCATCCCAGCGGCCATGCCGGCGCCCATGCCGGTCCCGGCGCCGGAAAGGGCGACGGGCGGAACGCCCCGCCGCGCACCCGCTGGCGCCTGTCCGCCTCGCCCTTTCCCGGCGGGGTCTGCGCCACGCTGGCCGACCTCGGCCCCGGCGCCCCATCGATGGCGGAAGCGCTGGCGGCGGCGCTGGAGCACAGCGCCGAAAGCTTCGCGCTGTTCGACGCCGGCGACCGTCTGGTCCACGCCACCAGCCGGCTGAAGCGCTTTCTGCCGGAACTGGCGGACCTGCTGGTTCCCGGCGTGCCGTTCGAGGCGCTGGTGCGCCGCGCCGCCCGGACCGACGGCGACCTGCCGTCCGACGCGGAGCGGGAACTGTGGGTCGAGGCCCGGCTGGCCCACCACCGCCGTTCGCACAAGCCCTTCACCCTGCGGGCGCGGGACGGGCGCTGCCTGCTGGTCAGCGAGCACGCGGTGCCGGACGACGGCGTCCTGGTGATCTACGCCGACGTCACGCCGATGAAGCGGAACGAGGAAAGCATCCGAATCCGCGAGGCCGAGGCCCGCGCCGCCCACCGCGAGGCCGAGCGGGCCAGCCGCGCCAAGAGCGAATTCCTCGCCCAGATGAGCCACGAGCTGCGCACGCCGCTGAACGCCGTCCTGGGCTTCGCCGAGCTTCTGATGGCGGAAACCTTCGGCCCGCTCGGCAACCCGCGCTATCTCAGCTACGCCACCGACATCCACGACAGCGGCACGCATCTGCTGGCGCTGATCAACGACATCCTCGACCTGTCGCGCATCGAGGCCGGGCGGCTTCAATTGTCGGACGAGGGGGTGGACCTGCCCTTCGTGACCGCCCAGGTCATGGCGATGCTGCGCAAGACGGCGACGGACAAGCGCATCGCGCTGACCACCGACATCGCCGGCGACCTGCCGATGCTGCTGGGCGACGCGCGGGCAACCCGCCAGATGCTGCTCAACCTGCTGTCCAACGCGGTGAAGTTCACGCCGGACGGCGGGCAGGTGATGCTGACGGCGGCGCTGCTGCCGGACGGCGGCATCGGCGTCATGGTGGCCGACACCGGCGTCGGGATCGCCGCCGCCGACCTCTCCCGCGTGCTGGAGCCGTTCGAGCGCGCCGACGCCACCATCGCCCGCAACGTCGGCGAGGGCACCGGCCTCGGCCTGCCGATCGTCAAGCGCCTGATCGAGCTGCATGGCGGCCGGCTGGAGATGGCCAGCGAGCCGGGCGTCGGAACCTCGGCCGTGCTGATCTTCCCGGCGGCGCGCAGCCTGCCGCGTGAGCTGTGCCCACCTCCACCGCTCGCGCCACGCCCGCCCGCCTGACGCAGCCCCGGCTGGTGCATCCCCGGCTGGCTTATCCCGGACTGCGCATCCCTGACTGGCGCGCTCCCTTTTTGCCCCTTGGCGGGAACGGCCGAAGCGGTCATTCTGCCGCGATGTTCCTGAACCGTTCCGGCAATTCCCATCCATGACCGACATTGCGTCCGACAGTACGGCCGGCATCGGCGCGACCGACGCCGGCGATGCCGCCGGCTCGCCCGCCGGCGGCGCGGCGCCCATCTTCCGCGGCGTGCGCCGGGCGCTCGCCCAGCGCGGCTTCGCCAGCCTGACGGAGTTCCGCCTCGCCTGCGGGCGGCGCGCCGACGTGCTGGCGATGGACGAATCCGGCACCGTCGTCATCGTCGAGGTGAAGAGCGGGGTGCCCGACTTCCGTTCCGACCAGAAATGGCCGGAATACCGGGAATGGTGCGACGCCTTCTATTTCGCGGTGGACGACGCCTTCCCGACCGAACTGATCCCCGAGGAGTGCGGCCTGATGGTCGCCGACGCCTATGGCGCCGAGGTGCTGCGCGAGGCGCCGCTCCTGAAGCTGGCCCCCGCCCGCCGCAAGACCCTGATCCTGCGCGCCGCCCTGGCCGGAGCCGGCCGGCTGCACCGCATCGAGGACCCGATGTTCGTCCAGGCGCCGCCCATCGTCTGACGCCCATCGTCCGAAGGCTCATCGCGCCGCCTTCGTCATGTGTGAGCGTGCGCAGCATCCGTCCGATGCGCGCGGCGCGCGAAACGGCTAGAGTGACGGCTCTGGTCCTGCCGGCTCCGGTTCCGGCGGCCCCGAAGACGGAGCAAGCATGCAAGCGAACGCAGCGACGGCCCTCCCTTCCCTGCGCATCCTGCTGGCGGAGGACGAGGTGGTGAACCGTATGGCGGCCACCGCCCTGCTGCGCCGGGCCGGCCACGCGGTGGTCGTGGTGGAGGACGGGCCGGCGGCCCTGTCGGCCGCGACCGACGGGACGGTCTTCGACCTCGTCCTGATGGATCTCCGCCTTCCCGGCCTCGACGGCGACGAGGTGGTGCGGCAATTGCGGGCCCGGCCGGCGGCCGCCGCGGCGGCGCCCCCGCGCATCCTGATGCTGACCGCCAGCGCCGCGCCGGACGGGCTGGAGCGCTGCCGGAGCTGCGGGGCCGACGGTGTCCTGACCAAGCCTCTGCGACTCGACGCCCTGGAGGCCGCCCTGCGCGACGGCGCGGCGGACTCCCCCGCTCCGCAGGCCGGCGGCGGCGCGTTCGACGAAAGCGCCATCGGCCAGATGCGCGACCTGCTGCCCGCCGACCGCGTCGCCCTTCTGATCGGACGGACGGCGGCGACCCTGCGGGACTACCGCGTCAGCCTGGACGCCGCCTGGGCCACGGGCGACCGTGCGGCGGTCAGCATGATGGCGCACAAGCTGGCGGGGGTGTCGGGACAATATGGCTGCGCCGCCCTGCGCCGGGCCGCGCAGGCCTTGGAAGCGGCGGTGGAGCGCAGGGACGACCCCGCGGCGCTCGACGCGGCGTTGCGGACGCTCGACTCGGCCTACGGCCCGGCCCTGGCTTACCTGGACACGCAGGCCGGCCGATAAGGGCGATGCCCGGTTACGACTTGTCGTTGGGCGAGACCGCGACGCAGCGGTGGCCGCTCTTGGTCAGCGTGGCGCAGGCCTGCCGCGCCGTCTTCTCGTCCAGACCGACCATGCGGGCGCGGTAGAGGGTGTCCTTGCCGTTCTTGACCTCGACCACCGCGTTGCGGGCGCCGCGCAGCAGGAACGGCGCCTGCTTGGAGGCCTGGGCCAGCGCCTTCTGGCCGGCAGCCCGCGTGGAGAAGGCACCGACCTGGATGCCCCACTTGTCGCCGCCCTTGGCCGCTCCGGAGGCGGCCGGGGCGGCGGGCGGCGCCGACGGCACGGACGCCTTCTGCACCGCCGCCGCCGTCTTGCGGACCGGCAGCTTGCCCTTCACCACGGGTTCGTCGTCGTCGTCCCCCTCGGCCTCGGGCTGGCTCCTGGGACGCTCGACGCTGGCGATCTGCGGACCATCCTCGCGCCCGCGGTTGGGCTTGCCGAAGGCCTGGTCGAGCAGCGCTTCCATCCGGTTGTCGCGCGACACCGCCGACTTGCCGCCCATCACCACCCCGACCAGCCGGCGCCCGTCGCGGGCGGCCGAGGCGGCGAGGTTGAAGCCCGAGGCGATCGTGTAGCCGGTCTTGATGCCGTCCATGCCCTCGTAACGGGACATCAGGCGGTTGTGGTTGGGCTGCGGCCGGCCGCCATAGACGAAGCTGCGGCGGCTGAAATAGGGGTAGTATTTCGGATGGTCGTCCAGCATCGCGCGCGACAGGATCGAGAAGTCGCGGGCGGTGGTCACCTGCTCCATGTTCGGCAGGCCGGACGCGTTGCGGAACACGGTGCGGCGCATGCCCAGCTCGCGCGCCTTGCGGGTCATCATCTCGGCGAAGCGGGTCTCGGTGCCGCCCAGCGCCTCGGCCAGCACGACGGCGGCGTCGTTGGCCGACTTGGTGACGAGGCCGAGGATCGCCGTCTCCACCCGCAGCGTCGAACCCGCGCGCAGGCCCAGCTTGGTCGGCGACATGCTCTCCGCCCAGGACGACACCGGCAGCGCCTGGTCAAGCGTCAGCCGCCCGTCGTCCAGCGCGTCGAAGGTCAGGTAGAGCGTCATCATCTTGGTCAGCGACGCCGGGTGGGTGATGGCGTCGGCGTCCTGCTCGTGCAGGACCTCGCCGGTGCGGGCGTCGACGACGATCGACGCCGCCTTGGCGGCGAGCGCCTCCGCCGAGGTCAGCGCGGACGCCAGCAGGGCCCCCGAAAGAGCGGCGGCGGCGAACAGGGTCCGCGTCAAACGCCTCGCGCTCCGCTCCCCCTCCGTCTCCACCGCACGAAAAGCGAATGGAAACAGTCCGGTACGAACGGTGCTGCGCGTTACTGTCATGATGGCCCCGCCAAAGGCTAATATTTGCCGCTTGGTTCAATGGTAAATTCGTGCCAAATCAGTGTCTAGCAGGAATTCGTTAATTTCTTGCTTTGGCTTTTCGGCCGGTCTGTGACCAAAATGGGGGGAGGACTCGGCCAGAAGGGCTAAGCCTGGACCGGTGGAGCCCGGCCGGCGTTCCCGTTCCGGCGCCGCAGGACGGCGCGGGCCGACCACGTACCAGACGCCGCTCAGGTGAGGCAAGAGACGATGAGCCGCACGCACAGCCGCTTCCGCCCCCATGGCCTCCCCGGCGTCCGCGCCCGCCTCCCCGCCGGTCCGGTGGCCGCCCTGCTGGCCGGCGCGCTGGCGCTGGCCGGCTGCGCCGCCGTCGGCCCGGCCGACAACCCGGTCGCCCGCAAGCTGACCTGGTTCAGCTACCTGAACGGCGACGATCTGCGGGTCGCCTGCGGCAAGCCCGGCGCCGACCGCTTCCGCATGGTGTTCAACGCCGACTACAACCGGCACGTCCGCACCTACGACATCACCGGCGACCCGGCCGAGGACGGCGGCGGCGCCAAGGTCGAGGCCCGCGTCATCGAGGCGACCGACCTCGCCCGGCTGACGCCGCTCGACCCGCTGTCCGCCGCGCGCGGCCACACGGCGACGGTGCGCTTGAACCCGGACCAGTTCGCCAGCTTCATCGGCCGGCTGCGCGACACCGGCGCCTTCGATCCGCCGCCCGATGGGCTGCGCCTGTCCTCGAACGGGATCTATTGGCTGATCAACGGCTGCCGGGGCGGGCAATGGTTCTTCTCCGCCCACCCCTACCCGTCGGGCCGCTTCACGGACGTGCGCTTCCTGGAACCGATGCGGGTGCTGGACGGCACCGGCATCCCCCCCCTGCCCCCGTTGCCCGCCCTGCCGAGCCCGGCGGACGCGCCGCGCGGCCTGCCCCCCGCCGGAGAGCGGGCGGAGGGCGGCGTCCATTTCGAGGTGGAGGTGGCCGACGGCGGCCTCGTCGGGCCGACCCGCCCCTTCGGGGCGTGGCTCGACGGGCCGCTCGCCGACCTGTTCAGGCGCTGAGGCCGCCGGTCAGACCGTCTCCTCGCCGCGGACGCGCAAGCTGTCGGGGACCAGCGTCTCGACCCACGGGCCGTCCGGCATGCGGCGGGCCAGTTCGGTGATGTTGCGGTTCCACCACTGGCGCTGCTCGCCGAGATCGTCGTAGTCGTAGTTCGACTGGCGCCAGGTCCGCTGCTCGGCGTGGTAGGACACCATGTCGATGGGGAAGCCGACGTCGTTGGTCGAGAAGCGCGTGCTGTCGAAGGACAGGTAGGCCAGCTTCAGCGCCGTCTGCATGTCGGTGGTGTAGGACAGCGCGCGGTCGAGGATCGGCTTGCCGTAGGCGGTGGCGCCGATCGACAGGTAGGGCGTGCGCTCGTCCACCTCGATCCAGTTGCCCTCCGGGTAGACCAGGAACATGTAGGGCTCGCGGTCCTCGGCGAGCTGCCCGCCGATGATGGCGTGCAGGTTGAAATGCAGCTTGGACGCC
Organism: Azospirillum agricola; assembly: GCF_020005195.1. NCBI lineage: Bacteria > Pseudomonadati > Pseudomonadota > Alphaproteobacteria > Rhodospirillales > Azospirillaceae > Azospirillum > Azospirillum agricola. Next base: position 9,973 of record NZ_JAIFZR010000005.1, read on the forward strand.
TCCAGCGACTCCCGGTCCTCGGCCGCGACCTGCCGCAGGCAGGCGGTGAAGGCCGACACCGCGTCGAGCATGGTCGGGTAGGATTCGCCCCGGCGCTTGCCCATGTCGCGGCGCAGATAGGCCAGAGTCTTGTCGCGCACGCTGCGCAGGCCGGAGTTCATGATGAAGAAGCGGTCGCCGCCGTTGCCCATCATCGTCACCTTGCGGGCCGACGAGAGCTGGGAACCGCTGGTGATGCGGCCGTCCGACAGGCCGATGAGCCCGTCGCGTGTCTTGATGCCGAGGCAGTAGGTCATGGGAGCGTCCCGGTTGAGCGGCCTGGGTGGAGGGTTCTGTCTTTAGGATGCGGCGCTTCGACGCGCCGCTTCTGACCATTGGCCGAAGCGCGTTTTGCGCATGGCGACGCTACACTTGTCGCATATCCGGTAAAGCCTTCGTTAAGGAATAAAGGCAGGGCGACCCGGAGGACGGGGGTTTTCCCGCGCAACGGGAATTGTGCATCGCATCCAAGCGCCCCTTGACTCCCGCCGCCTACTCGCATAGTTTGCTCATATTGCAGTGCAGCATTTCCTGGGCCTCACGTTGGTTCAGGGATTTGAAAAACCGCTGCCGGCAGGCTTCGCGACCCGCTTCCTGCGGCCGGAGCCACACCCCGGAACCGCGGGGCCGGCATCAGCCCAGGAAGGAACGCGCGTCATGACCAAGTTTTCGCCGAAGTCCATCGAGACCGTCACCGCCCAGGCCAAGGAGCAGTATGAGGGCTTCGTGAAGGCCGGGCAGGAGCAGACCGTCAAGCAGTTCGAGCAGACCGCCACGGTCGCCAAGGAGCAGTTCGACAAGGCCGCCACCCAGTTGCTGAAGAGCTACGAGGACATCCAGGCCGCCAACAAGGCGACCGTCGCCGCCCTGGTCGAGAGCGGGAGCATCGCCGCCAAGGGCGCCGAGGATCTGAGCCGCGAGTTCGTCGCCTACAGCCAGTCGGCGCTCGACAAGTCGATCACCACCGGCAAGGCCCTGCTGACCGCCAAGAGCCTGCAGGAAGTGGTCGAGCTTCAGAACAGCTTCTTCAAGTCCAGCTTCGATTCGCTGGTCGCCGAGGCCAGCCGCATCCAGGAACTGTCGGTGAAGGTCACCAACGAGGCGCTGGCCCCGTTGAACGCCCGCGTGACCGCCACCGTCGAGACCCTCTCCAAGCCGCTCGCCGCCTGACATCCTGGCAGGTGACTGGCAGCGCCCGAGCGGCCCGCAAGGCCCGGCGACCATCCCCATGGTCGCCGGGCCTTGTCCGTTCGAAGTCCGTTCGAACCACGACCTCCACTTGCGGCCGCACCACCCGGAAGAGGCATCCACTCGCCTTTAGATTTTTGTGCAGCGCAAAAAATTCTCTTTGACAAGCGCCGGTCGCCTGCCTTAATAATAGGCTATGTTGCATTGCAGCATATCTCGGGCGCCCGCCCTCAACCGGGGTCCGAGGGACTCAACCCACTCCGCGCCCGGTTGCCGCATCGTCGGGGCCGCGCGGTTGACCCCTGAGAGAGCGCGAGGAGCATAGCCATGTCCGACAAGTTCGCCGCCGCCACCAAGACCATCGAAGACGCCGTCTCGACCGCCAAGCAGAATCTGGAAGGCCTCGTCAAGGCCCAGCAGGAGCAGGTCGAGAAGGCCTCGGCCAAGATCCTGAAGAGCTACGACGATCTCTCCACCCTGACCAAGGGCAACGTCGACGCCGTCGTGAAGTCCGGCACCATCGTCGCCAAGGGCGCCGAGGAAGCCGGCAAGCAGGTCGCCGCCTTCACCCAGTCCTCGCTGGAGAAGAGCGTGTCGACCGGCAAGGCCCTGCTGGCCGTCAAGACCATCCAGGAGCTGGTCGAGTTGCAGAACGCCTACGCCAAGGCCAGCTTCGACGCCTTCGTCGCCGAGACCACCAAGCTCCAGGAGCTGTCGGTCAAGATCGCCAACGAGGCGCTGGCGCCGCTGAGCGAGCGTGTCAACCTGACGGTCGGCACCCTCTCCAAGCCGGCCGCCGCCTGATCGCCGTCCGCGAAGCCTTCGTTCGGGAACAGCCCGGCAGCCCTCACGGGTTGCCGGGTTTTTTCTTTTCCACCCCACCGCGCATGCAACGCCTGCGGCACCCGCACAAGGGATTAGGGCTTCCGGCAATTGTGCGCCGCCCTTCTCCGTAGTCTCCTATTCGGAGGTACAACGGGGATCGCCGCTTCGAAGGAGGCTCTCCCAAATGGAGAGCATCCGCAAACGGCCCCTTCCCTCGGCGCCCGGATTGCCCATATCATCCTTATAGACAGTGCATCGCGATGACATTTGATTGAGACCATGGCCGATTCCGACAAGCACGGCAACGAGGGCACCAACAGCGGCGTGGTCATCAAGACCAAGCCCAAGACCAAGAAGCCGTCGATGTACAAGGTCTTGATGCTGAACGACGACTACACTCCGATGGAGTTCGTCGTTCTGGTACTCGAACGCTTCTTCAGCAAATCGCGGGAGGAAGCGACCATGATCATGCTGCATGTACACCGGCGGGGTGTGGGGTTGTGCGGCGTGTTCACCTACGAGGTGGCGGAGACGAAAGTCACGCAGGTGATGGACTTCGCGCGCCAGCACCAGCACCCGCTGCAATGCACGCTAGAGAAGGATTAGACCCACACATGCTGTCGCGTAACCTGGAACAGACGCTGCACAGAGCCCTGGCCCACGCGAACGAGCGCAGGCATGAATACGCGACGCTCGAACATCTGCTTCTCGCGTTGACCGAAGACTCCGATGCTACCGCCGTCTTGCGCGCCTGCGGGATCGATTTGGACCGCCTGCGCGCCGAACTGTCGGATTACCTCGACAACGAACTTGCGAACCTTATCACGAACAGGCCCGATGATGCCAAGCCGACGGCTGGTTTCCAGCGGGTGCTGCAACGTGCGGCCATCCACGTCCAGTCGTCGGGGCGTGAGGAGGTGACGGGAGCAAATGTGCTCGTCGCCCTGTTCTCTGAACGCGAGAGCCACGCGGTCTATTTCCTGCAGGAGCAGGAGATGACCCGGTTCGACGCGGTGAACTACATCTCACACGGAATCGCGAAGGCTCCGGGCCGCTCGGAAACAAAGCGTGTCTCGGGCGCTGACGACGAGGCGGCGGCGGAGAAGGTCGTGAAAAAAGGCAGTGAGGCACTCGAGGCTTATTGCGTAAACCTGAACAAGAAGGCCGCCGGCGGGAAGATCGATCCGCTGATCGGGCGGGAGCAGGAGGTCGAGCGGACCATCCAGATCCTGTGCCGGCGCTCGAAGAACAACCCGCTCTACGTCGGCGACCCCGGTGTCGGCAAGACCGCCATCGCCGAGGGGCTGGCCCGCCGCATCGTCCAGAGCGAGGTGCCGGAGGTCCTGCGCAACGCCACCATCTTCGCGCTCGACATGGGCTCGCTGCTGGCCGGCACGCGCTACCGCGGCGACTTCGAGGAACGGCTGAAGGCCGTCGTCTCCGAGCTTGAGGCGACCGAGGGCGCGGTCCTGTTCATCGACGAGATCCACACGGTGATCGGCGCCGGCGCCACCTCGGGCGGCGCCATGGACGCCTCGAACCTGCTGAAGCCGGCGCTGGCCTCGGGCTCGCTGCGCTGCATCGGCTCGACGACCTACAAGGAATACCGCAGCTACTTCGAGAAGGACCGCGCGCTGGTCCGCCGCTTCCAGAAGATCGACGTCAACGAGCCGTCGGTCGAGGACGCGATCAAGATCCTCCAGGGCCTCAAGCCCTACTACGAGAAGCACCACAAGGTCAGCTACACCAACGACGCCATCCGCTCGGCGGTGGAGCTGTCGGCCAAGTACATCGGTGACCGCAAGCTGCCCGACAAGGCGATCGACATCATCGACGAGGTCGGCGCCGCGCAGATGCTGCTGCCGGAGAACAAGCGCCGCAAGAAGATCGGCGTCAAGGACGTGGAGGCGGTGGTCGCCAAGATCGCCCGCATCCCGCCGAAGTCGGTCAGCCGCGACGACAAGGAGACGCTGCTCAACCTTGAACGCGACCTGAAGACCATGGTCTTCGGCCAGAACAAGGCGATCGACAACCTCGTCTCGGCGATCAAGCTGGCGAGAGCCGGCCTGCGCGAGCCGGAGAAGCCGATCGGCAACTACCTGTTCACCGGCCCGACCGGCGTCGGCAAGACCGAGGTGGCCCGCCAGCTCGCCATGACGCTCGGCATCGAGCTGACCCGCTTCGACATGTCGGAGTACATGGAGCGGCACACGGTGTCGCGCCTGATCGGCGCCCCGCCGGGCTATGTCGGCTTCGACCAGGGCGGCATGCTGACCGACGCCATCGACCAGCACCCGCACTGCGTGCTGCTGCTCGACGAGATCGAGAAGGCCCACCCGGATCTGTTCAACATCCTGTTGCAGATCATGGACCATGGGAAGCTGACCGATCACAACGGCAAGATCGTCGACTTCCGCAACGTCATCCTGATCATGACGTCGAACGCCGGCGCGTCGGACATGGCGAAGCCCGCCATCGGCTTCGAGCGCGAGCGCCGCGAGGGCGAGGACGTCGAGGCGGTGGAGAAGCTGTTCACGCCGGAGTTCCGCAACCGGCTGGACGCGATCATCCCCTTCGCCCCGCTGACGCAGGAGGTCATCAACCGCGTCGTCGACAAGTTCATCATGCAGATGGAGGCGCAGCTCGAAGACCGCGGCGTGTCCATCGAGCTGAACGACGAAGCGCGCGAGTGGCTGGGCAAGAAGGGCTACGACCCGCTCTACGGCGCCCGCCCGCTGGGCCGGGTGATCCAGGAGTACCTGAAGAAGCCGCTGGCCGAGGAGCTGCTGTTCGGCAAGCTCAGCAAGGGCGGCCTCGTCAAGGTCACGGTGCAGGACGACAAGCCGCACTTCGAGTACGCCGAGGGCAACCGTCCCAAGCGCACCTCGAGCGACGACGACGAGGAAGGGCTGGTCAACGAGATGGCCGAATAACCCCGGCCGGTTCGCGGACTGTGAAGAAAAGGAGGCCCTCGTGGCCTCCTTTTTCCTTGCCCGGCGGGCGGCTTCGGATTGCCTTTCGCGTTGCACACCGGATGAGCGGCGTTTCCCCCTCCCATCCACCTGCGCTATGGTCGCGGCATGACCGATCCGACCCTGCCCCTCGCCGTCGATCCGCCCGCCGCCCCGGCCGCGTTTCCCACGGCCGACGCCCTGCGCATCGCCTTCGCCTGCGCGGACACCGAGGAGGCTCGGACCGCGCGCAACCGGCTGGTCCACCGCTATGGCAACGCGCCGCTGGCCGAGGCCGACGCCATCGTCGCGCTGGGGGGCGACGGCTTCCTGCTGGAGACCCTGCACCGGGCGCTCGCGCTCAACCGGACGCGGCCGGTCCCGGTCTATGGGATGAATCGCGGCTCGGTCGGCTTCCTGCTGAACGCCTACCGCGAGGACGATCTGGCGGAGCGGGTCGCCGCGTCGCAGCATGTGCAGCTCCACCCGCTGCGCATGGTCGCCACCCGCGTGAACGGCGAGCGGGTCGAGGCGCTCGGCATCAACGAGGTGTCGCTGCTGCGCGAGACGCGGCAGGCCGCCAAGCTGCGCATCACCGTCGACGGGGTGGTCCGCCTGCCGGAACTGATCTGCGACGGCGCCCTGGTGGCGACCCCGGCCGGCAGCACGGCCTACAACCTGTCGGCGCACGGTCCCATCGTGCCGATGGGGGCCGGGGTGCTGGCGCTGACGCCGATCAGCGCCTTCCGCCCCCGGCGCTGGCGCGGGGCGCTGCTGCCGCACACCGCGGCGATCACCTTCGACATCCACGAGGAAGGCAAGCGCCCGGTCAGCGCCGTCGCCGACTTCACCGAGGTGCGCGAGGTCCTGCGGGTCGAGGTCAAGGAGTGCCGCGAGGTGTCCCTGACCCTGCTGTTCGACCAGGAGCTGAACTTCGAGGAACGCATCCTGAAGGAGCAGTTCGCGCCGTGACCTCCCCTCCCTCCCCCACCGGGAGAGGGAGTCGATCCCCTACCTCCTCCAGGCGATCAGCCGCCGCGCCGCCTCGGCGATGGTCGCCTCCGAACCGGCGAAGCTGAAGCGCAGGAAACGACGGCCGCGCGCCGGGTCGAAGTCGATGCCCGGCGTGCAGGCGATCCCGGTTTCCTCCAGGATGCGCTTGGCGAAGGCCTCGCTGTCGTCGGTCATCTCCGACACGTCGGCGTAGATGTAGAAGGCGCCGTCGGCCGGAGCCAGCTTGGTGAAGCCGGCCTTGGGCAGTTCCTCCAGCAGCAGCGCGCGGTTGCGGGCGTAGCGGGCGATGTGGCCCTCCAGCTCCTCGGTGCTGTCGAAGGCGGCGACCGCCGACACCTGGCTGAGCGTCGGCGCCGAGATGAACAGGTTCTGCGCCAGACACTCGACCGAGCGGATCAGGTCGTCCGGCACCACCATCCAGCCGAGCCGCCAGCCGGTCATCGAGAAGTATTTCGAGAAGCTGTTGACGACCAGCGCCTGCTCGTTCACCTCGGCGGCGGTGACCGCGTCGGTGCCGTAGGTCAGGCCGTGGTAGATCTCGTCCGACACCATGCGCACGCCGTTGGCCTTGCACCAGTCGGACAGCGCGGTCAGCTCCTCGCGGCTCAGCATCGTGCCGGTCGGGTTGGCCGGGCTGGCGACGATCAGCCCCTGCACCGGGCGGTCGAGCCGCTCCAGCAGCTCCACCGTCGGCTGGAAGCGGTGCTCCGGCCCGGTCGGCAGCTCGACCGGCTCGACGCCGATGGCGGTCAGGGTGTGGCGGTAGGCGGGGTAGCTCGGCGAGGCCATCGCCACCCGGTCGCCCGGATCGAAGGCGGCGAGGAAGCCGAGCTGGAACGCCCCCGAGGATCCGGTGGTCACAACCACCCGCCCCTCCGGCACGGCGACTCCGTAACGGTCCTTGTACCACTTGGCGATGGCCGCGCGCAGCGGCGGGATGCCGAGCGCGCCGGTGTAGCCCAGCGGATCGGCGCCGACCACGGCGGTCGCCGCCGCCTCCACCACGCGGCGCGGCGCGCCGGTGGAGGGCTGGCCGACCTCCATGTGCAGGACCTCCAGCCCGGCGGCCTCACGCTCGGCGGCGGCGCGCATCACCTCCATCACGAAGAAGGGGGGAATGGCGCCGCGCTTGGACACTTTCGGCTGTTTGCTCATGATGCTCTGTCTTTTGAAGCTGTGTTGAGACGGGCGTCGAGCCCTCACTCGCGCGGGCGCTCGGTTTCCACCGTCACCGCCAGACCGCCGCCGCGCGGGTCGGTCGCCGGCTGACAGGCGCGCAGGCCCGTCTCGGTGGACACCTGGCAGGCGACGAAATTCACCCGGCCGGGGCCGGACACCGGGATGGATTCGGCGGTCTGCCACTCCAGCGCCGCCGGCATGGCGACCGACAGCAGGGCCGCCGGGCCGGCCGCCGGGCCGTCGTTGCCGGCCGCCTCCCCCACCCCGGCGAACAGGGTGCGGCCGACGATGGCGTTGGTCACCAGACCCGGCGCGCCGAAGCCGCCGCTCGTCACACCCTGCGCGCCCAGCAGGCCGGTGCCGGGAATGCTCCGCCCGGTGCCGAAGGGCGCGCCCTGGGTCAGCGCGCAGGCGACGCCGTTCTGGTCCTGGTCGATCACCATCAGGCCGGCGCCGGGGACGGCGCTGCCGCCGCCGGTGGCGCCCAGCGCCGTCGCGACGCGGGCGGCGCGCTGGGCCGGCGGCAGCTCGGCCGCGGCGTTCCACGCCTGGATCAGCGCCACGCCCGACTCGGGCAGGTCGGTGTCGGCGAACTGCATCGACACGATGCCGAGCGGCACCGACCGCGTTCCGGCCACGCGCGGCTGGTAGGCGCGCAGGGCCGCCGGGTCGAGCCCGAGCCCCTGGGCGACCGTCGCCGCCAGCGGGCCGCCGTAGAAGGCGCCGACGCCGTTGCGGCGGATGACCGACAGCGTGCCGGCCAGCTCCGGCTGGCTGATCGCCGTTCCCACCGCCGGGACCGCGCCGTTGGGAAGGAAGCGGCGGCGCATCTCCGAATCGGCCGGCAATCGGCTGCCGAACGCGCTCAGATCCTGCACCAGCGCGCGGCTGACACCGGGCGAGAACTGCGCGAGCTGCTCCGCCGGGGCCACCAGCTGTTCCCAGCGCTGGACGCCCAGCGACGCCTGCACGATGTAGAGGCCGCGCAACAGGCCGGGCATCGCCGCTCCGCCGGTGCCGGCGGCACGCGGCAGGAAATCGACGGTCCGCGCCTCCTTCTTCGCGGCGTCGAAGGTCACGCAGACGCCGCCGCCGGTCAGCCCGACGCGCGACGGCAGGCTGGCCGCCAGCGCCAGCCCCATGGCGGCGGCGGCGTCGCCGGCCCGTCCGCCCTGCGCCAGCACCTCGCGCCCGATGGAGGCCGCGCGCGGTTCGGAGGCGGCGGCGAAGCTCTGGATCAGGGCGTCGGTCTTGAACTTGGTGTTGACGCAGCCCGGCAGCAGTGATGCTGCTATGGCAATCGCGCCCCACCGTCGCCAGATTCGTTGGCGAGACTGCCGGCGCGGACGCGCGGGGGTCCGTTCAGAAGAGCCGGAGGTCGTCACGGTGCGCAAGCCCAGCAGGCTGGTTTCGGTCGTCGCCATCGTTTCCGTGTTGGTCGTGTCGCTGGTGTGGGGAGCGCCGCCGGCGGCGGCGCAGCGCCGGTCGGAGATGCAGATTCTCAGCGACGCCGAGACGGAACATATCATCCGCAAGATGGCCCGGCCAATCTTCCAGGCCGCCGGGATCGACCCCGACGCGGTGTCGATCCTGCTGGTCAACGACCCCTCGCTGAACGCCTTCGTCGCCGGCGGCCAGAACATCTTCCTGCACACCGGCCTGATCCAGAGCATCGACGACGTCGGCCAGCTGCTGGGCGTCATCGCCCACGAGACCGGCCACATCTCCGGCGGCCATCTGGTGCGCGGCGCCGACGCGATGGAGAACGCCTTCCTGTCCTCGCTGATCGGCATGGGGCTGGGCATCGTCGGCGGCGTCGCCTCGCGCAACGCCGGGGCCGGGGCCGCCGGCGTCATGCTGGGCCAGCATCTGGCCGAACGCAACCTGCTGTCCTTCTCGCGCAGCCAGGAGGCGTCGGCCGACCAGGCCGGCCTGTCCTTCCTGGAGCAGTCGGGCATGTCGGCGAACGGCATGCTGACCTTCCTGGAAAAGCTGGGCGTCGGCGAGCCGCTGCTGAACGACCGCGACGCCGGCTACCGCCTGACCCACCCGCTGACCCGCGAGCGCGTCGAGGCGGTGCGCGCCTTCGTCGAGCGCTCGCGCTACGCCAGGACCCCGACCCCGGCCGCGATGAACGAGGATTTCCGCCGCATCCAGGCCAAGCTGAACGGCTATCTCGACCCGGCCGGAACGCTGCGGCGCTACAAGGCCGACGACCGCTCGGTGGTGGCCCGCTACGGCCGCGCCTACGCCTATTTCCGCCAGGGCGACGTGAAGCAGGCCGGCCCGCTGGTCGATGGGCTGATCGCCGAGGATCCGCGCAACCCCTACCTGCACGAGATGAAGGGCGACCTGATGTTGCAGACCGGCCGCGCGCCGGAAGCGGTGGCGCCCTACCGCAGGGCGATCGAGCTGGCGGGGGTGGAGGCCGGGACGATCCGCGTCTCCCTTGCCCACTCCCTGCTGGAGCAGCACGATCCCCGGCTGGCCGACGAGGCGCTGAAGAATTTGCAGATCGCCTCCAAGTCCCAGGCGCAGTCGGCCTTCCTGTGGCGGCTGACCGCGCAGGCCTGGAGCATGAAGAACAACCCCGGCATGCTGGCCTACGCGACGGCGGAGGAGGCGCTGGCGCGCGGCGACCTGCCGATGGCCAAGGCCAACGCGGAGCGTGCGGAAAAGCTGCTGCCCGCCGGCTCGCCCGGCTGGCTGCGCGCCCAGGACATCCGCGGGCAGACCGGCGGCCGGGACAAGCCGAACTGACGCCCCGGTCCCGTCACCCGCCGCGCCGCTTCCGATAGGGGCTTGTCCCGCCCCGATTGTCGGTCCAGTGTGACCGCCTTCCCGTTCTCCGGAGACCCTTCACCATGCCGCTGTTCCGTTCCGCCCTGCTCGCCCTGCCCGTCATGGCGATGGTCTTCTCGCCCGCGGCGATGGCGCAATCGCAGCCGGCGGCCATGGACGACGCCCAGCGCACCGCCATCGAGACCGTGGTGCGCGACTATCTGATGAAGAATCCGGAGATCATCCTCCAGGCCGTCGAGGCGCTCCAGCAGCGCGAGAAGGTGGCCGAGGCCGAGCGCGCCAAGAAGGCGCTGGCCGACAACCAGAAGGCGCTGACGCGCAACCCCGCCGATCCGGTCGCCGGCAACCCGCAGGGCGACGTGACGGTGGTCGAGTTCTTCGACTACCAGTGCGGCTACTGCAAGGCGGTGCAGGCCGACACCGAGCGCCTGATCAAGGACGACCCCAAGCTGCGCTTCGTCTTCAAGGAGCTGCCGATCCTCGGGCCGGCGTCGGTGATCGCCTCGAAGGCGGCGCTGGCGGCGCGCGCGCAGGGCAAGTACCTGGAATTCCACAACGCCCTGATGGCCCAGCGCGGCCAGCTCGACGAGGACGTCGTCCTGCGCCTCGCCAAGTCGGTCGGGCTCGACACCGACCGGCTGAAGAAGGACATGGAGAGCCGCGAGGTCCTGTCGGTCATCGCCGCCAACCAGGCCCTGGCCGAGCAGCTCGGCATCCGCGGCACGCCGGGCTTCGTCTTCGGCGACGAGCTGGTGCCCGGCGCCATCAAGCTCGACGACATGAAGCGCCTGGTCGCCGCCGCGCGCGCCAAGAGCTGAGGCTGACCGTTCCATGACCGAAACCACCCCCTCCACCCCCTCGATCGTCGTCTTCGACATCGGGCAGGTGCTGATCGAATGGGATCCCCGCCACCTCTACCGCGAGCTGTTCGACGGGTACGAGGATCTGATGGAGGATTTCCTCGACACCGTCTGCACCCCGGCCTGGAACCTGGAGCAGGACCGTGGCCGCCCCTGGGCCGACGCGGTCGCCCTGCTGACCGCCGAGCGTCCCGACTGCGCCGAGCTGATCCGCGCCTACGACGAGCAGTGGGAACGCATGGTCCCCGGCCCGATCCCCGGCACCCCGGAGATCCTGGCGGCGCTGAAGGAGCGCGGCGTGCCGGTCTACGCCATCACCAACTTCTCGGCCGACAAGTTCGCGCTGGCCTGCCGGCGCTTCGACTTCCTCAACGGCTTCGACGGGATCGTCGTTTCGGGCACGGAACGCCTCGTCAAACCGGATCCGGCGATCTTCCGGCTGCTGCTGGACCGTTACGGACTCGATGCGAAGGAGTGCTTCTTCATCGACGACAGCGCGGCGAATGTCGAAACCGCCCGCGCGGTCGGCATGACGGCGCATCATTTCGCCGGCGCCGAGGCCCTGCGCCGCGATCTGGAGGGTTTCGGGCTGCTCTGAGCCATGGCTGGATGAAGACGGCACGGGGCGTTTCGCGCTTGCCTGGAAACGCCCCGCGTCTATGGTGGGGCCGCTTCCGGAACCGCAAGACCGAAACGCCGACGCCATGCCCGACACCGCCCCGCCCGCCTTCACCCACCGGGAAATCCTGCGCATCTTCAGCGGGGTGGCGCTCGCCATGCTGATGGCGGCGATGGACCAGACCATCGTCGCCACCGCCCTGCCGACCATGGCCGGCCAGTTCGGCGGGCTCGACCTGCTGCCCTGGGTGGTCACCGCCTATCTGCTGGCCTCCACCGCCACGACGCCGATCTACGGCAAGCTGTCGGACCTCTACGGCCGCAAGCGGGTGCTGCAAACCGCCATCCTGCTGTTCCTGGCCGGGTCCGTGCTGTGCGCGGCGGCGCAGAGCATGACCCAGATGATCATCTTCCGCGGGCTCCAGGGGCTTGGCGGCGGCGGGCTGATGTCGCTGGCCTTCACCATCATCGGCGACGTCGTCGCCCCGCGCGAGCGCGGACGCTACCAGGGGCTGATCGGCGGAGTCTTCGCGCTGGCCAGCGTCGCCGGGCCGCTGATCGGCGGCGTCTTCACCGAAACCATCGGCTGGCACTGGATCTTCCTGATCAACCTGCCGCTGGGGGCGGCGGCGCTGGCGATGACCCACCGGGCGCTGGATCGCCTGCCGGCCGGACGCACCAGGCCGACCATCGACATCGCCGGGGCGGCGCTGCTGGCCGGGGCGGTGACCAGCCTCCTGGTGGTGGCGACGCGCGGCGGCAGCCCCGGCATGGGCTGGACCTCGCCGCTGTGCCTGGGTCTGGCTGCGCTGGGCGGCGTGCTGCTGGCCGTCTTCCTGTGGCACGAGCGGCGGACCGAGGAGCCGATCCTGCCCCTGCATCTGTTCCGCCTGCCGGTGGTCGCCGTCGCCAACCCGGTGGTCGCCGTGTCGGCGATGGTGCTGTTCGCCGGCATCGTTTTCCTGCCGCTGCACCTGCAACTGGTGCGTGGCGCCAGCGCCACCGCGTCCGGCCTGCTTCTGCTGCCGCTGGTGCTGGGGATGACGCTGGGCGCCGTCGGCGGCGGGCGGCTGATCGCCAGGACCGGGCGCTACAAGGTGTTTCCGCTCGTCGGGCTGCCGCTGGCCGGGGCGATGTACCTGCTGCTGGCGCTGATGCCGGGAATCGCCGCCGACGGGCTGTGGTCGATCCTGACCCTGGTGCCGCTCGGCATGGGTCTGGGGCTGGTCATGCCGGTGATGACCGTCGCCGTGCAGAACGCGGTGGCCCAGCGCGACCTGGGGGCGGCGACCGCCTCGGTCGGCTTCTTCCGCTCGCTCGGCGGGTCGGTCGGCGTCGCGGTGTTCGGCGCGGTCTTCCACGCCGCCGTGTCGGACCGGCTGGAGGGCGCCGGCCTGTCCGGGCGCGCGGTGCTGGAGCATGGCGCCGCCGCCTTGAACGGCCTGCCGGAGGCGGCACGGGCCGGGGTGGTGGCGACGCTGGAGCAGGGCTTCTCTGCACTGTTCCTGCTGGCCGCCGCGCTGGCGGTGGTGTCCTTCGCGCTGACGCTGTTCCTGAAGGAGCTGCCGCTGCGCTCCGCCGCCAGGCCGGGGGTGGAGGCCCCACGGACCGAGGCCGCCTGAGCGGGTCGCGTCAGCTCTTGTCCGGGTCGGGGAAGTGCCGCTCCTCGCCCAGCTTGTCCTCGATGTAGAGCATGTTGACCAGAACCAGCGCGACGACGGCCAGCGGCGTCGCCAGGAACATGCCCATCAGCCCGAACAGCACGCCGCCGGCGGCGATGGCGCCGATGGTGACGACCGGCGGCAGATCGACCACGCTCTTCTGAAGCAGCGGCGTGATCAGGTTCCCTTCCACCTGCTGGATCACCAGATAGAGGCCGGCGACCCACAGCGCGTCGTTCGGCGACTGGGCGAAGGCGATCAGGATCGCCGGCACCGCCGCCAGGAAGGGGCCGACCAGCGGCACGAACTCCAGCAACCCGGCCACCATGCCGAGCGCCGGCGCCGCCGGGATGCCGAGCAGCCACAGGCCGAGCGTCGTCATGGCGCCGACCGAGGCCATCGCCGCCAACTGCCCGATCAGCCATTTCCACAGCGCGTCGCCGGTGACGTCCAGCACCTCGCGGGCGCGGTCGTGGCCGCGCGGCGGCACCAGCAGGACCACGCCCCGCCGGTAGACCCCCGGCGAGGCCGCCAGGTAGATCGCCGCGAACAGCACGACGATGGCGTCGCCGACGACATAGGCGAGGCTGGTGGCGAGGCTCTGCAAACGGCTCATCCACGGCCATTGCTTGCCCTGCTCGGCGATCTGGTCGTGGACGGGCGCCGGCAACTGCTTCACGGCGTTGGTGATCTGGTCGCGAAGCTGGTCGATCTGCGCCGCGACCGACTGGCCGAGCAGCCAGACGCCGCCGCCGATCAGCACCACCAGCAGCACCAGCACGAGGGCCAGCCCCCAGCCTTGCGACAGGCCGGTGAAGCGCGTCACCAGCCCGGCCAGACGTTGGAGCAGGATGGCGAACAGCACGCCGGTGAAGATCAGCAGCAGCGCGTCGGAGATCCGCCAGAGGAACAGGGCCAGGGCGGCGATCCCGGCGACGATCAGGACCTTCCAGGTGAAGACCGCCAACTCCCCTCGCCCCGCGCGGGCCGTCCCGTCCATCCCTCGTCCTCCGACCCGTGAGACCGGAAAGGCAACGCGGCGGAACGCGAAGGGTTGCGTGGGAGACGGCTAGGCCGTCAGCGGTACTCCGAACTTCGGAATGGCAAGCGCCATTCCGTGTCCCATATCAGGATGGACGCCAAGGAGTCATTCTCGCTGATGTCGCCTTCAAGCCCGCCGCAAGGCGGGCTTTTTTTTGGATCGACGCCGGGTTCAGCGCGCGGCGTTGCAGCGCTGGAAGCACTGGCGGAGCTGATAGCCGCAATTGTCCGACGGGGTGAAGGGGGTGCCGGCGTCCGGGCGCTCCAGGCCGCTCTGGGTGCGGGCCGCCACCGAATCCATGCAGACATTGTGGCTGCGCTCGCACTGCTGGCGGCAGGAGCCGCCGTCGCTGGCGTCGCCGTCCAGGCGCAGTGACTGGTCGTCCGGCGCCGGGGTGCTGCGCGGCAGCGTCTGGGTCTGCTGGACGGGCGCCGCCGTCGACGCGGCGCGCGGCTGCGGACGGTCGGCGCAGGCCGACAGGGCGATCAGCGCGAGGACGGCCAGCGGGGCGAAGATGCGGTTCGAGCGGAACATTGAGGCGACAGCTCCTATTGTTCTTGTTACGAAGAGGCCGCCCGGCATGGCGGATTGCCACACCCACTGGACCATCCCCGGTTCGGTCCCCACTATGCCGGGAACTCGTGTGAGAAGGAAATGATCCAAATGACATCGAACACCGGGCCCAAAGGCTCCCGCCGCACGCCCCGGCTGCTGTTCGCCGGACTGCTGGTCGTCGGTCTGCTGATGCTGGTCGCCCGCACCGTGGCGCGTCCCGACGTCGGCTTCGGCGAGATGGTCTTCCCGGCGCTGGGCGGCTTGGCCATCGCCGCCGCCATCGTCGTCATCGTGCGCCGCGACCGCAGCGAGCGCGACGCCCTGCCGCCCCAGGAGCGCGGCCGGCAGGACCAGGGGATGCCGCGCTGAGCGTGGCATCCGCCTCCTCCGACGGCCAGCCCCTCAGACGAACTTGAAGCTGAGCAGCCCGCCGACCACGACGACCAGCAGCACGGTCGTCACCAGCATCAGGCGCTTCTCGATGATCTCCTGCACCTGCGGGCCGTAGAAATGCAGCAGGATCGCGATCATGTAGAATCGCGAGAAGCGCGCGACGATCGAACAGAGGATGAAGACCGTCAGGTCGAGATGCGCGAAGCCGGCTGTGATCGTCAGCAGCTTGTAGGGGATCGGGGTGACGCCCTTGAGGATCAGGAACCAGGGGCCGAACTCGGCGAACATGTCCTGGAAGCGGTGGAACGACTCCTGCGCGTTGTAGAAGTCGATGATCAGCCGGCCGACGCTCTCGAACAGATAGAAGCCCAGCGCGTAGCCGAGAACGCCGCCGAGCAGCGAGGCGAGCGCGCAGACGTTGGTGTAGAACCACAGCTTCTTCGGCTTCGCCAGGCACATCGGCACCAGCATGACGTCCGGCGGCAGCGGAAAGAAGGAGCTTTCCGCGAAGGACACGGCCGACATCCACCACACCGCGTCGTCGCGCGCCGACAGGCGCTGGATCCGGTTGTAAAGAGAACGCAACATTCCGTCTGCCACATATGAGAAAACCCTTCCTCCGGGGGCAAACCCGAAGGAAGGGTCGGACGATCACCTATATCGGTCGCCGCTCCATGCGGAACAACGACCGGGCCGTGCCTTTTGCAAGGCGCAACCCATTTACTCCTGGCCTTCGGCCTCGTCGCCCTCGGCGGCGGCGTCCTGCGTCGGACCCGAGTTCTGGCCCTTGGCGGTGACGTCGCGCTCGACCAGCTCGATCACCGCCATGTCGGCGGCGTCGCCGTAGCGGAAGCCGGCCTTGAGGACGCGGCTGTAGCCACCCTGGCGGTCCTTGTAGCGGTCGGCCAGGACGGTGAACAGCTTGGTGACCATCTCGTTGTCGCGCAGCTGCGCGTAGGCGAGACGGCGGTTGGCCAGGCCACCCTTCTTGCCGAGGGTGATGAGCTTGTCCACGATCGGACGCAGCTCCTTGGCCTTCGGCAGGGTGGTGGTGATCTGCTCGTGCTTGATCACCGCGTTCGCCATGTTCGAGAACATGGCCTTGCGGTGGCTCGAGGTCTTGCTGAGCTTACGTCCAGAAACGCCGTGACGCATGGCGGTCCTCCTTCATGGCATGGCCCCCCTCGGGGAGCCGATCGTGAACCCCGCCGCCCAGACCTAGCGCTGGTACGGCTGCGGGGGCGGGCCGGATGGCCCTGGGAAACCACCCCTGCCCGGACGGGCCGGGAAGGGGTGAAGCAGAAAACGAGACTCAGTACGGCTCTTCCAGACGCTTGGCCAGTTCCTCGATGTTCTCGGGCGGCCAGTTCGGGATTTCCATGCCGAGGTGCAGCCCCATCTGGGACAGCACTTCCTTGATCTCGTTCAGCGACTTGCGGCCGAAGTTCGGGGTGCGGAGCATTTCCGCCTCGGTCTTCTGCACCAGATCGCCGATGTAGACGATGTTGTCGTTCTTGAGGCAGTTGGCCGAACGCACCGACAGTTCCAGCTCGTCCACCTTGCGGAGCAGGTTCTTGTTGAACGGAACCTCCTCGTGCTTCTCCTCGGAGACGGCGTGCGTCGGCTCCTCGAAGTTGATGAAGAGCTGGAGCTGGTCCTGGAGGATGCGGGCGGCGAGCGCCACCGCGTCGTCCGGCTTCACCGAGCCGTTCGACTCGACGACCATGGTCAGGCGGTCATAGTCGGTGACCTGCCCGACGCGGGCGTTGTCGACCTTGTAGGACACCTTGCGGACCGGCGAGAACAGCGCGTCGACCGGGATCAGGCCGATGGGAGCGTCCTCGGGGCGGTTCTGGCTGGCCGGGACGTAGCCCTTGCCGGTTTCGACCGTCAGTTCCATGTTCAGCCGCGCGCCGTTGTCCAGCGTGCAGATGACCAGTTCCGGATCCATGATCTGGATGTCGGCGCCGGTCTCGATCATGCCGGCCTTGACCTCGCCCGGCCCCTCGGCGCGCAGGCGCATGCGCTTCGGCCCGTCGCCGCCCATGCGCAGGCCCATCGTCTTGATGTTCAGGACGATGTCGGTCACGTCCTCGCGGACGCCGGGGATGGAGGAGAACTCGTGCAGCACGCCGTCGATGTGGATCGACGTGACGGCGGCACCCTGCAGCGAGGAGAGCAGAATGCGGCGCAGCGCGTTGCCGAGCGTCAGGCCGAAACCGCGCTCCAGCGGCTCGGCGACCACGGTCGCAATGCGGTCGGCGTCGTCGCCGGGCTGGATCTCCAGCTTGTTCGGCTTAATCAGTTCCTGCCAGTTCTTCTGAAGCACGGATCGACCTCAAGATGCCATCGGGTGAACACGAACCCGCGGGGACCGGCCGTTCCCATGCTGAGAGGGCCGCGATGGCGGCGGCCCCCTGCCCCGGAACGGTCGATCCCCGCGGGTGCGGAGACTTAGGAACGCTGTATCAGACGCGGCGCTTCTTCGGCGGGCGGACACCGTTGTGGGGGATCGGCGTGACGTCGCGAATCGAGGTGATCTGGAAGCCGATCGACTGGAGGGCGCGCAGGGCGGACTCACGCCCCGAACCCGGACCCTTCACTTCGACTTCCAGGGTCTTCATGCCGTGTTCCTGAGCCTTGCGGCCGGCGTCTTCGGCAGCCACCTGGGCGGCGTAGGGCGTCGACTTGCGCGAACCCTTGAAGCCCATGGTGCCCGACGACGACCAGGCAATCGTGTTGCCCTGCGCGTCGGTGATGGTGATCATCGTGTTGTTGAACGAGGCGTTCACATGCGCGACGCCAGCGGTGATGTTCTTACGCTCACGACGACGCAGACGCTGCGAGGCGGCGGACGGCTTGGCCATGGAAGGTAATCCTCTGTCTTACTTCTTCTTGCCGGCGATCGGCTTCGCCGGACCCTTGCGGGTACGGGCGTTGGTGTGGGTGCGCTGGCCGCGGACCGGCAGGCCCTTGCGGTGACGCAGGCCGCGGTAGCAGCCCAGGTCCATCAGACGCTTGATGTTCATCGCGACTTCGCGACGCAGGTCGCCCTCGACGCGGTAGTCGGCGTCGATGGTCTCGCGAATCTTCAGGACTTCGTCGTCCGTCAGCTGGTTCACGCGGCGCTCGGCCGGGATCTCCAGCTTCGCGCAGATTTCCTTGGCCTTGAAGGGGCCGATGCCATGGATGTAGGTCAACCCGATCTCCACGCGCTTTTGCGCGGGGATGTTGACGCCAGCAATACGCGCCACGCCTGCTCTCCTCGATTCCCGTCGGCGGCCCGGCTAGGCCGTCGATGATTCACACGCCCCGATGCAGATCCCCCTGACACCGGGACGCAAAACGTCGTTCGTACCCGGAAGGGGGCACGAGAGGGTGCGACTATAGAAAAAGCCCGGAACTTGTCAAGACCGAATACCGGCAGCCGGGCCTCTCCGTCGCAGGGACAGCCGTAAACGACCGGGACGGAGAACGCAAGCCCGACTCGCCGGGCCGGTCGCGCCCACCAAATCCCCAAGCAGCCCCTTGATCGCGTGCTGATGTTGGGCAACAACCACGGCAACGGATTGTTCGGATCAACGGACAGCCACGGCGCACCAGTCTCTGCCCATCAACGCCCACTCAACCTGTGAAGGCTTGCATTCATGACAACGACTGGCATGACAACGACCGGAGCGGCGCCGACCGGTTCCTCCGACCCCACCCTGCCCTCCGGCCCGATCCGCCGCTCCCGACTCACCAAGATCGTCGCCACGCTGGGGCCGTCGACCACCACCCCGGAGGTCATCGCCCGGCTGTTCGAGGCCGGCGTCGACGTCTTCCGCCTGAATTTCAGCCACGGCACCCACGAGGACCACGGCGCGCGCCTGAAGGTGCTGCGCGAGATGGAGGCGCGCACCGGCCGCCCCATCGCCGTCATGGCCGACCTCCAGGGGCCCAAGCTGCGCGTCGCCACCTTCGCCAACGGCCCGATCGCGCTGACGCCCGGCCAGCGCTTCCGCCTGGACCTGTCGAGGGAGCCCGGCGACGCCAGCCGCGTCGGCATGTTCCACCCGGAGATCTTCGCGGCGCTCACCCCCGGCACCGACCTGCTGCTGGATGACGGCCGCGTGCGGCTGCGCGTCGAGTCCTGCGGCCCCGACCACGCCGAGACGACCGTCGTCTCCGGCACCCGGCTGTCCGACCGCAAGGGCGTCAACGTCCCCGGCGTCGTGCTGCCGCTGTCGCCGCTGACCAAGAAGGACCGCGAGGATCTGGTCTTCGCGCTGGACATCGGCGTCGACTGGGTTGCGCTCAGCTTCGTGCAGCGGCCGGAGGACGTCGCCGAGGCGCGCAAGCTGGTCGCCGGCCGCGCCGCCCTGATGTCGAAGCTGGAGAAGCCCCAGGCCATCGCCCATCTCGACGAGATCATCGAGCTGTCGGACGGCATCATGGTGGCGCGCGGCGACCTCGGAGTCGAGCTGCCGGCCGAGGACGTCCCCACCCTGCAGAAGCGCATCGTCCGCGAGTCGCGCCGCGCCGGCAAGCCGGTGATCGTCGCCACGCAGATGCTGGAGTCGATGGTCGGCGCCCCCGCCCCGACCCGCGCCGAGGCGTCGGACGTGGCGACCGCCGTCTATGACGGGGCCGACGCGGTGATGCTGTCGGCGGAGACGGCGTCGGGCGACTACCCGATCGAGGCGGTGTCGATGATGGACCGCATCGCGCGGCGGGTGGAGCACGACCCGCTCTACCGCACCATCATGGACGCCCAGCACCCCGACCCGCAGCAGACCGCCGCCGACGCCATCACCGCCGCCGCCCGGCAGGTCGCCCACACCATCCAGGCGGCGGCCATCGTCACCTACACCACCTCGGGCTCGACGACGCTGCGCGCCGCCCGCGAGCGGCCGGAACAGCCCATCCTCTGCCTGACCTCGCAGCTGGAGACGGCGCGCCGCCTGCAACTGGTGTTCGGCGTCCATTCCGTCCACACCTCCGACGTCGCCAACTTCTCGGAGATGGTGCAGAAGGCGACGCGGGCCGCCCACAAGGACGGGCTGGCCATCGAGGGGCAGCGGCTGGTCATCACCGCCGGCGTGCCTTTCGGCACCCCCGGAAACACCAACATCCTGCGCATCGCCTGGGTCGAGGGGGAGTAAGCCCTTCCGCCCTTTCCGGCCCCTTCCCCGCCGCCCGCCACGCCGTCACCGGCTTGGCGGGCGGCGGCGTTTCAGCCCTCCACCAGCTCCGGCACCGGCTTGCCCGCCACGGCCGCCTTGCCGGCCGCTGGCAGCGGACCGGAGTCGGCCGACGGGACCGGTCCGGGCGCATCGTCCGCCGCCACCGGACTCGGGGCATGGGCGTGGGCGCCGCCCGTCGGCAAGCCGGCGCGCATCCGCTGGACATGCGGGAGGTCGAAGCTCAGCTTCAGCTCGACGTTGCGCCAGATCTGGCGCAGCCGCTGGACATGCAGATCCTCGCCGATCGCCCCGACCACCGACTCGAGATTGTCGAGCGTGATGCCGCGGTCCGCCAGGACCACCGTCTTCCCGTCGGTCTTGGGCGTGTTCAGCGCCGCGACCAGCCGGGGGCGCGACTCCGGCCGTTCCATGAAGCGCTCGATGTCGAAGATCGTGCGGACGTTGATGACGCGGAGCGCCTCGATCTGGTCGAGGTCGAGCGCCAGCATCAGCTGCGCCTGCGCCACCCAGTCCATCGTCTCGTAGATGCCATAGGGGGTTTCGACGAACAGCAGGATCGGATTCGCGGTGGCGAGGTTCTGGACGTCCTCGATCTCGAACTCGGCGAGCCGGAACCTGATCGCCGGCCCAATGCCCAGGACCATGTCGATCGGGTGCTCGCGCATGAAGGCCTGGGCACGCGGATCGGTGCGCCGGATCTGGAGCTGCGGCACCCGGCTCAACAGGGTTTGCAGGCCGAGCCGGGGAAAGAAGCCGACCAGGAAGGCGACGATCAGATCCGGCATGCGGTCGCTCAGCGCGGCGGCCGGCGTCGCCTGGGTGAGGTCCATGTAGCCATGGTGCAGCGTCACCGAGGTGACGCAGGCGAGCAGGATGTGCGCCGTCACCCGCAGGAAGGAGATCGGCGACAGATCGTAGTTGGAGATGCGGCGGACCAGATAATCGATCGCCCAGATGTAGGCGCCGAGAAAGGTGAAGGTCAGCACCGCCATCGTCTGGAGCTGGTAATCCATCATGGCGACCATGCTGGCCTGATCGCTGACGGTGACCAGCTTCATGCCGCTGAACAGGGGCTGGTACTGCTCCAGCCGCTCCCTGGTCACCAGAAGCCCGCTGGACGCCACGAAGCCGCTGAAGGTCACCATGATGAAGACCGTCACCGGCAGCAGGTAGGACCGCCATTCCGACGGTTGCCGCCCTTCCATGTGATGGGGCAGCGCCCGGTACTTGTAGGCGGCGAACTCGAAGGACGGGATCAGCGTGTCGGCGCCATGGCCGTCGATGCGGAACACCGCCTCCAGATCGGTGATGATCTTCTGGCGCACGCTCTTGATGTTGCTGCGGCCGATGAAGATCGTCAGCGGCAGGATGAAGGACAACCCCAGCAGCCCCAGCGTGCTGAGGACTCGCAATTCCCCAACCAGATCGACGAGCATCCGCAACATGCCACCACTCCCGGCTATCCAATCCGGACAGTGATACGCCTTTCGGGAGTTTGGCGGGAGTGGCTGGTTACGGAGATTTCGGGAAAATCACAGCAGAAAGCCCAACCTTTGACTGCGAATCGTGTCGACCTGCCGGCGGACATGGACCAGATGGGGGTTCAGGGCCAGCGCGGCGTCGAAGGCGCGCAGCGCAGGCTCGGGTTGATTCAGCGCGAGATAGACGAGGCCAAGACCGGTGAGCGCCCCGAAATGCCGGGGCTCCAGCATCAGCGCATGGCGCAAGTCGCCGACCGCCGCCGCGTAGTCGCCCAGCATGTAATGGGCGTTGGCCCGCTTGTTCCATCCCTCGGCGTAGGTCGGATCCATCGCGACCACCCGGTCGAACGCCGCCAGGGCCGAGCCATAATCGTCGTCGTTCAGGCTGAAGACACCGGTCCGCATGACACGGATCATCTCAGCGTCGGGATGCTCCAGCCAGAAATCCCAGATGTGCTCCTCGACCGACTCGGCATAGGACTCATCGGACGTTGCGCGCAAGGCCTGGAACAGGGCGTCCAGCCGCAGATTCCCCTGACCCGCTCCCGCCGGCGCCCCGACGGTCAGCAGCAAAAGCACTGTCAAGGAAAAGAAGCGACGGAAGATCATGCTCCAAATTTGGGCACGGTTTCGACGCTTCGCCAACTTCTTTTTGGTTGCAGAACGTTACGAATTTCGACGAAACGGGCGAGGAAACGGCTTAAATCCGCCGTCATATGACAATCGTGACACACCCCATGCGGTGAATGACCAAACCGACAGGCGGCGGCAACAACCGCACAAAAGGCAACGGCCGGCGGATCGCTCCGCCGGCCGCAGCCCTACAACCAACAGCGAAGAGAGATCAGGCGGCCTTGTTGCGGCCGGCCACGATTTCGTCGGTGACGTTGCGCGGCACCGGCTCGTAGTGGCTGAACTCCATCGTGTAGGACGCACGGCCCGAGGTCATGCCGCGCAGCTGGCCGATGTAGCCGAACATCTCGTTCAGGGGCACGTTGGCCTCGACGGCGATGTTCGAGCCACGCTCCAGCTGGCCCAGCACGGTGCCGCGGCGGCGGTTCACGTCGCCGATCACGTCGCCGAGATAGTCGTCCGGCGTCACGATCTCGACCTTCATCACCGGCTCCAGCAGGATCGGGCCGGCCTTCGGCAGGGCCTCGCGGAAGCAGGCCTTGGCGGCGATTTCGAACGTCAGGGCGTTCGAGTCGACGTCGTGGTACTTGCCGTCCACCAGGCGGGCGCGGAAGTCCACAGTCGGGTAGCCGGCGAGCACGCCGTCTTCCTTCTGCATCTCCAGGCCCTTCTTGACCGAAGGCACGTATTCGCGGGGAACGGTGCCGCCGACGGTCTCGTCGACGAACTCGAAGCCCTCGCCACGCTCGCGCGGCTCGAAGATGATCTTCACTTCGGCGAACTGGCCCGAACCGCCGGTCTGCTTCTTGTGGGTGTAGGTGTACTCGATCGGCTTGGTGATCGCCTCGCGGTAGGCGACCTGGGGCTTGCCCATGTTGCCTTCCACGCCGAACTCCGTGCGCATGCGGTCAAGCGTCACTTCGAGGTGCAGCTCGCCCATGCCGCGCAGGATGGTCTGGCCGGTTTCGCGGTCGGTCTCCAGGCGGAGCGACGGATCGGCGCGGACCATCTTGCCGAGCGCGATGGAGAACTTCTCCTGCTCGCCCTTGGTCTTCGGCTCGACCGAGACGCTGATGACGGGGTCCGGGAAGCGCATGCGCTCCAGGATCACCGGCGCGGAAGCGTCGCACAGCGTGTCACCGGTGTCGGTCTCCTGCAGGGAGACGAGCGCGATGATGTCGCCGGCGCGGGCTTCCTCGATCGGGTTGGCGTCCTTCGCGTACATCTCGACCATGCGGCCGATCTTCTCGCGCTTGCCGCGGGTCGAGTTGAGGATCGACATGCCCTTGGTCAGCACGCCCGAATAGACGCGGACGAAGGTCATCGAGCCGTAGGTGTCGTTCAGCACCTTGAAGGCCAGCGCCGAGAAGGGCGCGTCGTCGGAGCTGAGACGCTCGCCGTTCGCGTTGCCGTCCTCGTCCACCGTCTTGATGGCCTCGACGTCGGTCGGGGCCGGCAGCAGGTCGACGACCGCGTCCAGAACCTGGCAGACGCCCTTGTTCTTATAGGACGAGCCGCACAGCACCGGGGTGAAGGCGCTGGTGATGGTGCCCTTGCGCAGGCAGGCGCGCAGCACGTCCGGCGACGGGTCCTCACCCGACTCCAGGTAGGCTTCCATCGCCGCGTCGTCCTGCTCCAGGGCGGTGTCGACGAGTTCGGCGCGCAGGGCCGGGATGCTGGCGACGTTGTCCAGGTCTTCCTTGACGGTCAGGTTGAGCTTCTGGGCGAGATCGTCGGTGATCTCCCAGGTCTCCCACTTGGCGTCCTTGTCGTCCGAGAACCAGACATAGGCCTTCATCTCGATCAGGTCGACCATGCCGCGGAAGTTGTCTTCCGAGCCGAGCGGGACCTGGATGCAGACCGGGCGGGCGTTCAGGCGCGCCTTGATCATGCCGACGCAACGCTGGAAGTTCGCGCCCGAACGGTCCATCTTGTTGACGTAGCAGATGCGCGGCACGTTGTAGTTGTCGGCCAGACGCCAGTTGGTCTCCGACTGCGGCTCCACGCCGGCGACGCCGTCGAACACCACGACCGCGCCGTCGAGCACGCGCAGCGAGCGGTTCACCTCGATGGTGAAGTCGACGTGGCCGGGGGTGTCGATGACGTTGATCTTCTTCTCGCGCCAGAAGGCCGAGACGGCGGCCGACTGGATGGTGATGCCGCGCTTCTGCTCCTGCTCCATGTAGTCGGTCGTCGTCGACGTCTTGAGATCCTTCGTCTCGTGGACGTCGATGATCGTGTGCTTGCGACCGGTGTAGTACAGGATGCGCTCGGTCGTCGTCGTCTTACCGGCGTCGACGTGGGCGATGATGCCGATGTTGCGGATATCGGAAAGTGGCGTTTGGCGCGGCATGTTGCAGTTCCATTGCAGGTACGCGACAACCGAAGCGCGACCCGTGGGGGTCGACCGCTCCGGCGGCAGAGGTTGGTCGGGGTTTTACGGGCGATCCGTTAAGGCGTCATTAACATTCTGTAAACCGGCGGACGAAACCCGCCGGATTATCGAAGAGCGAGGCCCTCACGCGTGTTCGGGCCACGCCGGCACACCCCAACCGGGCTGCCGGGTTGCCCCGTTTCCGCCACTTACTTAGCGGCGGTGACCTGAATTTCAACGAGATACTGCGGCGCGGCCAGCTTGGCTTCGACCGTGGCGCGCGCCGGCGGGTTGGCCGCGTCCACCCAGGCTTCCCAGGCCTTGTTCATCGCGCCGAAGGAGGCGATGTCGACCAGGTAGATGGTGGCCGCGAGCAGCTTGCTCTTGTCCGAACCGGCCTCGGCCAGCAGGGCGTCGATCTGGGCCAGGATCTGGCTGGTCTGCTGCTCGACATCCGGGGTCGGCTGGTCGGCGACCTGACCGGCGAGATAGACCGTGTCCTTGTGGACGACCATCTGGCTCATGCGCGGTCCGGTGTGGAAGCGCTGAATCGACATGACGAAAAGACTCCGGGTTCCGGGACTAAGACGCGCGTACCTCTATGCCATTCCCGCGCCCGCGCGAAGAAAAAAATGCGGGAGCACCGCTCAGGGCTGCCCCGCACTGGCCTGCGGGCGCAAAACCGTCATGAAACGGGCGGCGGGCACCGCGAAATTGCGGCGTTCCGGCCCGCGCCCGGCGGCCACCCCGACCCCGGCGACCGACCAGCCGGCACCGTCGCGCGCCAGCAGCGGGCCGCCGCTGGTTCCCCGCGTCGCGTCGCAGTCGTGGACGAGCAATCCCGAGCCGGCGCCCAGGATGCGGCAATCGCGGTCGGCCATCAGGATCTGCGCCCGATCCTGGCTGTAGCCGCCGAGCATCACCGGCGTTCCGGCGGCCGGCGGCCGCGGCGACACCGGCAGGGGCGGCGTGCCGGCCGGTGCCGCCTCCGCCAGCGTCAGCAGCGCCCAGTCGGCGGCGATGTCGGGCCGGCCGGCGGCCGGGTCGTAGGCCGGATCGGTGGCGATGGCCGACACCGTGACATGCCGGCTGTACTCGCCGCGCGCGTAGCCGAACAGCACATGCAGGGAGGATTCCGGAAAGAATCGGCGTGTCCGCCCGTTGAACAGGCAGTGGGCCGCCGTCAGCACGCGGTTCGGCGCCACCAGCGCGCCGGTGCAGCGCCCGCCCAGGTTGGTCTGCACGCGGACGAGGCTGCGCCACGGCGCCTCCTCCAGCGGAACCGGGGCGCGCCGGTCGCCGCTGCCGACGCCGGGAAGCAGCGGACGCTCGGCCAGCGCGCGGCCTGGCGGCAGAAGCAGGGGCAGCGCCGCCAACGATGCGAACAAAAGCGGAAAAAACCCGTTCGCCCGCCGCCCATGTTCTTGATCCGTTTTCACGAAACCCGTATCCTCCTTACCCATGGCGACCCTGATCATCACCGAGAAATCCAGCCAGGCGAAGGATTTGCGCGCGGCGCTTGGCGACCGCTACGGCCGCATCCTGCCGGCGGAGGGCCATCTTCTGCGGCTGGCCGAGCCGGACGAGGTCGATCCCGCCTGGAAGCGCTGGTCGCCGACGCTGCTGAAGCCGGACGGACTCTACCCGACCAAGCCGGACGGCGGTGGAAACAAATCGGCGAAGTTCGAGGCGATCAAGGCGGCGCTGCGCGCCTGCGACCAGGTGATCCTGGCGACCGACTGCGACCGCGAGGGGCAGTTGATCGGCCAGGAGATCCTGGAGCATGTCGGCTATCGCGGCCGCGTCCAGCGCGCGCTGTTCACCGCGCAGGATCCCAAGACCCTGCGCGACGCCTTCGCCAAGCTGAAGCCGAACGCCGAGCTGCGCCCGCTCTACGAGGCGGCGGTCGCCCGCCAGCAGGCCGACCAGATCTTCAACCTGTCGCTGACCCGCACCGCGACCAAGACCCTGCTGGCGCCCGGCACGCGCGGCGTCATCGGCATCGGCCGGGTGAAGACCCCGACCCTGTCCATCGTCTGCCTGCGCGAGTTGGAGATCCGCAACTTCAAGCCGGAGGATTATTTCGAGGTGGTGGCGACGGCCACCGCAGCCGAGGGGAGCTTCCGGATGCGCCACGCCCCGGCGCCGAAGGACCGCATCAAGGACCGCGCGCGGGCCGAGGCCATCGCCAAGGCCGCCGACCGGCATCGCGGACCGCTGTCGGTGACGGTCGAGGAGAAGCGGCAGGCCCCGCCGAAGCTCTACGACCTGCCGGCCTTGCAGAAGACCTGCGGCCAGCGCTGGGGCTGGACCGCCGACCGCACCCTGTCGGTGGCCCAGGAACTGTACGACGGCGACGGCAAGAAGCTGATCACCTACCCGCGCGCCGAGGCGCGCTACCTGTCGGAGAACCAGATCGGCGACGTCCCGGCCATCGTCGGCGCGCTGACCCGGCTGCGCGGCTTCGCGCATCTCGACATCGCCCGGCCGGTGATCCGCAAGGGCAAGTCCGGCCATTTCTGCGACCGCGCGCTGGAAGGCGTGTCGCACCACGCGGTGATTCCCAACGTCAACGTGCTCGACGACCTGGAATCGCGGCTGGCCCGCCTGACCGACGACGAGAAGCGGCTGTTCGCGCTGATCTGCCGCTCCTACCTCGCCGCCGTCATGCCGGACTACGAGTACCGCCAGACCACCATTCTCATGGATGTGCCGGTCGACGCCAAGCCGGTGCCCTTCCGCGCCGTCGGCCGCATCCCGCTGAAGCTCGGCTGGAAGGCCGCCTTCGGATCGGCGGACGGCGACGAGAAGGCGGGCAAGCCGGAGGAGGAGGCCGAGCAGACCCTGCCGCCGCTGACCGACGGCGAGCCGGCAACCCTGTCCGACCCGAAGGTCGAGGCCAAGCGGACCCAGGCACCGCCCCGCTACAACGAGGGCACGCTGGTCGACGCCATGCAGAACGCGTGGCGCTTCGTCGAGGATCCGGCGTTGCGCGACCGGCTGAAGGAGGCCAAGGGCATCGGCACCCCGGCGACCCGCGCCGAGGTCATCAAGGGCCTGCGCAGGCAGAACCTGCTGGACGCCGACGGCAAATGGCTGATGCCGACCCCGGCCGGGCTGCAACTGTTCGAGACGCTGCGCGGCGCCGCTCCCGCCCTGGTCGATCCCGGCACCACCGCCCTGTGGGAGATGAAGCTGGACGAGGTCGTCACCGGGCGCGCCGACTTCCGCGCGGTGATCGACGCCATCGCCGGCGAGGCCGACCGCCTGATCGGCGTGCTGGTCGGCGGCGGTGGGCGCGGCGGTCTGGTCGATCTCGGCCTGCCCGCGCCGAAGGCAGCCCGCTTCACGAAGCGCCGCGCGGGGGCTGCGGCCGGTGCGGGGACAGGCACGCGTCGCCGGACGCGGACGACCGCCGCCACTGTGGTCACCGCCACTGCCGACGCAGGCACGGGCGCCTCACCGAAGCCGCGCCGCACGCGCAAGGCCAAGGCCGCTCCGGTCGAGGCTCCACCGATGGCGGCGCCTCCCGCGGCACCGCCGACGGGCGACGCCGCGGAACGCCCCAGACGCCGGGAGCCGACCGAGAAGATGGTCGCCTTCGCCCGCAGCCTCGCCGAACGCAAGGGGATCCCCCTGCCCGGCCCCTGCGTCCAGGATTTCGACCAGTGCCGGCAGTTCCTCGACCAGCATGCCCGGTGAGACGGCAACCGGAGACACGGCAACCGGAGACACGGACGAACACGGATTTCCGTTCGGCCGGAAAACATCCGTGTCCATCCGTGAGCAGGCGCAGCCTGCATCCGTGTTCATCCGTGTCGATCGAACGCTTTCAGCAAACCGCTCACGCGGCCGCCTTGACCCCCGCCCCCCGCACCAACGCGTCGTAGTCCGCGATCAGCGCGGCGCAGACCGGACCCGGCGTGAAGCGGTGCTCGCCGATTTCGCCGACCGGCGTCACCTCGGCCGCCGTGCCCGTCAGGAAGACCTCCTGCGCCTTGGCCAGATCCTCCGGCGGGATGTGGCGCTCCACCACCGTCAGGCCGCGCGCCTTGGCGAGGTCGATCACCGTGCGGCGGGTGATGCCGTCGAGGAAGCAATCGGCGATCGGGGTGTGCAGCGCCCCGTCGATCACCAGGAACAGGTTGGCGCCGGTCGCCTCGGCGAGATAACCGCGATGGTCCAGCATGAGCGCGTCCTGGTAACCCTTCGCCTCGGCGTCGTGCTTCGACAGGGTGCCGATCATGTAGAGGCCGGCGGCCTTCGAGGCGGTGGGGGCGCTGTCGGGGGACGGACGGCGCCACGGCGCCCAGCACAGGCGGATGCCGGCCATCTTCGCCTCCGGGCTGAAATAGCTCGGCCACGGCCACACCGCGATGGCGAGATGGATGCGGCTGTCCTGCGCCGACACCCCCATCACCTCGCTGCCGCGCCACGCCACCGGCCGGACATAGGCGTCGGCAAGGCCCGATGCCTCCACCGTCCGGCGGGTCGCCGCGTCGATCTCGGCCACCGACCAGGGGATCTCGAAACCGAGGATGCGGGCCGACGCCGCCAGCCGCTCGCTGTGCTCGGTCAGCTTGAAGACGTTGCCGTTGTAGACGCGCTCGCCCTCGAACACGCTGCTGGCGTAATGAAGGCCGTGGGTCAGCACATGGATGCGGGCGTCGCGCCACGGCACCAGGGCGCCGTCGAACCAGATGAAGCCGTCGCGGTCGTCGAAAGGCAGAAGGGACATGGTCGATTCCTCGTCGTTTCCGGATCGTCTCCGGCATGGTTTTTCGGTCCGGCGTCCGGGCACGCGCCCCCCTTTGGCAAAAGCCCGACTGCACGTGCGGCAAAGGGTTGCCGCTCATGAGCTTGCTCTTGTGTCCAGGCGCAGGATTGTTTATGTCTGAGTTGCTGACCTATTTATAACGAATCGAACCAACCGCGTCAACATGGCTGACCTAAAAGCAGGCGTGAATCAGCTCTTCCTCCGCGAGGAGGAGCTTCGCACGGGCATGGAGCTGCTGTTCTACGCCTACCGGGAATTCACCGCCGAGCCGGACGAGATCCTGGCCGAGATCGGATTCGGCCGGGCGCACCACCGCGTGATCTATTTCGTCGGGCGCTATCCCAAGATCACCGTGTCGGAGCTGCTGGCGATCCTGAAGATCACCAAGCAGAGCCTGTCGCGCGTGCTGGGCGAACTGGTCCGCCAGGGCTTCATCGACCAGCAGACCGGAGCGCGCGACCGCCGCCAGCGTCTGCTGGAGCTGACCGGCAAGGGCGTGGAGCTGGAGCGGCAATTGTCGGAAACCCAGCGCCAGCGCATCGCGCGCGCCTACCGCATGGCGGGGGCCGAGGCGGTGGAGGGGTTCCGCAAGGTGATGATGGGGATGCTGGACGACGAGGACCGGGCGAAGTTCACTCCCCCCGCACCGGCCCGCCTCGCCACGAAACGCTGACGCGGTCCGCGTCAGTCCGGAACCTCAGTCGGCCCGGAACCTCAGTCGGCGCCCGAATCGCCGCCGACCGCAACGGGCTGGGAGACCGCGGCGGCCGGGGCGCCCGGTTGAACGCCCGCCGGGGCGCCCGTCTTGCCGTCCCCGGCGGGGCGGCGGCGGAAGGTGCCCTTTCGATACACCACATTGTCCGAGGAACCCGGCGCGCACTGCATGATCTTGCCACCCTTCGCCAGGAATTCGCGGGTCATCGCGTCCAGGTCCTGACGGTCGGCGGACCTGTTGTCATCGGCCATTTGATCGCTCCTGTGATCCCAGGGTTCACAGTGTAACACGGAAATGCGTCAAAACCGTCAACGCGCATCGTTGCCGGTCCGCTATACGCCGGATGGGCGACCGCGCTATAGTCGCCCCATGACGGAAGACCAGCCCCACATCCTGGTCGTCGACGACGACACCCGCCTGCGCGAGCTTCTGCGCAAGTATCTGGCCGGCAACGGCTTCATGGTCAGCACGGCGCGCGACGCGGCCGACGCGCGGGCGCAGCTCGGCGGGCTGGCCTTCGACCTGCTGGTGCTCGACATCATGATGCCCGGCGAGTCGGGACTCGAGCTGACCGAATCGCTGCGGCGGACGCGCGACCTGCCGATCCTGCTGCTGACCGCCCGCGACGAGCCGGACGACCGCATCGCCGGGCTGGAGGCCGGGGCCGACGACTATCTCGCCAAGCCCTTCAACCCGCGCGAGCTGCTGCTGCGCATCAACTCTATCCTGCGCCGGCAGGCCGCCCGGCCGCCGGAGCCCGCCGCCACCCCGGCTCCGCCGGTGCGGCTGGGCCCCCTGCTCTACCTGCCCGACCGCGACGAGCTGCGCGCCGGCGACGAGGTCGTCCGCCTGACCACGGCGGAGGCCAGCCTGCTGCGCATCCTCGCCACCTCGCCCGGCGTCACCTTCAGCCGCGAGGAGCTGACCGAGCGCAGCAAGGTCGCCGGCAACGCCCGCACCGTCGACGTCCAGGTCACCCGCCTGCGCCGCAAGATCGAGGCCGACCCGCGCGAGCCGCGCTACCTGCACACCGTGCGGGGCGAAGGGTACGTGCTGAGGCCCGACCCGTGACCGCCGCCGCCGGCCCGGACCGCGCGTCCGGCGCCGCGCCGCGGCGCGACCGCCGGGGCCGCGGCGGCCTGTGGCTGAAGCGCTTCCTGCCGCGCACGCTGTTCGGCCGCTCGCTGCTGATCATCGTCACCCCGGTGATCCTGGCCCAGGCGGTGGCGACCTGGATCTTCTACGACCGGCACTGGGACACGGTGACCAACCGCCTGGCCTTCGCGGTGGCCGGCGACATCGCCACCGTCATCGCCCAGCTTGAGCACGACCCGAGCGAGGAGGGACGCAACTGGGCGCTGGCGACCACCGCCCGCACCACCGACCTGATCGTCACGCTGGAACCCGGCAAGATCCTGCCGGACGAGCGCCCGGCCCTGCGCGGCCTGCTGCAACGCACGCTGGGCAAGGCGATGGACGAGCGCGTCGCCCGCCCCTTCGCGATCAACGCGGAGGTCGCCCATGAATGGTACGAGATCCGCGTCCAGATGGCCGACGGCGTGCTGTCGGTGATGTCGCCGGAACGCCGCCTGTTCACGCCGACCAGCTACATCTTCATCCTGTGGATGGTCGGGTCGGCCATCGTGCTGTTCGCCGTGGCGATCCTGTTCATGCGCAACCAGATCCGCCCGATCAAGCGGCTGGCCGCCGCCGCCGATTCGCTCGGCAAGGGGCGCGACGTCACCAACTTCAAGATGGAGGGCGCCACCGAGGTGCGGCAGGCGGCCTCCGCCTTCCTGCTGATGCGCGAGCGCATCCAGCGCCAGATCACCCAGCGCACCGAGATGCTGGCCGGCGTCAGCCACGATTTGCGCACGCCGCTGACCCGCATGAAGCTGGCGCTCGACATGCTCGGCGCCATGGCGGAGGGCTGCGAGGCCGAGATCGAGGAGCTGATGACCGACGTCGCCGAGATGGAGGCGATGATCGAGGGCTATCTCGCCTTCGCGCGCGGCGAGGGAACGGAGGCGGTGCAGCCGACCGACCTGTCGCGCCTGCTGAACGAGGCGGCGGCGGGAGCCCGGCGCCAGGGGACCGAGGTGTCGCTGTCGGTCGACGGGCCGATCACCCTGCCGTTGCGCCCGAACGCGATGCGGCGCTGCATCGACAACCTGCTGGTGAACGCCGGCCGCCACGCCGGGTCCGCCTGGGTGCGCGCCGCGCAGCGCGGCGGCACGGTGGAGATCATCATCGACGACGACGGCCCCGGCATCCCCGCCGCCATGCGCGAGGACGTGTTCAAGCCCTTCTTCCGCATCGACCGCTCGCGCAACCTCGACACCGGCGGCTCCGGCCTGGGCCTGACCATCGCCCGCGACGTCGCCCGCGGCCATGGCGGCGACATCACGCTCGACGACAGCCCCTATGGCGGGCTGCGGGCGCTCGTCCGTCTGCCATTGTGACGGGCCTCCCGGCTCAGGCCGGACGGACGCCGGTGTAGACCACGAAGCTCCAGCTCTTGTAGACGCAGTCGACCTCGACGAAGCCGGCCTCGCCCAGCCAGCGGAGCTGGTCGGCGAGCGGCGCCATGCGGTCGAAGGCCTGGCGGCGGCGGGCGGCGGCGAAGTCGGCCTCGTTGACGCCGCCGGCATGAACCTGACGGACCCAGGTGGCGTCGTACCGCGCGTCGAGCGCCGGGGTCGGCCCCTGCGCCTGGTCGGCGTTGACGAAGCGACCGCCCGGCGCCAGCGCCGCGAAGGCGCGGCCGAACAGCGCCCGCTTGGCCGGATGCTCCAGATGATGGATGGAGAGCGCCGACACCACCGCGTCGTACGGCCCGCCAAGGTCGCCGGCTCCGTAATCGGCCACCCGGAAGGCGACGTCGCCGTCGCCGGCGAAACGCTGGCGGGCGACGGACAGCATGTCCTCCGCGACGTCGAGCAAGGTCAGGCCCGCCGCCGGGAAGCGCTGCCGGATCGCGGCGGCGAGCAGCCCGGTTCCCGCGCCGAGATCGAGGATCCGCAGCGGCCGTCCGTCCGGCTCGCCCAGCAGATCGACGGCGGTGCCGTAGAAATCGTCAAAACAGGGAATCAGCACGCGCCGGACGCCGTCATAGCGTTCGGCGGCGCTGTTGAAGGAGTCGCGGATGCTCACATTGCCCTCCCCGATGTCCACGGTCCGGCCGGATCGTCTCCGCCGGTTCGCCTTCGCCGGGTCGGGGCGCCCCGTTCTCAGGCGACGATCCGGCGGTCCCTCATGCCGCGCTCGAAGCGGTCGAACCGGCCGTCGAACGCGGTCTGGTCGATCGCCTCCATGCGGAAGCGCACCCGCAGCACGTCCTCCTCGCGGTAGGATTCGACGAAGGGCAAGGGGATGCCCAGCTCGTCGAACAGCAGCGTCCCGCGCGGCCCCAGCCCTTCGGCCCCCGCAAGCGCCGCGCCATGGCGCGAGATGTCGAGAAGCCGCACCGTCACGCGGGCTCCCCCCTCCCCCTCGACCGTGCAGGGCGCCTCGACACGGTAGCGCGGCAGATGGCGGCGGTCCACGTCCTCGGTCGCGGTGCGCACGGCGCGGACCAGCACATGCATCAGCTCGTCGATGCTGTGGGCGACGCCGGACGCGCCGGCCCGCAGCTCGGCCGCGTGCTCCCCGGTGGTCGCCGCCTCGCGCGAGACCTCGTGGATGCGCAGCGACACGTCGGTGGCGGCGGTGGCGGTCTGGTTGACGTTGCGGGAGATTTCCTGGGTGGCCGCCGCCTGTTCCTCCACCGCCGCCGCCACGGTGCCGGAGATCGAATCGATCTCGCCGATGGTGTGGCTGATGGCGCGGACCTCGGCGACGCTCTGCGCGGTGACCGACTGGATCTCCGCGATCAGGCGGGAGATTTCCTCGGTCGAGCGCGCGGTCTGGTTGGCGAGGTTCTTCACCTCGTTGGCGACGACCGCGAAGCCCTTGCCGGCCTCGCCGGCGCGGGCCGCCTCGATGGTGGCGTTGAGCGCCAGCAGGTTGGTCTGCGCGGCGATGCCCTGGATCAGCCCGGCGACGTCGCCGATCCGCCCGACCGCCGAGGACAGCGACTCGATGGTGCCTTCCGTGCGCCGCCCGGCCTCGACGGCGGAGCGGGTGACGATGGCCGCCTGCTCCACCTGCGAGCCGATCTCGCCGATCGAGGCGGCAAGCTGTTCGGCGGCGGACGCCACCGCCTGGGCGTTGCTCAGCGCCTGCTCGGCGGCGGCGGCGACGTTCTGGGCGTTGGCGCCGACCAGCCCCGCCGACACCGCCATCCCCTCGGCGTTCTGGTCCATCGCCTGGGTGCGCGCGGCCACCAGCTCGACCGCCTCGCGGCTCTCATGCTCGACCGTGTCGGCCATGCTCTGGAGCGCGCGGCGCTTCTGCGCCTCGCCCTCGATGCGCTGGCTCTCCTGGTCGGCGCGCAGCCGCTCGGCCTCGGCCATGCCGTTGCGGAAGACCACGACCGAGCGCGCCATCACGCCGATCTCGTCGCGCCGCTCCGTGCCGGCGATGGGGGTGGCGAGGTCGCCGGCCGACAGCCCGTCCATCGCGCGGGTCAACTGGCCCACCGGCCGCAGCAGCCGGCGCAGCACCAGATAGCCGGGAATTGCCAGCACCAGCGCGCAGATCACCACCAGCAGGGCGGCGAAGCGCATGCTGTCGTTGAAGGTGGCGAAGACCAGGCTCTTCTGGATGCCGACATAGAGAATGCCGATGGTCTTGCCGCCGCGATCCTTGATCGGGTCGTAGGCGGCGTAATACTCCTCGCCGAGGATGGTCACCATGCCGCGGTAGCCGGTGCCCCGGCCGAGCACGGAATCATAGGCCGGGCCGGGCGCCAGAACCGTGCCGACCGCGCGCGAGCCGTCCGGCTTCAGCACGTTGGTGGCGACCCGCCGGTCGCCCTGGAAGATGGTGGCGGTGCCGCCGGTGATCCGCTTGATGCGGTCGACGATGGCGTTGTTGTCGTTCAGCGTCGTGCCGCCGAGCTTCAGCACCCCGTCGGCGAGGGTGAAGTCCTGGCCGCCTTCCTGAAGGGCGCTCCAGGCGATGTCCATGCTGAGACGCTGCATGTCGACCGCCTGCCGCTCCAGGTCGCGGGCGATGACCTGGGCGATGGCGAACAGGATGGCGGTGCTGAGGAACAGCATGCCCGCGAGGTTCAGCACCGAGACTTTCGTCGAAATGGACAGCCCGCCGATAAACGCCCTCATCCCCGCGCTCCCGCAACCATCGATTTACAAGGTCCGGGGAGGGCTCATAGCATGGAGAACCCTTCGGAAAAAATTCTGGATTTTGATAAAATCCAGGACAAATTCCGAGCATCTCGCCGATGGCTTTGAAAAGACTGATGTCTTCGCGACGTCTGCTTCGTTTTGCCGCTGGCGCCGCGCGGCCGGGCGCTCAGTAAAGCTGGCCGCCGTTCGGCACGGTCCGCTCCGGGCCGACCAGGACCACCGCCCCCTCCGCGTCCGGCACGCCGAGGCACAGGACCTCGCTGGTGAAGGGGCCGATCCGCTTGGGCGGGAAATTGACCACGGCCAGGATCTGGCGGCCGACCAGCGCGTCGGGCGCGTAATGGGTCGTGATCTGCGCCGAGCTGCGCTTGGTGCCGATGGCGCCGCCGAAATCGACGGTCAGCTTGTAGGCCGGCTTGCGCGCTTCGGGAAAGGGATCGACCGCGATAATCGTGCCGACCCGGATGTCCAGCTTCGCGAAATCGTCGTAACCGATGGTCATGATCGCCTGCCCGCCCCGATTGATGCCGGGTGGCACGGTAGCGCGAAAGCCTCCGCCCCGAAACGCGAAAAGGGCCGCCCGGCGGGCGGCCCTTCCACGGCGATCCGCGCGCGACCGTCGCCTTACTTGGCGGCGGTCTTGGCGATCAGGGCCTTGACCTCTTCCAGGCTCTCCGACACGCGCTTGGACAGCACGTCGGCGGCCTCGGTGTTCGACTTGGCGACCAGCTCCGACAGCTCGCGGACATTGGCCAGCGACTTCTCGAAGGCGACCTTCACCAGTTCGGCCTGCTTGGCGGCCTTCTCCTCCGGCGAACCGGCGGCGATGACCTCGTTCACGTAGCCGCTGGTCTCCTCCAGCGAGGAACGGACGATCTCGGCCTGACGGCGCAGCACGGCCTGGAAGCCCTCGATGGCGAGCTGGTTGGCGGCGGTGATCGCCTCGATGTTCTTGCGCTGGCTGGCAAGGATCGAGTCGACGTCGACACCCGGCACCTTGAAATCGGCCAGGGTCTTGGACAGGTCGAATTCGAGGAAGGGGTTACCGCTCAACTTGGCCATGTTTCTCATCCCCGCTTTGGCGTTCGGCATGCTGCGACGCAACATTTCTGGGAGCCGACTATGCAGAGTGCCAAAAAGTTAGTCAACGAGCTTTTGCGCCGCAACATAACCCTTCGGCATGGCGCATCCGGCCATCCATCCTTAACTGTTTGGAGCGGCGGCAGGTTCCGCTGAGCGGGATGATGTCCCGGTCCAGCGGCAGATTGTCGCGGCACAGCCCTCCGCCCGCCGCAACCCGGCGTCGAGCGCGGCCATGGTGCGCGACAGGTCGGCGCTGTCGTCGTCGAGAAACACCCGCACCACCCGCAGATCCACAACCCCGAGCCCGGCGACCAGCGCGCCGCCGCCGCGCCGGTCGGGGTCGATCCCGGCCGCGCGCAGCATCCAGGCCATCGACCGCCCGAAGGCGCAGCTGAAGGCAAGCGCGGTCATCGGTTCTCCCGGCAGGTCGCGCGCCACCGCGCGCAACCCCTCGCGGAACGGCAGCAGGGCGTCGAAGCGGCGCATCATCACGTCGAACAGCCGGTCGCGCGCATTTTCGGTCGAATCCGGTGGAGCATCGGCGGCCAGCACCGCGGCGTCGGCCACCCGCGACACGGCGGCCAGCAGGTCGGCCCGCCCACGGTAGCGGTGATGGAAGCGGGACAGCGGCACCCCGGCCGCGCGCGCCACCTCCAGCAACCCGACGCGGCTCCAGCCCTTCTCGACGGCCAGCCGCATCGCCGCGGCCGCGACCGACCGGTCGAGCGCGCCGTCGCCGGCTTCGCCGCCTTGCCCATCCTGGTTGAACGGAGCGCTGTTGGACGTGTCTGACATCGCACCCACCCTCGCGGTTGATCGCCACCTTCCAACAAGGTGGGGCGCGGCGGGCGGTTCGTCACCCTTTGCGGACGCTCTCCACCCGGCCGCCGGTCATCGAGACCAGATCGGCGGGGGTCAGGCGGAACACCGCGTTGGGCGTGCCGGCGGCGGCCCAGATCACGTCGAGCGCCATCAGGTCGGCATCGATCAGCACCAGGGGCGGCACCGCGTGGCCGATCGGCGGGACGCCGCCGATGGCGTAGCCGGTGGAGTCGCGGACGAAGTCGGGATCGGCCCGCTCGATCTTCTCGCCGATCAGCCGGCCGACCGCCTTCTCGTCGACCCGGTTGGCGCCGCTGGCGACGACCAGCACCGGCCGGCCGCTGTCCTTGGCGCGGAAGATCAGGGATTTGGCGATCTGCGCCACGGCGCAGCCGACGGCGGCGGCGGCGTCCTCCGAGGTGCGGGTGCTGCCCTCATGCTCGACCACGCGATGGCCGAGTCCGGCGGCGTCCAGCAGATCCTGGACACGGCGGGCGGACGGGCTGAGATCGCCCGCCCCCGCCCCCGCCTCCTCGTCGGGGCTCCTCGTCAACCGGCCAGTTCCTTCGACCGCCGGCTGGCGGCGGCGACGGCGGCGGTCATCACCGGCTGGAGCCCGTCCCCGGCCATCAGCACGTCGAGCGCCGCCTGGGTGGTGCCGTTCGGGCTGGTCACCGCCTTGCGCAGATCGGCGGCGCTCTGCGGCGAACGGCTGAGCAGTTCGCCCGCGCCCGACACGGTGGCTCGGGCCAGCGTCATCGCCAGATCGGCCGGCAGCCCGCTCGCCTCGCCGGCCTTGGCCATCGCCTCGACCAGCAGGAAGACGTAGGCCGGGCCGCTGCCCGACACCGCCGTGACCGGATCGAGCAGCGCCTCGTCCTCGACCCAGGCGACGTCGCCGACGGCGCGCAGCAGCGAGTCGCACAGCGCGGTCTGGGCGGCGGTGGCCCGCGCGTTCGGCACCGCCACCGTCATGCCGCGCCCGATGGCGGCCGGCGTGTTGGGCATGGAGCGGACGACGGCCGCCTCCCCGCCCAGCGCCGATTCGAAATAGGCGATGGTCTTGCCGGCGGCGACCGAGAGGAAGACCGTCGCGGGACGGGCCAACGCGCGGTAGGCGGGCAGCGCCGCGTCCATCACCTGCGGCTTGACCGCCAGCACGACGACGTCGGGGACGAAGCCGGCCGGCAGAGCCTCCGGCCCGGTCGCGGCGGACACCGCCGGGTTGCCGGCCAGCGACTCCGGCAGGCCGGCCGTGTCGACCACCACGACGCGCGAGGCGACGCCGGAGGCGAGCCAGCCGTCCAGCATGGCGCCGCCCATCTTGCCGCAGCCGACCAGCAGCAGGCTGGCGCCGCTTCCGGAAACACCCCCGTTCCCTGCCCCGGCCATCGCGCTCACGCCTCGCCCATGGTGTCGAGGATGGCGGCGGACACCGCCTCCTGCGCCGACTTGCCGCCCCAGATCACGAACTGGAAGGCGGGGTAGAAGCGCTCGCACTCCGACAGGGCGATCTCCACCAGATCCTCGAGCTGCTCGACAGCGGCGCCGCGGGCACCGCGCAGCAGCATGGTCTGGCGGAACATCGGCGTGTGCTCCTCCGAGCAGACGTCGAAATGGCCCAGCCACATGCGGCCGTTGACCTCGGCCAGCAGCTCGGCGACGGCGGTGCGGCGGGGGGCCTGCACCTTCATGTCGAACTGGCAGGAGAACTGCATCGCGCTGACGTCGGGCTGCCAGACGAAGTAAAGGCGGTAGTCGCACCAGCGCCCGCCGATCTCGACGACCAGCTCATCCTCGCTGGCGCGCTCGAACGGCCATTCGTTGGCGGTGACGATCTCCTCGACGACGTCGAGCGGGTTGTGGGCGGATGCGGTGGTTTCGACGGCGACAGCCGACATGTTCAGCGTCCTCCTGTGAAGGCGCGGCGGGCGGTACCGTATACCCGGAAAGACCGACTACCGGAACCGGGCCCCGAGATGGTGGGGTGACTGGCCCAGGGGACACAACTCCTGGAACGGTGCCAAAGCCTTCGGGCCTTCGCAACCGATTTCAGGTGAGACCGCGATGACGGTTTTGTGGCCGGAACTCGTTTGGCCGGAGCGCGTGGCCGGACCGGGCACCGTTCAGGCGGTGGTTCCGGCCGACGCGCCCGGATCCTCGATCACGGCCGGGGCGCCCGCGGGCGGCACCACGGCCGGAGCGTGGGCGACCGGCACGGCCGCCATCAGCGAGGCGACGGTGGCCTCGAGCGTGGCGAGCCGTTCGGCCATCGCCTCCTGCTCCGCGCGGGCCTTGGCGGCCATGGCGCGGACGGCCTCATGCTCCTCGCGGCCGACCACGTCCATGCGCGACAGCACGCGTTCGAGCTGGGCGCGCAGTTGGCCCTCGGCCTCCTCGCGCAAGGACGAAAAGGCGCCGAGCGCGCCGCCCGCGACACGGGCCAGATCGTCCAGAATTTTGTTGTCCACCTGCATCGCTCAAACTTCCCGTTACCGTTTGTACATTATGGCGGCCGGACCGGCCGACTTCAACGCCCTTGGCCGTTTTCCTCCGCACCGCAGCGCGCAGCCGTGCCATGCGGCGCCCCGCAAGCGGCCCGGCGGCTCTAGGGTTTGGCGGCGCGGGCGAAATGCTCCTGAACCGCCTGCATGTCCAGGCTCTGGGTCGGCGCCGCCGCCGGGCCGACGACCCGCAGGGTCAGCGGCGGCAGCGGCGGTGTCGCCTTCACCTTCACGGTCAGTCCGAAATCCACCCGCTCCTCCGGCAGCGACCACTGGCCGCTCAGCAGCCCCTCCCCCGCCGCCGACGACAGGCGAGTGTCCTCGGTGCGGACGATCCCGTGATCGATGACGAAGCGGCCATCGAGCCGGTCGATGCGGGTTTCGCCGCCTTGCAGGCTGCCGGCGACGGCGCCCAGCACCTCCTGCGGGCGGTCGATGCGGGCAAGCCGGTCGCGCAGGGCCGCGAGATCCAGGCCACGCAGCGTCCCGCCGGCGGCGGCGACGCGCCCGCGCCCGGCCAGCCCGTGCAGCAGCGTCGCGCGATCCGTCCCGCTGCTGGTCAGCGTCAGGCTGAGATCGACGGTGCCGCCGGCCAGCGCCATGCCGCTGCCCGCCGCGACCTCCGACAGCGCCGCCTTGACCACGGTGACGTCGGCCTCGACCGACGGCGCGCGTCCGGCCGTCTCGACGACGCGGCCGCTCAGGCCGATCTGCCCGCCCAGCCATTCGCCGTCGAGCTGCTCGAGCGTCAGGATTCCGCCGGTCAGCCCGGCGCGCAGGGCCGGCTGGTCGATGCGCAGGCCGCCGGCCGTCAGCGACGTCGCGGTCAGCGCCAGCCGCCCGTCGAGGCTGCGCAGCCAGGAGGTTCCCCCGCTTCCGCCAACCGGCGCCGCCAGCGCGACGGAGGCGCCGCCCTGCGCCGGGGGCGGCCCCGACCCCGGCTCGCCACCCGCCGGATCAGCCGCCAGGGGAGCGGCGAGCAGCCGGTCGATGTCGAGATCGCCGGTCTGGATCTCCGCGTCCAGACGCGGGCGCGCCTCGCCCAGGACGGCGGAGAGCTTGCCGCGCAGCGCCGTCCCGGCGACGATGCCCTGGAGGTTGCCCAGGGTCGGCGCCTGGGCCGTCCCGCCCAGCTCGCCGTAGAGGTCGAGCGGGCCGTAGGCGCGCACCAGCGGGCGGTCGGCGAACAGCGCGGCGATCCGGCCGAGTTCGGGATAGCTCACCCGCAGCTTGACGTCGGCGGCCGGCGTCTTGTCGAGCGCCAGAAGGGCGCCGCCGGCCTCCAGCGTGCCGCCGGCCATGCCGGCGGTCAGCTCCAGCGCCAGCCGGCCGGCGTCGCCGGCCAGCCGCGCCTTGGCGGTGACCGCGCCCAGCCGCTCCGGCACCGGCACGCCGGCCGGCCAGGGAAAGGCGCTCGGCAGCCCTCCGAGGTTGGCGGCGTCGGCCGACAGGGCGATGTTCACCCCGCGCAGCGGCGACAGCCCGGCGATCTGGCCGTCGATCCGCCCCTTCAGCCCGACGAGGTCGTCGACCCGCGCCTCGCGGATGGTCAGCGCCCCGCCGGCGGCGGTGGCGTCGAGATGGATGCCCTGCACCGGCAGCCCGTGCAGCGTGAGCTGCCCGATGGTGAGGTCGAGATTCGCGTCGGCCATGCCGAGCAGCCGTTGCGGCGTCAGCGTCGCCCGCGCGGCGGACAGGGTCGCGGCCGACGCCGCCGTCGGGCCGGCGGCCGGCCCCGGACCGGGCGCGGCGGCGGTGGCTGGAGCGGTGGCTGGGGCGGGATCCGCCGACGGCAGATAGGCGTCGAGGTTGAGCCGGTCGAGTTCCAGGCGTGCCCCGAAGGCCGGGCGTCCGCGGTCGACGTAGGCGATGGCTCCCGACAGACGGCTGCTGTCCACCCGCAGATCCAGCCCGGACAGCTCGAATCGGTCGGCGTGCCCCTGGATGCGCCCGGCGATCGAGGCGCGCCGCAGCCGGCCGGCGGCGACGCCCTGCACGTCCAGCCTCATCCAGTCGAGCAGCGCCCGCAGATTGTCGGCGTTGGCCTCCATCCGGAGATCGACGGTCGGCTGCCCGCCGGGCGTCGTCACCTCGCCGGCCGCCACGACGTCGGACCCGCCGGGCAACAGGGCGCTGATGCGGTCGATGTTCAACCGCCCGTTGCCCAGGCTGGCCTCCAGCCGCCCCTGGCGCACGACGCCGCCGTTGTAGGTCAGCCCGTCGACCGCCAGATCGAGCTTCCCCTCGACCCCGGCCGGAAGGGCGAAGGCCGGCAGAATCGGGGACGGGGCCGCCGTCGGGGTGGAGCTTCCAGCGCGGCCGTTCCCGCTGGACGGCGCGGCGGCCGGCGCACCGCGCGCCGCGCCGGTGCCGGACGCCTTCGCCAGCCAGGAATCGAGATCCAGCCGGTTGACCACC
This sequence comes from Azospirillum agricola, assembly GCF_020005195.1. Classification (NCBI taxonomy): domain Bacteria; kingdom Pseudomonadati; phylum Pseudomonadota; class Alphaproteobacteria; order Rhodospirillales; family Azospirillaceae; genus Azospirillum; species Azospirillum agricola. The sequence continues at coordinate 52,342 of NZ_JAIFZR010000005.1, forward strand.
AGCGTCAGCTCGGTGCGCGCCGGATCGCCCGCCCGCAGCGTCGCCGTGCCGGTGGCGCGGGTGTCGCCGAGCTGCGCCTCCACATTGGTGAAGGTGGCGAGGCTGGTCCCCGCCTCCACGGCCGCGCGCAGGCTGAAGGGCTGGGCCAGCGCCGTCGGCGCCTTGGCATCGAACAGCTTGGCGAGGTCGCCGCCCTCGGCCCGCAGATCGCCCTGGGCGCGCAGCGCGCCGCTGCCGTTCGGGTTGCCGCTGCCGCCGGACAGGATGCCGGCGAAGCGCAGCGTGGAATCGGTGCCGGGCAGCGACAGCGCGGCGCGCACCGGCACGGCGGCGCCGTCGGTGAAGCGGCCGGCGGTGCCCTCGCCGTGCAGCGGGAGGCCGCGCAGGCGGAAGTCGCCCTGGAACTGGAAGGGGCCGGCCAGGCTGCCGGCGACGATCCGGGCGCTCACCGCCTCCAGCGTCTCCACCCGGCCGGAACGGTCGTCGCGGTACAGGATGGTGCCGCCCTCGACCGACACGCGGTCGAAGCTGACCGCCGACGCCAGGCCGTCGGCCGACGGCAGCGAGGAGGAGCCGGCCGCCGGGCCGCCGGACAGGTCCCAGTTGACGCGGCCGTCCTTCAGCACCTCGACGACGAAGGTCGGCTCGACCAGGGTGATGCTCTCGACCTGGATGCGGCCGGTCAGCAGCGGGCCGAGCGCCACCCGCGCGTCCAGCTTCTTCAGCCGCGCCATGTCGGGTTCGGCGGCGCCGGGCGGGTTGGCGAGCCGGGCGTCGCGCACGGTCAGCGCCGGCGAAGGCAGCAGCGTCAGGCCGATGTCGCCGCGCAGTTCGACCTTGCGGCCGGTCGCCGCCGACACCCGTTCGGCGATGGCTCCCTTGTAGGCGTTCCAGTCGATCAGGTTCGGCGCCACCAGAACGGCACCGGCCAGCGCCGCCAGTCCGGCCAGTGCAGCGATCACAATCTTCTTCACCGCGTGTCCGCCTTCCCTGCGGCCGGCCGTGCCGCCGGCCATGCCCCGTCATCCATCGAACCGGCCCCGAACCGGCCCGCCTGCCGAACACAGCGCCGGGCCGGGCCCGGCCTTCTCCCCCGAACCGCCCTTCGCTAAGCTAGCGCCCGCAGAGAAAACAAGCAATTTGGGCGATCCCACGGCCAAATGACGGCCTGTCCGAAATTTTCCCCACCCCGGCGCTTCCGCCGACGCCAGAATGCCCCCTTCCCCCCGCACCGCAGACGGAGACCGAGCCATGGGCGACGTCGTCAACCTCAACCGCTTCCGCAAGACCCGCGCGCGCGCCGAGCGCGCCAAGGAGGCCGACGCGAATCGGATCCGATTCGGCCGCACCAAGACCGAGAAGGAACGCGACCGCAAGGAAGCCGAGCGCTCCACTCAGACTTTGGATGGAAAGAAGCTTGACGATCCGGCATAGGCGATTCCGCAGCGGCTTCCGGTGAAGCCTCCACCAAAGGCGATGAAAAACCAAGTTACGCAGTCGGAATAACCTCCATTTTTCTGTGACTATTCGCAGAACCAACAATTCGTCATTGCGACAGTCGTCCGGCTCGTGTGAGGATCGACCCGTGAGCGCCATGGGGCGCACCGTCTGGCATTCGGGGGAGGACCGGCATCATGGTCGACATGACGTCGTTTCGCGGTTCGTCGCAGCCCACACAATCCGCCGCCTATCTGCCGCCCATCCGCGCGGTCGGCACCGACCGGCCCTGGCTGTGGCTGTCCGCCGCATGGCGCGACATGATGGCCGCCCCCTTCATCAGCTTCGGCTACGGGGCGCTGGCGGTGGTTTCCAGCTTCCTCGTCGTCGCCGGGCTGTCGATGCTGGACATGGCCTATCTGATCCTGCCGATGGCCGCCGGCTTCATGCTGCTCGGGCCGCTCTTCGCGGTCGGCCTCTATGAGACCAGCCGGCTGCTGGAGCTGGGCGAGCGGCCGACGTTCGGCAAGCTGCTCGCCGCCTACCAGCGCAACGGGATGCAGATCGCCGGGATCGGGCTGGTGCTGATGCTGGCGCTGCTGGCCTGGATCCGCGTCGCCTTCCTGATCTTCGCGCTGTTCTTCTCCGCCTCGCCGCCGGCCTTCGACCAGCTGGTCGACCGCATCTTCTTCTCGGCCGAGACGATCCCGTTCCTGCTGATCGGCACCATCGTCGGCGCGGTCATCGCCGCCGGCGTCTTCTCGATCGCCGTGGTCTCGATCCCGCTGCTGCTCGACCGCGACACCGACGTGTTCACCGCGATGGCGACCAGCGCCGCCGTGGTGCGCGAGAACATCCGGCCGATGATCGGCTGGGCCTTCCTGGTGGCGCTGTTCACCTCGGCCGGGATGGTCACCGGCTTCCTCGGCATGGCGCTGGCCTTCCCGCTGATCGGCCACGCCTCCTGGCACTGTTACCGCGATCTGGTCGGCCAGGCCCGTTAGCCCCCGGCGCCGGCCCCAAGGGAAAGCCCCTTCCTCCGGGTGGAGGAAGGGGCTTTTTCATGCTCGGCCCATCCCTGTCAGGGCTTGCGGAAGCCTGTCAGGACTTGCGGAAGAAAGCCTCGGCGGCGTTCTTCTGGGCCTGCTTGGCGGCGATGGCGGCGCGGGCGCGGGCGATCTCCGCCTCCAGCCCGGCGATGTAGTCGTTCAGTTCGGCCACGCCGAGGACGCTCAGGTCCTTCGGCGCCGGCTTGGCCGCGCGCGGCTCGAGATCCTCGAAGCTCATGGACGCCCTCCCTCAATCCCGTGATCGGGCCTTGCTTGTGATCGGGTCTTGGCCGGCGCCGCTTGTCAGCCCGGCGCCCCGACTCTACCTTTCCCATCCAACGAGTCAAACGGGGGAAACAGCATGGGCCTCTCCTTGCCCGACAGCATGCGCTGCGTCGAGATCGCCAAACCGGGAGGGCCGGAGGTTCTGCGCCCGACCCGCCGCCCCGCCCCCGTTCCCGGTCCGGGCGAGCTGCTGGTCGAGGTCGCGGCGGCCGGCGTCAACCGCCCGGACACGCTGCAACGCCAGGGCCGCTACGACCCGCCGGCCGGCGCCTCCGACCTGCCGGGGCTGGAGCTGTCCGGCACCGTCATCGCCATCGGCGAGGGCGTCACCGGCTGGGCCAGCGGCGACCGGCTGTGCGCGCTGGTGGCCGGCGGCGGCTACGCCGAATACTGCACGGTCCCGGCGGTGCAGGCGCTGCCGGTGCCGGCACCTCTGTCGATGATCGAGGCGGCGGCGGTGCCCGAGACCTTCTTCACCGTCTGGACCAACGTGTTCGAGCGCGGCGCGCTGAAGCCCGGCGAGACGCTGCTGGTGCATGGCGGGTCGAGCGGCATCGGCACCACGGCGATCCAGCTCGCCAAGGCGTTCGGCGCCACCGTCTTCACCACCGCCGGCAGCGCCGACAAGTGCCGGGCCTGCGAGGAACTCGGCGCCGACCGCGCCATCGACTACAAGACCGAGGATTTCGTCGCGGTCATCCGCGAGGCGACCGGGGGGCGGGGCGTCGACGTGGTGCTCGACATGGTGGGCGGCGACTACATCGCCCGCGACGTCGAGATCATGGCCCCCGACGGCCGCCACGTCTCCATCGCCTTCCTGCAAGGACCGAAGGTCTCGCTGAACATGGCGCCGGTCATGATGAAGCGGCTGACCCTGACCGGCTCGACCCTGCGCGCCCGCCCGGTGGCGGAGAAGGGCCGCATCGCCGCGGCGCTGCGCGAAACGGTCTGGCCCCTGCTGGAGGCCGGCGGGGTCAAGCCGCTGATCCACGCCACCTTCCCGCTGGAGCAGGCCGCCGAGGCGCACCGGCTGATGGAAAGCAGCGCCCACATCGGCAAGATCGTGCTGACCGTCGGCCCCGACGCCGCCTCCTGACCGAAGGAAAACGCATCTTTCTCGCCATTCCCGTGCGGTCGGGCTTGCCTTGACCGCACGGGACGGGTTAGCAGAGACGCGTGGGCGACCGGGTTTTCCCGGTGAGCCTGCGTCAGCATGCTTATTTGACCCGGCTTTCGTCCCTATATCCAGGGGCGGAACCGGAAGAATTTCCGCCCAGAGATGAAAAACCGGCAGCGCCACCCGCCAGCGGGCGCGGCCGGGCCCGAGAGTTGTCAGGAGGGATGATGGCACTGCCCTTGATGCCGAAAGCGACAGCCGTCTGGCTGGTCGAGAACACGTCCTTGTCCTTCGAGCAGATCGCAGCCTTCTGCGGGATGCATTCGCTGGAAGTCCAGGCCATCGCCGACGGCGAGGTGGCGGTCGGCATGGTCGGGCTCGATCCCGTGGCCAACGGCCAGCTCACCAAGGCCGAGATCGAGCGCTGCGAGAAGAACGAGGCCCTGCGCCTGAAGCTTCTGGTGGTCGATCTGCCGCAGGTGGCCGCGCGCTCCAAGGGTCCGCGCTACACCCCGATCACCAAGCGCGGCGACAAGCCCGACGCCATCGCCTGGCTGCTGAAGCACCACCCGGAACTGTCGGACGCGCAGACCTGCCGGCTGATCGGCACCACCAAGCCGACCATCGCCGCGGTGCGCGACCGCACCCACTGGAACGCCGCCAACATCAAGCCGCGCAACCCGGTCATGCTCGGCCTCTGCTCGCAGCGCGAGCTGGAGGAGGCGCTGGCCCTGGCGATCCGCCGTGGCGGCACCCCGCTGCCCCCGCAGGATCCGGACGAGGACGGCTACGGCAGCGAGCGGGACGACGAGTCCTACTCCGAGCAGGAAGACGCGCATTGATCTCGCACCGGGCCTTCCCCCTTGCCGGCGGGAAGGCCCGCGGGACATCCCACCCATGACCTCCCCCTCCCCCGCGCCCTCCCGTCTCGTCGTCGGCATCAGCGGGGCGTCCGGCGTCGTGCTGGGCATCCGCATGCTGACCACCCTGCGCCGCATCGGCGTCGAATCGCATCTGGTGGTCAGCCGCTCGGCCGAGGTGACGCTGGCGCACGAGACCGACCTGAAGGTCTCGGATTTGCGGGCGCTGGCCGACGTCAACTACGCCGCCGCCGACATCGGCGCCGCCATCGCCAGCGGCAGCTTCCGCACCCTGGGCATGGTGGTCGCCCCCTGCTCCGTCCGGACGATGAGCGAGATCGCCAGCGGCGTGACCTCCACCCTGCTGACCCGCGCCGCCGACGTGGCGCTGAAGGAGCGGCGGCGGCTGGTGCTGATGGTGCGGGAGACCCCGCTGCATCTCGGGCACCTGCGCACCATGACCGCGCTGGCCGAAATGGGGGCCGTCATCGCCCCGCCGGTCCCCGCCTTCTACGCCAAGCCGCAAAGCATCGACGACCTGATCGACCATTCGGTCGGCCGCGTCCTGGACCTGTTCGGGCTGGACGCCGGCAACCTGCGACGCTGGGGCGAGCCGTCGCCGAAGCCGGCCACGGAAGGTTGAGGGCTCTTTTCGCCGCGCCGCAACGGGGACTTGGACTGCAAGAGCAATGCCGCTATACCCCAATGGAGCGGGGCCGGCATCGCGCCGGCCGGCAGGACGAGGGACAACCGGCGATGCCTGACAGCCAACAGAGTCAACCCATCCGTCAGCTTCTGGCCGGCATCAAGGGGTTCCGCGCCCGCTATTACGAACGACGTCCCGACAGCATGCGGCAATTGGTCACGGAAGGGCAGCACCCCGAGATCCTGATGATCGGCTGCTCCGACAGCCGGGTCGATCCGGCGCTGCTGACCCAGGCCGAACCGGGCGAACTGTTCGTCGTCCGCAACGTCGCCAACCTCGTGCCGCCCTACCAGCCCGACGGCAGCTACCACGGCACCTCGGCGGCCATCGAATACGCGGTCCGCTCGCTGGGCGTCTCGCACGTCATCGTGCTGGGCCACGCCCAGTGCGGCGGCATCCAGGGGCTGATCCGCCTGCGCACCGGCCAGACGACCGACGACGATTTCGTGTCGCCCTGGGTGTCGATCGCCGGCTCGGCGCTCGACCCCTACCTCGGCGGGACCGGGAACGAGGCCAGCAAGGCGGACGCCGAGCGGCTCCAGCAGAATCCCGGCGTCATCGAGCGCGCGGCCATCCGCACCTCGGTCGACAACCTGATGACCTTCCCCTTCGTCCGCGAACGGGTGGAGGCCGGCACGCTGAGCCTGCACGGCTGGTGGTTCGACCTGGAAAGCGGCGAGCTGTGGGCGACCGAAGGCAAAAGCAGGGTCTTCCTGCCGGTCGAATGAACCCGCGAAGGGAATGGAGGGCGGCCTTTCGCTGTTGAGGGGGGATGGATCAACCCATCAATCCCCCAACAGGAAAGGCATCACCATGAAATCCGCCCTCCGCCTCGCCATTCTGGTGGCCGCCCCGCTGGCGCTGGCCGCCTGCAACCAGTCCGGCAACGACCGTGGCCTGTTCGGCAGCAGCGGCGGTGGCGGCCTGTTCGGTTCGGGCGACTCCGACGCGCGCTACGCCCGCAACGGCCGCTGCGACGATCCGCGCTACAACACGTCCAACGGCGGCCGCGCCGAGGCGGGCACCGACGATTACGACTGCTCGCGCCACGGCGACGGGGTCAAGCGCTGACAAGGATACGGCATCGGGCCGGCCCCCTCCGGCCCGATGCCGCATTCCGACCGCAAATCCCGACATTTGGTTTCACAAAGTAACCTTTGTTGTCTTGCGTGATTGTCGAGGCGGATGCTTAAAACGGTCATGCCTTGCCTTTGCCGGAGCGGATTAAGGTCCGCATCCGGAATAGCCCTGGATTGTGCCGTGACCGACGCCTTGATATCCCCCGCTTCGTCCAACCAGGAGCGGGCCATGACACGCCTTTCGAGCCGACCGCCGCGCCGTCCGTCCGGCCGCCTCATCCGGCTCCTTCCGGTTGCCGCCGCGCTGCTCGCCGGCGTTCCCTTCACCGATTCGACCGCGCTGGCGAACGAAGGGGCCAAACCCGGCGGCGGCTGCCCTTGGGCACAGGACGTGTCGCTGGAGGTCAACGGCAAGACGCTGACGCTCAACCAGGCGGTGTTCGCCACCGCCGGCGCCGAGCCGGTCGTCATCGAGCCCTACCAGATCTATCCCCTGGTCGATCAGCTCAAGCTGCGGATCGTCGGCCCCAAGGGACGGGAATGGGAAGCCTCGCTCACCCGTCTGGTCAGCGGCAAGCGGTGCAGCGCCTTCTACGTCGGCAAGGCCTTCCTGGTGTCCGACGTCGAGCGCGATCCGAACACGCTCATTCTCAACCGCTGAAGCCGCCTCCGCCGGCCAGCGCCGCGACCAGCGCGGCCAGAGCCGGGTCGCCGCCCGGCACCAGCAGCGCCATGTTCGCCGCCGCCAGGGCCACGCCGCCGCCAGGGCACGGCGACAGCCCGCCGGCCGCGAACAGCCGGTCCTGCTGGATGCGTTCGGCCTCCAGCTCCACCGCCTTCATCCGGGTGTACAGCCCGTCGTCCTCGGCCTTCACCCGGCGGCGCACGGCGCGCAACGGCCGGACCACCTCCCGCCGCCAGTCCGCCACGGCGGCGTCGATCCGCTCCAGCGTGGCCGGCGACAGGGCCGCCGCGCAGTCCATCCCCGCCCAGGCGGCGAACAGCAGCAGGTTGACGTCGACGCCGCGCCCGTCCTGGAGCGCCAGACAGGCGGCGGGCACCCCCGGCCGCCCGTAGACGGCCAGGGAGAAGGCCCAGAACGGGTTGGCGGCCATCCGCCTCAGTCGCCGAAGCTGATGCTGAGACCGCGCGCCGTCTTGACCAGCGCGCTGTCCAGCTCGACGCAGGAATACTGGGCGATGGCGTCGGTGATCGGCACGTCGATCACGCCGCGGTTCGACCAGGCGACCATGCGGTCGAACTTGCCCTCGGCGATCAGGTCGACGGCGTGGACGCCGAAGGCCGAGGCGACCAGACGGTCGCGCGGGCTGGGCATGCTGCCGCGTTGGACATGGCCCAGCACGGTGACGCGGGTCTCGGCCCCGGTCGCGTCGGCGATCTTCTCGCCGATGTAGTCGCCGATGCCGCCATAGCGCTTCTCACCGCCCTGGAGCACCTTCTTGACGCCGGTGCCCTCCAGCGTCTTGACCGCCTCCGACACCACCACCAGGGCGAAGTTGCGGCCGGTGGAGCGCACCTCCTGGATCTTCTCGGCGATGCGTTCGATCGAATAGGCGATCTCCGGGATCAGGATCACGTCGGCCCCGCCGGCGATGCCGGCGGCCAGCGCGATGTGGCCGGCGTCGCGGCCCATCACCTCCAGCACCATGACGCGCTGGTGGCTGGCGGCGGTCGGCTGGAGACGGTCGAGCGCCTCGACCGCCACGGCGACGGCGGTGTCGTAGCCGACCGAGACCTCGGTCATGCCGAGGTCGTTGTCGATGGTCTTCGGCACGCCGACCATCGGGAAGCCGCCCTTCTGGGCCAGCTTGTGGAGGATGGCGAAGCTGCCGTCGCCGCCGATGCCGATCAGCGCGTCGAGGCCAAGCTCGCGGTAGCCGCCGATGATCTCGTCGGAGCGGTCCTTCAGCGTCCCGTCGCTCATCGGGTAGGCGAAGGGATCGCCCCGGTTGGTGGTGCCGAGGATGGTGCCGCCCTGGCGCATCATGGTGCCGTCGACGTTGCCGAGGTCGAGCGTCTGGTACTGGACCGGACGCTGCAACAGGCCCTGCGTCCCCTCCTTGATGCCGAGAACCTGCCAGCCGTAACCCGCCGCGCGGTGGACCGCGGCGCGGATGACCGCGTTCAGGCCGGCGCAGTCGCCGCCGCTGGTGAGGATGCCGATGCGCTTGCCGGCTTTGATGGGGGCGTTCATTGAGGGTTTCCGTCCCGTTTCGACTGTTTGTTGCGGTGGGCGCCCATGTTACCGGAACAGGCGTTTCCCGCAATCGCCGAAGGGGAAAAGTCCCGTCCGGATTCCCGGACCGCCACCGAACCATAACCTGCGGGAGAGGCTTAGGTTTCGCGCTGCCGCTTTTCCGGAAATCTGATATAGTCCCGCCCGCTTGAGCAAGGGGCACCCCGTGACGCCGCCACGGCGGGCGCGGGTCAGGAACAGACGAAGACGCAAAAGTTTCAAGAGCAACCGGCCACTCGCAACGGGCGCAATGAACGAGCAAGAGATCCTGAAGGAAAAGCTGGCCACCCTGCGCAGCGAACACCGTGATCTGGACGACGTCATCGCCCGGCTGGTCGAGCGCGCGCCCTACGACCAGCTCCAGATGCAACGCCTGAAGAAGCGCAAGCTGATGTTGAAGGATCAGATCATGCTGCTGGAAAGCCGTCTGCTTCCCGACATCATCGCCTGACGGCGGCGGACCATCCCCGATCCTTTCGCGATTGCCCGGTCACTTCCTCACTCCCGTTCCCGGTCATGACCGGGCTTGTCCCGGTCGTCCGCGGGCAACCGTCGAGTCACGGCTTGCGGCCGCGGGTGCCCGGCTCAAGGCCGGGCATGATCAACGAAGGACGAGCGGAACCCTCAGGCCTCCGGCTTCTTCGGCACGGTGAAGAACTGGATTCCCATCTGGAAGCTGCGGGCGATGTTCTCCGCCTTGCCGATCAGGAAGGCGGCGCCCTCGCCGGGGAACAGCTCGTTGGCGGTCTCGCGGAACAGGCCGAGCCAGCGCTCGAAATGCTGCGGCTCCAGACCGAGCTGGATGTGGACCGGCATCGGCCGGCCGTCGTAGCGCTGGGTCAGCAGGGCGATCGAGGACCAGAAATCCATCATCTTGCGCAGATGCGGCTCCCAGTCGGTGATGGCGCGGCCGAAGATCGGCCCCAGCACCTCGTCCGTCATGATCTTGCCATAGAAGGTCCGCACCAGCGTCTCGATGGACGCCTCGTCGATGCCCACGGACGCCATGCGCTCCTCGGCCATGGCGGTGCGGATGTCGCGGCGGTTCTCGGCGTCGGTGGCGTCGGTCATGGGGTGCGGTCCGGTTGAGTGCGATGATCAGGACATATGGGCACGCAGCATACGGGGAGCCATGCGGCGGCGAAAGGTCCGGGATGTCGCAGCGGCGCGCTCGGTTTTCGCCGCGTCCCCGGCCCGGCGCGCGCCGATGCGCTGGACTCCGGCCCGACTCCTCCTATAATCCGCCGCTTTCCGGCTCTTGAGGAAAGCGCGCCGCCGTGTCCGCCGAATCCCAGAACAGCACCCCGAACGGTTCGCCGCTGGTCGGCATCATCATGGGCAGCCAGTCCGACTGGACCACCATGAAGCACGCCGCCGACACCCTGACGGCGCTCGGAATTCCCCACGAGGTCCGCATCGTCTCGGCCCACCGCACGCCCGCCCGGCTGGTGGAGTACGCCACCACCGCGAAGGCGCGCGGGCTGAAGGTGGTGATCGCCGGGGCCGGCGGCGCCGCCCACCTGCCCGGCATGGCCGCGTCGATGACGCCGCTGCCGGTCTTCGGCGTCCCGGTCGAGAGCCACGCGCTGAAGGGCATGGACAGCCTGCTGTCGATCGTCCAGATGCCGGGCGGCGTGCCGGTCGGCACGCTGGCCATCGGCAAGGCCGGCGCCATCAACGCCGCGCTGCTGGCCGGCTCGGTCATCGCCCTGATGGATCCGGCGGTCGCCTACGCGCTCGACGTCTGGCGCGCCCGCCAGACCGCCGCCGTGGCCGAGGCCCCGGTGGACGAGACCGCCTGAGATGTCCGCTTCCCTTCCGCCCCGCCTCGCCCCCGGCGCCACCATCGGCATGCTCGGCGCCGGTCAGCTCGGCCGCATGACGGCGCTGGCCGCCGCCCGGCTCGGCTACCGGACCCATGTCTACGCGCCCGACGCCGCCGGAAGCCCCTGCGCCCAGGTCTCGGCCGCCGCGACCATCGCCGGCTGGGACGATCTGGCGGCGCTGGAGCGCTTTGCCCGCTCGGTCGACGCGGTGACTTTGGAATGGGAGAATGTCCCGGTCGCCACCGTCGAGCATCTGCGCCGCTTCACCAGCGTCAATCCGGGACCGAACCTGCTGTCGGTGGCGCAGGACCGCGTCAAGGAGAAGTCCTTCGTCAACGCCCTCGGCATCGCCACCGCCCCGTGGCGCGCGGCGGGGAGCGCCGACGACGTCGCCCGCGCGGTGGCGGAGATCGGGCCGCGCTGCGTCCTGAAATCGACCCGGCTCGGCTATGACGGCAAGGGGCAGGCGCGCATCGGCGAAGGGACCGACCCGGCCGAGGCCTGGGCCGCCATCGGCGCCGTCGACGGCATCGTCGAGGGCTTCGTCACCTTCGCCTGCGAGGTCTCGGTGATCGTCGCGCGCGGCGGCGACGGCGCCATGGTCGCCTATCCGGCGGTGGAGAACCGCCACAAGGACGGCATCCTCGACGTCACCCTCGCCCCGGCCCGCGTCGCGCCGGAGACGGCGGCCGAGGCCGAGCGGGTCGCCCGCCGCATCGCCGAGGCGCTCGATCTGGTCGGCGTGCTGGCGGTGGAGATGTTCGTCACCGCCGACGGCGCCGTGCTGGTCAACGAGATGGCGCCGCGCCCGCACAATTCCGGCCACTGGACGATGGACGCCTGCGCCGCCTCGCAGTTCGAGCAGCTCGTCCGCGCCGTCTGCGGCCTGCCGCTGGGCTCGGTCGAGCGGGTGGCCGACGCCGAGATGACCAACCTGATCGGCGAGGACGCCCTTCGCTGGCCGGAGCTGATGGCCGAGCCGGGCGCCCGCCTGCACCTCTACGGCAAGGCGGAAGCCCGCCCCGGCCGCAAGATGGGACACGTCACCCGCCTGCTGCCCCGGACCTGACCCAGCGGACGCATTCCAGCAAAGGACATGGCCATGAGCGACACGCCCCCAGCCCCACCCGCCGCCCCACCGCGCCGGACGGTGCTGCTGGGGGCGCTGGCCTCCGTCGCCGTGCCGCAGGCCGCCGCCGCCGCGCTGGCGGGAATCGACGCCGCTCCGGTCCTCGCCCCCGACGCCGCGCTGACCCGCATCGCCTTCGGCTCCTGCGCCGACCAGAAGCGGCCGCAGCCGATCTGGGACGCCGTGCTCGCCGCCAAGCCGGAGCTGTTCCTGTTCGCCGGCGACAACGTCTACGGCGATTCCGAATCCCCCGATCTGGCCGAACTGCGCACCGCCTACGCCCAGGCGATGACCATCGACGGCTACCGGACCCTGCGCCGGACGGTGCCGGTCATGGCCGTGTGGGACGACCACGACATGGGCCGCAACGACGGCGGCGCCTCCTACCCGCTCCGGCGGGAGTCGCAGCGGCTGTTCGCCGAGTTCTGGGAGCTGCCGCCCGAGGATCCCCGCTGGAACCGCGAGGGCGTCCACACCGCGCGCGTCATCGGCCCGCCAGGACGGCGGGTGCAGGTGATCATGCTCGACACCCGCAGCTTCCGCTCGCCGTTGCTGAAGACCGACCAGCGCGGCGCGCCGGGCCGCGAGCGCTACCTGCCCGACCCGGACCCGGCGAAGACCATGCTGGGACCCGACCAATGGGCGTGGCTGGAGGAGCGGCTGAAGGAGCCGGCCGAGGTCCGGCTGCTGGTCTCCTCGATCCAGCTGCTCGCCGAAGGCCACGGCTGGGAGCGCTGGGGCAATCTGCCGCAAGAGCGCGACCGGCTCTACGCCCTGATCGGCCGCAGCGGCGCCGAGGGGGTGATCCTGCTGTCGGGCGACCGGCATGTCGGCGCGCTCTACCGCGAGGCGGCCGGCCTGCCCTACCCGCTGACCGAGATCACCTCGAGCGGCCTCAACCAGGTGGCGCCGGCGAACAGCCGGGAATCCGGGCCGAATCGGCTCGGTGACCGCTTCATCGCCGCCAATTTCGGCCGGATCGACCTCGATTGGGAGGCCGGGACCGTCGCCCTCGCCCTGGTCGACGCGGCGGGAACCGACCAGCGGGCCACCACGTTGCGTCTGTCGGACCTGCGCCGTTCGTAACGGAGGCGGGCGATCGGCCCCAGCCTCTTCGCGCCGGGGTCGATATTGCGGGAAGATAGATAACGCTTAACGGATATTAAGGACAAATCCTTCTCTTTTAACCCTGTCCGATCTTCGTTACTCTCCAATTGAAAAGAAGGAAAATCTCTAAACTTTGATTCAATTTGCGTTTGGGCGATGATGAACTCCGCGCAGCAGGACACCGCAATGCGACCCACCTTGCCCGCCGCCGGAACACGCCGGCCGCAGTCCAGCCGCGACCGGGACCGCTTTGTCGGCTTCGCCTTCGCCGCCGCCGACCTGCTGCTCGAAACCGACAGCATGGGGACCATCCTGTTCTCCGCCGGCGCCCGCTGCCACCTGACCCGCGGGGAGGTCGGCACCCTGGTCGGCAGCAACCTGCTCGACGTGGTGGCCCCCAGCGACCGCAAATACGTCCATGTCCTGTTCAAGCGCATCCAGGAAAAGGCCCGCATCAAGCCGGCCCGCGTCGTCTTCCAGGCGATCGACGGCCAGAAGTTCCCGGCGCTGCTCGGCGGCTGCCGGCTCGATTCCTGTCCGGGCTCGCTGTTCCTGACCGTCCTGCTCGCCTCCGGTCCGCGCAACAGCGCCGCCGGCACCGCCCCGGTGGGGGAGCTGATGGACGAGCACGCCTTCAACAGCATCCTGGAGGAGCGCATCCACAGCGCCCGCGAACGGGGGCTCGACCAGGGGCTGACCCTGCTGCTGGTCGACGGCTTCCAGGCGATGGTGCAGGCGATGCCCGAGGGCGCCGCGGAGGAGGTGAAGGAGGGCATCGACGCCTATCTGCGCGGCCTGTCGGTCGACGGCGACAGCGTCGGGCAACTGGCCGGCGACCGCTACGGCATCGTGCACGCCGCCGACATCGACGGGCGCGAGGTGCAGGGCCACATCACCCAGATCATCCAGGCGGCGGGCGGCGCCCTGCCGGGCGGCATCCGCTCCTGGACGATGGACATGACCGACGACCGGCTGGACGCCGCCGACGCGGCGCGCGCGCTGGTCTACACGGTGCAGGCCTTCGCCTCGGCGCAGGGCGGCGAGTTCACCATCTCGAGCCTGGAGGACGGCGCCAACCGGATGATGGCCGACGCGGTGGAGCGCATCGGCCGGCTGCGCGCCACCATCGAGAACAAGGACTTCTTCGTCGTCTACCAGCCCATCGTCGACATGGAGACCCAGGCGGTCCATCACCTGGAGGCGCTGACGCGGGTCGACGGAATGAACTCCCCGGCCGCCTTCATCGCCTTCGCCGAGGATGTCGGGCTGATCTACGATTTCGACCTGCTGCTGACGCAGACGGTGCTCGACACGCTGAACAGTCACCGGCGGGAACCGAACCTGCCCGACGTGGCGATCAACCTGTCGGCCAAGACGCTGATGAGCCCGATCTTCCTCAAGCAGTTCCAGTCGGTGGTCGAGCCCTACGGCGACCTGCGCCGCAAGCTGCTGATCGAGGTGACGGAAACCGTCGTCGTCACCGACATCGCCCGGCTGAACGAGGTGCTGCAAAAGCTGCGGCAGTCCGGCTACCGCATCTGCCTGGACGATGTCGGCGCCGGCTCGACCTCCTTCCAGTCGCTGTACGGCATCCAGGCCGATTACGCGAAGATCGACGGGCAGTTCGTGCGCGGCGCGGTCGAGAACCCGCGCGACATGGCGATGCTGCGCTCGATGGTCGACGTCTGCCGCCAGCTCGGCATGATCCTGATCGGCGAGCAGGTGGAGGAGCCGGTCCACGCCCAGCTTCTGGCCGACCTGAAGGTGCCGCTGGCCCAGGGCTTCCTGTTCAGCCGCCCGTCGCGGGACTTCGCCTATTTCGCCAAGGACTGGACCAAGGTGCGCGGCGGCGGCAAGGTGCTCTGGAAGAGCTGATCCGCCACCCGGCGGCGGAGGGCGCTCACTCCATCGCGTGGGCTTGTTCGAGCCGCTGGCGGGCCGCGTCGAGAAGGCTGCGGTTCTGCGCCAGAGCGCTGGCGCCGGCCTGACCGTCGCGCAGATGCATCCGGCTCAACAATTCTTCCGCTTCATCCAGAGAAGCCATGATCGCCCATGCGGTGTCGGCATCCATTTCTTTGCCCTCTTTGCTTTGCGCTTTGCGCTTCGCTTTGCAATCCCGTTTTGCGATGCCGCGGCGCTTCCTTCGAGAGTTCGCCGTGCAACGGTCAACACTGAAGCATCCCGACACCCGGTCGAGTAGAGGATATTTGGTCGCACGCCCCGTATATCGTGTGGCTTTTGATGTATTATTGAGGTTTGGTTGATTGGCTTCTTTCCAACCGGGCCATCTGCACGCGGATCACCTTCTCGGTCGGCGAGAAGGCTTGGCGCCGGGTGAGAACGACAATGACGGCGGTGGTCGCCAGCATGAACAGGATCGGGCCGACGATCCAGGCCAGCACCGCCAGCGCGAAATAATAGGCGCGCATGCCGCCGTTGAGCGCGGCGATGGCCAGCGTCAGCGCCTGGGCGATGGTGTCGGCGGTCGGGCGGAGATCCTCCGGCGGCAACGGCGGCAGCGGTGCCGCGCCGATCAGCGCGCAGCAGTAGTTGTACTGGCGCAGGGCCCAGGTGAACTTGAAGAAGCCGAAGGTGAAGATCGCCACAAGCGTCACCATCTTGATCTCGAAGAGCTGGCGCGACGTCTTCACCGTGAAGGACAGGCTCAGCACCAGATCATGCGCGTGCTCGATGGCGCCGAAGGACCCGACGAGGCCGGCCAGCACCAGCATGTTGGTCGAGGCGAAGAAGGTGCAGCTGTGCATCGTGTGGCCGAGCAGCTGCGAATCCATGATGCGGTTGTCGCGCTCCAGCATCCGCTCCATCCAATGGCGGCGGATGACCTTCAGATGCTGGTTGACCATCCGGCGCCCGGACATCAGATGGTCCTGGATGATGGTGAATCCGGTCCAGCCGGCGATGAACCAGACGAACGCGACCAGATCGAGCCACGCGAAATCGTACGGCAAGGGGCGGCACCCGCGGCGGTGGGAGTGTTGTGGGCAGGCCGCTCGTTTACGCCCCATCCGGACGGCTGTCCAGGGGGTGGCTCTCCAGGGAGCGGCTCTCCAGGGCGTCGGCCTCCCGCGCCAGCAGGCTGTTCAGGATGTGGACGCGGATGGCGCTCGACAGGTTGCCGGAGCGCGTCCGGTCGATCTCCTCGATCAGCGCGTTGACCGACAGGTCGCGCGCCTGGGCGACCCGCTTCAGGGCCTCCCAGAACTCCTCCTCCAGCGAGACGCTGGTGGGATGGCCGGCGATCAGCACCGAACGCTTCTTCATGGCGGCGCGTCTCCGGCGGGACGGTCGGGAAGTGGGGGGCCGTGAGGCGGGGACGGCTCTCCGCCCCCGCCCTATCCCCTTACCCTACCCCCGTCGTCAGCCCGGTCCAACCATGCTTTCGGGACGGACCCAGGCGTCGAACTGCTCCTCCGTCAGCAGCCCCAGCGCCAGCCCGGCCTCCTTCAGGCTGGTGCCCTCCTTGTGGGCCTTCTTGGCGATCCTAGCAGCGTTGTCGTAGCCGATGTGCGGGTTGAGCGCCGTCACCAGCATCAGGCTGTTGCCGACCAGCGTGCCGATGCGCTCGCGGTTGGCCTCGATGCCGACGACGCAGTTGTCGGTCAGGCTGACCGCCGCGTCGCCCAGCAGCCGGATCGATTGCAGCACGTTGTAGGCGATCACCGGCTTGAAGACGTTCAGCTCGAAATGGCCGGTCGCCCCGGCGACGGTGACGGTGGTCTGGTTGCCCATCACCTGGGCGCAGACCATGGTCATCGCCTCCGACTGGGTCGGGTTGACCTTGCCGGGCATGATGGAGGAGCCGGGCTCGTTCTCCGGCAGGGAGATCTCGCCGATGCCGGAGCGCGGCCCCGACCCCAGCATCCGCAGGTCGTTGGCGATCTTCATCAGCGACACCGCCACCGTGTTCAGGTGGCCGTGCGCGTCCACCAGCGAATCGTGGGTCGCCAGCGCCTCGAACTTGTTCTCCGCCGTGACGAAGGGCAGCCCGGTGGCCGTCGCGACCTCCTCGGCGAAGGCTTCCGCGAAACCGATCCGGGCGTTCAGCCCGGTGCCGACCGCCGTGCCGCCCTGGGCCAGCCGGTAGAGCTGCGGCAGGGCCGAGCGCACCCGCTCGATCCCGTAGGCGACCTGCGCGGCGTAGCCGGAGAACTCCTGCCCCAGCGTCAGCGGCGTCGCGTCCTGGAGGTGGGTGCGGCCGATCTTGACGATGTCGCGGAACGCGTCGGCCTTGGCGGCCAGCGCCGCGCGCAGCTTTTCCAGCGCCGGAACCAGGGCGTGGGCGATCTGCTCGGCGGCGGCGATGTGCATCGCCGTCGGGAAGCTGTCGTTCGACGACTGCCCCATGTTGACATGGTCGTTGGGGTGGACCGGCGCCTTGGAGCCCAGCACGCCGCCCAGCCGCTCGATGGCGCGGTTGGCGATGACCTCGTTGGCGTTCATGTTGGTCTGGGTGCCCGAGCCGGTCTGCCAGACGACCAGCGGGAAATGGTCGGCCAGCGTGCCGTCGATCACCTCGTCGGCGGCGGCGGCGATGGCGTCGCCGAGCGTCGGGTCGAGAGCCCCCAGCCGCATGTTGGCCACCGCCGAGGCGCGCTTCTGGATGCCGAGCGCGCGGACCAGCGGGGCCGGCATGCGCTCGCCGCCGATGCGGAAATTCTGGAGCGAACGCTGGGTCTGGGCGCCCCAGTAACGGTCGGCGGGAACCTCGATGGGACCGAAGCTGTCGGTTTCGGTGCGGACGCCGCTCATGATTGTCCTCTTTTTGTTCACATCGTCGGCTTGCATTCGCTGGCTGTCCTCCTGATCTTTCCACAAGCGCCGCCAAGGGCAAGGGATCTCCGGGCAAAAGAGTCGGATTTCTCCTTTTCGTTCTTGTTTCGTTCGGTTTCGGGCGGTAGGCTTTTCCCATCGCCAGCCTGTCATGGCCGTCTGCCGTGCTCACCTGTCATGGGGGACCAGAGTATGGACGCGTTCGCTCCCGACCACACCCGCGCGCTGATTTCCAGGACGCGCGTCGCCGAGATGAAGAGCCGCGGCTGGCGCGTCGTCGGCCCCGGCGAGGAAGGCTCGCTGCTGATGGAAGGCCCGCAGTTCGCCCGGCCGGACCCGCTGGAGCGCCCGATGGGCTCGTTGTTCGACGACCTGATCGCCCGCGCCCTGGAGCGCGCCGACGCGGCCGATAGGGCCATGAAGCGCCGCACCGCCGCCCGCCGCGCCGCCTGACAGCCCTTCTCAGACGCCCGCCGCCCGCCGCGAGGCCGCGACGCCGGCGGGCACCGCGCCCAGCATGTGGCGGACCTGGGCGTAGCGGCTGAGGAACTCGACGACCGCCCGCTGCGCGTCGGGCCGCGCCATGGCCGCGCCCAGCACCCGCAGGATCATCCGCTTCTCCGCCTCGCCCAGCCCGGACAGACGCTTGATCAGCGCGCGCTCGGTCGGCGGCAGGGGAACCATTTGCGGCGTGTCCGCCGGCCGGGCCTCCGGGGCGCCATAGGCGGCCAGGAAGTTCATGACCCGCCGCTCGAAGGCCGCCGGGGCGTAGAGATCGGCGCACAGCCGCGACACGCCGTCGAGCAGTTCCGGCTGGCTCATGCCGGCGGGCTGGATGTTGGTGGCGAAGGGGCTGCTGGCGCTCTGCCAGTCGGCGCCGACCAGCCGGCCCTCGGCCTTCAGCCGGTCGTGCAGCGGCGTGCCGTTGGGCGCCACCAGCGCCCCGACCGACAGCATCGGCACCGGCGAGTCCTGGAGGAAGCCGGCCAGCCGCGCGAAGATGTCCGGCCGGTCGGCGTCGAAGCCGACGATGATGCCGGCGTAGACGGCGATCCCGTGCGACAGGATGGCGGCCAGCGCGTCGGCCGCCCCCTGGTACAGGTTCTGCCGCTTTCCCGACTCGCGCAGGCTGTCCTCGTTCACCGTCTCGATGCCGATGAAGACCGTGTCGAGCCCCGCCGCCTTGCACGCCTCCATCAGCTCCGGGTCGCGGGCGAGGTCGACCGACACCTGGGTCATGAACTGCATGGGGTCGTCGGCGTGCGCCGCGTTCCAGGCGCGCAGGGCCGCCAGCACGGCGTGCGCGTGGCGGCGGTGAACGGTGAAGTTGTCGTCGGCCAGCAGGACGCGCCGGTAGCCGTGACGGTACAGGACCTCCAGCTCGGCGATCACCTGCTCGGGATCCTTGTGGCGCTGGCGGCGGCCGAGATACTGGATGACGTCGCAGAAGTCGCACTGGAACGGGCAGCCGCGCGAGGTCTGGAGCGTCCCGAGATTGGCCCCCCGGTTCGGGTAGAGGTCCCAGCGCGGCACCGGCGACGACCGCAGGTCGGGCCGCCCGCCCTCGTAGCGGTCCCTCCAGGTGCCGGCGGCGAGGTCGGCGAACAGCCCGGCGGCGATGTCCTCGATCTCGCCCGTGACCAGCACGTCGGCGTGCGGCCGGACATCGTCCGGGCTGAGCGAGGCGTAGGACCCGCCGATCATCACCAGCGCCCCGCGCGCCCGGTGGAGCGCCGCCAGTTCGAACATGCGGGCGCGCTGCGTCACCTTCCCGGTGATCGCCACGACGTCGTACCCATCACCGGCGGAATCGAGCGGCGCGATCGCCTCGTCGGTGATCCGGATGTCCCACCCCTCCGGCACGAAGGCGGCCAGGGTGGCGGTCGCCAGATCGGCCACCGCCGTCCGGCCCTCCAGCCCCCAGGCGGCGTAGACCTCGGCGCCGTGGTAGCTGGGCAGATCGACGGCAGGGTTGATGATGTGGATCTTCACGGGCGGCTGACCTTTCGGCCGGGGGGCGGACAGGATCGCACCGGCGGGAGGCGGGCGAATGCTTCGTCCACCCATAAAGCGGCAATCACCCGACCACAAGACGGCCGTCCGCCCGGAACCGGCCCGCGCACCTCCTGTTGGCAAGGCGCGGGAGCGGTGGGCGGCGGACGGACACAGGCCCCCCGCCCTTTCCCCCGCCTCCCCTCACGCGGCACGGAGACAGCGCCCATGGCTCGCACGGCATCCGACATCCTGGTGGACGTCCTGGTGGATTGGGGGGTCGACACCGTCTTCGGCATTCCCGGCGACGGCATCAACGGCATCATCGAGGCGCTGCGCCGCCGCAAGGACGAGATCCGCTTCATCCAGGTCCGCCACGAGGAGGCCGCCGCCTTCGCCGCCTGCGGCTACGCCAAGTTCACCGGACGGCTCGGCGTCTGCATCGCCACCTCCGGTCCCGGCGGCCTGCATCTGCTGAACGGCCTCTACGACGCCAAGCTCGACCACCAGCCGGTGCTGGCGATCACCGGGCTGCAATACCACGACCTGATCGGCACCAGCACCCAGCAGGACGTCGAGCTCGACAAGGTCTTCCAGGACGTCGCGCTGTTCAACCAGCGCATCATGGGCGCCGCCCACGTCGCCAACATCGCGACTCTCGCCTGCCGCACGGCGCTGGCCCACCGCGGCGTCGCCCACGTCACCATGCCGGTCGACCTCCAGGAGCAGGCGGCCAAGGACGACACGCGGGCGCCGCGCAACGTCAAGGGCCACACCAACGCCCTGTTCGCCCCGGAACTCCCGGTGCCGGCCGAGAGCGAGATGCGCCGCGCGGTCGAGATTCTCGACGCCGGCCAGCGCATCGTCATCATGGCCGGCCAGGGCGCGCTGCGCGCCACCGACCAGCTCGAACGGCTCGCCGACAGGCTGGGCGCCGTCATCGTCAAGGCCCTGCTCGGCAAGGCGGCGGTGCCCGACGACAGCCCCTTCACCACCGGCCAGATCGGGCTGCTCGGCACCGAGCCGTCGCAGACGGCGCTGGAGAGCTGCGACACGCTGCTGATCGCCGGATCGACCTTTCCCTACATCGAGTATTACCCGAAGCCCGGACAGGCCCGCACCATCCAGATCGACCTCGACGCGTCGCGCATCGGCCTGCGCTGCCCGGCGGAGGCGGGGCTGGTCGGCGACTGCGCGCTGGCGCTCGATATCCTGCACGACCGGGTGCGGCGGCACGAGGACCGCTCCTTCCTGAAGAGCGCGCAGGAGGGCAAGGCGGAATGGATGCGCCTGATGGAGGAGCGCGGCAGCCGCCCCGACGTGCCGATGAAGCCGCAGGTCGCCGCCTGGGAACTCGGCAAGCGGCTGACCGACACCGCCATCGTCGCCTGCGACAGCGGCACCATCGCGACGTGGTGGGCGCGCCAGATCCCGGTCAAGCGCGGGCAGATGCACACGCTGTCCGGCAATCTGGCGACGATGGCCCCCGGCCTGCCCTACGCCATCGCGGCGCAGATCGCCTATCCCGACCGGCAGGTCGTCGCCTATGTCGGCGACGGCGGCTTCTCCATGCTGATGGCGGAGTTCGCGACGGCGGTGAAGTACAGGCTGCCGGTCAAGGTGATCATCAACAACAACGGCTCGCTCGGGCAGATCCGCTGGGAGCAGATGGTGATGCTCGGCAACCCCGAATATGTCTGCGACCTCCAGCCCATCGACTTCGCCAAGGTGGCGGAGGCCTGCGGCGGCACGGGCTTCACCGTCCGCGATCCCAAGGAGTGCGGCGCGATCCTCGACGCGGCGCTGGCCCACCCCGGCCCGGTGGTGGTCGACTGCCTCGTCGACAACAACGAGCCGCCGATGCCGGCCAAGGTCCAGGCCAAGCAGGCGGCGCATTTCGTCGAGGCGCTGGCGCGCGGCACCCCGGACGCGCTCGGCCTCGCCGCCGCCATGTTCAAGGGCCGCGCCCGCGAGATCATCTGACGCGCCCTGCGGCCGGTGGAGGCTTTCAACGCCTCCGCCGCCGATCCCCCTTGGCGTGGCCGTCGACGAACTCCGGCGGCTTGCGCCGCACCCAGCGGACGAAGGCGGCGAGGTCGGGCTGGCCGCGCAGGCTGTCCAGGTCGTGGTAATGGTCGCGCAGCTGCTGCTCGGTCAGCACCGCGTGGATCTTGGCGTGGCAGATGCGGTGCATCGTGACCGTCTCGCGTCCGCCGTAGGTGCGCGGAACCAGATGGTGCTCGTTGAGGCTGGCGCCCGGCACCATCGGGCGGCCGCACAGCGGGCACAGGGCCCGGGATGAGAGAGACGGTTGAATCGGCATGGCTGTTCGGAACCCGTCGGCACAACCAAATGTTGGAGCGGGAATGGACCAGCGAAGGATATGGTCCGCCCGTGATGGGAGGTCACGATGAACGACCGCGACACCGACCCGAAGGACCGACGATCCAGCGAAAATAAGGCCGAGAAGAGGGCCGATCAGGGCTCCGGCGAGAGGAACAAGGACAGGCCGGCCCCCGACGCCACCGACTATGGCCAGCCCGCCGGCTCGCCCGGCGGACGCGGGGGGACCACCTGCTACGGCGGGGTGCAACGGGTGCCGCCGCGCGGCGGCGCCAAGGACGAGCCGCCCGCCGGCCGCTGAGCCGGCCAATGAAAAGGGGGGAGCCGCGCGACGCGGCTCCCCCCTTTTTCTCGTGCGCGTCAGGCCGGCGGCCTTACGCCGCCTTCTTCTCCGCCATCAGCTCGACGAAGCGGTCGAACAGATAGTGGCTGTCCTGCGGGCCGGGCGAGGCTTCCGGGTGGTACTGCACCGAGAAGACCGGCTTGCCCTTCAGGCGGATGCCCTCGTTGCTGCCGTCGAACAGGCTGACATGGGTCACCTCGGCGTCGGCCGGCAGCGACTCGGGGATGACGACGAAGCCGTGGTTCTGGCTGGTGATCTCGACCCGGCCGGAGGCGAGGTCCTTCACCGGATGGTTGGCGCCGCGATGGCCGAGCGGCATCTTGGTGGTCTTGGCGCCCAGCGCCAGCGACAGCATCTGGTGGCCCAGGCAGATGCCGAACATCGGCACGCCGGTGTCGAGCAGGCCCTTGATGGTCGGCACGGCGTAGGCGCCGGTCGCCGCCGGGTCGCCGGGGCCGTTGGACAGGAAGACGCCGTCCGGCTTGTGGCGCAGCACGTCCTCGGCGGTCGCGGTCGACGGCACCACCGTCACCTTGCAGCCGGCGGCGGCGAGGCAGCGCAGGATGTTGCGCTTGGCGCCATAGTCGATGGCGACGACGTGGAACTTCGGCGCCTCCTGGGTGGCGTAGCCGGCGCCCATGGTCCAGCCGGCCTCGGTCCAGTCGTAGGTCTGGCGGCAGGACACGTCCTTGGCCAGATCCATGCCCTCCAGCCCGGCCCAGCCCTTGGCCTTGGCGACCAGCGCGTCGAGGTCGAACCTGCCGTCGGGCGCGTGGGCAACGACGCCGTTGGGCGCGCCCAGGTCGCGGATGCGGCGGGTCAGGCGGCGGGTGTCGACCCCGGCCAGACCGATCAGGTCATGCGCCTTCAGCCAGTCGTCGAGATGGCGGGTGGCGCGCCAGTTGGACGGGTCGGTGATGTCGGCGCGCAGGATCAGGCCGCGCGCCGCCGGGGTCACCGTCTCGATGTCCTCCAGGTTGGCGCCGGTGTTGCCGATGTGGGGGAAGGTGAAGGTGATGATCTGGCCGGCGTAGCTGGGATCGGTCAGGATCTCCTGGTAGCCGGTCATCGAGGTGTTGAAGCACACCTCGCCCACGGAATCCCCCACGGCCCCGATGCCTCGGCCGCGGAACACCGTGCCGTCGGCGAGAACCAGCACGCCGGTGTGAACGGCATCGTCGGAGGGGGGGGCGGCGAGAGTCATTCCTATGAACCTTCCCAAAAACCGTGGCCGGCGACGGAACGGCGATGCGGCGGAACGGCGACGGCCTGACGTCCCACCGGGCGCGCACACGGATCCGCTCGCACCCCACCTCCGCCGGAACGGGCGGTGACGGGATCGAGGGAGCGGATCGGTTGGGCCGGACATCCTATATGACGATTGGCCGCAAGATTTCCAGCAATAGCTTTGCAGGGCGGCCTTGCGGCCCGACGCGCGATGCCAATCTGGAGGAATGGCGGTGGCCGCGCCCGCGCGCCCAATCATTCCTTTCAAGCCCTTTAGGCGTGGAAATCGGCGGCGTTTTTCGAAATAGTCCGCCTCCGCCGACGGCGGTTGCGCCGGCCGGCCCGACGAACGAGGAACATGGATATGCTGCGCACGCGGTTCAACGAGGCTCTGAAGGAGTCCATGCGCGCCAAGGAGATGCGCGCCGTCTCGACCATCCGCATGATCCTGGCGGCCCTGAAGGACCGCGACATCGCGGCCCGCACGCGCGGCGTGACCGACGGCATCGACGAGGCGGAGATCATGTCGATGCTCCAGGGCCTGATCAAGCAGCGCAACGAATCGGCGGCGATGTACGAGCAGGGCGGCCGCCCCGAACTCGCCGAGAAGGAGCGCGAGGAGATCGCCGTCATCGAGGGCTTCCTGCCCAAGCAGATGAGCGAGGAGGAGGTGACCGCCGCCATCTCCGCCATCGTCGGTGAACTCGGCGCCTCCAGCATCAAGGACATGGGCCGCGTCATGGCCGAGCTGAAGGCCCGCCACGCCGGCCAGATGGACTTCGCGAAGGCCGGCGGCCTGGTGAAGCAGAGCCTGTCGGGCAAGTGACGCGGCGGCGCCATCGGTCCGCGCGCCCATCGGTGCGCGAATCGGGGTAGGATGAGGAAGCGACCGCCGGAGCCGTTGGTGCGTCCGGCGGGCTTCTGCTATAGCCTCGCCCCCATCACGACCCGGTGACGTTCAGAGCCATGGCCTTCCCCCCCCAATTCCTGGAGGAGCTGCGCAGCCGGCTGGCCTTGTCGGATGTCGTCTCCAAGCGGCTGCGGCTGATCCGCGCCGGCCGCGAGTTCAAGGCCCCCTGCCCGTTCCACAACGAAAAGTCGCCCTCCTTCTACGTCAACGACCAGAAGGGCTTCTTCCATTGCTTCGGTTGCGGCGCCCATGGCGACGTCATCGGTTTCGTCATGCGCCACGACAACCTCGGCTTTCCGGAGGCGGTGGAGCATCTGGCCGGCGAGGCCGGGCTGGCCGTGCCGCGCCCGACCGAGGAGGACCGCCACCGCTACGAGCGCCGCAAGACCCTGCATGATCTGGTCGAGCAGGCCGCCCGCTGGTTCGAGCAGCAGCTCCACGGCCCCGCCGGCCGCGCCGGGCTGGAGTATTTCCGGCGGCGCGGCCTCGACACCGACTCGATGGCGCGCTTCCGGCTCGGCTTCGCGCCCGGCGATTCCGGCGCGCTGCGCCAGCACCTCCTCAAGCTGAATTACGAGGAGGAGGACATGGTCACCGCCGGCCTGCTGAAGCGGCCGGAGGACGGGCGCACGCCCTACAGCTTCTTCCGCAACCGCGTCATGTTCCCGGTCACCGACCGGCGCGGGCAGGTGGTCGCCTTCGGCGGGCGCATCCTGGAAGGCGACGGCCCGAAATACGTCAACAGCACCGAAACCCCCCTCTTCCAGAAGGGCACGCTGCTCTACGGCCTGTCGCGCGCCCGCCAGGCGGCGGCCGACGGCAAGCCGGTGATCGTCGCCGAGGGCTACATGGACGTCATCGCGCTGGTGCGCGCCGGCTTCGAGGGCGCCGTCGCCCCGCTCGGCACCGCGCTGACCGAGACCCAGGTCCAGGAGCTGTGGAAACTGATCCCGGCCGCCGAGAAGGTGCCCTTCCTCTGCTTCGACGGCGACAACGCCGGTCGGCGGGCGGCGTGGCGGGCGGTGGAGCGCATCCTTCCCCACCTCGCCCCCGGCCAGTCGGCCCGCGTCGCCTTCCTGCCCGAGGGCGAGGATCCCGACAGCCTGATCCGCGCGCAAGGGGCCAAGGCGATGGGCGCCCTGCTGGAGCAGGCGATTCCGCTCGCCGACGCCGTCTGGCGCATGGAGACGGAGGGCCGTCCGACCGACAGCCCGGAATCGAAGGCGGCGGTGAAGGCGGCGCTGGAGGCCCGCGTCGGCACCATCGGCGACCGCGACGTGCAGTCCTTCTACCGCACCGAGATGCGCCGCCGCGTCGACGAGGCCTTCGCCCCGCCGCCGCGCGAGCGCTTCGGCCAGGGCTTCGGGCGCGGGCCCTGGCAGCCGGGCCGCCGCTTCGGCGAGCCGCCGCGCCGGCACGTCGCCGGCACGCCGGGACGGCTGACCTCCAAGCCGGCCGGCGAGGGGCGCGGGCGGGTGTCGCGCCTCGCCTCGGTGCGCGAGCGCATCCTGCTGGCGACCATCATCAATCATCCGGAGCTGTTCGGTGAGCTGGGCGAACCGCTCGGCTTGTTGCCGTTCGGTGACCAGGACCTCGAAAAACTGCGCTGGGCGGTGCTGGAATGCCTGTCGGACGACCGCAACGCCGACTCGGCACTTGACGGCGCTGCCCTTTGTCGCCACTTGTCATCCGCCGGCCATGAGACGATGGTCGGTGCTTTGTTGAGCGAGTCGACGTATGTCCATGCCGGCTTCGCCCGACCGGAGGCCTCGACCGAGGACGCCCGGAAGGGATGGTGGCCCGCGTGGCGTCATCTGCATCACCGGCAGATGCTCGACGATCTTAGGGAGGCGAAGGCGGCTTTGACCCGTGACAACAGCGAGGCGAACTTCGCGCGGGTCGTGGCTCTTCAACAGGAGGTCATAAAGTCCGGAATGGGTATGACGGATGACAGTGACTTTGACGATGCCTAACTGTTGGTACGGTTTGGCTTCGCGTTGAAAGGGCAAGGCCGCGATGTCGGGTTCGGGGTTGGGACAGGGTTGGTTGGGGGGCGGACGGTGCGGGTGACCGCGGCCGAGCGCTCCTTTCGTCTTTTTTCAATGGGGTAATGCGGGGGCACCGATCGCATGGCCACGAAAGCTGCGAACAGCGTGGAAGTTTCCGAGACGCGTGAGGAGTCCGGCGACGGTCCTCTGATGGATGGCATGGGTCTTGCCGTCAAGAAGATGATCGCGCGCGGCAAGGAGCGCGGGTATGTCACCTATGACGAGCTGAACGCGGCTCTGCCCCAGGATTCGTCCTCGTCCGAGCAGATCGAGGACACGATGGCGATGCTGTCCGAGATGGGCATCAACATCGTCGAATCGGAAGAGCAGGATTCGGAGAACAACGCCGAGGCCAACAGCGACGGCGAAGGCCGTTCGTCGGGCAATCTCGACGACGACGACATCGGCCGCACCGACGACCCCGTGCGCATGTACCTGCGCGAGATGGGATCGGTGGAGCTGCTGTCGCGCGAGGGCGAGATCGCCATCGCCAAGCGCATCGAGGCCGGGCGCGAGATGATGATCGGGGCGATCTGCGAATCGCCGCTGACCATCCGCGCCATCCTTGAGTGGCACGACGCCCTCATGGAAGGGAAGATGCTGCTCCGCGACATCATCGACCTGGACGCCACCTACGGCGGCGGCCCGGACGGCGAGGAGATGCCGCCGGAGGCCCTGGCCGAGGCGGCCGAGGGCGCCGCTCCCCCTGCCCCCGCCGCCGAGGGCGAGGAGTCCGACGAGCCGCAGCCGCCGCGTCCCGAGGGCGAGGGCGAGGACGGCGAGGACGGCGAGGAGGGCGACAACAGCCTGTCGCTCTCGGCCATGGAAGCCGCGCTGAAGCCGCAGGTCATCGAGACCTTCGAGGCGATCAAGGCGACCTACGACAAGCTGCACAAGCTGCACGAGTCGCGCATCGTCGCCATGCAGCGCGGCGAGGACATCACCAAGCAGACGGACAAGAAGTACGAGAAGCTGAAGCTCGAGATGGTCGAGCTGATGAACACCGTCCGCCTGAACAACCAGCGCATCGAGCAGCTCGTCGAGCAGCTCTACATCCTGAACCGCAAGCTGACCGGTTTCGAAGGCCGCCTGCTGCGCATGGCGACCGACTGCCGCGTCAAGCGCGAGGATTTCCTCAACCAGTATTTCGGCCATGAGCTGGACCCGAACTGGCAGGAGCGCATCCGCGGCCTGAACCCCAAGACCTGGGGCAAGTTCGCCGAGAAGTACGACGCCGACATCCGCAAGGTGCGCGAGGGCATTTCCGGCGTCGCCGAGGAAGGCCGCCTGCCGATCAGCGAGTTCCGCCGCATCGTCTCGACCGTCCAGAAGGGCGAGAAGGAGGCGAGCCGCGCCAAGAAGGAGATGGTCGAGGCCAACCTGCGCCTCGTGATCTCCATCGCCAAGAAGTACACGAACCGCGGCCTTCAGTTCCTGGACCTGATCCAGGAGGGCAACATCGGCCTGATGAAGGCGGTCGACAAGTTCGAGTACCGGCGCGGCTACAAGTTCTCGACCTACGCGACCTGGTGGATCCGCCAGGCGATCACCCGCTCGATCGCCGACCAGGCGCGGACCATCCGCATCCCGGTCCACATGATCGAGACGATCAACAAGCTGGTCCGCACCAGCCGCCAGATGCTGCACGAGATCGGCCGCGAGCCGACCCCGGAGGAGCTGGCGGAGCGTCTGATGATGCCGCTGGAGAAGGTCCGCAAGGTCCTGAAGATCGCCAAGGAGCCGATCTCCCTCGAGACGCCGATCGGCGACGAGGAGGATTCGCACCTCGGCGACTTCATCGAGGACAAGAACGCGGTGCTGCCGCTCGACGCCGCCATCCAGGCGAACCTGCGCGAGACGACGACCCGCGTGCTGGCCTCGCTGACCCCGCGCGAGGAGCGCGTGCTGCGCATGCGCTTCGGCATCGGCATGAACACCGACCACACGCTGGAAGAGGTCGGCCAGCAGTTCAACGTGACCCGCGAGCGCATCCGCCAGATCGAGGCGAAGGCGTTGCGCAAGCTGAAGCACCCGTCGCGGTCGCGCAAGCTGCGCAGCTTCCTCGACACCTGAGCCGCCCGGCGATTTTGTGAGGAGAACGGAGGCCGCGAGGCCTCCGTTTTCGTTTGCGGGGGTTGCAAATCCGACAGGGCCTGCGGCTTTTCCTCTCCGGAATGCTTCGATCCGCAAACCGCAAACTCGACAGGATCCTGGAGGTTTGCAACAATTGGGCGTTTGGTCAGGCCGCTTCGGTACCCTTGGGAGAGCTTCGTGGAAAACCCGATCTACATCGATGCCGACGTCACCATCGCACCATCCTACGTGCTGATCGCGGGCGCCACCTACCCCATCGATGCGGTCCATTCCGTGCGCCTCGAGAAGCTTTCGGGCCGGATCAGCGCCGGTCCGATCGCGCTCATCGTCATCGGATCTTGCGTGGCCCTGCTCTCCCTCGGTGGCTTCGTGAAAGGCGATACGGTCGCCGGGACGGTCGTCCTGACGATTGGCCTCGCTCTCTTCGCTCTCGGCATGCGGGAACTGAGGCGGGGAGGGAAATACGCCCTCATCGTCTCGACCTCGTCCGGTCAGCAGAGGATTCTTCACGGGCGCCGTTACGAACAGCTCGAGATGATCCGGCATGTCCTCGGCAACGCCATCATGTCCGCCCGGGAGGCCGCGCCTGTCCAGAAGCGGTCCGATGACGGCACCAAGCCATGCCCGCTCTGCGCGGAAACCATCAAGACCAACGCCGTGGTCTGCCGCTTCTGTGGCCACGATCTGGCGGCCGCCGCCGAACCCTCCGTCCCGGAAGCCGAGCCGGACGTGGCGGGCCGCCTGCGGAATCTCAAAGCCCTGCATGACAAGGACCTGATCACCGAGGCGGAATACGAGGAGCATCGGCGCGCGCTTCTTGCGGCAACCTTCAAGGTGCCGACCTGAGTGACGCCCGCTCAGCGGGGCAAGCTGCGCTCATGACTGGCAATGACATTCTGATGAACGGGGGTTGCAAAGCCCTGGCTTCCTGTCGCACAGTGCGGCCCTCGGTAGGGCCTGTAGTTCAGCGGTTAGAACGCGCCGCTCATAACGGTGTTGTCGTCGGTTCAAATCCGGCCGGGCCCACCATTTCCCCCTTCCGATCGGTCAACTCACGGCGCGGCTCACGCCCGGCGGCGGACCTGTGGCTGCGGCAGGTATTTGGCAACCTCGCCGTTGCAGACCTGCCGGATGCGCGCGTACTCCTCCACGGTGTCGACCTGCGCCTGCCGGCGGTCGCGTTCGCGCCCGAACTCCTGCATCGCCGTGCGCATCGCCGCCTCCAGCGGGCGGCGGACCGACGCCATCGCCTGCTGCTGGCTGCGCGAGCGGACCGGCGCCAGACGGGCGACCGCCTCGTCGAGCCGCTGACGGATCACCGGGGCGAATTCGCGCAGCAGCGCCTCGTCCACCGCGACATGCCGCATCTCATGGGCCAGCACCTCGCCGTGAATGCAGCTGCCGGGCGGCAGCTCGCGGGCGACATGCACGACACGCTGCTGGAAACCGAAGGAAACGGTGAGGACGTTCGCCGAGGCGCAGTAGCTGCCGTCGGGCAGCCGCTGGAACAGCGCCGACACCTGGGACTGCTCGCCATAGCGCGCCTGGGTCAGCCCCAGCACATGGCCGCGCGCCGATCCCGCCGGACCCGAGGTCCGGCCCGGCAGCCGGGTGAGCTGCGCGATCGCCAGCCCGTCGTTGCGCTGAAGCGGCGCCAGCGTGATGTCGAAGGAAACCGAGGCGGGCGGAAACACCGGGCAGCTCAGCCCCTGCGCGCCCAAACCTTGTCCGGCGGCCGGGAGTGCCAGCAGCACCCCCGACACGGCACCCAGCGGGAGAAACGGCAGCCGGCGGACGATCATGCGGCCCCATGTCGCGATGCGCCCGCCCGCAAACAAGGCCCCCGCCCTCTCCTTTTTCCGGCTCAGCGCTTGCCGGGGAAGAGGAAGCGCGCCTTCAGCGTGCCCTCGATGGCCTTCAGGTCGTTGGTGACCTCCAGCTCGTCGACGTCGCCGTCGACATCGACCACGACATAGCCCAGCTCCGGATCGGTTTGCAGGAACTGCGCGGCGATGTTCAGGCCGCGTCCGGAGAACACCTCGTTCACCTTGCGCAGCATGCCCGGACGGTTCTCATGGACGTGCAGGAAGCGGGTGCAGCCGAACTGCACCGGCAGCGCCACCTGCGGGAAGTTCACGGCGCCAACGGTCGAGCCGTTGTCCGAATACTCGATCAGCTTCTGCGCCACCTCGGTGCCGATGTTGGCCTGGGCCTCCATCGTCGAGCCGCCGATGTGCGGGGTGAGGATGGCGGTCTTGATGCCGCGCAGCGCGCTCTCGAACTCCTCCTTGTCGGAGCCGGGCTCCTTGGGGAAGACGTCGATGGCGGCGCCGATGATGTGGCCGTTGTGCATCGCGGCGGCCAGCGCCTCGATGTCCACGACCTGCCCGCGCGCGGCGTTGATCAGGTGGCTGCCCTTCTTCATGACCGCCAGTTCGGTGGCGCCGATCATGTTGCGGGTCTGCGCGGTGTCGGGAACGTGCAGCGTCACCACGTCGGACACCGACAGCAGCTCCTCCAGCGAGTCGCAGGGGCGCGCGTTGCCGAGCGCCAGCTTGCGCACGGTGTCGTAGTAGCGGACCTGCATGCCCATGGCTTCCGCCAGGATCGACACCTGGGTGCCGATGTGGCCGTAGCCGACGATGCCCAGCGTCTTGCCGCGGATCTCGTAGCTGTCCTTGGCCGACTTCATCCAGCCGCCGCCATGGACCAGCGCCGACTTCTCGAAGATGCCGCGCATCAGCATGATGATCTCGCCGATCACCAGTTCGGCGACCGAGCGCGTGTTGGAATAGGGCGCGTTGAAGACCGGGATGCCGAGCCGGCGCGCCGCCTTCAGATCGACCTGGTTGGTTCCGATGCAGAAGCAGCCGACATTGATCAGCCGGGTCGCCGCCTCCAGCACCCTGGCGGTCAGGTGCGTGCGCGAACGGATGCCGAGGATGTGGACGGGCCCGATCCGCTCCAGCAGCTCTTCCTCGTCCAACGCGCGCGGCAGGCGCTCGACGGAGGCGTAACCGCCTCGGGCCAGTTCGTCGATGGCGTTGTCGTGGACACCTTCCAGCAGAAGGATGTTGATCTTGTCCTTGGAAAGCGAAAGCTTGGTCACGGCCGGCATCCGTCTCGGTCATCGGCCCGGATGCGGCGGATCGCGTCGCGTCGGGCCACGGAAAAAGCGAGCGCGCAAGGTAATACCAACGGCGGGGCTTGTCACCTGAACGATGTTGCGCCGCCGCACCCGCTTTTCGCATGCCGGAATGGCGCGGCGCACAGGACGGGTGTATCTCTCGGAAAACCAACGCGCAGGCAGCCGCCGAACAGCCGCAGCACAGCCGAAGACGAGGGCGAGACCGATGAGCGACGTGACCATTTACCACAACCCGCGCTGCACCAAGTCGCGGCAGACGCTGGAGCTTCTCCGCGAGAAGGGCGTCGAGCCGACCGTCGTCGAGTATCTGAAGACCCCGCCCTCCCCCGCCGAGCTGACCGCCATCCTCGCCAAGCTGGGCAAGGGGCCGCGCGACATCACCCGCGCCAAGGAAGCGGCGGAAGCCGGCATCGCCGCCGACCTGGACGGCGAGGCGCTGGTCGCCGCCCTGTCCGCCAACCCGTCCGCCATCGAGCGGCCCATCGTGGTGAAGGGCGACCGCGCCCGTGTCGGGCGGCCGCCGGACTCGGTTCTGGACCTTCTGTAAGCCCCCGCCTTCCGCCCCAACGGAGAAGACCCCGTGCCCGACCAAACCGCCGTCGCCTCGACCCTGCATTCGGCAGCGACCGCCGCCGCCGAGCTGTCCACCATCCGCGACTTCCTGCGCTACGGCGTCAGCCGCTTCAACCAGGCCGACCTCGATTACGGCCACGGCACGACGACGGCCTTCGACGAGGCGGTGTTCCTGATCCTGGAGTCGCTGCACCTGCCGATCGACCAGCTCGACCCCTATCTGGACGCGCGGCTGACGGCGGCGGAACGCAAGACGGTGGCCGACATCCTGCACGCCCGCATCGACACCCGCAAACCGGCGCCCTACCTGCTGAACAAGGCCTACATCCAGGGCATCCCCTTCTACGTCGACGAGCGGGTGCTGATCCCGCGCTCCTTCATCGGCGAGCTTCTGTTCTCCGACATGTTCGGCGGCGACGACTTCACGCTGGTCGAGGATCCGACCTCGGTGGAGCGGGTGCTCGACCTCTGCACCGGGTCGGGCTGCCTCGCCATCCTCGCCGCGCGCATCTTCCCCGAGGCGCAGGTCGACGCGGTGGATCTCTCCGCCGACGCGCTGGAGGTGGCCAGGCGCAACGTCGCCGACAGCGGCTTCGGGGACCGCATCACGCTGCACCAGGGCGACCTGTTCGCACCGCTGAAGACCCGCAAGTACGACGTCATCATCACCAACCCGCCCTATGTGGACGCCGAGGCGATGGACGCCCTGCCAGCCGAGTTCCGCCACGAGCCGGCGCTGGCGCTGGCCGGCGGCGACGACGGGCTGGACATCGTCCGCCGCATCCTGAAGGAGTCGGCCAAGCACCTGACGCCGGAAGGCGGGCTGCTCTGCGAGTTCGGCACCGGGCGCGAGATCCTGGAGGCCGATTACCCCAATCTCGACTTCTTCTGGCTGGAGACCGCCAACAGCTTCGGCGAGGTGTTCTGGCTGACCCGCGACCAGTTGAAGGGCGTCAGGTAAGGCATCCCCAAAAGACCCCGCGCCGGAGGGAACGCTTTCCCCCGGCCCACGGTTGTCTTCCGGCAATGCTGCGGCGCAACCAAACCGGTGCGCCGCCCCTGCCCTGCCGGGAGAGACCGTATGAGCATCGAACCGCGTCACCAACCGGCCGCCCGAACGACGAACGGGCACTCCACCGCATCCCGCGTCGGGTTGGCGCTGGGCATCACGGCGGCGGCGCTGGCCGGGCTGGCCGTCGCCAACACGCTGGCCGCCCGCGCGGCGGAGCGGCGCAACCCGCCGAACGGCCGCTTCGTCACGGTGGACGGCGTCCGGCTGCATTACCTGGAGGACGGCGTCGGGCCGCCGGTGGTGCTCATCCACGGCAACGTCTCCACCGCCGAGGATTTCCGCGTCAGCGGCCTGTTCCAGCGCCTGCGCCGGCGGCATCGGGTCATCGCCATCGACCGGCCGGGCTTCGGCCACAGCGAACGGCCGCGCGGCTCCCTGTGGACTCCGGCCGAGCAGGCCACGCTGCTGCGTCACGCCTTCGACGCGTTGGGGATCGAGCGGCCGGTCGTCGTCGGCCATTCCTTCGGGGCGACCGTCGCCGTCGCCATGGCTCTGGACCATCCCGAGACGGTCGGTGGCATCGTGCTGCTCGCCGGCTATTACTTCCCAACAGCGCGCATCGACGCCGCCCTGGCGGCCCCGCCGGCCATTCCGCTTCTGGGCGACGTGCTGCGCCACACCCTGTCGCCGCCCCTCGGCGCGGCGGCCATGCCGCTGCTGGTCAAGGGCATGTTCGCGCCGCTTCCGGTGCCAGACGGCTTCAGCGACCGCTTCCCGGTCTCGCTGGCGGTGCGGCCCGGCCAGATCCGCGCCAGCGCCGAGGACGGCGTGACGATGGTGCCCGCCGCCAGGGCGATGCGGGACCGCTACGGCGAGCTGCGGATGCCGGTGGCGATCCTGACCGGCACCGAGGACCGCGTCGTTGGCCCCGACGAGCAGAGCGGCGGGCTGCACGCCGCCATCCCTCACAGCACCCTGCATCGGGTTCCGGGAGCCGGCCACATGGTCCATTACGCCGACCCCGACCTCGTGGTGCGGGCGATCGACCGGGTGGCGGCCCAGACCAGAGCGGAAGCCTAGTCCACGGAACGGCGGAGCAGGACGCTGCCGCCCTCGTGCGGCAGGCGGGGATGCCAGGGAATCGCCGCGCGCCCCGCCTCCGCGAAGCCCTGCCCGGCGTAGAGCCGCCGCGCCGCCGCGTTGTCGGCCCAGACATGCAGGGTGACGCGGTCGAAACCGCCCGTCCGCGCCCGTTCGTAGAACCAGCCCAGCAACCGGCCGGCGACGCCCCGGCGGCGGAACTCCGGATCGACCGCCAGCGCCGACAGGAAATAGCTGCCCCAGTCGTGCGTTCCGGCGAAGCTGGCGAGATGCGCGACCCGGTCGGGGGGCAGGCCGCTGTAATCCTCGGTCTTGATCCAGTCCGCCGGATAGCCGTGCGCCACCCCGACGACCCGGCCGCCGATCTCGGCCACCCCGCTCTGCCGGTGCGACAGCGACCCCGCCGTGCCGGCCAGACCGGGCGCCAGCATCTCCCGCGCGGTCAGCCCCGGCACCAGCCCGTCGAGCAGGAACTCATAGACCCCGCCGCCGGCCAGATCGATCAGCCGCGCCAGATCCAGCGCGTCGTCGGCCTCGGCCGGGCGGATGGTGATGCTGTCCTCGGTCATTCCCGGTCTTCACCCTGTTCAGAACGTCCGTCCGCGCAAGGCGCGGCGTCTCGCCGGTTGACGGAGCCGGCTCCACACCGTAGCTTACCCGCCATGAACGCGCACCGGCTTCTCGGCATTCTGCGAATTAGCGGCCCGGTTCTCCTTTGAGAGCCGGGGAAACGCTCGTCCACACCGCAGAAACGCTTCGAGATCCGAGAGACATCATGTCCAGCAGCGTCGCTTCGTCCGCCGCCATGTTCACCGTCACGCCCACCGTCACGCTCACGCCGCCCGCCGCCGAGGCACGCGCCTGCGCGCCCGAGCGCCGCGTCGGCTTTTCCGTCGTCGCCGATGCCGATCCCGGCACCCTGCCCCGCATCCTGGAACTGGTCGCCAAGCGCGGCCTGGTGCCCGAAGCCCTGAGCAGCCTTCTGGCCGGCGACACGCTCGTCGTCGAGATGGAGGTGACCGGCCTGCCGAAGGCCGAGTCGGACCACATCGGCAACTGCCTGCGCCAGATCCCGATGGTGGCGCGCGTCACCATGGCGGAGCGCGCGCCGACGGAGATGGCCGTCCGGTCCGTCGGCGACCTGCTGGTCGCGGCGGAATAGCCGGTCACGGCGTCTTCGGGGGGCCGTCGGAAACCGGTGCCGGCGCGGCGTCGGCCGCCGGGCTGGCCGCCGGATCGGCCGGGGCGTCCCCCGCCTCGCCCGGCGCCGCCTCGACCATTCCGCTCTGCATCAGTTCGGCGGCGCGTTGCAGCTTGCGGAACTGGGCGACCGAGAATGGCAGGGTGGCGAGATAGACGAGACCGATGATCGACAGCGTCCACCAGGGCTGGCTGACCATCATCGCGGCGATCAGCCCGACGCCGGCCAGGGCCGGCACCACCCACTGCGCCGGCACCCGCGTGCCCTTGAAGGAGAAGGTCGGCAGCGTGCTGACCATCAGCCCGCCGATCATCAGCGTCCAGGGCACGATCACCACCGGATGGCCGGTCACCTCGGCCCCGGTCTCGAAGCCGAGGATCATCGGCAGCAGCACCAGCCCGGCCCCGGCCGGGGCCGGCACGCCGGTGAAGTAGTTGTAGGCCCAGGGCGGCAGGTCGACGACGCCGAGCCGCGAGTTGAAGCGGGCCAGCCGCAGGGCGCAGCACACGGCGTAGGCCATGGCGGCGATCCAGCCCAGGCTGCCCGCCCCGTTCAATCCCCACAGATACATCATGAAGGCCGGGGCGACGCCGAAGCTGATGGCGTCGGACAGGCTGTCCAGCTCCGCCCCGAACTTGCTCTGCCCGTTCAGCAGCCGGGCGATCCGCCCGTCCAGCGCGTCGAGGATGGCGGCGATCACGATGGCGATCACCGCCGGCTCCCAGCGCTCCTGCATGGCGAAGCGGATCGCCGTCAGGCCGGAGCACAGCGCCAGCACGGTCAGCACGTTGGGCAGCAGGTGGTTGATCGACAACCCCTTCAACCGCGGGTGCGGACGGCGCGGGCGGCGGACGCGGCCCTGCCGGAAGATCGGCTGCTTGAAGACGGGCGGACGCTTCATCGCCGCACGTCCCCGACCCGCTGCGATTCGGTGCCGTTCAGGTCGGCGAGGATGGTCTCGCCGCCGATGGCGGTCTGGCCGACGCAGACCAGCGGAGCCACGCCGTCCGGCAGATAGATGTCGGTGCGGCTGCCGAAGCGGATCAGGCCGAAGCGCTCACCCGCCTTCACCTCCTGCCCGGCCTTGGTCCACCACAGGATGCGGCGCGCCACGAGGCCGGCGATCTGGACATAGGCGATCTCGCGCCCGTCGGGCAGGCGCTGGCGGAAGGCCATGCGCTCGTTCTCGTCGCTCGCCTTGTCCAGCGCGGCGTTGACGAAGGTGCCCTTGTGGTACTCGGCGGCGACGATGGTGCCGTCGGCCGGGACCCGGTTCACATGGACGTTGAAGACGTTGAGGAAGACGCTGATCCGGGTCAGCGGCTTGTCGCCCATGCCCAGTTCCCGGGGCGGCACGGCGGGGACGATCATGGTGACGCGGCCGTCGGCCGGGCTGACCAGCAGACCGGGCCGGGTCGGCGTCACGCGGTCGGGGTCGCGGAAGAAATAGGCGCACCACAGGGTGAGGATCAGGCCGATCCAACCCAGCGGCGCCCAAACGGCGAGACCCAGGACCAGGGAGACCACGGCGAAACCGGCGATGAAGGGCCAGCCGGCGCGGTGGATCGGAACGACAACGGTATCGATGGCGGACATCGCCCTCTTTCTTCATTCTTCAGCCGATTACGAACAGGCATTCTAGACGCCCGTTCCGAGCCTTTACAGAATTTTAGCGGCGGCGGAGGATGCTGGCCGCAACTCCACTCTCCAGAATCGAGCGCCGTCCCTTGTCCGTCCCCGATTTGCAGACCATCCAATCCCTGGCCGAGGTGCCGGACGGCGCGCTGCCGATCACCCCCGGCTCGATCATCATGACTCCGGAAGGGGTGCTCGGCATCGCCAAGCCGCCCAGGCCGTGCAAGCTGCATTTCATGGCCGACGGCCTGCCCTTCAACGTCGCGGTGCGCCACGAGGGCGACGGGTCGGTCTGCCAGATCTGGGCCGACGTCGGCCACGTCCCCTACACCGCGCAGGCGCCGGAGCGCCGCCGCGCGCTGCTGTCGATCCTGCGCGGGGTCGAGGGGCTGAAGACCGTGAAGTTCGTCATCCAGGGCGGCCAGAAGATCATCCTCTTCTCGGAGACGAGCTTCGAGCACCACGCGGCGCCGGAGGATCTGTTCCACCAGACCATCCTGGTGTTGCAGGAGGCGCGCCCCTTCCTGCGCCTGATGGGGCCGTATCTGTAGGAAACCGCTGCGTCAGGCGTCGGGCCAGAAGCCGTCGTCGACCATCTGGTCAAAACTCCACGGGCATTGTGCCGGCAAGCCGCGGCGGGGCATGCCGGTTTCCCGTTCCACCTCGATCAGCGCCAGACGATAGGCGCTCTCGATGGCTTCATCGAGCTTCGCCTTCAGACTCGGATTGTCGTCGAGGTGGTCGGCGATCCGGTAGCGCTGCTCCTCGACGCTGAGGCGCCAACTGTTGCCGCGCCGGTCCGGCTGGAAGCGCCATTTCAGGAGATGGAGCATCAGGACCGTCAGGCGGCTCACCAGCTCGCGCTTCTCGGTCTTGCCCATGCTCTCGATCTCCTCGGCGATGTGCGCGATGTCCGCCGCGTCGAGCCGGCCGGCCCGCAGCAGGGCCGCCTGTTCGTTCGCCCAGGCGTAGAAATCGCGCTCGTAGAGGTTCGAGTCCATCCTGCCCTCCTCACGGGCGAGCCGCGAGGCGGCGGACCGGGATGGGCTCCGGTCCGCCATCGCACGCGCTCCGCTTACTTCGGAACCTTGCCCTGAACGCCCTCGACGTACCAGTCCATCTTGAGGATCTGCTCGTCCGTGGCGGTCTTGCCCTCCGGGATCACCACCTTGCCGGACTGGTCCTTGACCGGGCCCTGGAAGGAATGGCGCTTGCCGGACATGATGTCGGCCTTGATCTGGTCGGCCAGCGCCACGACGTCGGCCGGGATGCCCGGGTTGTAGGGGGCCAGGAACA
Organism: Azospirillum agricola; assembly: GCF_020005195.1. Classification (NCBI taxonomy): domain Bacteria; kingdom Pseudomonadati; phylum Pseudomonadota; class Alphaproteobacteria; order Rhodospirillales; family Azospirillaceae; genus Azospirillum; species Azospirillum agricola. Next base: position 90,908 of record NZ_JAIFZR010000005.1, read on the forward strand.
GCATCTTGTCCTTGAAGCCGCCCCAGGTGTCGACCGACTTCCAGCTGCCGTCGAGCACCGCCTTGACGCGGTCGATGTAGTAGCCGTTCCAGTCGTCGACGATGGCGGTCAGGTGCGACTTCGGACCGAAGCGGGTCATGTCGGAGCTTTGGCCGACCGACCACAGGCCGCGCTCCTGCGCGGTCTGGATGGGGGCCGGGCTGTCGGTGTGCTGGACGATGACGTCGGCGCCCTGGTCGATCAGCGCCTTGGCGGCCTCGGCCTCCTTGCCGGGGTCGTACCAGGAATTCACCCAGACGACGCGGACCTCGGCCTTCGGGTTCTGCTCGCGCATCGCGATGGTGAAGGCGTTGATGCCGCTGACCACCTCGGGAATCGGGAAGGAGCCGACATAGCCGATGATGTTCGACTTGGTCATCTTGCCGACGATGGCGCCGATCACCGTGCGGCCTTCGTAGAAGCGCGCGGAGTAGGTGGCGACGTTGGCCGAACGCTTGTAGCCGGTGGCGTGCTCGAACTTCACGTCGGGGTAGCGCTGGGCCACCTTCAGCGTCGGGTTCATGAAGCCGAAGGAGGTGGTGAAGATCAGCTTGTGGCCGCTGGCGGCGAGCTGCTCGATCACCCGCTCGGCGTCGGCGCCCTCCGGCACATTCTCGACATAGGTGGTGGTGACCTTGTCGCCCAGCGCCTTCTCGACCGCGAGGCGGCCCTGGTCGTGCTGGTAGCTGTAGCCGTGGTCGCTGATCGGCCCGACATAGACGAAGCCAACCTTCATCTTGTCCTGCGCGCTCGCGACGCCGACGCTCAGCGCGACGGCGGCGGCACCGGCCAGACCCAGAAGCGTCTTGCCCATCGTCCTTCTGTTCACGTCAAAGCTCCTTGGGTGTTTGGTTTCAGCGTCTTGTTTCGTTTTTTGGCGGCTTGGTCAAGAATCCGGATGAAACAGCTTGCCCAGGCAAGCCGGCGCGTTCAGGCGGATGCGGGCGACGTCCCGCGAGATCAGCACGAGAACGAGAACGGTAGCCAGATAAGGCAGCATCGACAAGAGCTGCGAGGGGATGGCGATGCCCATGCCCTGCACATGCAGCTGGGCGATGGTGACGCCGCCGAACAGCCACGCCCCCAGCATCACGCGCACCGGCTTCCAGGTGGCGAAGACGACCAGCGCCAGCGCGATCCAGCCGCGCCCGGAGGTCATGTTCTCCGCCCACATCGGCGTGTAGTCCATCGACAGGAAGGCGCCGCCCAGCCCGCTCATGGCGCCGCCGAACATCACCGCCAGGAAGCGGATGCGGATCACCTTGTAGCCGAGCGCGTGGGCGGCGTGGTGGTTCTCGCCGACCGCGCGCAGCACCAGACCGGCGCGGGTGCGGTAGAGGAACAGATGCACCAGCGGCACGGCGAGCACGCCGAGATAGACCAGCAGATCCTGCCCGAACAGCGCCTGCCCGATCACCGGCAGGTCGGTCAGGCCGGGGATGTTCAGCTTGGGCAGCCCTTCCAGCGGGATGCCGACGAAGCCCTGCCCGATCAGCGCCGACAGCCCGACGCCGAACAGGGTCAGCGCCAGCCCGGTCGCCACCTGGTTGGCCAGCAGCAGCAGCGTCAGCACGCCGAACAGCGCCCCCATCGCCGCGCCGGCGCCGGCGGCGACCAGCAGCCCGAGCGGGGCCGAGCCGGTCTTCACCGTGATGGCGAAGCCGCAGACCGCCCCCATCAGCATCATGCCCTCGACGCCCAGGTTGAGGACGCCGGATTTCTCGACCACCGTCTCGCCGAGCGCCGCGAACAGCAGCGGCGTCGCCGCCGCGAACATCGCCGCCAGGATGGGGCCGATCAGAGCCAGCTCGGCGCTCATGCCACGGCCCTCCGCGCGCCGAAGCGGATCCGGTAGCGGATCAGCACGTCGCTCGCCAGCAGGAAGAACAGCAGCATGCCCTGGAAGACTCCGGTGATGGCCTTGGGCAGGCCCATCGCGATCTGCGCCGCCTCGCCGCCGATGAAGGACAGCGCCATCAGCAGCGCCGCCAGCAGGATGCCGACCGGGTGCAGCCGGCCGAGGAAGGCGACGATGATGGCGGTGAAGCCGTAGCCGGGCGACACGCTGGGGGTGATCTGGCCGATCGGCCCGGCGACCTCGCCCATGCCGGCGATGCCGGCCAGCGCGCCGGAGAGCAGCAGGCTGAGCCAGATGATCCTCTTCTGGTCGAAGCCGGCGTAGCCCGCCGCCGCCGGGGTCAGGCCGATCACCTTGATCTGGAAGCCGACGAAGGTCCGCGCGATCAGCACCCAGCCGGCCGCCACCGCGAGCAGGGCGAAGGCGGTGCCGAGATGCACGCGGGTGCCCGACCACAGGACCGGCATCACCGCGTCGGCCTCGAACAGGCGCGACTCGGGGAAGGCGAAGCCGTCGGGGTCGCGGTAGGGGCCGTGGACCAGATAGTTCAGCAGCAGCAGCGCGACGTAGGTCAGCATCAGGCTGGTGAGGATCTCGCTGGCGTTGAAGCGGACGCGCAGGAAGGCGGGAATCGCCGCCCAGGCGGCGCCGCCGGCGGCGCCGGCGACCACCATCAGCGGCAGCAGCCACCAGCCGCCCTCGCCGTAGAAGGCCAGCGCCAGACCGCCGCCGGCGATGGCGCCGACGGTGAGCTGCCCCTCCGCCCCGATGTTCCAGACGTTGGCGCGGAAGCCGATGGCGAGCCCGACGGCGCAGAGCACCAGCGGCGTCGCCTTGACGATCAGCTCGCCGATGCCGCGCTTGGAGGAGACGGGATCGATGAAGAAGGCGTGCAGCGCCTTCACCGGATCGAAGCCGAGCAGAAGAAACAGGACGAAGCCGCTGAGCAGGGTCAGCGCCACCGCCAGCAGCGGCGTGACGTAGACCATGGTCTTCGACGCCTGCCCGCGCGGTTCCAGACGGATCAGGCTCATGCGTGGATTTCCTTGAACACCTTGCCGGACACCTTACACCGCACGCGCGATCTCCCCGTCTTCGTCCGGCGGCGTGCCGAACAGCCCGCCCATCAGCAGGCCGATGCGCTCCACGCTGGTCTCGTGGGTCGGCCGGCTGTCCGACAGGCGGCCGTGGAACAGCACCGAGATGCGGTCGCTCAGCACGAACAGCTCGTCGAGATCCTGGCTGATGACCAGCACCGCGGCGCCCGAGCGGGCCAGCGCGATCAGCGCCTTGTGGATCGCCGCCGCCGCCCCGGCGTCGACGCCCCAGGTCGGCTGCCCGACCACCAGCAGCTTCGGCTTCTGGAGGATCTCCCGGCCGATGATGAATTTCTGGAGGTTGCCGCCCGACAGCGACCGCGCTTCCGCCCGGTGGCCGTGGGCGACGACGTTGAAGCCCTTGATGATGGTCTCGGCGTAGGCGCGCGCCCGGCCGAAATGCACCAGCCCGCCGCGCACCAGCGGTTCGCGGGCGTAGCCGGACAGCAGCGCGTTCTCCGACAGGCTCAGCTCCGGCACGGCGCCGCGGCCCAGCCGCTCCTCCGGCACGAAGGCGAGGCCGAGCGACCGGCGGGCGCGCGGCCCCAGATGGCCGGCCGGCACCCCCTCGATCGTCACCGCCTGCGGGTCGCCGATCAGCGCCTCGCCGCTCAGGGCCGCCATCAGCTCGGCCTGCCCGTTGCCGGCGACCCCGGCGACGCCGAGGATCTCGCCGGCCCGCACCTCGAAGCAGACGTCCTTCAGGCTGGTGGCGAAGGGGTTGTCCGAGGTGGTGGACAGGTGCCGCACCACCAGCCGGGCCGCCCCCGCCTCGCCCGGCGGCAGCCGTTCCGGCGTCGACAGCTCGCTGCCGATCATCATCTCGGCCAGGCCGCGCGCGGTCTCGCGGCGCGGGTCGCAGGCGCCGACCACCCGGCCGGCGCGCAGCACCGTCGCCCGGTCGCACAGCGCGCGGATCTCCTCCAGCTTGTGGGAGATGTAGAGGATGGTGCAGCCTTCCGCCGCCAGCCGGCGCAGGGTCTCGAACAGCTTGGCGGCCTCCTGCGGCGTCAGCACCGAGGTCGGCTCGTCCATGATCAGCAGCCTGGGGTCCTGCAACAGGCAGCGCACGATCTCCACCCGCTGCCGTTCGCCGACCGACAGGTGGAAGACGTGCCGCTCGGGGTCGAGCGCCAGCCCGTAACGCTCCGAGACGGTGCGGATGCGCTCCGACAGGGCGTCCATCCTGCCCGGCTCGTCGAGGCCGAGCGCGATGTTCTCCGCCACCGTCAGCGTGTCGAACAGCGAGAAATGCTGGAACACCATGCCGATGCCCAGCCGCCGGGCGCCGGCCGGATCGGGGACGACGGTCTCCCGCCCCTGCCACAGCAGGCAGCCGGAATCGGGGTGCAGCACCCCGTAGATCATCTTCACCAGCGTCGATTTGCCGGCGCCGTTCTCGCCCAGCAGCGCGTGGATCTCGCCCGGCCGGAGAAGGAGGTCGACATGATCGTTGGCGAGACAGCCGGGAAAGCGCTTGGTGATGCCGCGCAGCTCCAGTCGGGGCGGCGAGGCGTCCGGGGCGGGTGTCTTGGCGTGCGAATCCAAGGAGGAGGGATCCAAAAGAGGGAAAACCTTCGGGGCAATGCCAAAGCCGTGCCACCATCGGACACAGTAACGCGGTCGGCACACCGTGCGTCAACAGCGGATCCTTTGCCCATCGGTCAGGCAGATGCCCTTTTGGGCGGCAGGCGAGGCGCCGGGTCGGGAATGGAGGCGCGGCGATCCGTCAGCACCCTTGCCATACCCCAGCGATCCGCCCAACTATCCCTTCGGTACGAGGTCAGTGGAGACGGCCATGACAGTTGGCATGAGGGCGGGTTACGCGGTGCTGGAGCATCGCGGCGTGGTGGCGGTCTCCGGCGAGGACCGGGCGGCCTTCCTGCAAGGGCTGGTGTCCAACGACGTCCTCAAGGTCGGCCCGGCGCACGCGGCCTACGCGCTGTTCCTCACCCCGCAGGGCAAGTTCCTGCACGATTTCACGCTCGTCGACATGGGCGGCGCCCTGCTGCTCGACCCGGAGACGGAGCGGCGGGCCGATCTGCTGCGCCGGCTGAAGATGTACAAGCTGCGCTCCAGGATCGCGCTGGAAGACCGCGCCGAGTCGCTGCGGGTCGCCGTCGCCTTCGGTGAGGGCGCGCTGGCGGCGCTCGGCCTGCCGGCTGAACCGGGGGCCGCCGTGCCGTTCGGCGGCGGCGTCGCCTTCACCGACCCCCGCCTGTCCGCCCTCGGCGCCCGGCTGTTCCTGCCGGCGGAAGGCATCGCCGCCCTGGAAACCGCCGGGCTGACCCGCCGCGACGCCGCCGACCACGACCGCCTGCGCCTGTCACTGGGCGTGCCGGAGGGCGGCCGCGACCTGATCCCGGAGAAGTCGATCCCGCTGGAGAACCGGCTCGACGCGCTGAACGCGATCGCCTGGGACAAGGGCTGCTACATGGGGCAGGAGCTGACCGCCCGCACCAAGTACCGCGCGCTGATCCGCAAGAAGCTGTTCCCGGTGACCGTCGAGGGGCCGCTGCCGGAGCCCGGCACCCCGGTGACGCGCGACGGCAAGGACGTCGGCGAGATCCGCAGCGGGCGCGACGGGCTGGCGCTCGCCCTGCTGCGGCTCGATGACGTGGCGGAGACGGCCGGAGGCGGCCCGCTGACGGCCGGCGGCGCGGTCCTCACCCACCGCGTGCCGGAGTGGGATGTTACCTCCTAAGGAGGGGGACTCGCCAAAAGAGTTCGCGGCGCGCGAAATCAAACCTCTTCCTTCGCTGTTGTTGACGGGTATCCGGTCCACAATGACGAAGGAGCCACCCATGCGCCGTACTCTTATCGCCGCCACCGCCACCCTGGCCCTGTTCTCGGGCGCGGCGTTCGCGCAGACCACGTCGCCGACGGTCGCCAACCCGTCCAGCTCGACCTCGTCGATGTCGAACACGGCGACGCCGGACAGCGCGGCGGCCACCGGCTCGGCCGCGACGGGCAGCACCCTGGGCGCCGGCCAGATGGCCAGCGCCGACCAGCTGCTCGGCAAGAACGTCTACGGCCGCGACAACGACAAGCTGGGCGAGGTCGACGACGTGATCCTCGACAGCAACGGCCAGGCCAAGCAGCTCGTCATCGGCTCGGGCGGCTTCCTCGGCATCGGCGAGAAGAAGGTCGCCGTCGATTACACCGCCGCCAACTGGGACGCGCAGAACAACCGCCTCAACATGTCCGGCCTGAGCCGCGACGACGTGAAGGCGATGCCGGAGTTCAAGTACGACGACACCATGACGTCGCTGAACCGCACCCGCAAGCCGGCCGACAGCACCACGACCGGCACGACGATCGCCAAGTAAGGCATCGCCGGGCAGCCGCGTCCTTCGGCGTCCCGCGCTGAAGCGAAAGCGCTGAAAGCGGAAAGCCCCCCTTCCGTCGGAAGGGGGGCTTTTCCGTTGTGGGCGTCAGGCCCGCAGAAGATCGACGAAGCGCCGGCAGGCTTCGATGTCGGCGCGGAGGGCGGCGCGCCGCTTGGTCGTTTCCGGATCCTCGCCCCAGCGCTCGATCTCGAAGGTCTCGTCGATCTGCGAGACCTCGAACGCCCCGGCGGCGTCGATGCGGCCCTCGACCAGCGCCAGCGCGACGACCAGCGATCCGCAGGCGCCCGTCGCGGTCTGCAACGCCGCCAGCATCCAGTCGTCATAGCCCTCGACCGCGCTGCGCAGGGCGCGCAGGGCTTCCGGCGTCTGCGGCTGGGGCATCAGCCCGGCGCAGACCCGCAGGGGGGCGTCGTACTGCAACGCCGCCCAGTCGAGCAGCGGCTGCCACGCCCGCGCCTGACGCTCGACCAGGCTTTCCGGATGCTCGGCGCGGTAGCAGAGCAGATCGGTCCCGGCGTAGGCGGCGACCGCGTCGACGATGCCGTCGCGCTTGGCCGGAATCAGGTCCACCGCCGTGCTGGCGAGCTGCATCAGCGGCATGGCGTTGGCGTCGATCTTGTCGCCCTGCGCCTCCCACTCCGCCGCCACGCCCTCGGCCAGCGCCCTGGAGCGGAAAAGCAGCGGCGCCTTGGCCGGGCTGCGGACCGGGCGGCCGTCCAGCTCGACCTGGAATCCGCCCTCCGGCGCCGCGCCGACGCCGGCCGCCTTGTAGAAACGCTTCATCATTCGCCTTTCAACAGATCCAGCACCGCGCCGGCGACCTCGACGCCGCCATGCACGATGCGGTCGGCGCCGGCCGCCTCAAGCTCCGCCACCGCGTGGTATCCCCAGGAGACGCCGACCGACGCCACCCGCGCGTTGCGCGCCATCTGGATGTCGTAGGTGGTGTCGCCGATCATCACCGTGCCGGCGGCCTCCGCCCCCGTTTCGGCCAGCGCGCGCTGGACCATGTGGGGGTTCGGCTTGCCGGGCGAGACGTCGGCGGTCTGCAAGGTCACGAAACGGTCGGCGATGCCGTGCAGCTTCAGCACCGCGTCCAGCCCGCGCCGCGACTTTCCGGTCGCCACGCCGAGCAGCACCCCGGCGTCGGCCAGCGCGGTCAGCGTGTCGAGGATGCCGGGGAACAGCGGCTCATGCACCTCGCCACGGCCGCGCTTGGCGGCGAAGGCCCGCTTGTAGCTTTCGGCGACGGCGACGTGCAGGTCCGGGGTCCGCCCCGGCAGCAGCAGCCCGACCGCCTCGACCAGCGACAAGCCGACCATGCGGCGCACCGCCATCGGATCGGGCACGCCAAGGCCATGCTCCTCCCAGGCGGCGGTCATCGCGTCGATGATGGCGAACTGGCTGTCGACCAGCGTCCCGTCGCAGTCGAACAGCGCCAGCCTCAACGGGGCGGTCGATGGTCTGGCCGGGGCGCCGCTCACTCCACGTCCTCGAACGGGTCGTCGCGCAGGTTGGCGCTGAAGCCGAGATACTTCCAGGTCGCCAGCATGTGGTCGGGCAGCGGGGCCGTCACGTCGATGGTCTTGCCGCCGCGCGGGTGCGGCAGGATCAGCCGGCGCGCGTGCAGGTGCAGCTTCCTCGCCACCTCCGCCCCCGGCAGGAAGGCGCCCTGCCCGGCGTACTTCCCGTCGCCGAGGATCGGCGTGCCGATCGCCGCCATGTGGACGCGGAGCTGGTGGGTGCGCCCGGTGCGCGGCCACATCGCGACGAAGGCCGACTGCTTCCCGGCGTTCTCCAGCACGGTGTAGTAGGTGACGGCGCGCTTGCCCTCCTCCTTGGCCTCGGCGACGCGCTCGCCGTGCGGCCCGCCCTCCTTGGCCAGCGCCAGATCGATCTTGCCCTGGTAGGGCTTCGGCACGCCGACCGTCGCCGCCCAGTAGGTCTTGCGGACGTCCGAGCCGCGGAACATCTCGGTCAGCTTGGTGGCGGCGAAGCTGGTGCGGGCGAGCAGCAGCACGCCCGAGGTGTCCTTGTCGAGGCGGTGGACCAGCTTCGGCCGCTCCTTGCCGTCGAAGCGCAGGGCGTCGAGCATGGCGTCGAGATGCTTGGAGGTGCCGGTGCCGCCCTGCACCGCCAGACCGGCCGGCTTGTTGATGGCGATGACGTCGGCGTCGCGGAACAGCACCAGCGCCTGGAGTTCGGCGATCTGCTTGTCGGACATCGCCGGCTTCTTCGGCGCCGTGGCCTGGGCCGGGCTTCTGGCCGGGGCCGCCCAGTCGGCGAGTGGCGGGATGCGCACGCTCTGCCCGGCGGCCAGCCGGTCGGAGGTCTCGGCCCGCTTGCCGTCGATGCGGACCTGCCCGGTGCGCAGCAGCTTTTGCAGATAGCTGTGGTTCACGTCGGGGAAGTGGCGCTTGAACCAGCGGTCGAGGCGCATGTCGGCCTCGTCCCCCGTCACGGTGCGGTTTTCGACCCGGCTTTCGGCGGCGGGCTTGGGAGCGGGCTGGGCGGAATCAGTCATGACAAGGACACCGGAACAAGAGAACGCACGACCCACAGGCCGGCAAAGAAACCCAGGATGGTCAACACCACCGAGGCCAGAAGATACCCCATCGCCGCCGCCATCTCGTTCCGCCCCACCAGGACGCCGATGTCCAGGGTGAAGGAGGAGAAGGTGGTGAAGCCGCCGAGCACGCCGACCAGGACCAGCGCGCGCAGTTCCGGCGACGGCGACCAGACCAACGCCGCCAGCTCCGACAGCACGCCCATCGCGAAGCAGCCGGAGGCGTTCACGATCAGCGTCCCGTAGGGAAAGCGCGTGCCGACCCATTGCCCGACCAGCAGGATCAGCAGGTAGCGCGCCACCGATCCGGCGGCGCCGCCCACGGCGACCGCAAGCAGCGAGACAGGCGAAGCGAGCACGGACCCTCCCGGCGACGGAACAGGCCGAATAGAGCCAGAAACGCGCCCGCTTGTCACGCGGCGCACGCGGCGGCAGGATGGTTGCCATGGAAAGATCGGATACCCTGCCCGCCAGCGCCGCCCTGCTGGTGGTGGATCTGCAAAGGGCCATCGACGACCCGCGCTGGGCCGCCGTCGGGCCGCGCAACAACCCGCGGGCCGAGGCCAACATCGCCGCCCTGCTGGCCGCGTGGCGGCGGACGGGGCGGACGGTGGTCCACATCCGCCACGATTCGACGGAGCCGGGTTCGACCTACCGCGCCGGCGGACCGGGGCACGGCTTCAAGGAGGAGGCGACGCCGCTGCCCGGCGAGCGGGTGGTGGGGAAGAGCGTGCACAGCGCCTTCATCGGCACCGACCTCGACGGCTGGCTGCGCGAACGCGGAATCGGCACGCTGGTCGTCACCGGGGTCATCACCAACAACAGCGTCGAGGCGACGGCGCGGATGGCCGGCAACCTCGGCTACGACACGCGGGTGGTCGGCGACGCGACCTTCACCTTCGCCCGGCTCGACTGGTCGGGACGGCACCGTACGGCCGAGGAGGTGCACGACCTGTCGCTGGCGAACCTGTCGGGGGAGTACGCGGCGATCATGGACACGGCGGGGGTGCTGGCGGCGCTGGGGTAGTCCGCGCGCCCACCCCGAAAATCCAGCCCTCCTGTCGTCGCGCCCGCCCGTCGAGCGCGGGCGGTGCCCAGACCTCCGGCTGACCGGCCAGCCGGCGCAGGCCCGCCGCCGAGACCAGCGCGTCGGCCGCGTGGTCGCTGACCGCCCCCGCCAAGCCCAGCGGCCGCGACCCGAGCTGCGTCAGCGCCGCGTCCACGTCGGCGCCGTCGCGGATCTTGCGCTGGCCGAAGCCGGTGCGCTTCAGGAACAGGCGCGGGTAGATCTCGGCCAGCACGGTGCGGCCGGGCGCCGGCTCGTCAAAGGGCCACACCGCGACGCGCTCCGGTTCCGCCATCCGCAGCGCCCGCAGCATCCGCATGCCGGCCAGCCCGCCCTTCCCCACCTGCTTGGAGCCGATCAGCTTGTAGGGGCTCTGCGGGTTGCCCAAACCCTCGGCGCGGCAGGCGTGCTCGGCGGCCCGGTGCGGGTCGCAGTACCAGTCCGGCTGCGGCCCGGCCCGCCAGAAATCGGCGCCATGCCGTTCATGCTCGGCGAAGGGGGCGCCGCCGAAGTCCGGCTCCCCGGCGCAGACGCTCTCGACCAGATCCCACAGGTCGAAGACGGTCGGCACCCGGCCCGGAAAGCCGCGTTCCGCCACCGCGAAGGGCAGCGAGAAGGCGCAATCGATGCCGACCAGCGCCGGCCCGCGCTCCAGCCCGGCGCGCAGCCAGTCGAACACAGCCGTCCGCGACCACCAGCCTCCCGGCCCTTCCACCGGCACCGGCGGCGCGTCGCCCGGCCCGCATTCGGCCACGGCGATGCCCGCGTAGCGTCGGCCCCGCGCGCCCGACCAGTCGATGGCGACGAAGCGGTCAAAGACCGGCGGGCCGCTCACCGGCTCACAGCTCCGCCACCTCCACCACCCCCGGCACCGCCTTCAGGGCCGAGCGGCTCTGCGCGGTGATGGCGTAGGCGCCGGGAAGCTCGATCTCGACCTCCTTCAGCGGTTCGATCTCGACCAGCACGTTGATCTTGCTCTTGCCGCGCGACAGGCGCTCCAGCGTGGACTTCAGCGACTCGATGGGGCCGCCATCGCGCAGCACCACCCGCAGGCCGGCGCTGACCGAGGCGACCGCCTCATCCAGCGGGCGGATCTCCTGGCAGGTCAGGCGGATCTCCTCGCCGTTGAGCTGGGCGTCCACCGTGATCAGAACCGGCGTGCCCGGCTCCAGCAGGTCGCGGTTGACCGCCAGCACCTCCGAGAACAGCGTCACCTCGTAGCCGCCGGTCGCGTCCGACAGCTCGACGAAGGCGAAGCGGTTGCCCGACTTGGCGGTCTTCTCCTTCTTGGAGACGACGATGCCGGCCATCTTGTAGCGGGTCGAGCCGCCCCGCTGCACCGCCGCCATCAGCTCGGCCGAGCGCACCACCTTCATCCGGCCGAGCGGACCGGCGTAGGTGTCCAGCGGGTGGGCCGACAGGTAGAAGCCGATGGCCGAGAACTCGTGCTTCAGCTTCTCCAGCGGCTCCCAGTCCTTGACCTTGGGGAGGTCGGGTTCCGGCAGCCCGCCGCCCCCGCCGCCGAACAGGTTGCCGATGCCGCTGTCGCGCTCGGCCGCTTCGGCCTGGGCGTAGCGGATGATGGTTTCCAGCGCCGCGTGGACCTGCGCCCGGTTGGGGTTCAGCCCGTCGAAGGCGCCGGCGCAGGCGAGGTTTTCCAGCTGCCGCTTGTTGATGGTCTTCAGATCCAGCCGGCGGGCGAAGTCGAACAGGCTTTTGTACGGGCCGTTCCTCCGCCGCTCCTCCACCACCGCCTTCATCGCCGGGGCGCCGACGCCCTTGACGGCGGCCAGGGCGTAGCGCACCGCCTTCACCCCGTCGCCGAGATGCTCGACCCCGAAGATGGCGTCCGACCTGTTGATGTCCGGCGTCAGCAGCTTGATCTTGAGGCGCGCCAGCTCCTGCCGGAAGACGTTCAGCTTGTCGGTGTTGCCGAGGTCAAGCGTCATCGACGCCGCCATGAACTCGACCGGGTAGTTCGCCTTCAGATAGGCGGTGTGGTAGGCGACCAGCGCGTAGGCCGCCGCGTGGCTCTTGTTGAAGCCGTAGCCGGCGAACTTCATCACCTGGTCGAAGATCAGGCTGGCGAGTTCCGCCTTCACGCCGCGCTGCTCGGCGCCGTCGCAGAAGATCTTCCGCTGGGCGTCCATCTCCTCCTTGATCTTCTTGCCCATGGCGCGGCGCAGCAGGTCGGCGCCGCCCAGCGAATAGCCGGACAGCACCTGCGCGATCTGCATGACCTGCTCCTGGTAGATCATGATCCCGAAGGTCTCCTTCAGGATGCCCTCCAGGCTGTCGTGCATGTAGTCGGGCTTTTCCTCGCCGTTCTTCACCCGGATGTATTTCGGGATGTTGTCCATCGGGCCGGGACGGTAGAGCGACACCAGCGCGATGATGTCCTCCAGCCGGTTCGGCTTCAGCCGGCGCAGCACGTCGCGCATGCCCGAGCTTTCGAGCTGGAACACGCCCGTCGCCTCGGCGCGGCTGAGAAGCTGGTAGCTCTTCTCGTCGTCCAGCGGGACGGTGGTCAGGTCCGGCTTGCCGGGAATCAGGTTGACCGCCGTCTGCAACACGGTCAGCGTCTTCAGGCCGAGGAAGTCGAACTTCACCAGCCCGGCCTGCTCGACGAACTTCATGTTGAACTGGGTGACCGGCATGTCGGAGCGCGGGTCGCGGTAGAGCGGCACCAGTTCGTGCAGCGGCCGGTCGGAAATCACCACGCCGGCCGCGTGGGTCGAGGCGTGGCGGTAGAGCCCCTCCAGCTTCAGCGCGATGTCGATCAGGTGGGCGACGGTCTCGTCGCCGTCGCGCGCGGCGCGCAGCATCTCCTCGCTGTCGAGCGCCTGCTGGAGCGTGACCGGGTTGGCCGGGTTGTTCGGCACCATCTTGCAGATCTTGTCGACCTGACCGTAGGGCATCTGCAACACGCGCCCGACGTCGCGCAGCACGGCGCGCGCCTGGAGCTTACCGAAGGTGATGATCTGGGCGACGCGGTCGTAGCCGTACTTGTCCTGGACGTATTTGATGACCTCCTCGCGGCGGTCCTGGCAGAAGTCGATGTCGAAGTCGGGCATCGACACGCGTTCGGGATTCAGGAAGCGCTCGAACAGCAGGCCGAAGCGCAGCGGGTCGAGGTCGGTGATGGTCAGCGCCCAGGCGACGACCGAGCCGGCGCCCGATCCGCGCCCCGGCCCCACCGGGATGTCGTGGTTCTTGGCCCATTTGATGAAGTCCGACACGATCAGGAAATAGCCGGGGAACTTCATCTTGACGATGACGTCCAGCTCGAACTCCAGCCGCTCGAAATAGGTCTTGCGGGTCTCGGCGCGCTGCTCCGGCGTCATCTCCGGCGTGTAGACGACCTTCTCCAGCCGTTCCTCCAGGCCGGCGCGCGACTGGGCACGCAGCTCGTCGTCCTCGGTCCGCCCGCCCTCGCAGGCGAAGGGCGGCAGGATCGGCTTGATCGGCTTCAGCAGGAAGGAGCAGCGGCGCGCGATGGCCAGCGTGTTGTCGAGCGCCTCCGGCAGGTCGGCGAACAGCAGCCGCATGTCCTCCGCCGACTTGAAGCAATGATGGGGTGTCAGGCGCCGGCGGCTGTCCTGGCTGATGTAGGCGCCCTCGGCGATGCAGAGCAGCGCGTCGTGCGCCTCGTACATGTCCTCGGTCGCGAAGTGGCAGTCGTTGGTGGCGACCAGCGGCAGGCCGTGGGCGTAGGCGAGGTCGATCAGCGCCGGCTCGACGGCGTTCTCCAGCGCCTCGAAATGGCTGTCGGGATGGCGTTGCAGCTCGACGTAGAGCCGGCCGGGGAACAGCCGCTTCAGCCGCTCCAGCACCTCCAGCGCCAGATCCTTCTGCCCCTCGCCGAGCAGCCGGCCGAGCGAGCCGCCGATGCCGCCGGTCAGCGCGATCAACCCGGCGGACTGGCCCTCCAGCGCGTCCAGCGCCACCTGGGGGCCGGCCAGCGGGTCGGACTCCAGGAAGGCCTTGGACACCAGCTTCATCAGGTTGCGGTAGCCCTCCTCGTTCTGGCAGAGCAGCACGAGCTGGTCGGGCGTGGAGGCCGCCTTGCCGGGCAGGCCGGGCTTGGTCGCCGCCGGGCCGACGCGGGTGATGCCGAGCACCGTGCCGAGGATCGGCTGCACGCCGGTGTCGGCCGCCGCCAGCGCGAACTCCAGCGCGCCGAACAGGTTTCCGGTGTCGGTCACCGCCACGGCGGGCATCTGCTTCTTGTGGCAGAGCTTCACCAGCTCCTTCATCTTGATGGCCCCTTCCGACAGCGAATAGGCGGAATGGACGCGCAGATGGATGAAATCGGCGTGGGGCATGGCAACCGTTGGCGATCGGGGACGGGAGGGGGCGGGCGGGCAAGGCGGACCGGGTGGGTCCGGTTCTAGCACAGCCGGCGCTTCCGCCTCCACGGTCGCCCGCCGCACGCGTTCGTGGTATGCAGAAAGACGAAACGCGAACAACGCTGGGGAGGATGCCGCGATGGATCGGCTGCGCCTTGCTCGAACGGCCGCCCGGGTCGCCACGCCGCCGGCCACGCTGGCGACCCTGCTGCTGCTGGCGGCCTGCCAGACGACGGTGGCCCCGCCCACCCCTCCGCCGGTCCCGCGCGGACTGGAGGAGGCGTCCGGAACCCCCTACAACACCCCGACGCGCGGCTGGAGCGTGACCATCCACAAGCCGGCCAGCGGCAAGACCTACTGCCAGGCGGTGCGCACGGCGCCGGTTCCCGCCGCCCCGACCGGGGAAAGGGGCGGACCGGGCATGGTGTTCCGCACCGCCGCCGTCGAATCGGGCTTCACCCTGACCGGCACCGGGGCGGCGGTGACGGCCGGCGAGCGCTACGACCTGACCGCCAGCTTCGACCAGGGCTCGAAGGTAATGCTCGGCGCGCGCGGGCTTCCCGGCGGCGGCCTCTACGTCGCCATCCCCAGCAAGACCTATCTGGAGGAGCTGGAACCCTTCGCCCGCAACCGCCGCGTGACCTTCCGCAGCGCCGCGCTGGGGGAACTCGGCACCCTGCTGCTCAACGGGTCGTCCTGGGCGATCAACGCGTCGGACGAATGCCGCATTCTGCACGCCGACAGCTGACCCGCACGGCGCACGGGTCCGCCCGCGTTGACGCAACGGAAAGGCGCGCCTATGGCATCGTGCGTTTGATATGAAACGCACGATGCCATAGCTTTGTGTTTGGCGATCGGATTCACGCTTCAAATCGATTCCGATTTTACGCGATCCGATCTAGGGTCGGATCATGCGCCTTCCTCACATCCTGCTCGCCGTGGCGGTCGCCGCCGTCTGGGGCGTGAACTTCGTCGCGATCAAGCTGGGATTGCGCGACCTCCCGCCCTTCCTGTTCACCAGCCTGCGCTTCATGCTGGCCTCGCTGCCGGTGCTGGCGCTCGGGATGCGGGCGGGGCCGCCGATTCCCTGGCGCTACGTCATCGGCATCGGCGTGCCGCTGGGCGCCGTCCAGTTCCCGCTGCTGTTCCTCGGCATGGATGTCGGGATGACGGCGGGTCTGGCCTCGCTGGTCCTGCAAAGCCAAGCCTTCTTCACGGCGCTCTTCGCCGTCTTCGCGCTGGGCGACCGGCCGGGCCCCCGGCAGATCGCCGGCATGCTGCTGGCCTTCGCCGGCATCGGGCTGATCGCCACGGAGATGCCGACCGGCGATTCGCTGCTCGGCCTCCTCCTGACGCTGGCGGCGGCGGCGTCCTGGGGCCTCGCCAACATCGTGATGAAGAAAGCCAAGGCGCCCGACCTGTTCCGCATGATGGTGTGGGTCAGCCTGATTCCGCCGCTGCCGCTGCTGGCCCTCTCCTTCCTGGCCGAAGGGCCGGACCGCATCGCCCACGCCTTCGCCAACCTGACCTGGGTCGGGGTCGGCGCGCTGGTCTACATCGCGGCGGGCGCCACGCTGTTCGGCTTCGCCGCCTGGGGCTTCCTGATGCGCCATTACCCGGCGAGCCTCGTGGCGCCCTTCTCGCTGCTGGTGCCGATCTTCGGCATGAGCAGCAGCGCCCTGCTGCTGGGCGAGACCTTCACCACGCTGAAGCTGGCGGGCGGGCTGCTGGTGTTCTGCGGGCTGGCGCTGTCGGTGCTGAAGCTGCCGGCCTTGGCGCGCGCAAAGGCGTGATAGCGCCCCTCTCCCGTTCCGGGAGAGGGTGGCCCGCAGGGCCGGGTGAGGGGCTATCGGAACATGGATCCGTCGCACGCCCGATCGCCCCTCACCCTTCCCGCTTCGCGGGCCCCGAGGTCGCTCGCAAGTCTCGCGACCGCGCGTCACCTACGATCGCCTTCGGCGCTCGTCCGGCCTGCGGCCGTCGGCTCTGCGCCCTCTCCCGGGGCGGGAGAGGGACCTTTCCCTACGTCAGCTTGGCCTTGAGGAACTCGACGCTGCGCTTCCACGCCAGATCGGCAGCCTCCTTGTTGTAGCGCTCGGCCGAGGTGTCGTTGTGGAAGGCGTGGTTGACGCCGTCATACATGAACACTTGGTGCTCGACCCCGGCCTTGGTCAGCGCCGCGTCGTAGGCCGGCACGTTGGCGTTGATGCGCTGGTCCAGCCCGGCGTAATGCAGCATCAGCGGCGCCTTGATCGTCTCGACCAGCGCCGGGTCGGGGGTCGGCCCGTAGAAGGCGACGCCGGCCTTCAGGTCGGCCGCCTTGATCGCCAGCCGGTTGACCATGCCGCCGCCCCAGCAGAAACCGACCGCCCCGACCTTGCCCGACGAATAGCGGTAGGCCAGCAGATGGCTCATCGCCGCGACGAGGTTGTTGACCGTCTTGTCGGCGTCGAGCTGGGCGATCATGTCGCGCGCCTTGTCGGCGTCGGACGGCGTGCCGCCCAGCGGCGACAGCAGGTCGGGGGCGAACGCCACGAAGCCCTCCGTCGCCAGACGGCGGGTGACGTCCTCGACATAGGCGTTGAGGCCGCGGTTCTCGTGGATGACGATCACCGCCGGGGCCTTGTCGCTCAGCTTGGGCCGGGCGATGTAGCCGGAGACGTCGCCGGTCGCTCCCTGGAAGCTCACCTTCTCGGCGGCGAGCCGGCTGTCGGTTTCCTCGACCACGGCGGCGCGGGCGTGGTTCGGCTCGATGGCGGCGAGGATCGCCGGGATGGCGGCGGCGCTGCCGGCCAGCGCGGCCAGCCGCTCCAGGAACACCCGGCGCGGCAACGGCGCGTGGGTGTATTCGTCGTAGAGATCGATGATCCTCTGGTCCATCCCCTCAAGCCCCTGCCATTGTTCGGTTGCGCTGAGTGTGGTGACGCCGCCTTTTTCCGGCAACGGCATAGAGGAAAGATTCCGGACTACACCTCCCCTTGCACCTCCCCTTGCACCTCTCCCCGCCCCCGCTCCCGGGCATCCTCCGGCGCCGGCGCGTGCTCCACCAGCACCCCGTCCCGCATCTCCAGCACCCGGTCCATCCGGCGCGCAAGGTCGAGGTTGTGGGTCGCCACCAGGGCGCCGACGCGGGCCTGCCGGACGATGGCGGTCAGCATCGCGAAGACGTTCTCCGCCGTGTGGGGGTCGAGGTTGCCGGTCGGCTCGTCGGCGATCAGCAGCGAGGGGGCGTTGGCCAGCGCGCGGGCGATGGCGACGCGCTGCTGCTCGCCGCCCGACAGGCGGGCCGGGCGGTGGCTGCCGCGCGCCTCCAGCCCGACCATGCGCAGCAGCTCGTCCGCGCGCTGCTTGGCGACCCGCTTCGGCACCCCGGCGATCATCTGCGGCAGGACGATATTCTCCCGCGCCGAGAATTCCGGCAGCAGATGGTGGAACTGGTAGACGAAGCCGATCGAGCGCCGC
The DNA here is from genome assembly GCF_020005195.1 of Azospirillum agricola. NCBI lineage: Bacteria > Pseudomonadati > Pseudomonadota > Alphaproteobacteria > Rhodospirillales > Azospirillaceae > Azospirillum > Azospirillum agricola. The sequence goes on from NZ_JAIFZR010000005.1 coordinate 108,695, forward strand.
CGCACCTCGGTCCGCCTGCCGTCGTCGAGGTTCGACACGTCGGTCCCGGCGATGCGCACGGTGCCGCCGGTCGGCTTCTCCAGCAGACCGGCGATCTGAAGCAGGGTCGACTTGCCGGCGCCGGACGGGCCGACCAGCGCCACCAGCTCGCCGGCGCGCACCGTCAGCTCGGCCCCGCGCAGCACCTCGAGCACCGTGCCGCCCTGTTCGAAGCGGCGGACGATCCCGGAGAGTTCCAGCATCGGCTCATTCATAGCGCAGGGCCTCCACCGGATCGAGACGGGCGGCGCGCCAGGACGGGTAGATCGTCGCGGCGAAGGACAGGCCGAGCGCCATCAGCGTCACCTGGACCACCTCGCTCCAGTCGATCCGCGCCGGCAGTTGCGACAGGAAATAGATCTCGGCGGAGAACAGGTTGGTGCCGGTCAGGCTCTGGATCGCCTGCCGGATGCTCTCGATGTTCAGCGCGAAGGACACGCCGAGCGCCAGCCCGAGCAGCGTCCCGGTCACGCCGACGCTGGCGCCGGACAGGAAGAAGATGCGCATGATCATGCCGCGCGTGGCGCCCATGGTGCGCAGGATGGCGATGTCCCGCCCCTTGTCCTTCACCAGCATGATCAGGCTGGAGATGATGTTGAAGGCCGCGACCATGATGATCAGCGACAGGATCAGGAACATCACGTTGCGCTCGACCTGGAGCGCGGTGAAGAAGCTGGCGTTCGACTGCTGCCAGTCGACCACCCGCCCGACCCCGGCGACCACCGACTGCACGGCGTCGCGCGCCGCGCGGATCTGCACCGGGTCCTGAACGAAGACCTCCAGCGAGGACACCGCGTCGCCGGTGCGGAAGAAGGCCTGCGCCTCCTCCAGCGGCAGGAAGACGAAGCTGTTGTCGTACTCGAACATGCCGACGTCGAAGATGGCGCCGATCGGGTAGCTGCGCAGGCGCGGCACGGTGCCGAAGGCGGTGACGTTGCCCTGCGGCGCGATCAGGGTGAGCTGGTCGCCGACCGACAGGCCGAGCCGCTGCGCCATGCGGCTGCCGATGGCGATGCGGTCCTCCCCGAAATCCTCGGCCGAGCCGCGGACGATGTTGCGCGACAGGGTCGGGCGGACGCGGAAATCCTCCGCGCGCACGCCGCGCACCACGGCGCCCGAGGCGAGCCCGCGCACCGAGACCAGCGCCTGCCCTTCCACGGTCGGGGTGACGTTGGTGACGCCCGGCGTGTTGCGCAGCTTGCCGGTCAGGATGTCGAAGTCGGGAAGCGGCCCGCCGCGGACGTTGTAGACGTTCAGGTGCCCGTTGAGGCCGAGCACGCGGCCGAGCAGCTCCGCCCGGAAGCCGTTCATCACCGACATCACGATGATGAGCGTCGCCACCCCCAGCGCGATGCCGAGCAGCGAGAATCCCGCGATGACCGAGATGAAGCCTTCCTGGCGGCGCGCCCGGAGGTACCGCATCGCGACCATGCGTTCGAAAGCGTTGAAGATCATGGGGGTTTCCGGCCTGCCGAAGTGGCGGTGAGAAAGGTGGCGAACCGCCGGGATCCAATCCCGGGATTCGCCACCGGAAGATAGGTCAGCTTGCGGGCCGGCGCAAAGGCTGCCTTTTGTTCGATCAACCGCTTAAGCCGATCTCCATTACCTCGGCGAAGGTGAAGGCGGCGGCCACGGCGCTGGCGCTCGTGGCCTGGCTGATCCGCAACTGCACCGGCACCGCTCCGGTCCTTGTGTCGACGATGGCATGGCTGACCGGCTGTTCCGCCATGAAGACGCCGCTGGTTCCGGGAATGTGCCGCGAGCCCGTTCCGACCGCAAACCCGCCGGCGGTGTGAAACCAGAGCGTCCGCGCGGTTCCGTCGCCGGCGGAAAAGTTGAAGGCCGTGCTAGCCATCAGACGGAACACCCGTCCGGCCGGCAGCAGGATGGCGTAACCGGCAAGCTCCAGCGTTCCGCTGGTCACCGTGTCGAATCGAACCGGACTGTCCACCGCCAACCCGACCGTCTGGTTGGCCGAAAGTCCGAAGACGCCCCAGGAACGCAATGATGGCGGAGCGACGGCGCGCAGCGCCATGTCACTCGCCCTCGCCGGTGGTGACGTCCAGCACGGTGCCACCGTTCACGCCGATGCCCGTGATGAAGCCGTTGGCCTGACGGTCGAAGATCTCGACCGTCCGGGCCATGATCGTCAGCGTGTTGGCGGTGGAAGAGGTGAAGGAGGAAGTGAACTTGATGAGCGCGTCCGACGGCCCCAGGTTGGCCACGCGGACATTGCGCCCGATGTTGGGCAGGGCGTGGGTGCCGGCGCTTAACGCCGTGAAGCTGAGGCGCTGGTTTTCGATGGGGGAAAAGGCGAAACCCATGGTCGTGTCTCCCGTTTCGGTTCGAAATCGAACGATCTTGCGCGGCGCATCCGTATGTCCGATACGCATCGCCGGCCGATCAAGGCCGAAACCGAGTGTTTCTTCAGAAAGAGAACGAGTCAAAGGTTGTAGGAAAAAAAGTCTGTTTTCCGCTCATGATTATCACAAGCGATGCGCGGACGGCCGGACTTTCGGCCAGTGAACCGAAGGCGGCCCCTGCTCCTTGCCGAACGGTCGCCGACTCGAAAAAAAAGCGCCGGGCAAAAAAAAGCGCCGGGCTGAGCCGGCGCTTTCTCCCGACTGGCGGATACGATCGTCAGGGCAGCAGCTTGGCCAGAGCGCTATCGACCGAAAGTTCCTCCTTCACGCCGGTGGCGCGGCGCTTCAGCTCGACGACGCCGCTCTTCAGCCCGCGCGGACCGACGACGAGCTGCCACGGCACGCCGATCAGGTCCATGTCGGCGAACTTGGCGCCCGGACGCTCGTCGCGGTCGTCGTAGGCGACGTCCAGCCCGGCGGCCTGGAGCTTGGCGTAGAGGTCCTGGCAGACCCGGTCGGTCTCGGCGTCGCCGACCTTCAGGTTGATCAGGCCGACGTTGAAGGGCGCCACGGAATCCGGCCAGACGATGCCGTTGTCGTCGTGGCTCGCCTCGATGATGGCGCCCATCAGGCGCGACACGCCGATGCCGTAGGAGCCCATCTCGACCGGCACCGATTCACCGTTGGGGCCGGCGACCACCGCGTTCATCGGCTTGGAATATTTGGTGCCGAAGTTGAAGATGTGGCCGACCTCGATGCCGCGCGCCGAGACCAGATCGGAGTCCGGCACCGGGCTGTTGGCCGGGTCGTGCTTCTCGTCGGTCGCGGCGTAGATGCCGGTGACGCGATCGAAGAAGGGCTGGAGGTCGTCGTCGAAGCCCGGCGCGTTCGTCAGGACGTCGAGGTTCATCCAGTCCTTGTGGCAGAAGACTCCGCTCTCGCCGGTCTCGGCCAGGATGATGAACTCGTGGCTGAGGTCGCCGCCGATCGGGCCGGTGTCGGCGCGCATCGGGATCGCCTTCAGGCCCATGCGGGCGAAGGTGCGCAGATAGGCCAGGAACATCTTCTGGTAGGCGCGGCGCGCGCTGGCCGGGTCGATGTCGAAGGAATAGGCGTCCTTCATCAGGAACTCGCGCCCGCGCATCACGCCGAAGCGCGGCCGGATCTCGTCCCGGAACTTCCACTGGATGTGGTAGAGGTTCAGCGGCAGTTGCCGGTAGCTCTTCACGAAGGTGCGGAAGATGTCGGTGATCATCTCCTCGTTCGTCGGGCCGAACAGCATGTCGCGGTCGTGGCGGTCGGTGATGCGCAGCATCTCCTTGCCGTAATCGTCGTAGCGGCCGCTCTCGCGCCACAGGTCGGCCGACTGGATGGTCGGCATCAGCAGTTCCTGGGCGCCCGCCGCGTTCTGCTCCTCGCGGACGATCTGCTCGATCTTCTTCAGCACCCGGTGGCCCAGCGGCAGCCAGGCGTAGATGCCGGCGCTGGTCTGGCGGATCATCCCGGCCCGCAGCATCAGGCGGTGCGAGACGATCTGCGCCTCGTTCGGGGTCTCCTTGAGGGTCGGCATGAAGAAGCTGGACAGCCGCATGGCTTGGATCTCGTGTGCGGGGTGTGCGGGGACGCGCCGCTCCGTCGGCGGAGCGGAGGCCCTGTCGGGAGTGCGACTTTAAGGAAGGACGCCCCGGCTTGTCCACCCGGCTTGTCCGCCGGCCCTCAGCGGGCCCGGCAATAGGCGTAGAGTTCGCCCTGGGCGGCGTCGCCGACCGGCTGGCCGTTGAAGAACAGGCGGTTGCCGTCCATCGTCAGCCAGCCGATCTGGGTGTCGCCGCGCAATCCCCCGGTGGGAACATGCAGCCCCATCCGCCTCGCCAGATTCAGGGTCACCGGAATGTCGAAGCGGTCGATGGCGGGAGCGGCCGAGCCCGGCAGGTCGGCCGGAGCCACCGGACGGCCGCGCACGTCGACCCCCGGCTTGTATTCGACGTCGGGCGCCGGGCGATGGCGGGTCAGCGTCTGGCAGGCCGACAGGTCGATGGGCGCCGGGCGCCCCTGCTGCATGCCTTGATGGCCCCCCTGCTGCGCCCCCTGCTGCGCCATGGCCGGTCCCGCCGTCGCCAGGATCAGGAAGGCCGCCGCCAAGGTCCCGCGCATCGCCGTCACTCCCTACAGGCTGTGCTGTTGCTGGACGATCACCGGATTCGACATCGCCTTCCAGTAGACCGACAGATAGGGCATGCCTTTCTCGGCCTCCTCCTGGGTGCGGGCGGACTGGCGGATGTACTTGCCGATGAAGGGCTTGGTCACATGCTCCAGATCGACCGCGGCCTTGATGACCAGGAACTCGCCGATCTTGTCCGGCAGGTTGTAATGCCATTTCTGCAGGCAGTCGGAGGTGACGCCGGGCTTCGCCTGCTCCTTCTCCGACAGGTAGAATTCCTGGTGATGGTACTGGGAAATCTCTTTCCAGGCCTGGGCCAGCCGCCCCGGCTTGACGCGGGGCATGCCCTTCAGGATGCGCACGTCGTCGTGGAACAGCGGCAGGAAACCGCGCCGCCCGGCCAGTTCGGTCAGCATGCTGTGCAGGCCGGCCATCACCCCGCCCTCACCCTCCTCCGCCGGACGGCTGTCCGGCTTGGGCGCGCTCTTGCGGCCGAACAGGGAGCTGAGGAACCCCTTCTTGGGCTTGGCGGCGTTCGCCGCCGCGCTGTCGGCGCCGACCTTGCGCTCGTCCCACAGGGAATCCCAGGCGTAGTCCCAGGCGGTGAACACGGCGTTGGAGCGGTCGTCGAGGACGGTCAGCAGATACTCGCGCCCCTCCCGGCTCCAGTCGACGTCGCCGACGATCGCCCGCACCGGCCGGCGGCTGAGCATGACCGGCAGGATGCCGACCCGCACCAGCTCGGCGTAGAATTCGACGAAGGAGGGTGTCTGGACAAAGGGCAGCCTGGAGCAGGGCTGCTGCTCCGGCGCCAGCAGCTCCATGCTTTTCCTGGTCCGCTCCAACAGTTCGGTCATCAGAACCGCGGCGAACTGATCGAACCGCTCGTTTTCGTTCGCGGCCATCGATGCCCCGACTGTCCTTCCTTCCGCACCCGACATGACCGAGGCGCCGCCGAAAACCGTCCGGCCATCCCGATATGTGGTAATGGAAGCAACATTACCAAGTAAACCGTTAACGCTTTTTGCAACGCGAACGAAAAGAACCGATCCCTTCCCCCGCGCCCTCCGCCCCGCCCTTCCCCGGCCGGCACAAAGAAAGGCCGCGCGGCGGATGCGGCGCGGCCTGACGAGTTTAGGGAGGAATCGCCACCAGGCGTCGGAAAAGGGGAACATGCATCCCCCTCGTCACACCAAAAGTCTGGACCCGCGCGGCGGCACTGGCAAGCCCAAAACACAGGCAACCAGGATGTCTGCTCAAAATTTTTGCTGTTTTGCCTGAAGCTTGGCCCTTTGCCCGCCGAAAAGGCGCTTCATTGCCTATTTCTTACTCATCGTATCCGGCGAAGCCGGCGTCCACGGCGCTCTTCCAGGGCGGCGCCTGGGCGATCACCACCCCGTGGACCGGGCAATCCGGCTGGTGGGCGCCGGGCAGATAGCCCAGACTCATCAGGAACTCGCCGACGATCTCGCCGCCGGTGAAGCGGAAGGTCTTGCGGAACAGCGCGACCCATTGCGCCTTGCCCAGCGGATGGTGGGCACGCAGCCAGCCGTCGAAGGATCCGTGGCTGTCCCGCAGGGCGACGATGCGCCGGGCGTTCTCGATGGCGGCGTCCACCTTCAGCCGGTTGCGCACGATGCCGGCGTCGGCCAGCAGGCGGGCGCGCTCCGCCTCGCCGTAGGCGGCGACGCGATCGACGTCGAAGCCGTCGAAGGCGGCGCGGAAGGCGTCGCGCTTCTTCAGGATGGTCAGCCAGGACAGGCCGGCCTGGTTGATCTCCAGCACCAGCCGCTCGAACAGCACGCGCTCGTCGGTGCTGGGAAAGCCGTATTCGGATTCGTGGTACGGCCCATGATAGGGATGGCCGGGGGCGGCCGCGCAGTAGGTCAGGCTCACCGGCTCGGCTCCCTCACATGTCCTTGATCATGTCGCGGAAGGACACCAGCCCGGACTGGGCGATGGCGTAGATCACCAGCCAGACGACCAGCGCGACGATGGAGGTGGCCACGAACTTGCGCAGGATGTGCGGTTCGACCGGCGCGCCGTTGGCCATGCCCGGCTCCGGATTCTCCGGCGTCCGCACGCCCCAGGGCAGCACCGCGAACAGCACCACCCACCAGACGATGATGTAGACGAAGATTCCCGTTACCCAACCGTCCATGACACCCTCCCAGCACCGGCCGTCCCGCCCTCACCCGATCCGCCCTATCGAATTTGGCCTATCGGATTTGGACGGTCACGCCTGTTCCAGCTCCACCAGCGTGCCGCAGAAATCCTTCGGGTGCAGGAACAGCACCGGCTTGTCGTGGGCGCCGATCTTCGGCTCGCCGTCGCCCAGCACGCGGGCGCCCTGCGCCTTCAGCTGGTCGCGGGCGGCCAGGATGTCCTCCACCTCGTAGCAGATGTGGTGGATGCCGCCGGACGGGTTCTTGGCGAGGAAGGGCGCGATGGTCGACCCTTCGCCGAAGGGATGCAGCAGCTCGATCTTGGTGTTGGGCAGGGTCACGAAGACCACGGTGACACCATGCGCCGGCAGATCGACCGGATCGGACACCGTGGCGCCCAGCGTGTCGCGGTAGAGCGCGGTCGCCGCCGGCAGATCCGGAACGACGATGGCGACATGGTTCAGCTTTCCGATCATGGTGTCCTCGCGATGCCTGGGAGACGGAATGTCCGTGGTCTCCGCCCTTATACACGGCCCCCGAACACGGGCAAGCCAGACGCGGACAAGCTAGACACGGACAAGGTGGACCTCCGTCACCGGCTTCTTGCCATGGGACGCGTTGAAGCAGCGGCGCACGGCGACGCGCGCCGCCTCCTTCACCTGGGCGTCGTCGGCCCGCGCCGTCCTGGACAGGCCGGCGACCGCCTCGCGCACGGCGTCGACCACGTCCAGCACCATGTCGCGGTCGGCGACCTCGTCGACCAGCCCCATCAGCGCCACCTGCGGCGCCGTCAGCAGCTCGCCGCGCGCGGACATCACCAGCGTGACCACGGAGGCGCCGTTGTTGACCATGCGGTTGCGCGTGCGCATCAGCCCGGCGTCGAGCGGCACCAGCCGCTTGCCGTCGAGCGCCATGCGGCCGGCCTTCACATGGGCGACGACCCGCGGCGGCGTGTCCGGACCGAGCCGGATCAGCTCGCCGTTGGCCGGGACGATCTGCTCGGGAATCTGGCAGTCCTGCGCCAGGGCGGCGTGGGCCTGCTGGTGGCGCTGCTCGCCATGCACCGGCACGGCGATGCGCGGGCGCACCCACTGGTACATGCGCACCAGCTCGTCGCGCGCCGGGTGGCCGGACACATGGACCGGAGCCTCGTCGGCGGTCACCAGCTCGACCCCCTGGGCGACGAGCTGGTTCTGCATGCGGCCGATGTCGCGCTCGTTGCCGGGGATCTCGCGGGAGGAAAAGACCACCACGTCGCCGCGCGCCAGCGTGATCTGCGGATGATCGTCGGCCGCGATGCGGGCGAGCGCCGAGCGCGGCTCGCCCTGGCTTCCGGTGCAGATCAGCACCAGCTTCTCGCGCGGCAGATAGGCCGCGTCATGCTCGGTCAGGAATTTCGGCACGTCGGCCAGGTAGCCGTTGGCCCGCGCCGCCTCGTTGATCCGCCACAGCGAGCGGCCGACCAGCGCCACATGGCGGTCGTGCGCCGCCGCGGCGACGGCGATGCTCTCCAGCCGGGCGACGTTGGTGGCGAAGCAGCTCACCGCGACCCGCACGTCGGGGTAGCGCCCGATCAGATCGATCAGCGTTTCGCGGACCGTCGCCTCCGACCCGGTGGTGCCCGGCACCAGCGCGTTGGTGCTGTCGCCGACCAGCGCCAGCACGCCCTCGTCGCCGATCTCGCGCAGCCGCTTCTCGTCGGCGACGCCGCCGACCTGCGGTTCGGGGTCGAGCTTCCAGTCGCCGGTGTGCAGCACGGTCCCGGCGGAGGTGCGGATGGCGAGCGCGTTCGGCTCCGGGATCGAATGGGTCATCGTGACGTATTCGACGGCGAAGGGACCGGCCTCCAGCGAGCCGCCGAGCGGCACCTCGTGGATCGGCACGACGCCGCTCAGGCCCCGCTCGTGCAGCTTGGCGCGCAGCACCGACGCGGTGAACGGCGTGCAGTAGACCGGGCAGCGCAGCTCCGGCCACAGATACTGGATGGCCCCCAGATGATCCTCGTGCGCGTGCGTCACCACCAGCCCGACCAGATCCGCCCGCCGCTCCACGATGAAGGCCGGGTCGGGCATGATCACGTCGAGTCCCGGCATCGAATCGTCGGCGAAGGAGATGCCGAGATCGACCATCAACCACTTGCCGCGATGGCCGTAGAGGTTGAGGTTCATGCCGATTTCGCCGGAGCCGCCAAGCGGCAGGAAATACAGCGCGTCATCCTCCGGAACGAAGGGGTCCGCCGGCATCGGTGCGGCTCCGGCGGCGGTCTTGGAGGATTGGGTCATTTGCTCGTGTTGCGCTTGTGGATCAGGAGGAGACCGCGAAGCGTCAGCTCGCCGTCGGTGTGTTCGATGACATGGGTCGCCTTGGCGAAAAGAACAGCCAGCCCGCCGGTGGCGACCACCGACATCGGCTCGCCATACTCAGCCTTGATGCGGGCGACCAGCCCCTCGATGAGGCCGACATAGCCCCAGAAGATGCCGGACTGCATGCAGGCCACCGTGTTGCGGCCGATCACGGCGGCCGGCGGCTGGATCTCGACGCGCGGCAGCTTGGAGGCCGCCATCTGCAACGCCTCCAGCGACAGGTTCAGGCCGGGCGCGATGACTCCGCCGCGGTAGTTGCCGTCGGAATCCACCACGTCGAAGGTGGTCGCGGTGCCGAAATCGATGACGATCAGCGGGGTCTTGTAGGTGGCCGCCGCCGCCACCGTGTTGACGAGGCGGTCGGCGCCGACCTCCTCCGGCCGGTCGACCAGCGCCTTGGTGCCGAGATCGACCTCGGGCTGGCCGACGATCACCGGCTCGCAGCCGAAATGGTCCTTGCACAGCCGCTTCAGGTTGAAGGTGGCGCCGGGAACCACGCTGGCGATGATGGTGCCGAGGATGTCGACCGGCTTCAGCCCCTTCAGCGCCATCAGGTGGGTCAGCCACACCATGTACTCGTCGGAGGTCCGCTTCGGGTCGCTGGCCGTGCGCCAGATGCCGCGCTGTCGGTCGCCGTCGTAGATGGCGAAGACCACGTTGGTGTTACCGGCGTCGATGGCGAGCAGCATGGGCTGGCGTCCGTGTCAGGAAGCGGGCGGAGGGGCGAAGAAGACGTCACCGGCGGCGATGCGCTGTCGCGGACCACCGTCCGCTGGATCAAGCAACAGAACGCCGTCGCTGTCCAGATCGGCGAAGGTTCCGGGGATGGTGCGGTCGGCCAGCCGAACCAGGATCGGCCCGCCGAGCCCGCGCGCCCGCGCCAGCCAGGCGTCGCGCACCGGGCCGAAGCCGAACGCGCGCCAGCGGCCGTACCAGGCCGCGAGATGCCCGGCGTAGATCTCCAGCAGGGCGGACGGCGCCATCACCGGGGCGCCCTCGGCGGTCAGCGAGGTTGCGGCGTAGCCGGCGTCGTCGGGGAAATGACGCAGGTTGATGCCGACGCCGAGCACGAGCCAGCCGACCGCGCCGTCCGCGCCGGGCTCCGACTCCAGCAGGATGCCGGAGAGCTTGCGGTCACGGACCAGGACGTCGTTGGGCCATTTGCAGCGCACGCCCGACGGGTCGGGCAGCACCGATTCGGCGGTTTCGGCGATGGCGAGCGCGGCGACGAACGAAATCTGCGCCGCCTCGGCCGGCGAGCCGCCGGGCCGCAGGATGGTCGAGCTGTAGAGGTTGCCCTCGGGCGAGGTCCAGGCCCGCCCGCGCCGGCCGCGCCCGCTCTCCTGCCGGCGCGCCCAGACGATGGTGCCTTCGCCTGCCCCCGCACGCGCCAAAGCCTTCGCCTCGTCGTTCGTGCTGCCGACGGAGGCGAAGGCTTTGACCTGGAAGCCCGGAGGCAGGCGCAGACGCGCCGCCTCCGACTCGGGTAACGCTGCGGTCATCCGGCGAAGAGTGCCGCGGCCGCGGCGGCGGCCCCGTTCAGGATCGGCGCCGGAGCCACGAAGAACAGCAGGGTGAACAGGCTGGTGGCGACCAGGATGCCCGTCATGCCGTCGTCATCGACCTTGTCGACCACCACCACCGGCTCGTCGAAATACATGATCTTGATGATGCGCAGGTAGTAGTAGGCGCCCACCACGCTGGTCAGCACGCCGATCACGGCGAGCGCGTAGTCCTGCGCGGCGACGGCGGCGAGGAAGACGTAGAGCTTGCCGAAGAAGCCGGCCATCGGCGGAATGCCGGCCATGGAGAACATGAAGATCGCCATGGTCGCCGCCAGCAGCGGGTTGGTCTTCGACAGGCCGGCGAAGTCCTTGATCTCCTCCAGCATGACGCCCTTGGCCTTCATCGACAGGATGACGGCGAAGGCGCCGATGTTCATGGCGATGTAGAGCGCCATGTAGATCAGCACGCCGCGCACGCCGTCCTGGGTTCCGGCGGCCAGACCGACCATCGCGTAGCCGATGTGGCCGATCGAGCTGTAGGCCATCAGCCGCTTGATGTTGGTCTGCATGATGGCGACGAAGGAACCGATGACCATCGACAGGATGGCCGTCGCCACCAGCACCTGGTGCCACTGGGCGGTCAGGTGGCCGAACGGCTCGATCAGCACGCGGGTGAACAGCGCGATGGCGGCCACCTTGGGTGCTGCGGCGAAGAAGGCGGTGACCGGGGTCGGCGCGCCCTCGTAGACGTCGGGCGTCCACATGTGGAAGGGGGCGGCCGACACCTTGAAGGCCAGGCCGGCCAGCACGAAGACCAGACCGATCACCACGCCCGTCGACACATGGGCGCCGCCGGCGAAGAGGGCGGCGATCTTGTCGAAGGAGGTCGTGCCGGCGAAGCCGTAGACCAGCGAGGCGCCGTACAGCAGCATGCCGGACGACAGGGCGCCGAGGACGAAATACTTCAGGCCGGCTTCCGACGACTTGGCGCTGTCGCGGCGGAAGGCCGCGATGACGTAGAGCGCCAGGCTCTGCGTCTCCAGACCGACATACAGAGAGATGAGATCGTTGGCCGAAATCATCATCAGCATGCCGAGCGTGGCGAGCAGCATCAGCACCGGGAACTCGAAGCGGGCCATCTCCTCCCGCTCGTTGAAGCCGAGCGAGAGGATGACCGAGGCGGCGGCGGCCACCAGCACCAGCACCTTCATGAAGACGCCGAAGGCGTCCATCACGAACAGGCCGTTGAAGGTGACGACGCGGCCGGTGCCGTAGCCCATCGTCAGGACGGCGGCCAGCAGCATGACCACGACGGTCAGGTAGGAGACGGGACGGGTGAAGCCGTCGCCGCGGAAGACGCCGAGCATCAGCAGGGCCATCGCCGCCGCCGCGAGGAAAATCTCCGGCAGGGCCGGCCAGATGTCGGGAAACACTGCGGTCATGTCGAGGAACCCCTTAGCGCGCGGCGACCGACAGGCCGGACGCGGCGTGCGACGCGGCCAGCTTGGTCTGGTAGGTCTGGATCAGCTGCTCGACCGACGCCGAGGTCACGTTCAGGAAGCTGCTCGGGTAGACGCCCATCCACAGCACCACCAGGACCAGCGGGATGAAGACCGCGATCTCGCGGGCGTTCATGTCGAACATCGCCTTGACGTCCGGCTTGACCAGCTTGCCGTACACGACGCGGCGGTACAGCCACAGCGCGTAGGCGGCGCCCAGCACCATGCCGGTGGCGGCCAGCGCCGCGACCCAGGTGTTGTCGCGGAAGACGCCGAGCAGCACCAGGAACTCGCCGACGAAGCCGGCGGTGCCCGGCAGGCCGACCGACGCCATGGTCATGAACAGGAAGACCACCGCGTATTTCGGCATGTTCTTCACCAGACCGCCGTAACGGGTGATCTCGCGGGTGTGCAGCCGGTCATAGACGACGCCGACGCAGAGGAACAAGGCGCCCGAGACGACGCCGTGCGACAGCATCTGGAAGATCGAGCCCTCGATGCCCTGCTGGTTCAGCGCGAACATGCCGATGGTGACGAAGCCCATGTGGGCGACCGAGGAGTAGGCGATCAGCTTCTTCATGTCCTCCTGGGCGAGAGCGACCAGCGAGGTGTAGATCACGGCGACGACCGACAGCGTGTAGATCAGCGGCGCGAAATACTCGGTGGCCTCCGGCAGGATCGGAATGTTGAAGCGCAGGAAGCCGTAGCCGCCCATCTTCAGCAGCACGCCGGCCAGGATGACCGACCCGGCGGTCGGCGCCTCGACGTGGGCGTCCGGCAACCAGGTGTGGACCGGCCACATCGGCACCTTCACGGCGAAGGAGGCGAAGAAGGCCAGCCACAGCCAGAGCTGCATGCCGCGCGGGAACTGGGTGGCGGTGATGGTCGGGATGTCGGTGGTGCCGGCCACATAGTACATGGCCAGGATCGCCAGCAGCATCAGCACCGAGCCGAGCAGCGTGTAGAGGAAGAACTTGAACGCCGCATAGACCCGGCGAGGACCGCCCCAGATGCCGATGATCAGGAACATCGGGATGAGGACGCCCTCGAAGAACATGTAGAACAGCACGAAGTCCAGCGCGCAGAACATCCCGATCATCAGGGTTTCCAGCGCGAGGAAGGCGATCATGTACTCCTTGACCCGGGTCTGCACCGACTCCCAGCCGGCCAGGATGCACAGCGGCATCAGGAAGCCGGAGAGCACGACGAACAGCACCGAGATGCCGTCGACGCCCATGTGGTAGGAGATGCCGAAATCGGGGATCCACGCCGCCTTCTCGACCATCTGGTAGCCGGGATTGCGCGGGTCGAAGTTGATCCAGATGAACAGCGTCAGCACGAAGGTGACGAGTGTCGTCCACAGCGCGATGTAGCGGACGTTCCGCACCACATCCGGCGACGTGCCCCTGCAAAAGAGCAGGATCAGCGCCACACCGACGAGCGGCAGGAAGGTCGTGAACGACAGGAGCGGCCAGCTAGCCATTTTTGTTGTTCCCCCTCAACCGCTCAACCGAAGGCCGCAAGCCAGGCGACGAGCAGGACGACCCCGATCACCATGGCGAAGGCGTAGTGATAGACATACCCCGACTGCAACCGGCTGGCGCGGGCCGCGACGTCGCGGGTCGCGGCGGCGACGCCGTCCGGACCGACGCCGTCGATCAGCGCGCCGTCACCCGACTTCCACAGCCCGTAGCCCAGCGACTTGGCGGGACGGGTGAAGAGGCGGTCGTACAGCTCGTCGAAGTACCATTTGTTGTAGAAGAAGGCGTGCAGGCGCGGCAGCGCCTTGGCCGCCTTGGCCGGCAGGCCGGGCATCTGGATGTAGGCGATGTAGGCGGCGGCGATGCCGAGCAGACCGACGACCAGCGGCGCCAGCTTCACCCAGCCGGGCGTGTGATGGTGCGCGGCCTCGATGCTGTCGGTGTCGTGCAGCGCCAGGATGGCCTTACCCCAGAACGCGGCGCGGTCGTGGCCGATGAACCACTCGTGGAAGCCGACGCCGGCGAACAGCGCGCCAAGCGCCAGGACGCCCAGCGGGATCAGCATGACGAAGGGCGATTCATGGGCGTGGTCGTAGACCGACTTCTCCATGCGCGGCTTGCCGTGGAAGGTCATGAACAGCAGACGCCAGGAGTAGAAGGCGGTCAGCAGGGCCGCGGCGATGCCGAGCGCGAAGGCGAAGCGGCCGATCGGGCTGGCCGAGGCGTAGGCCGCCTCCAGGATCATGTCCTTGGAGTAGTAGCCGGCGAAGAAGGGCAGACCGGCCAGCGCCAGGTTGCCGATCCACATCACCGCGTAGGTGAAGGGGATCTTGCGCCAGACGCCGCCCATGTTGCGCATGTCCTGCTCGTGATGCAGGGCATGGATCACCGAGCCGGCGGCAAGGAACAGCAGCGCCTTGAAGAAGGCGTGCGTGAACAGGTGGAACATGGCCGCGCCGTAGGCCGAGACGCCGGCGGCGAAGAACATGTAGCCGAGCTGCGACATCGTCGAATAGGCGATGACGCGCTTGATGTCGAACTGGGTGAAGCCGATGGTCGCGGCGACGAAGGCGGTCAGGGCGCCGACGACGGCCACCACCTCCAGCGCGGTCGGCGCGTATTCGAAGACCGGCGACAGGCGGCACAGCATGAACACGCCGGCGGTCACCATGGTGGCCGCGTGGATGAGCGCCGACACCGGGGTCGGGCCCTCCATGGCGTCCGGCAGCCAGGTGTGCAGGCCGAGCTGCGCCGACTTGCCCATGGCGCCCATGAACAGCAGCAGGCAGGCGATGGTCAGGCCGTTGAAGTCCCAGCTGAGGAAATGCAGCGACTGGCCGGTGATGGTCGGGGCCTTGGCGAAGATCGCGTCGAACTGGACCGAGCCGGTCAGCACGAAGATCGCGAAGATGCCGAGCGCGAAGCCGAAGTCGCCGACGCGGTTGACCAGGAAGGCCTTCATGGCGGCGGCGTTGGCCGACGGCTTCTCGTACCAGAAGTTGATCAGCAGGTAGGAGGCGAGACCGACGCCCTCCCAGCCGAAGAAGAGCTGCACGAGGTTGTCGGCCGTCACCAGCATCAGCATGGCGAAGGTGAACAGCGACAGGTAGCCCATGAAGCGCGGCTTCTGCGGGTCGTCGGCCATGTAGCCGATCGAGTAGAGATGCACGCAGGCCGAGACGGTGTTGACGACGATCAGCATCACCGCGGTGAGCTGGTCGACGCGCAGCGCCCACTTGACGTCGAGCGTGCCGCTCTGGATCCAGGTCATCAGCTCGACCGTGCGCGGGTGACCGCCGACGGCGACGTCGAAGAACAGGATCCAGGAGAGCAGCGCCGACACCAGGACGGCGCCGGTCGTCACGAACTGCGCCGCGCGGTCGCCCGCCGTCGGCGGCCCGGCGACCACATGGTGGTCGTCGTGCGCGTCGTCATGACCATGATCGTCATGGGCGTGGGCGTGGGCGGCGTGCGCATGATCGTCGTGACCGTGCGCATCGTGATGATGATCGTGTCCGTGACCGGCAGCCGCCGGCGCGGCCTTCGGCCCGCCGAACAGCGCGATCGATCCGGCGATGAGGAACGCCAGAAGCGGAAGGAATACGACAAGCACTTCCATGGCGCCGCCTCAACCCTTCATCATGTTGATGTCTTCGACTCGGATCGAGCCGCGATTGCGGAAGTAGACCACCAGGATGGCGAGGCCGATGGCCGCCTCGGCGGCCGCCACGGTCAGGATGATCATGGCGAAGATCTGGCCGACCAGATCGTGCAGATGCGTCGAGAAGGCCACCAGGTTCAGGTTCACCGCCAGCAGCATCATCTCGATCGACATCAGGATGATGATGACGTTCTTCCGGTTCAGGAAGATGCCGAGGACGCCGAGCGTGAAGACGATGGCCGAGACCGTCAGATAATGCCCGAGACCGATCTCCATATCACACGCCCTCCCCGGTCGTGACCTTGCGGATGACGACCACATCGTCCCGGTGACGGGCGATCTGGGCGCCGACATTCTGCTTCCGGACGCCGGCGCGGTGGCGCAGCGTCAGCACGATGGCGCCGATCATGGCGATCAGCAGGACGATGCCGCAGGCTTGGAACAGATAGACATACTGGGTGTACATCAGGCGGCCGAGCGCCTCGGTGTTCGACACGGCGTCGATCGCCGGGGTCGGCGCCGCGGCCAGCTTGTCGACGCCGGGGGCGACGATCCAGCCACCCAGCACCGCCGCCAGCTCGGCCAGCAGGATCAGCCCGATCAGCGCGCCGAGCGGCAGCACCTCCATGGCGCCCTGCCGCAGCTCGCGGAAGTTGATGTCCAGCATCATGACCACGAACAGGAACAGCACCGCGACCGCGCCGACATACACGATGACCAGGATCATCGCGACGAACTCGGCGCCCATCAGCAGGCACAGGCCGGCCGCCTGGAAGAAGGCGAGGATCAGATACAGGACCGAATGGACGGGGTTGCGCGCCGAGATGACCATCACACCGGAGGCCACCAGCAGCGCCGCGAACACGTAGAAGGCGATGCCTTGGATAATCATCGTTTTTCTCGCTTCCGCTTACCGGTAAGGAGCCTCGGCCGCGAGGTTCTGGGCGATCTCCGCCTCCCAGCGGTCGCCGTTCGCCAGCAGCTTCTGCTTGTTGTAGAAAAGCTCTTCACGGTTCTCGGTGGAGAACTCGAAGTTCGGCCCCATGACCACGGCGTCGACCGGGCAGGCCTCCTGGCACAGGCCGCAGTAGATGCACTTGGTCATGTCGATGTCGTAGCGCGTCGTGCGGCGGCTGCCGTCGTCGCGCGGTTCGGCCTCGATGGTGATGGCGAGCGCCGGGCACACCGCCTCGCAGAGCTTGCAGGCGATGCAGCGCTCCTCGCCGTTCGCGTAGCGGCGCAGCACGTGCTCGCCACGGAAGCGGGAGCTGATCGGCCCCTTCTCATACGGGTAGTTCAGCGTGACCTTGGGCTTGAACATGTAGCGCAGGGTCAGCGCAAGGCCGCCCACCAGCTCGGTCAGGAACAGGCTGCGCGCCGCGCGGTCGAGGAACGCCATGGCCTCTTCGTCTCCTTCCTTGCCGGCGGACCCCTCCTGGAGTCTCCGCCGGCGCTCTCAACGAAATTCAGTAATGGGCTTTCGGTTCGGACCGCTTACTTGGGCAGCCAGCCGAAGGTCACGAGCACGCCGGCCGTCAGCACGACCCAGAACAGCGAGAAGGGCAGGAACACCTTCCAGCCCAGCCGCATCAGCTGGTCGTAGCGGTAGCGCGGCATGGTGGCGCGGACCCAGACGAAGGTGAACAGGCACAGCGCGATCTTCAGGGCGAACCACACCACGCCCGGGATCCAGGTGAAGGGCGCGAAGGGCAGCGGCGACAGCCAGCCACCCAGGAACAGGATGGTGGTCATCGCGCTCATCAGGATCATGTTGGCGTATTCGCCAAGGAAGAAGAGCGCGAAGGGGGCCGAGCTGTATTCCACCATGAAGCCGGCAACCAGCTCCGACTCGCCTTCCGGAAGGTCGAAGGGCGAGCGGTTCGTCTCGGCCAGCGCCGAGATGAAGAACATGATGAACATCGGGAAGAGCGGAATGGCGAACCAGATGGTCTCCTGCGCCCGCACGATCTCCGTCAGGTTCAGCGAGCCGACGCAGAGCAGCACCGAGATGATGATGAGGCCCATCGAGACCTCGTAGGACACCATCTGCGCCGCCGAGCGCAGCGCGCCGAGGAAGGCGTAGCGCGAGTTCGACGCCCAGCCCGCCATCACGATGCCGTACACGCCCAGCGACGAGATCGCGAACAGGTACAGGACGCCGACGTTGATGTTCGACAGCACGACGCCGTAGTCGAACGGGATGACCGCCCAGGCGACCAGCGCCAGGAAGAAGGTGATCATCGGCGCGATGTAGAAGACGACGCGGTTGGCGCCCTCGGGAAGGATCTGCTCCTTGGCGAACAGCTTCAGGCCGTCGGCGAAGGGTTGCAGCAGGCCGAAGGGACCGACGATGGCCGGCCCCTGGCGGAGCTGCATCGCGCCCATGATCTTGCGCTCGGCGTAGGTCATGAAGGCCACGGCGACCAGCAGCGGCACCGTGATCGCCAGGATCTTCAGAACGATGATGATGAGCGGCAGCAGGAAGCCGCTGAAGAACTCAGCCATGGGTGCCAGTCCTCTCCTGGGCGGGGCCGACAAGCGCTTCCGTGCAGTTGGCCATCGTCACCGAAGCCCGGCTGATCGGGTCGGTCATGTAGAAGTTCGCGACCGGCGACACGAAGGGCGCCGCGTCGACCGGCCCCTGCGCGCCGAAGGGCGCCCAGGCGGCCGGGGTGGTCTGGCCGACCGCCGCGAAGATCGGGTTCGCCGCCATCAGGCGCTGGCGGAGCTGCGTCTGCGTGTCGTAGGGCAGCGTCGCGCCGACCGCTTCCGACAGGGCGCGGACGATCTTCCAGTCCTCGCGGGCCTCGCCCGGCGGGAAGGTCGCCAGACGGGCGAGCTGCGGACGGCCCTCGGTGTTGACGTAGACCGCGTTCTTCTCGGTGTAGGCGGCACCCGGCAGGATCACGTCGGCGCGGTGGGCGCCGGCGTCGCCATGGTGGCCCTGGTAGACCACGAAGGCCTTGCCGAGCTTGGCGGTGTCGATCTCGTCGGCGCCGAGCAGATAGACGAATTCGATCTCGCCCTTCGACGCGCCGTCGAGGATGCCGTGGATGTCGCGGCCGCCCTCGCCCGGCAGGAAGCCGGCCTCGATGCCGCCGACGCGGCCGGCGGCGGTGTGCAGCACGTTGAAGCCGGCCCAGTCGTCGCGGAACATGCCGTAGACCTCGCCGACGATGCGGGCGGCGGCCTGGACGGCGAGGCCGTCGGCGCGCTGGAAGGCGCCCATGCCGACGATGATCAGCGGGTTCTTGGCGTTGCGCAGCGTCTCGGCGAAGGCGTGGCTGCCGTCGCTGAGCTGCTGGAGCGTTTCCGGCCCCGTGCCGATGTGGGCGTAGGGGTAGGTCAGGTCCTTCTGCTCGCCGATCAGCGCGATCTTGACGTTGCCGGCCAGATAGCGCTTGCGGATGCGGGCGTTGACCAGCGTGCCTTCCCAGCGCGGGTTGGTGCCGACCAGCAGGATGACGTCGGCCTTCTCGATCCCGGCGATGCCGGAATTGAACAGGTAGCCGGCGCGCACCGAGGTGTCGAACCGCGCGCCGTCCTGGCGGCAATCGAGGTTCGCCGAGCCCAGGCGGCCCATCAGCTCCTTCAGCGCGAACTGCGCCTCGACGTCGGCCAGATCGCCGGAGATGGCGGCGACGCGGTTGCCGGGCAGGCCCTTCAGCTTGGCGGCGACGGCGGCGAACGCCTCGTGCCAGCTGACCGGAACCAGCTTGCCGTTCTTGCGGACATAGGGGCGGTCGAGGCGCTGGCGCTTCAGCCCGTCATAGGCGTAGCGGCTCTTGTCGCTCAGCCATTCCTCGTTGATGTCGTCGTTGACGCGCGGCAGGACGCGCATCACTTCCGACCCGCGCGTGTCGACGCGGATGTTGCAGCCGACGGCGTCGAGCACGTCGATCGTCTCGGTCTTGCGCAACTCCCACGGCCGCGCCGTAAAGGCGTAGGGCTTGTGGGTCAGGGCACCCACCGGGCAGACGTCGGCGAGGTTGCCCGACAATTCCGAGCCGATGGCCTTTTCGACGAAGGTGGTGATCTCCATATGCTCGCCACGGTTCACGGCGCCCACATCGGGGACGCCGGCCACCTCGTTGATGAAGCGGACGCAGCGGGTGCAATGGATGCAGCGGGTCATGATCGTCTTGATCACGGGACCCATATACTTGTCCTGGACGGCGCGCTTGTTCTCCAGGTAGCGGCCGCGGTCGAAGCCGTAGGCCATCGCCTGGTCCTGGAGGTCGCACTCGCCGCCCTGGTCGCAGATCGGGCAATCCAGCGGATGGTTGATCAGCAGGAATTCCATGACGCCCTTGCGGGCCTTGAGCACGGTCTCGCTGTTGGTCCTGACGACCATCCCGTCGCCGCAGGGCATGGCGCAGGAGGCGACCGGCTTGGGCGCGCGCTCCATCTCCACCAGGCACATGCGGCAGTTGGCCGGCACGCTGAGGCGCTCGTGGTAGCAGAAGCGCGGAATCTCGATCCCCAGCTGCTCGCAAGCCTGGAGGATCGAGGTGCCCGGCTCGACCTCGATCTCGATCCCGTCGATGGTGAGTTTCGGCATGGGAACGGGAACTCCTTACTCGGCCGCCAGCGGCGCAGCGTTGCGGTAGGCCTGGATGCGCCGCTCGACTTCCGGGCGGAAGTGGCGGAACAGGCCCTGGATGGGCCAGGCGGCGGCGTCGCCGAGCGCGCAGATGGTGTGGCCTTCGATCTGCTTGGTGACCTGGAGCAGGAGATCGATCTCCTCGACCCGGGCGTTGCCCGTCACCATGCGCTGCATGATGCGGCTCATCCAGCCGGTGCCCTCGCGGCACGGCGTGCACTGGCCGCAGGATTCATGCGCGTAGAAGCTCGACAGCCGGGCGATCGCCTTCACGACGTCGGTCGACTTGTCCATGACGATGACCGCCGCCGTGCCGAGGCCGGAGCGGACCTCGCGCAGGCTGTCGAAGTCCATCAGGACGGTGTCGCAGGTCTCCTTGGGCATCAGCGGCACCGAGGAGCCGCCGGGGATGACCGCCAGCAGGTTGTCCCAGCCGCCGCGCACGCCGCCGGCGTGACGCTCGATCAGTTCCCGGAGCGGGATGCCCATCTCCTCCTCGACGTTGCACGGCTTGTTGACGTGCCCGGAGATGCAGAAGAGCTTGGTGCCGGTGTTCTTCGGACGGCCGATGCCGGCGAACCAGCCGGCGCCGCGGCGCAGGATGGTCGGGACGACGGCGATCGACTCGACGTTGTTCACCGTGGTCGGGCAGGAGTAAAGGCCGGCCTGGGCCGGGAATGGCGGCTTGTTGCGCGGCTGGCCCTTCTTGCCCTCGATCGACTCGATGAGCGCGGTCTCCTCGCCGCAGATGTAGGCGCCCGCACCCCGGTGGATGTAGACGTCGTAGCTGTAGCCGGTGCCGCAGGCGTTCTTGCCGATCAGCCCCGCCGCGTACGCCTCGTCGATGGCGCGCTGGACGTTGGAGCCCTCGTTGTAGAACTCGCCGCGGATGTAGATGTAGCAGGCGCTCGCACCGATGGCGAAACCGGCGATCAGGCAGCCTTCGATCAGCTTGTGCGGATCGTGGCGCAGGATGTCGCGGTCCTTGCAGGTGCCCGGCTCGCCCTCGTCGGCGTTGATGACGAGGTAGACCGGCTTGTCGACGACGTTCTTCGGCATGAAGGACCACTTCATGCCGGTCGAGAAGCCGGCGCCGCCGCGCCCGCGCAGGCCCGATTCCTTGACCTGCTCGATGATCCATTCGCGGCCGTTCTGTAGGATGGCGGCCGTGTTGTCCCAGTCACCACGCTTGCGGGCGGCGTCAAGACCGAAGTCCTGGAACCCGTAGAGGTTGGTGAAGATGCGGTCCTCGTCGCGAAGCATCGCGGTCTCCCCCCTCAGTCGTCGGCTTGGGTCGTGGTGAAGGCGGCCAGCGTCGTCGGCCCGCCAACGGGCTCCGACGACCGGCGGCCGATCTGCGACCCTGGCTTGGGCGTCTCGCCGCGCTTCAGCGCCTCGACGATGCCGTCGATGTGCTCCGGCGCCACGTCCTCGTAGTAGTCGTCGCCGATCTGCACAACCGGCGCGTTGACGCAGGCGCCCGAGCATTCCACTTCGCCGAGCGTGAACTGGCCGTCCGCCGTCGTCTCGCCGAGCCCGATGCCGAGCTTGTTCTTGCAGGCGTGGACGATGTCGTCCGAGCCGCGCAGCCAGCAGGGGGTCGTCGTGCAGACCTGGATGTGGTGCTTGCCGACCGGATTCTTGTTGTACATCGTGTAGAAGGTCGCGACCTCGTACACGCGGATGCGCGGCATGCCCAGCAGGTCGGCCACGGCGTCCATGGCGACGCGCGGCAGCCAGCCGCCGTTCTGGCGCTGCGCCACGTCCAGCAGCGGCATGCAGGCGCTGGCCTGCTTGCCTTCCGGATATTTGGCGATGATCCGCTTGGCCAGCTCCAGGTTCTCCTGGGTGAAGGCGAAGCTGGTCGGCTCGTGGCCATGCTGGTGGCCGTGATCGGAAGCGGGCGCGCTCATCGATCGATCTCTCCGAAAACGATGTCCATCGAGGCGATGTTGGCGACGGCGTCGGCCAGCATGTAGCCCTTCGACATGAAGTCCAGGCCCTGAAGATGGGCGAAGCCCGGCGCGCGGATCTTGCAGCGGTAGGGCTTGTTGGTGCCGTCGGAGACCAGATACACGCCGAACTCGCCCTTGGGCGCCTCGATGGCGGTGTAGGTCTCGCCGGCCGGGACGTGGAAGCCCTCGGTGAAGAGCTTGAAATGGTGGATCAGCGCCTCCATCGAGCGCTTCATCTCGCCGCGCGGCGGCGGCGAGACCTTGCGGTCCTCGATCTTGTAGGGGCCGTCCGGCATCTCCTTGCAGCACTGGCGGATGATGCGCAGCGACTGCCGCATCTCCTCCATGCGGACCAGATAGCGCGCCCAGCAGTCGCCGGTCAGGCCGACCGGGACGTCGAAGTCCATGCGGTCGTAGACCTCGTAGGGCTGCGACTTGCGCAGGTCCCAGGCGACGCCGGAGCCGCGCAGCATCGGGCCGGTGAAGGCCCAGTCGTAGGCCTCCTCCTTCGTCACCACGCCGATGTCGACGGTCCGCTGCTTGAAGATGCGGTTGTCGGTCAGCAGGTTGTCGAGGTCTTCCATGAACTTGGGGAAGCGCTCGGTGAAGGCCCAGATGTCGTCGAGCAGGCCGGCCGGCAGGTCCCAGGCGACGCCGCCGGGACGGAAATAGTTGGCGTGCAGCCGGGCGCCCGACACGCGCTCGTAGAACTCCATGAGGATTTCGCGTTCCTCGAAGCCCCACAGCGCCGGCGTGATGGCGCCGACGTCGAGCGCGCCCGTCGTGATCGACAGGATGTGGTTGAGGATGCGCGTGATCTCGGAGAACAGGACGCGGATGTACTGGGCGCGCAGCGGCGCCTTGATCTGCAACAGGTTCTCGATGCCGAGCACATAGGCGTGCTCCATGCACATCGGGCTGACATAGTCGAGACGGTCGAAATAGGGGACCGCCTGGACGTAGGTCTTGTACTCGATCAGCTTCTCGGTGCCGCGGTGCAGCAGCCCGATGTGCGGGTCGCAGCGCTCCACCACCTCGCCGTTCAGCTCCATCACCAGACGGAGCACGCCGTGGGCGGCCGGGTGCTGCGGCCCGAAATTCATCGTGTAGGGCTTGATCTGCGTCTTGGTCGCAGGGCCCCCAACAGGATTGCTGGCGGGTCCGCCGGGGCCGGCCACGACGACGCCGGTCGCCGATTCGGTGGAAACGGTGGTCATGGTCACGGCGTCTTGCTCCCGTCCTGGAGGGCCGCCTTCTCGTCGCCCGGAAGCATGACGTTGGTCATGCCTTCCCACGGGCTGAGGAAGTCGAAGCTGCGGAAATCCTGCGTCAGGCGGACCGGCTCGTAGACCACGCGCTTCTGGTCCTCGTCGTAGCGGGCCTCGACATAGCCGGTCAGCGGGAAGTCCTTGCGGAAGGGGTGCCCCTCGAACCCATAGTCGGTCAGGATGCGGCGCAGGTCCGGATGACCGTCGAAGAACACGCCGTACAGGTCCCAGACCTCGCGCTCGAACCAGTTCGCCGCGCTGTAGGCGGGAACGGCCGACGGGACGGGCGTGTCCTCGTCGGTGGTCAGCTTCACGCGCATACGGCGGTTGTGGGTGTAGCTGAGCAGCTGGTAGATGACCTCGAAGCGCTCGACGCGCTCCGGGAAATCGACCGCCGTGACGTCGGTGAGCTGCTCGAACCGGAAGGCCGGCTCGTCGCGCAGCGCCGTCAGCACCGCGACGATGGCCGGACGCTTGACCGTCACCATCAGCTCGCCGAGCTTGACCTCGACCGTCAGGACGTCGCCGCCGAGCTTCGCGGCGATGGCGTCCCCAAGTTCCTTCAACGCCTGTTCGGACATGGGTGGGACTTGCCTTCCTACTCGTCTTTAGCGGGCGATGCGGTTGCCGCGCCGGATCTTCTTCTGGAGCTGGAGGATGCCGTAGACCAGCGCCTCCGCCGTCGGCGGGCAGCCCGGAACGTAGATGTCGACCGGAACGATCCGGTCGCAGCCACGCACGACCGCGTAGGAGTAATGGTAATAGCCGCCGCCGTTGGCGCAGGACCCCATCGAGATCACCCAGCGCGGCTCCGGCATCTGGTCGTAGACCTTGCGGAGCGCGGGGGCCATCTTGTTGGTCAGCGTGCCGGCGACGATCATGCAGTCGGACTGGCGCGGGCTGGGACGCGGAATGACGCCGAAACGGTCGAGATCGTAGCGGCTCATGTAGGCGTGGATCATCTCCACCGCGCAGCAGGCCAGACCGAAGGTCATCGGCCACAGCGACCCCGTGCGGGCCCAGGCGAGCAGATCCTCGTACTTGGCGAGAACGAAGCCCTTGTCCTGGATCTCATCGGAAACGGCGCGGATGTAGGCGTCCTGTTCCGGTCCGGGCGGAATCGGCGCCAGCGGCTTGGCCACCTCTACTCCCATTCCAGAGCTCCTTTCTTCCACTCGTAAATGAAGCCGATGGTCAGGATCCCGAGGAACAGCATCATCGACCAGAAGCCGAACAGCCCGATGTCGCCCAGGGCGACGGCCCACGGGAACAGGAAGGCGACCTCAAGGTCGAAGATGATGAAGAGGATCGAGACCAGGTAGAACCGCACGTCGAACTTGGTGCGGGCGTCCTCGAACGGCTCGAAGCCGCATTCGTAGGGGGAGACCTTTTCGGCGTCCGGGTTCTTCGGGCTGATGACGTAGGACGCGCCCACCATCACCACCGCCAGCGCGATACCGATCAGCAGGAACACCAGGATCGGAAGATACTCAATGATCAGCGGAGTCGACACCGCGTTCCTCCCATAAGCCCACGGCCACGGGCGCCGTTCCGGCCGGTAAATCGGCGGAAGCGCGAGCCGTGGCAGGTATGCCTTGGATTAGCCCATCAGACGGGCCGGAATATATGCCGACTGAGTGACCAAGGAAAGCGCTTTGAATCGCTTTCCACCAAGCGGAAGGACCTATTCAAACGCATGGCTAGCCTTGGTAATACCACGCTTTTAAAGCCGGTGGAAGCCAAGACGACTGCAAAGCAAAAAAGACCCGCAAAACGCGAGTCTTTGGTCGTTTTTGACGATCTTCAGCAAATTTCAAAAGGAAAGTGGCGCGAGTGACGGGACTTGAACCCGCGGCCTCCGGCGTGACAGGCCGGCGCTCTAACCAACTGAGCTACACCCGCGCAGAGCGACGTTTGAAACCGGCTAACACCTTGAGGCGCTTGTCGTTTTCGAGGTCCGTGTCGGCCCCCGTCGTTCGGTGGGCGGTTTGTAGTCGGCCAGGGCACCCCCTGTCAACAGCCATTTTTCAAAAAAAAGCGGAAGGGGCTATTTTCCCTGCCCGCCCTCCCCCGCCCCGCCCGCCGCCGGCACGGCCAGACCGGCCCCGGAGCGGTCGAGCGTGGTCCGCCGCAACGCTTCGAGCCGCTCGAAAGCGGTGACCATGCCGGCCGGCAACTGGCGGTGCTCGACCGCGCTGGGGCCGCCGAAGCGGGTGAGGGTCCCTTCCAGGGCGCGGGCGAGATGCTCGGCCACGTCGAGATGCTGCTGGTCCAGCGCCAGCTCCAGCGCGGACAGGATGCGGTCGCCCAACCGGCGCTCGTTCAAGCTCATGCCACCTCCAGGAATGTCGGCGTCTCGCCGGCGTCAGGATAGCAGATGACCGACCGTTCCGCCGGGGCTTTGCGAGGCTGCGACACTCTTGCGGCGTCATCGGACGGGGCGCCATCGAGCGGGATGCGTCCGGCGCGCCCGCGTGGCATAGTCGGGGCATGCACCGGCACCGATTCCCGACGCTCCTTCGCCTCCGGTCCCTTCCGTGGATCGTCCCGCCCCTGGTCGCCGCCATGGCGTCCCCTGCCCTCGGGGCCAGCGTCTCGGCCGGACAGGCCGAGGCCAAGGAGGTCGCGAAGTCGCAGGGCAACTGCACCCCGGCCAAGGTCGAGGTGATGCGCTACACGATGGGCCGCGAGGGGCAGACCGTCTTCAAGGTCGGCTGCACCGAGGACAAGGAGGCCTTCGTCCTGGTCCAGTGCCGCGCCCGGATCTGCACACTTCTCCGATAGGAGAATTCACCGGTTGTTAAGGACGTTGGCGCGCAATAGCCGGGATCGCGCGGCGGGCGGGATCGCGCATCGGCGCAGCCACAGGGGGCGGAACGTGAACGGGGCAACGGCAGGACACCGGCGAAACGCGGGGCGACCGTTCCGGTCGGCGCCGATTCTCGCTTTCGCCGCCCTCGCCGCCGTGGCGGTCGGCGGATGCTCCTCGCCGCCTCCCTTGGTGCCCTCCCTGATCGGCGCGGACATCATCACGCTCAACGCGACCAAGAAGACCATCGGCGACCACATCGTGTCGGCCGCCACCGGGCGCGACTGCTCGGTGATCTCCTTCACGGAAACCGGCGACTATTGCCCCGACAAGGTGGTGGTCGACCGTTCGCGCGTTTATTGTTACCGGACGCTGGCCGACGTGGAATGCCACCACATCCCCGACCCCTACAAGAACGGCCACACCGCGCTCGCCAGCCCACCGCCGGACATCCGGACGGTGCCCCGCAGGAAGGGCTGGTTCGACGAGTGAGGGCGGCCGCGCCGTCCTGCGGTTCCGGCGTCAGCGGACCTTCTTCGCCACGAACGCCTTGGCGATGGCCATCATCGCCTTCTCATGGGTGACGCCGCCCTGGCCACTCCCCTGCCCGCTCCCCTGACCACCGGAAGCGCGCGCGGCGCCGCCCGGCTGGGCCCCGGCCTGACGGGCGGCGGGCGCCTGCGGCGCGCCCCCGTCATCCTCGCGCCCCAGCCGGTCGAGCAGGCTTTCCAGCGCGTCGCGGCTGAGGCCGGAGGCCGACGGGCGGGCTCCACCCGCCGCGGCCCCGCCCCGAGCCCGCGAGGCTCCGCCGCCCGAAGCCGCCGGACGGGCCGCCCTCTCGATGGCGGCGGCGGCGATGGCTTTCAAAAAGGGCTGGGCGATGCCGCGCAGCAGGTCGGGATCCTCCGCCGCCCACGCCATCAGAAGCTTCTGCGCGTTGGTCCGGCTGCCCCTGGCCGCCATGATCGCCTCGCGCACCTTGCCGTCGACATAGGAATTGCTCATCGTCCGTCCGTCTCCGCCAAAAAGCCGCTTCACGAATCGCTGGAGGCCGCGAATCCGGCGCCGCGATCAAGGCGACTGTCCGTCCGTATCGGTTAACAAAGAGTTGCCCGAAAAAGATCCCTCGGAGATAGTGTGGGAATGCTGATCGAAACCTTCGCCGATCTGACCTGCCCCTGGTGCTACATCGGCAAGCGCCGGCTGGCCCGCGCGCTGGACCAGCGGCCGGGGCTTCGCGCCGACATCCGCTGGCAGCCCTTTCAGCTCAACCCGGACATGCCCCCCGGCGGCATGGCGCGCGCCGACTACCTCGCCGCCAAGTTCGGCGGCGCCGAGCGCGCCCGGCAGATCTACCGGGTGGTCGAGGAGACGGCGGAGCGCGACGGCCTGCCCCTGGCGCTCGACCGCATCCAGCGGACCCCCAACAGCTTCGACGCCCACCGGCTGATCCGCATCGCCGGACGGCGCGGCCTGGGCAACCCGATGGCCGACACGCTGTTCGCGGCCTACTTCATGGAAGGCGTGGACATCGGCGACCGCGACGCGCTGGCGGCGACGGCGGAACGGCTCGGGCTGGACGGCGCCGAGATCCGGCATCTGCTCGGCACCGACGCGGAGGCCGCGTCGGTCCACGCCGCCGACTCCCTGGCGCGCCAGATGGGGTTGCAGGCGGTGCCCTGCTACATCTTCAACCGGCGCTACGCCCTGTCGGGCGCGCAGGAGCCGGCGAGCTTCCTGCCGCTTCTCGACCTCGGCAACGAGGAACCGGAGAATCTGTCGGTGGTGGCCGGCTGAGGGCGGTCGCCTCCCCACGGCGGATCGGCGGGTGGATCGGCGAGTCGGGCTGCCGTCCCGGTGCCCGAAAACGACTAAGCCCCGCACGAGGCGGGGCTTAAGTCATTGTACCGGTTGGCGTCCCCGACGGGATTCGAACCCGTGTCGCCGCCGTGAAAGGGCGGTGTCCTAGGCCTCTAGACGACGGGGACGTCGTTCGCGGTGACGCGCTTTCTAAAGATCATGGCCCGGTCGCGCAAGCGCTTTTTTGCACGAACGGTTTCTTTTTTCGGCAGCCCGCCCGAACGCCTCCGGTCAGGCCGAGCGGGCCGGCGCCGCGTCGTCGATCAGGAGCTGGACGCCCTCCGATCCGTTCCAGCGGTCGATGCGCAGGATGCCGGCGATGTGGAACGGCGTGCCGCGCCCGTTCAGCAGCCCCTGCCCCAGCTCGTTGTCCAGCGCCCGGAAGGCGATGGCCTTCAGGCGGCCCCCGTCGTTGCCCTGGAGGATGCAGCGCACATGGTTGGCGCCCACCACGTCGGCCCGCACCACGCGGGCGTCGGCGATGGCGAAGCGCGGCTCGGCGTTGCCCGTCCCGTAGGGGCCGAGCGTGTTCAGCGTGCCCACCAGGGCGGGCGTCGCCGCCCCCACCGACAGCGCCCCGTCCAGCTCCAGCGTCGGGACCAGCGGCGCCGCCGCGAGCTGCTCGGCGACCCTTGCGGTCAGAAAGTCGCGCAGCGCTTCCAGCCGGTCGCCCGCCACGGTGAAGCCGGCCGCCATCCGGTGGCCGCCGCCGCCGATCAGCAGCCCCTCCTGCCGGGCGGCGATCACCGCCGCCCCGAGATCGACCCCGCGCACCGAACGGCCCGACGCCTTGCCGATCACCGTGCCGTCGGCCTGCTCCTCCAGCGCGACGACACAGGCCGGGCGGCTGTAACGCTCCTTCAGGCGGGCGGCGACGATGCCGATCACGCCGGGGTGCCACCCCTCCCCGGCGACGAAGACCAGTTCCGCCGCGCGGCCCGATTCCGCCGCCACCCGCTCCAGGGCGTCCTCCAGCACCGCCTGTTCGACGGCGCGGCGCTCGGCGTTGTGCGCCTCCAGCTTCTGGGCCAGTTCCATGGCCTCGATCGGGTCGTCGGTGGACAGCAGGCGGGCGCCGAGATCCGAGGCGCCGACCCGCCCGCCGGCGTTGACCCGTGGCCCCAGCACGAAGCCGGCCTGATAGGCGTCCGGCTTCTCCTTCACGCCCGCCACGTCGGCCAGCGCCGCGAGGCCGGGATTGCCGCGCCGCGCCATCACCTTCAGCCCCTGCGCCACCAGCGCGCGGTTCAGCCCGGTCAGCGGCACCACGTCGCACACCGTTCCCAGCGCCACGAGGTCCAGCCAGTCCATCAGCTTCGGTTCGTCCCGCCCCTGGTAGAAGCCGGACTGGCGCAGGGCGCGGTTCACCGCGACGATGGTGATGAAGGTGACCCCGGCGGCGCAGAGCGTGCGGTAGGCGCCGTCCTCGTCCAGCCGGTTGGGGTTGACCAGCGCCACCGCCGGGGGCAGGCGCGGCTCGGCGGCGTGGTGGTCGAGCACCACCACGTCGAGGCCCGCCCCGGCCGCCGCCTCCAGCGCCGCGAAGGCGGAAATGCCGCAATCGACCGTCACCGCCAGCCGGATGCCCTCCGCCTTCAGGCGCAGCAGGGCCGGCGCGTTGGGGCCGTAGCCCTCCTTGATGCGGTCGGGAACATAGACCCGCAACTCCGCCCCGACCGAACGGAAGAAGCGGCGCAGCAGCGCGGCGGAGGTGGCGCCGTCGACGTCGTAGTCGCCGAACACGGCGACCGGCTCCCCCGTGCGGATGGCGTGGGCGATGCGCTCCGCCGCCGGGTCCATGTCGCGGAAACGCGAGGGATCGGGCAGCAGCGCCTTCAGGGTCGGGTTGAGGAAACCGTCGCAGACCTCCTCCGTCACCCCGCGCGCGGTCAGAATGCGGCCGACGATCTCCGGCAGGCCGCGCGTCTGCGCCAGGGCCAGGGCCAGCCGTTCGTCGCAGGGCCGCGCCTGCCAGCGCTTGCCGGACAGGGAGTGGGCGACGTTCAGGAAAGCGGCGGCGGTGTCGGTCATGATCGGAGAGGACTCGGCTGCTTGAACGGCCCCAAGCCATAGCAGAGAAGCGCCCGCCGCGCCCAGCCCCGGGGGCGCCCGGCCAGCCCGGCGCGGGACAGCCACCCCTCCGCGCCACCTCTCAGCGGACGCCCCCGGCTCCGCCGCCCCGCCCACCCGGCGGGCCGCCGCCACGGGAACCGAAGCCCCTTCCGCCGCGCGGCCCGCCACCATGGCCCCAGCCGCTGGAAAGGCCCGGCCCCGCCGGGCCGCCGCGGGCGCCGTCACGGTCGCCCCCTCCCGCCGGTTTGCCGTGTCCGCCGCCAAGGGGAGCGCCAAAGGGCCCATCCGGCCCGCGCCCCATGCCGCGCGGCCCATCCCGGCGGTCCATGTCGCCCCAATTCGTTCCCTCCGGGGGTCCGAAGCCCGACACCCCGTTTCCTGGCGGACCATCCCGCCGCATGCCCTCGCGCGCCAGCCCGGCGGCGCGGGCGGACGGATCCGCTCCGGGCGCCGCGGTGCCGCCCAGGGCCGGGGCACGGAAGGACCGGGAGTCGCGCAGACCGCCGCCCGCCCCCACCCCGCTGTCGATCACCACGCGGCGGCCCTCCGACGCTCCCGCGCGCACCTCGTCCCCATCCCCGTCGGCCACGCGCCCGTCGTCGTCGACGAAGGTCTCGACCGACAGGGCGTCGACGCTGTCGCCGAAGGGATTGAAGGGATCCGGCGCGACCGACAGCGCCAGGGTGGGGACCGCGCCCGGCCCGGCAACGCGGACCATGCTGCCGGCGGGCGGCGGCGCGGCGTCCGTCACGGTCCGCGACAGGGTGAGCCCGGCGACCGTCAGCGCCGTCGGCGACACGGCGTCGAGCCGGCCGCGCAGCAGCCAGCCATGCGCGTCGCTCCAGCCGTCGACCCGGCTGGCGTCGATGGCACCGTCGGCCCGGCGCAGCCCCGACACGGCGACCCAGGCGCCGGGGCGCAGGGCGTCGCGCCCCTCCGCGTCCGCCGCGTCGATCCGCTGCCCGAGCACGGTGGCCGTCGTCCCCTCCAGCCGTTCGACCGGCCCGGCGACGGCGTAGCGCACGTCGAGGCTGCGCGCCTCCAGCCCCGTCGGCCCGCCGGCCGCCGCCTTCATCGCCACCAGATGGCCGATCCGGACGGCCGCCGTGTCCACCGCCCGCCCCTCGATCCTCACGACGGCGCCCGCCGGCAGATCGACCCGCAGGCCGTTGACCCACACGCTGCCGAAGGCGGTGACGGTGCCGACGATTCCGGTGCCGCCGATGCCGCGATCGCTCACCGCGATCCCGGTGCCGCCGATGCCGCGGTCGGCGAGGCCCGCCTCGCGGCCCCCGCCGGCGCAGGCCGCGATCAGCAGGAGAAGGGACAGGATCAGGGAGCGGCGGCCGGTGATCACGGCGCGGCCCCATCTTCCCCGCAACCATCTTCCCCGCCCCCATCTTCCCCGCCCTCGTCTTCCCCGCCCTCACCGGAACCGCCTTCGGGCGCGTGACGGGCGCCGGGGGGGGCGCCGGGGATGCCGTCCGGAGCGTCGTAGGCGTAGAGACCGGCGGTGAAACGGTGATGGGCGTCCGCCCTGCCCTCGTCGCGGTCGGCCAGTTCCATGGCGAAGCGGTTCAGACGGACCAGCATGTCCATCCCCGCCCGCTCCGCCTCGATCCGCAGGGCCGCCACCGATGCAGGGGTCAACCCGTCATGAAACATGGCCCGCTCCAGGAAGGGCGGCGCGCCGCCCGCCAGATTGTGCCCGGCCGCGGCGACATGGTCGGCCAGATTGCGGCCGAAATAATAAGCCAGCTTGTCGACATCGCCACGCGGCAAATGGGCCGACACCACAAGGTGCAGCAGCCCGTCGCTCCGCTCCTCCACCAGCCCCGCATGGAGCAGCTCGTCGAGCAGCGCGCGGGGTCGGATGTCCTTGCTGACCCCGGTCACCAGCGTCTCGAAAGCCGCCTCACCCTCCGCCGAACCGGCGCGCGGCAAGGGGCGCGGCCAGCCATCGGCGTCCCGGTAGCCGTCATGGCCGAGCCAGCGCCCGAGAACCTGGGCGCCCAGCGACGGCGACGACGAGGCCACGGATTCGGCCGACGGGGCCTTGCCGCGCAACTGGCTGACATCCTTGCGGTGGACCCCGGTCAACAGGGTGATGCGGCTGTCGGTCATCGGCTTGTCGGGCAGCGCGAAGTCGCGTTCCGCCACCTCGACATACACCCCCTTCATCAGACCCGACAGCATCGGCCACGGGATCCCGAAATGGATCAGCGCCCGCACCAGCGGCGCCAGCACCCGCCTGAGCGCCACCAACACCGTCGGCGGCGGCGACGCGAGCGGAGTGGCGCCCCTTCCGGACGGGCGGTGGAGATCGGGGCTGCGGGTCGGCACGAACCAGGCACTCCGGGCAGGCGCCACGGCGGCGATGACCGTGGGAGATTTGCCCACAATAACGCGGATCCCCCAAAAGTGAACGGCGATTCCGCTTGATGTGGGATTTTTTCCCACGCATCATGATCAAACAGACCGGGCCATGCCCCACGCCGCCTGAACAACCGAGTCCAAGGAGAAACCTGGATGGGCCGTGACGACACCGCCGTCCCGCCGGGCGCGCTTTCGCCCTGCGACGCCGCCGCGCCGACATCGACCGTGGCGCTGCTGCGCGACCGTCTGGGCGACCAGCTGGTGTCCCTGTCGGCCGACCGCGGCGTGGACGGGACGGCGCCGCGCCGGGCGGGCTTCGGAGGGACGGGATTCTCGTCGTTGCAGTCGTGAGGGCGGCGCCGAACCGCCGCGGGGCCGGACCGGCCGAAGCCACGTCCCCGCCCCGTTCTTCCCCTTCCACCGGACAGCGAGCCCTTGCCATGGCGCCGCAGCTTTCCCCCAAGGCCACGCCGTCGCCCCCTTTCCTGGCCGGGGCCGGCGCGGTCGGCGTGCTCGCCAACGGTCTGGTCCTCTGCGCCCCGCTCTACGCCGCGCCGATGTACGACTGGCTGCGCGAGGACCGGAGCAGCGCCGGCCCGCTGGTCCTCGCGGCGGCCACGCTGGGTCTCTTCGGCCTCCACACGCTGCTGAACGCCATGCGCGCGAGACGGGACGCGGCGTGGCGGTTCGATGCCCTGTGGATACCGCCCTATCTGCTGGCTCTCGCCATCCTCCACCCGATCCTGGGCGCGATGGCGGTGGCCGGCGTGGCCGCGCTCGCCGCGCTGATCGCGGCCGACGAACTGAGCGCCCCATCGCCCTGGAGCGCGGGCGGGCGGGAGAGCCGGCCATGGACCGCCGATCCCTTCGGTCCGGCCGACGCCTTCCACACCGGGCTGCGCTTCTGCGGCGTGGTGTATCAGGCCCTGATCCTGGGCGCCGGGGCGGCGCTGGTGCTCCACGACACGCTGGCACCCGGGCCGTTCGCCGGAGCCGCGCTGATCGCCGTCGCGACGATGCGGACCGCGGTGCGGGTGACCGCCGCGTGGCGGACCCGGCCGGCCGCCGGCACCGTCTGATCCGGCCCCGTCACAGGCATTTCGACAGGACCAGCGGCTTTTCCGGGGAATAGGGCGGGCGCTCCGCGCGGGTCAGGATGGCGTCGGTGAAACGGTCCTCCAGGAACAGGACCAGACCGTCGGACCGGAGCTGCGTCGAGGCCGAATCGCCAGACGGGCCCGTGTTGACCAGCAGCCGGTTGCCGACGGCGAGCACCCAGTTGACCGGCGAACCGAACAGGGTGCGCGGCCCCACCCGCATCAGGCGCCCGCCGCCGAGCCGCAAGGCGCTGCAATCCGCCGCCCAGTCGCCCTGGAACAGCCAGGGAATCTCCGGCTGGGACCGCGCCGCCACCCAGTCGCGCGGCAGGGTCCGCGAGGCCGGCGGCAACGCCGCCCCGGCGGCGGGCGGCGGAGCCGGGTTGGAGAACGGCGGCCGCGCCGCCGTCAGCGTGTGCAGACCGACCAGCGCCAGCCCCATCACCGGCAGGACCACCGCCGCAACGGCAAGCTTGGCCGCCATGGGAAGACGGCCCAGCTCCCGGCCCAGCGGCTTGAAGGCGGCGGGACCCGACGGCGAGGGCTGCGGACGCCCGGCGAAGCTCAGGAAATCCTTGCGTTCGTAAACATTCTTGATCGGGTCGTAGATCTCGACCGCGACCTTGACCTCTTCCCTGCCGCCGGCGATCCGCGCCACCACGGCGGCGGCGGCGGCCATCGACGGCAAGCCGACCGTCAGGCGCCAGCGGTTGTTCCGCACCTGGAGGGCGAAATCGAGAGGGGGGTCTTGCGGGTCGCTCACGGCGGCTTCGAGAAAGGATGCGACGCTTGCGGAACGCGCCCGGCACGGCGGCCGGGCGCGGGAGCGAGCCTACATCAGGAGGCGATTCGCCGGACACTCTTTTCCCCGGAGACAGCCGGGGAGGACGGCCGGATACGGCGTCACGGCTTGTGGCCGCCCGCATCCGGGGCGCGGTGGGCGGGGGCCGCCTCGCCGGCTCCCTGGACATCGACCTGCACCGTGGCCGCGCCGGCCTTCTCGAAGACGAGCGTCAACGGGAAGCTCCTGCCCTTGACCAGGGGCTGCTTCAGACCGAGCAGCATGACGTGGAGACCGCCGGGCGCCAGCGCGGCCGGCGAACCGGGCGTCACCTCGATGGCGTTCACCGGACGCATCTTCATGACCCCGTTGTCCATCAGGTGGGTGTGCAGTTCCGCCTTCTCGGCGACCGGGGTGGAGGCGGACAGCAGGCGGTCGCCGTCCGGGCCGACGCTGTTCAGCACGAAATAAGCGGCCCCGTTGGGCGCGGACGGAGCGGTGGCGCGCGCCCAGGGGTGGTCGATCGCGATGGGGCCGGCCTTGTAGTCGTGCGCCAGGGCGCCGCCGGTCCCGAACAGGAACAGGGCGGCGGTAACGCGAAGCAGGCGGTTCATGGTGTTTTCCTCGGATACGGATCTCGGACAGGCGCGGACAAGCCGGACGGGACGCCGATACCGGCGCCGGTCGGCACGGTCAGGCGGTTGCCGGAGGCGCCCGCGCCCGGAGCGTGAACAGGAACCGGCCGGTGGCCACCGGCTCGCCGCCCCGCTCCCCGGTCCCGCAAGACACGGGATCGGCCGGCACGGACAAGGCGGCCGGCGCCGCCACGGCCAGAGCGCCGGCCAGCGGGCAGAGCGAGCAGGACGGCGCCGCCCTGCCGGTCCCGGAATCGGTCGGATCGTGGGGAGCCTTGCGGCCGTCCAGCGCCACGCTCCGGAAGCCGTCCGGCGTGCAGATGACGATCTCGGCGGCGTCGGCGGTGGAAGGCGCCATCCAGACCGGCATCCAGGCCCAGGCGACGAGCTGGAGCAGCAGCGCGGCCGCACCGGCCAGAAGGCCGGCCGGGCGTGCCCGCCGCGTCGCGTTCCGATGCCCGACCATGCCGCCCCTCACCTCGCCACCGCCCGCCTTCCCGCCATCGCCCCGACGACGCGCCGGAGAATACCCCAGAGCCGCGCACGGAGAACGCGGCATTTTCACCGGCCCGCCACGCCGCGGAAGAAATATGCGGGCGTGAAAAGCGGGTGGTCATGGAAAGGGCGCCGGCGGAAGGACCGCCGGCGCCCCGTCACACCACTGCGGGTGGCACCCGCTCCCCGCCGATCAGCTCAGCGGGATCGCCACGAAGCGGAGGTCGCCCTTGCGGTCGACCAGCAGCAGCACCGACTTGCGGCTCTGCTCCTTGGCCTTCTGCACCTTGGCGGTCACGTCCTCGGGCTTGCGGACCTCTTCCTGGCCGACTTCGAGGATGACGTCGCCGGCCTTCAGGCCCTTCTCGGCGGCCGTGGAGTTGCCCGTCACCTCGGTGATGACCACGCCCTTCAGCTCGGGCTTGATCTCGTGCTGCTGGCGCAGCTCCGGGGTGATGTTGGTCAGCTTCATGCCCAGCGTCTCGGTCGGCTTCTGCGCCGGGGCCTTGTCCTTGGGAGCCTGCTTGTCCTCCGGACCGGCGGCGAGCAGCCCCTGCTCCTCGGCGGCCTCCAGCTCGCCGACCTTGACCTGGATGGTCTGGGTCTTGCCCTTGCGCCACACCTCGACCGGGACGGCCTTGTCGATGGAGGTCTCGGCGACGACGCGCGGCAGGCGGCGCATCTCGTTGATTTCCTTGCCGTCGAACTTGATGACCACATCGCCGGCCTGGATGCCCGACTTGGCGGCCGGGCCGTCCGGCGTGACCGAGGCGACGAGCGCGCCCTTGTGGGCCGGCAGGCCGAGGCTCTCGGCGATCTCCGGCGTCACCGCCTGGATGCGCACGCCCAGCCAGCCGCGGCGGGTCTTGCCGTACTCCTTGAGCTGCGCGACGACCTGCTTGGCGAGGTTCGACGGGATGGCGAAGCCGATGCCGACCGAGCCGCCCGACGGCGAGAAGATCGCCGTGTTGATGCCGATGACCTCGCCGTTCAGGTTGAACATCGGGCCGCCGGAATTGCCGCGGTTGATCGAGGCGTCGGTTTGCAGGAAATCGTCATACGGGCCGGCGTCGATGTTGCGCTGGCGGGCCGAGATGATGCCGGCCGTCACCGAGCCGCCCAGCCCGAACGGGTTGCCGATCGCCAGCACCCAGTCGCCGACGCGCATGGCGTCGCTGTCGCCGAAGGGGACGGCGACCAGCGGGTGGCTGGTCTTGATCTTCAGCAGGGCGAGGTCGGTCTTGGCGTCGCGGCCGACCAGCTCCGCCTTGATGTTGGTGTCGTCCTGGAGGATGACGGTGATCTCGTCGGCGTCCTGGACGACGTGGTTGTTGGTGACGACGTAGCCGTTCTTGGCGTCGATGACGAAGCCCGAGCCGAGCGAGGTCGCCTTGCGCTGCGGCTGGTCCTGCTGCTGCTGGCGGTCGAAGAAGTCGCGGAAGAAATCCTCGAAGGGCGAGCCGGGCGGGAACTGCGGCATCTCCGGACGCTGGCCCGGCTGGCGCTGCGGCGCCGCCTGGCTGGTCGAGATGTTGACGACCGCCGGCAGCAGCTTCTCCGCCAGATCGGCGAAGCTGCCGGGGGCGGAGCGCGGCGCCGCCGCCTGCGCCAGCGCCGCGGCGGGCGCGCCGGCCACCACGGTCGAGGCGGCGGTCACCGCCAGCAGGAGAGCGGCGATCATGGGACGGACGCCCGCCTTCCGGCCGCCCGCGCGACCGTGAGCGCGGTCGAAGGCCGCCGCGGCGGGTTCGGTGTTGTGGGTGCTCATCGACTCTGCTCTCCCTGCCGGATCGCCGGCCTTAGGCTTGGGCGGCGGAGTCCGGATCTGTGTAGACCGGTCCAGTGTTGGGCCAGGAGTATGGCCGCAAAATGGCGCGCCGGTCCAGACGACGCGTGAGGAACTTTTGGTCGCGGACGTCATAGGCCGGGCCATGCAGGCACCCTGTGCTGCATCGGCCCGGCCGAACGCTTCACATCAGCGGGCCGGCTGGGCCGCCGGCGCTCCGAAATAACGGAAGAACTCGCCGTTGGGCGACAGCACCATGGTGGTGTCGTCCTTGTTCAGCGCCTTCCGGTAGGCTTCCAGCGAGCGGTAGAACCCGTAGAACTCGGGGTCCGCCCCGGTCGCCTCGGCGATCAGCTTCAGCGCGGTGTTGTCGCCCTCGCCGCGCAGGATCTGCGCGTCGCGCTGCGCCTCGGCGACGATGACCGTGCGTTCGCGCTCGGCGCGCGAGCGGATCTGCTGCGCCTGCTCCTGACCCTGCGCGCGGGCCTCGGCGGCCTCGCGCTCGCGCTCGGAACGCATGCGGGAGAAGATCGACTGGCTGGTTTCCTCCGGCAGATCGGCGCGGCGGATGCGGACGTCGACGATCTCGATGCCGAAGCGCTGCGCCTCGCCGTTCACCTGCACCTTGATGTCGTTCATGATCTTGGCGCGCTCGTCGGACAGCACGGCCAGCACCGTGACGTTGCCGAGCACGCGGCGCAGCGCCGAGTTGACGGTGGCGTTCATGCGGGTCTCCGCAACCGCCTCCGTCCCCGCCGTCTGGTAGAAGCGCAGCGGGTCGTGGATGCGGTAGCGGGCGAAGGCGTCGACGTCGAGGCGCTTCTGGTCGGCCAGGATGACCTGCTCGACCGGCGGGTCGAGGTCGAGCACCCGGCGGTCGAGGATCCGGACCTCCTGGATGAAGGGGACCTTGAACTTCAGGCCGGGCTCGCGGATGACGCGGCGCGGCTCGCCGAACTGGAGGACCAGCGCCTGCTGCGCCTCGTTCACCGTGAAGACGGACGAGCTGATGAGGACGCCCAGGACGACGACGCCGAGGCCGATGGCGGTGAGAGTGCGGTTCATGGTGCGTCCCTCCTCACCGGTTGGTCTGCTGGGGGGCGGTCTGCGTCCCCGCCTGCGGGGCCGCCGGACGCGCCGGAACGGATTGGGCGGGAGCCGCCGGATTCGGGGTGAGCTGGTTCAGCGGCAGGTAGGGCACGACGCCCTGCGCCGCGCTGTCGACGATGATCTTGTTCCGGCCGCGCAGGATCTCCTCCATCGTCTCCAGATACATGCGCTTGGCGACGACGTCCTTGGACAGCGCGTAGGCCTCGTACACCTTGCGGAAGCGGTCGGCGTCGCCCTGGGCCAGGCTGACGACCTGCTCGCGGTAGGCGGAGGCTTCCTGCACCAGCCGCTCGACCTCGCCGCGGGCGCGCGGGATGATGTCGTTGCGGTAGGTCTCGGCCTCGTTGCGGGCGCGCTCGCGGTCGGCGCGGGCGCGCTGCACGTCGTTGAAGGCGTCGATGACCGGGGCCGGGGGGTCGGCCTTCTGCAACTGCACCTGGGTGATCTGGATGCCCGACTGGTACTCGTCCAGCATGGCCTGGAGGAGCTGGGTGGTCGAGGTCTCGATCTGCTGGCGCGCCTCGGTCAGGGCGGGTTGCAGGTCGGTGCGGCCGATCACCTCGCGCATCGCGCTCTCGGCGGCCTTCTTCACCGTCGATTCCGGATCGCGGATCTTGAACAGGAAGTTGCCGGCGTCCTTGATGACCCAGAAGACCGTGAAGTCGATGTCGACGATGTTCTCGTCGCCGGTCAGCATCAGCGATTCGTCGGGCACGTCGCGGTCGCCGCGGCGCCCGTCGCCGGCCGAGCGGTAGCCGACCTCGATGCGGTTGACGCGCGTCACCTTGGGCAGCAGCACCGTCTCGATCGGCGACGGCAGCCGGTAGCGCAGGCCGGGCTGCTCGGTGCGGGTCCATTCGCCGAAGCGCATGACGACGCCCTGCTCGTCGGCCTCGACGCGGTAGATGCCGCTGGCCAGCCAGATCAGCGCCAGCACGCCGACGACCAGCGCGACGCCGCGCCCGCTGCCGAAACCGCCGGGCATGGCGCGGCGCAGGCGGTCCTGGCTGCGCCGCAGCAGATCCTCAAGGTCGGGAGGCGTGGGGCCACCGCCGCCACCGCCGCCGCCGCCGGGGGGACGCCCCCAGGGGTTGTTCGGGCCGTTGTTGCCGCCCGGCGGAGGCCCCCAGGGGCCGCCACCGCCGCCCCCGCCTTGATTGTTCCACGGCATACGCTTCGATCCCCCTTATGTCGTGCTCACTGTTTCGGGATGCGGGATGCTAGGCCCCCTTCCCTTGTCCATTCTCGACGAACGGTCCTATAGTGCCCCTCCCTTCGGAGAGGATTCCACCATTGGATATCCGCCCAATATCGGGAAGGCAGCGGAGTTTTCAACCATGGCGCAGATCGGCGAAGCTCAAGTGATGGCGGCGCTGAAGTCCGTCATCGACCCCGACCGGGGCGGCGACATCGTCAGCCTCGGCATGTTGTCGGGTCTGGTGGTGCGCGACGGGCACGTCGCCTTTTCCATCGAGGTCGACCCCAGGCGCGGCGCCCAGGCCGAGCCGGTGCGCCACGCCGCCGAGAAGGCGGTGGAGGCCCTGCCCGGCGTCCTGTCGGTCACCGCCGTGCTCACCGCCCACCGCAGCGGCCCGCAGGCGGCGCCCAAGCCGGCGCCCCAGCAGGGCCACGGGCACAGCCACGGCCCCGGCGGTCACGGCCACGCCCATGGCGCGCCCCATGGCGCCCAGGAGCAGAAGCCGCTGGTCCCCGGCGTGAAGGCGATCGTCGCGGTCGCGTCCGGCAAGGGCGGCGTCGGCAAATCGACCACCTCGGTCAATCTGGCGCTGGCGCTGGCCGCCAACGGGCAGAAGGTCGGGCTGCTCGACGCCGACATCTACGGGCCGTCGATGCCGCGCATGATGGGCATCTCCGGCCGCCCCAACAGCCCGGACGGCAAGCGCCTGGAGCCGATGGAGAATTACGGCGTCAAGGTGATGTCCATGGGCTTCCTGGTCGCCGAGGACACGCCGATGATCTGGCGCGGGCCGATGGTGATGAGCGCGCTCCAGCAGATGCTGCGCGACGTGAACTGGGGCGATCTCGACGTGCTGGTGGTCGACATGCCGCCGGGCACCGGCGACGCGCAGCTCACCATGGCGCAGCAGGTGCCGCTGGCCGGCGCCGTGATCGTCTCGACGCCGCAGGACATCGCCCTGCTCGACGCCCGCAAGGGGCTGAACATGTTCCGCCGGGTCGACGTGCCGGTGCTCGGCATCATCGAGAACATGAGCTATTTCTGCTGCCCGAACTGCAACCACCGCACCGACATCTTCAGCCATGGCGGCGCCCGCAAGGAAGCGGCCGATCTGGGGATGGAGTTCCTCGGCGAGATGCCGCTGCACCTGTCGATCCGCGAGACCTCCGACCAGGGCCAGCCGATCGTCGTGTCGCAGCCCGATTCAGAGCACGCGCAGACCTACCGCCGCATCGCCGCCCGCCTGTGGGAGAAGATCGGCGGGCCGGGCGCCGGCGGCCGCGCCGCGCCGCGAATCGTGGTGCAGTGAGGGCAAGCGGCCGCTCCGCGTGCCCCTTGCATCAGGCACGCGGAGACGCCCCTCTCCCTCAGGGAGAGGGGTTGGGGTGAGGGGGCGAAGCAAACTCTTCCGCCTTCGGCGGAATCCCCCTCATCCCAACCCGCGAACCCATCGGACGCCTCTGGCGTCCTCCGGGATTCGCCCCGCAAGGGGAGAAGGGCTCTGAGCGGGCGTCTTTCCCTACCGCTCCGACCCCGGCGCCCCGGTGCTCCACAGCAGGCCCAGCACCAGCCCCTTGCAGCGCGGCAGCAGGACCAGCGTCATCAGCAGCGACAGCAGCGGCCAGACCGCCATGTGCACCCAGGTCGGCGGCTCGTAGGTCTGTTCGACGCTGAGCAGCGCCGGGATCACGACGTGGCCGACGATCAGGATCGTCATCCAGGGCGGCGCGTCGTCGGCGCGCAGGTGGCCGTAGGCCTCGCCGCAGGCCGAACACGCCTCCACCGGCTTCAGGTAGTTGCGCAGCAGGCGCCCCTGCCCGCAGTTGGGGCAGCGGCCAATCAGACCGCGCAGCGACGCGACGAATTTCGAGGGTGCCGGCGTGGTGCTCGCGATCATGCCCTATCCTTCCGTGTTGCCCGCAATATAGGCTCTTTCCAATCCGGCGCCAACCCGACGGGCCATTCGCCGCGGGCTTTCCTGCGCCGCACGACCTTTTCCTGCGCTGCGCGGCTGGCGCGCCGTTGACGGCGGCGCGGCCCCGGTCTAGGGGATGGCTTTGCCGTTCCGCAGGAGAGACGACGCCATGACCTTCCCCCGCCTGTTGTGCGCCGCGGTCGCGCTGGCCGCGCTCTCGGCCCCTGTCGCCGCCCCGACCGCCGCCTGGGCGCAGACCAGGACCGTCGCCATCACCGCCATCGTCCAGCATCCGGCGCTCGACGCCACCCGCGACGGCGTGGTCGAGGCGCTGAAGGCCGCCGGCTTCACCCCCGGCGAAAACCTGAAGGTCGAATACCAGAGCGCGCAGGGCAACCCGGCCACCGCCGCGCAGATCGCCCGCCAGTTCGCCGGATCGAAGCCGGACGTCATCGTGCCGATCTCCACCCCCTCGGCCCAGGCGGTGGCGGCTGCGACGCGCGACATCCCGGTGGTCTTCACCGCCGTGACCGACCCGGCCGGCGCGCAGCTCGTCAAGAACCTCGACAAGCCCGGCGGCAACATCACCGGCCTGTCCGACCTGTCGCCGATCGCCGCCCATGTCGGGCTGATCCGCGAGGTCCTGCCGGCGGCCAAGCGGCTCGGCGTGCTCTACAACCCCGGCGAACCGAACTCGGTGACGCTGGTCAAGCTGTTCAAGGAGGAGGCCGCCAAGGCCGGCTTCTCGGTGGTCGAGGCGTCGGTGCCGAAATCGTCCGACGCCCAGCCGGCGGCGCGCAGCCTCGTCGGCAAGGTGGACGCGGTCTACATCCCGCTCGACAACACGGTGGTGTCGGCGCTGGAGAGCGTGATCGCGGTCGGCCAGCAGGCCAAGCTGCCGGTCTTCTCGGGCGACACCGACAGCGTCGGGCGCGGCACGGCGGCGTCGATCGGTTTCGATTATCTCCAGGTCGGCAAGCAGACCGGCGAGATCGTCGCCCGCGTGCTGAAGGGCGAGAAGCCGGGCGACATCCCGGTCGGCAACGCCAAGGGCACCGATCTGGTGGTGAACCCGAAGTCGGCGGCGGCGATGGGGCTGACCCTGCCCGATGATCTGGTCAAGCGGGCGACGAAGGTCGTCGGGCAGTAACGTCAACCCCCACGCCAAGCGCCGCCCCCCCATGAGTGAAATCGCCCTCTTCGGCGCCGTCGAGATCGGACTCGTCTACGCGCTGGTCGCCATCGGCGTGTTCCTGTCCTTCCGCATCCTCGACTTCCCCGATCTGACCGTCGACGGCAGCTTCCCGCTGGGGGCCGCCGTCTGCGCCGTGC
This sequence comes from Azospirillum agricola, assembly GCF_020005195.1. Classification (NCBI taxonomy): domain Bacteria; kingdom Pseudomonadati; phylum Pseudomonadota; class Alphaproteobacteria; order Rhodospirillales; family Azospirillaceae; genus Azospirillum; species Azospirillum agricola. The sequence continues at coordinate 151,725 of NZ_JAIFZR010000005.1, forward strand.
TGCTGATCGCCGGGGTCAACCCCTGGCTGGCCAGCCTCGCGGCGGCGCTGGCCGGGGCGGCGGCCGGGCTGGTCACGGCGCTGCTGAACGTGCGCTTCAAGATCCTGCACCTGCTCGCCAGCATCCTGACGATGATCGCGCTGTTCTCGGTCAACCTGCGGGTGATGGGGCGGCCGAACGTGGCGCTGCTGATGCAGGACACGGTGCTGACGCCCTTCTACGGGCTGGGAATCCCCGACCACGTCGTGCGGCCGCTGGTGGTGCTGGTCATCGTCGCGGTGGTGGCGGCACTGCTGGCCCGCTTCCTCGCCAGCGAGTTCGGGCTGGCGATGCGGGCGACCGGGGTCAACGCGCGGATGGCCCGCGCCCAGGGCATCGACACCGACGCCCATGTCTACGCCGGCATCGCGCTGTCCAACGCGCTGTGCGGGCTGGCCGGCGCGCTGTTCGCCCAGACCAACGGCTTCGCCGACGTCACCACCGGCATCGGCACCATCGTCGTCGGGCTGGCCGCCGTCATCGTCGGCGAGACGGTGCTGCCGGCCCGCAGGCTGGCGCTGATGCTGGTCGGCTGCGTCGCCGGCTCGATCCTCTACCGGCTGGCGGTGCAGTTCGCGCTGTCGGCCGACGCCATCGGGTTGCAGGCTTCCGACCTCAACCTCGTCACGGCGCTGCTGGTCGCCGTCGCGCTGATCCTGCCGCGCCTGAAAGCGAAGGCCGGCGCCCGGAAAACCGGCGGGAGCGTCGCGCCCAGCGGGAGGGCCGCAAAATGATCGCCGTCCAGGACATCCACGTCACCTTCGGGCGCGGCACGCCGCTGGAGAAGCACGCGCTGCGCGGCATCGACCTGACCATCCCGGAGGGCCAGTTCGTCACGGTGATCGGCTCCAACGGGGCGGGCAAATCGACCTTCCTCGGCGCGCTGGCCGGCGACGTGCTGGCCGAACAGGGCCGCATCGCCATCGACGACACCGACGTCACCCGCTGGGACACGCCGCGCCGCGCCGGGCTCGTCGCCCGTGTCTTCCAGGACCCGATGGCCGGAAGCTGCGCCGCGCTGACCATCGAGGAGAACATGGCGCTGGCCGCCGCGCGCGGGCGACGGCGCGGGCTGGCCCTGGCGCTGGGCGGCGACCGGCGGCGCGGCTTCCAGGAGCGCATCGCCGCGCTCGGGCTCGGGCTGGAGACCCGCTTGCAGGACCGCATGGGCCTGCTGTCGGGCGGGCAGCGGCAGGCGGTCAGCCTGCTGATGGCGGCGCTGGCCGGCTCGAAGATCCTGCTGCTCGACGAGCACACGGCGGCGCTCGACCCGGCCACCGCCGACTTCGTGCTCGACCTCACCCGGCGGATCGTCCGCGAGAGCCGGCTGACCACGCTGATGGTCACCCATTCGATGCGGCAGGCGCTCGATTACGGCGACCGCACGCTGATGCTGCACGAGGGCCGGATCGTGCTCGACGTGGCGGGGGAGGAGCGCGCCGGGCTCGACGTGCCGCATCTGCTGGCGCTGTTCGCCCGGCAGCGCGGCGGGGCGGAGATCAGCGACGACAGCCTGTTGATCGGCTGACCGCCGCGCGCCGGATCACCGCTCCGCGCGGTCGGCCTCGAAGAGGGATTGCAGTTCCTCGGCCGCCTGCCGCGTGGTCTGGATCAGGCGTCCCTCGTCGTGATGGACGGCGTGCTGACGGACCAGCGTGCGCTCGTCGTGGGCGCGGAAGGTGTCGATCGTCCGCGCCACCTCATCATCCGCCACGCCAAGCTCGCGCAGCACGTCGGCGGTCAGGCGCAGGCTCGAATCGAAGGTCTCGCGCACCGGGTTTTCGACGCCCCGGTCCATCAGCTGGTGGACGTGCCAGCGGTTGCGGGCGCGCACGAACAGGGTCAGGTTGGGGAAATGGCGCCGCGCCACCTCGACGACGCGCAGCGATTCCTCGGTCTCGGCCAGGGCGACGACCAGCACGCGCGCCTTCTCCGCCCCGGCGGCGCGCAGCAGTTCCACGCGGGTCGGGTCGCCGTAATAGACCTTGTTGCCGAACTTCCGCACGAAATCGACCTGGGCGGCGTTCTTCTCCAGCGCGGTGAAGGGGATGCCGCGCATCCGCAGCACGCGCCCGACCACCTGCCCGACCCGGCCGAAGCCGCAGATGATGACCGGCGAGCCGTCCTCGGCGATGGAATCGAAGGGCCGCCTGGGCTTGGCGAGCAGGCGCGGCACCAGCCAGCGCTCCGCCGCGGCGAAGACGAAGGGGGTGGCGATCATCGACAGCGTCACCACCAGCATCGCCGCCGACGCCTGCTCCTGCGCCATCGAGCCGCCGGCCACCGCCAGCCCGAACAGCACGAATCCGAACTCGCCGCCCTGGCTCAGCACCGCGCCCATGCGGATGGCGCCGGCGACCGGCACCCCGGCGATTCGCGCCAGCACCACCATCACCAGCGCCTTGGCCGCCATCACGCCGAGCGCCAGCGCGACGAAGCGCAGCGGCTGCGCCATCAGCGCCGGCAAATCCGCCCCCATCCCGACCGAGACGAAGAACAGCCCGAGCAGCAGCCCCTCGAAGGGCTGGATGTCGGCCTGCACCTCGTGCCGGTACTCCGAGTCGGAGAGCAGGACGCCGGCCATGAAGGCGCCGAGCGACATGGACAGCCCGGCCTCCTCGACCAGCACCGCCGTGCCGATGACGACCAGCAGGGCGGTCGCCGTGAAGATCTCCGGACTCCCGGCGCGGTCGACGACGCGGAACAGCGGCCGCAGCAGGAAGCGCCCGCCGACCAGCACGACGGCGACGGCCGCCGCCGCCTTGGCGACCGCGACCCAGGCGCCGTCGGCGTCGGGAACCGAACCGTTGCCGAGCAGCGGCAGCAGCGCCACCGCCGGGATGATCGCCAGATCCTGGAACAGCAGCACGGAGAAGGCGTTGCGCCCGGACTGGTTGGCGAGCAGCCCGCGCTCGGCCAGCATCGGCAGCGCCATGGCGGTGGAGGACAGCGCCAGCCCGAAGCCGATCACCAGGGCGGCGGGCACCGGCAGGCCGAGCAGCACGATCCCCAGCCCGGCGACCAGCGCCGCCGTGACGCCGACCTGCGCGCCACCCAGCCCCAGCACCGACTTGCGCATGACCCACAGGCGGGCCGGCCGCAGCTCCAGCCCGATCAGGAACAGCAGCATCACCACGCCGAGTTCGGAGGCGTGCCCGATGGCCTCGACGTTGGTGACCAGCCCGAGCCCCGCCGGCCCCACCGCCAGCCCGGCGGCGAGATAGCCGAGCGGCGCCCCGAATCCGAACCGCTTCGCCACCGGCACGGCGACGACCATCGCCACCAGCAGCACCACCACCGTCACCAGACCCGCCATCATCCCCCGCCCGACCCGGTTCTGTTCAGACTATGGACGGAAAGCGGAGACGGGCGGGAGGCTTTTCCGACGGATCGGCCGGTCAGCCGAGATCGAAGGAGAAGGAGGCGCGCCCCTGCCCGGCCGCCGCGCGCTGCCACATCGCGCCGAACGCCGCCTCCAACGCGCGGGTGAAGCGCACCCCGTCCAGAGCGGGAGAGGCCGTCAGCCGGTCGCGCAGCCCGGCGCGCAGCCCGGCGAGCGCCGTGGAATCGGAAACCAGCGCCGCCGCCATGGCGACGTAGGCGTCCTCGTCCTCAACCGCCAGGGCCGACAGCCCGGCCGAGGCGAGGTGCGTCGCCGCGCGGCGCGCGCCGAAGCGGTCGCCGGCCAGCGTCACCACCGGCACGCCCATCCACAGCGACTCCAGCGTCGCCACCCCGCCGGACCAGGGAAAGGGGTCGAGCGCCACATCGACCGCGCCATAACCGGCCAGGATGTCCTGGTGCGACTCCCCGCCCCGCAGGTCGAGTCGCGCCGGATCGAGTCCGGCGGCGGCGAACAGGGCGCCCGTGCGCGCCCGCTGCTCCACACCCTCCAGCCCCGCCGCGCGCAGCATCAGCCGCGCCCCCGGCACCGCCGCCAGCACGCGCGCCCACAGGGCGGCGACCGCCGGATTCAGCGAGGACAGCGCGTTGAAGGAGCCGAAGGTCGGATGGCCGCGCTCCAGCATGGGAAGCGGCGCCACCGCCGGCGCATCCTCCGGCGGCTCCCAGGGAACATGGGCGTCGGGCATGCGGACGATGCCCTCGATGGCCCAGCCGTCGGCGCCCTCGGGACTCAGCCGGTGGTCGGAGATCAGGTAGTCCATCGCCGGCAGGCCGGTGGTCCCGGCGTAGCCGGCCCAGGTCACCTGAACCGGCGCCGCGCGCCGGGCGAAGACTCCCAGCCGGTTGCCGGGGCCGTGACCGGCCATGTCGACGAGGATGTGGATGTTGTCAGCACGGATCCGCGCCAGCAGAGCGTCGTCGCCCATCCCGGCGGTTTCCACCCAGGCGTCGGCGTGCGCCTTCAATCGCTCGGTCGTTCCGCGCGGGTGGGCGACGTCGGCGTAGCACACGGTTTCCACCGCGTCGCGGTCGTGCGCGGCCAGCACCACGCCCAGCGGCTGTGCGGACCGGTTCGGCAGGACGTAGCCGATCCTCAGCTTCGGCGCCGGAGGCGTCACGGCGGGGGCCGGACGGTCGGGGTGGCGGGCTCCCCAGTCGGCGTGGGCCTGCGCCACCCGCGCCATGGTCGGGCCGGGATCGTGCTGCATCAGGAAAAGCCGCGCCCCATGCGGCGAATCGGCCTCGGGCTCCAGGCGCAAGGCGCGCTCCACCCCGGCCCGCGCCTCGGCCGGACGGCCCTGCGCCAGCAGCGCGCGGGTGGCGTGGAGGCACCAGACCTCCGCCCAGGCCGGATCGAGGACGAGCGCCCGCCGCAGGCAACCCTCGGCCAGCGCGGCGGGGGCGGCGTCGCACAGGCCGCGCAGCACCACGAGCAGCCCGTTTCCGGCGATCGCCAGCCCACCATCGAGATTCAGCGCCCCGGCGTAGGCCTGGACGGCTCCCAGCGCGTCGCCCGCGCTCTCCAGCACCAACCCGTAATGAGCCCACCATGCGGCGACTCCGGGACGGGCGGCGATCGCCTGGGCGATGAGGTCCAGCGCCTCGTCGAGACGCCCCGCCTGCGCCGCGATCAGGCCCTGGCGATGGCAGCCCTCGGCCTGTTCCGGCGTCATGGCGATGCTTCTCCGATCAGGATCAGGGCCGCTCAGGAATCGGCGCGGCCGAGCTGGTCCATCAGTTCGCGCCATTCGCGCTTGGTCAGGCCGCTGGTCTCCTGCGTCACCGGCTCGCCGGCCAACAGGCGCTTGACGACCTCCAGGCCGGTCTTCGACAGGTGGCCGCCGCCCAGCCGGTACTCGCTGAACGCCTCGTACACCGCCGGGACCCAGCGGCGGACGATGTCGAGCATCGCCTCGGCGTAGACGCGGATCTCGTACTGGGCGTGGCTGTCGGCGCGCAGCGACAGGAAATGCAGCAGATTCTGGAGGTCCACCTTCCAGTACCACTGGGTGTAGTAGTTCAGCGGCAGGTTCATGCGCGCCAGCTCGCGCGCCAGCCCCTGGCGGGACGGGTCGATGACGCTGCCGTCCTCGCGGTGGTTCAGCATCTCCTCGTAGCTGTCGTAGGCGCGCTCGGAATCGGCGCGCAGCAGCGCCAGCACCGAGGCGGCCTCCTCGCCCTCCAGCACGTCGCCCCGGCCCTGGCGGTTGACCACCGCCTGGGCGCCGAGCTGTTCCGGCGCCGGGATGTAGAACTCGCGGTCGAGGATCGAGTAGCGCGCCGAATACTCGTTCACGTTGGCCGTGCGGTGGCGGATCCACTGGCGGGCGACGAAGATCGGCAGCTTCACATGGAACTTGATCTCGCACATCTCGAACGGGGTCGAGTGGCGGTGGCGCATCAGGTACTTGATGAGGCCGGCGTCCTCGCTGACCTTCTTGGTGCCCTTGCCGTAGGAGACGCGCGCCGCCTGGACGACGGCGGAATCGTCGCCCATGTAGTCGATGACCCGGACGAAGCCATGGTCGAGAACCTCGACCGGCTGGTAGAGGATCTCCTCCAGCGCCGGAACGGTGGCGCGGCGGGTGGTGGCGGTGACGGCGCGCAGGCGATCGATTTCGTCGCGCTGCTCGGGCGTGATCGGCATGGTGACTCCGGGGCTTCGATGGCCGGCACTCTACCCCGTGGGCCTCGCCCGTTCCAAGCACGCTATGGTGACGCAATCGGCCGCATCGCCACACACCCCCTTCCCTTGCGGGCCGGGAGTGCCTATATTCCGTCCGTCGGTTCGCCGACTATGGCGATAAACGCCTTGTGGAATAAGCGTTGTGGACCCGGGGGCGGTACCCGGCGCCTCCACCAACCATCATCCGGACTCGTTGACCGGGGTCGTTGGGGGCGAAATAGGATCGACACGCGTGGTAAAGGCATGGTTTTCGCTCGGCATGGTTCCGCCGTTATCGGGCCGTTGCAATAGTTGCCAACGACAACGTTGCTCAGGCTCGCCTCGCTGCCTAACGGCGGCTGGTAGCCTAAACCTAATCCCCGATGGTTAGCGCCTGAGGGTGGGGCCGTGGGCCGCCTAGCAACAGAAGGCCCACACCTTATCTCTCCAAGCTTCACCAAGCGATTTCCAGGGACCCGCCCAAGCATGCCGAAAGAGCAGCTTCGCTATGACCGGATGGTCGAAACCGCGCTGCGCGGTGTCGTCCGCGACGCTCTGACCGATGTGGCCGAGCGTGGGCTTCCCGGAAACCACCATTTCTACCTGACCTTCCGCACCGGCTATCCGGGGATCGACATCCCGGACTACCTGACGGCGCAGTATCCCAACGAGATGACCATCGTCCTCCAGTTCCAGTATTACGGGCTGGAGGTGCACGACGATCATTTCGAGGTGACGCTGAGCTTCAACAACGTGCATGAGCGTCTGGTGATCCCCTTCGCCGCGATCACCACCTTCGCCGATCCGTCGGTGAATTTCGCCCTGCAATTCCAGCCGCTGGCGCCCGCCGAGTCGGGGGATGTCGCGGCGATGCCGGCCCGCCCGGTCATGGTCGAGCGCAAGGACGAGCCCAAGGACGCCGCTCCGGCCGAGGAGCCGAAGCGCGGCGAGGTCGTCGCCCTGGACGCCTTCCGCAAGAAGTGACCCCTCCATGCCCGCCCGCCCGCCGAGCGAGTTCGTCTCCAACATCTGCGAGACGCTGGCTCGGCTCGGCGATGTGCGGGCGCGCCGCATGTTCGGCGGCTACGGCATCAGCTGCGACGGGCTGACCTTCGCGCTGGTGGCCGACGAGACGCTTTATTTCAAGGTCGACGCCACCAACCGGGCCGCCCACGAGGCGCTCGGGCTGGAGCCCTTCCGTCCCTTCGCCGACAAGCCGACCGCCCTGTCCTACCGCCCTCCGCCCGACTCGGCGCTCGACGATCCCGACGAGCTGCTGGACTGGGCGCGCCCGGCGCTGGAGGCGGCGCTGCGGGCGGCGGCCGCCAAGCGGTCGAAGGGAAGGAAGAAAGCCGTCTCCGCCAGCCGAGCGGCGTGACCGGCGCGGGTCGGCTCTTCCGACACCCTACGGACCGCCCTCCCCTCCTGCCGTCATGCCCGGCCTTGTGACAGGCGCCCACGACGTGACAGGCGCCCACGGCCGCAAATCGCCGGGCGAAGGTCGCGCCGTGGATGACGGGTCAAGTCCGGTCATGACGAATGGCAGGCGCCGAAACCCTCAGATGTTCTCCGCCATGTGCGCGGCCGCCGCGTCGGTCCTGGCCTCCGCCTTGGCGTCGCCGGTGCGCCGCCGCACCTGACGCGCGAAGCGCACCGGGTTCGGCAGATAGGACAGCAGCGAGCCGACCTTGCCGAGCGACGCGGTCGCCTTGCCGACAGTCATCACGTCGGCCAGACGGCGGTCGACGAAGGCCCAGGTCTCCGCATGGTCCTCCGACTGGTCGTCGAGCCAGTAGAAGGTCGAGGAGCTGACCACCGCCGCCAGCAGGGCGCGCTTGGTGTAGTGGTTGTAGTCGGTCGAGGTGTCGCCGGCCGCGAACCACATCGAATCGACGGTGCGGTACAGCAGCTTCAGCCCCAGCCCGACATTCTGCGGCAGCGCCAGATAGGAGAGCTGCCGCCGCTTGGCCTCGCGGTGGGGGGCCAGCACCTCGAAATGGGTGCGGATGGCCAGCGCGATCTTCTCGCGGACCTTCATGGTCTCCAGCGGCTGGGTGTCCAGCCGGTTCAGCGTCTCGCGGTCGGTCCAGTCGGCGAAATGCCCGATGGCGTCGGCGACGCCGCCGGGAAAGGCGCGCAGCAGGGCCGACGGCTCATGCCCCGCCATGTCCGTGCCGTCGCGCAGCGCCTGGAGGCTCCAGCCGTCGAAGACGACGTTGGGCAGCGTCGCCAGGATAATCTCGTCGCGCAGCCGGTCGATGCTCATCGGTGTCTCCTACCCCTTGCGGGCGTCGGTGATGTGGTGGGCCTCATCGGTGAAGGCCAGAAGCGTCAGGTCGTCCATGCGGTCGATGTAGAGGACGCCGTCGAGATGGTCGATTTCGTGCTGGAGGACGCGGGCGTGGAAGCCGCTCGCCTCGCGTTCGATCGGCGCGCCGTCCAGCCCGATCCCACGGTAGCGGATGCGGCTGTGGCGCGGCACCAGCCCGCGCAGGCCGGGAATCGACAGGCAGCCCTCCCAGCCCAGTTCGGTCCCGCCGTCCAGCGGCTCGATCACCGGGTTGACCAGCACGGTGGTCGCCACCGTCTCGCCCTCCCCCCGGTCGGCGGGCACGCGGAAGACGACGATCCGCCGCGCCACGGCGACCTGCGGCGCCGCCAGCCCCACGCCGGGCGCGTCCATCATCGTCTCGATCATGTCGGCGGCCAGCCGCGCGACCTCGGGATCGGTCGGATCCGCGATCGGTTCGGCGACGGCGCGCAGCACCGGGTTGCCCATGCGGGCGATCGTCAACACAGCCATGGCTTATTATCTGTGACCGGACCGGGTCCCGGCAACCGTTTCACGGTCCGGACGGCGGCTTTCCCGGCGAAAGGCGTCCGCCCCGGAGGCATCGGGAGCAAACACAAGACTCCGCTTCACAAGAAGGACGCACCGTGCTACACACTCATCCACACAAGGGGTGCGCCCGCCGCGCATGCCTGCTTGTTGCTTAACTGCAACACGGCTCACTTGGAAGGGTGACGGTTAACGTGCAAGTTCTGGTCCGAGACAACAACGTCGATCAGGCCCTCCGCGCGCTCAAGAAGAAGATGCAGCGCGAGGGTATTTTCCGTGAAATGAAGCTGCGCCGCAATTACGAGAAGCCCTCGGAAAAGCGCGCTCGCGAGAAGGCGGAAGCGGTGCGTCGCACCCGCAAGCTCCTCCGCAAGCGGATGGAACGCGAGGGCTATTGATCGACGGGCGCCGTTCGGCGCCTGCGATTTCGGGCGCGCCCGGTTCCCGCCGGAAGACGCGCCCAAGACCCCTTTGTGTCTTGCACCCGACCGTCCCGTGATTTTTCGCGTGGGCGGTTTTGGTGTATCCGGACCTCCCTGCCCTGATTGTGCGTGGGGCGCGCGTATTGCTGCGCCACCGAAGCCTCGGGCCGAAGCCACGCGCCGAAGCCACGCGCCAACATCTTCCGGTGGAAGGATCGCCATGAGCGCCTCGAAATCCAACGCCCGCGTCTCGGTTCCGGCGCTCCGCGCCCGCAAGGGCGGCGATCCCATCGTCTGCCTGACCGCCTACACCGCCCCGGTCGCCCGCCTGCTCGACCCGCACGTCGACCTGCTGCTGGTCGGCGATTCGCTGGGCATGGTGGTCTATGGGCTGGACAGCACGCTGCCGGTCACGCTGGACATGATGATCGCCCATGGCGCCGCCGTGGTGCGCGCGTCGGAGCGGGCCTGCGTGGTGGTCGACCTGCCCTTCGGCAGCTACCAGGAGAGCCCGCAGGCCGCCTTCCGCGCCTCGGCCCGCGTGATGGCGGAGACCGGCGCCCAGGCGGTGAAGCTGGAGGGCGGGCTGGAGATGGCCGAGACGGTGGCCTTCCTCGCCGCGCGCGGCATCCCGGTGATGGGCCATGTCGGGCTGACGCCGCAGTCGGTCAACACGCTGGGCGGCTACAAGGCGGTCGGCCGCGACGCCGAGGCCGCCGAGCGGATCGCCGCCGACGCCCGCGCCATCGCCGAGGCCGGCGCCTTCTCGCTGGTGATCGAGGGCACGATGGAGTCGCTGGCCCGCCGCATCACGCAGGAGGTCGCCATCCCGACCATCGGCATCGGCGGTTCGCCGGCCTGCGACGGGCAGGTTCTGGTGACCGACGACATGCTCGGCCTGTTCGGCGCCTTCCAGCCGAAATTCGTCAAGCGCTACGCCGAGCTGGGCGCGGCGGTCGGCGAGGCCGCCGCCGCCTACGCCGCCGAGGTGAAGGCGCGCAGCTTCCCCGGTCCCGAGCATTGCTTCGGCGTCAAGAAGGCCACGGCGCCGGTCTGAGCGCTCCCCTCACGGCTCGGTCAGCGGATGGATCGAGGTGGCGCACAGCCGGAGCCCGGCGATGAGCAGACCGGCAAGATTTTTGCTCGGCGCTTGAAAGTCGTCGGCTGCTGCCTTTCGCGGGTTTCGATGGGCCGGCATCTCTCCTTTTTCGTCATGCCCGGCTTTATGCCGGGCATCCACGGCCGCAAATCATCATGGACAAGGTTGCAGGTGGATGACCGGGACGAGCCCGGTCATGACGAAAGGCGCGGCTGCTTCCTCACACCCCGTCGACGATGATCATGTCGAATAACGCTCGTAGGCGACGGTATCGGTCACCGCGACGTCGGCGATGACATAGGCGGTCATGGGTGGCCCCCTTGTTTTCCAGCATGGAAAAGGCGCGGGAAGCCTAGCTCCCCGCGCCCGTTCCATCAAACCGAACAAGAGCCTATCAGGCTTCCATCGCCTTCACGACCTCTTCGGTGACCTTCTTCGCGTCGCCGAACAGCATCATGGTGTTGGGGCGGAAGAACAGCTCGTTCTCGACGCCGGCGTAGCCGGCGGCCATGCCGCGCTTGATGAAGAACACCGTCTTGGCCTTCTCCACGTCCAGGATCGGCATGCCGTAGATCGGGCTGGCCGGGTCGGTCTTGGCCGCCGGGTTGGTCACGTCGTTGGCGCCGATGACGAAGGCGACGTCCGCCGTGCCGAAGTCGCGGTTGATGTCCTCCAGCTCGAACACCTCGTCGTAGGGCACGTTGGCCTCGGCCAGCAGCACGTTCATGTGGCCCGGCATGCGCCCCGCCACCGGGTGGATGGCGTACTTCACGTCGACGCCCTCGTGCTTGAGCGTGTCGGCCATCTCGCGCAGCGCGTGCTGCGCCTGCGCCACCGCCATGCCGTAGCCCGGCACGATGATCACCGACTGGGCGTTCTTCATGATGTAGGCGGCGTCCTCGGCCGAGCCGGCCTTCACCGAGCCCTGCGGACCCTTGGCCGCGCCGCCGGCCGCCGCCGCCTCGCCGCCGAAGCCGCCGAGGATGACGTTGAAGATCGAGCGGTTCATGCCCTTGCACATGATGTAGGACAGGATCGCGCCCGAGGAGCCGACCAAGGCACCCGTGATGATCAGCAGGTTGTTCTGGAGCGTGAAGCCGATGCCGCAGGCCGCCCAGCCCGAGTAGCTGTTCAGCATCGAGATGACCACCGGCATGTCGGCGCCGCCGATCGGCAGGATCAGCAGGAAGCCGAGCGCCAGCGCGACGATGACGATCAGCCACATCGCGGTGGTGGAGTTCGACTGCACCAGCCAGACGATCAGCAGCAGCGTCAGCACGCCGAGTGCCGCGTTGAGCGGGTGCTGCATCGGGAAGACCAGCGGCTTGCCGGTGACCAGCCCCTGGAGCTTGGCGAAGGCGACGATCGAGCCGGTGAAGGTGATGGCGCCGATGGCGGTGCCGAGCGCCATCTCGACCAGCGAGCCCTTGGCGATGGCGCCGGGCAGGCCGATGCCGTAGGCCGCGGGCGAGTAGAAGGCGGCGAGCGCCACGAAGACGGCGGCCAGACCGACCAGCGAGTGGAAGGCGGCGACGAGCTGCGGCAGGGCCGTCATCTCGATCTTCTTGGCGACGACGTAGCCGATGCCGCCGCCGATGGCGATGCCGAGCACGATCATCCAGTAGGACTGGACGATGGGCGAGGCCAGCGTGGTGAGGATGGCGATGGTCATGCCGACCATGCCGTAGATGTTGCCCTGGCGCGAGGTCTCCGGGCTGGACAGGCCGCGCAGCGCCATGACGAAGCAGACCGAGGCGACGAGGTAGAGAAGGGCGGACAAGGTTTCCATGGTTTACTTGCCCTTCTTCTTGAACATGGAGAGCATGCGCTGGGTCACCAGGAAGCCGCCGAAGATGTTGACGGAGGCGAGGATGACGGCGAGGAAGCCAAGGATCTTGGAGAAGTCGACGCCGGCCGGGCCGGCGGCGACCAGCGCGCCGACGATGATGACCGAGGAGACGGCGTTGGTGACGGCCATCAGCGGCGAGTGCAGGGCCGGCGTGACGCGCCAGACCACGTAGTAGCCGACGAAGCAGGCCAGCACGAGAACCGTCAGGCCGGTCACGAAGAAGCTGCCATGGCCGCCGGCGGCCTCGGCCGCCGGTTGCGCGCTGCTCGCCACCTGGGCGGCCAGCAGATCGGCCTGCTGGCCGAGGGCCGCGAGATTCGCCTTCAATTCGGCGATGCGGGCGGACAGTTGAGTCTGATCCATAAGGGGTCTCTCCTCGGGCGCGTCAGCCGGCGAAGGCGGGGTGGACGACGGCGCCGTCGCGGGTCAGCGCGATGGCCTTGACGATCTCGTCGTCCCAGTTGACCGCGACGCCCTTGTCCTTGTCGTGCAGCACCGTCAGCAGGGCCAGCAGGTTCTTGGCGTAGAGCAGCGAGGCGGACTCGGCGATGCGGCTCGGGTAGTTGGCGTGGCCGACGATCTTGACGCCGTTGGCGGTGACGACCACCTCGCCCAGCTTGGAGCCCTCGACGTTGCCGCCCTGCTCGACCGCCAGATCGATCAGCACCGAACCGGGCTTCATCGAGGCGACATGCTCGGCCGTCACCAGGATCGGCGCCTTGCGGCCGGGGATCAGCGCCGTGGTGATGACGATGTCCTGCTTCTTGATGTGCTCGGCCACCAGCGCCGCCTGCTGGCGCTTGTAGTCGTCGCTCATCTCCTTGGCGTAGCCGCCGGCGGTCTCGGCCTGCTTGAACTCGTCGTTCTCCACCGCGACGAAGCTGCCGCCGAGCGACTGCACCTGCTCCTTGACCGCCGGGCGCACGTCGGTGGCCGAGACGATGGCGCCCAGACGCTTGGCCGTCGCGATGGCCTGGAGGCCGGCGACGCCGACGCCCATGATGAAGGCGCGGGCCGGCGGCACGGTGCCGGCGGCGGTCATCATCATCGGGAAGGCGCGGCCGTACTCGCTGGCCGCGTCCACCACCGCCTTGTAGCCGGCGAGGTTCGCCTGGCTCGACAGCACGTCCATGACCTGGGCGCGGGTGATGCGCGGCATGAACTCCATGGCGAAGGCGTTCACGCCGGCCTCGGCGTAGGCCTTCACATGCTCCCGGCTGTTGTGCGGGTTCAGGATCGCGAACAGCAGCGCGCCCTTCTTCAGCAGCGCCAGCTCGTTCGTGTCACCGGCCGCCCCCGCCTGCCCTTCCCCCGAAAGGAGCGGACGCTGGACCTTCAGCACGATGTCGGCATCGCCGAGCGCCGACGCGGCGTCGGCCGCGATGGTCGCGCCGGCGGCCGCGAACGCGGCGTCGGGAATGCTCGAACCGAGACCGGCCCCGCTTTCCACCACCACGTCGAGGCCGAGCCCCTTCAGCTTCTTCACCGTCTCCGGTGACGCCGCAACGCGAAGTTCGCCCGCACGTCGCTCCTTGGGTATGGCGACTTTCATTGTTCCAACTCCCCTGCCTCAAAACACGCCGATCCCGCGAAATCGGCCTAGACGACACGGCATACATGCCGGATCCGTGTGACTTTGTGAAGCCAAACACATCGATGGTAATACCAGCCTGATCGCCGTGCCGCAACAAAGGGTATAGCAGCCCTGTTCGTTCGTATCATTGTTTCAGCGGAAACGAGAAAAGGCGAAACACATGAAACGGCGCCCGTTTCATGCGCCAGGACATGGGGCCCTGCCCGCGACGCTGCGCCGCAGGGGAAGGGCCGGCGGGGGCGCCGCCGCGCAACGGCCGCTTGCCATTCCCACCGCCCGCCGATATCGTCCGGCCCCGTTTCCGGTAGTCTGAAAGTTGCGAGGTTTCTTCATGTCCGATGTCGGCGGCATTGCGGCGGATCGCCTGAAATCCTTCGTCGAGCGCATCGAGCGCCTGGAGGAGGAGAAGAAGGGTCTCCAGGAGGACGTCAAGGAGGTCTACGCCGAAGCCAAGGGCACCGGTTTCGACACCAAGATCATCCGCCAGATCATCCGCCTGCGGAAGATGGACAAGGCCGACCGCCAGGAGCAGGAGGCCATCCTCGAGCTGTACAAGGAAGCCCTGGGGATGGTGGAGTAACGGCGCCCTCCCCTTGTCGAGGAAGGCGCCTTCTGATTTCTTGAACGTCCGGCCGGGGCTCACGCCGCCTCGGCCAGGGCCCGCCCGGCCAGCCGGGCCATGACGGTTCCGATCAGCGTCAGGCCGTGCCCCCCGTCGAGCGTCAGGATCGATTCGGGGTGGAACTGCACCGCCGCCAGCGGCAGGCTCCGGTGCTCCAGCGCCATCACCTGCCCGTCGTCGGTTTCCGCCGTGACCTGAAGCTCCGGCGGCAGGGAGTCGCGGCGGGCCACCAGCGAATGGTAGCGGCCGACGCGCAGGCGCTCGGGCAACCCGTCGAACAGCTCCCCTCCCAGCACGCGGATCTCCGACCCCTTGCCGTGCATCGGCTCCGGCAGCAGGCCAAGGCTGCCGCCGAAGCGTTCCGCCATGCCCTGCAAGCCCAGGCACACGCCGAACACCGGCACCCCCAGGGCCAGCGCCGCGTCGATGGTGCCGGCGACGTCGAAGTCGGCCGGCCTTCCCGGTCCCGGCGACAGCACCAGCAGGTCGGGCGGATCGGCCTGGAGGGCGGCGCGCGCGTGGACATGGCGCAGGGTCGTCACCACCGCCCCGGTCTGCCGGAAATAATCCCCCAGCG
Source organism: Azospirillum agricola (assembly GCF_020005195.1). Taxonomy (NCBI): domain Bacteria; kingdom Pseudomonadati; phylum Pseudomonadota; class Alphaproteobacteria; order Rhodospirillales; family Azospirillaceae; genus Azospirillum; species Azospirillum agricola. The sequence goes on from NZ_JAIFZR010000005.1 coordinate 166,836, forward strand.
TGTGGACGAAGCTGTCGTCGTGATCGACCAGCAGGACCCGCTTGCCGCGTCCCGGCCGCGCCGCCGGCGCCACCCGCGCCGGATTCGGCGGCGCGACGCCCCGGATGGCGTCGCGGAAGGCGGCGGCCTTCAGCCGGCATTCGGCGTCCTCGGCGTCCGGGTCGCTGTCGGACAGCAGGGTCGCCCCGGCGCGGACGGTGGCGACGCCGTCCTTCAGGCGGATGGTGCGCAGGGTCAGCCCGGTGTCCATGCCGCCGTCGAAGCCGATGCGCCCGAAGGCACCGCCGTACCAGCGGCGCGGCGACTTCTCGGTGTCCTCCAGGAACTGCATGGCCCGGTGTTTCGGCGCGCCGGTGACGGTGACCGCCCAACTGTGGGTGAGGAAGGCGTCGAGCGCGTCGAAGCCGTCGCGCAGCCGGCCCTCGACATGATCCACCGTGTGGATGAGGCGGGAATACAGCTCGATCATCCGGCGGCCGGCGACGCGCACCGAGCCGGGCTCGCAGATCCGCGCCTTGTCGTTGCGGTCGACGTCGGTGCACATGGTCAGCTCCGCCGCGTCCTTGGCCGAGTTCAGCAGCGTCAGGATCTGCGCGGCGTCGCCCAGCGGGTCGGCCCCGCGCGCCACGGTGCCGGAGATCGGGCAGGTCTCGACCCGCCGCCCGCCCACCGGATGGCCAATGCCCGGATGCCCAATGCCCGGATGACCGCCGACGCGCACGTACATCTCCGGGCTGGCGGCGACCAGGAACTCTCCGTCGCCCAGGTTGATCAGCGCCTCGTAGGGGGCCGGGTTGGCCGCCCGCAGCCGGCGGAACACGGCCGACGGGCTGTCGGCGCAGGGCTCGGCGAAGGTCTGGCCGGGCACCACCTCGAACAGGTCGCCACGGCGGAAAGCGGCCTTGGCGGCCTCGACCACCTGCTGGTACTCGCCGGGAGCGTGGTCGCCCTCGGCCGCCGCGTTGGTGTCGGGGCGGTAGGGATGGGCGCGGCCGGTGCGGGGCATGCCGTCGGTGGTCCGGTCGCCAACGGTGAACTCATAGGTGAAGCGGCGCGCCACGCCGGCCGCCGGATCGACCGCGACGATCGCGTCCGGCACATAGAGAACGAGGTCGCGCTGGTCGTCCGGCCGTTCCAGCCGCCGCCGGACCGGCTCGAACTGGAAGGCGAGGTCGTAGGCGAAAGCGCCGTAGAGGCCGAGGAACGGGTCGCCGTCGGCCGCGAACAGGCCCATCAGCGCCCGCAGCACCGAAAAGACCGAGGGCTGACGGCTGCGCTCCTCCTCGGCGAAGACACGGCCGGGCCGGCACACCAGGGCGGTGACGCGGGACGGCGCGACCTCCAGCCCGGCCAGCGTGTCGAGGCCGCGCAGGGCTCCGGCCACCGCCGGCAGCAGCAGCCGGCCCCGCCGGTTCAGCGCGTCGATGCGCACCGTGCGCCCGCGCGCCGTCACCGCGAGCGGCGGATCGACGAAGCCGAGCGCGTAGCGGCGGTAACGGCCCGGCGCCTCGACTCCGCCGGCCAGCAGCAGCCCGCGCCGCTCGTCGAGGGCCGCGACCAACGGGTCGAGCGCGCTGTCCGGCGCCAGCGGCTGGGCGCTGCGGCGGATGGTCAGGCCGCCGCCGGTCCGCCGGTCCAGCGGATCGAGATGGCGGGGATCGGCGAGGAAGAAATCGGGGGGAAGCATCGGGGCGGTCTCCGGTCGGTCGGTTGTCGCCGTCCGGATGGTCCGCTCGCACCTTCGGTTTCCGCATGTCACGAAAAAGGCCGCTCCGGACGATCCGGGCGGCCTTCGATTCCTGGTGCGCTCAACGCGCGTCGCTTGGGCCAGCCCGATTTAAGCGGGCCACCACCAACGACGCGACAGGAGGAGCGACTGCGTGTTCATGACGGCCAGTCCGCCACAGGGAGGGCTGCCCTGTCAAGGCCCGCCTTCCACGCGCCGCGGAATGTCGCGCGGCATGCGTCAACGCGGCCGCGCCGCTCCCGGTCCGGCCGCCAGGGATGCCGCCCCCGTCCGCGCCGCCGCCCACGCATCGGGCAGCAGCGTCGCCGCCACCAGGGCCGCCACCGCCGCGTCAGGCCAACCCTGCCCCAGCACCGCGACGCCGGCCACGCCCAACAGGGCGGCGCCCAGCGGCAGCAGGTCGGCGCGGGAGCACAGCCAGACACTGCGCGGGGTCGGCCGGCCACGCCGCCCGGCGAACAGAAGGGTCGCCATCGCCAGGGTGACTCCACCCGCCAGCAGCAGGGCGAGCCCGGCCAGCGGCGCCTCGGGCACCCCACCCACCACCAGCACGCCATCCCCGAGCAGACCGCCATCGATCAGCCGGCGCCCGGCGGCAACGATCACCCACGCCACCCCGGCGCCGAGCAGCAGGCCCCGGAGCAGCGACAGCCCGGCGCGAGCCTCCAGGGAGCGCCCCGGCACCGGCGCCATCGGCCGCCGGGCCATCGGCTCTCCGGCCGTCCACAGCCCGACGCCATGGGTTGCCGCGCGGTTCAGGAAGAGAAGCGCGACGGCCCACAGCGCCACCGCCCGCGTCTCCGTTCCGGCGGACAGCAGCACAAAGCCCAGCAGGGCGTTGACCATCAGGCCGGTGCGCAAAATCCTCCGGTAATCCGACGGGCCGGAACCACCGCCGGAGCGCCCGCCACCGCCGCCACAGGCTCCGCCACCGCAACCGCTCATATCCCTCGCCCCCCTGCCCGGCCGCCCTTCGCGGCGGATCGCCATTGGTCCGATGATGCGGGATATAGGCCTCATCCTGTCCAGCGTCCATATGCATCAGGATTTTCTGATGGAAAACCCCGCCGTTTGATCGCGCAAACCGGGTGGATGCCTGCCTCGAACGGGGAAGCCAACCCCGGAACCACCCCCTTCGATCGGAAGGTCGGATGGGTCCCGCCTCTCCGGCCGGGGCAGCGGACCGGCCCATCGGGCGTTCCCCCTTCCCCGCGCCGTGAAAAGGGCACGGGCGGTGCGGATATCGGTAAGGCAGCCCACGAACCGGAAGCGGTCCATGACGAAGCGCCCCTCCTCCCAGATCAAAATCCTCATCGTCGACGACAACCCGCTGCTCCAGCGGGCGCTGAAGGACATGCTGGGCCTGTGGGGCGTCGGCCAGATCACCACCGTCGCCAACGGCCAGGACGCCAAGGAGGCGCTGCGCCGCGAGGCCTTCGACCTGATGGTCACCGACTGGGTGATGGAGCCGGTGGGCGGAGCCCAGTTGATCCAGTGGATCCGCCAGTCGCCGGGCTGCCTGCGCCCCGACCTGCCGATCATCGTGCTGACCGCCAACGCCGACCTGTCCACCGTCCGCTGCGCCTGGGATTCGGGGGCCGATTCCGTGCTTGCCAAGCCGGTGCCGGCGGCGACGCTCGCCCGCCGCATCGACGCGGTGCTGAACCGGCGCGACAGCGGCGTGAAGGCCGGCGGCCAGCAGCAGCGCCCCTCCACCACCGAAACGCCCGTCACTCCGCCCCAGCCCTCGGCCCAGCCCGCCACGGCGCCGCGACTGCCGCCCCCGGACACCCCCGCCTTCCCGCCGGCCTCCGCCCCGTCGGCGGCCCAGCGCGGCGGCGATCCGAAGCGGGTGCGGCTGATGCTGGCGCTCGACCGGCTGGAGGCGGCGATCGACCGCCCCGACCCCATCGGCAGCCGCTTGCGCCACGCCGTGTCCGACTTGCAGATCGTCACCAACGGCGAGCACGCCCTGTCCTCGATGGTCGCCTCGCTGTCGACCTGCGTCACCTGGGTCGAGCCCGACACCGAGGGCTTCGTCGACGCGCTCCAGGCCCACGCCGCCGCCCTGCGCTGGGCGGCGGGCAGCGACGGCAGCGCCCAGTCGATGGCGGTGGCGCTCTGCCTGATCCGCACGCTGCGGGCCACCGTCCGTTCGCTGGCGGCGCGCGGCCAGACCGATTTCGGCGGCTGGCCCGACAACGGGGCCGGAACCGCCCCGCCCCCGAAATCCCCCCTGCCGCCCCGCTGAGTCCCACCCCATATCCCTTCAAGAGCGGTGGGCGGCGAGACAGGACGGAGCGGGAATTTCCGCAAGGCGGACGATTCCATACGCTCCGTTACGGATCACCGCCGGTTGCCGGCCGTTCCTTGCTTTTTGCGGAACGGGCGGCGACCGGCGTTGCGATATACGGCAGCCATCATTACCTTTTCGTCCATCGAACAAAACGGCGATCCAGCAATAAAGCCCGACCGCCGGCGCTTTGGGGAGGATGGGACCGATGGCTCTCGCGACCGTTTCACTGGACGACAAATACGCGCTCGAACAGGGCCGCGTGTACCTCACCGGGACCCAGGCGCTGGTGCGCCTGCCGATGATGCAGCGCCAGCGCGACCTCGCCGCGGGGCTGAACACCGGCTGCTTCATCTCCGGCTACCGTGGGTCGCCGCTCGGCGGCTTCGACCAGAATCTGTGGAACGCCCGCAAGTTCCTGGAGAAGAACCACATCCAGTTCCAACCCGGCGTCAACGAGGAGCTGGGCGCCACCGCCGTCTGGGGCAGCCAGCAGGTCGGCATGTTCAAGGGCGCCAAATACGACGGCGTCTTCGCCATGTGGTACGGCAAGGGGCCGGGCGTCGACCGCTCCGGCGACGTCTTCAAGCACGCCAACGGCGCCGGCACCTCGAAGCACGGCGGCGTGCTGGTGCTGACCGGCGACGACCACAACTCCAAGTCCTCGACCTTCCCGCACCAGTCCGAACACGCCTACATGCACGCGATGATCCCGGTGCTGAACCCGTCGGGCGTGCAGGAGATCCTGGATTACGGCCTGATCGGCTGGGCGATGAGCCGCTATTCCGGCTGCTGGATCGCCATGAAGACGATCGCCGAGACGGTCGACACCTCGGCGTCGGTGTACATCGACCCGCACCGCGTCAGCCCGGTGATCCCGACCGACTTCCCGATGCCGCCCGGCGGCCTGAACATCCGCTGGCCCGACCCGCCGCTGGAGCAGGAACACCGGCTGATGAAGCACAAGCTCTACGCCGCCCTGGCGTTCGCGCGCGCGAACAAGCTGGACCAGGTGATCATGTCCAGCCCCCGCCCCCGCTTTGGCATCGTCACCACCGGCAAGAGCTACCTCGACGTCCGCCAGGCCTTCGACGAGCTGGGCATCACCGAGGAGATGGCGTCCGACTGGGGCATCACCGTCTACAAGGTCGGCATGCCCTGGCCGCTGGAGCGCGACGGCGTCCGCCACTTCGCCGAGGGTCTGGAGGAGATCGTCGTCGTCGAGGAGAAGCGCGCGGTCATCGAGAACCAGCTCAAGGAGCAGCTCTACAACTGGAATCCCGACGTCCGCCCCAAGGTCGTCGGCAAGTTCGACGAGCAGGGCGAGTGGATCCTCCCCTCGGCCGGCGAGCTCTCCCCCGCCCAGATCGCCGTGGTCATCGGCCGCCGGCTGGAGCGCTTCGTCGACAACGAGAACCTGAAGCGCCGCATCGCCTTCCTCGACGCGCAGGAGAAGCAGAAGGCCCACGTCGCCCGCGTCGTCCGCAAGCCGACCTTCTGCTCCGGCTGCCCGCACAACACCTCGACCGTGGTGCCGGAAGGCAGCCGCGCGCTGGGCGGCATCGGCTGCCACTACATGGCGACCTGGCTCGACCGCAGCACCGACACCTTCACCCAGATGGGCGGCGAGGGCGTTCCCTGGGTCGGCCAGGCCCCCTTCACCGACGAGACGCACATCTTCGCCAACCTCGGCGACGGCACCTACTTCCACTCCGGCATCCTGGCGATCCGCCAGTCGATCGCCGCCAAGGTGAACATCACCTACAAGATCCTGTTCAACGACGCCGTCGCCATGACCGGCGGCCAGCCCTTCGACGGCACCCAGACCGTGCAGTCGATCGCCCAGACCCTGCGCGCCGAGGGCGTCACCCGCATCACCGTCGTCACCGACGAGCCCGAAAAATACGGCATCAACAACGGCCTGCCGCAATTCACCACGGTGGAGCACCGCGACGACCTCGACCGCGTCCAGAAGGAGATGCGCGAGGTCACCGGCACCAGCGTCCTGATCTACGACCAGACCTGCGCCACCGAGAAGCGCCGCCGCCGCAAGCGCGGCAAGATGGTGGACCCGGCCAAGCGCGTCGTCATCAACGAGCTGGTCTGCGAGGGCTGCGGCGACTGCTCGGCCAAATCCTCCTGCGTCTCCGTCGTCCCGCAGGAGACCGAGTTCGGCCGCAAGCGCCAGATCGACCAGTCCTCCTGCAACAAGGACTATTCCTGCACCAAGGGCTTCTGCCCCAGCTTCGTGACCGTCGAGGGCGGCCAGCTCCGCAAGCCCAAGCCCGCCGCCGCCAAAGCGGTTGACGCCGCGCCGCTGCCCGCCCCCGCCCTGCCCGTCTTCGACAAGACCTGGGGCCTCTACGTCACCGGCGTCGGCGGCACCGGCGTGGTGACCATCGGCGCCCTGCTCGGCATGGCCGCCCACATCGAGGGCAAGGGGGTCGGCGTGCTCGACATGACCGGCCTCGCCCAGAAGGGCGGCGCCGTCACCAGCCACATCCGCATCGCCCACACGCCCGAGGACATCCACTCCGTCCGCATCGCGGCGGGCGGCGCCGACGCGGTGCTCGGCTGCGACATCGTCGTCGCGGCGGCCGGCGACGGGCTGTCCAAGATGCGCTCGGGCCACACCCGCGCCGTCATCAACACCCACGACGCCATCACCGCCGACTTCATCAAGAAGCCGGACATGGTGATCCCGGTCCGCGACCTCGTCGGCGACATCCGCCGGGCCTGCGGCGGCGAGGCGATGGTCGACGCGCTCGACGCCCACCGGCTCGCCACCGGGCTGCTCGGCGACAGCCTCTACGCCAACCCCTTCCTGATGGGCTATGCGTGGCAGAAGGGCCTGATCCCGCTGTCCGAGGAGTCGATCCTCAAGGCCATCGCGCTGAACGGCGTCGCCGTCACGCTCAACGCCGACGCCTTCCAGTGGGGCCGCCGCGCCGCCGTGGACCTCAAGGCCGTCGAGGCCGCCGCCACGCCCGCCACCCCGGTGGAGGCCGGCTCCAGCCTTCTGATCGACCAGCGCCGCCCGTCCGCCAGCCTGGAGGAGGTGATCGAGCGCCGCACCCGCTTCCTGACCGACTACCAGGACAGCGCCTACGCCGCCCGCTTCCACGCGCTGGTCGACTGGACCCGCCGGGTCGAGGGGCAGAAGATCCCCGGCTCCACCGCCCTGACCGAGGCCGTCGCCCGCGCCCTCTTCAAGCTGATGGCCTACAAGGACGAGTACGAGGTCGCCCGCCTCTACACCGACAGCGGCTTCGTCGAGAGCGTGTCGCGCATGTTCGAGGGCGACTGGAAGCTGACCTTCCACATGGCCCCGCCAGTGCTGGGCGAAACCGCCGAGGACGGCGGCGAGCCCAGGAAGAAGACCTTCGGCCCCTGGATGCTGCCGGTCCTGCGCCTGCTGGCCAAGGGGAAGCGCCTGCGCGGCACCCGCCTCGACCCGTTCGGCCGCACCGCCGAGCGCCGCCAGGAGCGCGCCCTGATCGCCGAGTACGAATCGGTGATGGGCGAGGTCCTGCACGGCCTGACCCGCGACACCCTCGCGCTCGCGCTGGAGATCGCCGCCTTGCCGATGGAGATGCGCGGCTACGGCCCGGTCAAGGCCCGCAACGTCGCCGCCGCCAAGGCGAAGGAGGCCACGCTGCTGGCCGCCTTCCGCGCCCCGGCCCAGCCGCAGCCGATGGCGGCAGAGTGAGGGTTCCGTGACGGACGGGTGCGAGAGGCGTCGCCTCTCGCGCTCTCCACCAAGGGCCGGTCGGCCCTTGGAACCCGCTTTGGGGATAGGTACGTCGGCACAGCTACTGCGGAAGGAAGGATCAATTTTCACTCAATAGCAGGGGAAAACAACCTTTCAATTGCTTTGCCATCTACGCAAAATTCATTTGAGAGTCCGCAGCCAAGGATATTAACGCTTGCCTAGCTAAGACATATACAGCCTTCTTATAAATTTCATTTTCCAGATCTCGCTCTAGCGCACCGACTAACGCTCGATGAAAGCGCCCCGCTCGAGAAAAACGAGCAATAAAAGGTATAACGCTTTCAGGAATCGAGAGAATAGAAAGCGCATCACATCTATCATTTATAATTTCTTCCCGAGAAAAACGTTCTTTCAGGCCTTGCCTTACGGAAAAAGGTAGCTGTCTCCCTGACTTTAAATTAATGGTCCACCACTCCTCCATTTCTTCGTTATTTAATTGAGGGAAATTCGGGAAAACGTCTATGAAGTTACCTCGCTGACCACAAGCCTCTTGATTATTATCAAAGAACACCTCCAACATATGAGGCCCAATATAATTCTCTACACCCCAACCTTCTGTAATATGAAAGTTGAAGAAAGGATTTCTTGCCTCACTAACTCCCTCTCTATTAACAACACGCATCCTGAAAAGCGCATCATGTGCCTTCTCACTCGTGCTATCTCGCACGAATGGAGGAACTATAGTTGCCACATCTCGGTCACAAATGCAGATGCCCTGAATTTTTTCACCCACGAGTTCTTCCATCACGGAACCAAGTGGATTCCCGCCTCCATGATAGCGTCGGACATATATATTATTAATTGAACCACCGAGCGCACCTACAGCACGGGACATTAGAAAAGTGTAAACCGCCCCATCAGATATAGCATTCTCTACATACAAAGCTGGTGGATGCTCTAACCACCAATGAAGCTCCTCTGAGCGCACATAGCATTCCGCTCCAAGTGGCGCTCTTTCATTTGAAGAAAGAGGTAAAACAACTAGATGCCGAGGGGATGCTCGCAAAGAAGCAGCATAATCTTGAGCACGCCGTAGAATGGTATCCAGTGTTCTGGCCGCCTGAGGCCCAAATTGAATTGAACGCCTTAGCTTGACCACCTCCGCGGGAGACAGGCAAAGTAAATGATTACGCTGAAGATGGACGTGCAGAAGCCTATCGATCAGCGCATCATGAGCCCGCAGATCTAATTCTGATAAATTAGAGAATTCTCTTGACAATCTAATATGCATGTCAAAGCGCCGAAAAGAAGCCAGACGGCCAGTCTAGAATTACACCATCTTCGTTAAATTTGACCTCTTGCAAATTTGATTGCCCAGTTATTTCATCTTTATTTACAAAATATATGGCAATATCATCTTGAGATACCTGCTTTTCAGCAATAAGTACGCCCAACTGAGAAACTAACGTTTCGCTATGTGTTTCAACCAATATTTTAGTCGAACGCCCACCTTTACTTCCCGATGTAACTGCCCCCACAAAAAGATCTGCCAAATTCGATTGCATAGCGGGGTGAAGGTGTAGCTCTGGCTGCTCCACTGCAAACAATGCCTCACCAGCACCAAAAAAATCGCCATTTGGATTACGCTCTCGCACAGCATGCAATTGAGCAATAACTGGTACAAGCTGAGAGAATCCAAATCCAACATCAGCAATATTTTCAAATTGATTCTGCCCCTGACGGCCAATCTTTACACTTACATGTCCTGGCCCTGATTCTTCCACTGAGATTGTATGACCACATGCGCGAACAAGAAGGTCGTTAAACGACCTTCTCTCTTCCTCATTCAGAGAATAAACATACATAGCAGTATTTTCACCGCTAGAATCAAGTCTATCCACAGCCAACTCTTGCAATCGAGCAAATCTTTTTCCGCTAGCACGCGAAGGGCCGATATAGGCTGATCCCAGAAAAATTGGTTCAACCACAAAACTTAAGTACCGTATCATTTGAGGAAGATCATTAATCATCGAAAGATTTGATATCAATCGAACACTCTCATCAGTCAATTTCTTTTGAACAACGTTAGGAAAACTCAACAACGCTTCCCGTGCCCTCTTTCTTGGCAAGAAAGGTATAGATCTGGCGAAAAAATCAATTTTCTCTGCTGCCGTACGCCCATGGATGATGCCAGCGAGCGCACCACGAATTGGTTCATAGAATACCGGACCTCTGCTAGAGCGCGCAATTTCCTCTTTTACCACAACTCTCGAAATTTCAGGAAAAAGAGATTTAGTATCAACTGAGTATGCAGCTCCACCCAATTCATAATTTCTCTTATCTATTCGCAAAGCGGTTAGCTGGCCAGCTTGATCCCAATCAACTTCTAGCGTCTGATCTCCATAACGAATTTCTATACCATTAAATTTTGTTCGAATCCCTTCTGCACTTAAGCGCATTATATATTCAAACTCAGCGTGCGCCTCATCAAATGACTGGAGAAACGTGTATCGCATTCTGCGTGAGAAATTATGAAAATGAGGCGCGACAACCCGAATACCTATTCGGAGTTCAGAGCCCACTCCGCTATGAGTCACCACATCGGATATGTTTCCAAGATCAACAGAATCTGAACTCCACAGAAGCGGAGACGAGCTTTGCCGCTCTAACGATTGCTGAAGCAGTGGAATCAGTCGGGTAAGCGAACTTTTCCCCGAGCTATTTTTCCCCAGAAGAATAGTCAACGGCCGAAACTGAAGCTTAGCTTCAGTACGGAAACTCCGATAGTTTTCAACTGTAATTGATTTCAGCATGTGATCTTCATAGTAAAATCCATCCGATGCCTATTATACTACACACTCGAAGAGTGCAGTTCTACAGATAATACAACATCAAGGCTGGAACGCCTAAACGAAATAGGCGAAAATCGAACAGCCAGAACATCAAAGCCATGACAGCTTATGGCCTCATACGTACCCCATCGTCACCCCGGTTGGAAAATTCCACACCAGCGGCTTCGAGCGCCTTCCGCACATTCTCAAGCGAACTCACGCGAATATCAATCCCGCCCTCCTCAATACGCCGGACGGTGCTGAGGGAGATGAGGGCGCGGTCGGCAAGCTCTTGCTTCGACCAGTCGAGCAAGGCACGCGCCGCACGGACTTGACGCGAGGTGATCATGTAGGACCACCTGTCGCATCGGGACAAAATCCGCTAGCAAATGAACATTATCGGTCTTAAAAGAGCAAAAAACGCTCTTTTCTGCGAACCGATGCGGGAGCTTCCTCGACGTCCCGCAAACGATGGTCATTGCAAGGGGATACACGATGGCGAGAAAGACGTGCCGTGCCTGTGATCCAAAATCCCGTTCCGCCAGACTCGGGGCATGGCCCCGGCATCCCGCCGGCTACGGCATACCAATCCTCGTGATAATCGCGTGCTTGAGCGGAGCGACCAGCGCCCCCGCCTTCCCCTCCGACAGCGTCACCGGCTTCGTCCAGTCCGTGGACACGGGCAGCCGCCTGACCATCGACGAGCAGCGGATCCGGCTGTGGGGGATCGACGCCCCCGACCGCGATCAAGCCTGTCTCGACGGCGAGGGGCAGGCGCAGCGCTGCGGCGAGATCGCGCGCATCGCGCTGGACGTCATCACCAGGGAGCGCCGGGTGACCTGCCATCCCGTCACCTCCGTGCTCACCGTCGATCCGGCGGAGGCGGCGCCGATGCGCTGCACGCTCGACGGCTACGATCTGAACGGGCGCATGGTGATGATCGGCTACGCCCTCAACCGGGCGGAAAGCGCCGGGCTCTACACCGCCACCGAGGCGCAGGCCAGGGACCGCCAGATGGGCCTGTGGGGCGGCGTGTTCGTGCCGCCCGCCGTCTGGCGCGAGCGCAAGCTCGGCCGCCGCTGAGCCGCCCCGCCCCCGCCCGCGCGGGCGGCCCTCCCGCGCGGCGGCTCCCCGGCGGCGGTGCCGGCGGAGCCCCGGTGGAGCCCCAGGGGAGGCGGGAGGACATTCGGCGGACATTTTAAGATTTCGGGAACGCTTGCCTTGCTAGGCTGTTCGGAATCGGGAATCCTCCGACCGTCCCCCCTTGGGTGTCCGTCCCGCCGTGTCCAGCATCTCCGCCCTTCCCGCACCGTCCAGCGCGCAGCCCCCCTCCGGGCTGGCGAAGCTGCGGCAGATGCTGGCGAGCGAGGCGGCGGCGATCCAGCCGATCCGCCGGATTCCGGGCGAGGAGGAGCGCAAGCGCTCCGAAGCCGAGGCAAAGCTCGACGCGACCGACGACGCGCTGAAGGGCAGCGGCCGGGCGGAAACCGACGAAACCCGCGCGCGGGCGCGCTCGGCCGGCCGCTCGGCGGGCGGCTTCTCGATCGGCGGCACGGCGGCGGACGGACGGCCCGTCACCGGCGCGCCGCTGCCGCAGACCGCCCTGCCCAACGCCGGCTTCGTCACCCAGAGCATCCACCAGGAAGCCATGGGCGACGGCCTGACCATCGAGCCCTGGTCCGACGCCATCGCCGCCTACCGCCGCGCCGACGCCGGGGTGAACACCCCGATGCTGACCCAGGTCGCGGTGTAGGAAGCCCCTCTGCCTTGCAGAGCCCCTCTCCCTGAGGGAGAGGGGTTGGGGTGAGGGGGCAACGCAAACCGATCTTTCGCCTGCGGCGAATCCCCCTTATCCCAACCCTTCTCCCTCAGGGAGAAGGGCTTTTCAGTAGGGGGAAAGGGCTTTGAGGCTCAATCCCCCTCCGCCGGCATGGTTCCGGCGGGGACGTCGTGCTTGCGGCCGTGGATCAGGCGGCCGACGGCGTTGCCCAGATCCTCCATGTACAGATACAGCGACGGCGTGATGTAGAGCGTCAGGATCTGCGAGACGCACAACCCGCCGACCACCGCGAGGCCGAGCGGCTGGCGCAGTTCCGCCGCAGCACCATGGGCCATGGCGATGGGCAGCGTGCCCATGATCGCCGCCATCGTCGTCATCATGATCGGGCGGAAGCGCAGCACGCAGGCCTGCTCGATGGCGTCGTGGGCGGTCATGCCGTTGCGCCGGGCATCGACCGCGAAGTCGATCATCATGATCGCGTTCTTCTTCACGATGCCGATCAGCATCAGGATGCCGATGATCGCGATGACGCTCAGCTCCTGGCCGAAGACCATCAGCGTCGCCAGCGCGCCGATCGCCGCCGAGGGCAGGCCCGACAGGATGGTCAGCGGGTGGACGAAGCTCTCGTACAGCACCCCCAGCACGATGTAGATCACCAGCACCGCCGCCGTCAGCAGCAGCGCCTGCCCCGCCTGGGCGTCCTGGAACACCTGCGCGGTGCCGGCGAAGCCGGTGCTCACGCTGGGCGGCAGCCCGAGCCGCAGCTCCGACGCATGGATGACCGACACCGCGTCGCCCAGCGAGGCGCCGGGCGCCACGTTGAAGGACAGGGTGACCGCCGGCAACTGCCCCTGGTGGTTGACCGCCAGCGGCCCGGCGGTGCGCTCCACCCGCGCGAAGGCGTCGAGCGGCACCAGCTTGCCCGAGGCGGAACGGACATAGATGCGCGACAGCGACGAATCGTCCTGCTGGAACTTCGGCAGCAGCTCGATCAGCACCTGATAGTCGTTGGTCGGCGTGTAGATGGTCGAGACCTGCCGCTGCCCGAAGGCGCTGTAGAGCGTCGAGCGCACCTGATCGACGCCGACGCCCAGCGTCGCCGCCTTCTCGCGGTCGATGTGGATGTAGGCCTGCGGGTTGTTGAGCTGGAGGTCGCTGGTGACGTCCTGGAGGATCGGCAGGCCGCGCAGCTCGGCCTCCAGCTTGCCGGCCCACTGGTACAGCTCGTCGGTGTCGATCGCCTGGATGGTGTACTGGTACTGGCTCTTGGACGAACGGCCGCCGATGCGCAGGTTCTGCACCGGCTGCATGTAGACCGCCATGCCGGGGATGTTGTTCACCTGCCGGCGGAGCTGCTGGATGATCTCGGGCGCCGGCGGGCGCTGGTCGCGCGGCTTCAGCACCAGGAACATGCGGCCCTGGTTGCCGGTGCTGCCGCCGACGCCGACCGAGGAGGTCACGTCCGCCACCGCCGGATGGGCCTGCATGATGGCGGCGACCCGCTGCTGGCGCTCGGCCATCGACGGGAAGGCGATGTCGGGCGACGCCTCGGTCGTCACCTGGATCTGGCCGATGTCCTCGGTCGGGAAGAAGCCCTTGGGGATCGCCTGGTAGAGCAGGACCGAGCCGACCACCGTGCCGATCATCACCAGCCCCATCAGCGGCCGGTGGCGCAGCGTCCAGCGCAGCGTGCGGGCGTAGCCGTTCAGCAGCGCGGAGAAGCCGCCCTCCAGCACGCGGCCGAACAGGTTCTCCTTCCCGCCATGGGCGTGGTGGGCGAGGAAGCGCGAGCACATCATCGGCGTCAGCGTCAGCGACACGAAGGCCGAGGCGGCGATCGCCATGGTGACGACCATCGCGAACTCGTGGAACAGCCGGCCGACGACGCCGCCCATCAGCAGGATCGGGATGAAGACCGCGACCAGCGACAGGGTGATCGACAGGATGGTGAAGCCGATCTCGCGGGCGCCCTTGATGGCGGCCTCGAAGGGCTTCATGCCCTCCTCGACGTAGCGGACGATGTTCTCCATCATCACGATGGCGTCGTCCACCACCAGACCCACCGCCAGCGTCAGCGCCATCAGCGAGATGTTGTCGATGGAGAAGTTCAGCAGATGCATGCCGCCGGCCGTCGCGATCAGCGAGATCGGCACGGCCAGCGCCGGGATCAGGGTTGCCGACAGCCGGCGCAGGAACAGGAAGATCACCATCACCACCAGCGCGATGGTGAGGCCCAGCGTGAACTGCACGTCCTCCACCGCCTCGCGGATCGAGGTCGAGCGGTCGTTGACGATCTTGATGGCCGCCGCCGCCGGAAGCTGCGCCTGGAAGGTCGGGATCAGGGCGCGGACACGGTCCACCACCTCCACCGTGTTGGCGTCGGGCTGGCGCTGGACCGCCAGCATGATGCTGCGGGTGCCGTTCAGCCAGCTCGCCGTGCGGTTGTTCTCGACGCTGTCCTGAACCTGCGCCACGTCGCCGAGCCGCACGGGTGCGTTGTTGCGGTAGGCGACGATCAGCTCGCGGAAGGCGGCGGCGTTGGGAAGCTGCGGGTTGGCGGCGATGACCAGCTGCTGGCGGTCGCCGGTCAGCGTGCCGACGGGCGTGTTGGCGTTGGCGGCGGCCATCGCCTTCTGAAGCTCGTCGATGCCGATGCCGCGCACCGCCAGCGCGTTGGGGTCGATCTGGGCGCGCACCGCGTATTTCTGCGAGCCGTAGATCTGCACCTGGGCGACGCCGGGCAGGGTCGCGACCTTGGGCTGGACGATGGTCTCGGCGATGTCGTTGAGCGCCGAGAGCTGGAGCGTCGGCGAGTTCAGCGAGATGAACAGGATCGGCTGGTCGGCCGGGTTGACCTTGCGGTAGCTGGGCGGCGTGGTCATCTCGGCCGGCAGGCGGCGCAGCGTGCGGGCGATGGCCGCCTGCACGTCGGCGGCGGCCGCGTCGATGTCGCGCTCCAGCACGAACTGGATGGTGATCGAGCTGTTGCCGAGCGTGCTCGACGAGGTCAGCGTGTCGATGCCGGCGATGGTGGAGAACTCGCGCTCCAGCGGGCTGGCGACCGAGGCGGCCATCGTCTCCGGCGAGGCGCCCGGCAGGGTGGCGGTGACGCTGACCACCGGAAAGTCGACGCGCGGCAGCGCCGCCGTGGGAAGCTGGCGGTAGGCCGCCAGACCGCCCAGCACCAGCGCCGCCGTCAGCAGGATGGTCATCACCGGACGGCGGATGCAGAGTTCGGAGAGGTTCATGAAGCGCCTCCGGCGGCGGTCGGGGCCGCGATGGCCGGCGCCTCGCTGCGCTTCCTCGTCGCCCCGGCCTCGCCCGGCGTGTCGGGCGCGCGCTCGGCCACCCTGGCGCCGGGATAGAGGCGCGACTGGCCATCGACCACCACCCGGTCGCCGGCGGCAACGCCCGACGCGATGACGCTCAGCCCATCCTGGCTGCGGGCGACCGAGACCGCGCGGATCTCCACCGTCTCGTCCGGCTTCACGACATAGACGAAGCGGCCCTGCTGGCCGATCTGCACCGCCGCCTCCGGCACCGTCACCGCGTGGGGATCGACCCGCAGGGTCAGCACCGTGTCGACGAACTGGCCCGGCCACAGGCGGGTGTCGGCGTTGGCGAACTCGCCCTTGACCAGGATGGTGCCGCTCTGCTGGTCGACCTGGCTGTCGACGAAGGTCAGGTGCCCCTCGGCGGGGGCGCCCGGCTGGCCGGGGATGCCGGCGGTGACCTTCAGCGTGCCCTCGCCCATCGCGCGGCGGATCACCGGCAGATGCTTCTCGGGCACGTTGAACGAGACGTTGATCGGGCGGAGCTGGGTCAGCGTCACCAGCGGCGTGGCGTCGGCGGCGCGCACCATGGTGCCGGGCTTGGCGTTGACGGTGCCGGTGCGGCCGTCCATCGGCGCCTCGATCCGGGTGAAGCTGAGCGACACCTTGGCCGCCTCGATGGCGGCGAGGTCGGCCTTGACCGTGCCCTCCAGCGCGTCGGCGGTGCCGACGGCGGCGTCGTACTGGGTGCGCGAGATGGCGCTGGTGCGGACCAGCTCCGCGTAGCGCTTGACGTCGTTCTTGGCCTTTTCCAGGCTGGCGCGGTCGCGCTCCAGGTTGGCCTGGGCCTGGCGGAGCTGGGCCTCCAGCGCGCGGGCGTCGAGGGTGAAGAGCGGATCGCCGGCCTTGACCTCCTGCCCCTCGGTGAAGTGGACGGTCTCGACCACCGTGTCGACGCGCGCCTTGATGGCGATGGCGGCGATCGGCTGGACCGAACCGATGGTGCCGATGCGCTCGGGCACGGCGCGGACCTCCACCGGGCGGGTCACCACCGGGATGCCGCGCGCCGCGGGCGGGGTCGCCGCCTTGGCGGTCTGCGCCTCGCCGCCGGCGCGCTGGGCGTACCAGTAGCCCCCGCCGCCAAGCGCGGCCAGAACCGGAAGCAGAAGGAGGATCCGTCTCGTCGTCACGTCGAACTCCCGGCGGGCACGAAGGAAGGGGCAGGCACGAAGGCGGAACGGGTGCTGGTGGAATGGGTGCTGGCGGGATGGCCCCGGGCGGGGGCCGTCGCCGTCAGCACCAGATCGAGAACGGCCTGCTCCAGCGCCTCGCGCGGGCGGTCGCCCAGCAGCATGATCCCGCCGCGCACCATGCCGATGATGAGCAGCGAGGTCATGTCGCCGTCGAGCGGCCGGAACTCGCCGGTGGCTACACCGTCATCCAGCACCTTGCGGAGCGCGACGGCGATGCGGGCGCTGCGGCGGCGCAGGATGCGGCGCATCCGGTCGGCCAGATCGGACTGGTCGCCGCCCAGCAGCTTCAGCGTCGGCAGCTGCTCGCTCAGCGTGTCGATCAGGGCGGACACCATGGCCGTCAATCGTGTCACCGCCGTGACGTCGGGGGCGAGATGCGCGTCGAGCCTCTGTTCCAAACCGCCGAGTGCGCGCTCCAGCGTTTCAAGATAGAGTTCTTCCTTGGACGGGAAATAGCGGTACAGGGTGGCCTTGCCGACCCCGGCCTTTTTCGCCACCTCGTCCACCTGCACATCGGCGTAATCGCGCCCGGCGAACAGGTCGGCGGCGGCGGTCAGGATCGTTTCCCGCCGCCTGGCCCGCCAGTCCGGCACGTCATCCAGATCAAGAGGCATGAATGGAACTCGTCGGTTTCAAAAACCGACCTTAACCGAGCGCCGTGCGCTGTCAAGCGGGAGCTTTCGTAGGCACATGATATGCCCACGAAACATCCTCCAGCAAAAAAGCCCCCTCCCGGATGGAAGGGGGCTTTCCGTGTCGCCCGGTCTCATTCCGGACGGCCGTCAGGCCGGGCGGCGCCTCAGGTCCGGCGGATGCCCGCGGCAGTTCCGGCGGCGGTCCCGGCGGCGGTCCCGGACGTCGTTCCGGCCGCCGTTCCGGACGTGGTCGCACCGACGCTGCCGGTTGCGCTGCCGCTGGTGCCCGTCATGGCGCCGCCGGTCCCGGTTCCGGCCCCGGCCATCGCCGAGGCGCCCGCCCCGGTGCTGCTGCCCATGCCGGTCCCGGTCTGCTGGCGGACCCGCAGGTTGTTCTGGACATGGGTCACGCCCGACACCGCCTCGGCGATGTCCTCGGCCCGGCGCTTGGCCGAGCGGTGGGTCACGGTGCCGGTCAGCGTCACCTCGCCCTTGCTCACCGACACGTCGATCTCGGACGCGTCGACGTAGGGGTCGTCGGTCAGGCGGTCGTTGACGTCCTCGCGCACCCGGTCGTCGGAGCGGCTGTAGCCGCGCGGGCCACGGCCACGGTTCTGGGCGGCGCGCATCTCGTCCTGGTGGCGGCGGCGCTCGGCGTCGTCATCGCCGAACCAGGAGGCGATCTCGTCGCCGGCCTGCTCCCAGAAGCCGCGCTCCTCCACCCGGCCGCGGCGGGCGTCGTAATGGCCCCAGTCGCGATGGCTCATGTCGCGGCTGCCCATGTCGCGATTGCCCATGTCGCGGCCGCGCCAATCCCCGGAGCCGCCATAGCCCCGCTCGCCATAGCCGGCGCCCTGGTTGCGGCCGGCGTCGCCGCCATACTCGCGGCGCTGGTCGCGCCCGTAATCCCGCCCATAGTCCCGCTGGGCCTGCTGGCTGCCGTAGTAATTGCGGCCGAGATCGCGCTCGCCATAGCCGGCGCCGTAGCCCCGGCTGTAATCGGCATCGTTCCAGTCGCCGCGCTCGTCGCGCCCGGTGCCGCCCTGGCCGCCGCCGCCGTAGCCCCCATAGCCGCTGGATCCCGACCGGCCGCCGTAACCGCCGCCGTACCCGCCGTAGCCGGAGCGGCTTTCGTCACGGCCGCCGCCGAAGGTCCGGCCATAGACCCGCTCCGACTCGCGCGCGGTGTCGCGGCCTTGGGTGTCGCGGCCGAAGCCGCCCGATTCGTTGCCGGTGTAGCCGCGATAGACCTCGCGGCCGCCCTGCCAGTCGGGACGCCCACCGGCCGAGCGCTCGCCGTACCCGTGATCGTCGCGGTCGCCACCGTAACGGCGGCCCTCGCCCCGCCAGCGATCCTCGTCCCGCCAGTCGCGACCCTCGTCCCTCCAACGGTTTTCGTACTGCGCCATGGTGGTCGGCTCCCTTGATCGATTTTGGGGCGGCGACGCCGACGCGCCGCCGCTGGTTCCCGATCAACAGGACTCGCCAGACCGCGTTCCCGATTTTCCCAAGGCCGCCGCCGACGGCCTCCAAGCATCGGAAGCACATCTTCCGCACATGGCACGAGATTTGCCAGGAAGGACGCGGTTGGTTCCACGCATCACTTGAGGCTCCGGCGTTCGCGCGCCGGAGCCTTTCTTTTTGACAGCCCTTTTCTTGGGCAAAAAGGCAGCGCCGCTCAATTCGGCGGCAGTCTTCCCAACAGACGCTCCACCGCCGCCTCCAGTTCCTCGTTGCGGAACGGCTTGTAGAGGATGGCGTCGGCGGCGAACATCTCGGTCATCTTCAGGAGGAAGCCGGCCGGCAGGCCCGGCGCCCCGCCGGACATCGCCAGGATCTTGGCCTCGGGCCGGCTGGCGCGCACCGCCTTGATCAGCTCGATCCCGTCCATCTCCGGCATCAGCACGTCGGTGACGATCAGGTCGAAGCCGCGCCGGTCGAGCGCGCGGACGGCGCCCCGGCCGTTCTCGGCCTCGGTCACCGAGAAGCCGCGGGATTCCAGAAAGGCGGCCACCGACAGGCGGATGGCGGCGGTGTCCTCGACCACCAGGATGCTCGGACGGCGAGCCGCCATGCGCGTACCTCCCGTGGAGTGGTGTCCCGCGTCCGCTCAGGCCCCGCCGAGCGCCGCGACCGCCGCGGCGGCGTCGCCGTGAATCTCGAACAGGGAGGAGAAGCCGCTGAGGTCGAAGACCTCGCGGATGTGCGGAGCCATCGCCGACAGGGCGATGCGGCCGCCGCTGGGGCGCGCCTTCTTGGCGGCGATCAGCAGCGAGCGCAGGCCGGCCGAGCTGATGTAGGAGAGCTTCGCCATGTCCACGACCAGCCGGTTGGACTCGCCGACCGCCTTGACGAGATGGCCTTCGAACTCGGCGGCGTTGCCGCTGTCGATGCGCCCTTCGGTCCGCAGGACGGTGACGCCGTTGACGGCTTCCTCGGTGATGTTCATCCCTGCCCTCATGGAACACGTTGCGGCGACGTGTATAGCATGGGTGGGGAGGAAGACTAAACCGCCGCCTCGACCATGCCCGGAGCAGCGTCCATGGAGGCGGCGTCCTTGGAGGCGGCAGCCGCCGAGGCGCCGTCCGGGGCCGCCCCGCGCCAGCGCAGGACCAGGCAGGTGATGTCGTCGGACTGCGGCGCCCCGGCGGTGAAGCCGGCGACGTCGGCCAGCACCCCGTCCAGCCCGCCGCGCGCCGTCGCCGACGCCTGCCGCCCCACCGCCTCGACCAGCCGGGCGTCGCCGTACATCGCCTCGCTGTCGTTGAACGCCTCGGTCACGCCGTCGGTGAACAGCACCACCATGTCGCCGGCCTCCAGCGCCAGCGAGCGCTCGGCGTAGGGCATGTCGGGCATCGCCGCCAGCGCCATGCCGGGAACCCGCTCCAATTCGCGCACCGACCCGTCGCGGGCGATGCGCAGCGGCGGGTTGTGGCCGCCGTTGGAGAAGGCCAGCACGCCGGTGCGCAGGTCCAGCTCGCCGTAAAAGACCGTGACGAACATCATCTGCTCGTTCTCGGCCGCCAGCAGGTTGTTGACCCGCCGCATCGTCTCGGCCGGGCCGACGCCGGATTCGGCGATGGCGCGCAGCATCGTCCGGGTGATCAGCATGAAGAAGGCGGCCGGAATGCCCTTGCCCGACACGTCGGCGATGACGAAGGCGACCTTGGTCTCCGAAATCGGGAAGAAGTCGTAGAAATCGCCGCCGACCTCTTTGGCCGGGATCATGCGCGCGGCGATGTCCAGCTCGGCCAGATCGGGGAAGACCTGCGGCAGGATGGTGAGCTGCATGGTGCGGGCGATCTCCAGCTCCTGCTGGAGGCTGATCAGCCGGCGCTTGTCGGCCAGCGCGTCGCGCAGGTCGCGCACCATCTGGGTCAGCTGCACCTGCTGGGTGCTGACCCGAGTCGCCAGCCGCGAGAAGCCCAGCGCCAGCAGCCCCAACTCGTCGCCGACGCCCTTCGACTGGGCGGACTGGGCGTCGTGGGTCTCCGCCTCGATCTGGCGCAGCTCGTCGAGCAGGCTCTGCCGCGCCTCCTCCTCCAGCGTGACGGCCAGCGCCTCCATCTGGCGGCGGATGAAGCGCTGCTGGCGGCGCAGGCGGCGCTCGCGCTGGCCGGCGCTGCGCTCGATGTCGCGCATGACGCCGCGGAAGACCTCCACCGCCCCGGCGATGCGGCCGATCTCGTCGTTGCCGGCGGGAAGCTCGACATAGCCCATGGCGCGCCCGCGCGCGAGATCCTGCAAGGCGCCGACCGCGCTGTCGAGCACGGCGAAGCTGCGCCGCAGATAGCCGTAGAGCAGCCCCAGCGCGCCCAGCAGCACCAGACCGACCGCCGCGATGTAGGCGACCGACCACAGGGTCCGCTCCTCCACCGCCTGGGTGACGTCGCTGGCGATCAGCACGGTGGCGACCCGTCCGCCGGCCAGATCGGCGACTGGCAGGCTGGCCAGCGCGTAGCGGTGTCCGGACGCCGTGAACTCGGCGATTCCGCGCTCCGCCGGCCGGACCAGCGGCGCCACCGCCGGCCACAGCGGATCCTGGATGTCGTTGGCGGCCCCGTCCAACGGCGCGCCGTCGCGCCCCACCGCGAAGACCCGGCCGCCGACGCTCTGCCGCAGCGCCTCCAGCGCCGCCGGGAAGCCGAGCCCGGCGACCGCCGCCCCGGCGACCTCGGCGCCGGCGTAGAGCGGCGCGCCGGTGACCACCAGCAGGCGCTGCCCGTCGACCAGCCGCACGCCGCGCGCCAGCCGCCGGCCCGACAGGATGGGGTCGAGAGCGGCGCGGCCGAGCAGCGGCGACGGATCGAGCGACGGGTCGGTGCTGAACAGCAGGTCGCCGTTGCCGGCGACCAGATTGAGATCGGTGATGCCGCCGTCCCCGCCGGTCAGCCCGAGCACGGCGACGCGGATGCCGAGCCCGCCGCGATCGCCGGCCGCCAGCGCCTGGGCGATCTCGGGATCGCCGGCCAGCCGCCCCAGGGTCCGGTCGATGCGGCCGGCGGCTCCGGCGACGGCGAGTTGCCACGCGGTGTCGAGCCGCGCCAGCTCAAGCTCGCGGGCGCGGTGGTCGGCGGCGTCCTCGCGCAGGCTGGAGAAGCCGGTCAGCAGACCGGCGACCACCGTCAGCGTGGCGAGGACGAACAGGATGATGCGGGTCTGAAGCTGCATGGAACCGGCCTCTCAGCGCCGCGGGACGACGAAGGAGCGGGCCATCGGCACCGCCAGCAGGGCCGGGACCAGCGCGGAGCCGGCGAGCGCCGCCGCGTCCCAGCCCAGCGCCGCCGACCACAGCAGCGCCGCCGCCACCCCGGTGGCGATCGAACGCAGGACGAGCGGAGTCCCCTCCCCCGCCTGACGGCGGGCGTAGGCCAGCGCCAGCCCGGCGGCCAACCCGCCGCAGAATCCGCCGACAAGCCCGCCGGACAGTCCGCCGGACAGGGGTTCCAGCCCGGCCGGACTCCCGCCGCCCAGCAGCGGCAGCGCGGCAAGGACCGTCGCGGCCGCCACCGCCAGGGCGGCCAGCCGCCGCCACCCCGCATCGACCCGGAAGGCAAGAGCCGAGCCGAGCAGAACCGGCAGGGCGGCCAGCGGCCCGACTCCACCGGCCAGCGTCAGCAGCGTGGCGGCGGCGGCCGCCAGGGCGGCGAAGGCGCGGGCGTCGACGGCGCGGGCGTCGGCCACCCGGCGCGGGGCGGTCTCCAGACCCGGCCCGAGGGCGGCCAGCGCGTCCCGCCGCGTGGTTTCGACGGCGCGGGCGACCTCCGGATCGAAGACGGCGGCGCGCACCTCCTCGGCGTGGGCGGCGAAACGCTGGCGGCGGTCGTGCAGACGGAACACGGCGGCGTTGAAGGCGAACAGCGCGCGGCCGAGCTGGTCGCGCGGGCGCCGGCCGATCAGCGTGCCGAAATCCCCGGCGGCGGCGGCCCGCATCACCCGCGCCAGCCGGTCGAGCGGCGCGCGGACGCTGGCCTGCGCCATCGCCCCGGCGATCTCGGCCAGCAGCAGCAGGATCGCGGCGCCCCCCATCCCGACCACCGCCAGTTCCCCGGCGATCTGCCCGCGCACCTGTTCGGGCTCGACGCCGACCAGCACATGGCCCACCACCGGCGCGGCCATGCCGGCCGCCGGGGCGGCGGCGCGCAGGGGGAGCCGCACGACCAGCCGGTCGTCGCGGGCGATGGGCTGGATCGCCGCCTCGCGGCTGGCGGGCGGGGCAAGGCCGCGCAGGCTGGCGGCCAGCGCGTCGAAGCGCGCCGCGTCCAGCCGGGAGGCGTCCGGCAGCGCGGCGTGCAGCCGCCCGCCGTCCGCCCCGGTGACGGCGAGGAAGCCGAGATCCGGGTTGCGGCCGGCGATGCCCTGGAGATAGGCGTCGACCCCCTCCATCCGGTCCAGCGGGATGCCGTGGCCGATGGCGCGTTGCAGATCATGCTGGACCGCCTCGGCGACGGCGGCGGCCTTGGCGGCGCGCGCCTCGCCCAACTGCTCCTGGGCCAGCAGGGTGCCGAGCAGACCGACCCCGGCCATGGTCAGCAGCGCGGCGAGCAGGAGCACGGCGGGCAGGCCGAGCGAGAACAGCCGGTCACGGCGCGGGGGCGAGGCGGTCATGCCAGCTCGTCCAGACGGGAGACGTCGCGCTCCGCCGCGTCGAGCAGGGCCAGCCGGTGGCGCACCGTGGCGGCGAAGGCCGACAGCGGCAGGCCGAAGGGATCGGCGGCGGGCCGGACCGGCGCAAGGGATGGGGCAAGGGATGGCGCGCGGGCCGCCGCGGGCCGGGAATCGTCCAGCTCCTCCAGCGCGTCGGCCAAGGCCGACAGCTCGCGGCGCGGCCCGCTGGCGAGGCGCAGCCCGGCCAGCCACGCCAGGACCCCCACCGGCGCGGCGATCAGCAGGGCGCCGATGCCGAGGCTCAACGCGTAGCGCCGAACCGGCTCCGCCATCGCGCCGGCGGGCAGGCGCAGCAGGATGGTGCCGGCCACGGTGTCGAAGCTGGTGGTCAGGCCGATGCCGTACACCCGCTCCCCCTCATGCGCGGCGGACCAGACGAGGCCGGACTCGCCTGGCGGAACCGGGATCCGCTCGCCGACCTCCACCGTGCTGGTCGAGAACAGGACCGTTCCGGCCTCGTCGAGCACGGCGACCGAGCGGATGGCGGGCAACGCGGCGCGCGCGGTGCCGAGCTGGTCGTCGACGCGCGGCAGGTCGGCCAGGGCGAGCCCGAGATTGAGCTGGGTCTCCAGCGCCGCCTTGGCCTCGCTCAGCACGAAATTGACCTGGGAGGCCACCGCCTCGTCGAGCCGGCGGGCCTGTTCGCGCGTCCACACGGTGACGGCCGCCAGCGCGGCGACGAACACCGTCACCGCGAGAAAGGCCCCCAGACGCGCTCCGAAACCGCCCGTTCCCATCCCCGACCTTTCCCCTTCTCCCGCGCCACGCCTCAGCATTTCCCGGCAACGTCACCCATGCAAGGCCGTGGACGCCCGGCACGGGGCCGGACATGACGATGCCTGGAAAAAGCACGCACCCCTTGTCAATTCCGCGTCAATTCCGTCCTCAAACCGGAAGGCCGCAGAGCGCGAACCAGCGCCGTTCCGCGCCCTCGCCCGCCGCGACGCGCGCCCACACCCGCCCGCCGCGCTCGAACAGGTCGGGCCGGCCGGCCAATTCCTCGACCGCGACCAGGGCGGCGGTGCCGGTGTCGAAGACCGGCGTCCGGGCGAGGTCGCGGTGCACCAGCAGCCGCACCAGATCGCCGCCCGCCCGCACCAGCCGGCGCGGGTGCAGCCCGTGACCGGCGAGATGCCCCCAGCTCCGGTGGTTGCGCGGGCTGACCGTGGTCAGCAGATGACGGCGGCCGAGCGCCTCGGCCACCTCCAGCCGCCAGCCGATCAGCCGGTGGTGCAGGCCGCGCCCGCGCTCGGCCGGATCGACCATGGCCGACGACATATGGGCGACCAGCGCCAGCGCGTCCTCCGGCAGGTCGAGGTCGCGCCCCCGGTTGGGATCCTCCGGCCCCGGCAGGCCGAGCGCGCCGTAGGCGACCAGCCGCCCGCCGTGGAAGATCCCGGCGGTGACGCCGCGCTCGCCCAGATGGTCGGCGACGAAGTTCCCGACCTCGCCGGCCATCCGGTAATGGTCGGGGTCGTCGAGCGTCGCCACCACGCGGACGCGGAAATCGGCCAGCCGGTCGTGGTCGTCGGGGTCCAGCATGCGGACGGTCAGATCGTCCGGCAGTTCCGCGGCGAGCGCCGGCAGCCGCGCCCCGGCGATGGCGCGGGCGGCGGCGCCCCGCGGCAGCGGGCCGGCGAGGACCATGGCGTGGGTGCTGTGGCTCATGACGGGGTGCCCTCGACGATTTCCGCGAAGTTCAGCAGGCCGACCGGCGGGTAATGCTCCAGCGCGCGGGCGGTCGCCATGTTGATGATGACGGAGAAGCGCTTCAGCGTTTCCACCGGGATGTCGGCCGGACGGACGCCGTCCAGCAGGATCTGCGCCGCCTTGAAGGCGGTGAAGCGGCCGATGCCGTAGGCGCTGCTCGCCAGCGCCAGCAGCGCCTTGTCGGTGCGCACGATCAGCTCGGTCGCCGAGAAGGTCGGCAGCCGGTGGCGCAGCGCCTCCGCCGCGACGACGCCGCGGTTGTGGAAGGCGATGAAGGTGTCGGGGCCGATGTAGAGCACCTCCGCCCCGCGCGCCGCGAGGCGGGCGATGCAGTCCGGCACGGCGGCGGCCACCGGCTCCCCCCGGTCGTCGAGCGGCACCGGCTCCTCCAGCAGCTCCAGCCCGCGCGGGCCGCACTCGGCGCGCAGCCCCTCCAGCGTCAGGATCGAGTTGCGTTCCCTGGGGTTGTAGGCGACGCCGACTCGCCGGACCGGCCGGTAGGCCAGGATGGTGTTGAGCTGCACCGCGATGGGGGCGATGTGGACGGTTCCCGTCACGTTGCGCCCCGGCCGCGCCAGATCGGGCACGATGCGGGCGTCGATCGGGGCGGCGACGAAGGTGAAGACGACCGGGATGTCGGTGACGTGGAGCCTCGGATCGGCCTCGTCGTAGGGGCCGACCAGCGCGCGGGTCTGCGGCGTGCCCCAGCTGTAGATCAGGTCGGGCCGGGTGTCCTTGATCTCCTCGACGATCGCCGGCAGCTTCGACACGTCGCCGCCGGTGTTGCGGATGGTGAAGTCCGCCCGCACGCCGCGCCGGGCCAGATAGTCCTTGAAGCCGAACTCGTTGTCGCTCTCGCCGCGGCCCAGCACCATGGTGATGCGGAAATTGCGGCCGGGCTCCGCCGCCAGCGCGCGCCCCGGCAGGACGGCGCCGGCGGCGGCCAGCTTCAGCAGCGTGCGGCGGTCCAGGGCGGGACGGCCAGGCATCGGACGAACGGACATCGGACGAACGGACATCGGTCAGGCCTCCTGCGGGCGGACGGCGGGGGCCGTTGGGCGCGCGGTGCGGAACAGGAACCAGAAGAGCAGCGCGCTCGCCCCGCACAGCAGGCCGATGCCGAGCATCGCCTCGCGGTAGGAGGTGACGACCGCGACCGCCATCGCCGCGACGGGGCCGAGCGCCCCGCCCAGCCGCTCGATCAGCCGGTACCAGCCGATCGCCGAGGTCTCCGGCAGGCCGCCCTCCCGCGCGATCTGCGAGACCAGTGTCAGCTGCGGGGCGCCGACCAGCGCCTGCGACAGGCCGAACAGGGCGATGGCCAGCGGCGGCCCCCACAGGGCGTGGGTCATCAGGATCGGCAGGCAGCTCGCCAGCGTGCCGATGCCGCCGAGCGCGATGAAGCCGCGCCGCGCCTGCCAGCGGTCGGACAGGCTGGCGGCCAGCGGCGACACCAGGATGAAGGCGACGAAATACATCATCTGCACCCGCCCGACCTCCGCCTTGCTGGCGCCGTCGGCGGTCAGCAGCAGCGGCACGAGGCAGAACAGGAAGGCGGTCGAGGCGATCTTGGTCGGCACGGCGCTGAGCAGCATCAGCGCGGAGAAGCGCGCGTCGCGGAACAGCGGCAAGGCGCCGCCCAGCGCCGGCCGCGCCGCCGGGGGAGCGTCGGCGGCGCGCGTCCGCAACAGCAGCAGCGACACCCCCAGCCCGGCGGCCAGCGCCAGCGCCGCCCCCAGCAGGAAGGTGGCGCGGAATCCCGCCTGGTCGGCGATGATGCCGCCGCTGACCGGCCCGCAGACCCCGGCGGCCAGCAGCGCGCCGATGAACATCGCCATGCCGCCGGCCCGGTTGCGCGGCGTCGTGTGGTCGACGACGATCCCCTGCGCGGTGATCAGCACCAGCCCGTAGCCGAGCGCGGTCAGGCAGCGCCACAGCATCAGGTCGAACAGCGAGGTGGCGAAGGCGGTCATGGCGAGGCTGAGCGAGCCGAGCAGCGCCCCGGCCATGAAGGCCCGTCCCCGCCCCCAGCGCTCGGAGAAGCGCGCGCCGCCCGGCTGCGACAGCGCCCAGATCAGCATGAACATGGTGATCGGCAGGCTGACCACGACGTCCGGCGTCAACCAGGGGATTTCGGTCGCGAAGGATTTGGCGTAGGCCGGCAGGAAGGGCCGCGACAGCTCCTCCGACAGGCAGAACAGGAAGACCGGCAGGCGCAGGAAGACGAGGTTGAGCGGCGCCGGCGGCGCCCCGGACGCATCGCGGAAGCGGAAGCGCCGGCCCAGCGCCGCCAGCCCCTGCTCCGCCCGCCGCACCGCCGCCTCTCCGGGGCCGTCGCCGGGCCTGAGCCGCGCGCGCAGCGCCGCCACCCGCGCCGACAGCGCCGCGTGGCGGGCGTTCACCCCGTCGAGGCGGGCGCGGATCGCCTCGTCGCCATCGGCCCCTTCCCCGGCCGGCAGCCCGGCGCGGAAATCGCCCTCCTCCGCGCGGTCGGCCAGCAGCCGCAGCGTCAGCCCCCGCCGCATCGCCAGATTCACGACGAGTTGCAGCACCTCGAAGACCAGCAGCACGGAGACGATGACGACCGACAGCACGTCCAGCATCAGGTCGGTGGAGGCCTTGGCGAGGAAGGCGCTGTCGACGCCGACATGCAGCCGCCCCGCCGGGCCGGCCGGGTCGCCGAGCGGCCGGTCGGTGTCGATGAAGCCGCGCGCCAGCCGTCCGTCGGCGCCGCCGCCCAGCCGTTCCGGCGCGACGGCGGCCAGCCCGGCGACGGGCGCCCCGGCCGAGGCGAGAATCCGGCCGGCCGGGTCGGTCAGCGCGACGTAGGCGATGTCCGGGTGGCGCCCGGCCTCGTCGGCGAACAGCCGCTCCAGCCCCGGCATGCGGTGCAGGGGGATGCCGACGCCGAGCCCCCGGTCGATCTGGGTCGCCAGCAGCTCGTTGACCGTCTGCGCCTTGCGCGCCAGCTCGGGCCTGAACAGCGGGTCGAAGCCGCGCAGCGACAGCCAGGACGCCGCCGCGGCCGCCAGCAGCAGGACGCCGACCGTGACGATGGTCAGCCGCAGGACCAGCGCGCCGATCGGGTCGCGGGCCGCCCGGCTCACGACGTCACCCCACGGGGGGAGCCGCCGGGGGAGAGGGCGTCGAGATCCCGCTCCAGCGCGTCGAACGCCGCGTCGGCCTCGCCGGCCGCCCGGTCGATGCGCTGGCGCGCCGCGCCCAGGGGCTCGGCGAGGGGCTCGGCGCCGGCGGCCAGACCATGACGGCCGCCGCCATGGCGCACCACCAGGAACACGGCGGCCATCGTCACCGCCGCCACGACGGCGAGCAGCAGCATGGTCCCGGCGGCGAGTTCGCTCTCCACCCGCGCGATGCGGCCGCGCAGGCCCCCGAGCGACGAGCGCAGGATCACCGCGCCCACCGGCTGGCCGAAACTGTCGCGCAGCCCGGCCGCCAGGATCAGGGCGTCGCCGGCCACCTGCTGGCGGATGCCGGTGACGGCCGGCGCCGTCGCGGCGTCCCAGCGCACGGGCGAGGGCCGGCCGACGGCGGCGCGGTCGGCGGCGAACAGCACGGTTCCGCGCTCGTCCACCACCTCGACCCCGAGAATCTCCTCGCCCGAGGCCGCGCGCTCGACCAGCGCCTGGACATCCACCAGCTCCGACAGGTCGAGCCCCAGCGTCAGGCCGAACTCGACCCGGCGGCGCAGCTCGTCGGCGACGACCGACAGGCGGGAGCTGGTGACGTCCCGCAATTTCTGTTCGAACTTCAGGCCGGACAGGACGACCGACAGCAGCACGGCCAGCGCCACCGTCGCGGCGACCACCGCGCCGGTGCGCAGGGCGAGCGCGCCGCCGACCCTCACGCCGTCACCGCGCGCGGAGCCGCCGCATCCGGAGGCATCGCGCCAGGAAACAGCGCCGTTGGACGTTGGGTCGAATCAGCCACGGACCGCCAAAGGCTCCATCACCACACGGGGGTAGTCCCCATACGATGAACAGAAACCATCGAGATGTTGCAAGCTGAATCCGGCGTGCCCCGCCCGGTCCCCACCGATGGTTTCAGCCGGGCGGCGCCCGGCCGGTGTCCACGGGCGGCGGGTCGAACACGAACGCGGCGGGCGCCTGCGACAGCGGCCAGCCCGAGTCCCAGCCGTCCACGCCATCCCCCCCGCTGCCATCCCCTTCGCCATCCCCCTCGCCGCCGCCCTTGGCCCCACCGCCGGACACCCCGTGCGGAGCGGAAGGCCGTCCCTCCACCGGCGGCGGCCCGCTCCGGCGCGGAGCCGCCAGCACCGCCTGCGCGTCGCGGTCGCCGCGCTCGGCCGCGGCCCGCAGCCACTCCTCCGCGGCGGCCGGATCGCGCTCGACGCCGACCCCCTCGCGCAGGCACAGGCCGAGCCGGAACTGGGCGGCGGGATGGTCGCGCATGGCGGCCTCGCCGAGCCAGCGCACCGCCTGCGCCTCGTCGCGCTCCACGCCGCGCCCGTCGAGCAGCAGCAGCGCCAGATTGACCTGCGCGGTGGCCGAGCCCTGGAGGGCCGCCAGCCGGTACCACAGCGCCGCCTTGGCGGCGTCGCGCTCGACGCCGGCCCCCTGCTCGTGCATGTAGCCCAGATTGTTCTGGGCGCCGACGTCGCCCTGCATGGCGGCGCGACGGTACCAGCCGATGGCGGCGCGCGGGTTGGCACGCACCCCGATTCCGTTGGCGAGCAGGAAGGCCAGCATCGTCTGCGCCGCGACATGGCCGCCGCGCGCGGCCCGGCGGTACCAGGGCACCGCCGCCGCGACGTCGGCGACGCGGAGGGTCTCGGCAAGCGCGTGCTGCGCCTCGACGTCCCCCATCTCGGCCTTCATCCGTGTCCAGAGAGTCGGCATCGCTGCCCCCTTTCCCGCTGCTCCGCCCCGCCGTTCACCGGCGTGAACACCTCGCCCCGTCCCATCATTCCACCGCCGCCGCCAGCGGGAGGGGGAAGTCTGTCGCGCTTCCGCTTTCCGTTCAACCGCCCCGGCGTCACCCGGGCCCCGGTCGAGGATTTGTCACTGTGCGCCGTTTCGGCGATGATGACCATCGATGCAAGCCCCATCCGTCACATCCCTTCCGGATGAGCCGGCCTGGGACACGGGCTTGGGACACGGGCTTGGGACGCGACGGAGGATGTCAGCGAATGGGCGACCGGCTCGATCTGGTTCTGCGCAACGATCTGGGCGAGTTGGAGCGGCTCGCCGCCGCCGTCGACGCTTTCGCCGAACGCAACGGCCTGTCCCCGGCCCTCGCCTTCGCGCTGAATCTCTGCCTCGACGAACTCGTCACCAACACGGTGTCCTATGGCTACGGCGCGGACGGCGCCGACGGGCGGCGCAGCATCCGCCTGCGGGTGGAGTGCGACGAGGCCGAGCTGCGGGCCGAGCTGGAGGACGACGCCGCCGCCTTCGATCCCTTCCACGAGGCGCCCCCGCCCGACCTGGAGGGCGACATCGACGAGCGCCGAGTCGGCGGGCTCGGCGTGTTCCTGGTCCGGCAGAGCATGGACCGCGTCGCCTACCGCCGCGCGGGCGACCGCAACATCGTCACCCTGGCGAAAGCCCGGACGGCATGAGCGGGGCGGCGTCCGCCACGGCCGGGGACGCCTCCCGGACCGCCGCCTTCGCCGCGCTGACGCGCGCCATCGACCGCGCCGCCACGGCGGGCGATGCCGCCGCCATCCGCGACCGCGCGGCGGCCCTGGGCTTGCCGCCCGGCCCGGAACCGCCCCTGCCGCCCGACGTGCTGGCCCGCTTCGCGCCCGCCGACCTGCGCGCCCATCTGTGGGCGCAGTTCGGCGCCGCGCTGGACGGCGCCGCCGCTCCGATCCTTTGCGACCATCTGCTGGCGGTGCTCGCCGACCCGGCGGCCGGGCCGCCCGACGCGGTGGCGGCGGCGGACACCCTGGCCGCCCTCGCCCGACGTCACGGCCCACGGCGCACCCCGCTGCACGAGCGGATCGACCGCACCGCCACCCGCCTGACCGATCAGGCGCGCCGCTCCACCGACCATCTGCGCGAACTGCTCGACGCCCCGGACTTTCCCGACCTGCGGGCCCTCTCGCTGGATCTGCTGCGGATCGAGGGGGCGCGCTGGGTGCTGGAGATCCTGGGCCACCGCCCCGCCCTGGCGGCGCTGTCCGACCATGGCCGCCGGTTGAGCCGGCTGACGTTGCGGCGGGCGGCGGCGAGCATCCGCGCCTTCATCGGCAAGCCCGACCTGCTGGCGCTCTACGACACCCTCGCCATCGTCTCGCAGACCGACAATCTGCTGACCGTCGCCGCACGCCTGCTCGACGCGCTGCGGGACGGCGAGGAGGAGCGCACCCATTTCGTGACGCCCGACGACGAATCGGCGCTGCGCGGCTTCGGCGCCGCGCTGACCGAACTGGCGGATCTGCTCGGCCGGATCGCCCTCAAGGCGGCGGGGCGCGCCGACGTCCCTCCCGCGCTGGCGGTGTCGGCGCTCGAACAGCTTCGCTTCCTGCACCGCTTCTCCAAGCGACTCGGCCCCGGCCGGCCGTCGGAATACATCGCCCTGGAGCGGATCCTGCAACGCCACGCCCTGGCCATCGCGGCGCGCTTCAAGGCCGGGGCGGACGCCGGCGCCAGCGCCGGCGCCGCGACGCCGGGAACGCCGCACCCCCTGGAACCGCAGGCCCGCGCCCTCTCGTCTTTGCTGGCCGCCCTGGAGCCGGATGGCCCGGCGGGGCCCATGTCACGCTGAGACGGGCCGCTTCCGAAGGAATGCGGCCGTTTATCCGAAAAATTCGATGCGCTTTCATAACTATGACGGCGGCTCAAGCCAGGGCACGCGCGAATGCAACAATCCGTCACATGACAAAGGGTGCGACTTTCTGCATTCTTGTCTTATGACCGGTGCTTGACGGTGGGCCGAACGCGATGATGCACAGCCTGTCGCCACACAGAATGGGAACCGCGCAAGCTGTGGAGTCGACGAGGATGACCGGGTCGCAGTGCCAAGCGGCACGTCTGCGCCTTGGCTGGTCGACACGGATGCTGGCGAGCAAGGCCGGTGTTCCGTGGTACGCCGTGATCAATTTCGATTACGGAACGGGCGAGGTCGACCCCGACGTGGTCGCCGCCCTCACCCGCACCTTCCGGCAGGCCGGGATCGAGCTGCGCTGAGCAGCGCCTCGAAGTCTCCCGAGATCTCCGCGTCCCCCGTTTGGCCCGGGTCCGGCCTCCCTCCGCAACATCACGCGGCAATTTGCAAGGCGCATTATCCGCCCTTTCTGCCAAACTGTCCAGACAGGCGCGACAACACGCCACGCAGGGACTTCAACTCGTCCAGCACCATCGTCAGTTCGTGGCGCAGGTCGCCGGGCAGACCGGCCGGTTCGGACAGATCGGCCTGATCCTCCAGCGCCGGCCCGCCCGGCGGCGTGTCCTCGTCCTCGGCATCCTCGGGAAGGGGCGGAGTCGGGTCGGCCGTGCGCCCCTCCTTCAGCAGGCGCTGGACACCCTTGATGGTGTAGCGCTCCTCGTAGAGCAGGGCCTGGATGCGGCGCAAAAGCTCGACGTCCTCGGGCCGGTAATAGCGCCGGCCGCCGCCGCGCTTGAGCGGCCTGATCTGGGGAAACTTGGATTCCCAGAAGCGCAGGACATGCTGCGGCACGTTCAGGTCGGTGGACACCTCGCTGATCGTGCGGAACGCCGTGGCCGACTTCATGGCACAGGCATCATGACCGCCGCGTCACGGCAGGTCGGCATCGGACACGGCGGCATCGCAGACGGCACGGCGACCGGGAACCGGCTTCAGGACGCCGCGCGGGCGTGGGCGGCGGCGGCCTCGGCGGCGTCGGCCGCGTCCTGGATCTCGTTGATGCGGTTCTTCAGCACATGGCTGGCGCGGAAGACCAGGACCCGGCGCGGCAGGATCGGCACCTCCTCCCCGGTCTTCGGGTTGCGGCCGATGCGCTCGCCCTTCTGGCGGACCTGGAAGCTGCCGAAGGAGGAGATCTTCACCATCTCCCCGCGCGCCAGCGCGTCGGAGATCTCATCCAGCACGGTTTCCACAAGATCGGCCGACTCGTTGCGCGACAGCCCAACCTCCTGATAGACGGCTTCGCTGAGCTGGGCGCGCGTGACGGTGTTCTGGGTCATGTTCGTCTTCCCCCCGCAACCATTGGGAAGACGGTAATCCGGCCGAAGAAGGTCCGTCAATTCAAAAGCTTGGCGGCGGCTTAGCAGCCGCCGACGCTGCACTGCGGCAATGCGCCGGCGTATGTTCGCGCTGCGGGAAAGCCTAGGCGGCTCACCAGCGGATCAGGGCGGACCCCCAGGTCAGGCCGCCGCCGATCGCCTCCATCAGGATCAGGTCGCCGCGCTTGACCCGGCCGTCGGCCACCGCCTCGCCCAGCGCCAGCGGGATCGAGGCGGCCGAGGTGTTGCCATGGCGGTCGACGGTCAGCACGACCTTCTCCGGAGCCAGCTTCATCTTGCGGGCCAGCCCGTCGATGATGCGGCGGTTCGCCTGGTGCGGCACCATCCAGTCGATGTCGGACGCCTCCAGCCCGTTGGCGGCCAGCGCCTCCTCGACCACCGAGGACAGCTTGCTGACGGCGTGGCGGAAGATCTCCTGGCCGTGCATCCGGACATGGCCGATGGTGCCGGTCGACGACGCGCCGCCGTCGACGTAGAGCAGGTCGTACTGGGTGCCGTCGGAATGCAGATGGGTGGACAGAACGCCACGGTCGTCCGAGTCGCCCTTGGCGTCGTAGCCCTCCAGCACCACGGCGCCGGCGCCGTCGCCGAACAGCACGCAGGTGGTGCGGTCGTTCCAGTCGAGCAGGCGCGAGAAGGTCTCGGCCCCGATCACCAGGGCGCGGCGGGCCTGGCCGGCGCGGATGAAGTTGTCGGCGACCGACAGACCGTAGACGAAGCCGGCGCAGACCGCCTGGATGTCCATGGCGAAGCCGGTGGTTCCCAGCGCCGCCTGCACCTTGGTGGCCGTGGCCGGGAAGGTGTTGTCCGGCGTGGTGGTCGCCAGCACGATGCAGTCGATGCTGGAGGCCGGGACGCCGGCATGCTCCAGCGCGCGGGTCGCCGCGGCGATGGCGAGGTCGGAGGTCTTCTCCCCCTCCGCCGCGATGTGGCGCGACAGGATGCCGGTGCGCTGGACGATCCACTCGTCGGTGGTGTCCACCCGCTGTTCCAGGTCACGGTTGGTGACGACGTTGGCCGGCAGGTAGGTGCCGCAGCCCAGAACTCGGGAACGCTTGACCATGATTCAGCCCGCCGCCGCCTTCGTGTCGGGAAGAGGGTTCGCATCGGCGATGCGGCTCATCTCTTCCTTGATGCGCTCGTTGAAACCGTGCGCCGCCAGATTGATCGCGACGGCGATGGCGTTGGCGAAGCCGACGGCGTCGGTGCCGCCATGGCTCTTCACGCAGACGCCGCGCAAGCCCAGGAACATCGCGCCGTTGTAGCGGCGCGGGTCGATGCGCTGCTTGAAGCGCTTGAACGCCCCGCGCGCCAGCAGGTAGCCGAGCCGCGCCAGGAAGGACGACTCGAAGGTGCGCCGCAGGAACTCGGCGAACAGCTTGGCGGTGCCCTCGGCGGTCTTCAGCGCGACGTTGCCGGTGAAGCCGTCGGTGACGATGACGTCCACCGTGCCGAGCCCGATGTCGTTGCCCTCCACGAAGCCGTGGAAGCGGCCGGGCAGCGGCATCTCGCGCAGGCTGGCCGCGGCGGCGCGCACCACCTCGTTGCCCTTCACGTCCTCCGAGCCGATGTTCAGCACGCCGATGGTCGGTTCCGGCAGCCCGAGGACGGCGCGGGCGAAGACCGCCCCCATCACCGCGAACTGGACGAGATTCTCCGGCTGGCATTCGGCGTTGGCGCCGAGATCCAGCATGATGCTCTCGCCGCGCTGGGTCGGGAAGAACGACGCGATCGCCGGCCGGTCGATGCCGGGCAGCGTCTTCAGCACGAACTTCGCCATCGCCATCAGGGCGCCGGTGTTGCCGGCCGAGACGACGCAGGCGGCCTCGCTGGCCGCCACCGCGTCGATGGCCAGCCGCATGCTGGACCGGCGTCCGGCCCGCAAGGCGACCGCCGGCTTGGCGTCGCCGGCGACCGCGTCGGGCGTGTGACGGATCTCCGCCACGGCCTTCAGCGCCGGCCGCCCGTTGAGCAGCGGCTCGATGCGCTGGGAGTCGCCGTACAGCAGGAAACGCACGTCGGGATGACGTTCCCGCGCGATGTCCGCCCCGGCGACCACCATGTCGGGACCGAGGTCCCCACCCATGGCGTCGAGGGCGATGGTCAGGCGCTGGCTCACCGCGAACAGGCTCCCCGGCTAGGACGGCGCGCGTCCCCGAACAACGAGAGGCGAATCAAGCGGTGGCGGTGCCGCTCTGGATCACTTCGCGCTTGTCGTACTGGCCGCAAGACCCGCAGATGTTGTGCGGACGCTTCAGCTCGCCGCAGCTCGGGCACTCGTTGTAGGCCGCGGTGGGCAGAGCGTGGTGCGAACGACGCATGTTGCGCCGCGACTTGGAGGTCTTCTTCTTCGGAACAGCCATGACCGTGAACTCTCTTGATTGTAAAAGGCGGCCCGAACAGGGGCCGCCCAACGCGAGCGGCATTCAATAAGGCAATTGCCCCCGGAGGGCAAGCCCGAACAGCCCTGTCGGCCATGATCGCGCCCCGCCCCGCCAAAAGGGTCACGAGCGGTTCTTCAACTGCCCGAGGACCGCGAAAGGGTTGGGCTTCTGCGGCTCCTCCGGCTCGGCGGCGGCGGCGCCCTCCGCTCCCTCGCCCCCGGCGTCCTCGTCATACCCCGCGAAATCGGCGCCCCCGGCGCGCGGGTAGGGATCGAGCCCGAGCGACAGGTGCTGCGCCGTCAGCTCACCGATGTCGATGCGGTTGTTGATCATCGGCTCCGGCGCGTCCTCGTCGGATTCGTAGGGGTCGATGTCGATCTCGGCGCCCGGATCCTCGATCAGCGATTCCGGGGCGAACAGCGCCTCGAAGCGTTCGTCGACATGGGCCGGCACCGGGTCGAGCGAGACGACGCAAGTCTGCACGACGTCGGCCTCCAGCCGGCCCGACACGCGGATCATCTGGCCGCCGCGCACCGCGCGCAGGCGGATGGTGGCGGTCAGCCGGTCGATCGACTCCAGCTCAAGCCGTTCGGCGAGCCTCCGCCGCTCCGATTCGGTCGCCTCGATGGTCTCGGTCAGGTCGGCGCGGCGCACCGCGTCGGCGCTGACGAAGCGCGAGAATTCCGGCGCGGGAAGGGAGCCGGGATGGTCGGTCATAACGAGTCGTCCTCAAGAAACATCGCAGAAAACATCGCCCAGGGCGCGCAGGGAATCACATGCAACCGGGCCGGCCAAAAGGCAAGGCCCTCCTCGATCCCTTCACAGCGGCTAGCGGAGCCATGGCATCCTGTCAGCCCGGAGGGTGGGATAATCTCGATGAAGAAATATCAGACACAGATGAACACAGATAGACACAGATGAACAACGATGCCCAATAGGCCGCAGCATGCCCGCCTACCGGCACGCTGACATCATAAATTCATCTGTGTTTATCTGTGTTCATCTGTGTCCGAGATCAACTCTTACCCCCGCCGAACCTCCGGAAGAGCCGCAAACGCGACCTCTCCCCGCAGCAACGCCTCCAACGGCTGCGCGTCGAGCGCATCGGCGCTGGCCCGGACATAGACGGTCAGCGCCGCCAGCGCCGCCGGATCGACGCCCTCCACCACCGTGCCGTAGACGTTGTTGTCGAGCGCCACCTCCAGCCGGCGGTCGTCGGGCTCGGCCAGCGCCTCGTCGTAGGCGCGGATGCGGCCGGCCAGCGCGCGGGCCATCGTCTTGACCCGCCGGCCGATGCCGCTGTCGCCGACGCCCATCTCCAGCAGCGACTTCTCGAAATTGTCGATCATCGTCTCGTAGAGCCGCCGCGACAGGGCGCCGGCCTCGGCCCCCCGCCCCTTCAGCCGGCGCATCACCAGGAAGCAATGCAGCGCCACCAGATCGAAACGGCCGTCGAGCGTGTCGGGCACGCCGAGGTCGCGGTAGAACACCGGCTCCCGCGCGCGGGTCACGACGGCGGTGTACAGGTCGCCGACCGGACCGGAGCCCAGGCGCCCGCCGGACAGCCGGGCGAACAGGCCCCCGGAAAACAGACGGCCAAGAAGATTGTCTGACACGGAAAGGTCACTCTCGCGAAATTCGGAGTCTCGTTGACAGGAAGAAGGCCCCAATGCGATTGTCCCGCACTGTGGAAGGGGGACCGCGCCTTTTGCGCCCCTTCGCTGGCTCCATCATAGCCCGAGCACCATGACGAGATCGATTCCTTCCGCGCTTCGCACCGTCGCCTTGCTGGGCGCCGTCCTGTCCACCGGGCTCGTCGCGGCGGGCTGCTCGCCGGTCGTCGCCACGCGCGGCAACCTGACCGATCCCGAGCTGGTGGCCGAGCTTCAGCCGGGCCAGAGCCGGCGCGACGACGTCGCCGCGGTCCTCGGCACGCCGACCTCGGTCGGCACCTTCGACCCGAACGTCTGGTACTACATCGGGCAGAAGACGGAGAAGACCGCCTTCTTCCAGCCGGAGGTCGTCGACCGCCGCGTCGTCATCGTCCGCTTCGACGAGGCCGGCACGGTGCGCGAGATCAGGAAGCTCGACCAGAGCAACGGCCAGGACATCGAGATGGTCGACCGCAGCACGCCGACCGCCGGCCGCGAGATGGGCTTCCTCGAACAGATGATGGGCAACGTCGGCCGCTTCTCGGCCAAGGACGCCAAGGGCAAGGGCCCCGGCTCCTGACCGCTTCCAGCGGTTCCGAATGACGAAGGGCGGGAACCGGACGGTCCCGCCCTTTTTCGTGCCGGGTCGCGGCCACTCCTACGAGAATTGCGCCAGGATCGCCAGCAGCAGGATCGCCACGATGTTGGTGATCTTGATCATCGGGTTGACCGCCGGGCCGGCGGTGTCCTTGTAGGGGTCGCCGACCGTGTCGCCGGTCACCGCCGCCTTGTGGGCGTCGGACCCCTTGCCGCCGTGGTTGCCCTCCTCGATGTATTTCTTGGCGTTGTCCCAGGCGCCGCCGCCCGAGGTCATCGAGATGGCGACGAAGATGCCGGTCACGATGGTGCCGAGCAACATGGCGCCGAGCGCCGCGAAGCCGGCCGCCTGCCCGCCGATGGCGGCGATGACCAGATAGAGCACCACCGGGGCCAGCACCGGCAGCAGCGACGGGATCACCATCTCGCGGATCGCCGCCTTGGTCAGCATGTCGACCGCGCGGCCGTAGTCGGGCTTGGCGGTGCCCTCCATGATGCCGGGGATCTCACGGAACTGGCGCCGCACCTCGACCACCACCGAGCCGGCGGCGCGGCCGACCGCGGTCATGCCCATCGAGCCGAACAGGTAGGGCAGCAGCCCGCCGATCAGCAGCCCGACGACGACGTAGGGGTCGTTCAGCCGGAACTCGACGGCGACGTTCGGGAAATAGTGCCCGAGATCCTGGACGTAGGCGGCGAACAGCACCAGCGCCGCCAGACCGGCCGAGCCGATGGCGTAGCCCTTGGTCACCGCCTTGGTGGTGTTGCCGACGGCGTCGAGCGCGTCGGTGGTGACGCGGATGTCCTTCGGCATCTCCGACATCTCGGCGATGCCGCCGGCGTTGTCGGTCACCGGCCCGTAGGCGTCGAGCGCCACCACCATGCCGGCCAACGCCAGCATCGTCGTCGCGGCGATGCCGATGCCGAAGATGCCAGCCTGCCCGTAGGCGATCAGGATGCCGGCGCAGATCACCAGCACCGGCAGGGCGGTCGCCTCCATCGACACCGCCAGCCCCTGGATGACGTTGGTGCCGTGCCCGGTCTCCGACGATTTGGCGATGCTGCGCACCGGCCGGAACGCCGTCGAGGTGTAGAACTCGGTGATCCACACCAGGAGCCCGGTGACGCCGAGCCCGACCAGCGAGGAGACGAACAGGTTCAGCCCGGTGATGGAAAGGCCGTTGGTCATCACCAGCGCGCGGTTGAAGCCGAACATGATGGCGGTGACGATCAGGATCAGCACCAGCGAGATGCCGGCGGTCGCCGCCAGCCCCTTGTAGAGCGCCGCCATGATGTTGTTGCTGGCGCCCAGCTTGACCGCGAAGGTCCCGGCGACCGAGGCGACGATGCACACCGCGCCGATCACCAGCGGGTAGACCAGCAGCAGCCGCACGACCTCGCCGGAAAAGAAAATCGCCGCCAGCAGCATGGTGGCGACGATGGTGACGGCGTAGGTCTCGAACAGGTCGGCGGCCATCCCGGCGCAGTCGCCGACGTTGTCGCCGACATTGTCGGCGATGACCGCCGGGTTGCGGGGATCGTCCTCCGGGATGCCGGCCTCGACCTTGCCGACCAGATCGGCGCCGACGTCGGCCCCCTTGGTGAAGATGCCGCCGCCGAGCCGCGCGAAGATCGAGATCAGCGAGGCGCCGAAGCTCAGCGCCACCAGCGCCTCCAGCACGGTGCGGACCTGCACCGGGTCGGTGACGCGGTAGATGGTGGTCAGGATCCCGTAATAGACGCCGACTCCGAGCAGCCCGAGCCCGACCACCAGCATGCCGGTGATGGCGCCGGCCTTGAAGGCGATGTCGAGCGCCGGGGCCAGCCCCTGGGTCGCCGCCTGCGCGGTGCGGACGTTGGCCCGCACCGACACGTTCATGCCGATGTAGCCGGCCGCCCCCGACAGCAGCGCGCCGATCAGGAAACCGACCGCCACCGGCAGCCCCAGGGTCAGTCCCAGGATCAGCAGCAGCACGACGCCGGCCACGGCGATGGTGGTGTACTGGCGGTTCAGGTAGGCGCGCGCGCCCTCCTGGACCGCGGCGGCGATGGCCTGCATCCGCTCCGACCCCGGCGACGCGGCCATGACCTCTTTTCCGGCACGATAACCGTAGGCCAGCGCAAGAAGCCCGCTGGCAATGATGACGATGAACGCTAAAGCCATCGCATCCCCCGATTTTTATGGGTCCGCCCGCGAAAGCCGACTCCCGAAAGTAAGGGGAGAAGTCGGGCGCAAGTATTCTCCACAAAAGCATGCCGAAGGATCAGCGGCTTGGCAACCGCCACCATGTCGCCGCCGGCGCGGCGAATTGGCCAAGCCTTTCTCCTTGGTCATAGCTGACTTTCGGCCAGACCCCATTTGATGCGGCGCGAAAGAGCGTCAAAGATTGCGCTGCGTCACCGCCTGGATCAGGACATTCTGCACCACGCCGGGGCCAAGAACCTTGGTGCCGGCCTCGGCGAGTTTTTCTTTTATGGCAGGGAGGTTGACCAAGCCGCCATTCATCATCGACTTGTCGGCGACCCCGCCATAGAGCGCCGTCAGGAAGGCGTCGGTCATGCGGGTCTGGTTGGCCTGGACCATCGGCTGCTTCTCCAGCAGCACCTCCACCGTCACGACGACGGTGACGAACTGCTCGACTCGGGAGGCGCCCAGCATCGGGACGACCAGCGGCGGCAGGCGCACGAAGCCGGTCGGCGGCTTGGGCGGCGGCTCGACCTTCTTCGGCTCGGCCCCCTCCTGGGGGACGAGGTACTTGTTGTAGACGAACCAGCCGCCGAAGCCGGCGCCGCCCAGCAGCACGATGCCCAGCACCAGCACGATCAGGGCCTTGACCATGGGCGGCGTCCTCGTGGGGGAAGGAAGGTCGGCGGTTGCGGCGGACGGGCGGAAATCAGGCGGTCAGAAATGGTCCCAGCCCGGCCGGCGGATCGGCAGAGGGTCGCCCTGCCCGTCCAGCACGGCGACGGTTCCGGCGGCGCCCTCGGTCAAACGGCCGATCGCGGTGATCGGCACGCCGGTGTCGCGCGCCAGCGCGGCCAGCGCCTCGCCCGCCGAATCGGGGGCGGAGAAGAGCAGCTCGTAATCGTCGCCGCCGGTCAGCGCCAGCACCAGCCGCTCGGGGTCGCCGTCGATGGCGCCGCGCGCGGCGTCGGACAGCGGCACCAGGGCCGACTCCAGAAGCGCGGCGCAGCCGGATTCCTCGCAGAGATGGCCGAGGTCGGCGACCAGCCCATCCGAGACGTCGAGCGCGCCGCCCGCCAGACCGATCAGGCGCGGGCCGATGGTGGTGCGCGGGTCCGGCCGGCGCAGGCGGCGCAGCAGGTGGCCGCGCGTGCCCTCGTCGGGAATGTCGAGCTTGCCGAGGGCGACCTGGAGGCCGAGCGCCGCGTCGCCGATGGAGCCGGTGACGTAGAGCCCGTCGCCGGGGCGCCCGCCCCAGCGCGGCAGCGCGCGGCCGGCCGGCACCAGGCCGAAGGCGGTCACCGACAGGGTGACCGGGCCGCTGGTGGACACCGAATCGCCGCCGGTCAGCGTGATGCCGAAACGCTCCTGGTCCTCGCCGAGGCTGGCCGCGAAGGCGGTCAGCCACGCCTCGTCGATGCCGCGCGGCAGGGCGGTGACCAGCGAATAGGCCAGCGGCTCGGCGCCCATGGCGGCGAGGTCGGACAGGTTGGTGCGCAGCAGCTTGGCGGCGATGTCGCCGGGATGGTCGTCGGGAAAGAAATGCACGCCGGCGACCAGGGCGTCGGTGGTGACGACCAGTTCGCGCCCCTGCGGCACCGCGAAGACGGCGGCGTCGTCGCGCAGCCCCCGCGCGCCGGGAAAGCCGGCGGCGAGCGGCTTGAAGAAACGGGTGATGCGGCCGAACTCGCCGAGCGGTCGGGAGGTGTCCGGGTTGGTCATTGGGCGCTTCCCCCGTCATTCCTCCCGGTAGGCCCCCTCTCCCCCCCGGGGAGAGGGTTGGGGTGAGGGGGATGCGGAGCGGAGCCTGCCGGGATGGCAGGGAACGCCCCGCCCAATCCCAATTCCCGCCGCCACGCGCCCCCCTCACCCCGGCCCTCTCCCCGCGGGGGAGAGGGGGAGAAATCCAGGGAGGGAGCAAGCGCGTCCGGCACGCCGTTACCCCTCGGAGGGGGTGCGGGACGGATCGGGCCTGGCCAGATCCTCGGCGCGCAGCGCGCGGGCGACATGATCCAGCACGCCGTTGACCATCGCCGGCTCGCGGCCGGCGAAGAAGGCGTGGGCGACGTCGACATACTCGCTGATCAGGATGCGCGGGTGGGTGTCGAGATGGACCGCGATCTCGTAGGCGCCGGCGCGCAGGATGGCGCGCAGCAGCAGCTCCAGCCGGTCGAGCGGGAAACGCGGGTCGAGCGCCGCCGTCAGCACGCTGTCGACCTCGGCCCGGCGGTGGATGGCGCCGCGCACGATGTCGGCGAAGAGCTGCGGGTCGCCGGCCACGAACTTGGCGCCGTCGATCTCCTCGCCCAGGCGATGGGCGACGAACTCGCCGACCACGGTTTCGACGGGGGTGCCGGTCAGGTCGATCTGGTACAGCGCCTGGACGGCGCCCAGACGGCCAGCCTTGCGCCGGGCCTTGGCGGACCCGCCGCCGGTCTTGCGGCCCCCGGATTTGC
The DNA here is from genome assembly GCF_020005195.1 of Azospirillum agricola. Lineage (NCBI taxonomy): Bacteria > Pseudomonadati > Pseudomonadota > Alphaproteobacteria > Rhodospirillales > Azospirillaceae > Azospirillum > Azospirillum agricola. The sequence goes on from NZ_JAIFZR010000005.1 coordinate 209,724, forward strand.
CGTTGGCGCGCTTGGGTTTCGCGGGGGGGGCCGCGTCGTCGTTGCTCATGGTCGTTTTGCAGTCGCTAAAGAGGAAATATCGGGATCAGCGCGGATAGAGGCGGAATTTGCGCTTCAGGTCAATCATGTCAAGGCAGGCCCGCGCCGCGACCCCGCCCATGTTCTTCGATCCGACGGTGGCGCGGACCCAGGCCTGCTCGCGATTCTCGACGGTCAGGATGCCGTTGCCGACCGCCAGGGCGTAGCGCAGCGCCAGCTCCTGGAGGCCGCGCGCGCTTTCCGCGCAGATGGTGTCGTAGCGCGTCGTCTCGCCGCGGATCACGCAGCCGAGCGCGACATAGCCGTCGAAACGCTTGCGCGCCGTGAAGAAATCCATCGAGCGGATGGCGTAGAGGATCGCCGCCGGAATCTCCAGACAGCCGGGCACGCCGTAGCGGATGTGGGTGGCGCCGGCGCGGTCCAGTTCCGCGACGGCGCCGCGCGCCAGCTCCTCGGCGATGTCCTCGTGGACGCGGGCGTCCACGACCATGATGTGGGGCGTGTCGGTCATCCGGCGGCGCGCGCGTCCATCAGTCGGCGCCCTTTTCGGCGCAGGCCGGGTGGATGGCGCGGTGGCCGACCACCGTCAGGCCGTAGCCCTCCAGCCCGATGATCGACTTCTTGCGGTTGGACAGCAGGACCATCGAGCGGACGCCGAGATCCAGCAGGATCTGCGCGCCGACCCCGTAGTCGCGCAGCTCGGGCGCGCTGCCCGCCTGCCCTTCCAGCCGGGCCTTGAGGACCGACGACAGGCCGTTCGGCTGCGGCTCGCGCAGCAGCACGATGACGCCGCGGTTCTCCTTGGCGATCAGCTCCATCGACGCCTGCAACTCGTCGGCGCGGCCGGAGTTGCGGTCGCCCAGCACGTCGTCGAGCACCGACAGGGCGTGCATGCGGACCAGCACCGGCTCGTCGCCGGAGATGTCGCCGCGCACCAGGGCGATGTGCTCCGCGTAATGGATCTTGTTGGTGTAGACGTAGGTCTGGAACCGGCCGCCGAAACGGCTGTCCAGCGTGCCGGCCAGACGCTGCTCGACGATGGTCTCGGTGCGGCGGCGGTAGGCGATCAGGTCGGCGATGGTGCCGACCTTCAGCCCGTGGAACTGGGCGAACTGCACGAGGTCCGGCAGGCGGGCCATGGTGCCGTCGTCGTTCATGATCTCGCAGATCACGGCGGCCGGGGAATGGCCGGACAGGCGGGCGATGTCGACCGACGCCTCGGTGTGGCCGGCGCGGACCAGCACGCCGCCGTCGCGCGCCAGCAGCGGGAAGATGTGGCCCGGCGTGGCGATGTCGTGTGGCCCGGATTTCGGGTCGATGGCGACCTCGATGGTGCGGGCGCGGTCGGCGGCCGAGATGCCGGTGGTGACACCCTCGCGCGCCTCGATCGAGACGGTGAAGGCGGTCTGGTGGCGGGACGCGTTCTGCTGGGCCATCAGCGGCAGGCGCAGCCGCTCGATGTTCGGCTGGTCCATGGTCAGGCAGATCAGGCCGCGCCCGTGCTTGGCCATGAAGTTGACCGCTTCCGGCGTGGCGCAGGAGGCGGGGATGACGAGGTCGCCCTCGTTCTCGCGGTCCTCGTCGTCGACCAGGATGAACATCCGGCCCTGCCGCGCCTCTTCGAGGATCTCCTCGGCCGACGACAGATACTTGTGGAATTCGGACGTCATTCCTGCCCCGCGAGCCGCGCGACGTAGCGCGCGAGCATGTCGATTTCCAGATTGACCGCGTCGCCTTCCCGCAGGCCACCGAAGGTGGTCGCGGTCTGGGTGTGCGGGATGATGTTCACGCCGAAGCGCGCGCCCTCGACCTCGTTGACGGTCAGCGACACGCCGTCGATGGCGACCGAGCCCTTGGAGGCGATGTATTTCGCCAGGCTTTCCGGCGCCTCGAAGGTCAGGCGGATGGACTCGCCCTCCGGCAGCAAGCCGACCAGCCGGCCGACGCCGTCGACATGGCCGGACACGATGTGCCCGCCCAGCTCGTCGCCGACCTTCAGCGCGCGCTCCAGGTTGACGCGGGTGCCGGCTTCCCAGCCGCCGAGCGTCGTCTTGGACAGCGTCTCGCCGGACGCCTGGATGACGTACCACCCCGGCCCCTTCTCGATGACCGTCAGGCAAACGCCGTTGTGGGCGATGGACGCCCCGATCGCGATCGTCTCCGTGTCGAAGGCGGTCTCGATGGTGAACCGGGTATCGCCCTGCCGTTCCACGGCTTGGACGCGCCCGACATCGGTGATGATTCCGGTGAACATGGCGGCGAATTTAGCAGGTTTCGCGCCGAGGGGAAGCGCGGACGACGACGCGGGCGCCGCAACGGACTGTTGCGCGGCATGCGGCCTTGGGTGATCGCAGGCGATTCACAGCCGAAGCCGTGTGAAAGAACCATGAGAGACACGGATGAACACGGATGGGATCGGATGAACACGGATACCCGTTCATCCCATCTCATCCGTGCGCGGGCGAAGCCCGCATCCGTGTTCATCCGTGTTCAGCCGCCCTCCGCAAGACGAAAAGGCGTGAGCGCTCAAAGGCGCCGGTAGCTCTCCGCCAGATCGCTCCCGGCGACGCGGACGGCGGTGCGCTCGAAGCGCGCCATGCCGTCGAGCCGGTCGACGCCGAAGCCGGCGACGGCCGACAGCCCGTCGCCGCCGATCAGCGAGGCGGTGCGGAACCATTCCAGCCGGTCGACCAGCCCGGCCCCCATCAGCGCGCCGGCCAGGGTGGCGCCGCCCTCGACCAGCAAACGGGTGACGCCGCGCCCGGCCAGAGCCGCCAGCGCGGCGGCCGGATCCGGACGGCCGGCGGGACCGGCGGTCACCGGCAGGATCTCGACGCCTTGGGCGGTGAGCGCTGCGGCCCTCGCCGGATCGTGATCGTCGCGCGTCACCACCCAGGTCGGCAGCGTCCGCGCCGTCGCCGCCAGCTTCGAGTCCGGGGACAGGCGCAGATGGCTGTCGAGCACGATCCGGACCGGGCTGCGCTCCTCCAGCCCCGGCAGGCGGCAGGTCAGTTCGGGATCGTCGGCCAAGGCGGTGCCGATCCCGACCATGATCGCGTCGTGGGTCGCCCGCAGCCGGTGTCCCCAGGCGCGCGCGGTCGGGCCGGTGATCCACTGCGAATGGCCGGTGCGCGTCGCGATGCGGCCGTCGAGCGTCGTCGCCAGCTTCAGCGTGACCAGCGGGCGGGCGTGCTGGATGCGGTTGAAGAAGCCTTCGTTGAGGGCAAGCGCCTCGGCCTCGCACACACCGAAGGTCACGGCGACGCCGGCATCCCTCAGACGCGCCAGCCCGCCGCCGGCGACGCGCGGGTCGGGGTCCTGGCAGGCGACGACGACGCGGGCGACCCCGGCGCCGATCAACGCAAGGCTGCAAGGCGGCGTCTTGCCGTAATGGTTGCAGGGTTCCAGCGTGACGTAGGCGGTGGCGCCCTTCGCCAGGGCGCCGGCGCGGGCGAGCGCCTCGGTCTCCGCGTGGGGCCGTCCGCCGGGCTGGGTCCAGCCGCGGCCGACCACGGCGCCGTCGCGCACCAGCGCGCAGCCGACCGCCGGGTTGGGCCAGGTCCGCCCGAGCCCGCGCGCGGCGAGCGACAGGGCGGCCCGCATGTGACGGAGGTCGCTGTCGCTGGTCATCTCAGCCCGGCTGGGCTTCCGGCGCCAGCTGTTCGACGAACTCGTTGAAGTCCGACGCCTCGCGGAAGTCCTTGTAGACCGAGGCGTAGCGGATGTAGGCGACCTGGTCGAGCGTCTGCAACGCCTCCATGATCCGCTCGCCGATCTGCTTGGAGGGGATCTCGCTCTCGCCGGAGGATTCGAGCTGGCGGACCAGGCTGTTCACCACCCGGTCGATGCGGTCGGCGTCGATCGGGCGCTTGCGCAGCGCGATCTTCATCGACCGCAGCAGCTTGTCGCGGTCGAAGGGCTCGCGCTGCCCGGTGCTCTTCACCACCGTCAGCTCGCGCAGCTGCACGCGCTCGAAGGTGGTGAAGCGCGCGCTGCAACTGGGACAGAAGCGCCGCCGCCGGATGGCCGAGTTGTCCTCCGTCGGTCGCGAGTCCTTGACCTGGGTGTCCTCGTTTCCACAGAACGGGCAGCGCATTCCTTGTCCCCTCCCCTTCTTCTTTAAGGGCGCGTCAGAGCGTCGGGTAGATCGGGAACTGGCGGCACAGGCCGCGCACGCGCTCGCGCATCGCCGCCTCCACCGCCGAATTGTCGCCCGAGTTGCTGGCGGCCAGACCGTCCAGCGTCTCGACGATCATCTCGCCGACCTGCTTGAACTCGGCGGTGCCGAAGCCACGCGTGGTCGCCGCCGGGCTGCCGAGGCGGACGCCCGAGGTGATCATCGGCTTCTGCGGGTCGAACGGCACGCCGTTCTTGTTGCAGGTCATGCCGGCGTGCTCCAGGCTGGCTTCCGCCGCCTTGCCGGTCAGGTTCTTCGGCCGCAGGTCGACCAGCACGATGTGGCTGTCGGTGCCGCCCGACACGATGTCGAGGCCGCCGTCGATCAGCGTCTTCGACAGCACGCGGGCGTTGTCGAGCACCGCCTGGGCGTAGGTCTTGAACTCCGGACGCAGCGCCTCGGCGAAGGCGACGGCCTTGGCGGCGATGACGTGCATCAGCGGGCCGCCCTGGAGGCCGGGGAAGACCGCCGAGTTGATCTTCTTGGCGATGTCCTCGCGGTTGGTCATCACCATGCCGCCGCGCGGGCCGCGCAGCGTCTTGTGGGTGGTGGTGGTGGCGACGTCGGCGTAGGGGAACGGGTTCGGGTAGACGCCGCCGGCGATCAGCCCGGCGTAGTGGGCGATGTCGACCATGAAGTAGGCGCCGACCTCGTCCGCGATGGCGCGGAAGCGCTCATAGTCGAGGACGCGCGGGTAGGCGGAGCCGCCGGCGATGATCAGCTTCGGCTTGTGCTCGCGGGCCAGCGCCTCGACCTGGTCGAAGTCGATCAGGTGGTCGTCCTTGCGCACGCCGTACTGCACGGACTTGAACCACTTGCCGGACATGTTGGGGGCGGCGCCGTGGGTCAGGTGGCCGCCGGCGGCCAGCGACATGCCGAGCACGCAGTCGCCCGGCTGGAGCAGGGCCAGCAGCACCGCCTGGTTGGCCTGGGAACCGGAGTTCGGCTGGACGTTGGCGAACTCGCAGCCGAACAGCTTGCAGGCGCGCTCGATGGCGAGATTCTCCGCCACGTCGACGAACTCGCAGCCGCCATAGTAGCGCTTGCCGGGATAGCCTTCCGCGTACTTGTTGGTGAGGACCGAGCCCTGGGCCTCCAGCACCGCCTGGGAGACGATGTTCTCGGAGGCGATCAGCTCGATCTGCTCCTGCTGGCGGACCAGCTCGTCGCGCACCGCGCGGGCCAGTTCGGGATCGGTCTCGGCGAGCGAGGCGGCGAAGAAGCGGCCGATCTCGGCGGCGTTGGTGCTGGTCATGGCGGAAGGCTCCTCAAATCGTCGAATGCTTGCTCGTCCGGCCGGAGACGGGACGGTCCCCGGCCGGCTGGCCTTGATCAGGCCCAATTCCTCGAAGGCCGCAGGCCTTCAGCCCATCCTGGGGCCGCAGGCCTTCAGCCCATCCTGGGGCCGCGGGCCTTCAGCCCATCTTGGCGATGCGGCGGCTGTGCCGCTCCCCGCCCTCGAACACCGTGTTCAGGAAGGTGGTCACGCAATCCTTGGCGATCTCCGGCCCGACGATGCGGGCGCCCAGCGCGATGACGTTGGCGTCGTTGTGCTCGCGGCTGAGGCGCGCGGTGGTCACGTCGTGGACCAGCGCCGCGCGGACGCCCGGATGGCGGTTGGCCGCGATGCTGATGCCGATGCCGCTGCCGCAGACCAGCACGCCGCGCTCGGCCCGGCCGTCGGTGACGGCGGCGGCGACGGCGGCGGCGAAGTCCGGATAGTCGACCGAGGCCGGACCGTCGGTGCCGAAATCGAGGACGGTGTAGCCGGCGTCCGCCAGCGACTTGGCGATCTGAGCCTTCAGCTCGTAACCGGCATGGTCGGAGGCGAGCGCTACGGTGCGGGCGGTCATGGCGACGGAAAACTCCAGTGCGGCGGAAAGCGGCCGCACCCTACCAGATATCGACGCCAGCCGCCACCACCACACCATGACGGGGACGCATGGCGTCCAGCGACGGAACGGGGCGGAGCCGCCGGGCCCGCCCCGGAATCCGTCCCCGCGCGGGGCGCGGGAATCGCAGCCTCACGTCGCGGCGCCCGCCGGAAACCCACCAAATGCTTGAAAGTTCGCGGGCGCATTTCGCCTCATCGTTGTCCTTTCCATCAAGCAAGGGAGTTAGCCGATTCGTTATAGGCGCCCGGCCCGGCGCAATTGCCGCAACCAAGTCCGACGTCGATTTAAAGCTGGACCTTACTAGACGATCCTTAAAGCCGGGTGTCGGCAGCAGCCTGGAAACGATTTTCAGCGTTGCCTGATTTAAGCCGGCGTCATCAGTTCTGACGGCCAAAAGCAACTAATTTGCTTCTTGCCGAAATTATATTGACACCCAAATCACGGTATGCAACTTGGTTGCTACGGACAAATGAAAAGCCAGGACACTGTGCAATGAGCGACCAGCTTCGCGCCGATGTACCCGACAACGCGCTGCTGCGGATGACGGCCGACATCGTATCGGCGTATGTCAGCAAGAATGTTTTGCCCGCTCAGCAAATCCCCGAGGTGATCAATACGGTCTACTCGTCGCTGACCGGACTTAACGGCCAGCCCCGCGAAACCCCGGCGGAGCCGCTGAAGCCGGCGGTGCCGATCCGCAAGTCGGTCACTCCCGAATACATCGTCTGCCTGGAAGACGGGAAGAAGTTGAAGATGCTCAAGCGGCACCTTCGCTCGACCTACAACATGTCGCCGGACGAATACCGGGCGCGCTGGGGCCTTCCGCCCGACTACCCGATGGTCGCACCGAACTACGCGGCGCAACGTTCTGAATTCGCCAAGCGAATCGGGCTGGGGCGCAGCTCCGGCCGGCAGACCCGCCGCAAGGTCGGTTGATCGCACAGTGTCCGTGGCGTAAAGCGGGCCGTCCCGAAGGGAGCCGGCCCGCGCGCGTTTCTTCGACGGACGACATTTCCTTTTGATTGCATGGCACGCCCCATGGTTGAAACCATCGGCGGCCGCCCGGCCCCTTCCGGTCCGGGCCCTCGCGTCAACCGGCCGCGCGCCGCGACCGGACCAGGCAGGCGCTGACGATCAGCAGCCCTTGCGCCCAGACAGTCGGCAGTTGAAACGCTCGACGTTGCGCGTCAGATCCTGCCCGGTCGCGATGTTCTCGTCGTTCAGGCATTTCAAATACGCCATCGTCTTGTCGACGTACTCCTTCACCTCGAACTGGCAGCCGGACATCTTGTCGGCGCTGACGAAGGTCGTCCCGTCGTCCATGCACAGCGGCACGCCCGGCTTGAAGCAGCCGGAGGCCGGGTTCGCCGGAACGCTCATCGGCGGCTGCCCGCCCGCTTGGGGCGAGGCCGGAGCGGCGGCCAGGACCGGCGTTCCCGCCAGGATGCCCAGGGCGGCGATGGCCGCGCGCAGGCAGGACGTCATACGAAACATGCTGCAATCCCCGATTGGGCGGCGGTTGCGATCCGCCGCGCTCTCCCGCCGGCGTCCCGGCCCGTCGTTCGTTCGTCGAGCGCGTTTCTACAAGCGTTACACCCCCTGCACCAGTGCCAACGGGCATGCATAGGTCTACAGTCCGGGTTGAGCGGTTCGCTCTACGACCGGCAGCCAGGCGTGCCGCAAGGCCGCCGGTCGGGCGTGCCAGCGCTCACCATCAGCAAAAGCCAGACTTCCGAGCGCGCCGCCGGCACTCCCCGACGGCGCGTTTTCTTGTCCGCCCCTCCCGCCGGGCGGCGCGTCAGCGGCCGGGCTTGGCGCCGGGCTTGGGCGCGTCGCGGGTCTGGACGTAGCGCAGCTTGTTCATCGCCGTGCGCTTGAGCAGCTCGACGCTGCCGCTGGCCGGGCCGGCCACCGACACCTCGACACCTGTCTGCGCGTCGATGGCCGTCACCTTCATGTAACTCCCGACGCGGTGGAACTCGAACAACACCTCGCCGCCAGGACCGGTCATGCGGCACCCCTCCCGATGATTGAACCCAAAGGATCGCGCATGGGACGCCGCGCGAACCGCCACCCGTTCCAGAGGGTCATCACCCTATGGCCAGGGCACGCGCCGTGGAACACCGGCGGCGCGCCCCTGTTCTGATGGGCACCGTTCCACTCTGCCCGGAACGCCATCGACATCCAACCGTCAAAACCACCCCAAAACCCATCGTGTGGAAGAAGGAAGCATCCATCATGGCTGCCAAGACGATGCAGGATCTGCTGGTCGAGGACATCCGCGACATCTACCACGCGGAAAAGCAGATCACGAAGGCCCTGCCCAAGCTGGCGAAGGCCGCCCATTCCCCCCAGCTCCGCCAGGCCTTCGAACGTCATCTGGAGGAGACCAACGGCCAGATCGAGCGGCTGGAGCAGGTCTTCGATGAGCTGGACGTGGTCAAGCGCGGCAAGCGCTGCGACGCGATGGAAGGGCTGATCAGCGAAGCCCACGAAATACTGGAGATGGGCCTCGCCCCCGAAGTCCAGGACGCCGCGCTCATCGCCGCCGCGCAGAAGGTGGAGCATTACGAGATCGCCAGCTACGGCACCGTGCACGCCTACGCCACGGCCTGCGGCCTGACCAAGGTCGCCCAGCTTCTGGAGGAGACCCTGAAGGAAGAGAAGGAGACCGACCTGAAGCTGAACCAGCTCGCCATCGGCGACGTGAACAAGAAGGCCATCGCCGCCAGCGGCCGCAAGGCGGCATAGCGGCCGGAGGCCGCAAGGCGGCGCAAGAGGCCGGCAAGGAAAGGCCGATGACGAACCCGGCGCCGTGACCGTTTCGGCACCCGGGTTTCCCCTGAGGGGGACAGTGTTGAAAGCACCGCGACGAACCGGGTAGGCTTCCCGTCCCGACCGGTTCTCGCGGTGTTCCTTCATGCGCGGCCCTTTGCTGGCACTCTGTCTTCTCGTCGGCCTCGCCATGGCCCATCCGGCCGCCGCGGCGGAAGGCGCGCCCGGCGCCCTGCCGCCCTCGGTCCGCATCCGGCCGCTGATGGTCCCGGTGGTGAACACCCAGGGCCGCATCGAGAAATACACGCAGATCGAGGTCAATCTGGAGGTCGGCGACGCCCTGCGGCTCGGCGAGGTGCAGCTCAGCATCCCCCGCCTGCACGACGCCATCCTGACCGCCGTCTACAAGGGCATCGACGAGGGCTGGATCGTCCGCGGCAACATCGCCAACATCCCGGCCCTGCGCCGGCGGATCGACGACGCCGCCAGCGCCCTGTTCGGCAAGAACGTCATCACCCGCATCCTGATCACGCCGCTGGCGCGCCAATCCTCGTTCCAATAGGCGCCCGCGTTCCGGTAGAGTCCCCCCGAAGGCTCCGTGCCGGCAGAGGGAGGGCAAGGCCGATGGCCGTGATCTATGTGGCGCGCAGCGCCGCCCTGACGAAATGGGCGTCCGACGTCGGGCAGGGCAAGCACACCTACAAGCTGGGCGTCGCCGATGACGCCGCCGCCGCGAAGGCCGCCGCCGAGGCCGGCTGGGGCGGCGAGACCGACTGGAAGCTGGTCCATTCCCAGGAGGTCGAGGGGCTGGACGAGGAACAGGCGCTGGCCCGGCTCGGCCGCCGCGAGAAGACCATCGACCCGACCTACTACCCCCGCCTGAAGGGCGCCGCCGGAATCTTCCGCATCGCCCTGACCAACGTGCAGAACAGCCTGCTGGTCGCCAAGGCGATGACCGCCGACGAGCCGCTGGTCGAGGTCAAGGTCAAGCCCAAGGACATCGCCGACTACATGATCCGCAACGCGGTCGCGTGATGACTCCGCCGCCCCGCACCGCGCCGCTCTTCACCATCGGCTACGAGCGCGCCTCGCTCGACGCGGTGATCGCGGCGCTGAGGGCGCGCGGCGTCGCCACCGTGCTGGACGTGCGCGAGCTGCCGCTGTCGCGGCGGGCCGGCTTTTCCAAGACGCCGCTGTCGGCCGGGCTGGCCGAGGCCGGGATCGGCTACGTCCATCTCAAGGGGCTCGGCACGCCCAAGGAGGGCCGGGTCGCCGCGCATCTCGGCCGGATGGACCGCTTCTGGACCATCGTCGCCGAGAAGATGGCGACGCCGGAGGCCGAGCATGATCTGGTGCGCGCCGCCGGGATCGCCGCCCCGGCGCCCGCTTGCCTGCTCTGCTTCGAGGCCGAGCCCCATGTCTGCCACCGCCTGCGCGTCGCCGAGGCGCTGACCGCCCGCTTCGGCTTCACGGTGGAGCATCTGCGCGCCGCGCCGCCCGGCGGCGCCGCTTCCTTCTGACACCCGTCCCGACGAGTCCATCCGATGCCGATCCGCCTTGCCCGCTTCGACGAACTGACGACCCGCGAGTTGCACGCCCTGCTCCACATGCGGCAGAGCGTGCTGATCGTCGAGCAGGCCTCGCCCTACCCCGACCTCGACGGCCGCGATCCCGAGGCGCTCCACCTGATCGCCACCCGGCCGGAGGATGCGAATTCGGAGCGCCCGGCGCCGGTCGGCTGCGCCCGCTGCTTCGGACCCGGCGCGGAGCCCGGCGCCACGACCGCCTTCGGCCGGCTGGCGGTTCTGCCCGCCGAACGCGGCACCGGCCTGGGCCGCGAACTGGTCGCCGCCTCGCTGGCCCTGCTGACCGAACGGTGGCCGGACCACGACGTCGTCATCGGCGCCCAGCTCTATCTGGAGCGTTTCTATGGAAGCTTCGGCTTCCGGCGGGACAGCGACGTCTACGACGACGTCGGCATCCCGCACATCGACATGCGGCTCAGCCGCTGAACGCGGCGGGGCAGCACCGCCGCGCCGTCAGCCCAGCACCCGCTTCACGATGACCTCCAGCTTGGCCAGCATCGCCGGGTCGCGGCGGTCCGGGGCGGTCATGATCGCGTTGTCCAGCGCGGTGTGGCAGCCCTGGGCGCAGGCGTCGCCGCGCCCGGCGACCTTCGGGGCCAGCGCCGACACCAGCGAGCGCGCCTTGCCGGCGTTGGCGACCACCACCTTGATGACCGCGTCCACCGTCACATGGGCGTGGTCGGTGTGCCAGCAGTCGTAGTCCGTCACCATGGCGACGGTCGCGTAGCAGATCTCCGCCTCGCGGGCGAGCTTGGCCTCCGGCATGTTGGTCATGCCGATGACGTCGCAGCCCCAGCTCCGGTACAGCTCGGACTCGGCGATGGTGGAGAATTGCGGGCCCTCCATCACCATGTAGGTGCCGCGCCGCCGGTGCGGGACGTCGAGTTCGCGCAGCGCCTCCTCGATTAGGTCGCCCAGCCGGTTGCACACCGGGTGGCCGAGTGCCACGTGCGCCACCAGCCCGGTCCCGAAGAAGCTCTTCTCGCGGGCGAAGGTGCGGTCGATGAACTGGTCGATCACCACGAAGGTGCCGGGCGGCAGATCCTCCTTCAGCGAGCCGACCGCCGACACCGACAGGATCTCGGTGACGCCGAGCTGCTTCAGCGCGTGGATGTTGGCGCGGAAGTTCAGCTCCGACGGCGGGATGCGGTGGCCGCGCCCATGACGCGGCAGGAAGACCAGCCTCTGCCCGTCGAGGTCGCCGGTCAGCAGCTGGTCCGACGGCTCGCCGAACGGGGTGTCGACCGTCACCCAGCGCTTGTTCGCCAACCCGTCGATGTCGTAGACGCCGCTGCCGCCGATCACGCCCAGCACCGCCGCCGTTCCGCCGCCCGCCATGTTCCGAAGCTCCGTTGCATAAAAACCGGCCGCAGTATCCCGGCGTCCCACGGCAAAGGCAACGCCCGTCGCCGGCGGGTCAGCGGCGCCGGGGGCGCCGGGGGCGCAGCAGCGGAGCCAGCAGCACCCCGGCGAGCAGCCCGCCGACATGGGCGCCCCAGCCGACCTCGGCCAAGGGCGAGTCCGGGGCCGGCGGCACCACCACCATCGCGAGGTTCAGCGCGGCGAACAGCGCCACCGCCACCCGCAGTGTCCGGTCCAGCCAGCGCCGCAGGGGCGAGCGCTCCGGCGGGCGCAGCCACAGCCAGGCCCCCATCAGGGCGCAGATCGCCCCGCTCGCCCCGACCAGCGGCGCCATGCGGTCGGCCGCCAGCGCGCCCTCGGTCAGGGCCCCGGCGACGGTCCCGGCAGCGAACAGCAGCGCGAAGCGTCCATGCCCGACCACCCGCTCCACCGAGGCGCCCAGCGGCCAGAGCACCGCCATGTTGGTCAGCAGATGCACGGGGTCGCCATGGATCAGCACATGGCCGAACAGCCCGCGCCACAGCGCCGATGTCGGCAGCGGCCCGGCCAGCTCGACCGTTCCGAAGAAGTAGGCCGGCACGAAGGCGAAGGATTCCGGCGGCAACTGAAAGACGAAGGCGAACACGCAGGCGAGGATCACCGCGCGGGTGACGTGGGCCGGCGCGCCGGCCACCGCCGTCCGCCCCCTTCCCTCTCCCAGCGCGAGCGCCATGCCGCCCCTTTCCCCGCGTCGATCCGTCCCACTCCAATGTGGGTGCGGCAATCCCCGAAGTCAGCCTTTTGAGCGTGCCCTATGCCCCTCGGACGGATTGGAGCGCAAGCCGGCGGCTGGCACACTGCCTCCACCATTCGGCGAGACTTCGCCCCACCGCACAACAAGGGGCGGCAGCCGAAACCTCCGGGGGAGCAAACGACCAATGACCGAATCCCAAAATACCGCCCACAACTCCGCCCAGGACACCCCCATGCGGGTCGAGCGGCAGGGCCGCGTGATGGTGATGACCATGAGCGACCCGGCGACCCGCAACGCGCTCAGCCTGCCGATGATGGCGCGCGGCCGCGACGCGCTCGACGAGGCCGTCCACGACAGCGGCATCGGCGCCATCGTGCTGGCCGGCGACGGCCGGGCCTTCAGCTCGGGCGGGCACCTGACCAACCTCTACCACCACGGCAGCAAGTCGCGCTCGGAGAACCGCGACGGGATCGAGCGCTTCCACGGCTGGGTGCGGGCGATGCGCGAATGCCCCAAGCCGATCGTCGCCGCCGTCGAGGGGCCGGCGGCCGGGGCCGGCTTCTCGCTGGCGCTGGCCTGCGACCTGATCGTCGCGGCGGAGGACGCCTCCTTCCTGACCGCCTACGTGAAGGTCGGCCTGACGGCCGATGGAGGCGCCTCGGCCTCGCTGGCCCGCGCGCTGCCGCCGCAGCTCTACGCCGAGCTGATGCTGACCGGCGGCCCGGTCGACCCGCAACGCCTGCACATGGCGGGCGTGGTGAACCGCGTGACCGCCCCCGGCCGGGCGCTGGCCGAGGCCGTCGCCTGGGCGCAGACCATCGCCGACGGCCCGAGCGGCGCCATGGGCCGGGCGAAGAAGCTGATGGAGCTGGCCTATGGCAGCTTCGCGACGCAGCTCGCCCGCGAAAGCGACCTGTTCGTCGAGGCCCTGCACCATGGCGAGGCCAAGGAGGGCATCACCGCCTTCTTCGACAAGCGCCCGCCGGTCTTCCACAAGCGTTGAGACAACTTTCGGCTGCGTCTTGATGAAGCGTTTTTGCCGCGGCGTGCAGCGCCACGCTTTCTTGAGCCCGTTCCGCGAATTTGCTGAATTGTCCGGGCGGTCGGGGCGGTGGAGAGGCCACCGCCCGCGCCGCATTACCGGAGGGCAAGAGGATGGACAAAATCCTCACTCTCCTGATCCTGGTGCTGGAGATCGTCAAGCGGCTGCTTGACCTTCTTCTGCGCTAGGATCGGGTGGGCGTGCCGAGGTGATCAGCCCTTGGCACGCCTTCCCCGAAGATAGGACACAACCGCCCTCCCGGCAACCACCCCGGATGCCCCGGAACCACCATGCCGGGCAGTCCCCCATCCTCACGCGCCCCGCCTACGATTGCGTGTTGAACAAAGATCGCCATCGGTTGTAAAACACTGCGGCATGACACAACCGCGCCGCATCCTTTCCGACGCCGAACGGCTCGACTGGCTTCGTCTGATCCGCACCGAGAATGTCGGGCCGATCACCTTCCACCGCCTGCTCGACCAGTATGGCGGCGCCCGCGAGGCGCTCGACATGCTGCCGGAGCTGGCCCGGCGCGGCGGGCGGGTCAAGCCGCTCCGCGTCGCCTCCAAGGCCGAGGCCGAGCGCGAGCTGGCGGCCAACCGCAGGCTCGGCGCCCGGCTGCTCTGCGCCTGCGAGCCCGACTATCCCGAACCGCTCGCCGCTGTGGACGACGCGCCGCCGGTCGTCTCGGTCCTCGGCCACGCGCATCTGCTCCAGAAGCGCGCCGTCGCCATCGTCGGGGCGCGCAACGCCTCGCTGAACGGCAAGAAATTCGCCGAATCGCTGGCCCGCGACCTGGGGGCCGCCGGGCTGCTGGTCGTCTCCGGGCTGGCGCGCGGCATCGACACCGCCGCCCACCGGGGATCGCTCGCCAGCGGCACCGCCGCCGTGGTGGCCGGCGGCATCGACGTCGTCTACCCGCCGGAGAACGAGGATCTGTACCGCGACATCGTGGCGCAGGGCGTGGTGGTGGCGGAAAGCCCGATCGGCACCCAGCCGCAGGCCCGGCATTTCCCGCGCCGCAACCGGCTGATCTCCGGCCTGTCGCTCGGCATCCTGGTGGTGGAGGCGGCGCTGCGGTCGGGCTCGCTGATCACCGCCCGCATGGCGCTGGAACAGGGGCGCGAGGTGATGGCGGTGCCGGGCTCGCCGCTCGACCCGCGCTGCCACGGCACCAACAACCTGATCCGCCAGGGCGCCGCGCTGGTGGAGAGCGCCGACGACGTGCTGCGCGCCCTGGAGAGCCTGCGCCCTCCCTCCCTGGCGGAGCGCCGGCGCGACCTGTTCGAGACCCGCAAGCCGGCCGAACCCGACGAATCCGACCTCGCCCGCGCCCGCGCCGTGGTTCTGGAAAACCTCGGCCCCTCCCCCGTCACCATTGACGAACTCGTCCGCGGGTGCCAATTGTCCGCTCCGGTGGTGCTGACCGTGGTGTTGGAACTCGAGCTTGCCGGCCGAGTCCAGCGGCATCCCGGTCATCAGGTCTCTCTCGCCTGATCGGCACATTCCGGTTTCGGGTATAGGCACACGCGAAGGGCAGTCTCTTGCCGGGCAGCAACGTCGTCATCGTCGAATCGCCGGCCAAGGCGAAGACCATCAACAAATACCTGGGCGACGATTACACCGTCATCGCCAGCTTCGGCCATGTGCGCGACCTTCCGGCGCGCGACGGGTCGGTGCGCCCCGACGAGGATTTCGCGATGGAGTGGGAGCTGGGCGACCGCTCCAAGCGCCACATCGACGAGATCGCCAAGGCGGTGAAGACGGCCGACCGCATCTACCTCGCAACCGATCCGGATCGCGAGGGGGAGGCCATCGCCTGGCATTTGTCCGAGCTGCTGCGCGAAAAGCATCTGTCCGACAACCGCGACGTCCAGCGCGTCACCTTCAACGAGATCACCAAGTCGGCCGTCCAGACCGCCATGGCCAACCCGCGCGCCGTGTCGCAGGAGCTGGTCGACGCCTATCTGGCGCGCCGGGCGCTCGACTATCTGGTCGGCTTCACCCTGTCGCCGGTGCTGTGGCGCAAGCTGCCGGGCTCCAAATCGGCCGGCCGCGTCCAGTCGGTGGCGCTGCGCCTGATCTGCGAGCGCGAATCCGAGATCGAGATCTTCAAGCCGCAGGAATACTGGTCGATCGGCGTCGGCTTCACCACGCCGGGCGGGGCCGCCTTCACCGCCTCGCTGACCCAGCTCGACGGCAAGAAGCTCGACAAGTTCGGCCTGCCGAACCGCGAGGCCGCCGAGGCCGCCGTCGCCCGGATCCGCCCGCAGGCCTTCGCCGTCGCCTCGGTCGAGCGCAAGCAGAGCCGCCGCAACCCGTCGCCGCCCTTCACCACCTCGACCCTCCAGCAGGAGGCCTCGCGCAAGCTGGGCTTCGGCGCCACCCGCACCATGCGCACCGCGCAGCGGCTGTACGAGGGCGTCGACATCGGCGGCGAGACGGTCGGCCTCATCACCTACATGCGTACCGACGGCGTCAGCCTGTCGCAGGAGGCCATCGAGTCGGCGCGCGGCCTGATCGGCTCGCATTACGGCGAGCGCTACGTGCCGGAGCAGCCGCGCGTCTACAAGACCGCCGCCAAGAACGCCCAGGAGGCCCACGAGGCCATCCGGCCGACCGACCTGCACCGCCGCCCGGAAAGCGTCGCCTCCCATCTGGAGCCGGACGAGCTACGGCTCTACGAGCTGGTCTGGAAGCGCACGCTGGCCAGCCAGATGGAAAGCGCCGTGCTGGATCAGGTCGCGGTCGACATCGCCAGCCCGTCGAAGGACGTGGTGCTGCGCGCCACCGGCTCGGTGGTCGTGTTCGACGGCTTCCTGAAGGTCTACCAGGAGGGGCGCGACGACGCCGAGGACGACCAGCAGGACCGCCGCCTCCCCGCCATGGAGGAAGGCAACGATCTCACCCAGGGCGAGATCGCGCCGGAGCAGCATTTCACACAGCCGCCGCCGCGCTACTCCGAAGCCAGCCTCGTCAAGCGGCTGGAGGAGCTGGGCATCGGCCGGCCCTCCACCTACGCCTCGATCCTCCAGGTGCTCCAGGACCGCAACTACGTGCGGCTCGACAAGCGGCGCTTCATTCCCGAGGATCGCGGCCGGCTGGTGACGGCCTTCCTGGAGAATTTCTTCCACCGCTACGTCGAGTACAACTTCACGGCCGAGCTTGAGAACCAGCTCGACGAGATCTCCGACGGCAAGATCGACTGGAAGACGGTGCTGCGCGACTTCTGGACCGCCTTCGACGTCGCCGTCAATGGCACCAAGGACCTGACGATCACCCAGGTGCTGACCACGCTGGACGAGGAACTCGGCTCCCACTTCTTCCCGGCGCCGGTCGAGGGCGGGCACGACCCGCGCGTCTGCCCGGTCTGCCGCGAGGGCCGGCTCGGGCTGAAGCTGGGCAAGATGGGCGCCTTCATCGGCTGCTCGCGCTACCCGGAATGCCGCTACACCCGTCCGCTCGCCGTCGCCAACGACGAGAACGGCGAGGTCCAGGAGGGCCCGCGCGAACTCGGCAACGATCCCGAGACCGGCCTGCCGGTGAGCGTGCGGCGCGGCCCCTACGGCGCCTACATCCAGCTCGGCCCGGCTCCGGCGACCGCCGCCCCGCCTCCCCCGCCGCCGGTCGAGGAACCGCCGGCTGACGATAAGGCTGGCGGCAAGAAGGCCAAGGCCAAGAAGAAGCCCAAGGACGACACGCCCAAGCCCAAGCGGGTGTCGCTGCCCAAGGGCATGGCGGCGGCCGACGTCGATCTCGACACCGCGCTGCGGCTGCTGGCGCTGCCGCGCGCCATCGGCAACCACCCGGAAACCAACGAGGAAATCAGCGCCGGCATCGGCCGCTTCGGTCCCTACCTGAAGCACGGCAGCGTCTACAAGTCGCTGACGCCCGACGACGACGTGCTGACCATCGGCATCAACCGGGCCGTCGACCTGCTGGCGGGTGCGGCCAAGAAGGCGTCGGCCCCGGCCAAGACGCTGGGCGACCACCCCAAGACCGGCAAGCCGATCACCATGGGCTCGGGCCGCTTCGGCCCCTACGTGAAGCACGGCAGCGTCTACGCCTCGATCCCCAAGGCGACCGAGCCGGACAGCGTGACGCTGGAGCAGGCGCTGGAGCTGATCGAGGCGAAGGTCGCCAAGGACGCCGCCAAGAAGGGCAAGGCCCCGAAGGAGGCCGAGCCGGCCGCCGCCGAGGCCGGCGACGACGCCGTGAAGGAGAAGAAGGCGCCGGCGAAGAAGACGGCCGCCAAGGCTCCGGCGAAGGCGGCCGCGACCAAGACCGCCGCCGCCGCCAAGTCCACCAAGACCACCAAGGCGAAGGACGCGGCCGAAGCCAAGGCGGAGGACGCCAAGCCGGAGAAGACCGCGGCGCGCAAGAAGGCGTCGTAAACCCTTCCGCAAGGCATCGCGCTGACATAAGCCCTTCTCCCGCAAGGGGAGAAGGGCTTATGTCAGCGCCTCGAACATCCTGATGCATCCCCGTTCGCTTCACAGCGACGAGCGCACGGCAAAACGCCGCCCCTTCCGGTCCGGAGGGGGCGGCGTTTTCTTGTTCAGGCGATCAGATGTGCAGCGGACGGCCGTCCACCGCCAGCGCCGCTTCCTTGGTCGCCTCCGACAGGGTCGGGTGGGCGTGGCAGGTGCGGGCGATGTCCTCGGCGGACGCGCTGAACTCCATGGCGAGCACCAGCTCGGCCACCATCTCCGACACGTTCGGACCCAGCAGATGGACGCCCAGCACCTTGTCGGTGGTGGCGTCGGCCAGGATCTTCACGAAGCCGTCGGTGGTGCCGCTGGCCCGCGCGCGGCCGTTGGCGGTGAAGGGGAACTTGCCGGTCTTGTAGGCGACGCCCGCGGCCTTCAGCTCCTCTTCCGTCTTGCCGACGGCGGCCACTTCCGGCCAGGTGTAGACGACGCCGGGGACGAGGTCGTAGTTGACGTGCCCCTTCTGGCCGGCCAGCAGCTCGGCCAGCGCGACGCCGTCCTCTTCCGCCTTGTGGGCCAGCATCGGGCCTTCGATCACGTCGCCGATGGCGTAGATGCCCGGCACGTTGGTCTCGAAACGATGGCCAACCTTGACCCGGCCGCGCTCGTCCAGCGCCACGCCGACCGCGTCGAGCCCGAGGCCCTGGGTGTAGGCGCGCCGCCCGATGGCGACCAGCACGACGTCGGCCTCCACCGTCTCGGCGGCGCCGCCGGCGGCGGGCTCGACCGACAGCGACACGCCGGTCTCCGAGACGTTGGCGCCGGTCACCTTGGCGCCCAGCTTGAAGGTCATGCCCTGCTTGGCGAAGATGCGCTGGGCCTGCTTGGAGATCTCGCCGTCCATCGTCGGCAGGACGCGGTCGAGATACTCGATCACCGTGACCTGGGCGCCCAGCCGGCCCCAGACCGAGCCCAGCTCCAGGCCGATGACGCCGCCGCCGATGACGACGAGGCGCTTGGGCACCTCCGGCAGCTCCAGGGCGCCGGTGGAGGAAACGACCCGCTTCTCGTCGATGGTCAGGCCGGGCAGCGGCGTGACGTCCGAGCCGGTGGCGATGACGATGGCCTTCGACGCGGTGACGGCGCCGACACCCTCGACCTCGACGGTGGTGCCGGAGGTGATGGTGCCGGCGCCCTTCAGCCAGGTGATCTTGTTCTTCTTGAACAGGAACTCGATGCCGCCGACGTTGTCTTTGACGACCTTGTCCTTGTGGGCGAGCATGCCCGGCAGGTCCAGTTCGACGTTGCCGACCTTGATGCCGAACTTGGCGAGGCCGTGCGCGGCCTCCTCGTACTTCTCCGACGCCGCCAGCAGGGCCTTGGAGGGGATGCAGCCGACGTTCAGGCAGGTGCCGCCGAGCGTGCCGCGCTTCTCCACGCAGGCGACCTTGAAGCCGAGCTGCGCCGCACGGATCGCGCAGACATACCCGCCGGGACCGCCGCCGACCACGACGACGTCAAAAGTGCTTTCAGCCATGAGAGGCTTTCCTTCCGCCATTCTTGCTCGTTGCCAAAAGCCGTCCCGTCCAGCGGGGAGGGCCGCGCGGCGATTTATGCCCGCGCTTCAGCCGGCTGGCAACGAGACACTTCGTCCGGACCGGGTTGCGGGCGGAGGGGCTTGCCGGCCGGGGTCAGAAGCCGAGATCGCGGTAGAGCCCGGCCAGCGGCAGCTCCAGCCCGGCCGTCTCCAGGGTGAGAACGGCGTCGCCCTCCAGCACCTGCGGGGCGGCCGGCCACCGATCGTCGGCGTCGCGGCGGTGCAGCTCGGCGCGGACGGTCCGCGAATCGAGGAACAGGATCTCCCGCACCGACGGCATGGCGGCGTAGACGTGCAGCTTGGCCCGCTGGGCCTTCTCCTCGGTCGGCGAGAGGATCTCGACCAGCAGGGACGGCGCCGTGGTGTAGGGGATGTCCGGGTCGAAGGGCTCGCAGGTCACCGCCAGATCGGCGACCCGGTAATTGTGCGTCGGGTCGAAATGCGGGCGGATGCCGGCCTCGGTCAGGGCGGCGCAGGACTGGCCGTTGCGCCGGTTCCGCTCCGCCAGCGCGTTGCCGAGGTGCCGGGCCAAGCTCCCCTGAAGGGTGCTGTGGGCACGGCTGGGATGCGCCTGGGCGACGACCTCGCCATCGACCAGCTCGTATTGACTGTCCCCGCCGAACGGCATGGCGAGGAATTCGTCCACCGTCACCATTGGCGTGATGCGCAGGGCCCGCGACATGACAACCTCCCGATCCGACCATCGCCCTGGAATGTAAGGGATGTGACCCCGCTTGCGAAGGGCACCCCTTTTGCGCAGCGCGAAATCCAACCGGGTTGGGAAACCTTCACGGCCCCGCTTGCGTTCTTTCAGCCATCGGACCGCACCGCAACGGGAGAGACCCAATGACCAGCATCAAGAAATTCGCCCTGTTCGCCATCCTCGGCACGCTGCTCGGCACCACCCTGACCGCCTGCAACACCTTCGAGGGCGCCGGCCAGGACGTGCAGGCCGGCGGCCGCGCCATCGAGCGTTCGGCCGACAACGTCCAGAAGAAGATGTGAGGCGCGGGGGGCCCTCCGGCCCCCGTCAGCCCTTCAAGCGCTTGATGGTGTTGGTCGTGCTCTGTCCCTGGACCAGCTCGGCCAGCACCACCTTGCCGCCGTAGCCCATCACGAACTCCGCCCCGACCACCGTCGCGACGGTGTAGTCGGCGCCCTTGACCAGCGTGTCGGGCCTGAGCGCGTGGATCAGCGTCTCCGGCGTGTCCTCGCCGAAGATCACCACCAGATCGACGCAGCCGAGCGACGCCAGCACCGTGGCGCGCGCCGTCTCGTTCTGCACCGGGCGGGAATCGCCCTTCAGCCGCTTCACCGATTCGTCGCTGTTCAGCCCGACCACCAGCACGTCGCACGCCGCGCGCGCCTGTTTCAGCAGCGCGATGTGGCCGGGGTGCAGCAGGTCGAAGCAGCCGTTGGTGAAGCCGACGCGCTTGCCGCGCAGCCGCCAGCGCTCCGCCCGCTCCGCCGCCTCGTCGCGGGTCGCGACCTTCTCCTCGCCGTGGCGCCACTCCTGCTCGTGCAGGGCCGACAGCAGCTCGGCGGTGCGGACGACGGCGGTGCCGACCTTCCCCACCACGATGCCGGCCGCGAGGTTGGCCAGCCGCGCCGCGTCGGCCAGCCCGACCCCGACCGCCAGCGCGGCGGCCAGAGTCGCCACCACGGTGTCGCCGGCGCCCGACACGTCGAACACCTCGCGCGCCTCGGCCGGCAGATGCACCACGCCGTCGCGGGTGACCACCGACAGGCCCTGCTCGCTGCGGGTGGCGACGACCGCGCCGATGCCGCAGCTTTCGATCAGGTGGCGGGCGGCGGTCACGACCTCCGCGTCGGTGCGGGCGGGAAGGCCGGTCGCCTCCATCAGCTCCTTGCGGTTGGGGGTGACGATGTCGGCGCCGCGGTAGCGGCGGTAGTCGCGCCCCTTGGGATCGACGACGACCGGCTTGCCGGCCGCGCTGGCCGCCGCGATGACCTGGGCGACCAGCTCGTCGGTCAGCACGCCCTTGCCATAGTCGGACAGGATGACGCCGCCGACCTCGGGCAGGTCGCGGCGGACCTGCTCCAGCACGCGCCCGGCGACGGTGATCGGCGCGACCGTCTCGACGTCGGTGCGCAGAAGCTGCTGCTGGCCGGCGATGAAGCGGGTCTTGACCGTGGTCTGGCGCCCGGCCTCGACAACGATGGAGGCGCCGTCGCTGACCCCCTCCCGCTTCAGCAGGGCCAGCAGGTCGTTGCCCACCCCGTCGCCGCCGACCACCGAAACGAAGCGGCAGGCGGCGTCGAGCGCCACCAGATTGGCCGCCACGTTGCCGGCGCCGCCCAGCTTGGGAAGCTCGCGCTCGATGCGCAGCACGGGGATCGGCGCCTCGGGCGACACCCGTTCCACCGAGCCATAGACGAAACGGTCAAGCATCACGTCGCCAAGGCACAGCACGTTGGCGCGGGACAGGGTGTCGATGTGACGGGCAAGGTCGCTCATGGCGCCTGTCATACCAATCCGCGTGCGTGGACGCCAGAGCCCAGAGCCCAGGGCCGGCGGCCGGCCCTGCGCCGGAGGCTCAGGAAAAGGCCGGCACCGCCCGGCGCAGGTCGCCGGTTCCCCGGCTGAAGGTCAGCGTGAGCTGGCCGGACAGTTCCGCGCCGGAGACCGCCGCCACCGACGCGACCGGCGGGTCCAGGACCAGGCCGGCGGCGGCGAGCGCGCGGCCGAGATCGCCGAGCCGGTCGCCGGGCAGGGAAAAGCGGACCACCGCCATGACGTCCGAAAACAGGGTGTGGTCCTCGATCCAGCCGCCCGACGCGCCGAGCGCGTCGGCGACCGCCATCAGGGCCTGGTTGCGATCCGTCGCGACGACGGCGTCGAATCTGACAAACGAGCGCATGGGACCTCCGGGCAACGTCCGACGCCCCATCCTAGAGGATCCGTAGGCAACCCGCACTGCGGCGGATAAGCTGTCCGTCCGCTCCTCCGCCCTTCCGCCCCTCCCTCCGCCCGCCGCGAGATGCCCGTCCCCGCCATCGTCCCCTCCGCCGCGAACAGCCTGTCGGCCAAGCTGCTGGTGCTCACGATCCTGTTCGTGCTGCTGGCCGAGGTGCTGATCTACACGCCCTCCATCGCGCGCTTCCGCATGACCTACCTGGAGGAGCGGCTGGCCGCCGCCCACATCGCGGCGCTGTCGGTGGAGGCCGCCCCCGACCTCATGGTCACCAGGCAGCTCCAGGCCAAGCTGCTGGCCTACGCCGGCGCCCACGTCATCGACCTGATCCAGCCCGACGCGCGGGTCTACATGCTGTCGCGGCCGATGCCGCCGGAGGTGGACGAGACCTTCGACCTGCGCGCCGCCGGCAACTGGGCGCTGGTGCGCGACGCCTTCCGCGCGCTGACCGAGCCGCGCGACCGGGTGATCCGCGTCATCGACCGCTCGCCCAAGGACCGCGCCCAGCGGGTCGAGGTGACGATGGACGAGCGGCCGATGATCGACGCGATGCTGGATTTCTCGCGCAGCATCCTGGCGGTGTCGGTGGCGATCTCGCTGATCGCCGCCGGGCTGGTGTTCGTGACGCTGCACGCCCTTCTGGTCCGCCCGATGCGGCGGCTGACCGCCGGGGTCGTCGCCTTCCGCCGCGACCCCGACGGCGCCCCGCCGCTGGTGCCGGAGACGCGCGGCGACGAGATCGGCGTCGCCGGGCGCGAGCTGGCCGCCATGCAGGGCACCGTGCGCGCCGCGCTGCGCCAGCGCGAGCGGCTGGCGGCCTTGGGCACCGCCGTCGCCAAGATCAACCACGACCTGCGCGGCATCCTGTCCACCGCGTCGCTGCTGTCGGAGCGGTTGGGCGAGAGCGCCGACCCGGAGGTGCGGCGGGTGACGCCGCGCCTGATGGCCTCGCTCGACCGCGCGGTCGAGCTGTGCGGGCAGACCCTGTCCTTCACCCGCGACGGCGCCCTGCCCCTGCGGCTCGGCCCAATCGACCTGCGCGCCCTCGCCGAGGAGGCCGGCGCGCAGGCGCTCGACACGCTGCGGCCGGACGGCGAGCGCGTCGAGGCGCGCTGGATCAACGACGTTCCGGCGGGGACCGTCGTCCAGGCCGACGCCGTGCAACTGTCGCGCGCCTTGGCCAATCTCACCCGGAACGCCGTGCAGGCCGGGGCCGACGAGCTGCGGATCGCCATCGCGCCGCGCGCCGGAACGGCGGACGCCCCGCTGACCGTCACCGTCGCCGACAACGGACCGGGCCTGCCGCCACGGGCGCGCGACCATCTGTTCCAACCCTTCGCCGGGTCGGCGCGGGCCGGCGGCATCGGACTCGGACTCGCCATCGCGCGCGAGGTGCTGCGCGCCCATGGCGGCGAGCTGCGGCTGGTGGAGAGCACCGGCGAGGGCAGCGTCTTCGCCCTCGACCTGCCCGTGGCGGGTCCCGGCGCGACGTCCCCGGCACCGCGAAAGTCATTCGTGCCGCATTGATCTGCCGCATTGATTTTCACGCTGCGCTGCCGCAAAGTCCCGGCAAATCGCAAGCGTTTGTCCTATCCCGTTCGGAATAGCCCGGAGCGCTTGGCGCGGCTTTCTTTTCGAAAGGACCTTTGACGTGAAAGCACTCGGCAACTGGACGTCGCCCATCCTCGCCGGAATCATGGCCTTCATCGGGCTGCTCGCCTCCTCGCGCGCCGCCGACAGCGCCTTCGAGGTGGGCGGGCTGCTCGTGTTCCTGGGCTGCGTCGTCTACATCTTCGCGGCCATCGGCCGTCATTTCGACCAGGCGGGCGCCACCCACTGAGGACCGGCGCGGCGGCCGTTGCGCCGCCGACGTCCTTCGTCATGACCGGGCTTGGCCCGGCCATCCATGTGGAACCTTGAGATTCGCCCGTGGATGCCCGTGCCGAGCACGGGCATGACGAAGAGACAGCCCGACAGGGAAAGGAAAAGCCGCTTCCTGCGCCGCGTCGATGCCTATACAGCGTCGATGTAGGCGAGCAGCGGCGCCCAGTCGCCGCGATGCTCGCCGGCACGCTTGCCGGGCATGTCGAACAGACTGAGGCCGGTCGCCGCCGCGTCGGCGTAGATCTGGCTGTCGCGCAGCCGCGTCACCACCCGGTGCCCGATCCCGCCCAGGAACTGGTCCAGCCGGTCGGCCGCCTTGGTGCGCGCCCGCATCCGGTTGCCGACCACCGCCACCGCCTTCCGGTGCCTGGCGATCGACTTCAGCTCCTCCAGCTTGCCGAGGAAGCGCTGGGTCGCCTGCTCGTCGAAGGCGCCGGGCAGCACCGGCAGGACGACGACGTCCGCCATCTTCACCAGATCCTCGATCTGCTTCGTCTTCAGGGCGGCCGGCGCGTCGATCACCAGCCGCTTGGTGCCGCGCGGCGCGCTGTCGAACTCCTTCGCCCAATCCATGCCGATCAGCGACGGCGCCTTTTCCGGACGCCGCTCCAGCCAGCCGAGCGACGAGCGCTGGCGGTCGACGTCGGCGAGGACGGTGGGCAGCCCGGCCACGGCGGAGGCGGCGGCAAGGTGGGTGGCGATCGTGGTCTTGCCACAACCGCCCTTGATGTTGGCGACGAGGATCGTGAGCATGCGGTCGAGTCTACACCACGCCGTCGTGCTTCGACCAGAAGCGCTTGGTGTCGAGGAAATCGTGCCAGCGGGCGACGAGATCCGCCTCGCCGTCCGACACGCCGCGGGCGTGCCAGCCGATGACGATGCCGGCGGCGCGCGGCTCGCCGGGGGCGGAACGGCTGCCGTCCTCGTGCAGCTCGTGCAGCAGCCGGGTCGCCGTCGCCACGTCGTTCAGATGGCCGAGCGCGTCCTGGAAACCCGCCAGCTCCTGAAGATAGCGGCGCACCGGCTTGTCGTCGTAGAGGCTGCGGAAGAACTCGGCGGCGTAGCGCAGCTTCTTCAGGGCGATGCGGAGCTGGTGGCGCTGCGCCACCGGCAGATGGGCGAAGCCGTGGCCGGCCCGTCTGGCCTTCTTGTGGCGCTTCTCCAGCAGATGGTCGGCCAGGCCGGTGACCGGCCCGAACAGCCGCACCGAATCCTCGCTGACCGGCTGGTCGCGCCAGCCGCGCTTCTCCACCCAGGCGCCGAGCCCGAGCAGGAAGGCGGTGTAGCGCTCCGACCCGATGGCGGCGCGGACGGTCTCGTAGGCGCGCAGGCGGCGCGCCTCGGCGGCGGCGGCCAGCGCGTCGATGTCCTCGACCGCCGAGCGGCCGTGCCCGTCGGCGCGGTGGAAGGCGTCGCGCACCGGGGCCAGCAGCTCGGTCGCGAAGACGTCCCAGTCGCGCGCCGGCCCGAGGCTGCCGGCCAGCCATTTGATCTCGCCGACCAGCCAGAGATACTGCGGGCCCGGCACGAAGGGCCGGAACAGCGCGATGGCCGAGCGCAGGCGGCGCAGCGCCACCCGCATCTGATGAACGCCTTCGGGATCGTCGCCGTTCAGCGTCGCCGCCTCGTTGGCGGCGAGGTGGGCGAGGCAGGCGCGCATGATGCGGCCGACCGCGCCCTCGACCGTTGTGTCGGAATCGAGCCGCAGCTTGTCGGCCTTCACCGCCGCGTCGGCCCCCCCGGCGGCCAGCGCGTAGCCGCGCGCCGCCTTGGTCCTGATCTCCAGCCGCAGCGGCGCCAGCTTCGCCAATTCCAGCGCCAGATCGTAGAGGGCGGCGGGCGAACCGCTCTTCAGTTCGAGCTCGACCTCCGACAGCGGGGTGGTGGCGCCGCCGCCGGGCAGCCGCACCTCGCCCCGGTCGAAGGCGATCTCGATGGAGGAGGCGCCGTCGCCCTCGCCGAACGCGACGTCGAGGCTGGTGCGCTCGACGACCGAGGTGAAGACCGGCCGCAGCTCCGATTCGGTGAGCGGGCCGAGCAGATCCAGCGCCTCGCCGTCGGTGATCAGCGTCAGGTCGGGTTCGGCGGCGGTCACCGCGCATTCCCATTCGCCACGGCCGAGCCCGTCGCCGTCCGGCGCCGACTTCACGGTCTGGACGAATCCGTCGCCGGTCCGGCGCACCCGCAGGGTGACGCGGCGGTCGGCCAGACGCCCATCCTCCGTGTCGTAATAGGTGCTTTCCAGGGTCCGCGTCACCGCCGGGGCGGTGGCCCGCGCGGCGATGGACGGGGCGGCACGCAGGGTTTCCAGATCCTCCGGCCTCGCGGCCAGCTTCAGTTCCGTCTCGCGGTTGGTGTCCGCCTCAGCCATCGCTTGCGCCTCGAACCCCCGTTCCACGGCCACACAGGCCCACAAGGTGGGTGTTTGCACAGCCCCCCACCAGGGTCAAGTTACGGTAAAAAGACTATCATTGCGGTTGTGGAACCCGGACGGAGCGCGACCGGCCCGCCTATGGCCGATTCGCCGCTGCCCCCACCCGGTTGGAGGCGTTGCAAAGCGGCAGGCGCTGTGCTTGGGTGCGCTCAAAATCTCCACACCCTGCCAAAGCATTGGCTTGTCATACATTGGGGAAGCGCGACGATGACCGATTTCAACACGATCGACGACCTTGAGGTGAGCGGGAAGACGGTGCTGGTGCGCGCCGACCTGAACGTGCCGATGCAGGATGGCAAGGTGTCCGACACCACCCGCATCGACCGTCTGGCCCCGACTCTGAAGGAGCTGTCGCAGAAGGGCGCCAAGGTCGTCGTGCTGTCGCATTTCGGCCGCCCGAAGAACGGTCCGGACGCCAAGAACTCGCTGCGCAACGTGCTGGACGCGCTGAGCGCCGCCGTCGGCCAGAAGGTCGCCTTCGCCGAGGATTGCGTCGGCCAGCCCGCCAAGGACGCCATCGCCAAGGTGCATGAGGGCGCCATCGTCCTGCTGGAGAACACCCGTTTCCACGCGGAGGAGGAGAAGAACGACCCCGCCTTCGCGAAGCGGATCGCCGAGCTGGGCGACCTCTACGTCAACGACGCCTTCTCCGCCGCGCACCGCGCCCACGCCTCGACCGAGGGCGTCGCCCGGCTGCTGCCCAGCGCCGCCGGCCGCCTGATGGAGGCCGAGTTGAAGGCGCTGACGCTGGCGCTGGAGAAGCCGGAGCGTCCGGTCGCCGCCGTCGTCGGCGGGGCCAAGATCTCGACCAAGCTGGAGCTGCTCGGCAACATGGTCCGCAAGGTGGACCTGCTGGCGCTGGGCGGCGGCATGGCCAACACCTTCCTGTTCGCGCAGGGCGTCGATGTCGGCGCCTCGCTGTGCGAGAAGGACATGGCCGACCAGGCCCGCGCCATCATGGCGACCGCCAAGGAGAGCAACTGCGAGATCCTGCTGCCCAAGGATTTCGTCGTCGCCAAGGAGTTCAAGGCGGGCGCCGAGAACCGCGTGGTGGCCTTCGACGCCATCGGCGCGGACGAGATGGCGCTGGACGTCGGCCCGGCCACGGTGGAGTTCCTGGGGCTGAAGCTCCAGGGCGCCAAGACCATCGTGTGGAACGGCCCGCTCGGCGCCTTCGAGATCGCGCCCTTCGACGCCGGCACCAACGCGGTCGCCGGCCTCGTCGCCGCGCGCACCGAGGCGGGCGGGCTGCTGTCGGTGGCCGGCGGCGGCGACACGGTGGCGGCGCTGGCCCACGCCGGGGCCGAGGAGAAGTTCACCTACGTGTCGGCCGCCGGCGGCGCCTTCCTGGAATGGCTGGAAGGCAAGGAGCTGCCGGGCGTCGCGGCGCTGAAGAAGTGACGATTCGGCGACGTTGAGGAAACGACGAGGGGAGGCACGCCGCCTCCCCTTTTTTGTTTGCGGCACCGCGCCGCTCGAAGCCATAGGTCGGAACAAGCCATAGAGCCCTCTCCCGCCCCGCGAGAGGGAAATTTTGCGGCGCCCCGAGATGTGCGCATACCGTAGCGCGCCGGCGGGGGTCCATCGGGCCCGAGTCCACCGGATTCGCGGATTGCGCCGAAACCTCCGCAGACGGGAACGCTTTTGCTTATCATGGGCCGACCGTTCCCGCCGCCCACGGAGCCCCGCCATGGCCCTCGACACCTTCTCATCCCGGACCCGTCGCTGCGCATGAACCAATGGAACATGGAACAGGAGCGGGAATCCTGTTCCACGGTGTTTCAAACGTTCCAAACGTTCCATTCCCCGTCCCGCGCGGACGCTGCCGCCACGGGCGATTGCCCCGCGCCTGTCGGAATCGGCTTGCATCCCGGCGCGCCAGGCGCCATAACAGCGGTGGGAGACTGGCGTCGGACGAGTCCCTCGCCAACCCGGTCAGGTCCGGAAGGAAGCAGCCGCAACGAGTTACGGCTCGGGTCGTTCGTCCAGTCTCCTACCTTATTCCCCTTCAAAAGAACGCCAGCGAAGACAGACGGCGACAGCACGGCGCCGGGACGCTATTCTGCGCCCCGATCATCATCCGCCGTCCTTCCCTCGTCGTCTTACGGGCCAGCCGCGTGACCGATACCACCGATACCCTGGACCATCCGCCGACCGCCCCCGCGACCGGGCTGGCCTACCGGGTGCTCGCGCGCAAATACCGCCCGAAGACCTTCGACGAGCTGATCGGCCAGGACGCGCTGGTCCGCACGCTGACCAACGCCATCCATTCCGGCCGCATCGCCCAGGCCTTCATGCTGACCGGGGTGCGCGGCGTCGGCAAGACCACCACCGCCCGCATCATCGCCCGCGCGCTGAACTGCACCGGGCCGGACGGCAGCGGCGGGCCGACCGTCACCCCCTGCGGCGTCTGCGACAATTGCCGCGCCATCGCCGAGGACCGCCACGTCGACGTGATGGAGATGGACGCCGCCAGCCACACCGGCGTCGACGACATCCGCGAGATCATCGACGGCGTGCGCTACGCGCCCGTCTCGGCGCGCTACAAGCTCTACATCATCGACGAGGTCCACATGCTGTCCAAGAGCGCGTTCAACGCGCTCCTGAAGACGCTGGAGGAACCGCCGAGCCATGTGAAGTTCGTCTTCGCCACCACCGAGATCCGCAAGGTGCCGGTCACGGTGCTGTCGCGCTGCCAGCGCTTCGACCTGCGCCGCGTCGACGCCCAGGTGCTGAAGGACCATTTCACCCGCGTCACCGCGCTGGAGGGTGCGGCGATCGAGCCGGACGCGGCGGCGCTGGTCGCGCGGGCCGCCGACGGGTCGGTGCGCGACGGGCTGTCGCTGCTCGACCAGGCGATCGCGCTGGCCAACGGGACGGTGACGGCGCAGCAGGTCCGCGACATGCTGGGGCTGGCCGACCGCACCCGCGTGATCGACCTGTTCGAAGCCGCTTTGTCGGCCCGCCCGGCCGAGGCGATGGACATCCTGTCCGACCTGCACCGGGTCGGCGCCGATCCGGTGGTCATCCTCCAGGATCTGCTCGACCTCGTGCACAACCTGACCCGGCTGAAGGTGGTGCCCGACACCGCCAACGACCCTTCCCTGCCGGAGGCCGAGCGCACGCGCGGCGCCACCCTGTCCGGCCGGCTCGGCATGCCGGCGCTGACCCGCGCGTGGCAGCTGCTGCTGAAGGGGCTGGGCGAGGTGCAGGCGGCCCCCGTGCCGCAGCAGGCGCTGGAGATGGTCATCGTGCGGCTGTCCTACGCCGCCGACCTGCCGACTCCGGGCGAGCTGATCCGCCAGTTCCAGGCCCAGCAGGCCGGCGGCGGGAATGGCAGCGGGAATGGCGGTGCCAGCGGCGGTGCCCCGATGCGCGGCCCCGGCGGGACTGGCGGCGGCCCCGTCGCGGTGGCGTCGAACGGCGCGCTCGCGGTGGCCCGGCCGCTGGAGGCGGTGCAGGCCCACGCCCAGCCCGCGCAGGCCGTCCAGGCACAGGCACAGCCGAGGCCCGCCCCGGCCCCCCTGCCCGTTCCGGCCGGCGAGGAGCTGTCCCCCATGCCGCGCGACTTCCGCGCGCTGGCCCAGCTCTTCTCCGAACGGCGCGAGGGCGCGCTCTACGGCTATCTGGTGGAGACGGTGCATCTGGTCCGGCTGGAGCCGGGCCGGCTGGAGCTGCGGCTGAAGCCGTCGGCCCCGTCCACCCTGCCGGCCAAGGTCGGGCAGTTCCTGACCGAATGGACCGGCCAGCGCTGGATCGTGGCGCTCTCCGACAGCCCCGGCCAGCCGACTCTGGCCGAGCAGGACCAGGCCGACAAGCGCCGCGCCCAGTCGGAGGCGGAGGCCAACCCGGTGGTGCGCGCCGTGCTCGACGCCTTCAGCGGCGCGAGGATCATCGACATCCGCGACCTCGCCGCCATCGCCGCGGCGGAGAGTGCCGAGGTTGCCGATGACGGCGAGACACCCGATTTCATGGTTCAGCAGCAGGACGACGGGATCTATTACCCGCTCGACGACGAAGGAGAGTACTGACCGATGAAGAATATCGGCAACATGATGAAGCAGGCCCAGCAGATGCAGGCCAAGATGCAGGAGATGCAGGCCAGCCTCGACCAGGTCGAGATGTCCGGCCAGAGCGGCGCCGGCATGGTCTCCGTGACCGTCAACGGCAAGGGCGAGATGAAGAAGATCAAGCTCGACAAGTCCGTCGTCGATCCGGAAGACACCGAGGTGCTGGAGGACCTGATCCTCGCCGCCTTCAACGACGCCAAGAAGAAGGTCGAGGCCCACGTCGCCGAGGAGACCTCCAAGCTGATGGGCGGGCTGAAGCTGCCGCCGGGCATCAAGCTGCCGTTCTGAGGTTAAATCCCTCTCCCGCCCCGGGAGAGGGAGGGGATCCGCGGCACCAGCCGTGGGGAGGGTGAGGGGTGATCCGGACATGGATCCCCCTCGATCCTTGCATCACCCCTCACCCTTCCCACCGCTTCGCGGTGGGCCCCTTCCCTCTCCCGGGGCGGGAGAGGGAGACGCACGCGTCGGCATCCAATTTCCCCATGATCGGACCTGAAATCGAACGCCTGATCCAGCTGCTGTCCAAGCTGCCGGGGCTGGGGCCCCGGTCGGCGCGGCGGGCGGCGCTGCATCTGATGAAGCGGCGGGACAGCCTGCTGGTTCCGCTGTCCGAAGCCATGGCGCTGGCCGGCGAATCGATCCGCGCCTGCTCGGTCTGCGGCAACCTGGACAGCCGCGATCCCTGCACCGTCTGTTCCGACCCCAGCCGCGACCGCTCGGTGATCTGCGTGGTCGAGGACGCCGGCGACCTGTGGGCGCTGGAACGCACCCGCGCCTTCCGCGGCACCTACCATGTGCTGGGCGGGCTGCTCTCGGCGTTGCAGGGCGTCGGGCCCGACGACCTCAACCTCGCCGCCCTGGCCGAACGCGCCAAGGACCCGGCGGTGCGCGAGGTCATCCTGGCGCTGAACGCCACCGTGGACGGGCAGACCACCGCCCATGTCGTGACCGACCGGCTGGCCGGCGCCGAGGTGGCGGTGTCGCGGCTGGCGCACGGCGTGCCGGTCGGCGGCGAACTCGACTATCTCGACGACGGCACGCTGACCGCCGCGCTGAAGGCCCGCCGGCCGCTCTGAGGGAAGCAAACCCCTCCGCTGAGGCCACGAAAAAGGCCCCGTCCCTTTCCGGGACGGGGCCTTTCTCACAGCGGAATGCCTGGGGACGTCGCCGGCCCGGCGCCGCCGCCGGCGTTACTGCGGCAGCGGCTGCGGGCTGTCGGACAGCGAACGGAGATAGGCGATGACGTTGGCGCGGTCGTTGTCCTTCTTCAGACCGGCAAAGCTCATCTTGGTGCCCGGCGCGTAGGCCTTCGGGTCGTAGAGGAACTTGTTCAGCTCGTCGTAGCTCCACTGGCCGCCGGTCTTGACCAGCGCGTCGGAATAGCCGAAGCCGGCCATGTGCCCCTTCGGACCGCCGAGGACGTTGAACAGGTTCGGGCCGACCTTGTTGGCGCCGCCCTTGTCGAAGCTGTGGCAGGCCGCGCAGGCCTTGGCCGCGTTCTGGCCGGCGGCCGGGTCGGCCGAGGCCATCAGCGGAGCGATGGGGGCCGGGCCGGCGGGAGCGCCGCCCTTCGGAGCGCCGCCCGCGCTCTGGCCTTCCGGCGTCGCGACCACGAAGGCGTTCTTTTCCGTCTTCTTCGGGTGGACGAGCACCTCGGAGGCAAAGCCGGTCAGCATGGCGATCAACCCCGCCAGCAGCACAGCACCGAAAATCTTGTTCAACTCCATGCTCATGTGAGTCACTCAGTCCTTATCTCGGTTCCCTGGGGTTTGCTCCCGCCCTTGGCAGAGGTGCCGGGTCGCACAATACCGTGCGGACACAGGCTTGTCACCGGCCGGCACAACCGAATCGCACCCTGCGGAAAGCGGGGATGCTTGACGCCGCCAACGGATCCGTGTTTCACCCGCCCCATCCTCGAAGCCGTCATCCCGAGCGCCCGCGCCATGACCGATCCGACCCTTCCGCCGCCGTCCAACCCCATCGTGGTGATCCCGGCGCGCATGGCGTCCACCCGGCTGCCCGGAAAGCCGCTGGCCGACATCCTCGGCGTGCCGATGATCGTCCATGTCCTGCGCCGCGCGGTCGAGGCCGGCATCGGCCCGGTCGTCGTCGCCTGCGCCGAGCCCGAGATCGCCCGCGCGGTCGAGGCCGCCGGCGGCACCGCGGTGCTGACCCGGCCCGACCACCCGTCGGGCTCCGACCGCATCTTCGAGGCGGTCGGCCTGATCGACCCGGAGGGCCGGCACGACGCGATCGTGAACGTGCAGGGCGACCTGCCGACCGTCGAGGCCGCCGCCGTGCGCGCCGCCTTCGCGACCCTGTCCGATCCGGCGGTCGACATCGCCACGCTGGTCGTGCCGATCACCCGGGAGGCGGAGCGCGCGGATCCCAACGTCGTCAAGGCGGTGCTGGAACTGCGGCCCGGTGCGGCAAAGGGACGCGCGCTCTATTTCACCCGCGCCACCGCGCCGTGGGGCGAGGGCGAGTTGTTCCACCACATCGGGCTCTACGCCTACCGGCGCGCGGCGCTGGAACGCTTCGTCAGCCTGCCCCCCTCGATGCTGGAACAGCGCGAGCGGCTGGAGCAGCTGCGGGCGCTGTCGAACGGCATGCGGATCGACGCGGCGGTCGTTGACGCGGTTCCGCTCGGCGTCGATACTCCGGACGACCTGGAGCGCGCCCGCGCGCTGCTGTCGGGCCGATCCTCCCACATTTCCCCCTCCCCTGCCCCTTGACGTCCGCGCGACGAACGCCCCACCCACGCACGCCAGCGGAGCCGGTCATCACCATGTCGAATTCGAACGTCATCGCCTTCCAGGGCTTCCCGGGAGCCTATTCCGATCTGGCCTGCCGCAACGCGCGGCCGACCATGACGACGCTGCCCTGCCCGACCTTCGACGCCGCCTTCGCCGCCGTGCGCGACGGCCGCGCCTCGCTGGCGATGATCCCGGTGGAGAACTCCATCGCTGGCCGCGTCGCCGACAACCACCATCTGCTGCCCGAGGGCGGCCTGCACATCATCGGCGAGCATTTCCAGCGCGTGAACCACATGCTGCTGGCGCCGAAGGGGGCGACGCTCGACGGGCTCAGGACGGTGCGCAGCCACATCCAGGCGCTGTCGCAATGCCAGACGATGACCCGCTCGCTCGGGCTGGAGGCAATCAACCACGCCGACACGGCGGGCGCGGCCCGCGAGATCGCCGCGCTGAACGACCCGGCCCACGCCGCCATCGCCTCGTCGCTGGCCGCCGAGATCTACAACCTTGACATCCTGAAGAGCGGCATCGAGGACGCGACGCACAACACCACCCGCTTCCTCATCATGGCGCGCGAGCCGAAGCTGCCGGCGCTGGATTCCTGCAAGACCATCACCACCTTCGTGTTCAGCGTCCGCAGCGTCCCGGCGGCGCTGTACAAGGCGCTGGGCGGCTTCGCCACCAACGGCGTCAACATGACCAAGCTGGAAAGCTACATGGTCGGCGGCCGCTTCACCCAGACCCAGTTCTACGCCGACGTCGAGGGCCACCCCGACGAGCGCCCGCTGCGCCTCGCCCTGGAGGAGTTGGACTTTTTCGCCCGCGAGGTGAAGATCCTCGGCGTCTACCCGGCCAACCCCTTCCGCTACCAGGAAAGCCAACGCATCGGCGAGGATTGAGGGCGGAAGCCCCAGGGACGGCGCAACGGGCGCCGTCCGCCCTCACCCGCCGGCGATCCACTCCATGACCAGACGGTGGGCGATCGAGTCGCGGCGGGGCAGACGGAACTCCTCGCTGGGAACATGATCGCGCAGGCTCGCCCGATCGTACCAGCGGGCGCTCTCCAGCTCGTCCTGCCCGGTCTCGATGTCGAAGCTGGTGGCGCGCGCCGTGAAACCCAGCATCAGCGACGAGGGAAAGGGCCAGGGCTGCGAGGACTGGTAGCGGACGTCGGTCACGGACAGGCCGACCTCCTCCCGCACCTCGCGGACGACCGCCTCCTCCAGGCTCTCGCCCGGTTCGACGAAGCCGGCCAGCACCGAATGCATGCCGGGCGGGAAGCGCGACTGCCGGCCCAGCACCACCCGGTCGCCGCCGTCATGCACCAGCATGATGACCGCCGGGTCGGTGCGCGGGAAATGGTGGGTGGCGCAGGCCGGGTCGGTGCAGACGCGGACATGCCCGGCCTCCGCACTTGCCGCCGGGGCGCCGCAGACGCCGCAGAAGCGGTGACGGGCGTTCCACCACGCCATCCCGCGCGCGTAGGCGCAGAGCGCCGCCTCGCCCTCCGGCATCAGCGGGCCGACGGCGCGCAGATCCTCGAAGCGCCCGAGATCCTGGAGCGCCGGCAGGGTTTCCGGCGACTCGAGGATGGACAGGTCGACGGCGAAGATCGGCGCCTCGTCCAGCAGGCCGAGGAAGATCGGCACCGCCTCCAGCGCGGCACCCGCCGGCACCAGCACCACGCGGGCGGCGTCGGCCGGGCCGGTGACGAAGCTGCGGGACTGCCAGACCGGCAGGGCACGGGCGTCGGGCGAGTGCCACGCCTCGGTCAGCCAGGCCTCGTTCTTGCGGCGGAGCGCGGCGCGGTCCAGCGGAACGCCCGCGTAAACATTGGGTCGGTCGGACATGGCACGCAGGCTGCCACAAGCCCGGCCCGCCGCAAAGCCCCACCATCGGCCCCAAGGCGTCGGCCCCAGGGCATCAGGACATTCCGCCATGACCTTTCGGGTTTGCGCGGGCGGCCCACCCCGTTAGGATGCGGCGCAATCGCAATTCCATGACGTCAGAGTACCACAACCAAGGAGCGACCATGACCGAGACCTGCCCCGCCCATCTGGTGGCGCTTGCCCAACGGTTGGCCGACTCCAGCGCCAGCGTGATCCGCCGTTACTTCCGCACCCCCTTCTCCATCGACGACAAGGCCGACGCCTCCCCCGTGACCATCGCCGACCGCGAGGCCGAGCGCATCATCCGCACCATCATCGAGGCCCAGCGGCCCGACGACGGCATCCACGGCGAGGAGTACGGCACCAAAAATCTCGACGCCGAATGGGTGTGGGTGATCGACCCGATCGACGGCACCAAGTCCTTCATCGCCGGCCGCCCGATCTTCGGCACGCTGATCGCCCTGCTGCGCCACGGCCGCCCGGTGCTGGGCGTGATCGACCAGCCGATCGTCGGCGACCGCTGGGTCGGCGTCGCCGGCCGCCCGACGACGCACAACGGCCAGACGGTCCGCGTCCGCCCCTGCCCCGGCGGGCTGGCGGCGTCGATGTTCGGCACCACCTCGCCCGACCTGTTTCCCGGCGCGGATTACGAGGCCTACCGCCGCGTCGCGGCCCAGGTGAAGACCTCCGCCTATGGCGGCGACTGCTACACCTACGGGCTGCTGGCGTCCGGCTATTACGACCTCGTCGTCGAGTCGGGGTTGAAGCTGTACGACTTCGCGGCGCTGGTGCCGGTGGTGACCGGGGCCGGCGGGCTGATGACCGACTGGCGGGGCAACCCGCTCGACGCCAACTCGACGGGCCAGGTCGTCGCCGCCGGCGACCCGCGCACCCACCGCGAGGCCCTGGCCGCGCTCGCCGGCTGACCGCCGCCCGACGATCGTTTGGACACCGACATGACCGCCACCGTGACCCCCATCGACAAGCCCGCCCGTTCCGTCTTCGAAACCTCGCCCGACAAGCTGCGGCCCTTCCTGGAGGGGCTGGCGGCGCGGGTGGCCGGCGGCGCCAACTGGATGGTGCGCAAGAAGACGGTCTGCGACCTTCTGCTCGGGCTCGATGCCTTCTTCGCGCTGCCGGCGGCGGATCGGCAGGCGCTGCTGGCCGACGGCGGCGCGCCCGAAACGGAGGGCGACGGCGGTCCGGCCGACTTCCGCAAGGTCCTGCCGCTCTATGTCGGCGCCATCCTGGAGGGGCTGGACGAGGCGGAGATGACGGGGCCGGAGCAGGCCGCGATCTATCTGCTGTCGATCCATCCGGAGCATCAGGCGGCGGCCGAGCGCTGGATGCTGGCCGACCCGCGTCACGGCAAGGCGGTGCGCAAGCTGATGCGCGCCGACCGCCGCTATCGCCAGTTGATGGACCGCATGGCCGACCACTGGCGCCAGGGACGCCAAGCCTCCCCCGTTGCGGGAAACATCGCCTAACCTGTTGCCGGGGCGCGATTAAACCTTGACCCCGGCGTGAGCGTGGCAATCTATCGAAGGCACCTCGACCAGCCACAGGCCCCGCCGATGCGCCGAGTTCTCGCTGTCGCCGCCACGCTCGTCACCCTCGCCGTCCCGGCCCTCTCCCCGGCCTGGGCCGCCAGCGTGAGCGGTCCGGCCCTGAAACAGTTCGGCGAGCCGCAGTTCAAGCCGGGCTTCACCCATTTTCCGCACGCCAACCCTGACGCTCCCAAGGGCGGCGGCGTGACGCTGGCCGAGCCGGGCAGCTTCGACAGCCTGAACGGGCTGATCCTGCGCGGTGTCAAGCCGCGCACGCTCGGGCTGATCTCCGACACGCTGATGGTCGGGTCGGGTTGGGAGCTGGACGCCGCCTACGGCGCGCTGGCCGAGAGCGTCGAGGTCGCCGACGACCAGAGCTGGGCCGTCTTCACCCTGCGGCCGGAGGCGCGCTGGCACGACGGCGTGCCGGTGACGGCGCAGGATTTCGCTTTCACCTGGGACATGCTCCAGGCGCACGGCTCGCCCTTCCTGAAATCCTTCCTCGACCAGATCGCCAAGGTCGAGGCGACCGACGACCGCCATGTCCGCATCACCCTGGCCGGCAGCGGCGAGATCAAGCCGATCATCGACTTCGCCGTCTCCCTGACGCCGCAGCCCAGGCACTGGTGGACGGCGAACGGCCGAGACATCTCCAAGACGACGCTGGAACCGCCGCTCGGCAACGGCCCCTACCGGATCAAGGCGGTGGACGCCGGACGCTCGATCGCCTACGAGCGGGTCGCCGACTGGTGGGGCAAGGATCTGCCGGTCCATCGCGGCTTCTTCAACTTCGACGGCGTGAAGATCGACTTTTTCCGCGACGACGACGTGATGTTCGAGGCGTTCAAGGCCGGCGGCTACGACTTCCGGGGCGAGTACCGGGCGCAGCGCTGGACCACCGGCTACGACTTCCCCGCCGTCAAGGACGGGCGAATCGCCAAGATGGAGGTGCCGAGCGAACTGCCGCTGGGCGCCCAGGGCTTCCGCCTGAACACCCGGCGCGCCAAGTTCGCCGACCCCAAGGTGCGCGAGGCGCTGGCCCAGCTCTACGACTTCGAGTGGATCCGCAAGAACATCCTGTACGGCCAGTACCACCGCACGACCTCGAACTTCCCCAACTCCGATTTCGGGGCCAAGGGGCTGCCCACCCCGGCCGAACTGGCTCTGCTGGAGCCCCACCGCGGCCGCATCCCGGAGCGCGTCTTCACCAGCCCCTACGAGCCGCCGAAGACCGACGGCAGCGGCAACAACCGTGCCCAGGTCCGCGAGGCCACCCGCCTGTTCAAGGAGGCCGGCTGGGAAACCCGCAACGGCAAGCTGACCAACGTGAGGACCGGTGAGGTGCTGACCGTCGAGTTCCTCGACGGCACCGGCTCGCTGTCCCGCGTGATCCAGCCCTACGTCGAGGCGCTGCGCCGGATCGGCGTCGACGCCAGCCTGCGCATCGTCGACACCGCCCAGTACCAGGCGCGCATCGACGAGTTCGACTTCGACGTCGTCATCACCAACATGAACTTCTTCACCCCGCCGGGCAGCGAGCTGCGCGGCTATTTCGGCTCCGCCGCCGCCAGGACGCAGGGCTCGGCGAACTACGCCGGCATCCAGGATCCGGTGGCCGACGAATTGATCGAGAAGGCGCTGGCCGCCAGGGATCTGGAGACCGTGCAGGCGGCGACCCGCGCGCTCGACCGCGTGCTGCTGTGGGGCTTCTACATGGTCCCGCAATGGTACAACCCGGAGAACTGGGTCGCCTACAAGACCCGGCTGGCCTTCCCCGCCACCCCGCCGAAATACGACCAGGACTACCGCAACACCAATTTCCCGGCCTCCTGGTGGGTGGATCCGGCGAAGGACGGCCCGAGGGACGGGGCCCGGCCTTGATGTCGACTCATTGCCGGTCTACTTCCGACAGACCGGCTCACGAAGCAAGAAAGGATCGGGCATGAGGGGACGCACGAAAGGAAGCGCACGGATCCTGCTGGCCGGGATGGCCGGATTGGTCGGGGCGCTGCTGCTGACGGGTCCGCTCGCCGCGCAGGAAGGCGGCTCGCACGCCATCGCGCTCCATGGAAAGCCGAAATACGGGCCGGACTTCCAGCATCTCGACCACGCCGATCCGAACGCCCCCAAGGGCGGCGAGGTCAAGCTGATGGCCTTCGGCGGCTTCGACAACCTGAACCCCTTCATCCTGCGCGGCCAGACCGCCGCCGGGGCCGGTCTGGTGTTCGAGACCCTGACCACGTCGAGCGGCGACGAGGCGATCACCGAATACGGCCTGCTCGCCGAGAGCATCGCGCTGGCCGACGACCGCAGCTGGGTGTCCTTCACCCTGCGCCCGCAGGCCCGCTTCAGCGACGGCAAGCCGGTCACCGCCGACGACGTGCTGTGGAGCTTCCAGACGTTGAAGGAGAAGGGCCACCCGCACTACCGGACCTACTACGCCGACGTGGTGAAGGCCGAGAAGATCGGCGAGCGCACGGTGAAATTCACCTTCCGGTCCACCGACAACGCCGAGCTTCCGATCATCATGGGCCAGCTCCCGGTGCTGCCCAAGCACATCTTCGACAGCCGCCCCTTCGAATCGACGACGCTGGAGCCGCTGGTCGGCAGCGGTCCCTACACGGTGGTCGAGGTGCAGCCCGGCCGCTCCATCACCTACCAGCGGGTCGCCGACTGGTGGGGCAAGGATCTGCCGATCAACCGGGGCCGCTACAATTTCGACCGGCTGCGCTACGACTATTACCGCGACCTCGACGTCGCCTTCGAGGCGTTCAAGGCCGGCGCCTTCGATTTCCGGCTGGAGAATTC
Source organism: Azospirillum agricola (assembly GCF_020005195.1). Taxonomy (NCBI): domain Bacteria; kingdom Pseudomonadati; phylum Pseudomonadota; class Alphaproteobacteria; order Rhodospirillales; family Azospirillaceae; genus Azospirillum; species Azospirillum agricola. Next base: position 249,684 of record NZ_JAIFZR010000005.1, read on the forward strand.
GTCGAAGAACTGGACCACGGGCTACAACGTTCCGGCGGTCAAGGATGGCCAGATCGTCCGCGAGGAGCTGAAGCACGAGGATCCGCAGGGCATGCAGGCCTTCGTCTTCAACATCCGCCGTCCGGTCTTCCAGGACCGGCGCGTGCGCGAGGGGCTGAACTACCTGTTCGACTACGAATGGACCCGCGCCAACATCTCCTACGGGCTGTTCCAGCGGACCAAGAGCTACTTCGCCAACTCCGAGCTGGCGGCGACCGGCCTGCCCTCCCCGGCCGAGCTGGCGCTGCTGGAGCCGCTGCGCGGCAAGATCCCCGACGAGGTCTTCTCCAAGCCCTACGAACCGCCCAAGACCGACGGCAGCGGCAACATCCGCGCCAACCTGCGCACCGCGCTGGGCCTGTTCAAGGAGGCCGGCTGGGATCTCAAGAACAACAAGCTGGTCAACGCCAAGGGGGAGCCGCTGCGCTTCGAGATCCTGCTGGTGCAGGCCGACATGGAGCGCATCGTCCAGCCCTTCCTGCGCAACCTGGAGCGCGCCGGCATCGAGGCGTCGATCCGCGTGGTCGACACCGCGCAGTACCAGAACCGCACCGACAACTTCGATTACGACATGATCATCGAGCGTTTCCCGCAGTCGCTGTCGCCCGGCAACGAGCAGCGCGACTACTGGGAATCCTCCCGCGCCGACCTGCCCGGCAGCCGCAACAGCATCGGCATCAAGGATCCGGCGGTCGACACGCTGGTCGAAAAGCTGATCGCCGCCCCCGACCGCGAGGCGCTGATCGCCGCCACCCGCGCGCTCGACCGCGTGCTGCTGTGGAGCTGGTACGTCATCCCGCACTGGCACGACAATGTTTACCGGGTCGCCTACTGGAACCGTTTCTCCCATCCGCCGGTTGCCCCGAAGTATGGGCTGGGATTCCCCGACGCTTGGTGGGTCGATCCGGAGAAGAACGCCCGGCTTGCCTCCAGCGCCCGCCGTACGGCACCCTGATACCGTGTTGGGATAGAGGAGGGTCGGGACGACCGCGATGCTGGCCTACATCATCCGCCGACTGCTGCTGATCATCCCGACGCTGTTCGGGATCATGGTCATCAATTTCCTGATCGTGCAGATCGCCCCCGGCGGCCCGATCGAGCAGATGATCGCCCGCGTGCAGGGCACGGCGGTGGAGGCGACGTCGCGCATCGGCGGCACCGCCGGCGGCGATACCGGGGCCGGCCCCCAGACCCAGGCGCAGGCCGGCGGCGACACCGGCAGCCGCTACCACGGCGCCCAGGGGCTCGACCCGGCCTTCATCAAGCAGCTCGAGAAGGAGTTCGGCTTCGACAAGCCGCTGCCCGAGCGCTTCGTCCACATGATGTCGAACTACATCATGTTCGATTTCGGCAACAGCTACTTCCGCGACCAGCGGGTGGTCGATCTGGTGATCCAGAAGATGCCGGTGTCGATCTCGCTCGGCATCTGGACGACGCTGATCGTCTATCTGGTCTCGATCCCGCTCGGCATCGCCAAGGCGGTGCGCGACGGCCAACCCTTCGACGTGTGGACGTCGGGCGTCGTCATCGTCGGCTACGCCATCCCCAGCTTCCTGTTCGCGGTGCTGCTGATCGTCGTCTTCGCCGGCGGCCGCTATCTCGACTGGTTCCCCTTGCGCGGGCTGGTGTCGGACAACTGGTCCGACCTGCCCTGGTACAGGCAGATCCTCGATTATGTCTGGCACATGGCGCTGCCGGTGATGTCGATGGTGATCGGCGGCTTCGCCGGACTGACCATGCTGACCAAGAACTCCTTCCTGGAGGAGATCGGCAAGCAGTATGTCGTGACCGCGAGAGCCAAGGGGCTGGCCGAGCGCCGGGTGCTCTACGGCCACGTCTTCCGCAACGCCATGCTGATCGTCATCGCCGGCTTCCCCGGCGCCTTCATCGGCATCCTGTTCACCGGCGCCCTGCTGATCGAGGTGATCTTCTCGCTCGACGGTTTGGGGCTGCTGGGCTTCGAGGCGGCGATCAACCGCGACTATCCGGTGATGTTCGGGACGCTGTATTTCTTCACCCTGCTGGGGCTGGTGATGAATCTGGTCGGGGACGTCACCTACGTGATGGTCGATCCCCGCATCGACTTCGACTCGCGGAGGGTGTGATGGCGCTTTCCCCCATCACCCGGCGGCGTCTGGCGAATTTCCGGGCCAACCGGCGCGGCTTCTGGTCCTTCTGGATCTTCCTGGTGCTGTTCGTCGTCTCGCTGGGGGCGGAGTTCGTCGCCAACGACAAGCCGCTGGTGATCCGCTACGACGACGCGCTCTACTGGCCGGTCTTCAACGCCTATCCGGAGACGACCTTCGGCGGCGAGTTCGAGACGGAGACCGATTACCGCGATCCCTTCGTGCGCGGGCTGATCGAGGAGAAGGGGTGGATGGTCTGGGCGCCCATCCCCTACAGCTACCGCACCATCAACTACAATCTGCCGGTTCCCGCCCCGGCCCCGCCGTCCGCCGACAACTGGCTCGGCACCGACGACCAGGGGCGCGACGTGGTGGCGCGACTGATCTACGGCTTCCGCATCTCGGTGCTGTTCGGGCTGGTGCTGACCGCCTTCTCCTCGGTCATCGGGGTGATGGCGGGGGCGGTCCAGGGTTATTTCGGTGGGCTGACCGACCTGCTGTTCCAGCGCTTCATCGAGATCTGGCAGGGGCTGCCCACCCTGTTCCTGCTGATCATCCTGGCCAGCGTGGTCACGCCGACCTTCTGGTGGCTGCTGGGCCTGCTGCTGCTGTTCTCCTGGACGGCGCTGGTCCATGTCGTGCGCGCCGAGTTCCTGCGGGCTCGCAACCTCGACTATGTGCGGGCGGCCAAGGCGCTGGGGGCGACCGACACCACCATCATGGTGCGGCACGTCCTGCCCAACGCCATGGTGGCGACGCTGACCTTCATGCCCTTCATCCTCAACGGCTCGATCACCACGCTGACGGCGCTGGACTTCCTCGGCTTCGGCCTGCCGCCGGGCTCGCCCTCGCTGGGCGAACTGCTGGCCCAGGGCAAGGCCAACCTCCAGGCGCCCTGGCTGGGCCTGACCGCCTTCTTCGTGCTGGCGATCATGCTGAGCCTGCTGATCTTCATCGGCGAGGCGGTGCGCGACGCCTTCGACCCGCGCAAGACCATCGCCCAGATGTCCACCGCCACGCTGGGCGAGCCGGCGGCGGGGGCCGCGCGCAAGGAGGCGGCGGAATGATGAGCGGGCGTCCTCCACCGCGTGACCACGCCCGCCCATCCAGAAGGCCGAAACGCCCATGAGCCAGAACCCCGACCTTCTCTCCGTCCGCGGCCTCCAGGTCGAGTTCCGCTCGCCCGGCGGGTCGATGCTGGCGGTCAAGGGCGTGTCCTTCGACATCGCGAAGGGCGAGACCGTGGCGCTGGTCGGCGAATCGGGATCCGGCAAGTCGGTCACCGCGCTGTCGGTGCTGCAACTGCTGCCCTACCCGATGGCGCACCACCCGGCCGGCTCGATCCGCTTCCGCGACACCGAGCTGATCCGCGCCGAGGAGAAAACCCTGCGCGACGTGCGCGGCAACCGCATCGCCATGATCTTCCAGGAGCCGATGACCTCGCTGAACCCGCTCCACTCGATCGAGCGGCAGATCAACGAGACCCTGTTCCTGCACAAGGGCCTGTCGCGCAGCGCAGCCCGCGCGCGGACGCTGGAGCTGCTGCGGCTGGTCGGCCTGCCCGACCCGGAGAAGCGGCTGACCGCCTATCCGCACGAGCTGTCGGGCGGCCAGCGCCAGCGCGTGATGATCGCCATGGCGCTCGCCAACGAGCCCGACCTGCTGATCGCCGACGAGCCGACCACCGCGCTCGACGTCACCATCCAGGCGCAGATCCTGGAACTGCTGAAGGATCTGCAACGCCGCTTCGGCATGGCGCTGCTGCTGATCACCCACGATCTCGGCGTCGTGCGCAAGATGGCCGACCGTGTCTGCGTGATGAACAAGGGCGAGATCGTCGAGCAGGCCACCGTCGCCGACCTGTTCGTCCGCCCCAAGCACCCCTACACCCAGAAGCTGCTGTCGGCCGAGCCGCGCGGCAACCCGCTCGCCCCGCCCGAGAACGCGGCCGAGGTGATGGCCGCCGACCAGCTGAAGGTGCATTTCCCGATCAAGAAGGGGCTGCTGCGCCGCACCGTCGACCATGTCCGCGCGGTGGACGGCGTGTCGGTCTCGGTCCGCCAGGGCCACACGGTCGGGGTGGTCGGCGAATCGGGATCGGGCAAGACCACGCTGGGGCTGGCGCTGCTGCGGCTGCACGCCAGCGAGGGCGCCATCCGCTTCGACGGCACCGACATCCAGGGTTGGCAGGCCAAGCGCCTGCGCCCGCTGCGCCGCCAGATGCAAGTGGTCTTCCAAGACCCCTACGGCAGCCTGTCGCCCCGCCTGTCGGTCGGCCAGATCATCGGCGAGGGGCTGGGCATCCACGGCATCGGCGACCAGAAGGAGCGCGACACATTGGTCGCCAAGGCGCTGGAGGAGGTCGGGCTGGAGCCGGGCAGCCGCCACCGCTACCCGCACGAGTTCTCCGGCGGCCAGCGCCAGCGCATCGCCATCGCCCGTGCCCTGGTTCTGAAGCCGAAATTCGTCGTGCTCGACGAGCCGACCTCGGCGCTCGACATGTCGGTGCAGGCGCAGATCGTCGACCTGCTGCGCGACATCCAGGCCCGCCACAACCTCGCCTACCTGTTCATCAGCCACGATCTGCGGGTGGTGCGGGCGTTGTCCAGCCACGTCATGGTGATGAAGGACGGCAAGGTCGTCGAGCAGGGCCCGACCCAGCGCATCTTCGAGGAGCCGCGCGAGGCCTACACCCGCGCCCTGCTCGCCGCCGCGCTGAACCTGGAGGCGGTCCGCTCGTCCGAGGTGAGGACCTAACGCCGGCCTTTCGCCGCCTTGCCGGCCCGGACCGGCGCCTCCCGCCATTGGCCGGGCGCCAGCCCGTCGAGCGTCCAGTCGCCGATCGACCAGCGGATCAGCCGCAGCGTCGGGAAGCCGACCGCCGCCGTCATCCGGCGGACCTGACGGTTACGGCCCTCGCGCAGGGTCAGCGCGATCCAACTCGTCGGGATGGCGGCGCGGAAGCGCACCGGCGGGTCGCGCGGCCACAGGGCGTCGGGCTCCCCCATGCGGCGGGCCTCGGCGGGAAGCGTCGGACCATCCTTCAGCGTCACGCCGGCGCGCAGGGCCGCCAACGCCTCGTCGGTCGGAATCCCCTCCACCTGCACCCAGTAGGTCTTCGGCATCTTGTTCTTCGGCGCCGCGATGCGGGCGATCAGGGCGCCGTCGTCGCTGAGCGCCAGCAGCCCCTCGCTGTCGCGGTCCAGCCGGCCGGCGGCGTAGACGTCGCACACCGGCACATGGGCCGCCAGCGTCGGCCGCCCCTGGTCGTCGGTGAATTGCGGCAGCACGCCGTAGGGCTTGTTCAGCAGGATCAGGCGCGACACGGGTGAATAATCCTTGGGAAAATAAGGGTTGTTCGACGCTTCACGCGGGAATCGGAAAGGCGCTATGGTCGGCGCCCTCGCTCCACCATACCATCCACCATAACAGGGTGACGGACCGTGACGCTTCTGTTCTGCTCCTCCAGCGACAACGCCAACGTCTGGCGCGCCGAGATCGCCAAGCGCCTGCCTGGCCTGGAGATGCGCGTCTGGCCCGACGTCGGCGATCCCGCCGACATCCGCATGGCGCTGGTGTGGAAGCCGCCGGCCGGTATGCTCGCCAGCCTGCCCAACCTGTCGCTGATCGTCTCGCTCGGCGCCGGGGTGGAGCCGCTGCTGGAGGACCCCACCCTGCCCGACGTCCCGCTGGTCCGCATGGTGTCGGACGGGCTGACGCTGGACATGGCCGGCTATATCGCCTTCCAGGTCCTGCGCTGGCACCGGCAGATGGACGATTACGCCGCCCTCCAGGCGCAGGCGCGCTGGGAACCGCTCGACCACGGCCCGGCCTCGGCGGTGACGGTGGGCATCCTCGGCCTCGGCGAGCTGGGTACGGCGGCGGCCCGCACGCTGCGGACCATGGATTACCGCGTGCTGGGCTGGAGCCGCAGCCCCAAGCAGGTCGAGGGGGTGGAGAGCTTCTCCGGCCCCGACGGGCTGGCGGCGATGCTGGCCCAGACCAACACGCTGGTCTGCCTGCTGCCGCTGACGCCGGACACCCAGGGCATCCTGAACGCCGCGCTGTTCGCCGCCCTGCCGGCGGGCGCCGTCGTCGTCAACGCGGCGCGCGGCCGGCATCTGGTGGAAGCGGATCTGCTGGCAGCGCTCGACAGCGGCCATCTGCGCGGGGCCAGCCTGGACGTGACCGTCACCGAGCCGCTGCCCCCCGAGCATCCCTTCTGGCGCCACCCGAAGATCCGCATCACCCCGCACGTCGCGGCGGTCACCCACCCGTCGCTGTCGGCGGCGCAGGTGGCCGAGGCGGTGCGCGCCTTCCGCGCCGGGGAGCCGCTGCCCAATCTGGTGGACCGCAAGCGGGGCTATTGAGGCGTAGTCAAGGCGGGAGGAGGCAAGGCCGGATGGATCAGGCCGGCACCCCGGCCAGGGGACCATCGGCGGAAGGCTCCACCGGGGCCGCCGCCTTGCCGGACAGCAGATCGGCCTCCAGGCGGGATTTGGCGGAAGCGGCCATCGCCTCGTCGGCGCGGACCTTCGCCATGTCCTCCTCGGTGACGGCGCCGGCGGCGATCACCAGTTCGGCGAAGTCGGAGAGGAAGACGCTGCCCTTGACGGTGCGCTGGACCAGCACGTTGCGCTTGTCGTCGAGGTCGCGCTTGCGCTTGACGAAACTCAGCACCGACAGCCGGTCGAGCGCGCGGGTCACGGCGGGCTTGGAGATGTTCAGCGTCGCGGCGAGGCCGCGCACGGTGTGGGGCGGGTCGGTCAGATAGACCTGGAGGAGAATCGCCAGCTGGCGGGCCGACAGGTCGGGCCCGTCCTGCCGGACGCTGGCGACCAGCGCGGTCCGCCACAACCCGAGCGCCTTGAGGTTCCGTGCCATGCCTCCCCCCAGCCAAGCCGTGCCCGGACCCGCAACCGGAACACGCGCGCCGAGTGTCGCTTAAGCCGCCCCATGCAGGCAAGCCTTTCGCGGCCGCATCATGCGGTCAGGCCGGCCGTGCTGAAGGAAACTGCGATTTCGGAGCGGCAGCGCCACGCAGAAGCCCTTCGACGCTCAGATCCTCATCCAGATCGGGCCAATGGATTCCATAACCACCGCCGGCAAGCTCCCAGTGCCCGCGCTGCTTGGACGTGGCGTCGAACAGGCGGGGATACCAAGCCAGCGGAACGGCGATGGAGCGGCCATCCATCAATTCGACCGTCAGGCGATGCTCGTCGCAGACAACAGACTTGATGCGGAGGTCAGTCTTGGGAATCGAAAAAGCCATGCCACTCCTCCAGGAAGCGGACACGATGCTCGCGCACGATCCGCAACAGTTCGGCCAAGTCCTTCGCCGAGTGGCCCATATCATGCGCAACGGACACCGAGGTCAGCCACACTTTCACCGAAGCCCCGCTGCGATCCCCATGAACGTGGGCGGGTTCGTTGGGTTCGTGGCTGTAGAAGTAGAACCGAAAACCGTCTTGGCGATGGATGGTCGGCATGAGGTCGTCCTTGGATCGGAGGGCGATACCCCACTAAGCACACGTCAAGACATGCATCACCGGGATTATCTGCGCCTAAATCCCGTTGCATGAGACAGATTGCACTGATCAGTAGATCAGTTCGTTCTCGCCGCCGCCCTCGGAGATGACGATCTCGCCGCGCGCCGCCAGATCCTTGGCGAGCTGCACCATGTACATCTGCGATTCGTCCACCTCGCGGACACGGACCGGGCCCATCGCCGCCATGTCCTCGCGCAGGATCTTCGCCGCGCGCTCCGACATGTTGGAGAAGAACAGGTCCTTCAGCGTCTCCGACGCGCCCTTCAGCGCGGTGCCGAGCTTCTGCTTGTCGACGCTGCGCAACAGGGTCTGCACGCCGCTCGGGTCCATCTTCGACAGATCCTCGAAGGTGAACATCAGCGACTTGATGCGCTCGGCGCTGTCGCGGTTGCGCTCCTCCAGGGCCGCCATGAAGCGGTGCTCGGTGGTGCGGTCGAGGCCGTTGAAGATTTCCGCCAGCATCTCGTGGCTGTCGCGGCGGCTGGTGCGGGCGAGGTTGGTCATGAACTCGGTGCGCAGCGTGCGCTCGACGTCGTCCAGAACCTCCTTCTGCACGGCCTCCATGCGCAGCATGCGCATGATGACCTCCATCGCGAAGCTCTCCGGCAACTGGGTCAGCACGCGGCCGGCGTGTTCGGGACGGATCTTGGAGAGCACCACCGCGACGGTCTGCGGGTATTCGTTCTTCAGGTAGTTGGACAGGACCGACTCGTTGACGTTGGCCAGCTTGTCCCACATGGTGCGGCCGGCGGGACCACGGATTTCCTCCATGATCTGGTCGACCTTGTCCTTGGGCAAGGTCTTCATCAGCAGCCGCTCGGTCGAATCGAAGGAGCCGACCAGCGAGCCGGTCGCCGACATCTGCTCGGCGAACTCGACGAACAACCGCTCGATGATGTTGGCGGACACGGTGCCCAGGTTGGCCATCACCTGGGACAGCTCCTTGATCTCCTCGTCGTCCATCATCGAGAAGAGCTTGGTCGAGTGCTCCTCGCCCAGCGCGAGCATCAGGATGGCGGCCTTCTCCGGGCCGGTCAGGGTCCGGTAGTCCTCGCGAACCTTGAGCGCCATGTGTCCGTCTCCGCCAATCCATCAGGCCGGCCGAACCGGCCGCCACTCACCCACCCCTTATGTTGTAATACGATCCGATTCGCCGTGCCATCCCTTCGGCGGGCCAAAGAAGAGACAATTTTAACCAAAACCCTTCATTTCGCCCCGGCCCGCCGTGCAGTTGGCCTTTGCCGTCAGCCGAAGCGCTTGGCGATCACCGCGTAGGCGGCGCGCAGGCCCAGCGCCTCGCCGCCCTCCGGACGGCCGGGACGGGCCGAGCCGTTCCAGGCGTAGGTGTCGAGATGCGCCCAGGGCGTCTCCTTCGACACGAACTCCTGGAGGAACAGGCCGGCGGTGATCGCCCCGGCGAAGCCGTGGGTGGTGACGTTGTTGATGTCGGCGACCTTGCTGTCGAGTCCCTTGCGGTAGGGCGCCCACAGCGGCAGGCGCCACAGCGGATCATCGACCTCGCCCCCAGCCGCCTGGAGGTCGGCGGCGAGAGCGTCGTCGTTGCACAGCAGCGCCGGCAGTTCCGGACCCAGCGCGACGCGGGCCGCACCCGTCAGGGTGGCGAAGTCGATCAGCAGGGCCGGCTTCTCCGAATCCGCCTCGGCCAGCGCGTCGCACAGGATCAGGCGGCCCTCGGCGTCGGTGTTGCCGACCTCCACGGTCAGGCCCTTGCGGGTGTTCAGCACGTCGAGTGGCTTGAAGGCGTCGCCCGACACGACGTTCTCGACCGCCGGCACCAGCACGCGCAGCCGCACCGGCAGCCCGGCCATCATCACCATGCGGCCGAGCGCCAGGGCGTGCGCGGCGCCGCCCATGTCCTTCTTCATCATCAGCATGGCCGAGGACGGCTTGAGGTCCAGACCGCCGGTGTCGAAGCAGACGCCCTTGCCGACGATGGTGACCTTCGGATGCTCCGGGTTGCCCCAGCGCAGGTCGATCAGGCGCGGCGCGCGCGGGCTGGCGCGGCCGACCGCGTGGATCGCCGGGTAATCGCGGTCGAGCAGATCGGTGCCGACGATCACGTCCAGCCCGGCCTGGAACTCGTCGGCCAGGGCCTGCGCCGCCTCGGCCAGTTCGGCCGGGCCCAGGTCGCAGGCCGGGGTGTTGACGAGGTCGCGGACCAGGAAGGTCGCGGTCGCCGCGCGCTCCACCTCACCGCGGTCGGCCTCGGCGGGCCAGACCAGACCAGCGAAGCTCTTGTCAGATTTCCTGTAGCGCCCGAAGCGGTAGCTGCCAAGCGCCCAGCCCAGCGCCGCGCGGGTCGCCGTCCGCCGGTCGAAAGCCGCGTCGATGCGGTAAGAGCCGGCCGGCAGCGAGGCCGGCAGCCCGGCGAAAGCCCACAGATCGTCGAGCGCCGACACGCCGACCAGCACGCGGGCGACGGCGCCGTCGTCCCCCGGCAGGAAGGCGGTGGAGCCGGCGTCGCCGGTGAAGCCCACGGCCTTGACCCAGGTGGCGACGGCGGCCGGCTGGCCGGCAAGCCAGTCCGGCAGGCCTGCCTTGGTCATGGGAGTAAGGGCAACGGTGTCCGGGGCCGCGACGGCGAGCAGGGTGGCGAGCAAGACGGGCGTTCCTTATGACGGGACCAACGGGTGTTCCCGTAAGGATGGCGCGCGGCGGCGTGGCTGGGAAGGGGGGCATGCGTGCCCTGCGCGACAGTCGGGTGGACGGACCGCGCGTGCCCCGGCATGGTCGGCGTCCCTTCCCTTGCACGGAGTCCGCCATGACCGACCTGACGCTGCTGATCGGCAACAAGGCCTATTCCTCCTGGTCGCTGCGGCCGTGGCTGGTGCTGAAGCAGGCCGGGCTGCCGTTCGCGGAGAGCTTGGTCCCGCTGCGCCAGCCCGACACGGCCGAGCGCATCCGCGCGCTCTCGCCCTCGGGCCGGGTGCCCTGCCTGCTCCACGGCGAGCGGATCATCTGGGATTCGCTGGCGATCTGCGAGTATGTGGCGGAACTCGCCCCTGCCGCCGGGCTGTGGCCGGACGAGTCCCACGCCCGCGCCGTCGCCCGCTCGGTGTCGGCGGAGATGCATTCGGGCTTCGCCGCGCTGCGCACCACCATGTCGATGGACTTGAAGCGGGACCGCAACGGCGAGGGCATGACCCCGGAGACGGCGGCCGACATCGCCCGCATCCAGTCCCTGTGGACCGACGCCCGCGCCCGCTTCGGGCAGGCGGGGCCGTTCCTGTTCGGACGCTTCACCATCGCCGACGCGATGTTCGCCCCGGTGATCACCCGCTTCGCCACCTACGGGGTCGCGGTGGAACCGGAGGCGCGCGCCTACATGGACGCGGTGCTGGCCCTGCCGGCGATGCGGGACTGGACCGCCGCCTCCAAGGCCGAGCCCTGGACCCTGGACCTCTGACGCGACGGCGGCCGGCCGGGCGTCACGGCTTGGCCGGCGGCGGCTCCAGGACGGGGGCGCGGGCGTCCGTCTCGTTCGCCGCGTTGCCGAGCAGCCCGGCCTCGCGGTAGTAGCGCTCGGCCCCCGGATGCAGCGGGATCGACACGTTCACCGCCGCCTTGGCCGGGTCGAAGCTGCGGCCCTTGGGGTGGCCCTCGGCCAGGACGCGGCGGGTGTTCTCGTGCCACAGCGCTTTGACCACGCCGTGGATCAGGTCGGGGTCGCGGTCGGCGCGGGTCAGCAGCTCGGCCCCCAGGCTGAGCGTCGGGGTCGGGGCGGTGCCGGGGTAGGCCTCGGCCGGGATTTCCGTCTCGATGTAGAAGCGCAGGGAGCGGCGCAGCCGTTCCGCCGGTTCGCCGTCGATCGGGATCAGGCGGATCGGCACCCGCGCCGCCACGTCGCTGACCGCCGCGACCGGAAAGCCGCCGACCATGAAGAAGCCGTCGAGCTCCCCCTTCGCCAGCCGGTCGGCCGCCGTGCCCGGCTTCAGATAGGCGGGTGTGATGGTGGTTTCCGACAGGCCGAAGGCGTCGAGGATCAGCCGCGCCTCCACCAGCGTGCCGGACCCCTCCTCGCCCAGCGAGATGGCCCGCCCCTTCAGGTCGGCCATGCGGTCGATGAAGCCGTCGGAGCGGACGACGACCTGGATCGCCTCGGAATAGAGCATGCCGAGCGAACGCAGCCCCTCGAAGGCCGGCTTGCCGGTGAAGCTGCCGGTGCCGCTGTAGGCCCAATAGGCGACGTCGGCCTGGGCGAAGCCGGCCTCCACCGCGCCGGAGCGCAGCAGCTCGATGTTCTCGACCGAGCCGTTCGACGCCTGCGCCACCACGATCAGGCCGGGAATGCCGCAACTGCCGCCCTTGTCGCACGGGCGCGAGCCCGGCGGGTTGGAGACGGCGTTGGCGATCAGCCCGCCAATCGGGAAATAGGTGCCCGAGGTCGTGCCGGTGGCGAGGCGGAAATAGCGCAGCTCCTGCGCCGCCGCCGTCCCGGCGGACAGGGGCAGGACGGGCATCAGGCCGAGCGCCGCGGCGCCGGCAAGCATGTGGCGACGCGAACAGGCCGCCGCCGGCGGATGGCCGGGGGGCTCGGAACGGGTCTTGTCTCCTGCGCGGGGCACGGCTTATCCCGTTCTTGGTCGGGGGGAAGGAACGTCTCGTCAGGCAAAGATCTCTGCGCAACGGCGGCTTTTCAAGCCGTGAACGGTTAAATCACGCCGACGAGGTCAAGAACGCCTCCGACGGCCACCGCCCCGCCACAGATTTGCACGGCACGGGCAGACTCCGCCTGGGTCACCGCGATCGACAGCCCCAGCCCGGCGCAGGAGACCAGCAGCATCCCGGTGGCGAAGCCGCTCCAGAACAGCGGCGACCCCTGGTGCGGGTGGCCGTGGAAAACCGCCGCGACGGCGGCGGCCAGGACCGCCAGCGCCACCGGCGCCTTCACCCCCAGCGCCACCAGCCCGCCGGTGACGATCAGCGCCCCGGCGAGGCCCGGCGCGGCGTAGGGCAGACGCAACCCCATCTGCGCGGCGATGCCGGCGGCCAGCGCCGCGGTGACGGCGGCGGCCGGCACCTGCCAGACGGCGGTACCGCCGGTCTGCCCGGCCCACATCCCGATGGCGAGAAAGCCCAGCAGATGCTGGAGCACCCACACCGGCTCGGTCAGCCCGGTGCCGAAGGCGCCCGTCACCGTCGTCATGCCCATTCCCCCCTCCGGCGTCGATCCGGGGGCCGGTATGGCGGGGCGGCATCGGGTGGTCAAGCTCCAGTTGGCAAGCTCAGGTTGGCTGGCCCCAGCCGGCGGAACCTGACGCGCGCTCCTAGCGCGCCAGCGGGTCGCCCAACTGGCGCAGGTCGTTCTCGCGCCGCATCAGGTCGCGCTGGCCCAGCGGGTCGAGGCGGCCCATCGCGTCGTCTGTGCGCATGCGGTCGACCTCCGGTCGGATCAGGTCGCGCTTGAAGGCGTCGGTGGCGCCCTGGGTCGAGGGAACCGGCGGCAAGGGGACCGGGCGCGGCGGCTGCGGCAGCACCGACGGGTCGGGCGGCGGCGAGGAACTGCCGCGCCGGCGCTTGGGCGGCTGGTCGCCCGGCCCCGCCCGGCCCTGCTCCGCCTGGACTTGGCTCCAGCGCCGGGTCGGCTGCGGGGACAGGTCGGCGCCGGGCGCCGTCCCTCCGGGCCGCAGCGTCTGGGTGTGGATCGGCGGGAAGCCCTGGGCGCGGCCCGGCATGTCGTCGCGCAGGTCGGACGGCGCGCAGGCGGCGAGCGCCAACAGGGCGGTCAACGGAAGAAGCCAGCGATGGCGGGCCAGGAACGGTGTGGTCATTCCTGGAATGTCGGTGCTTCCTATCGTTTCGACAAGACAACCCCAAAGGAGGCCCCAAGGAGGCCCCGAAAGAGGGACTCCCCCTGCGTGAGCTTTGCCGTTAGAATGTTCACGATTTGTTCGATTTGAAGAGTGAGCGACGCTTTGAGAAGTGAGCGACGCATGGCCCGCCGCATTCTGGCGCTGTGGCTGCCCCGCCTGCCGACCGACGCGCGCACGCGCGGTCCGGCGGCGGATCGGCGCGCGCTCCCGCTGGCGCTGCTGCGGACCGAGCGCGGGCGCCGGCTGGTCGTTGCCGTCAACCGGGTGGCGGAGACCGCCGGCATCCTCCCCGGCCTGACGCTGGCCGACGCCCGCGCCCTGCTTCCCGGACTCGACGTCGCCGACGCAACGCCCGAGGACGACGCCCGGCTGCTCGACCGCATCGCCGGCTGGTGCCGGCGCTACAGCCCATGGACCGCGCCCGACGGGACCGACGGGGTGATGATCGACATCACCGGCTGCGCCCATCTGTTCGGCGGCGAGGCGGCGCTGCTCGCCGACCTGCACCGCCGCCTGCGGGACGCCGGCTTCGCCGCCCGCGCCGCGATCGCCGCCACCCCGGCCGCCGCCTGGGGGCTGGCGCGCTTCGGCGACGCCGACAGCCGGCGACGCGAGGCACTCGACGCGCTGCCCATGGCGGCGCTGCGCCTGCCGGTGGCGACCCTCGACGGGCTGGCCGCCGTCGGCCTGCGCCGGATCGGCGACCTGCACGCCCTGCCCCGCGCGGCGCTGGCGACCCGCTTCGGCGACGGCCTGCTGCGGCGTTTCGACCAAGCGCTGGGGCGGCTCGACGAACCGGTTTCGCCGCACCGGCCGGTGGAGCCGCATGAGGCGCGACTCGCCTTCGCCGAGCCGATCGCCACCGCCGACACCATCGCGGCGGCGATGCGTCATCTGCTCGGCACCCTCTGCGCCGGGCTGGAGGCGGCCGGGCACGGCGCCCGGCGGCTGGTGCTGGAGGCTCACCGCACCGACCGGCGTCTGGACGACGCGCCACAGCGGCTGACGCTCGGCGCCAGCCGCCCGACCCGCGACCCGGCGGTGCTGGCCCGCCTGTTCGGGCAGATCCTGGAACAGGTCGAGCCGGGGCCGGGGATCGAGACGATGATCCTCGCCGCCACCGAGACGGCGCCGCTCGGCGCCATCCAGGCCGCGCTTGATGGCGAGGGCGACGACAGCGGGCTGGGCGAACTGGTCGACCGGCTCGGCACGCGGCTCGGCGAGCGGGCGGTGCTGCGGCTGGTGCCCCGCGAGAGCTGGCTGCCGGAGCGCAGCGTCGCCCCCGCCCGGCCGCTCGGCCACCCGCCCCCCAACCATCCGTCCCTCGGCCACCCGTCCCTCGGCTGCCCGCCGGCCGCAGGGGACTCCATCGCCCGCTGGCCGGACGACCGCCCCCGCCCGGTCCGGCTGTTCAGCCCGCCCGAGCCGGTCGAGGCGACCGCTCCGGTCCCCGACGACCCGCCGCTGCAATTCCGCTGGCGCGGCGTCCTGCACCGCGTCCGCCGCGCCGACGGGCCGGAGCGGATCGAAACCGAATGGTGGCGTCCTGGAGCGGGACGGGGCGGAAACCCGCGCGACTATTACCGGGTGGAGGACCGTGACGGCCGGCGCTTCTGGCTGTTCCGCGACGGGCTCTACCGGCCGGACACGCCGCCGGATGCCGCGCCGCGCTGGTACCTGCACGGATTCTTCGGATGAGGGCTGGCCGGCTCTCCCTCTCCCGCCCCGGAAGAGGGCACTTTCCATGACCCCCTACGCCGAGCTTCAGGTCGCCACCAGCTTCTCCTTTCTGGAGGGCGCCTCCCATCCCAACGAACTGGCCGCGACGGCGGCGCGGCTCGGCCACGCCGCCATCGGCGTCGCCGACCGCAACACGCTGGCCGGCGTCGTCCAGATGCACGCCGCCGCGAAGGCGGCCGGCATCCGGCCGGTGATCGGCTGCCGGCTCGACCTGACCGACGCCGACAGCCTGCTCGCCTACCCGACCGACCGCGCCGCCTACGCCCGGCTGTCGCGCCTGCTGACCCTCGGCAAGATGCGGGCGCCCAAGGGGGAGTGCTTCCTCGCGCGCACCGACGTGCTGGCCCACGCCGAGGGCATGCTGCTCCTGCTGCTGCCGCCCGACCGCCGCGACCCGTCCTTCGTCCACGAGTTGCGGGCGTGGCGCGGCGGGCTGGCGCGTGGACAGCTTCACCTCGCCGCCAGCCACCGCTACCGGGGCGACGACGCCCGGCGGCTGCACTGGCTGGCCGGGCTGGCGGCGGCCGAGCGCGTGCCGCTGGTCGCCACCAACGACGTGCTGTGCCATCACCCGTCGCGCCGGGCGCTGGCCGACGTGCTGACCTGCATCCGCCACCACGCCACCATCGACACGGCCGGTTGGCGGCTCGCCGCCAACGTCGAGCGCCACCTGAAGGCCGGCGTCGAGATGGCCCGCCTGTTCCGCGACCATCCCGACGCCGTTGCCCGCACGGTGGAGATCGCCGACGCCTGCCGCTTCTCGCTGGACGAACTGCGCTACGAGTACCCCGACGAGGTGGCCGAAGGACGCGACCCGCAGGAGACGCTGGTCGCGCTGACCTGGGAGGGGGCGAGGGAACGCTACCCCGGCGGCATCCCCGACCCGGTGCGGAACACGGTGGAGCGCGAGCTGGCGCTGATCGGGCAGCTCCGCTACGCGCCCTATTTCCTGACCGTCCACGACATCGTGCGCTTCGCCAGGGCGCAGGATATCCTCTGCCAGGGCCGGGGCAGCGCCGCCAATTCGGCGGTCTGCTACTGCCTGGGCATCACCGCCGTCGACCCGACCGAGGTCGAGCTGCTGTTCGAGCGCTTCATCTCCACCGCCCGCAACGAGCCGCCCGACATCGACGTCGATTTCGAGCATGAGCGGCGCGAGGAGGTCATCCAGCACATCTACGGAAAATACGGGCGCCACCGCGCCGGGCTGACCGCGACCGTCATCCGCTACCGCGCGCGCGGAGCGCTGCGGGACGTCGGCAAGGCGATGGGGCTGTCGGCCGATCTGGTGGCGCGGCTGACCGGCTCGATCTGGGGCTGGAGTTCGAAAGGCGTCGACGCGGAGCGCGCCCGGCGCTGCGGCGTCGATCCCGACGACCCGCGCCTCCGGCAAACGCTGGAGCTGGCGGAGGAGCTGATCGGCTTTCCCCGCCACCTGTCGCAGCATGTCGGCGGCTTCGTCATCACGCGCGGGCCGCTGTCGGACCTCTGCCCGGTCGCCAACGCCGCCATGGAGGACCGCACCACCATCGAGTGGGACAAGGACGACATCGACGCGCTGGGCATCCTGAAGGTCGACGTGCTGGCGCTCGGCATGCTGACCTGCGTGCGCAAGGCGTTCGACCTGATCGAGCGGCACCATGGCGGGCCGCGCCTGACGCTCGCCAGCCTGCCGCCGGACGACCGGCGCGTCTACGCCATGCTGGGGCGGGCCGACAGCCTGGGGGTGTTCCAGGTGGAGAGCCGGGCGCAGATGTCGATGCTGCCGCGCCTGAAGCCGGAAAATTTCTACGACCTGGTCGTCGAGGTCGCCATCGTCCGCCCCGGCCCGATCCAGGGCGGCATGGTCCACCCCTACCTGCGCCGCCGCCGCGGGGAGGAGGAGGTCACCCACCCGATGCCGCAGTTGGAGCCGGTGCTGCGCAGGACCTACGGCGTGCCGCTGTTCCAGGAACAGGCGATGAAGATCGCCATGGTCGGCGCCGGCTTCAGCGCGGCGGAAGCCGACCGGTTGCGCCGGGCCATGGCCTCCTTCCGCAAGAGCGGAGACGTCCACCGCTTCCGCGAAAAATTCATCGCCGGCATGCTCGCCAACGGCTGCCCGCCCGACTTTGCCGAACGCTGCTTCCGGCAGATCGAGGGGTTCGGCGAGTACGGCTTCCCCGAGAGCCACGCGGCGAGCTTCGCCCTGCTGGTCTATGTGTCGGCCTGGCTCAAGTGCCACCACCCGGCGGTGTTCGCGGCGGCGCTGCTGAACAGCCAGCCGATGGGCTTCTACGCCCCGGCCCAGATCGTCCGCGACGCCCGCGGGCACGGCGTGACCGTGCTGCCGCCGGACGTGAACCGCTCGGACTGGGACTGCGTGCTGGAACCGGTCCAGCCCGACGCCCCGCCCCCTCTCCCCGGAGCGGAAAGCGGGACGAAGGCGGAAAGGCTCGGATTGAGGTTGGGCTTCCGCCTGATCAAGGGCTTCACCGAACCCGACGCCAAGGCGCTCGTCCTGTCGCGCGCCGGCGGCTACCGCGACGCCTACGACCTGTGGCGGCGCTCCCGGCTGCCGGCCGCCGCCCTGGAACGGCTTGCCAGGGCGGACGCCTTCCGCTCGGTCGGGCTGGACCGGCGGGCGGCGCTGTGGACGGTGCGGGCGCTGGGCGACTCACCCCTGCCGCTGTTCGCCCGGCTCGACGGCAACGCGGCGGACGAGCCCGACGCCCCCCTGCCCGCCATGCCGCTGGGCGAGCATGTGGTGATGGATTACGGCAGCCTGTCGTTGTCGCTGAAGGCCCACCCGCTGGCGCTGCTGCGCGACGGGCTGCCCGGCATCACCCCGTCCGAGCGGCTGGCCGCCACCCGCGACGGCCGGCGGCTGACGGTGGCCGGGCTGGTGCTGGTGCGCCAGCGGCCGGGCAGCGCCGAGGGCGTCGTCTTCCTGACGCTGGAGGACGAGACCGGCGTCGCCAACCTCGTCGTCCTGCCCGACCTGTTCGAGACCTTCCGCCGCCCGATCATGACCGCCCGCCTGCTGGCCGCCACCGGCCGGGTGCAGAACCACGAGGGCGTGGTGCATCTGCGGGTCGAGACGCTGGTCGACCTGACCCACCGGCTGGGCGAACTGATGGGCGATTTCACCCCCGGCCAGCGGACCGGCGCGCTCGCCCCGGCGGAGCAAGGAGTCTTCCCCTCGGGCCGGAACTTTCATTGAGCTGGCCGTCACTCCGGCCAGAAATCCTGAGCCATCAAGGTTTTGAAGGACCAGGGGCAGTCGGACGGGAAAATGTCCTCCGGCAATCCGGATTCCGCCGACGCCTCGCGTCGGGCGTAGCGGTAGGCCGATGCCGTCGCGTCCGGCAGCTTGGCCTTCAGGCTTGGGTTGTCGTCGAGATGATCGACAAGCCGGTCGCGGGCGTTGGCGACCGACAGGCGCCAGGAATTGCCGCGCAGCGCCGGCTGGAATTGCCACTTCAAAAGATGGAGCAGCAGCACGGTCAGCCGGCTGACGAGTTCGCGCTTCTCGCTCCGCCCCATGCTCTCGATCTCCTCGGCGATGTGCGCGACGTCGGCGGCCGACCATTGCCCCGCCCGCAGCAGCGCCGCCTGCTCGTTGGCCCACGCGTAGAAATCACGATCGTAGAGACTGCTCATCGCTGCGATCCCTGTGCCCCTCATACGGGAGGCGCCGTCCGGCGGTAGCGGAGCCTTCTCAGAACAGGTGCTGGCCGCCGGTGATGAAGGTTTCGGTTCCGGTGATATAGGCCGAATCGGGACCGCACAGGTAGAAGATCACCGCCGCGACGTCCTCCGGCGTGCCCATGCGCTTCAGCGGGATGCGCGGGATCAGCACGTCGTATTCCGGGCCGGTCATCGCCGTCTCGATCTCGCCGGGGGCCACCGCGTTGACGCGGACGCCGATCTCGGCGAACTCCACTGCCATCTCGCGCGTCAGGCCCGACAGCGCCGCCTTGGAGGTCGAATAGGCCGAGCCGGCGAAGGGATGCACCGAATGGCCGGCGATGGAGGTGACGTTGACGATCGCCCCCTTGGCCCGCGACAGCGGTGCCGCGAAGCCGCGCGCCAGGACCAGGGTGGCGAAGAAGTTCAGCTCGAAGACCCGGTGCCAGCCCTCCAGCGAGCCGTTCAGGCAGCCGAGCCGCTCCCTGATCGGCGTCTTGGGCGAGATGCCGGCGTTGTTGATCAGCGCGTGCAGCGGCGCGCCGTCGAGGGCGTCGTTGGCCTCCTCGACGAAGGCGGCGCGGCTGGCCGGATCGGACAGGTCGGTCGGGATGTGGTGGGTCCAGTTGGGATCGCGCCGGCAATGCGCCGGGACGTCCTCGCGCGAGCAGGAGATCACGCGCCAGCCCTCGGCGCTGAAGCGCGCGACGGTGGCGTGTCCGATACCCCGGCTGGCGCCGGTCAGGATGACGGTCTTACGGTGCGGCATAACGCCATGCTAGCGCGGTCCGGGCCGTTGCGGAAGAGTCGCGAGCGGTCCACGCGCATGGCCGGCAACACCCCGCCGGCCCCACGGCTCGGCCCGGAAACGGGTTTCCTCCCACGGGAAAAGCTCCAAAAGCGTGCGTTGCACCGGATGGCGAACGCCTTGGGACCGCTCCTCTCCAAGCGGCGCAGGGCACATGCAATTTCCACGAGAAATTTTAACGCCGCCGATCACGCGATGGGTATCGTCGCAGAATACTTCTGGATGCGAAAATACGTCACCATCTTTTTAAAATAGTTATTTCAGCGCCCGGCTGTCGCAGGGATCGGCCATGCTCGCGGCCGGCGGCTGGTAGCCGCCCACCGGAGCCGCGTCGCCACCCCGGCCCCGGCGGCGCCGCTCCGGGCTCCGATCCTGAACGCGGCTTCATCAACCCGGCGGCGCCACCCCGACGGCGCCGTTGACGCCGTGCCGGCCATGCCCAACCTTGGGGCCATGCCTTCACGACGGAGCTGCCCCGTGCGCCGCCTTCCCCTGCTCGCCCTGCTACTGCTGACCGCCCTTCCGCTGCGCGCGGAGGAGACGGCGCCCGCCTGCGTTCCGCCGGGCGTCTGGGCCGACGGCACCGGCCGGCGCCAGGAGACGGCGCCGCTGCTGCGCCGGGTCGCCGAACAGCCGGCCGTCCTGCTGGGCGAGCAGCACGACAAGGCCGAGCACCACCGCTGGCAGCTCCACGCGCTGGCCGGCCTGCACGCGCTGAACCCCGATCTGGCGGTCGGGCTGGAGATGATGCCGCGCCGGCTCCAGCCGCTGCTCGACCGCTGGTCGGCCGGTGGGCTGGACGAGGCCACCTTCCTGAAGGAGAGCGACTGGCGCAACGTCTGGGGCTTCGACCCGGCCTTCTACATGCCGATCCTGCATTTCGCCCGCATGCACCGGCTGCCGGTGGTCGGGCTGAACGTCGAGCGCACGCTGATCTCCCGCATCGCCCGCGAGGGCTGGGCCGCCGTCCCCGAAGCGGACCGGGAGGGCGTCGGCAACCCCGCCCCGCCGACCGCCGCCTACCGCGAACGGCTGCTGGAGACGCTGGCCGCCCACAACCGGCCGGACTCGCCGCCCGAGGCGGCGGAGCGCTTCATCGAGGCGCAGAGCATCTGGGACCGCGCGATGGCCGAGCGCATCGCCGACACCCGCCGCGCCACCGGCCGCGGCGTCGTCGCCATCCTCGGCGCCGGCCACGCCGAGCAGCGCAACGGCGTGCCGCACCAGCTCGCCGACCTCGGCATTCCCGACTCGGCAGTCCTGCTGCCCTGGGACGCCGACCGCCCCTGCGCCGATCTCGACGGCCGCGTCGCCGACGCGGTGTTCGGACTCGGCCCGTCGAAAGAGCCCGCCGAGCCGCCGCGCCCACGGCTGGGCGTGCAGCTCGACCCGGCGCCCGACGGGGTGAGGATCGGCTCGGTGCTCGACAACAGCGTCGCCGCCGCCGCCGGCCTGGCCGCCGGGGACCGGCTGGTCAGCGCCGCCGGCAACCCGATCCGCAAGCCCGCCGACCTGACCGCCATCGTCCAGCGGCAGGCCCCCGGCACCTGGCTGCCGATCACCGTGCGCCGGGGCGAGGCGACGCAGGACGTGGTGGCGAAATTCCCCGCCGAGTGACGCGGGCGGCGCGCTACAGCATGGTCGCCCAGCGGGCCAGCGCGTCGGGGGTCGGGTTGACCGCCGGGGCGCAGCCGCCGCGCCCCAGCCGCTCGCGGTGCTCGCGCAGCGCCCAATGGACGGTCGGAAAAGCCAGCTCGCCCCACGGGATCTCCTCCCAGGCGAACAGCCCGACCTCCTCGCTCTCCGGGCCGGCGGCGATGTCGTCGGACAGCAGCCGGGCGTGGAAGATCAACTGCACCTGGCTGATGCGCGGGATGTCGTAGATCGCCAGCAGCGGGCCGGTGGCGATGCGCGCCCGCGCCTCCTCCCAGGCTTCGCGGGCGGCGCCGTCGGCCGTGCTCTCGCGCTCCTCCATGTAGCCGGCGGGCAGCGTCCAGAAGCCCTTGCGCGGCTCGATGGCGCGGCGGCACAGCAGGATGCGCCCATCCTCCCAGGTGGCGACCGAGCCCACCACGATCAGCGGATTCTGGTAGGCGATGTAGCCGCAGTCGGGGCACAGCAGCCGCTCGCGATCCTCGCCGGGCGGGATGGCGCGCACACGGGGACCGCCGGGGGAAAGGGTATCGTCGGACATGGCCTCCGATATGGCGCGGAGCCCTCCGTTGGACAAGCGGAGAAGCGGCGCTTGCGCGTCTGTTCGCGCCCCGTTCCAATTCGCGATTCGTTCCTGTAGGCTGCACCCCTTCGGTTTCGCGTGACGACGGTCGGTCGAGGGGTTGCATGCAGGTCGCGGTGGACACCGTATCGCTGGCGCTGGGTGGATTCGCCGGACTCTGCCTGGGAGGTGGCTTGGTCTGGGCGATCCTGGGCGCCGCGTCCGCCCGCGCCGAGGCCGCCGCCGCGGCGCTGCACGCCGAACTGGCCACCCGGCTCGACCTTGCCGAACGGGTCGAGGACGACCTGCGCGAAGAGGTCGAGGCGCGCGACCACCAGATCGCCCGCCTCCAGAGCGAGATCGCGGCGGCCCGCCAGCGCCAGGGCGAGCTGGCCACCAGCCTGGAGGCCGAGCGCGCCGCCGCCGCCGAGAAGCTGGCCCTGCTGGAGCGTGCCCAGGCCACCCTGTCCGACAGCTTCAAGGCGCTGTCGGCCGAGGCGCTGCGCCACAACAACCGCAGCTTCCTCGACCTGGCGCGCGAGACGCTGAGCGGCTTCCAGGAGCAGGCCAGGGGCGACCTCGACAAGCGGCAGACCGCCATCGCCGCCATCGTCGATCCGGTGCGTCAGACGCTGGAGACCATGGACCGCCAGATCCGCGAGATGGAGACCACCCGCGCCGGCGCCTACGAAGGGCTGCGGCAGCAGGTGCTGTCGCTGGTCGAGACGCAGAGCCAGCTCCGTTCCGAGACCGGCAACCTCGTCCGCGCCCTGCGCAGCCCAGCCGCGCGCGGCCGCTGGGGCGAGATCCAGCTCCGCCGGGTCTGTGAGATGGCCGGCATGCTCGACCATTGCGACTTCCTCGAACAGGCGACGGTGGACAGCGCAAACGGCCGGCTGCGCCCCGATCTGGTCGTCACCCTGCCCGGCCGCAAGACCATCGTCGTCGACGCCAAGACCCCGCTGGAGGGCTATCTCGACGCCCTCCAGGCGGCCGACGAGGCCGGGCGCCGCGACGGCATGGCCCGCCACGCCCGCCATGTGCGCGAGCACATGAGGCAGCTCGGCACCAAGGCCTATTGGGACCAGTTCCAGGACAGCCCGGAATTCGTCGTGCTGTTCCTGCCGGGCGAGAATTTCTTCTCCGCCGCGCTGGAGCAGGATCCGGCGCTGATCGAGGCCGGCATCGACCACCGGGTGATCCTGTCCACGCCCACCACCCTGATCGCGCTGCTGCGCGCCGTCGCCTATGGCTGGCGGCAGGAACGGCTGGCGGACAACGCCCGCGAGATCAGCGCGCTGGGCGGCGAACTGTACAAGCGGCTGTCCGACCTGGGCGGCCATCTGGAGCGGCTGGGCTCGCAGCTCGACAAGGCGGTCGGCTGCTACAACGGCGCGGTCGGCACGCTGGAATCGCGCGTGCTGGTCACCGCGCGGCGCTTCCGCGACCTGCACGCCGCCCCCGAGGGCGCCGAGCTGCCGCTGCTGGAGCCGCTCGACCACAGCCCGCGCCGCCTCCAGGCGGCGGAGCTGCGGGCCTCCGATCTTCGGCCCTCCGACTTGCGGACAGCCGAATTCCAGGTGGAGCCGGTCATTCCGTCCTCGGCGGCGGACTGAAGGCGACCTTGATCGGCGTGCCGTCGTTGAGGCGACCGGTGCCCGTGCCGCTCATCAGGTCCGAAGTCCGCCGCCCTGGCCGATGAGAATGCCGGCTTCATCCACCCCCGGCTTCGTCCAACCCAATGTTCGTCCGACTCAAAGCCCATTCGCGCACGCTCGACCAGATGCTCGCCCGCCGCAGGATGAAGGCCAAGGAGCTGGCCCAGCGCATCGGCATCACCAAGGCCGACCTGTCGCTGCCGCGCACCGGAAAGGTGAAGGGCTGCGGTTCGAGACGCTGGCCCGGATCTGCGCCGTGGCGGAGTGCCAGCCCGCCGACCTGGACGCCGGTTCCGGAGCCGGCGGCGGCGATGCGGACTGAGAGCGCCTGTGCTAGCGTACGCCGCGCCGCCCGCCCTGGCGGTGACCTTCCCAACCTTCCGTTCCCCCACGAGGATTGCCATGACGGACCCGACCGTCCGCTGCGAGCGCTGCCACAAGACCTACCCGGCGGAGGAGAGCGGCTGCCCGAACTGCCTTTCGATTCGCCGCACCAACGCGGTGATCGGCACGACGCTGGTGCTGCTGGCGATCCTGGCGCTGGGAGGCTGGGTCGGCGCCATGGCGCTGCTCTGAGCACGCCACGTCTGGACGGCCGCCGGACGGGACCGGGGCGCGGATGACAGGGATTTCATGACGGACGGCGGCGGGATTGGCCCACAATGCGGCCAATCCTACGCCCATGGCCCCGAGCCCGTGGTGGGGACGCCTGGGAAAGACCGATCGATCATGAGCGACACCACCGCCTGCCCCTATTGCGGTTCCGACTATGGGCACGGCCCCGACGACTGCCCGCTGTGCCGGTCGGCCCGCCGCAAGGATCTGCTGATCCGCTGCGTCATCGGCCTGATGTTCCTGGTGCCGATCCTGACGCTGTTCGCGACGGTGCTGCTCGACAACGGAGTCGGGGCGAAGATCTTCTCGCTGGACTGACGGGCGGCGGACCGGGGACGTCAGCCGCCGGCGCGCAGCCGCTCGTTCAGGAAACTCGTCACCCGCGCGATGGCGTCGTTGCGCGCGTCCTCGTCGGTGCCGACATGCGCGGTGCCGCCGGGAACCGTCGCCAGATCCTTGCGCTTGCGCACCGGCGCGTCGGGCGCGTCGAAGCCGTGGTAGGCGTTGGGGTAGACGACCAGCTCCATCCGTTCCTTCACCACGTCGCGCTTGGACAGCTCGACGCAGCTCTGCGGCGGGTTCCAGTCGTCCTTCTCGCCGACCAGCATCAGCAGCGGGCCGTCGGGCTGCCAGTCCTCGTCGCCCAGCGGGGTCTTGCAGCCGGGGTAGAAGGCGATGGCGGCGCGGAAGCCGCCCTCCTCCGACCCCGCCGGCCCATCCTCGCCGGCGCCGAAGGCGGCCAACACCGTGCCAGCGCCCTGCGACCAGCCCATGACCGCGATCCGGCCGCGATCCACCTCGGGGCGGTGGCGCAGATAGGCCAGCGCCGCCCAGGCGTCGCGCTTGCGCTCGACCGAGGCGCGGACCGGACGCTCCTTGGCGGTGCAGAGGTCGGACACGCCGCGCGGGCCGAAGCTGTCGACCATCAGCACCTCGTAGCCCTGGCGCTGGAGCGTCGTCGCCCACCAGACATGGCGCGGGGACACCCGCCCGGTGCTCTTGGCGTAGAGACCGCCGCAGCCGTGCAGCAGCACCACCGACGGGTGCGGACCGCTGCCGGCGGGACGCAGCAGGCGCCCGGTCAGGGTGGTGGGGGCGCCGCCGGTCAGGTCGGCGTCCTGCGAGGGAAAGCGCACGATCTCCTCGGCGTGCACGCCCGACGCGGCCCGCGCGGCGGACGGCGCGACCGTCCACGCCGCCATCGCCATTCCCGCCACCACCGCAAGACGCAGGGTAGAAGCCATCATTCTCGCAGGTCCCCGGCACCCGGCGCGCCACCCCGTCGGCGGCGCTCGCGATTGCAATATTAGCACCGCTTCGCCGGAAAACCACCGGGCCTCGGGATTGAGCCCGAACGGCGGGCGGTGCGAATTTTGCGGCGTGCGGACGGGGCGGGTCTGCGGTAAGCAGGGATCACGGTTCGGACACGGCCCGCATCCCGGCCCTCCCCTGCTCCCGGTGGCCCGACGGTCCGCCGGGAGCGTCGGCGCGAGCGAAGCTTGCGCGTGAGCGGGAAGGGTCGGGGTGGGGCCGTGTTTCACGTCCTGCCCCCAACCACCGGCCGCCATGACCACCCCCACCCCAGCCTTCCTGCCTTTCTGCCTCTACTGGCTGCGCCTCGGCCTCACCAGCTTCGGCGGCCCCGCCGGGCAGATCGCCATGATGCAGAGCGAACTCGTCGACCGGCGGCGCTGGATCGACCAGACGCGGTTCCTGCACGCGCTGAACTTCTGCATGCTGCTGCCGGGGCCGGAGGCTCAGCAGCTCGCCACCTATGTCGGCTGGCGGCTGCACGGGGTGCGCGGCGGGCTGGTGGCCGGCGTGCTGTTCCTGCTGCCCGGCGCCCTCGTGCTGTTCGCCCTGTCCTGGCTGGCGGCGGCGCATGGCGACACCGGAATGGTCGGCGCGGTCTTCGACGGGATCAAGCCGGCGGTGGTCGCCATCGTGCTCGCCGCCGTCTGGCGCATGGGCCGGCGCACGCTGAAGGGACCGGCGGCGGTCGCCCTGGCGGCGGCGGCCTTCCTGGGGCTGTTCGCCTTCGGCCTGCCCTTCCCGCTGGTGATCGGCATCGCCGCGCTGACCGGCGGGATCGCCGCGTGGAGCGGCCGGCACTGGTTCGCCCACCCCCACCCGGCCGACTCGGCCATCCTTCCCGAGGCCGCCCCCCGGCCGGGGCGGCTGGCGGCGCTGGCCCTTCTGTTCGCTCTGCTGTGGGCGGTGCCGGTGGGAACGGTGCTGGCGCTCTTCGGGACCGAGCCCTGGGGCGGCGTCGCGGCGCTGTTCACCAAGGCGGCCTTCGTCACCTTCGGCGGCGCCTACGCCGTGCTTCCCTACATCGCGCAGCAGGCGGTGGAGATCCAGGGCTGGCTGTCGCCGCGCGAGATGGTCGACGGGCTGGCGCTGGCCGAGACGACTCCGGGGCCGCTGATCCTGGTCACTCAGTATGTCGGTTTCTTCGCCGGCTGGAACCATCCCGGCGCGCTGACGCCGCTCCAGGCCGGGCTTCTGGGGGCGGCGCTGACGACCTACGTCACCTTCCTGCCCTGCTTCCTGTTCATCTTCGCCGGCGCCCCCTATGTCGAGCGGCTGATCCACAACCGCATGGCGGCGGGCGCGCTCGCGGCCATCGCCGCGGCGGTGGTCGGGGTGATCCTGAATCTGGGCGTCTATCTGGGAGTGGCCGTGCTGCTGCCGGATGGAGGGGCCGGCGGCTGGAGCGGAACGCTCTGGGCCTGGGCGGTCATGGCGGCGGCGCTCGCGGCGCTGGTGCGCTGGAACGCCGCCATCCATTGGGTGGTGCTGGCCGCGGCGGCGGCGGGCCTCGTCCGGGCCTTCGCCGCCACGATCCTCTAGCCCGTCAGCGCCGGGTGACGCGGGCGGGCGCCTCGTCCTCGGCGAAATCCTCGTCCTCCTCGTCCTCGGTCCCCTCGGGGATGTCGGGCGAATCGACGTCGATGGGAACGCCGGGGTTGTGCTTGGAGGTGCGGATCGACAGGGCCGACTTCACATGGGCGACGTTGGGCGCCGCCGTCAGCTTGGTCGTCAGGAAGCGCTGGTAGTCGTCCCAGTCCTCCGCGACGATCTTCAGCACGAAGTCGTACTCGCCGGCCAGCATGTTGCACTCGCGCACCAGCGGCCAGCTGTTGACGAGCTCCTCGAATTTCTTTAGGTCCGCTTCGGCCTGGCTGCTCAAGCCCACCTGAGCGAACACGGTCACGCCGAACCCCAGCGCGTCGGGGTTGACGTCCGCGTGATAGCCGCGGATGAATCCCGCCTCTTCCAGCGCGCGGACGCGGCGCAGGCAGGGCGGGGCGGAGATGCCGGCACGCCGGGCAAGCTCCACGTTGGTCATCCGACCGTCGTTCTGCAGGTCGCGCAGAATACGCCGGTCAATTCGGTCGAGTTTGACCCGCCGCATGGTTTACTCGGTCGCTCCGGGGGTGATTTGGAGAAAGGATATTACACGGTGATGGTGTCTACGCCAAGACCGAAACCCCTGCAAGAGCGGTCGCCCCTGATGCCGCGCTTTGCTCTCCTCCCTTCGCTCCCACAACAATCCGAGATATGATGCAGCTCCTGACCTGCTGGGTGGTGTCCGACGGCAAGCCGGGCATGGAGAACCAGTGCATCGGCCTGGCCGAGGCGCTGGGCCTGACGCCCGTCGTCAAGCGCGTGTCGCTGCGCTCCCCCTGGCGCCAGCTCAGCCCCTACCTGCGCGTCGGCAACCGCTTCGCCGCCGGGCCGGGCGGCGACCCGATCCAGGCGCCCTGGCCCGACCTGCTGATCGGCACCGGGCGGCAGAGCATCGCGCCGTCGCTGGCGGTGCGCCGGCAGTCGCGCGGCCGCACCTTCACCGTGCAGATCCAGGATCCGCAGATTTCGCCGCGCCATTTCGATCTCGTCGTGGTGCCGCGCCACGACAAGCTGCGCGGCGACAACGTGCTGGTGACACGCGGCGCCCTGCACCGGGTGACGCCCGCGATTTTGGCCGAGGCGGCGGCCCGCTTCGCTCCCCGCCTCGCCCATCTGCCGCACCCGCGCGTCGCCGTGCTGATCGGCGGCAACAACGGCGTCTACAGCCTGACCCCGGCGATCATGGGCGAGGTGGCCGAGAAGCTGGTCAACCTGACGCGCAGCCACGGCGCCGGGCTGATGGTGACGCCGTCGCGCCGCACCGGGGCCGACAACGAGGCGATCCTGCGCGCCCGCCTGTCCGGCCTGCCGGCCGAGGTGTGGGACGGCACCGGCGAGAACCCCTATTTCGGCTATCTCGGCCTCGCCGACGCCGTGGTCGTCACCTGCGACAGCGTGTCGATGACGTCGGAGGCCTGCTCGACCGGCAAGCCGACCTACGTCATCGAGCTGGACGGCGGCTCGCCCAAGTTCCGCGCCTTCCACGACGGGCTCTACAAGGACGGCATCACCCGGCGCTTCGACGGCACGCTCGGCACATGGGACCACCAGCTGCTGAACGACACCCGGGGCGTCGCCGACGAGCTGCGCCACCGCCTTGCGGTGCACCGGGCGCGGCATCACACGCAATGATCTTGCGACGAAACCGCACACCCACCGGCAGGGCCGGTTTTGCGGCGGCCCGGCGGCGGGCTCCGTGCCATAAACGCGCAGCCTCGATCGCAGGCAGATGCCCAAAGCTTCGCCGATCCGCCAAAGTTTCGTCGATCCGGATGACCACACCATGACCACCCCTGCCGCCGTCTCCCAGAGCTTCCTGCGCTGCCTGGAGGGCAGCCGGCTGTCCTCCCAGCCCTACCGGCACTGGCTGCTGACCGAGGCGCTGCCGGAGGATTCCGCCGACGCCATCGCCGCCCTGCCCTGGGGTCCGCCGCGGGTGTCCGACACCTACGGCAAGCGCGAGACCAACAACGCGTCGCGCACCTATTTCGGGGCGGAGAACCGCGCGAAGCATCCGGTGTGCGAGACGGTCGCCCAGGCCTTCCAGAGCCGGGAGGTCACCGACGCCATCCAGCGCACCTGCGACGTCGACCTGTCGGGCACCAGCCTGCGCATCGAGTATTGCCAGGACACCGACGGCTTCTGGCTGGAGCCACACACCGACATCGGCGTGAAGAAATACACGATGCTGGTGTATCTCTCAAAGGGGCCGAACTGTGCCGACTGGGGGACCGACGTTCTGGATTCGACGAAGACCATCGTCGCCCGCGCGCCCTACGCCTTCAACGAGGGGCTGATCTTCATCCCCGGCGCCGACACGTGGCACGGCTTCGCCAAGCGGCCGATCGAAGGCGTGCGCAAGTCGATCATCGTCAACTATGTCTCGCCGGAATGGCGGGCGCGCCACGAGCTGTGCTTCCCCGATCAGCCCATTGCGTGATTAATAGCCGCCGATAGCGACGGTCGCCGACCGTCATTCCGCCTGGAGACCTCCTGCGATGTCCATGCTCGATCTGGACAAGTTCCGCGCCACGCCCCTGCAACACGATCCGTACGACTTCCTGTGCGTGCCCGGTTTCGTGAAGAAGGAGCATCTGGAGGCGCTGCACCGCGATTACCCGAAGGTGGACAAGCCGGGCTCCATCCCGCTCGGCGTCTTCCCGCAGGGGCCGGCCTTCGACGCGATGATCAAGGAACTGAAGGGGCCGGAGGTCTGCAAGGCCTTCTCCGAGAAGTTCGACCTCGACCTGTCGCAGTACCCAACCATGTTCACCGCGCGCGGCATGTGCCGGGCGACGGACGGCAAGATCCATCCGGATTCGGCGAGCAAGGTCATCACCGTGCTGATCTACATGAACCCGCCCTGGGAAGCGGCGGGCGGGCGCCTGCGCATCCTGCGCTCGCAGAACCTGGAAGACTACGCCGCCGAGGTTCCGCCGGAGGAAGGCACCCTGATGTGCTTCCGCCGCAGCGACACCTCCTGGCACGGCCACCACCCCTTCGAGGGCCAGCGCCGGGCCATCCAGATGAACTGGGTCAAGGGCAGCGTCTACATCTGGCACGAGCAGTGGCGCCACCGCGTCGGCGCCTGGGCCAAGGGCGTGTTCGGGGGCCAGTCCAAGGGGTATTGAAGCTCCTTCACCCCTTGCCCCACCCGGCCGCTCCCCGCCCAGCGGGGGGAGCGGCCGGGGCGCGGCCCGTGTCTCGAAACACGCTCCCTCCCCTCACCCCACCGGCGTCCACACCGGCTCGCCCAACTCCTCGCGGAAGGCGAAGCGCTTCAGGTGGTCGATCACCACCTGCTGGAGTTGCGGCAACCCCGCCGCGTCCGCCACCTCGATGGTGATGTCCAGCCCCGTGTCGTCGGCGGCCAGCCGGCACAGGCGATCCTCGCTGAAGGGCACGGCGCCTTGGTTCTCGTCGTAGGTCACCGCGAATTTGTGCGCCCAATGCTTGCAGAGCTGGGTCATGTAGCGGCGTGCGTTCGCCGTCGCGATGCGCGTGGTCGATGCGGCCATGATGTGGTTCTCCTCCGTTTCCATGAAACCGCCGCTCAGGCGCGCTCGACCGCCAGGGCGGCGGCGTCGACGGCCTCGGCGATGGCCTGAATCTGTTCGGGCGTCAGTTCGCCACGCGACAGCCGCAACCGCAAGGCCAGCTTGAAATTTTCCACCGCCCGGACGATCTGCGGCGCGGGCTCCCGGCCATGGTGGGCGCGGACATGGGCGATGCGCTCGCGGATCGCGGCGATGGTCGCGGCGTTGGCCTTCAGCGCATCGGCGCCCTCGGGCGTGATCTCGTAGAGCTTCTTGGAGCCCTCGCTCGACGCCACCCGGATGTGGCCCTGCTCCTCCAGCAGGGTCAGCGTCGGGTAGACGACGCCAGGACTCGGGCTGTAGGCGCCGCCGACCAGTTCCTCAATCGACTTGATCAAGTCGTAGCCGGAGCGCGGCTTCTCTTCGATCAGCCAGAGCAGGACGAGACGCAGGTCGCCCTGGCCGAAGACGCGGCCCTCGCCGCGTTCGCGGCCACCGCCCCAGCCGCCCCAGCCGCCGCGATGACCGTGCCGGCCGCCCCGGCCGAAGCCGCGACCGCCGCCCTCCTCCTCGGAATCCGGTCGGGAAAAGCGATGGCTGCCCTTGTGAAACAGATGCCGAAACATCAGACCCTCTCTTGATATAGTTTCGATATATCGAAAAATTAGATATATCGAAACCGTGCCGGCGACAAGGGGGAAATGCGGCGATGACATCCAGGAGGACATCCACGGGCGTTCGGACAAAGGGCTGTCGCGCCCCCTACCGACGGGCTATAACCGACGCCTTCGGTTGCTCTTTCGCGTGTGTCCCATGCCTCTTCGGATCGAGACCTTCTCCAACGTCACCGGCGGCTCCAGCTTCTTCAAGGCGGTGGGCCACCCGCTGGCGGCGCCCAAGGCGGCCATCCTGATGGCGCGTCTGGCGTCCTACGGTCCGGTCGCCATCTACGATCCGCTGGGGCTGCTGTCGGGTCTGGCCGAGTTCTACGACCTGTCGGCCATCCCGGTGGCCGGGGTCTATGTGCAGAATGTCGAGCTGGTCGGCACCGAGATCTTCGGCCACACCGCCCGCGCGGTGACGGAGCTGCCGGACAGCGGCGCCCGCACCGTCTTCGTCGTTGCCTTCGATTCCCAGCGCTGCGAAGGGCACATCGCCCACCTGATCCCGAAGGACGCCGGCGTCGTTTCGCTGGACGCCATGCGCGTTCCCGAGGACATGCTGAACGACCCCGGCCATTACCTGTCCAAGTTCAACTGGGCGACCAACTTCGCCTGGTTCCGAGACGAGGCCGGGCAGCACACCCGCATCGTCTCGGCCAACTACTGGCCGCGCTACGGCGCCAAGGGCACCCG
Organism: Azospirillum agricola; assembly: GCF_020005195.1. Lineage (NCBI taxonomy): Bacteria > Pseudomonadati > Pseudomonadota > Alphaproteobacteria > Rhodospirillales > Azospirillaceae > Azospirillum > Azospirillum agricola. The sequence continues at coordinate 281,741 of NZ_JAIFZR010000005.1, forward strand.
GCTGTGGGCCTGCCTGTTCGACGGCAACGGCCGCCCGATCGCCGAATGGACCGAGGCGATGCCGCCCAGCGACGGCACGGTGGTGATCGACAGCCGGCAGGTGCGCGAGCGGCTCGGGCTGGACGACTTCTGCGGCACGCTGTTCCTGCACGTCATCGGCGCCGCCGGGCACGACGTGGTGAAATACGCGCTCGACACCTACGGCGATGACGACACCGTTCTTTCCTGCACCCACGACGCCAACGCTTGGCCGGCCGAGCGCTACGCCGGCCTGCCCGCCCCGCGCGAGGACGAGCGGGTGTCGTTGTGGATCCAGAACAGCCACCCGACGCCGATCCCGGCGGGCGCCGTTGGCCTCAACCTGATGGGCTCCGACGAGATTCGCGCCCTCGACCGCGAGATCGCCCCCTTCGCCACCCTGGCGCTCGACACCCGCGAGCTGTTCCCCGACGCGCGCTGGCCCCTCCAGTTCGAGATCCAGGCCGGCAAGCATTTCGTCCGGCCGCGTTACGAAATCGTCGCTGAAAACGGCCGCCGCCGCGTCGCCCACGCCAACGTCGAGCGCACCGACCTCAAGCCCGACCCCAAGCTGCCCAGGCTGACCGGCGGCTCCATCGGCAAGGGCCACATCCTGCCGGCTCCGCTGCTGCCGATGGGGCGCTGGCGCACCATTCTGCTGCCGACCCCGATGAGCACGGCGCAGACCGAGCTGCCAGTCAAGGCAGTGGTCTACGACCGCAACGGCGCGGCGCTGGCCGAGCACCGCTTCGGCAACCTCAAGCGCTCCGACAGCGTGGCGCTCGACGTCACCGGGCTGGTCGCCGGCACCGCCGTCCCGGACGGCTGGGGCCATGTCGAGCTGGTCTATGATTTCGAAGCCGGAACGGTCGCCGACGGCTGGCTGCACGCGCTGGTCCGTTACGAGGACGTAAACACCGGCCATATGGCGGAAACCAGCTTCGGCAGCCACATCTTCAACACGGCGATGGTCTACCGCGACGAGCCGCAGAGCTACCATGGGCGGCCGCCCGGCCTGTCAACGCGGCTGTTCCTGCGGCTGGGCACGGCGCCGTGGGACACGCTCTGCCATCTCGTCTACCCTGCCTCGACACCCTGGCATGCCACCTCCGACACCAGCCTGGTCCTGACCCGGCGCGATGGCGTCGAGGTTGCCCGCCGGAAGGTCGCCATCCCCTGCGGCGGCTCGCTCTATTGGCGGTCCTCCGAGATGTTCACGGAAGCGGAACGGACCGCCGCGGGCGAGCACGGCTATGTGCTGATCCGCGACACGACCTGCCGGCTGTTCGGCTACCACGGCTGCCTGCACGGTGACAGCGCCTTCAGCCTCGACCATATGTTCGGATTCTGACGCTCCCTCTTTGGAGCCCCCTTTCGTTCGGGACGACCCCATGCCCAGCACCCATCACAGCAAGGTCCTCATCATCGGTGCCGGCCCGGCCGGCTACACGGCGGCGATCTACGCCGCCCGCGCCAATCTGGAGCCGCTCATGGTCCAGGGCATGCAGCCGGGCGGCCAGCTGATGATCACCACCGACGTGGAGAATTTCCCCGGCTTCGCCGACCCCATCCAGGGTCCGTGGCTGATGGAGCAGATGCAGAAGCAGGCCGAGCATGTCGGCACGAAGATGGTGTTCGACCTCATCACCGAGGTCGACTTCACCGTGCGGCCCTTCGTCTGCAAGGGCGACGGCGGCGACACCTACACCGCCGACAGCGTCATCATCGCGACCGGCGCCCAGGCCCGCTGGCTCGGCATCTCCAGCGAGGAGATCTACCGCGGCGCCGGCGTGTCGGCCTGCGCCACCTGCGACGGCTTCTTCTTCCGCGGCAAGGAGGTCGCGGTGATCGGCGGCGGCAACTCGGCGGTCGAGGAGGCGCTCTACCTGACCAACCACGCCACCAAGGTGACGGTCATCCACCGCCGCGACAGCTTCCGCGCCGAGCGCATCATGCAGGACCGGCTGTTCCGCCACCCGAAGATCGAGGTGGTGTGGGACAGCGCGGTCGAGGAGATCGTCGGCGAGGGCGACGGCAGCCTGGGCAACCCGCGCGGCGTCACCGGCGTGCGCGTGAGGAACGTGAAGACCGGCGAGACCCGGACCATCCCGGCGGCCGGCGTCTTCGTCGCCATCGGCCACGAGCCGGCGACCGCCGTGTTCAAGGGAAAGGTCGCGATGGACGAGGCCGGCTACATCGTCACCGCTCCCGATTCGACGGCGACCGACGTGGCCGGCGTCTTCGCGGCCGGCGACGTGAAGGACAAGGTCTACCGGCAGGCGGTGACGGCGGCCGGCATGGGCTGCATGGCCGCGCTGGAGGCCGAGCGCTGGCTGGCCCACCACGAGCCGGCGGCCGGCGCCCACGGCGACCCGAGCCCGGCCGGGACGTGGTAACCTCCCAAAGCCCCTCTCCCCTTGTGGGAGAGGGACATCCCACCGCTTTCAAGGATGCGCTCCCATGAGCCTCGACGTCACCGCCGACACCAGCCTCGCCGCCCTCGACGCGCACGACCCGGTGGCGCGGCGGCGGCTGGCGATGCTGCACCCGGCCTTCGGTCCCGAGGCCGGCCTGCCGGGCGAGGCCAGCCTGGGCGCCGTCGCCGAGGCGACCGGCCTGCCGCTGGCCGCCGTGCTGGCGACGGCCGGCGGCGCCATTCGGGTGGTGGCGCCGGAAGGAGGCTGCGGTTGCGGCGGCGGCTCCTGTGGAACCAGCGCCACGACCCACTGAGGCGACGGCGCGGGCTCAGCGCGCGAAACCCATTCCCCTCAGGGAATCCGCCACTTCGACCGATTCGAGCGCCTCGACGAACCGGCGGACCGCCGGGCGGTCCCGGCGGGCGGCGGGAATCACGAAGTCGTAATGCTCCTCGCGCAGGGGCAGGAAACCCAGCCCGTAGAGCGACGCGGCGGTCTCGATCGCCAGTCCCCAGTCGGCGCGGCCCTGCGCCACCGCGACCGCCACCGCGTTGTGCGATTTTGCCTGGGTCCAGTAGCCGGTCGGGCGCGCCGCCCCCAGCAGGCGGTCGGCCAGGATGCGCGTGCCGCTGCCGGCGTTGCGGTTGATCAGGATGCAGTCCGGCCGCTCAGCCGCCGCCCGCGCGGCCTCCGCCGCCGCCCTGCCTTCGAAGCGCGGATCGCCGCGCCGGAAGACGATGCCCTGCATGCGGCGGTAGCCGGCGACCAGCTCCAGGCCCGGCGCCAGGAAGGGCGTGTTGTAGGCCTCCGTCTCCGGATCCATCAGATGGATGGGCGCCACGTCGCACTCGCCGCGCCGCGCCGCCGCCAGACCGCCCATCGAGCCGACATTGAGCGCCTTCACCGTCATCCCCCCGGCGATCAACCCGCCAAGCACGGCGTTCAGGCCGAGGCACTGGCTGCCGACCACGATCAGGTCGGCCGGCGCCAGCGAACGGCCGAGCCGTTGCACCGACACCGGCGTGCCGGCCTCCACCATTTCCGCCTGGGCGTCGATGGCAAGAAAGCCGTCGGCGTGGCTGAAGGCGGTCACCGCCCCCGAACCCTTGGAGAGCGGATAGGCGGCGAGCGCGCCCTCCTCCGCCCCCTGCACCAGCGAGACCATCACATATTCGGTGCGCCCGCGCTCCGAACCCAGCCGGACCGGCAGGGTCGCCGGCACCGTCTCCACCGCCGCCGGCGGCAGTCCGGCGAGCGCGCGGATCACCGGCGCCACGAAGCTGTGGAAAGTGAACATCGCCGAGGTCGGGAAGCCCGGCAGGATCACCACCGGCTTGCCGCGCGTCACCGCCAGACAGAGCGGCTTGCCCGGCTTCAACGCCACGCCATGGGCGACGATGCCGGGATCGCGCAATCGGGCGACGACCCGGTGCGAGCGGTCGCCCGCCCCCTTGGAGGTTCCACCCGACAGCAGCAGCGCGTCGCATTCCAGCCCCTGGGCGACCAGCGCCTCCAGCGCCGAATCCTCGTCGGCGGCGATGCCCAGCGGCACCGGCTCGCCGCCCGACTCGGCGACGGCGGCGGCGAGGATCGCGGCGTTGCTGTCATAGACGGCGCCGGTCCGCATCGGCTGGCCGGGGGCGACGATCTCGTCGCCGGTGGACAGGATGGCGACGCGCGGCCGGCGGACCACCGCGACCTCGGCCTGCCCGATGGCGGCGAGCACGCCGATCTCCCGCGAGGTCAGCACCTGCCCGCGCCACAGCACCACCTCGCCGCGCCCGATGTCGGACCCGGCGGCGGCGACGAAGGCGCCGGGGGTCGACGGTCTCGACAGGGCGATGAAAAGGCCGCCGCCGCTCCCGTCCGGCGTCTCGACCGGCTCGGTGTGTTCGACCATCGCCACCGCGTCGGCCCCGCGCGGCAGCATGCCGCCGGTGGCGATCACCGTGGCGGTGCCCGGCTCCACCGTCAGGGCCGGGGCACGGCCGGCGGCCAGCACCTCGTCGTTGAGACGCAGGCGGATCGGGTTGTCCTCGGCCGCACCGAGGCTGTCGGCGGCGCGCAGGGCGAAGCCGTCCACCACCGAGCGGTCGAAGCCCGGCACGTCCACCCCGGCAACCACGTCGGTCGCCAGCACCCGACCGAGCGCCCCGGCGAGGGTCACGCTCTCCGCCCCACGCGGCGTGAGATCGAGGTGGCGGTGGAAGCGGGCGCGCGCCTCCTCGCCGCTGACGACGTCGAGAAACTGCTCCTGGCGCGCGGCCTGGGCGACGAAACGGCGGACGTCCTCGGTGGCCACGCGGAATTTCCTCTTCGTCAGGCCGGCGGATCGAAGAGGTAGATGGTGACGGGCGCCCCTTCGGGCACACCCTCACTTTCGGCCGGGATCAGGAGGAAGCCGTCGGCACGGGCCGCCGCCGCCAACCCCGGCAGCGAGGGCGAGGCCACCGGCTCGACACGGCCATCGGCCATCAGCCGCACCCGGTGCAGGTCGACGCAGCCGATCTCGGACACCAGCTTGCGGCTGGTCACGGCGGGCAGCGCCCGCAGGGGCAGCGCCGCCGGGCACCCGGCCATCCGCCGCACCGCCCGCCCGCCGAGCAGCTCGTAGGTGGCAAGGCAGGCCATCGGCTCGCCGGGCAGCAGAACCACCGGGCCCCCGCCCGCGAGGCCCAGCCCGGCGCTGTCGCCGGGACGCACGGCAATGCCATGGATCGACAGCTCGCCGGCGCGGGCCAGAGCCGGCGGCATAAGGTCGTCATGCCCCAGCCCGGTGCGCCCGGCGCCCAGGACCAGATCGGCCCCCGGCCGCAGCAGAGCGCCGCACAGGGCATCCCGGTCGGCGGGCAGCGGACCGACCAGTTCGGGAACGCCGCCGTCGCGGCGGACCAGCGCGGTCAGCAGAGCGCCCAGCCCCTCGGTTCCGGTGCGCGGGCCGCCGGCCAGCAGGATGCGGACGCGCGGGCGCGGCGTGACGGCGATTCCGGCCAGCCCCAGCACGGCGAGCAGGCCGAGATCGGACGGGCGCAGCCGGCGCCCGGTCTCCAGCACCGGCGTGCCGGCCTTCAGCGCCGCGCCGCGCCGCTCCACTCCGGCGCCGGGGGCAACGGCGTCGAGCGCCTCCACCAGAACGCCCAAGGCCTGCACGAACTCGAAGGGCAGCACGGCATCGGCGCCCGGCGGCAGCGCCTCTCCGGCGGAGACCGGACGGACGGACGGGAGCGGGACCGGGTTGTAGGAGCCGGCCCCCAGCGTGTCCACGGAGGCCACGGCGTAGCCGTCCCGCAGGGCGCGGTCACGGTCGGGAAGATCGCAGGGGGAGAGGATCGGCGCGGCCAGCGCGAGGCCGGCGGCGTCGGCCAGCGTCACCCGGCGCGGCGCGGAGGGGAGGCAATGGCGGTCGATCCAGCCCTGCGCCGCCGCCAGCGGCGCGCGGGAGGGAAAGCCGCGCTCCCGGACGTCATGAAAGGGGACGGTCCTGGCGACGGTGCAGGGGGCGCACGGCGACCGCTCCCTTCCCCGCCGGAGGGAGGAAGGTTGGGACGGGAGGGATGGCGTCGGCTCGTTTGCGAAGGTCACAAAGCTGGAACGCTGACACCCTGCACCCGGTTCCGTCCGGCCCGCTTGGCCTGGTACAGCATCTGGTCGGCGGTCTGCGCCAGCCGGTCGGGCACGCTGCCGACCTCCGGGGTCATGGTGGCGACGCCCAGGCTGATGGTGATGTGCGGCGCCACCGGCGACTGGGCATGCGGGATGCCGCAATCGGCAACGGCGGCGCGCAGCCGCTCGGCGACCTGCCCGGCCCCCGCGCTCGACGTCTCGGGAAGCAGGCAGACGAACTCCTCGCCGCCGTAGCGGGCGACGAGGTCGCAGGGACGCTGCACCCGCTCGGCCAGCAGTTCGGCAACCGCACGCAGGCATTCGTCGCCGGCCTGATGGCCGTAATGGTCGTTGTAGGCCTTGAAATGATCGACATCGAGCAGGATCAGCGACATCGGCTGCTGCGCCCGCCCGCAGCGCCGCCATTCCCGCGCCATCGCCTCGTCGAAGCGGCGGCGGTTGGCGATGCCGGTCAGCCCGTCGAGGAAGGACAGGCTGCGCAGCAGGTCGGCCTGCCGCTTCAGCAACAGATGGTTGCGCACCCGCGCCTTCACGATCGGCGGGCTGATCGGCTTGGTGATGAAGTCGATCGCCCCGACCTCCAGCCCCCTGGTCTCGTCCTCGACCTCGCTCTTGGCGGAGATGAAGATGACCGGAATGTCGTGGGTCGCCGGGTCGGACTTGATGCGGGTGCAGACCTCGTAGCCATCCATGCCCGGCATCATGATGTCCAGAAGGACGAGGTCGGGAAGCCGCGTCTGCACCAGATCCAGGGCACGTTCGCCGTCGGTGGCGAAATAGATGTCGTAATCCTCCTTCAGGATCCGGCTGAGAACGTGGATGTTGGAAGGAATGTCGTCCACGACCAGGATCTTGGGGCGCACATCGGCCATGGGCGGCTCAAACCGTCGGTGTCGAGAGGCCCAACTCCCGTGCGATCCGCTGCACGATGCCGAGCGCCTTGGTGAAATCCAGACTGTCGATGGCGGACGACAGACCCTTCATGGTGGAAGGATCGACCCAATCCGCCAGAAGAGGCGACAGGATAGCGAATTCCTCCGCCGCTGCGAAGTTGCTGTCTTGCAGCAAAGTCGCAAATTGCGGCAAGGCGGCTTCCAGGGCGCCCCGGTCCAAGGCGGTCCGCCCCGCGCCATCTCCCCCCGGGGTTGCGGATGACGGCGTGGCGTCGAGCAGCCGCGCCGATTCGAGGATGGCCGACAGCTCGGCGCGCAGCACGGGAAGCTGCCCGGCCACCGCCGCCGCATCGCCCTGGAAGGCGGCCACCTGCATGGCGTCGGCGGTGGCGGACAGGCGGCGGGCGCCGACATTGCCGGCCACGCTCTTCAGTTCATGGCTGAGTGACTTGACGCGGGGCAGGTCGCCACCGTCCAGCGCCGTGGCGATGGCGTCGGCCACCCCGCCGTAGCTGCGCGCGAACTCCGTGACGAAACGGCGCAGCAGGTCGGCGTCGCCGTCCAGGCGGTTCAGCGCGTCGGTCAGGTCGATGCCGGGCAGACGGTCCGGCAGCCCGTCGGAGCGAAGGGCGGCGGCCCCCGCCGGCGGCGGTCCGGATAGTGGCGATCCGGATGGCGGCGGTCCGGGTGGCGTCGATCCGCCAAGGGACGCGCCGGCCGGCGCCGCCGTCAGCAGGGGCGGACCGACCCAGCGGGCGAGCACCTCGAAAAGCTGCTGGAGATCGAAGGGCTTGGGCACATGGTCGTTCATGCCGTGGTCGAGGCAGCGCTGGCGGTCGACCGGCAGGGCGCTGGCGGTCATGGCGATGATCGGCAGATCGCTCCCGCCGGGCAGGGCGCGGATCGCCGCCGTCGCCTCGAACCCGTCCATGTCCGGCATCTGCACGTCCATCAGCACAGCGTCGAAGCCCTGCGCCGACTGACGGAGACGGTCGAGCGCCTGCCGTCCGTCGTTGGCCGTGGTGACGCGCCCACCCGCCCGCTCCAGGATTTCGCGCGCGACCTCCTGGCTGATGACGTTGTCCTCGACCAGCAGCAGCCGGCGGCCGCGCAGCACGCGGCTGGCGCCCCAGCCCGGTCCCGACAGGGCCGGGCCCGAGCCGGCGGCCGGCGCCGTCAGGGTCGGGAGGTCCGTCCCGGCCTTGCCGGCGGGCTCGGCGTAGGCGACCGTCACCGCGTCCAGCAGGGTGGAGGGGGTGACCGGCTTGACCAGGAAGCCGGCGATGCCGATCTCCTCGAACCGCGCCCCGACCCGCTCGCGCCCATAGCCGCTGATGACGATGATCATCGGTGCGCCGACGCTGGAATCGGCGCGGATGCGGCGCGCCGCCTCCATCCCGTCCATCCCCGGCATCTTCCAGTCCATCAGCACGACGTCGTAAGGCGCGCCGCCGGCCGCCGCCCGCTCCAACTCCTCCAGCGCGGCCGGAGCATCGCGGCAGGCGGTGACCGACCAGCCGAAGGTCCCGGCGATCTCCGCCAGCACCGCGCGCGCGGTCGCGTTGTCGTCGACCACCAGCACCGACAGGTCGCGCGGCAGCGGGCGCATCGCCGGCGGACGGACGGCGGCGTCGGGACGGCGGTCGAACCGCGCGTCGAAATGGAAATCGCTGCCCTGCCCCGGCGCGCTGTCCACGTCCATCGTGCCGCCCATCAGCCCGACCAGCCGGGTGCAGATCGCCAGCCCCAGCCCGGTCCCGCCGAAGCGCCGGGTGGTGGAGCTGTCGCCCTGGCTGAAGGCCTGGAACAGCCGCTCACGCTGTTCCGGGGCGATGCCGATGCCGGTGTCGCGCACCGAGAAGGTGAGGACCGCGTGGTCGGCGGCCACCAGCTTCGGCCGCACCGAGACCACCACCTCGCCGGCGTCGGTGAACTTGATGGCGTTGCCGGCCAGGTTGATCAGCACCTGCTGGAGCCGCAGCGGGTCGCCGACCAAGTCGAGCGGCACGTCGGGCGCCACCGCGAACAGCACCTCGATGTCCTTTTCCTGGGCGGCGGAGCCGATGATGACGGCCAGATTCTGCAACAGCTCGTCGAGCCGGAAATCGACGCGCTCCAGCTCCATCTTTCCGGCCTCGACCTTCGAGAAGTCGAGGATGTCGTTGAGGATGCCGAGCAGCGACTGCGCCGACACCCGCACCTTCTGCACGTAATCGGCCTGCCGCGCCGACAGCTCGGTCTGCCGCAGCAGATGGATCAGCCCGAGGATCGCGTTCATCGGGGTGCGGATCTCGTGGCTCATGTTGGCCAGGAACTCGCTCTTCGAGCGGCTGGCCAGCTCGGCGGCAAGGCGCGCGCTCTGCATCGCCTCCTCCGCCTTCTTGCGCTCGGCGATCTCGTGGAAGACGACGACGGCGCCCTCGACCCGGCCGCCCTCCAGCATCGGCGAGGCGGTGAACTCCACCGTCACCGGCTGGCCCGACCTCGTCCAGTAGGTATCCTCCAGCCCGCGCCGGGTCTCGCCGCTGTGCAGCACCTCGGTCACCGGGGATTCGGCCGCCGGGTAGGGGCTGCCGTCGGCCCGCGAATGATGGATCAGCGCGTGCAGGCTGCGCCCCAGCATCTCATCCTTGCCGTAGCCGGTCAGCGCGCAGGCCGCCGGGTTGGCGAAGGTGATCTGGCCGGCGCGGTCGACGCCGCAGATGCTGTCGGAGGCCGATTGCAGGATCAGGTTCATCCGCCGGTTGGCGGTGGCGAAGGCGCGGTTGGCCTCCTCCAGGCGGCGGGCTGTGGCGTCGAGGTCGGCGTTGGCCTCGGCCAGACGGCGCAGCCCGACGCTCTCGCGCCCCAGGCTGCGGGCCGCGGCGTAGGCCAGCCCGGCGCAGGCCAGCACCGCCAGCGCCACGAGGACGCCGCTGCGGACCGTCCGTTCAAGCCACGCCGCCAGTTCGGTGTCCTTCGACAACCCGACCACCGCGACCAGCGGCAGCGACGGGACGCGCTGGTAGGAGACGACGCGAAGGCCGCCCGCCACCGGGGCGGCGACCTCGAACGTCTCGGTCGCGGCCTGGGTGGCGCGGCGCAACGCCTCGCGGCCGTCCTCGCCTTCCAGCGGCTCGCCGGCCGGGAGGCGCAGCACCGGCGTGCCATCGGAACGGAACAGCGCGATGCTGGCGCCGGCGCCGAGGTCAAGGCTTTCGAAAAGCTGGCGGTAATAGTCGATCTCGACGTTGGCGTGGATGACGCCCCGGAACCGCCCGTCCATCATGATCCGGCGGCTGACGGTGAAGGAGAGCTGGCCGCTGTGGCGGCCGACGATGCGCTCCCCGACATGGAAATCCGCTCCCGCCGCATGGGCCTGGAAATAGGCGCGGTCTGAGACGTTGACCGAAGGCGTCGGGTACCGCCGGCTGGTCAGCAGACTGCCGCCGTCGGCGCCATGGACCCAGACCGCCGCGATCTCCGGCAGATTCTCCACCATCTCGTGGGTGGTTTCCCACACGGCGCGGTTGGTCGCGAGGCCGTCGATGCCGTGCGTGCGGATCTGGTCCAGCACGCGGGCCAGCGCCAGATCGCCGGTGTTGACCGAACGGCGCACATGCTCCTGCAACAGGCGGGCCGTGCCCTGGGCCTGCTCGCGGGCGTGGTGGAGGGTTTCCCTGCGGTCGCTCCAGGCGACGAAGCCCCAGAAACCGACGGCGAACAGCACGATCAGCCCGAAGGTGGCGAGCAGAAGAGGCCGCAGCCGGGACGGCGAAAGCGCCGCCGGCTCCGCCATGGTCGGAGTCGCATCCATCATCGCCGCTGCCCGCCAGACCTTCTCGCCAGACCTTTTGGCCGAAGTATGGGCTTCGGCCGTCGGCGCCCGCAAGTGACTTGATCGGGGCGGAGCCGGCGCGCTGCGGGCCGGTGTCCGGCGCCGGAAAGAGGGGTCGGGGGAGACGGCCGCGGGGCGGGACGAAGACGCCCCGCCCCGTCAGGCGGGTGCCCTCAACAACACTCGTCCTCCAGCTGGCGCAGCATCGCCAGCCCTTCCTCGTCGTCATGCTCCTCGAACAGGTCGGCGATGTAATAGACGTTGGAGCAGAGCAGGCACAGCCCGTCGGCCTGCCGCTTCAGCACGTCGTCGGCGACCGCCAGCTTCTCCTTGAAGCGCTCCCAGAAGGCGTTGGTCTTGGCCGGGTCGTCGATGTGCGAACGCAGCCGGGCGATGATCTGACGGGAATTGCCGTCGCAGTCGATTCCCTTGAAGGAAACATAGCGGTCGGGAGCGTCGACACTGTCCATAAAAGCGGCCTCCTGGGCGAAGCGGGGGATGTTGCACCGCAGCCTGCCGAGAGAGGCCGGAGCGTTCAACGGCGCGCGCACCAACCGCCGCACGCCCGCACGAACGGCACCGCAGCCGCATGAACGGCCGGAAGCGCTTCGAAAGGAAAGGGAATCTACAGCGCCAGCCGCTTCTTCAGCGCCTCGCCGCGCGCGCGGCTGACCGGGACGCGCGGGGCGCCGGGGGCAGCCATGACGAAGGCGGCGCGGCCGTCGCGCCGTTCCACCGCCTGGGCGTGGCGCAGGTTGACGATGTAGCCGCGGTGGGTCCGCACGAAGCTGCGCGGGTCGAGACGGGATTCCAGCTCCGACAGCGGCAGCCCGCAGAAGAAGGCGCCCTCGGCGGTGTGGACCGTCGTATAGTGGCCGTCGGCCTGGAGATAGACCGCGTCGGCCGGATCGAGCAGCACCAGCCCCTGCCCCTTCTCGACCGGCAGCTTGACCAGCGGCTCGGCCGGCGCGGGGGGCGCGACGGCGGGCGGGGCGGCAACGGCGGCGGGCTTTGCCGCCTCCATCAGCATCAGGGCGGTGACCGGCGGCCCGTCGCCAAGCGTCAGGGCCGACGCCTTGACCACCAGCACCCGGCCCGGCAGCGCGATCATCATCGAACAGGCCGAGGCCGGGGCCGCCGGGTCGGTGGCGGCGGCGAGCAGCAGTTCGACCTTGGCCCGGTGCGAGGGCGGGTGCAGGTCGTGCAGAAAGGCACCGACCAGCCCGGCGGCGCGGTCGCCCAGCATGCGCACCGCCGCCGGATTGAGCGCGGTCACCCGCCGCCCGGCATCCAGCAGCACCAACCCGACGTCCATGTTCTGCAACGCGTATTCCATGGACGGCGAGTATAGCCGGACGCGCGGCTCAGGGCGCGCCTTTCCGCTTGCCGGTCAGCGCTGCTCCACCGGAAGCGAGGCCATGACGCCCGTTCACGTCCGCTCATGCGGCCCCATGAAACGGTCGCCGTTGAAATGGATCATGTGGCCAGGGTTGTCCGCCACCCAAACTTCCGTTTCCCAGCCGATCTCCTTGGCAAACCTGGCGAAGGTCTTCAGGCTCTCGAACGCGCTGACATACACGCACCCCGCCGTGCAGCCCTGCGTGAGCTCCTGGAGTTTCATATGGCGCAACTCGCTGATCGGGTTCGAGGAATGGACGGCCTCGATCAGGAACAGCCAGTTGCGCTCGGCCTCGTACGCCAGGATGTCCGGCAACATTGCCCGCGATGGCTTCGGCAGCCCGAGCCTCAGGATGGCGTCCTCATCGACGTGCAGAATCTTTTTCTCGGTGTCGCCGAGGTAAAGGACCTGGGCGCCTTTCGAGAATCGCGGCAGGAAATCCTCGATGACGGCCTTCTGAATGAGGTTGTGCGGCCCTGGCGACAGCTTGAAAGCCTTGCCGTCGGGCAGGGTCACGGGAACCATCCGGTACTCCCGGGCCTTGCTGAGGCGATCGCTCAACGAGGCGAACTTGCTCCGGAACCTGACCAGCTCATTCTCCCACGACTCCGCGCCATAGCTTCGCAGCAGCGCAATCGCGTCTTCGTGCACGGAATAGCCCCTGGTGCCGTCGTTGGTATCGGCCGCCGGGTTGGCTGCGCTCTTCGCCACGAGACCAGCCTCGACCAGAAAGACAAGATCCTTCCGCACACCGTCATACGACGAGTCGGCGATCTGCTGCCCGTAATGGCGATTCCAGAGCCCGATGATCTGGCGTGAGGTGACCGGTTTGGGACCACCGTCAAAGAAGCACCGCGCTTCCACCCACTCGCCGGCCGGCGGCACATGGGCCACGGCGAGCAGCGCCAGCGCCACCCTCTCGCGACGGCGTGGCGTCATGTCGCGAACCGGCACACCCACGGCACGCATGATGTTGAGTGCCTGCTCAACCTTGATAGACACCGGGTCGGCTTCCAGAAGCGATCCCTGCTGCATCCCTCCCCCCTTTGAAGGCGACCGAACCGTTCCGTTCGGCGCCCGATCGATGAACTTTTTGACTTGGCCGGCCACCGCCAGCGCGAGAAGCGGAGGAACGGCGTTTCCGATCTGCTCATGCTGATCGTACTCCGTGCCCTCGAACCGGAACCAATCCGGGAAGCTTTGAAGACGCGCCGCCTCGCGAACGGTGAGCATCCGCCGACGTCCGTCGGGCAGACGGATGCGGAGCATGTCCGAAGTCGCCCCACCAAGGTTCCGGCAGGTCACGGTGCGGGAGGGCTGGTCGAGACGAAGGTCACGCGGCCGGACGCAATGGCTCTTTTCCTCGTACGCCGCGATGTAGCGATCCATGCTCGGCGTCAGGAAACGGCTGCCGGCATCGTGCGCACGGGCGAGAGGCCCCAGCGCCACACCCGCCGTCACCGCCGTTGAGACGACCGGCTCGGGCCACTCCCAGCCCACCTTCGACGCCACCACCACCACCCGCTCCCGCTTCTGCGGAACACCGTAATCGGCGGCGTTGAGAAGCCGGGCATCCACCGTGTAACCGAATCTCTCGAGCTCCCTCACCGCCTGATGCAGGTAGTCCTTGTTTCGGAAGAGCAGCCCCCGGACATTCTCGATGATGGCGATCTTCGGGCGGACCCGGTTGACGGCATCCAGAAACACCGGAAAGCCATCGCGCTTGTCCCCTTTCCCGCGCTGGTACCCAATCTGGCTGAACGGCTGGCACGGCGGGCCGCCGATCACGACATCGGCCCGCCCTTCGGGCATTCCCACCGTCAGGAACATCTCCTCGCACCGGCCGCCGAGGTTGGCGTTGTAGGTCGCGACGGGAGCGGGCTTCATCTCGTACCCGCTCGTCAGGAAACCCTTCGCCTCAAACCCCAGGGCCAAGCCGCCGCATCCGGCAAACAGGTCCATGACCACGGCACCGGTGGCGGCGTGCTGCGGTTCGGGCATGACATCGTGCAGCCACGAGAGCCAGCTCCGGGTATCGCCGAACGCCTTCGATGCGGGCAGGTCGTGCAAGCGCTTCATGCGGGTTTCCACCAGACGATGCTTGGCGCCAGCAATTGGTCACCAGAATACAGAAGCATGGAGCAGTCGCCCCGGAAACACCGCAAGGCTTGCAGGCCCGTTGACCCGCCATCAGCCAACCCAATACCGATCAGGACTGATTTTTCCTTTTTCCCGTCAGCGCGGCGATGACCCCGTGGAAGGTGCGGACCTCCTGCTCGGTCATGTCCATGCGCTCCAGCGCGTTGCGCAGGGTGCGGACCATCGAGGGACGCTTCTCCGGGCTGGTGAAGAAGCCGGTGCGGTCCAGCGCCCCTTCCAGATGCTCGAAGAAGTTCACCAGTTCGGCCTTGGTCGCCGGGCGGGTCTGGCCGGTGTGCAGGAAGCGCTCCGGCGGCAGATCGCCGGTCTGGAACCATTCATAGCCGACCAGCAGCACCGCCTGCCCCAGGTTCAGCGAGGCGAAGGCCGGGTTCAGCGGCACGGTGATCAGGGTCTGGGCCAGGGTCAGGTCGTCGTTGACCAGCCCGGTGCGCTCCGGCCCGAACATCACGCCGACGCGGTGGCCGGCGTTGTGGCGGTCGCGCATCTCCTCCGCCGCGACGCGCGGGGTGACGAAGCGCTGGATCATGTCGCGGCTGCGCGCCGTGGTGGCGAAGACGGCCTCCAGGTCGGCGACCGCCTCGGCGGTGGTCTCGAAGACGCGGGCGTTGTCGATCACGAGGTCGGCGCCCGACGCGTTGGCAATTGCCTTCTCGTTCGGCCAGCCGTCGCGCGGGCGGACCAGCCGCAGGTCGGTCAGGCCGCAATTCAGCATGGCCCGCGCGCACGCGCCGATGTTCTCGCCCATCTGCGGCTGCACCAGGATGATCGCGGGACCGCCGAGGACGGAGGGAAGGGTGGGATTCTGGCCGGAGGTCATGGGATTCGGTGCTGAGGGTTGAATGTTCGAGAGGGCTGCAAGGAGAGGAAAGGAACGTGGGGACATAGGCGCCGGGGGCGTCAGTCCCGCTCGGTCTCGGCCGCCGCCGGAACCGCCGCCCCACCCTGCCCGTCCAGCGCGCGCAGCCGGGTCTTCAGGTCGGCGACGTCGGCGAACAGGCGCTTCAGCCGGGCAAGGCCCTTGTACTGCTCGAAGGCGCGGGTGCGGGGGACGGCGGGATAGCCCATGTAGACCGACTTGGGCGGGATGTCGGTGCCGACGCCGGAGTTGGCGGCGACCACCGCGTCGCTGCCGATCTTCACATGGTCGGCCACCCCGACCTTGCCGGCCAGCACCACCCGGTCGCCGATGATCGTGCTGCCGGCGATGCCGACATGCCCGCACAGCATGCAGTTGGTGCCGACCTGCACGTTGTGGCCGATCTGCACGAGGTTGTCGATCTTGGTGCCGTTGCCGATGCGGGTCGCCGTCACCGTCCCGCGGTCGATGGTCGCCCCGGCGCCGACCTCGACGTCGTCGCCGAGCACCACCGTGCCGATCGAGTTGACCCGGCGGATCAGCACGTTGGTGCCGACGACGCGGCCAGTCGTCTTGGCCGACTCGACGCTGCCCGGCTCGGGCGTCACGAAGCTGAAGCCGTCGTTGCCGACGGCGGCGTTGGGATGGATGATGCAGCGCGCGCCCAGCACCACCCGCTCGCCGATGCGGGCACCGGGGTGCAGCAGGCTGCCCTCGCCGATCACCGCGTCGGCGCCGACCGTGACGTGCGGCAGCACGACCGCCCCGGCCCCGACGCGGGCGCGCGGCCCGACATAGGCGAAGGGGGCGATCGAGGCGTCGTCCGCCACCACCGCGTCGGGCGCGACGTAGGCCTGCGGGTGGATTCCGGGCTCGGCGTGGACCGGGCGCTCGAAGACGTCGAGCAGCCCGGCCATGGCGTAGCGCGGGCGCTTGACCACGATGCGGCCCTGGATGCCGTCCGGCACCTCCGCGCCTTCCGCCACGACGGCGGCAACGGCCTTGCTACCGGGCAGCAGCGCCAGCAGCTCCTTGTCCATGGCGAGCGCCAAATCCTCCGGCCCCTCGGCCTCGGAGGGATGGACGGCGCGCCGGATCACGAGGGATGCGTCGCCCTCGACATGGGCATCCAGGGCGGCGGCGATCTCGGACAGCTTCATGGCGGGCACCGGGTCTGGGTCGAAAAACGGCGGCGACCCTAGCACGGCCCGGCAGCGACTGCGAGGATGACCGGTGGGGTCCTCCGGAACCTATTCCCCGGTTTGCAGCAGGGCGCCGCGCACCCGCGCCCGGTGGAAGCCGTAGAGGAAGACACCGACGCTGAGCGCCATGTAGAGCGCGTTCAGCCCGGTCGCCCAGGCCAGATGGTCCCAGCGCATCGCACCCTCGTAGAGCAGCGCCCGCATCCCCTCGAACACATGGGAGGACGGCAGCGCCCAGGAGACCGCCTGAAGCCAGCCGGGCAGCACGCTCATCGGGTAGTAGACGGCGCTGACCGGCGCCAGCATGAAGACGACGATCCAGGCCAGCCCCTCCGCCCCCATGCCGTAGCGCAGGATCAGCGCGACGATCAGCAGGCCCAGCGACCAGCCCAGCACGATCAGGTTGATGAAGAAGGCCACCAGCGGCAGGCCGAGCCCGAACACCGAATAGCCGAAGAAGGGGATCGCCAGCAGCGCGGCCGGCAGCACGCCGATCAGCGTGCGCAGCAGGCTTATCACCATCAGCGACACCACCCACTCGGTCGGCCGCAACGGGCTGACGAAGAGATGGCCGAGGTTGCGCGACCACATCTCCTCCAGGAAGGAGACCGACACGCCGAGCTGCCCGCGGAACAGCACGTCCCACAGCAGCACGGCACTGACCAGCACGCCGGCCCCCTGCGCCACCCAGCCGCTGCCCCCGCCGCTGCCCGACGCCATGAACTGGTTGATGTAGCCCCACAGGATCATCTGCATGGTCGGCCAGTAGGCCAGTTCCAGGATGCGCGGCCAGGACCCGCGCAGCAGGTACCAGTAGCGCAGCACCATGGCGCCGACCCGGCGCAGGGAGAAATCGGCGGCGGGGTGCGGGATCGGGTGGGTCGTCGGTTCACTCCGCCGCATCGGCCGCCTCCGCCGCGCCGGCGGTGCCGCGCGCGCGGGCGATGTCGAGGAACACCTCCTCCAGCGAGGTCCGGCCGTAGCGCGCCAGCAGCGCCGACGGCGCCCCCCGGTCGACGATGCGGCCCTGGCGCATCATCAGCACGTCGTCACACAGCCGCTCCACCTCCAGCATGTTGTGGGAGGCCAGCAGGATCGTCGCGCCGGTGCGGGCGCGGTAGCGCTCCAGATAGGTGCGGATCCAGTCCGCCGTGTCGGGATCGAGCGAGGCGGTCGGCTCGTCGAGAAGCAAAAGCTCGGGATCGTTGAGCAGGGCCTTAGCCAGCGCAACCCTCGTTTTCTGGCCGGCCGACAGTCCGCCGGACGGACGGTTGAGAAACCGGGTCAGGTCAAGCTGCTCGGCCAGTTCTTGGACGCGCTTTTTGACGCAGGTCAAACCGTAGAGGTGCCCATAGACGGTAAGGTTCTCCCGCACCGTCAACCGATGGGGCAGTTCGACGTAGGGAGAGGAGAAGTTCATGCGCGGAAGCACGGCATGCCGGTGGCGCGCCATGTCGACGCCGAGAATCTCCACCCGGCCCGACGTCGGCAGCAGCACCCCCAGCAGCATGGAGATGGTCGTCGTCTTTCCCGCACCGTTGCCGCCGAGCAGGCCGGTCACGCCGCCGCGCGCCACGGTGAAGGACAGCGCGTCCACGGCCGTCACCGCGCCGCCGCCCGGCGTCGGAAAGCGCTTGGTCAACCCCTCGGCCAATATGGCGGCCGGGATGGCCGGCAGAGCATCGGGCGTGTCGGCGACGCGGGGATAAGGGGTGCGCTGGGTCATGGGCACAGAATATGGCTACCCGCGGTGGAAACGCCAGGGCGGGGGCCGCGACACAAGAACGTCAGAGCCGCGGACCACGCGGCCGACATCGGGATTATCCGGGGGAACGCCGTCGTGATCGCCTTCGCCTCCAGCCTGCCGGCCATGGCGCCGCCACCGCAAGGGACCCAGCCCGACGGGCGGATCACCCTGCGCACGCTGATCCTGATCCGCTGGGTCGCGGTGGCGGGCCAGATGGCGACGGTCGCCTTCGTCGATCTGGTGCTGGGCTTCCCGCTGCCGCTCGGGCCGGTGCTGGCCGCCGTCAGCGCCTCGGCGGTGCTGAACGTCATCGCCATGGCCCAGGGCGGCGGGCGGCTGCGGCTGGCCGACCGCGACGCGGCGCTGTATCTCAGCTACGACATGCTTCAGCTCACGCTGCTGCTCTACCTGACCGGCGGGCTGACCAACCCCTTCGCCATCCTGCTGCTGGCGCCGATGACGGTGGGTGCCGCCATCCTGTCGCGCTACAGCACGGTGCTGCTGACCGGGCTGAACCTGCTCTGCCTGACCGCGCTGGCCCTGTGGCACTTCCCGCTGCCGTGGGAGGAGCCGGTGCGCCACATGGCGCCGCTCTACGCCTTCGGGGTGTGGCTGTCCCTGTCGGTCTCGGCGATCTTCATCGCCGGCTACGTCTTCCGTGTCGCCGCCGAGGCGCGGCGCTTCGCCGACGCGCTCGCCGCCTCGCAGGTGGCGCTGGCGCGCGAGCAGCGGCTGTCGTCGCTGGGCGCGCTCGCCGCCGCCGCCGCGCACGAGCTGGGCTCGCCGCTCGGCACCATCGCCGTGGTGGCGAAGGAGCTGGCGCGCGACCTGCCCGCCGGCAGCCCCTACGGCGAGGACGTCGAGCTGCTGCAAAGCCAGGTCATGCGCTGCCGCGAGATCCTCGCCGATCTGGCGCGCAAGCCCGAGGCCGACGGCGGCGACCCGTTCGAGCGGCTGCCGCTGACCGCCCTGATCGAGGCGGCGGCCGGCCCGCACCGTCTGGGCCACGTCACGCTCGCCGTCGAACCCCATCCGGCCGGGGACACCGAGGAGCCGGTGCTGCGCCGCAGCCCGGAGATCATCCACGGGCTGGGCAACTTCATCCAGAACGCCCACCAGTTCGCGCGCCGGCGCGTGACGGTCGCGGCGGCCTGGGACAAGACGACCGTCACCGTCACGGTGATGGACGACGGGCCCGGCTTTCCGCCGCATCTGCTGGGGCGGATCGGCGAGCCCTATCTGTCGGTCCGCGGCGAGCGGTCCGGCCAGGGCAGCCACATGGGGCTGGGAATCTTCATCGCGCAGACGCTCCTGGAAAAGACCGGGGCGTCCGTCATGTACGGAAACAACAAGGGCGGCGGCGCCCGGATCTCCGTGCGCTGGAAACGCATCAACATCAGGAAAGAGGACTAGCGGTGGACAACGTCAAGATTTCCGACGAGCTGCTGTCGGGCGAAGCCGTCAAGCTCACCTTCACCGGCGACGTGACCCGCAGCCTCCTGATCGTGGACGACGACGCCCCCTTCCGCACGCGGCTGGCCCGCGCGATGGAAAAGCGTGGCTTCAACGTCGTCGCCGTGGACAGCGTCCAGCTCGGCATCGAGGTTGCCCAGGAATCGGCCCCCGCCTTCGCGGTGGTCGATCTGAGGCTGGGCGACGGCAGCGGGCTGGACGTGGTGGCGGCGCTGCGCGACGCCCGGCCCGACGCCCGCATCGTCATGCTGACCGGCTACGGCAACATCGCCACGGCGGTGGCGGCGGTGAAGGCCGGCGCGGTCGATTATCTGCCCAAGCCGGCCGACGCCGACGCCGTCGAATCGGCGCTGCTGGCCGACGGGCGCCCCCTGCCCCAGCCGCCCGACAACCCGATGTCGGCCGACCGCGTGCGGTGGGAGCACATCCAGCGCGTCTTCGAGCAGTGCGACCGCAACGTGTCGGAGACCGCCCGCCGGCTGAAGATGCACCGCCGGACCCTCCAGCGCATCCTGAACAAGCACGCCCCGCGCGCCTGATCTCCCGACGCCACGGCGCCGCGAAACCGATGGCCCGTCCCCGGAACCGGGGGCGGGCCGTTTGCGTTTCTGATGATAAGATCCCTAAGGAAATTGCCTCGCCGCGCCCACACCGCAGCCCAGCCATGCGGAGAGCCGACGGTCGCGTCGGGCCGCCGCCGGCACGCCATCGCCACCGCTGATCCCGCCCCCTCCCTCCTTCGTCCGTTCGGACGAGCGCCCAAACCTCTCCTTTCGAAGAACCCCCTTATCGCCGCCAACCGGAGAAACCGCCCGCCCTGTACGCAATAGGGGCAGGGAGGCTACCCAGGCCGCGCCCCGACCTCGCCGCATGCACTGGTCGGCCTATGCAACGGCTGGCCTAACACTGCGTTTCAGGCAACCGGACGAACCGCCGACCCTGCCCACAGGGTGTCGGGCGCATGGCCGGTCCTATGGCCTGTCCCTTCGGACCGGCCAGCGCCCCGGCGCCGGTTGCCCCGCCCGTTGGCCGCTATGCGAGGAGGATCCCTTTGGCGACCCAGGACATCCAGGAACAGCCGCCTCACCAGCCGGTCGGACGACGAAACGCCGGCTCCGTGTCGCTCGACCTGTCGGCCAGCGCCGCCACCGCGGTGCGCCGGACCACCGGCCTGCTGAGGCGCCACAAGCTTCTGATCGGCACCGCGATCGTGCTGGGCACCGGCCTGGCGGCGCTGGTGGCACTGCGGATGACGCCGCTCTACACCGCCGAAACCCTGATCATGGTGGAGCACCGCAAGAACACCGTCCTGGCCTTCCAGGAGGTGATGTCCGAGATGACCCCCGACATCAGCGCCTTGCAAAGCGAGGTGGCGATCCTGAAATCGCCGGCCTTCGCCGAGAAGCTGGTCAAGCGGCTGGGGCTGATGAACGACCCCGAGTTCAACGCCTCGCTGAGGCCCGAGCCGACCGGCTTCTGGGCGGCGCTCAACCCGCGAAACTGGATTCCCGCCGGGTGGATCGACGCCCTGCGCGGCACCCGCAGCGACCTGCCGCTGTCGCCGGAGGAAACCGCCCGCAACCAGACCACCGCCGTGGTCAACGCGGTGCTCGACAACGTTGCGGTGCGGCCGCAGGGCCGCTCCTACGTCATCGCCGTCAGCTTCGACAGCGAGGATCCGCGCAAGGCGTCGCTGGTCGCCAACACCATGGCCGAGCTGTACCTCGTCGACCAGCTCGACGAGAAGTTCAAGGCGTCTCAGCGCGCCACCCGCTGGCTGGAGGAGCGCATCGCCGATCTGCGCAAGGAGGCGCAGACCACCGGCGACGCGGTGGAGAAGTACCGCGCCCAGAACGGCCTGACCGCATCGAGCGGCGAGAACACGGTCGTCACGCAGCAGCTCGGCGCCCTCAACACCGACTACATGCTGGCCCGCACCAAGCGGCAGGAGGCCGAGGCCCGGCTGCGCGAGGTGACGGCGCTCGCCGAGTCGCCGCGCGGCGTGTCGGCGGTCGGCGAGGTGCTGGGATCGCCGCTGATCCAGTCGCTGCGCCAGCGCGAGGTCGACATCCAGCGCCGCATCGCCGACGCCAGCAACCGCTACGGCTCCCGCCATCCGGCGTTGCAGGCGTTGCAGAGCGAGCTGCGCGACCTCCAGGGCCAGATGCGGACCGACGTCGCTAAGATCGTCGCCAACCTCGGCAACGAGGTCGAGCTGGCCAAGAGCCGCGAGGCCGGGCTGAAGCAGAGCCTCGACCAGCTGGAGGCCAAGCAGAACGAGCAGCAGCAGTCCACCGTCGGCCTGCGCACGCTGGAGCGCGACGCCAGCACCGCCCAGGCGATGTACGAGGCACTGCTGACCCGCTCGCAGGAGATCGCCTCGCAGGGCAACATCCAGCAGCCCGACGCCCGCATCGTGTCGGAGGCGGCGATCCCGCTCGACCCCTCGCAGCCCAACCGCAAGATCATCATCCTGCTGGCGCTGATCGCGTCGGGCACGCTGGGCGTTCTGCTGGCGATGCTGCGCGAGCGGGCCGACAGCGGCTTCCGCAGCCCGCACCAGTTCGAGACGGCGACCGGCGTGCGCAGCCTCGGCATCGTGCCGCGCATCCCGCGCTTCGGCGGCTCGCCCGCCTCCTACGTGCTCGACAAGCCGGTTTCGGCCTTCGCCGAATCGATGCAGAACCTGCGCACCTCGCTGCTGCTCGCCAACCCGGACGGGCGGCAGAAGGTGATCCTGTTCAGCTCGTCGGTGCCGGGCGAGGGCAAGAGCTCGGTCGCCGCCGCCTTCGCCCGCACCTGCGCCAACGCCGGCCAGCGCACCATCCTGATCGACTGCGACCTGCGGCGGAAATGCCTGCACGACATGCTGGGCCTGGCCAACCCGCGCGGCCTGACCGAGGTGCTGACCGGCGCCTGCACCCCGGACGAGGTCATCCAGACGGATCCCCGGACGGGGCTCGCCTTCATTGCCGCCGGCCATGGGTCGAGCCTGCCGCAGGACATGCTGGGGTCGTCGCGCATGCATCAGCTGTTGACGCGGCTGTCGATGGAATACGACCGGGTGGTGCTCGATTCGCCGCCCGTGCTGGCGGTGTCGGAGGGCAAGCTCCTGGCGGCGCTGGCCGACCAGACGGTGTTCATCGTCCGCTGGGGCCTGACCAAGCGCGGCACCGCGATGGCCGGCCTGAAGGAGCTGGTCGAGGCCGGCGGCGAGGTGGTCGGCGTGCTGTTCAGCCAGGTCGATACCCGCCGCCACGCCCAGTACGAGTTCCCGGACAGCGGACGCTACCACGGCTACCGGCGCTACTACGCGAACTGACCCTCCCTCTCCCGCCCCCGGAGAGGGCATGGAACCGACGGCCGCAGGCCGGACGAGCGCCGAAGGCGATCGTAGGTGCAATGCGGTCGCGAGATTTACGAGCGACCTCGGGGCTCATGCGCAGCATGGGAAGGGTGAGGGGCGATCGGGCGTGCGATGTGAATCCATGCCCCGACAGCCCCTCACCCTCCCCGCTTCGCGGGTCCCCTTCCTCTCCCGCGGCGGGAGAGGGCCTTGGCTCCACCACCGGAAAGCTTCGCATGACCGCCGGACGCCGCATCTTCCAGAACATCCGCGCCCTGGCCGCCGCCAAGGCCGCGACGATGGCGAGCGGACTCGTCACCGCGGCCTGGACCGCCCGCGTGCTGGGTCCGGACAGCTTCGGCGTGCTGGGGTTCGGCACCTCGCTGATGGCCTACGCGGCGCTGTTCGTCAATCTGGGGCTGTCCACCTACGCCGTCCGCGAGATCGCCCGCGACCGCGACGAGGCCGGCCCGCTGTCGGAGCATGTGCTGACGCTGCGCACCGTGCTGGCGCTGGTGGTCGGCGCGCTCTACGCCGCCTTCGTGCTGTCGCTCGACAAGCCGATGGCGGTCAAGGCGGTGCTTCTGGTGCAGGCGGTCCAGCTTCTCGGCAACGCGCTGGTGCTCGACTTCGTCTATCAGGCGACCGAGCGGATGGGGGTGATCGCGACCCGCGAGATCGGCACCTCGATCGGCTCGATGCTGCTGGTCTTCCTGCTGGTGCGCGGGCCCGACGACGCGATCGTCGCCGCCGCCATCACCGGCGGGGCGATCACCGTCAACGCGCTGATCATGATCGGCCGCTTCCGCCGCGACTTCGGCCGCTTGCGCCCGCGCATCGACCTGAGGGTGTGGCGGGAGATCCTGACGGCGGCGACTCCGATGGCGGTCGGCGTCTTCGCCTGGGCGATCTTCACCCATCTCGACGTCGTCATGCTGGGATTCATGGCGCCGCACGCCGAGGTCGGCTGGTACAGCGCCGCGGTGAAGGTGCAGACGCTGGCCAACCTCGCCGGCAACATCGTGATGAACGCCTTCCTGCCGCAGCTCGCCGCGTCCTACGGCGACCTCGACCACATGCGCGAGCGGATGCGCGCCTACGCCACCGTGATGCTGACCGTCGGCGCGCTGGTGGTGGCCGGCGGGCTGGCGCTGGCGCCGTCGATCCTGGCGACGCTGTTCGGCGGCGCCTACGACCCGGCGGCCCTGCCGCTGCGCATCCTGATGGTGGCGTCGGCGGTGGTCTACGCGAACATGATCCTCGGCAACCCGCTGCTCGTCTGGCACCGGCAGACCGGCTACATGATCGCCATGCTGGCCGGCGGCGCGCTGAACGCCGTGCTGAACGTCTGGTGGATCCCTCGCTACGGCATCCAGGGCGCCGCCATGGCGACCCTGACCGCCGAGCTGGCGGCGACCGTCGCCATCGCCTGGCTGCACCGCAAGGTGGTGGGCGAGCTGTATGGCGGTCTCGCCGCGCGTGCGGCGCTGTGCGGCGCGCTGGCCATCGCGGCGGCGCTGGCGCTGCAACGTTTCGCCGCCCCGCTGTTGGAGAAGACACCGGCCATCGTCGATTTCCTGGCCGGCGGCGCCGTGGTGGTCGGGGTCTTCACGGCGGCGACGCTGCTGACGGGCCTCGTGCAGCCAACCCGGTTGCGCCGCCTGACGGGAGTCGTCGCATGATCCCGATTACCACGTTCGAAAGTGACGGTTTGTCATCCCAAGCATTCATTCGTGTTCGGCCGGTGTTAACCCCAATAACTCCAGACGTCTCAGCAATCATAGGCTTTTCAAGCGGCTAGGTTTTCTGGAACATTTCGCGCTGCACCATGTTCGATGAGGAAGGTCATCGCTCGAATGGCGAAATTTCATCTTTGAACTATTTCCGAAGCGTATATCCCCTCTCGACCGACCATGGCTCACCGGCGACGGCGGGCCTTCCCGCAACGGCAGGAGCGACGATGCTTCCCAACAGTTTTTCCGACCGCAATGTCTGCGTCCTCGGCCTCGGCTATGTCGGGCTGACGCTGGCCGTGGCGATGGCCGACGCCGGGTTCCGGGTGCATGGGGTCGAGGTGCGCCGCGACGTGCTCGACAAGCTCGGCAACGGCGATCCCCACTTCTACGAACCCGGCCTGACCGAAAAGCTGCGCCATGTGATGGCGCGCGGCCGCTTCACCTTCAGCCAGTCGCACGACGGCTGCGACGCCGCCAGCGTCTTCATCATCACGGTCGGCACGCCGCTCGGAAAGAACGGCCAGGTCCGCACCGACATGATCGAGGCGGCGACCCGGCAGGTCGCCGACTGCCTGCACGACGGCGATCTGGTCATCCTCCGCTCCACCGTGAAGCTGGGGACGACCCGCAACGTGGTGGCGCCGATCCTGCGCGCCACCGGCAAGCAATTCGACATCGCCTTCTGCCCGGAGCGCACGCTGGAGGGGCAGGCGCTGGTCGAACTCAACCAGCTTCCGCAGATCATCGGGGCCGAGAGCCTGGAGGTGGCGACCCGCGCCGCCCAGATCTTCGGCTTCCTGACGCCGACGACGGTCAAGGTCTCGACGCTGGAGACGGCCGAACTGATCAAGCTGGTCGACAACACCTACCGCGACGTGACCTTCGCCTTCTCCAACGAGATCGCCAAGCTGTGCAACGCCATGGAGATCTCGGCGGTCGAGGTGGCGCGCGCCGGCAAGCTCGGCTACCCGCGCACCAACCTGCCGCTGCCCGGCCCGGTCGGCGGCCCCTGCCTGGAGAAGGATCCCCACATCCTGATCGAGGCGGCGCGCGAGGCCGGGGTCGAGATGGCGATCACCGCCGCCGGCCGCCGGGTGAACGAGAGCCAGCCGGTCGAGGTCGCCGACTTCCTCGGCCGCCTCGCCCACTCGATGCAGGGCTTCCCGACGGAGCCGACCATCAGCCTGATGGGTCTCGCCTTCAAGGGCCGGCCGGCGACCGACGACCTGCGCGGCACCATGGCCAAGCCGGTGCTCGACGAGCTGCGCCAGCGCTTCCCCACCGCCCGCCTGCGCGGCTTCGACGCGGTGGTGCGGCCCGATGACATCCGCAGCTTCGGTCTGGAGCCGGCGGCCAACATGGCCGACGCGGTGCGCGGCGCCAACCTCGCCGTCATCCTGAACAATCACCCGGTCTTCACCTCGATGCCGCTGCCCGATCTGGCGGGACGGATGGACCGGCCGGGGGTGATCTACGACTTCTGGAACAACTTCAACAGCCGCGACGTCGACCTGCCGGAGGGCACCGCCTACGTCGCGCTGGGCAGCCATGGCGCCGCGCGCTACGCGCACGTGGCCTGAGATTTGGCCTGAGACGACTTGGCCTGAGACGACTTGGCCTGAGGGGAACTGAGGATGACGCATTATCTCGTCACCGGCGGCAGCGGCTTCATCGGCGCGGCGCTGGTCCGGCGGCTGGTCCGCGACGGCCACACGGTCCGCGTGCTGGACGACAACTCGCGCGGCCACACCGGCCGGCTGCATGGCGTGCTCGACGATGTCGAGTTCGTCCAGGGCGACATCCGCGACGCCGACGCGGTGACGCGGGCGGTGAAGGGAGTCGACGGCGTGCTGCATCTGGCCGCCGTCAACGGCACCAAGCATTTCTACGAGAAGCCGGAGGTGGTGCTCGACGTC
The DNA here is from genome assembly GCF_020005195.1 of Azospirillum agricola. Taxonomy (NCBI): domain Bacteria; kingdom Pseudomonadati; phylum Pseudomonadota; class Alphaproteobacteria; order Rhodospirillales; family Azospirillaceae; genus Azospirillum; species Azospirillum agricola. Next base: position 308,348 of record NZ_JAIFZR010000005.1, read on the forward strand.
GGCGTGCGCGGCATGCTGAACGTGCTGGACGCCTGCCGGGCGAACGGGGTCGGCGATCTGGTCGTCGCCTCCTCGTCGGAAGCCTACCAGACGCCGCCGCAGGTGCCGACCCCGGAGGATGTGCCGCTGGTCGTGCCGGACGTGCTGAACGCGCGCTACAGCTACGGCGGCTCGAAGCTGATCTCGGAGCTGCTGGCGGTCAACTGGGGCCGCACCGGCTTCGACCGGGTGGCGATCTTCCGGCCGCACAACGTCTACGGCGCCGACATGGGGTGGGAGCATGTCATCCCCGAATTCGTCCGGCGCGGGGTGGAGGCGGTGGACGGCAGCCCCGGCGGCGGCCCGGTCGCCTTCCCGATCCAGGGCGACGGCCGCCAGACCCGCGCCTTCGTCCACATCGACGACGCCATCGACGGCATCGTCACGGTGATCGGGCGCGGCGACCATCTCGGCATCTACCATGTCGGGAACCCGGAGGAGGTGTCGATCGCCGACCTCGCCCGCCGGACCATCGCCTGCCTGGGCCGCGAGGCGGAGATCGTCCCCGGCCCGGCCGCCCCCGGCGGCACCGACCGGCGCAGCCCGGACATTTCCCGCCTGACGGCGCTCGGCTACACGCCGCGCATCCCGTTGGCGCAGGGCCTGCCGGGGGTGGTGGACTGGTACGCCGCGCGGACTCGGGCCGACGCCGGACGGTTCGGGCGTCAGGCGGCCGAGTAGGCGCCGACGCTTTCAAAGCCCCTCTCCCCGAGGGAGAGGGGTTGGGGCGAGGGGGCGCAACTCTTCCGCCTCCGGCGGAATCCCCCTCATCCCAACCCTTTTCCCACAAGGGGAGAAGGGCTTCGAGACAAACAGAGCCATAGAGGAGACGGCGCGCATGGACCGCAACAGCCGTATTTTCGTCGCCGGCCACCGGGGCCTCGTCGGCTCGGCCATCCTGCGGCGGCTGACGGAGGCCGGGTACACCGACCTCGTGCTCCGCGACCGCTCGCAGCTCGACCTCACCGACCAGGCCGCCGTGCGCGCCTACTTCGACCGCGAGGGGATCGACCACGTCATCCTCGCCGCCGCCAAGGTCGGCGGCATCCTCGCCAACGAACGCAGCGGGGCCGAGTTCATCCGCGACAATCTGCTGATCCAGACCAACGTCATCGACGCCGCGTGGCGCGCCGGCGTGAAGAAGCTGCTGTTTCTCGGTTCCTCCTGCCTCTACCCCAAGCACGCCGAGCAGCCGATCAGGGAGGAGGCGCTGCTGTCCGGCCCGATGGAGCCGAGCAACAAGCCCTACGCCGTCGCCAAGATCGCCGGCATCACCATGTGCCAGGCCTACCGCAAGCAGTATGGCTTCAACGCCATCTGCGCGATGCCGTCCAACCTCTACGGCCCCGGCGACCATTTCGAGCCGGAAACCTCGCACGCGCTGCCCGGCATGATCCGCCGCTTCCACGACGCCAAGATGGCGGGCAACCCGACGGTGACGCTGTGGGGCACCGGCACGCCGCGCCGCGAGTTCCTCTACGTCGACGACATGGCCGACGCCTGCCTGCATCTGATGGAGCATTACGACTCCGGGGAGATCGTCAATGTCGGCCCCGGCGAGGACATCGCCATCGGCGACCTCGCCTGCCTGATCCGCGAGACCGTCGGCTACCCCGGCACGCTCGGCCACGACCTCGACAAGCCGGACGGCCACCCGCGCAAGCTGATGGACGTGTCGCGCCTGTTCGCCACCGGCTGGCGCCCCAAGGTCGGGCTGGAGGAAGGGCTCAGGCGGACCTACGACTGGTTCCTGGAGCACGCCGCTCCCCCGGCTCCCGCCCCCTCCGTCACCCAGGCGGCGGAGTGAGACCGATGCCGGACGAGTCCTCGCTCCTCCGCCAGCCGCGCCTCGCGGCGGCGGTGCCGCCGAAGCTGTTGCTGGTCGCCCAGAGCTATTGGCCGGAACCGGCGGGCAGCGCGCCGATGATGACCGACCTCGCCACCGCCTTCGCGGCGGCCGGCTGCGACACCACGGTGCTGACCGCGCGCCCCAACTACCCGGGCAACCAGGTCTATGACGGCTACGCCGACGGCGCCCGGGACAGCACGACCGTGGACGGCGTGCGCATCGAGCGGCTGACCACCATCCCGCCGGCCGGCGGCGGCATGAAGGCGCGGCTGCTGCACGAGGGCGTGCTGCACGCCGGCTTCGCGTCGGCGCTCGCCAAGGGCCGTGTCGGCCGGCACGACGCCGTGCTGTCGCTCTGCCCGTCGATCCTCAGCGTCGCGCTGGCCGACCGCTTCACCGCCCCCGGCGGACGGCACGTCGCCATCGTCCACGACATCCAGTCGGGGCTGGCCGGGGCGCTCGGGATGGGCGGCAAGGCGGCGGTCAAGGCGATCCGCGCCCTGGAGCGCACCGCGCTGAACCGCGCCGACGCCATCGTCGTGCTGTCGGACCCGATGCGCGCGGTGCTGCGCGAACTGGGCGTGACCCGGCCGATCACCGTCATCCCGCCCCATGTCGACGCCGACGCGGTGCACCCCCTGCCCCGTCCCGACCAGCCGCCGACCGCGCTCTACAGCGGCGCCTTCGCCCGCAAGCAGGGGCTGGAGCAGCTGCTCGACATGGCCCGCCATCTGGCGGCGCTGATGCCCGAGGCGCGCGTGCTGCTGCGCGGGCAGGGCGGGCTGGAGGAGGAGCTGAAGGCCCAGGCCGCCGCCATGGCCCTGACCAACCTCCAGTTCTCCCCCCTGGCCCCCAAGGACCGGCTGAACGAGGCGCTGGCCGAGGGCGATGTCCATCTCGTGCCGCAGCGGCCGGAGGGGGCGGCCTTCGCCATGCCCGGCAAGGCGGTGACGATCCTGGCGTCGGGGCGGCCCTTCGTCGCCACCTGCCTGCCCGGTTCCGCCCTGTCGGCGCTGGAGGCGGAGATCGGCGCCTTCCTCTGCACCCCGCCCGACGAGCCGCTGGCGCTGGCGCAGGCGGTGGCGCGGCTGCTCAAGGACCGCGCGCTCGCCACCGCCATGGGGCGCCGCGGCCGCGCCTGGGTGGAAGGCAACGCCACCCGTGCGGTGGCGCTCGACCGCTACGCCACGCTTCTCACCCAACCGTCCCACGGAGAATGAGCCATGACGAAACCCGCGCTCGTCTTCAGTTGGGAGATGTTCGGTCCCTACCACATGGACCGGCTGGAGGCGGTCGGCCGCCGGCTCGGCCACCTCTACGACGTGGTCGGGCTTGAGGTCGGGTCGAAGTCCCACACCTACGCCTGGGATTCGACCGGCGGGGGCCAGAATTTCCGCAAGATCACGCTGTTTCCCGGCCAGTCGAAGGCCGACCTGTCCAAGGCCGCGGTCTACCGCGCCCTGCTGCGCGAATGCCGCAAGGCCGACGCCCGCTACGTCTTCCTCTGCCATTACGAGGACGCCGACGTCTTCGCGCTGGCCACGACGCTGCGGCTGATGGGCCGCAAGGTCATCAACATGAACGCGTCGAAATACGACGACAAGCCGCGTATCCTGTGGCGCGAGCTGGTCAAGAGCGTCTTCTACGCCCCCTATCAGGCGGGCATCGGCGGCAGCCACCGCACGGTCGATTATTTCCGCCTGCTGGGCCTGCCCAAGGACCGGCTGTTCATCGGCTACGACACGCTGTCGCTCGACCGCATCCGCCGGCTGTCGGGGATGGAGCCGGCGCCGGGCGGCGTGCCCTTCGCCGACCGCCACTTCACCATCATCGCCCGCTTCGTGCCGAAGAAGAACCTGTTCCGCGCGGTCGAGGCCTACGACCTCTACCGCAACCTCGCCGGTGCCGCCGCACGCCCGCTGCACCTGTGCGGCTCCGGCCCGCTGGAGGCGGAGCTGCGCGCCGCGGTCACCCGGCGCGGGCTGGACGGCCACATCCTCTTCCGCGGCTTCCTCCAGGAAAAGGGCATCGCCGAGACGCTCGGCTCGACGCTCTGCCTGCTGCTGCCCTCGCTGGAGGAGCAGTTCGGGCTGGTGGTGAACGAGGCGCTGGCGATGGGGGTGCCGACCATCCTGTCCGACCAGTGCGGCGCCCGCGACGTGCTGATCCGCAGCGGGCTGAACGGCCACATCGTCGAGCCCGACAACCCGGAGGGGCTGGCCCGCTACATGCTGTCGGTCGCCGGCAGCGAGGAGGAATGGCGGCGCCTGAGCCTGAACGGCCGCCCCTTCCAGGCGCTGGCCGACTCCGACTTCTTCGCCGAATCGGTCGAGCGGGCGGTGGCGGCGTTGGGCGGCTCCAAAGGCGACCCCAAAAGGGCTCCGGCAACGGAGCGTGAGCCCCAGCCCTCCGGCCAACTGAGCGGGAGCCAGGGATGAGCGCGCCGGACCGTTTCCCCGACCCGGCGACGCCCCACGTCGTCGTGTCGGGCCGCCTGCCGCCGCCGGTGGACGGCATGAGCCGGGTCACCGCCCTGGTGCTCGACCGGCTGCGGGAGCGCTTGCGCGGGCGCGTCGAGGTCGCCGACCTGTCGCCCGGCTGGAACGGCGGCGGCTTCGGCTACCACCGGCGCAAGATCGGGCGGGTGCTCGGGACCATGGGCCGGCTCGCCGCCGGGGTGCGGCGGGCGGACCGGCGCTTCTACATGCCGGTCGATGCCGGCTGGGGGGCGCTCTACACGGCGGCGCTGGCCGGCGCGGCGCGGCTGCTCGGCTATGAGCGCACCCTGCATCACCATTCCTTCGCCACCATCGCCAAGCCGACCTGGCGGATGCGGCTGCTGACGCGGGTCGCCGGACCGGATTGCACCCATGTGCTGCTGTGCCCGGCCATGCAGCTGCGCTTCCAGCGGACCTACCCGGCGGCGCGGACCTGCACGACCATGTCCAACGCCATCTTCACGCCGCCCGCCCCGGCGCCCCGGCCGCCGCGCGTCGGCCCGCTGCGCATCGGCCACCTGTCGAACCTGTGCGCCGACAAGGGGCTGGACACGCTGTTCGCCCTGCTGCGCGCGCTCCAGCTCGCCGGGGTCGACGCCCGGCTGGTGCTGGCCGGGCCCGGACTGAGCCAGCGCGACAACGCGCTGGTCGCCGCCGGCCTGCTGGCCTTCGACGGCGCCGTCGAGTATCGCGGCCCGGTGAGCGGCGCCGACAAGGACGCCTTCTACCGCGACATCGACGTCTTCGCCTTCCCCACCCGCTACCGCAACGAGGCGCAACCGCTGGTGCTGTTCGAGGCGATGGCCGCCGGCGTGCCGGTGCTGGCCCATGAACGGGGCTGCATCGGCTCCGACATCCCGCACGAGGGGCTGGTGCCGCAGGATGGCGATTTCGTCGCCACGGCGCTGCCGATCCTCGACACCTGGAACGCCGACCGCGAGGCGCTGGCGGCGGCCTCGGAACAGGCGCTGACCCGCGCCCGCGTCGCCTTCGAAGCGGGACGCTCCGGGCTGGACGCGCTGCTCGACCGCATCGCCGGCCCCCTGCCGCTCCCGGCCGCCGCCGTCCGCGCCAAGCGGCGCGTGGCGGGATAGAGCTTTTCAAGCGACAGCCCGTGCTCCCACCCGACCCCTCCCCGCCCAGCGGGGAAGGCCCAGCGGGGAAGGGTTGGGGGAAGGTCGTCACCTCATCCCTTCCGGTCCGATCCGGTCGCGCGGGATTGCCGCGCCGCGCAGCGGCTCGCCGACCTGCCCGGTCACCGTCCCTTCGATCCGGTACTCGCCGCCGCTCAGGCTGTTGACCAGCTGGTCCTTCGCCGCCGGCCCATGGACGCCCTGGACGATGTTGCCGGTCGCCACGTTGTCGCGCATGAATCCGGCCTTGCCGGCGCTCGGCACCCATTCCAGCCGCAGGAAGCGGTCCTTCGGGTCGGTCAGCAGGGCGACGTTGTTGGTCACCCGATTGCCGTCGCCGCCGTGCAGGAAGATGGCCGCCATGCCGGTGTTCTCCAGCAGGTTGCCCTCCACCGTCACCCCGTCGGTCAGGTCGTCGAGATAGATGCCGAAGCCCTTGTAACGAACCAGCCACTGGCCCTGGGCGTCGGTGGCGATGCCGCCGGTGTCGCGGATGTCGTTGAAGCGGATCACCGTGCGCGTGTCGATGTCGCTGCGGCCCAGCGTCTCGATCGCCCCGGCGTCGGCGGTCTGGCGGGCGGTGTCGCGGATCCGGTTGTACTCGACGGTGTTGTCGACGTTCTTCGTCTGCTCGTTCCAGTTCTTGATCGAGATTCCGTAGCGGGCGGCGTGGCGGATGTCGTTGTGGGCGATCAGCGTGTTGCGCACCCCCGCCGCCATCACCCCGCCGCCGAAGAAGCGCACCTCGCCGATGTTCGCCATGCGGTTGCCGACGATGCGGTTGCCGTCGCTGCCGGGCATCAGCTGCACGCCCGACCGCCCGAGATGGTCCATGCGGTTGCCGGCGATCTCGCTGCGGTCAGCCCCGTCGAGCGTGACGGCGGTCCCGACCAGCGCGAAACGGTTGCCGACGACGCGGTGCCCGCCGCCGCCCTTCAGCAGGATGGCGGTTCCGTCCTGCGGCACGTCGGCGAAGCCGAGCCCCTCGATGGCGACGTCGCGGGCGCCCTCGACACGGAGCAGCACGCCGAGCCGCGCCACCACCAGCTCGCCCCGCCCGTCGGCGCGCTCCCTCGGTGGCAGGACCATGAGCCGCTTGGCCTTCGCGTCCCAGGCGAACTGGCCGGGGTGCTTCAGGAAGTCCGGATGCCCGAGCAGCCGGACGGTCGAGCCGTCGCGGTAGGGGTATTGTCCGTCCCGGTCGAAGGTCAGCAGGCCGCGCGGGTCGGCTGAGGCGACGCCGAGCAGGTCGTCGGACAGCCGCTCGCGGTCGAGCGCCTGCGCCCGCACTCCCGGTCCGGCCCAGCCGGCGCGCAGCGTGCCGGGCGGCACGAGCAGCTTGCGCTTGCTGCCGGGCGATTTGGGATCGTCCTTGCTGGCCTTCGCCAGGAACCAGCCGCTGCGGACCGGATCGGCGGGATCGAAATCGCCGCTGCGGGCGGCGTCGAGCCGGACGCCGGCCAGCGCGACGTCGAGGCCGGGGTCGCGCGCCAGCGGCACCGACAAGAGGCCCCTGTCGTCGACCGACGCGCCGCCGATCCGCTCGCCACCGGACAAAAGGGGAGTTTCCTTGAGATAGGGCGCGATGCGCAGCCCCGACAGGTTCGGGCCGACCGCCAGCGGCTCCGTCAGCGCGTAGGTACCGGCGCGCAGCCGGATGGTCTTCGGCCCGCCGCGCCGCGCCTCCTCCAGCGCGCGGCCCGGCGTCGCGAAGGGACCGTCGCGCCCGTCCGGCGCCGGGTCGGCAAGCCGGCCCGACCATTGGTCGCTTCCCTGGGGCGAGACGACGCTCTCCGCATCCTCCGCCCGCAGCGGGGCGCCCAGGGAAAGGAACGCGACCAGCGCCAGGACCGTCCGGCGGGCCATCCGACGTGCCATCCAATGCGTCATGGGGTGTCTCCCGAGCAGGAGGGCCGAGCAGAAGGGAGAAAGCTGCCCCATCCCCCGAAGAGGCGCAAAAGCGCGAAGGGAGTGACGCGGGTGCGAAGGGCGCACACCCTCTGCACCCCTCCGGCCCCGGACCCTGGCGTATAGGCTGGCCGTTCCTCCTATCCGGACCGTCCCGCTCCTCACCGTCAATCAAGGACCGACGCGGCATGATCGAAATCGCGTTGATCGCGCAAACGCTGGTGCTGCTGCTGGTCGCCGTGGCGTTCCTCAGCACCGGCAGCGCGTCGATGTTCCACCCGCTGACGCTCTATCTGGTGTTCCACGGGCTGGTCTTCGTCCTGCGGCCGATCCTGGTCCACACCGCCAATTTCGATCAGGTGTGGCTGTTCATCGGCTTCTGGCCCGACGCGCAGCAGTTCGTCTTCACGCTGATGGTCAGCTCGGTGGCGCTGGTCGCCTTCGCGCTGGCCTGCGGCTGGGCCGGCAACGTCCGGCCCGACCTGTCGCGGACGCCCGATTTCCGCTTCGACAAGGTGGACATCGTCGCCTTCGTCACCACGGCGGCGCTGCTCGCCCCGCTGGCGGTCTATTCGGCGATCCAGCGGCAGCAGGGCGCCAGCTTCACCGGCAGCGGCGACGTGCAGATGGAGCGCGACCCGCTGACCGGCCAGCCGATCTACACCAACACCACCGGCTACATCGCCGAGGCGCATTCGATGGGCCTGCCGCTGACGCTGGGGGTGATCTGGGTCTGCCGCTTCCACCCGCTGTCCTTCATCCCCTTCGGCGCCTTCGTCGCCTACCGCGCCTATCTCGGCTGGGGGCGCTGGGCGATCATCATGGGCATCCTCGGGCTGGTGCTGCTGGTGCTGTACCGGACGCGCACCCGCTGGTTCCGCCTGTGGCACCTCGCCGTCGCCCTGCCGGTGCTGGCGCTGTTCAACATCCTGGGCAACAACCGCGGCGCGCTGCGCGACATCCTGGCCGGCGACGCCGGCTGGTCGAGCCTGTTCCGCGCCACCGCCGGCGACGGCGGCCGCGCCATCGACGCGCTGGCCAACCAGGATCTGGCGAACTTCGACTTCCTCGCCTTCATCCTGTGGGTGGTGCCGGAGCAGTCAGGGACCTACACTTGGTTCACCCAATATCTCCAGCTCTTCACCGAGCCGATCCCGCGCGTGCTGTGGCCCGACAAGCCGGTCGGCGACCCGCTGAAATGGGTGTCGCTGCACGATTACGGCAATTTCGCCAACCTGACCACCTCGCTGCCCGGCGACGGCTGGATGAGCGGGGGGTGGATCGGCATGCTCGTCACCATGGCGGCGGTCGGGCTGATCCTGGGGCGGCTGCACCGCTGGTTCTGGACCAGCGGCTTCCTCAACCGCTACGCGGTGCTGTTCTACTGCGCCTTCCTGCCGCTGTCGCTGCAATGGTTCCGCGACGGCAACATCACCATCGTGAAGTTCGGCTTCTTCTCGCTGCTGCCGATCCTGCTGTGGATCGGGCTGACGCGGGCGCTGCGCGCCTGGGGCATCCTGGACGACGACCCGCTGAGCCCTCACACCCGTCCCGGCGCCCCGTCGAATTTCGCTTCCGACGCTTGAGGACGCTTCCATGACGCTCACCGTCAGCGCGGTCATCGCCACCTACAACCGCGCCCCGGAATTGCGCATCGCGCTGGCCCGGCTGATGGCGCAGACCACGCCGCCGGTCGAGATCCTGGTGATCGACGACGGGTCCAGCGACGGCACCGACGCGATGATGCGGAGCGAGTTCGCCCCAAGCCGCTTCCCGATGATCCGCTACGTCCGCCAGCCGCACAATGGCGGGCTGATCCTGGCGCGCAACTTCGGCTTCGTGAACACGACCGGGGACTGCGTGCTGTCGGTGGACGACGACAGCTGGTTCGTCGAGCCCGACGGGCTGGAGCGCTGCGTCGCCTATCTGGAGGCCAACCCGGACGTCGCCGCCGTCGCCTGCAACATCGAGACGCGCGACGGGCAGGTCTATTTCCCCAAGGGGGTGGCGCCGTTCGACGCGCCCTGGTACGTCGGCTGCGGCCATCTGCTGCGGCGCGACGCGGTGGCGGCGGTCGGGCTCTACATGCCCGAGCTGTACCGCCAGGGCGAGGAGAAGGACCGCTGCCTGCGCCTGCTCGGCGCCGGCCACCGGGTGGTCGCCCTGCCCGGCATCATGGTCTATCACGACAAGAGCGAGAAGGGCCGCAAGCCGGGGCTGGAACGTTTCTACAACCACCGCAACGACCTGATCCGCGAGGTGGCGCGCTGCCCGGCCGGGATGCTGCCCTGGCGGTTCCTGCGGAGCTGGGTCGGCAACAGCTGGAAGAACCTGCGGCACGGCCCGCGCCTGACCGACCTGAAGGTGCTGCTGGCGCTGCCGGAGATTCTCCGCATCGGGCTGAAGCACCGCGCCCCGGTCGGCGAGGCGGCCTACCGGCGCTGGCTGGATCTGGCGGCGACGGCGGCACCGGCGAGCGCGCCGCAGGCCCGGCACAGGGCTACGCCAGCGCCCGCAGGAACGCCCAGCCCAGCACGACCAGATTGACCGACAGGGTCATCGCCATCCCCGGCGCCCGCGCGAAGGGGTGGACGAGATAGCCGCCCCAAAACAGCAGCCGACCGATCACGAACAGCCACGTCGCCACCACCGGCACGCCCAGATCCGGCAAGGGCAGCGTCGCCACCAGCGCGGCCAGCGCCGGGACGAAGATCAGCGTCTGCTCGACGCTGTTGGCCAGCACCCGCTGGCTGACGCGCTGGAGCCGCGATTCGGGATCCTCGATGGGGTTGAAGGCGCGTCCCAAGGCGCGCGCCAGCATGACGCCGCCGGCCATGGCGAACAGGACCAGCGCCGGCCACAGGACCAGCCGCCCCCAGAAGGCCATGCGGGCGCCCGGATCGGCGATGCCCACCGGGGCCGCCACCACCGACACCAGAAACGCGAAGAGCAGCAGCGTCGCCGCTGCCGCTCCCGCATTCACCAAAGCTGCCCGCATCGTCAGGGAGGAGGATCGCCGTTCGGCCATGGAAACCCTTCCTCCTTTTTGGACGCCGGGTCAGCCGAGACCCTTCTGGCCCATGTCCAGGAACTTCTCGCGGCGCTTGGCGCGCAGAGCGGCGCCGTCCAGCCCGTCCAGCTCACCCAGCGACTGCTCGATGGCGTCGCCCAGCGCCTTGACCATTTCGGCCGGGTCGCGGTGGGCGCCGCCGATCGGCTCCGAGACAACGCGGTCGATGACGCCGAGTTCCTTCAGATCCTGGCTGATCAGGCGCAGCGCGATGGCCGCCTCACCCGCCATGTCGGAGCTGCGCCACAGGATCGAGGCGCAGCCCTCCGGCGAGATCACCGAATAGATCGCATGCTCCAGCATCAGCACCCGGTCGGCGGTGGCGATGGCGATGGCACCGCCCGAGCCGCCCTCGCCGATGACCGAGGCGACCATCGGCACCTTCAGCCGCAGGCAGCGGGCGATGCTCGACGCGATGGCCTCGGCCTGCCCGCGCTCCTCCGCCTGGACGCCGGGGAAGGCGCCGGCGGTGTCGACCAGCGAGACCACCGGCAGATCGAATCGGTCGGCCAGATCCATCAGACGCTGGGCCTTGCGGTAGCCCTCGGGCTTGGCCATGCCGAAATTGTGGCGGACGCGCGACTCGGTGTCGTGGCCCTTCTCCTGCCCGATGACCACGACCGAGCGGCCGCGGAAGCGCCCGAGGCCGCCGATGATCGCGCGATCCTCGGCGAAGAAACGGTCGCCGGCCAGCGGCGTGAAGTCCTCGATCAGCCCCTGGACGTAATCCAGGCAATGCGGGCGGTTGGGGTGGCGCGCCACCTGAACCTTCTGCGCGGGCGTGAGCTTGGCGTAGGTCTGCCGCAGGAGCTTGTCGACCTTGGCTTGCAGCTTGGCGACCTCGTCGGCGATGTTGATGTCGCCGGCGTTGGTCAGATGCCGCAATTCCTCGATCTTGCCTTCAAGCTCGGCGATCGGCTTTTCGAATTCCAGGAAGGTCTGCATGCCGGACACGGGTGTTTCAACGAGGCGCGCGCTTGGTTAGCACGCTCGGGACGGACAGGCCACTGCATAAAGAGCCGGCACCGCCCAGGAAAGGCCGACAAGGGATCCACGAAGGGGGATTCCAAGCCGGCCGCATTCCCTTTATCCTGTCCGGCCATGGGATTCCAGGATCATTTCTCCGCCCATGCGGGCGATTACCGGGCCTTCCGCCCCACCTATCCCGCCGCCCTGCCCGATCTGCTGGCCGGGGCGGCGCCCGCGCGCGGGCTGGCCTGGGACGTCGGCTGCGGCAACGGGCAGCTCTCCACGGCGCTGGCCGGGCGCTTCGCGGCGGTGGCGGCGACCGACGCCAGCGCCGAGCAGATCGCCAACGCCGACCCCCGCCCCAACATCCGCTACGCCGTCGCCCCCGCCGAATCCAGCGGGCTGGATGGGTCCTCCTGCGACCTGATCGTCGCGGCGCAGGCGGCGCACTGGTTCGACCTCGACCGCTTCTACGCCGAGGTGCGGCGGGTGGCCCGGCCGGGTGCCGCGCTGGCGCTGGTCAGCTACGGGCTGCTGCTGGTCGATCCGATGCTCGATCCGTTGATCGAGCGTTTCCACAACCACACGCTGGGGCCGTACTGGCCGGCCGACCGTTGGAAGGTGGTCGACGGCTACCGCGACCTGCCCTTCCCCTTCGAGGAGCAGACCACGCCGCGGGTGGCGATGGAGGCCGAGTGGACGCTGCCGCGCCTGCTGCACTACATGAACACTTGGTCGGGAGTGAAGGCGGCGGCCAAGGCGACGGGCGCCAACCCGCTGGACGGCTTCGCCGACGCCATCGCCCCGCTGTGGGGCGATCCGGAGCGGGAACGGACCATCCGCTGGCCGCTGGGGATCCGGCTGGGCCGGGTCGGCTGAGAAAGGACGGCCGGCGCCTCAGCCGGCCTTGCGGCGCCCGGTGCTCACCAGCAGCACGCCGGCCACGATCACCGCCGCGCCGCCCCAGACCCAGGGCGAGTAGGTTTCGCCGAAGGCGAGCGCGCCGCTCGCCAGCCCAACCGCCGTGGCGACGTAGCCGATCTGGCTGAGATAGACCGGCCCGGCCACGACCTGGAGCCGGAAATACAGCACATAGGTCAGCGCCGTCAGCGCGATCTGGACCAGCGCCAAGCCCGGCGCCAGAGCCAGCCCGCCAAGGTCGCCGACCCCGCCGCTCGCCAGCAGGGCCAGCGCCACCCAGGCCGCCCCGCCGAACATGGTGCCGGTGGCGAGCGCCAGCGGATGGGCACCCGGCGGCCAGGCCCGCGTGCGGTAGACGTTGCCGGCGGCGACCGACAGCGGCGCCAGGAAGGCGAAGAGCATCCAGCCGGCGAGGTCGGGCGACGGCAGGCTGCCGCGCGGCCCGACGATCATCAGCGCGCCGAGCAGCCCGACGCCGATGCCGACCACCCGGCGCCGGTTGGGCCGTTCGAGGCGGACCGCCGTCGCCATCAGCAGCGTCAGGATCGGCGGCAGCGTGTAGACCACCGCCGTCAGCCCGGCCCCCAGCCTGGGCATCACCAGGAACACCACGACGTTGGACAGCGCCATCGACAGGAATCCCGACACCGCGTAATAGCGCAGATAGCGCCCGCTCCACGGCAGGCGGCCGCCCCGCGCGCGGGTCAGCGCGGCGAGGATGATCCCCGCCCCGACCATCATCGACAGCGCCCAGGGCAGCGGCGCCACCCCGGCGGTCTGCGCCAGCTTGGTGATGGGAAACAGCGTGCCGATCAGCCCGCCGGTGGCGAGCAGAAGGGCCAGCGGCTCCCACCGGCGGGAGGGGACGAGAGCCGGAGCGGCGGACGAGGCGGACATGGGCGGACTCCGGGACAGGCGCCGGCGGAACAGGACGGATCGGACGACAGACATCGGCCGATCCGCGCCCGAAGGCCAGCCCTTCCCCCGGCATCCCACCCGTGCGGGGGGCGCAAAGCCCTAGCTTCGCTCAGGACACGGGCATCACACCTCGCCGGCGACCAGACGGTCGTAGGCCGGCAAGGTCAGGAACTCCACGAAGTCGCCGCGCGCCACCAGATCGCGGAACAGAGCGGCGGCCTCCTCGTAAGCACCGGCCCCATACGTCTCGGCACCGACGCGGGATGCCCAACCGGCCAGCTCCCCGGCGATGACCGAATCGACGAGGTCGAGCGTCACCGCGCGACCGTCGTCCAGGCTCACCCCGTGATGGAGCCATTGCCAGACCTGGGCGCGGCTGATCTCGGCGGTGGCCGCGTCCTCCATCAGGTTGAACAGCGGGACGCAGCCCTGGCCGCGCAGCCACGCCGCGATGTAGCCGATGCCGACCGCGACGTTGTTGCGCAGGCCCGCCTCGGTCTTCGGGCCGGCTGGAATCGCCAGCAGGTCGGCGGCGGTCACCGCCACGTCGGCGCGCTTGCGGGCGATCTGGTTGGGGGTGGGCATGTAGGTGTCGAACACCGCCAGCGCCACCGGCACCAGCCCCGGATGCGCCACCCAGGTGCCGTCATGGCCGTTCGACGCCTCGCGCTCCTTGTCGGCGCGGACGCGGGAGAAGGCGACCTCGTTGGCGGCCGGGTCGTCCTTCACCGGGATGAAGGCGGCCATGCCGCCGATGGCCGGCGCGTTGCGGCGATGGCAGGTCTTGATCGCCAATTGGCTGTAGGCGGACAGGAAGGGGGTCGCCATCGTCACCTCCGCCCGGTCGGGCAGGACGGCGGCGGGATCGGCGCGGAACTTCTTGATGACGCTGAAGATGTAGTCCCAGCGCCCGCAGTTCAGCCCGGCGGAATGGTCGCGCAGCTCGTAGAGGATCTCGTCCATCTCGAAGGCGGCGAGGATCGTCTCGATCAGCACCGTCGCCTTGATGCTGCCGTGCGGCAGATGCAGGTACTCCTCGGCGACGGTGAAGACCTCGCGCCACAGCCGCGCCTCGAAATGGCTTTCCAGCTTCGGCAGGTAAAAATAAGGGCCGCTGCCGCGCGCCAGCAGCTCGCGCGCGTTGTGGAAGACGTAGAGGCCGAAGTCGAACAGGGCGGCAGAGACCGGCTCGCCCTCCATCCGGACGTGGCGCTCCTCCAGATGCCAGCCGCGCGGGCGGACCTTCAGCACGGCGGTCCGGTCGTCCAGCCGGTATTTGCGGCCGGTCGCCGGATCCTCGTGGGAGATGGTGCGATGGACGGCGTCGCGCAGATTGATCTGGCCCTCGATCAGGTTGGCCCAGGTCGGGCAGTTGGCGTCCTCGAAATCGGCCATGAAGATCTTCGCGCCGGAGTTCAGCGCGTTGATGACCATCTTGCGGTCGACCGGCCCGGTGATCTCCACCCGGCGGTCGAGCAGATCGACCGGCAGCGGGGCGATGCTCCAGTCGGCCTCGCGGATGGCGCGGGTCTCGGGCAGGAAATCGGGCTTCACCCCCCGGTCGAGCAGGGCCTGGCGCTGGACGCGCACGTCGAGCAGCCGCAGACGCTCCGCCCCGAACCGCCCTTCCAGTTCGGCGATGAAGGCGAGCGCCTCCGGCGTCAGGATTGCGTCGAAACCGGGGGACAGCGGACCCAGGATGTCGAGGCCGGAGATGGTGGTGGACATGACGCGCTCCCCTTCCCTTATCGAAAGAACCGCTCTGCGGCGGTTGAGGAAACGGTATAGCACGGCACGCGCGGACTCCAGGGACGGCCGAACGTCGCAGGAGCGAGCCTGTCCTTGCAGCCGGATGGATGTCGAAAGAGCCGCATTTTTTCGGACACGGATGAACACAGCCAGGCACAGATGGACAAAATAAGAATTTCCCACATTTCAAAACATGGGAGGGACGGCAGAAACCCATCCCAATTCATCTGTGTCTATCTGTGTTCATCCGTGTCCGAAAAATTCGACCCACGCCGCGGCCGTCACTCCGTGGAAGGCTCGACGACCTTCTTCCGCGCCAGCGGGTGATGCTCGTGCATGACCTTCCTCAGCCGCTCGGTCACCACATGGGTGTAGATCTGCGTCGTCGCGATGTCGGCGTGACCCAGCATCTTCTGGACCGAGCGCAGGTCGGCCCCGTGATCCAGCAGATGCGTCGCGAAGGCGTGGCGCAGGACATGCGGACTGACCTTCTCGGGGTCGATGTTGGACTCGACCGCCAGCTCCTTCAGCAACTGGGCGAAGCGCTGCCGCGTCAGATGGCCGCCCAGCGAGCTGCGCGACGGGAACAGGAAGGGCGTCTGCACCGCCTCCCGTCCGGCCACCAGGAAATGGGCGCGCAGCGGCAGATAGGCCGCCAGCGCCGCCAGCGCCGGATCCGACAGCGGAACCATCCGGTCCTTGCCGCCCTTGCCGCGCACGAGAAGGCCGCGCCCCTCGCGCAGGATCGCCGTCATCGGCAGGCCGACCAGCTCAGACACGCGCAGGCCGGTGGCGTAGAGCACCTCAAGCAGCGCCACCAGACGCAGCCCGTCCGGCCCGCCGCGCGCCTCGGCGGTGGCGAGCATGGCGCCGACCTCGGCCTCGGTCAGGATCTTGGGCAGCGAGCGCCCCTGCTTCGGGCTGTCGAGGGCCGAGGCCGGGTCGTCGGCCCGCCGCCCCTCCGACACCAGGAAGCGGTAGAACTGCCGCATCGCCGACAGCCGCCGGGCGACGGTGCGCGGGGCGGCCGGCCCGCCGCCGGCCCCACCGCCGGCCTGGAAGGCGAGATAGGCGCGCAGGTCGTCCGTCCCGGCGCTCTCCAGCGGCAGGCCGCGCTGCGCCAGCCAGCGGCCGAGGTCGGCGAGGTCGCGCTCGTAGGCCATCCGCGTGTTGAGCGCCGCCCCGCGCTCGCCCGTCAGCATGTCGAGGAAGGCGTCCACATGCGGCGAGGCCGCCAGGGGGCGTGGTTTGCAGGGGCGTCCGCGACGCTTGGGTTCGCTCATGGCCTCAGGGTCCCGCAAGGTTCGGCCCGGCCAGCGCCGCCATGGCCTCGCGGGCCAGGGCGCGGCCGTCCGGCTCCAGCCCGACCGCCCGCAGGTTGGCCGCCACCCGCGCGGTGACCAGCGGCGACACCGCGGCCGGCCCGCCCTCGCCGAGCAGCAGAAGCGCCGTCACCACCGTCTCGCCGACACGGCCGCCGCCGGCCGCGTCGCCCAGTCGCTGCCACAGCGCCGGATCGACACCGCCCTGGCCGCCAGGCGGGCCGGCGCCGTCGGTCGCCGCCATCCACGCCTCGTCGGGCACCGCGACGCCCACCGCCTGGAGCAGCGCGAGTTGCCCGGTGATCCGCACCCGGTCGGCGGCCCCGGCGCCGCGCAGCGCCTCGTCGAGCCAGCCGCGCAGATCGACCGACTCGGGGCCGCGCCCGGTGGCGACGGTCGCCAGCGGCCACAGCCACGCGACGTCGGCGCTCCGCCCGGTGCGGAAGGCGAGATCCTGCCAGCGCTTCGCCGCGTCGGGCCGGCCGAGCGCGTAGAGAAGCCTCGCCGCCGCCGGGGCCAGCGCCGCCGCGTCGCTGGTCGGCGACACGCCGTCGAGCAGGCTGGCCGCCGCCGCGCCGACCGGGCCGGCGCGCAGCGGCGCCTCCACCAGATCGACCGCCAGCAGGGCCAGACCGACCCGGCGGGTTCCGTCCATCGCCCCGGCCATCGCCTGATGCACCAGCGCGCGGCTGCGGGCGGAGCGGTCGCGGCCGGCGATGTCCTTGACGCGCAGCAGCTCGTCGCCGCGCGCCGGCACCACGCCGTAGAGGTCGAGCAGTTGCCGGCCGTCGAGATAGAGCGCCGCCGCCGCCCGCTCCGCCGCCGTCACACGGGTCGCCGGATCGGTCGAGGGGTTGGTGGCGACCGCCGCCAGCGCCGCCGGGTCGCTCAAACCCAGCAGGTCCGGCGGCACGCCGACCCGCGCGGCGCGCAGGGCGGCCAGCGTCAGCGCCCCGTCGGCGCCGAGCGCCCCGTCGCGCAGCGTCCGCATCGCCGGGGACGGCCCGCCGGTCAGCGCCTCGGCGACAGGCAGGAAGGGGTCGGTGCGCGGCGCCCGCTCGCGCAGCAGGGCGAGCGTCAGGTCGGCCCCCGCCTGGTCGCCGGAGCGGGCGCGGCAGAACAGCTCCAGCTTGCGCCAGTAGAGGCCGTCGAAACCCTGCCCGCGCGTCCGCGCGCGCGGGCAATCGATGGAGCCGCGCAGAAGCTCGGCGTCGGTCAGGGCGCGGGCGGCGGCCTCGTCGGCGGCCAGCGCGTCGGGCAGGCGCGCGGCGAGGTCGGCCGCGCCCTGCGGGTCGCCGAGGGCGGCCAGCTTGGCGATCCGCAGGGCGCCGAAACGGCGGGCGGGGGGCGTTTCGCCCGCTTGCCCTCCCGCCTGGGCCTCCTCCGGCTGGGCGGCGGGCGAACCGGCGCTGAGCAGCAACCGGCGCGCCAGCGCCTTGGCGGCGGGGGACGGGGTGGAGACCGGCAGGGCGGCGATCAGCGGCAGCAGTTCCGCCCGGCCGATGCCGCGCCACGGGTCGCCGCCGAGCCCCCGCGCGCCCTCCAGCAGGCCGGCGCCGTCGGGATCGGGAGGGCCGAGCGGCTCGCCGCGGATCACGGCGGGCGACAGCACGGTCGGGATCACCGCCAGCGATGGCGGAGCGGGAGCCGGCAGCAGCGGAGTCGGCCCGCCCATGGTCGGCGCGCCCATGGCGCCCGCCACCCCACTGGCCGCGCCGGCGGTGCCGGCCGGCTGTGCGGGCGCCTCCGGATCGGCCGGAAGGCGGAAGGCATCGGCGGAGCCGCCACCCTGCACCGCCCCGCCGGGGGGCGCCTCCATGGAAGGCGAAATCAGGCGGACGGGCGGACCGATGACGCCCTGGGCCGGGGCGGAGACCGCCCAGCCCGCGACGGCCAGCGCCAGCGCGGCCGCCAGCGTCCGGCCGCCTCCCGGATCGGCGTCAGCGCGGGAAGCGCTCATCCGGGAGGACTTTCTCCACCGTCTTCGATGGAACCGGCATGTCCCAGGATGCGAGGAACGCCATGCCGCCGCCGATGACCAGCAGCAGCAGAATGACGAGGACGGAGACGAACCGGCTCATGGCACCAAGGCGTGTTGTGTCTGGGAACGGCGAAACGCAGCGGAGCTATCATGCCCCGCGACCGCGCGGCTTGGGACAAGGAATGGCTTTTCTGCTAAAGCAGTCGCCCGTCCGCCCGGTCGCCACCGGACGGGCGGACCGCCGCTGGCTGGCGCGCAGTGTAGCCTCAGGATGCACCGCCGCGCAACAGAAGGCCCGGACCTGCGGCGTCACAGCTTGCGGAGCCCGCCGCGCGGCGCGGTCCCGCCATGCCTCTCCTGCGCGCGCTTGTGTCGGGGTGGGTCGGACGGGTATGACGGATCGGCGACGGGGACGGGATTTGCACGGGCGGGGTTTGCAGATGGGTGGGGTGAGATGGGACTGCGCAAGGCGATGACCGCCCAGCTTCCGCGACCGGCGGAGACCGCGCCGCCGCTCCTGCCCCGCACCGTGGTCCTGGTCGGGCTGATGGGCGCCGGGAAGAGCGCCATCGGGCGCCGTCTGGCCGCGCGCCTGAACATGACCTTCCGCGACGCCGACACCGAGATCGAGGCCGCCGCCGGCTGCACCATCGCCGAGATCTTCGCCCGCGACGGCGAGACCGTCTTCCGCACGGTCGAGCGCAAGATCATCACCCGGCTGCTGACCGAGGAGCCGCCGCACATCCTGGCGACCGGCGGCGGCGCCTTCATGGACGCCGACACCCGCGCCGCCACCCACGCGCACGGCGTGTCGGTGTGGCTGCGCGCCGAGCTGGACGTGCTGATCGCCCGCACCGCGCGGCGCACCCACCGGCCGCTGCTGAACCAGGGCGACCCGCGCGACGTGCTGGGCCGGCTGATGGCCCAGCGCTACCCGGTCTACGCCGAGGCCGACCTGACGGTGGTCAGCGACGAGCGCCCGCCCGACACCACGGTTGAGCTGGTGATCGACGCGCTGGAGGCGCATTTCGGCGTGCGCCTGCCCCACCGCGCGCCGTCGGCGCACCATCACGGTTCCGGCCACGGTTCCGGCCACGGTTCCGGCCACGCCCCCTCCGGCAAGCCCCTCCCCAAGACCCCAGACAAGAGCGTCGAGAAGCCCTGATGACCGCCACGCCCGACACCGTCCGCCTCGACCTCGGCCCGCGCAGCTACGACATCCTGGTCGGCGACGGCGTGCTGGCCGACGCCGGCGAGCGCATCGCCGCGATCACGCGGGGCCGCGCGCCCATCGTGGTGACCGACGCCAACGTCGGCCCGCTGCATCTCGACACGCTGAACGCCGCGATGGTGGGGGCCGGCATCGCCCCCTCCCCCGCCATCACCCTGCCGGCCGGCGAGAAGACCAAGGATTTCGGCCATTTCCAGACGCTGATGGACGGCATCCTCGGGCGCGGGATCGAACGCTCCACGGTGCTGCTGGCCCTGGGCGGCGGGGTGATCGGCGACATCACCGGCTTCGCCGCCGCTTCGGCCCTGCGCGGCATCGACTTCATCCAGGTGCCGACGACGCTGCTGAGCCAGGTGGACAGCTCGGTCGGCGGCAAGACCGGCATCAACAGCCCGCACGGCAAGAACCTGATCGGCGCCTTCCACCAGCCGCGCCTCGTCATCGCCGACACCGCCACGCTCGACACGCTGCCGCGCCGCGAGGTGCTGGCCGGCTACGCCGAGGTCGTGAAATACGGGCTGATCCGCCTGCCCGGCTTCTTCGCCTGGCTGGAGGAGAACGGCCGCCGCGTGGTGGACGGCGACAGCGCCGCCCGCCGCCACGCCGTCACCGTGAGCTGCCGCGCCAAGGCCGACATCGTCGGGGTCGACGAGCGCGAGAGCGGCGACCGCGCCCTGCTCAACCTCGGCCACACCTTCGGCCACGCGCTGGAGGCGGCGACCGGCTTCGGCCAGACCCTGCTGCACGGCGAGGGCGTCGCCATCGGCATGGTGATGGCCTTCGACCTGTCGGTGCGGCTCGGCCTCTGCCCGGCCGAGGACGCCCGGCGCGCCCGCGCCCATCTGGCCACCGTCGGCCTGCCGGTGCGCGCCGCCGACGTGGCCGGGGTGGAGTGGGACGTCGACGGGCTGCTGCGCTCGATGGCCAAGGACAAGAAGGTCCTGGACGGCCGCATCACCTTCATCCTGGCCGAGGGCATCGGCAAGGCCTTCACCCGCCGCGACGTCGACGCCGACGCGGTGCGCGCCGTGCTGGCGGACTCGGTGACGCCCGCCTAGAGTGCCTATCAAAAACCCGGTCCGATGCGCTGAAGTCGTTGATTCTCCTCAACCTCAGACCGGTTCTGATCCGCACTCTGAACAGAACCATTTCTGGACGAAGCGCCAGCGGATGAGACTGGCGGCGATCTGATGGACGGCGGTGAAGATGTCGGCGCGTCCCCGGGGGCGGCCGACGCACTGGCGGATCGCCGGCACGGCATCGACCACATCCTCCAGCAACTTGCTGTCACGCCGGTTGGCCGGAAAAGCCCGCGACCGGGATGGTGCGGGCTGATGGGTGGGATTGTCGGTTTGATGACGCGGGCGCATGCTGGCCGCCCATGGATCGGCCATGGAGGCCAGCATGCCAAAACCGCAGTACAGCGCCCGCATCCACATCCAGGCGATGCTGACGCGTGATCAATCCTCTGCCTGCTGACGGCCGATCCGGACACGGGAGAGGTTGCCGAGGTCGATGAGGTGGCGCCGCCCGACCACTCGATGCTGGTGAGCTTGTGCTCCAGCCCGCCGGCCTGGATTCGGGACTGGTAGGCGATCCAGCGGTTCAGGCCGGGGCGGCTTGGCGTGAGCAATGCCCGCAACGACCGGCCCGACTTGGTCGAGCCGGTCAACCCAGCCTGATGTGAGGATCAAGCATGGTTGTAGCCAAGGGGGTGCGGGCGCCAGCACGGCGTTGGGCTTCCTGACTTCTGCCGCAACGCGCCAGAAGTAGACGCTGCAAAATCACATTTTAATTAGAGTAGTTCGCTCCAGTTGTAATTCTATATCTAATGCCGCCAGATCCCATCGATGAATTGCAGCTTCTGCAAACCGTTACATGATTCGATTCATCTGTATACCACGTGGTTCTTGTGGATCTATTCGAATTGTATCCAACATCATTCCAGTGTTTGGCAACGGGATCAACGTGATCAATTGATGCATCGCTATTCAAAGCGACGTGACCGACTCCAACTGGACAGATCCACGTATTTGGAAGTACACCTGGATTATTTTTAACGTAATCAGTCATTTTCTTTTTTGCTGTACTATTATAATAGTTACCGTAATTTGTTTCTCTAATTGAGTTATTAAGATTTTTAGGATTACTCAACCAATCAATAAGATTCTTCATAGTTCCTTGCGGATTTGGTCCAACTTCTTTTTTTATTTCCGCAATTACCGACGATTTATTTGATCCTGAATCAAATAAATTAAATATTTTATTTAGCAATACATAATTATCACCAGTATCTCCCGCGCACTCCATCTCAGTTAATAGATCCTGTATTTGATCTTCAAGAGCAACCGTTGTTTTTGTATTGAAATTCATGCGCTGAATCACCAGTCGACCGGGATGCTTGACGATTGCGGGATCTGCCCTAACAACGGTCGCGGGTTGAATCGCTAGCCCCATCGGTTGCCATCGGGCGGGTGGCGGTTCAATGGTAACCGGCCGCCACGCAGGACGCTGCGTCGCTGGCTGAACCGTCGGCTGGCTCGGTCGGACCGGATTGGCTGGCGATATCCTGGCAGTATGCGGTTGCGAATGAATATGAGCACTGTGATCCACAGGCAGATTGAGAACCGATGGGGTTGCCCAAGATTTAGGGGATGAGGCCAAGTTGGGAACAATGGTGGGTGGATGCGGCACTGTTACAGCCAACTTTGGCAAAATCGTCGCAGACGAGGCGGGCGGCGCGATATTGTGTTTTACTGCGGATGGGACAGACGGTGGCGCAAAAACACCCTTTCTGGAAGATGCCGGAGGAGAGGTCGGTGTGGGTGAAAACGGACGCTTGGCAGACATCGGACCCCTCTCTTCCATCCAGTTGACTGTCAGCTCAGCAATGACGCGGCGGACAGGAAAAACACTGCTCCAAAACGGTTCATCACGCACCCCAGGATGTCCGTGTGCCTGTGAGCGCAACCTGAGTATCTCCATCCAGGGCATGTGTGTCTATCGCGTTTGGGCAGGCTGACAACCTCGGTGGACGCGCTCGCCGGCTTCAAGGCGCTGGATAAGAGTGCGGATCAGAACCGGTCCGAGGGTGAGGGAGGTCAACGGCTTCAACACGCCAGATCGGGGTTTTGATAGGCGCTCTTAGCGCCATCGGCTTCCGGAACCCCTGCCTCTCCGTCCATCGTCTCATTGCGGGGGTCACGGACCGTTTTCCATACTTCCCCCGACAGCACCGCGCCCGGCCGGACGATCCGGCGGCGGTGCCCACCGGGGAGGAAAAACCATGAGGATTCTATTCGCCGCCGCGACCCTCGCGCTGTTGGCACAGCCGGCCCTTGCGCTCGACGTGCGGGAGTCGGCGCGGATCGCCGCCCCCATCGGCAAGGTGTGGGAACAGGTCGCCGCCTTCTGCGCCATCGCCAACTGGCACCCGGCGGTGGAGGGCTGCACCCTGCGGCAGGGCGGCGCAGTCGAACGCGAACTCGCCCTCAAGGGCGGCGGCGCCATCGAGGAGCGGCTGATAGCCAGCTCCGACCGGAAGCACCGGCTCCGCTACACCCTGCTGACCGGGCCGCTGCCGGTCGCGGACTATATCTCCACCATCCGCCTGAGCGCGGTGGACGCCAACACCACCCGCGTCGTCTGGTCGTCCCGCTTCAAGGCGAAGGGCGCCTCCGACGCCGAAGCCCGCAAGGCCATCGCCGGCATCTACACCGCCGGTTTCGACGGTCTGCGCAAGACGCTGGCCGGTCAGCCGCCGTCGCACTGAGGGGGCCAGGCGGCTCCACGGAAGCGCGCAATCAGCGATCATCCATTCTATTGACTGTTTCTATCGCCAACTGTCAGGATCAATCTCCGGTGACGCCACCGCGCGCCGACAGAGCATCGCTTGTCCACGACATCGACCACCGAGGGAGACGGACACATGCCCACCCGGAGACTGATGCCGGATGTCATCAAACACCAGGACCTGTCCTGCCTGCCGCCCGACGCCACCGCGCGGGACGCCGCCCTGCTGATGGCCGAGCGGCGCATCGCCGCCGTGCTGGTCACGACCGGGCGGACGTTGAAGGGCATCGTCACCGAGCGCGACATCACCGTCCGCGTGGTGGCTGCCGGACTGGATCCGGCGGCGACGCCGCTCTCGACGGTGATGACCGCCGACCCCGACACGCTGGAGCCGGCGGCCTCGGCGCTGGCGGCGTTGGAGCTGATGGAACGCCACCATTACCGCCACCTGCCGGTCGCCGTGGACGGCGAGGCGGTCGGCATGGTGTCGATCCGCGACTTGTTCGCGGTGGTCCGCACCCATCTGGAGGACGAGATCCGCGACCGCGAAGCGTTCATGTTCGGCTCCGCCTATTCGGCGGAGGCCACGACCTAAGGGAAAGGGCGCCGGTCGGCCGGGCGCCCAGGTCGGGCGCTTGGTTGACGCAACGGTAACGCTGCATTGCGGTGGGGTCGGGTTGACCGGACGGCTCACCCCACCGATAGTTCACCCTGTCACAGGTCGCCCCCGCCGCAGCCGGCCGTCCGCCGGCCGCCGGGCGGGTTCCCCCGACACGATGAACCGAAGGTCCCGATGCCCCTGTCCGCCCCCGCCGCGCGCGAACCGATCCACACCCGTCGGGTCACGTGCCAAGGCTACCGCCGCGCCGACGGGCTGTGGGACATCGAGGGTCACCTGACCGATATCAAAAGCTACGGCTTCGACACCGAGGAGCGTGGACGGCTGGAGCCCGGCGATCCCATCCACCAGATGTGGATGCGGCTGACCGTGGACAACCAGTTGACCGTCCGGGCGGTGGAGGCGGTGACCGACGACAGCCCCTACGGCGCCTGCGGGTCGATCACCCCCGCCTTCCAGACGCTGGTCGGCCTGCGGATCGGCGCCGGCTGGACCAAGGCGGTCAAGACGCGGCTCGGCGGGCCGAAGGGCTGCACCCATCTGGTGGAGCTGCTGGGGCCGCTGGCGACGACCGCCTTCCAGACCGTCTTCCCCATCCTGGCCCGCGAGGCGGCGCGGAAGGCCAGGGCCGAAGGGCGCGACCCGCGGGACTCCAGCGATCCTCCGGTCCTGCTGAACATGTGCCACATCCTCGCCAGCGACGGCGATGTGGCGCGGCGCAACTGGCCCCGTCACTACACCGGCGCC
The DNA here is from genome assembly GCF_020005195.1 of Azospirillum agricola. Lineage (NCBI taxonomy): Bacteria > Pseudomonadati > Pseudomonadota > Alphaproteobacteria > Rhodospirillales > Azospirillaceae > Azospirillum > Azospirillum agricola. The sequence continues at coordinate 333,094 of NZ_JAIFZR010000005.1, forward strand.
GACCGCGATGCGGACGGTCTGGATTCGAAGGAGGGGAACCGCGCGGCGGCGGATTGATCGCGGACCGGGCCGGCTCTCACACCTCCGCGAAGGGCAGGCCCACGGCGGGTGGCGGCTTGCCGCCCGGCGCCGAGAAGGCCGGATCGCCCGACCCGCCGGAACCGCCCACACGCTCCCCCTCGTCGGCCACGGGCAGTTCGAACGGCGTCCCCAGGAAGGGATCGCTGCCGCCATGGCCGGCGCGGATATGCCCGTCCTCGGTGCAGGCCCGGCGGTAGTAGGCGGCGATGAACACGCGCACGGCGGACGTCAGCGTCACCTCAGCCTCGTCCGGCGGCACGCCGCGGCGGCGCGCCTGCTCCTCGATCCGTTCCTTGATCGAGGTGCACAGCCTGTTGACGGTGAGCCCTTCCCGGCGGCCGATGTCCTCCAGAGCGTCCCACATCGACGGTTCCAGCCGCATGCTCGTGCGGTGGCCGCCGATCATGATGTTCTGGCTCTTCAACGGTTCCACCCCATGCTTGGGGTTGTCCGCCTGCTTCTTCTTCGGCCCACGCTTCGCCATCCGCAGCCCCTTCCACGAAGCCGCCGGTGGACACGCGCGATCTGCGGCCACCCCGGCGCGATAAATGGTTGCATGTCCGGCACTTTACTAAACGATGCGAGAATTGCAACCTCAGTCATGTAGAGATTTATTTCATATCCCGAATATATCTCTCAATGGTTGCATGCGTATGTATGCGTATCCATCACGGAAACGGGTGCCGTCAGGCGACCTCGGCCGGGGTGCGGGTGGTCAGGGCGAGCGCGTGGACACGTTCCGCCAGCTCGTCGGCGAGCAGGGCGTAGACCATGCGCTGGCGTTCGACCCGCGAGCGGCCGACGAAGGCGGACGAGACGACGGTGACGTGGAAATGCGTCTCGCCCTTGGCGTCGGCGCCGGCATGGCCGGCGTGACGATGCGACTCGTCGATCACCTCCAAGGTGTCGGGGGCGAGGCCGGCGGCCAGTTTCTCACGGATGCGGGTGGCGTATTCCATGGGGTCCTCAGGAGGGGCCATCCGGGGCCGGGCTTCGGCCACCGGAGAATACACAAGTGAGTGCGCCGTCAAGCCTCTGTCAAGGTGCGCGCGCCACTCTTTGCGGAGGGCGGAAGCCCTCTCCGGCGCGCTTGCCAGAGCGGACGGCTGTTCCCATACTTGCCCGATGAGCAAGCACCGCGCCCGATCCTACGCCGACACCCACACCGCTGCGCGCGGCGCGACCCGCGTCTGCGACCATCCCGAATGCGTCGCCGCAGGCGAATACCGCGCACCCAAGAGTCGCGGCTCGCTCAACGAATACTGGTGGTTCTGCCTCGACCATGTCCGGGAATACAACCGCGCCTGGGACTATTACGCCGGCATGTCCACCGACCAGATCGAGGCCGAGGTCCGCCGCGACACCACCTGGCAGCGCCCGAGCTGGCCGATGGGCAAATGGGCGGCGCAGGAGAAGTACCTGCGCGACCGGGTGCTGCACGGCTTCAGCTTCGAGTTCGGCCACAACCCCGGCAAGGACCGCGACGAGGAGAAGGCGCACCGCCGCCAGCACGCCCGCTCGGTGGAGGAGGAGGCGCTGGCGGTGCTGGATCTCGTCCCGCCGGTGGACTTCCCGACGATCAAGGCGCGCTACCGCGAGCTGGCGAAACGGCACCACCCCGACGCCAACGGCGGCGACAAGGCGGCCGAAGAAAAATTGAAAGAGATCAATCTGGCCTACAACACGCTGAAAGCCTGTTATGCTGCCTGAACCCGCGATGGCGCACCGGGTTTCCCCCGCGACCGCCGGACAACCGACACTTGCTGGAACGTAAGACCCCAACCATGCCTTCCCAAGGAGCCACGCAGGCCAGCTCGGCCCTGTTCGACCACAAGCCCGACACGACCGTCTCGGTGCGCGAGGTTTTCGGAATCGACAGCGACATGCGGGTGCCGGCCTTCAGCCAGCGCACCGAGCATGTGCCCGACCTCGACGAGGCGTACCGCTTCGATCGCGACACGACGCTGGCGATCCTCGCCGGCTTCGCGTTCAACCGCCGCGTCATGGTGCAGGGCTATCACGGCACCGGCAAGTCGACGCACATCGAGCAGGTCGCCGCGCGCCTGAACTGGCCCTGCATCCGCGTCAACCTGGACAGCCACATCAGCCGCATCGACCTGATGGGCAAGGACGCCATCGTTCTGCGCGACGGCGTGCAGGTGACCGAATACCGCGAGGGCATCCTGCCCTGGGCCCTGCAGCACGCCTGCGCCCTGGTGTTCGACGAGTACGACGCCGGCCGCCCCGACGTGATGTTCGTGATCCAGCGCGTGCTGGAGGTGGAAGGCAAGCTGACGCTGCTCGACCAGAACCGCGTCATCCGCCCGCACCCGGCCTTCCGCCTGTTCTCCACCGCCAACACGGTGGGCCTGGGCGACACGACCGGCCTCTACCACGGCACGCAGCAGATCAACCAGGGCCAGATGGACCGCTGGAACATCGTGGCGACGCTGAACTACCTGCCGGTCGACGCCGAGGTGAAGATCGTCGCCGCCAAGGTGAAGGACTACGACGACGCCAAGGGCCGCGAGACGGTGGCCTCGATGGTGCGTCTGGCCGACCTGACGCGCTCGGGCTTCATCAACGGCGACATCTCCACCGTGATGAGCCCGCGCACGGTCATCACCTGGGCCGAGAACGCGCGCATCTTCAACGACGTGGCCTTCGCCTTCCGCATCACCTTCCTCAACAAGTGCGACGAGGTGGAGCGGCCGACGGTGGCCGAATACTACCAGCGCTGCTTCGGCGTCGAACTGCCGGAGACGGGGGTCCAGGCGAACCTCGTGTAAGCGGCGGGTGGAGGACGGAGGAGACGATGGGCCACATGGTGATCGGACCGGACGACAGCTTGTCGCTGCCGAAGGTTCTGCGTGACCAGCTCGGCCTCAAGCCGGGCGATCCGGTGCGGATCGACGTGGATGCGGCCCATCACTCCATAACCGTGAGCGAAGGCAGCGGCACCACGGTCGGTGCCGAACCCTTGCGCGCCAGGAATCCCCTGGTCGCCGGCCGCAGGACAAGCCTGAGGCTGGAAGCGTCCGTGTGGGAGGCGCTGGAAGACATCGGCCAGCGTGAAGGTCTTTCGCTCAACGCGCTCTGCACCCAAATAGACCGGAGGATCGCGGAGCGGGCACGCCGTCATGGCACCGGAGACGGCGAGGCGAGCGTATCCTTGGCCTTGGCCATTCGTACGTTCGTGCTTGGCTATTACCGGCACGCCATCACCAAGGCCGGACGGCCGCGCTCCGACACCGGCGAGGATCTCTTCGCCGGCACGCCGCTCGCGCTGCCGCCGACCGACGAGCCCCCCGAAGACCGCACCCCGATCCGGAAGTCCATCGACTCCCTCATCGGCATCGGTGGCACCTTCCATCGCCCCGTACCGTCCGAGGACATGGACGACGCCATCCGCAAGCGGGCCGCCGCGAGGTTCCTCGGAGAATGATCGGCCTCGACACCAATGTCCTGGTCCGCCTGATCATCGAGGACGACAAGGCGCAGGCGGCGTTGGCACGGACCGCCGTCCGCAATGCCGTGGCCTCCGGTAAACGCTGCTTCGTCAGCCACGTCGTGCTCGTCGAGTTCGCCTGGGTGATGGAAAGCGTGTTCGAGCGGACACGGCCGGACATCTGCCGCTTTCTGGACGCGATCCTCGACAGCGAGGATTTGTGCGTCAAGGATGAGGATGTCGTTTCCGCAGCCCTCGACCATTACCGAACCGGCTCCTTCGACTTTGCCGACGCGTTGATCGCGCTCGGCAACCACGCCAGGGGTTGCACCACCACCCTGACCTTCGACCGCAAGGCCGCGCGCCTGCCCGAATTCCAACATCTGGCCCAGACCTCCCCATGACGACCCAGAACGACACCCCCGTCGAGGCCTTCAAGCGGTCCACCACCGCCACGGTGCGCGCCCTGTCCCATCGGGCGGAGGTGCAGGTCGCCTTTTCCGCCGACCCGCCCGGTCTCGCCGGCCAGCGCGTGCGGGTGCCTCAGCCGGCGCGCGACCTCAACCCGGTGGACGTCGCCAAGCTGCGCGGGGCGGCCGACGCCGTGGCGCTGCGGCTGCGCCACCACGACCCGCTGGTCCACGCCCACCGCCTGCCGCTCGGCGATTCCGCCCGGCAGGCCTTCGACGCCATGGAGCAGGCGCGCTGCGAGGCGCTGGGCTCGCAGCACATGGCCGGGGTCGCCCGCAACCTGGAGGCGGCGCTCGACGACAAATACAGCCGCCAGGGCTTCGACCGTTTCGAGGACCGCGGGCAGGTTCCGCTCGCCGAGGCGCTGCGCATGATCGCGCGCGAGGCGATGACCGGCGCTGCCCCGCCCCCCGCCGCCGCCCACGCCGTCGATCTCTGGCGCCCGTGGATCGAGGAGAAGCTGGGCAAGGACCTGCGCGGTCTCGCCAGGCACGCCGCCGACCAGGATTCCTACGCCCGCGCCGTCCGCCGGCTGCTGACCGACCTCGACATGGAGGTCGGCCAGGAGGCCGACCAGGAAGAGGAGGAGCAGGAGTCCAAGGAGTCCGCCGAGAGCGCCGAATCGCCCGAGCATGGCCAGACGCGCGGCCAGGACGACCAGGACAGCGACTCCGAATCCATGGCCTCGTCGGAGATGCAGGACAGCTCCGAAATGGGCGAGAGCGCCGAGGAAGGCGCCGGCGAGGAAGGCGACATGGAGATGGGCGAGGGCGAGGGGGCCGAGGAGCCCGCCGGCCCCGGCCAGCCCTGGCGCAACGACGCCAACCGCCGCAACGAGGCCGACCCCAACGCCTACAAGGCCTTCACCACCCGCTTCGACGAGGTGGTCGACGCCGCCGACCTCTGCGACCCGGCGGAGCTGGAACGGCTGCGCCACCTGCTCGACCAGCAGCTCCAGCACCTTCAGGGCGTGATCTCCAAGCTCGCCAACCGGCTGCAACGCCGGCTGATGGCCAAGCAACAGCGCTCCTGGAGCTTCGACCTGGAGGAAGGCATCCTCGACGCCGCCCGTCTGGCCCGCGTCGTCGCCAACCCGGTGCTGCCGCTCTCCTTCAAGAAGGAGAAGGAGACGGACTTCCGCGACACGGTGGTGTCGCTGCTGATCGACAATTCCGGCTCGATGCGCGGCCGGCCGATCTCCATCGCTGCGATCAGCGCCGACATCCTCGCCCGCACGCTGGAGCGCTGCGCGGTGAAGGTGGAGGTGCTGGGCTTCACCACCCGCGCCTGGAAGGGCGGGCAGGCGCGCGAGCATTGGGTGGCGTCGGGCAAGCCGGCCCACCCCGGCCGGCTGAACGACCTGCGCCACATCGTCTACAAGTCGGCGGACATGCCGTGGCGCCGCGCCCGCAAGAATCTCGGCCTGATGCTGCGCGAGGGCATCCTCAAGGAGAACATCGACGGCGAGGCGCTGCAATGGGCCTACACCCGCCTGCTCGGCCGGCCGGAACAGCGCCGCATCCTGATGGTGATCTCCGACGGCGCGCCGGTCGATGATTCCACCCTGTCGGTCAACGCCGGCAACTATCTGGAGCGGCATCTGCGGCAGGTGATCGAGCAGATCGAGACCCGCTCCCCGGTGGAGCTGGTGGCGATCGGCATCGGGCACGACGTGACCCGCTACTACCGCCGCGCCGTCACCATCGTCGACGCCGAGCAGCTGGGCGGCACGATGATGAACAAGCTGGCCGAGCTGTTCGACGAGGACGACCGCCGGGGCGGCCGGCGCTGGCGCTGATCCGGCGGGGCCAGCGCCCCGCCCCCCCATGACCACCCGCCGTGACAGGGGCGGCGGGAGGGGCCGGCGCAATCGGCATCCCTTGCGGACGGGCCGTCTCCATGCCGACTCGCCTTTTTCTCTTTTTCCGCCCCCTCCACTTCCGGCTTGCTACCCATGATGCCCCTCGTCCATCTTCCACGATGAACGAGGGACGCAATGCTGAAGTCGCTGTCGACGCTCCACAGGACCTGGACCGAGAAGCATCGGTCCTCCGCCGAAGGCGGCCGCAACGCCCTGCAAGGGTTTCGCTACCAGACGCTGCTGGCCATCGCGAAGGCCCTGGACATCCACCGGGCCAAGGCGCGCGACCGGATCCGCGCCGACGTTCTCACGGAACATTTGTCCGACCTATGCGTCATCGCCGACAAGCCATCCATCGTGCAGGTCAAGCGCACGCTCGACGCCACGAAGCTGAAGAAAGCGCTGCGGGAGCTTTGGACGATCCACGAGGTCGCCAGCGATTCGACCCCGGAATTGCTGGAGGCCGCCGTCGGCCTGACCTACGGCGTGTCCGCCCGCTTCGACAGATGCGGCGACCCCCGGGCCACCATTGATGGCTGGACGCCGGACACCGCCGCGTCGCAGGAACGCATCGACGATTTCAAGCGGCGCTTGACGGTCCGCTTCGAGGTCGACCCGGAAAACGAGATCTTCGAACGGCTGGCCAACGACTTCCACGACCCGTTCCCGCGCCGCACCCTGAATGTCTGGCTGGGAGAGGAGTTCAATGGCAGCGAGACGGAGGTCGGCCGCCTGATGCAGCGCGTCACCGACAAGCTGGTGGAGCTGCGGCAGGCACGGGCGGAGGAACGCCGCCCCGCCGAGCTGATGCTTGTCCGCGAGGCGGACGAACCGCCGCCCGACACTCTCCGCCATGACGGGGTCGGCCGCGCGGTGCTGACCGGCGAGGCGCCGAAGCTGGATCATCTGCGGCGCGGCTTCTTCGCGCCGCGCGCGGTCTACCGGGACCTCGTCGACCAGGCGGAGTCCTGGATCGAAACGCGGACGGAGCGTTGGGATCCGACCGACGGCACGCTGCGGATGCTGTGGCTGCAAGGCCGGTCGGGAACCGGCAAGAGCGTCGCCCTTCTGCACATGATGACCGCGCTCCGCAAGCGCCGGCATGGCCCGGTCCTGTGGATCGGCAACACCATCCGGCAGCTTCCCACGGCGATGCGGATCGCGCTCGACCTCGCCGCCGCCCAGGATGTCCAGCCGATCATCGTCGTCGACGATCCCTACGCCCCCAACGCGGTCGATGCGCCCTTCACCTTCTGGGACGAGGCCTATTCCCTGCTGGAGGCGCGCGAGAACGGCGCGCGGCTTCCCCTGATCCTCGCCTGCGGGCCGGGCGAGCAGATCGACGTGTGCGAAGGCGATCTGACCGCCGACCGCATCGCCATCGACCGCCTCCCGCTTCCGCTGGAGGATGCGGCGGAACGGCAGAGCCTGCGCCTCTGGTACCGTGACCGCACCGGCGAAGACCCGCCCCGCTACGCCGAGGGCGAGGATGTTCTCCTGGTCCAGCTGTTCCACGACTGGGCCCACCGGGAACGCCTGGACCATTTCGCCGACCGTTTCCGCAACCGCATCCGCGCCATGGCGGCGGTCGGCCTGGAGGATCTGTTCAGCCAGATCATCGCCCTCAACCGCCTCTATGTCGGTTATCCCGACGCCGCGCTCGAACGGCTCGACGACCGCATCCAGGGGTGCATCGCCCAACTGACCGAGGAATTCCACCTCGCGATCCATGACGGCGAGGACGGCACGGCGCTCGGGCGTCCGGGCGTGTGGCTGAAGCACCCCCATCTCAGCAACGTGATCTACGATCGTTGGTTCAACCCGGACTCGCCCAGCCAGCGCCCGGTCCGCAACGGCCATCTGCGGGACGCGACGCTCGCCGCGCAGCAGCATGGACGGACCCCGCAGCAGCGGACCGCCCCCTTGTGGACCATCAGCCGCGGCTCCAGTCTGGAGGGGGTCGACCTGACCGGGCGGCTGTCCGTCAAGGACGCTCTCGACGTGCTGCTCCAGGTCTACAGGCGGTTGGACGACACCCGGAACGACCTGTCCCGCCTGCCGGTGTGGATCGAGATCGAACGGCGCTTTCCCGAACTGAGGCTGGATCCGTCGCCATGGCGGACCGCGCTTGGGCAACTGGCCGGCGCGACGCCGGCCGACAAGGGGCTCCGTCTTACCGCACGCCATCTGCTCAAGACGGCGAAGGGGCTCGGGGACGCCGAGCGGCGCCAGATCGAAACAGCGGTCGGGGATCTGCTGGAGCGCTTCGCCGACACGGGATGGCATGACTGGCGCCCCCTGGCCATCGAGGCGACCTTCACGACGGGCAATCCGCGTTTCGCGCGCCTCCTCGCCCGGATGTTTGGAAGTCAAGGCTCCGCGTCGGTCAGCCTCGAAGTGTCCATTCTTCTCGACCGTTGGCCTGATGATCCAGACGTGACCGCCGCCGCCATCCAATGGTTGGACCGCGTCCCCACCACCAGCATCGGCTGGTCATGGATATGGGAGAAGGTTTGGAGCCGCGCCTCCCATGACGCCGCGCTGCAACGTCTTTCCCACCGTATCGCCGACGCTTGGCACACGCCACCGACCTTCTGGAGCTTCATCTGGGAGCGCTTGTGGGAGCTGTCGGGCGGTACGCCCAATTTGAAGCTTTGCGCCCTTGGTTGGCTTGGCCACATCGAACCGGGCCATGGCTCCTGGAAGTATGTCTGGGAGAAGCTCTGGGAGGCTGCGCCGGGCGACAGGGAACTGGACCGGCAGGCCAGGGAATGGCTCGGACGCGTCCAACCGGACCATGGCTCCTGGGGATTTGTCTGGATCAAGCTCTGGGGCACCACGCCGAGCGATCGAGAGCTGGGCCGGCAGGCCAGGGAATGGCTCGGACGCGTCCAACCGGACCATGGTTCCTGGAATTATGTCTGGGTCAAGCTCTGGGAGGCCGCACCGGGCGACAGGGAACTGGACCGGCAGGCCAGGGAATGGCTCGGACGCGTCGAGCCAAACCATGGCTCCTGGTATTATGTCTGGAGCAAGCTCTGGGACACCACGCCGGGCGATCGAGAACTGGGCCGGCAGGCCAGGGAATGGCTCGGACGCGTCGAGCCAAACCATGGCTCCTGGAAGTATGTCTGGGAGAGGCTCTGGGACGCCGCGCCGGGCAACGCGGAGTTGGAGCGCCAAGCCAGGGAATGGCTCGGTCACGTCGAACTGGACCATGGTTCCTGGGGATTTGTCTGGATCAAGCTCTGGGGGGCCGCGCCGGACAACGCGGAGTTGGAGCGACAAGCCAGAGAATGGCTCGGACGCGTCCAACCGGACCATGGCTCCTGGGGATTTGTCTGGATCAAGCTCTGGGACGTCGCACCGGGCGACGGAGAACTGGAGCAGCAGGCCAGGGAATGGCTCGCCACCGTTCGACCACAACATGGTTCCTGGAATTATGTCTGGGAGAAATTGTGGTGTGCTTCGCCCGATCATGACTTGGAGAGACTGGCCCGTGCTTGGCTGAGCAAAGCCTCCTACAATCATGGATCGTGGAAGTATGTCTGGCGGGCGCTTTGGAAAGCACATCCGGGAGATCGCGACCTGACGAGCGCAGGGCGGGACGCGCTTGCGGCCACAGCCGGGCAGGACCACAAATGGGACATGATCTTCCTTCCGATGGCCGAGGTCCTGGCCGCTTCCGGCGTCCTGCCCGACAGCGGGATGGCCGAATGGGCAAGGCGGTGGCTGGCGCGCTTCCCCGATCATCCTCAATGCAAAACCGTACGGCGGAGCCTGGGCGGAACCGGCGAAGCCGTACCGGCAAAGGCGCCGCCGTCATAAGCAGCCTCGCCTCGGCGAAAGGGGTAACGCGCCCGTCGGCGCCTCCCCATCGGGGAGCGATCGTTTTGGAGGCTGGCGCCGCCGCCCCGCCGCCGCTACAAGAAGCCTTGATCGGTCCACCACCCGAAGGCGGTCTCCCGCATGCTGAAGCGCCTGTACGACTGGACGATGGCCAAGGCCGCCTCGAAGGACTCCACCAAGTGGCTGGCCGCCGTGTCCTTCGCCGAAAGCTCGTTCTTTCCGCTGCCGCCCGACCTTCTGCTGGTGCCGATGGTCATCGCCAACCGGCGAGCATGGTGGAAGCTGGCGACCATCTGCACGCTGGCCTCGGTGGTCGGCGGCATCGCCGGCTACATGATCGGCTATTTCCTGTACGAGACGCTCGGCCGCTGGGTCATTGACTTCTACCACCTTGCCGACAAGTTCGACGCGCTGCGCCAGACCTTCGTCGAGTATGGGGCCGAGATCCTGATCATCAAGGGCATGACGCCCATCCCCTACAAGCTGCTGACCATCACCGCCGGGGTGGCGCACCTGAACCTGTGGGTGTTCATCGGGGCGTCGATCATCTCGCGGTCCATGCGCTTCTTCCTGGTGGCGGCGCTGCTGTACTTCTTCGGCGAGCCGATCCGCGCCTTCATCGAGAAGCGGCTGACGCTGGTCACCAGCGTCTTCGCGGCGGCGCTGATCGGCGGCTTCCTGGTGGTGAAGCTGCTGTAGGCCGCCCCTCCCCGCGACGCCCGCGCGACGGCGTCTTGGCGGCGGCCTCGTGAAAGTCTTTGTGTCCGTCGTGTCTTCGTGGTGAAACGCGCGGACCACCGCCGCAACGACCCGACAGGACCGACATGCCCCCGCGCGGGCGCCCGCCCCTTCCCCAACGTCCCCGCCCCCAGCAGACGCCCTTCCAGGAGGAGCCGCGCGCCAAGCTGTTCCGCGTCGCCGGCCTCGCCGCCGTCTCGGCCCTGTTCGAGCATGAGCCGGCCCGCGTCGAGCGTCTGTTCTTCGACGAGCGGCTGAAGCCGGCGGTGAGCGGCTTCTGCAAGACCATGGCCGCCGCCCACAAGCCCTACCGCATGGTCGAGGGCGACGAACTGGCGAAGGTCGCCGGCACGGTGCTGCACGGCGGGGTGGTGGCGCTGATGGCGCCGCGCGCGCTGCCCGCCCTCGACGGCGAGGCGGCGCGGCGCTGGAACGAGCCGCTGCTGATCCTCGACGGGGTCGGCAACCCGCACAATCTCGGCGCCATCCTGCGCACCGCCGCCTTCTTCGGCCTGCCGCGGGTCGTGCTGTCCGACCATCCGGGACAGGCCCAGCCGTCGGAGGCCGCCTACCGCGTCGCCGAGGGCGGCTTCGAATGGGTCGAGCTGTTCAAGGCCGCCAACCTGCCGGCGCTGCTGAAACGGCTGCGCGCGACCCACCGGGTCGTCGGGACCGCGCTCGATCCCAAGCGGGTCTCGATCGATGTCGGCGGGCTGACGGCGGGCGGGGCTAAGCCCCTTGCCCTGGTGATGGGCAACGAGGAGGACGGCATCCCGCCCGCCACGCTGGCCGCCTGCGACACGGTGCTGACCATTCCCGGCAGCGGCCGGGTGCAGTCGCTCAACGTCGCCGCCACCGCCGCCATCCTCATCCACGCGCTGGCGGCGAGGCCCTGAGCGGCGGCCCCATCGGAACGGTCAGTGGCCGCCCAACGCGATGAGCAGCACGATCGCCACCCCGGCGAGGCTCGCCAGCGGCAGCATCTCCACCCCGTCGCGCGTCCAGGTCGGCGAGGCGCCATGACCATGGACGCCATTCGGCGCGCCGGCGGCGATGTCGTCGGCCCAGCCATGGCGCGACGGCACCGCGCCGGGGGCCGACACCGCCGGGGCGGCCGGGCTGGCGATGCCCACCACGCCGTCCCCGCGCCGGTAGTCGCCGGACGCCGCGCCGCGCGAGCGCATCAGACGGGAATCGTCCAGTTCGACCTCGACCCCGGCGGCCTCGATGCGCTCGACGGCGGCGGCGATCTCCTCCGGGGTCATCGTCTCGATCGGCAGGGCGGCGCCGAGCGCCTCGGCGCCCAGGCGGTTGCCGGAACGGCGGCCCTGCTCGATCAGGGATTGGATGGTCGCGTCGCTGACGGGCTGGGTGGTGGCCATGATCATCGTCTCCGCAAAGAAAGATGTTTCCAGATGAACAGCCGGACCCGGCCCCAAGGTTCCCAGCCGATTCCCGACCGCCCCGCTCGGGCTTGCTTCCGGGTTGCGGCGATCCGACATTAGGGGTCATCCCATCGCACCATCCATCGGAACGGAGACCAGCATGCTGGGGCAGTTTCTGCGCAAGCCGGCCACCCTGCCGGGACCGGACGAGGCGCTTCCCGGCCGAAGCGAACCGATCCCGGTTCCCGACCGCCACGCGATCAACGGCAACCCGCTGAAACCGCCCTACCCCGCCGGGCTGGAGGTGGTGGATGTCGGGCTCGGCTGCTTCTGGGGGGCGGAGCGCAAGTTCTGGCAGATCCCCGGCGTCTGGGTGACGGCGGTCGGCTACCAGGGCGGCCACACGCCCAACCCGACCTACGAGGAGGTCTGCTCCGGCCGCACCGGCCACACCGAGGCGGTGCGCGTCGTCTACGACCCGGCCAAGGTGAGCCTCGACACGCTGCTGCGCGCCTTCTGGGAGGCGCACGACCCGACCCAGGGCATGCGCCAGGGCAACGACGTCGGCACCCAGTACCGCTCGGCGATCTACACCCACACGGCGGCCCAGCTGGAAGCGGCCCAGGCGACGCGCGACGCCTACCAGCAGCGGCTGAAGGCGGCCGGCTACGGCCCCGTCACCACGGAGATCCGCGAAGCGCCGCCCTTCTACCACGCCGAGGGCTATCACCAGCAGTATCTCCACAAGAACCCCGGCGGCTATTGCGGCCTGGGCGGCACCGGGGTGAGCTGCGCCGCATAAGGGGATGCACCCCGCAGGGTGCGGCATAAAGGCCGCGGCCCGGCGGACACCCGCCGGGCCGCCCGTCCGGGGTAAGCCCTTGCGGTTGCGTGGCGGGGTTCCTTGCGGGTATGGTTCGGGCGGTCCATGAAAGCTCCCGCGGCGTCACGCACCCGGGGCGCCGCCCGTCCTGCTGCGATCATCGATGACAAAGGAAAGAACCGAGCTGGCGACGCCGTATCTCAGCGGCCTGCTCGATTTCTGGCTTACCAAATCCACCGGCGGCCGGCCTCCGTCGCCGACCAGCATCGCCCCGGCCGACCTGCGTCCGTGGAAGGACAACATCGTCGTCTTCGAGGTGATCGGCGACGACGCCGGCGACGGCGGGGCCTTCGTCTATTCCTATTACGGCAAGGCGCTGGCCGCCGCCTTCGGCCATTCGCGCCTGGGGGCGACGGTGGACGTCCTGCCGGCGGAGCAGCGCGCCATCCTGCAACCCGAATACGACACGGTGCGGCGGGAACGGCGGCCGGTGGCCCGCGTCTACACCGCCGAATTCGCCGGCCGGACCCGGAGTTGGGAACGGCTGGTGCTGCCGATGTCGAGCGACGGCGCCATCATCGACAAGCTGCTGGTCGCCGCCTACGAGGTGACCGCCCGCCCGGCCGCGGCCTCGCCGGGTGCCAACCTTCCGGCCGACAGCCCCCCGGCCGGCGGCTCTCCCTCGCCGGAGATGGCGCCCGATGCGGCGGTCGACCAGCCGCCCGCCGCCGATCAAGACACCGACCAGAACACCGAACAGAAGCCGGGAGCCTCGGCATGACGCCGCGTATGCCGCACCTCGCCGCCCCCCCGACCCAATCCGGCGTCGTCACCGCCGACGAGTTCAACCTGTGGTGCGCGCTGAACGGCCGCCCCTTCAACCTCGTTCCCAACGCGCGCGGCGAAGGCCGCGTGATGTGGGACGTCGAGGTTCTGCCGGGCACGCCACGCGCCGGCACCGTCTATTCCACCAACCTGTCCGACGAGGCGCTGGCGGTGGTCGCCGGCTTCGCCTTCCTGTCAGGGGTCGAGTGGGCCTACGAGGCGCGCGAGCCGACCGAGGCAGCGGTCGCCCCGGCCACGGCGACCCCAGCGCCGGAGAGCGCCGACGCCGCGGCGGAGCCGGACATCGCGGAGACCGAGGCGGCGGAGCCCGAAGCCGCTGGGGACGCCGCCGGGGACGCCGACATGGTGGCGGACCCGGACACCGCCGACGCCGGCATCGAGACCGACACCGCGCCGGAAGCCCCGGAGGATGCGGACGGCTACCCGACGGTCTATTCGCTGCCAGCGGTGACGCTGCTTCAGAGCCCGCCGCCGCGCCCGCCGCAGCAGCATGACGAGGCGCTGCTGGCCCGCAACGCGCGGATGCTGGAAACCGTCCTGAAGAATTTCCGCGTGCGCGGCGAAATCATGGACGTCCGCCCCGGCCCGGTGGTGACGCTCTACGAGTTCGAGCCGGCGCCCGGCACCAAGTCCGCCACCGTCATCAACCTGACCGACGACATCGCCCGCTCGATGAGCGTCGTCACCGCCCGCATCGCCATCGTTCCCGGCCGCAGCGTCATCGGCGTCGAGCTGCCGAACCCGGTGCGCGAGATGGTCTATCTGCGCGAGAGCTTCGACCACGACGCCTTCCGCAACACCAACGCCCAGCTCGCCATCGGGCTTGGCAAGGACATCAGCGGCGAGCCGATCGTCGCCGACCTCGCCCGCATGCCGCACCTGCTGGTCGCCGGCACGACCGGCTCGGGCAAGTCGGTGGCGATCAACACGATGATTCTGTCGCTGCTCTACCGGCTGCCGCCGGAGCGCTGCCGCTTCATCATGGTCGATCCCAAGATGCTGGAGCTGTCGGTCTATGACGGCATCCCGCACCTGCTGACGCCGGTCGTCACCGACCCGAAGAAGGCCGTCGTGGCGCTGCGCTGGGCCGTGCGCGAGATGGAGAGCCGCTACGAGGCGATGTCCAAGCTCGGCGTGCGCAACATCGAGGGCTACAACGCCCGGATGACCGAGATGATCGCGGCCGGCGAGAAGATGCCGCGCCGCGCGACGCCGGCCGGCGAGCCGGAAAACGTCTTCGACATGACCCCGCAGGAGCCGACGCCGCTTCCCTACATCGTGGTCATCGTCGACGAGATGGCCGACCTGATGCTGGTGGCCGGCAAGGAGATCGAGGCGGCGATCCAGCGTCTCGCCCAGATGGCGCGCGCCGCCGGCATCCACCTGATCATGGCGACCCAGCGCCCCTCGGTCGACGTCATCACCGGCACCATCAAGGCCAACTTCCCGACCCGCATCAGCTTCCAGGTGACGTCGAAGATCGACAGCCGCACCATCCTCGGCGAGGCCGGGGCGGAGCAGCTTCTGGGCCAGGGCGACATGCTCTACATGCAGGGTGGCGGGCGCATCACCCGTGTCCACGGCCCCTTCGTCTCCGACGCCGAGGTCGAGGAGATCGTCCAGTACGTCAAGGCGCAGGGCGCCCCCAACTACGTCACCGCCATCACCGAGGAAGAGGAGGAGGCGGCGGCCGTCGAGGACGACGAGGGCGGCGGCGCCGGCCTGTCGGGCGACGACCTCTACATGCAGGCGGTCAACCTCGTGGTGCGCGAGGGCAAGGTGTCGGTCAGCTTCATCCAGCGCCAGCTCCAGATCGGCTACAACCGCGCCGCCCGTCTGGTCGAGCGCATGGAGACGGAGCGCGTCGTCGGCCCGGCCAACCACCAGGGCAAGCGCGAGGTCCTGCTGTCCAGCGCCGGCCTGTCGGCCAAGCGCGCCGGCGTCTAGGGCGGAAGCGGCATGGCGGGCAGCGGGGACGCCGTCGAGGCGCTGGTCGCGCGCATCGGCGAAAACGATGCGCTGCTTCACGCCGTCGTGCAGGCCGTGCGTCAGGCCGTCCGCGCGGCGGTCCCCGGCGTCACGGAAAGCGTGAAGTACGGCGGCGTGATGTTCGAAGGCTCCGCTCCGTTCGGCGGCGTGTTCGCCTACAAGGGGCACGTCTCGCTGGAGTTCAGCCGGGGATGCGACCTCGACGACCCACGGGGCGTGCTGGAAGGCAGCGGGAAGTTCCGCCGCCACATCAAGCTCCAAAGCGTCGCGGACGTGGAAGCCAAGCATCTCCGGGACTATGCCGCCCGGGCCGCCGCCAACGCCCGGGCCCCCGCCTGACACCGCAAGGACGAGCCCCAGCATGAACGCCAAGGCCCATTTCGACCGCCTCGCCCTCTACAACCGCTGGGCCAACCGGCGGCTCTACGAGACGGCGGCGCAGCTCGCCGACGCGCAGGTCCGCGAGGATCGCGGCGCCTTCTTCGGCTCGGTCCTCGGCACGCTGAACCACATCCTGGTCGCCGACCGCATCTGGCTGGAGCGCATCGAGGGCGGCGGCCCGAAGCCGTCGGCGCTCGACGAGATCCTGCACGACCGCCTCGCCGACCTGCGCGCCGCCCGCGAGGCCGAGGACGAGCGCATCATCCGCGTCGTCGCGGGACAGCCGGAAGAGCGCTTCGAGGCGCCCCTCGCCTACCGCAACATCGCCGGCACCGCCTACGAGCTGCCGTTCGGCGAGGTGCTGACCCACATCTTCAACCACCAGACCCATCATCGCGGCCAGGCGCACGGCCTGCTCAGCCAGTTCGGGCTGAAGGCGCCGGTCATCGACTTCGTCTATTTCCGGCTGAACCCCTAACCATTCCGGTCCCGATGCCCCGCCCGATCACCGACCTCGCCACGCTGGAGGCGCTCTATGGCGAACCCGGCGCCCCGTCGATCGCCAAGGAGGTCCCGCGCCTCACCCCCGGCTACCGCGCGCTGATCGAGGCCTCGCCCTTCCTGGTGCTGGCGACCAGCGGGCCGGAGGGGCTCGACGCCTCGCCGCGCGGCGACGGCCCGGGCTTCGTCCGCGTGGCGGACGAGCGCACGCTGCTGCTGCCCGACCGGCGCGGCAACAACCGCATCGACAGCTTGCGCAACATCCTGCACGACCCGCGCGTCGGGCTGCTGTTCCTGGTGCCGGGCGTCAACGAGACGCTGCGGGTCAACGGCCGCGCCGTGATCGACGCCGACCCGGACCTCTGCGGCTCCTTCGCGGTGGACGGCAAGGCGCCGAAATCGGTGCTGGTCGTCACCATCGACTCGGTGTTCTTCCAGTGCGCCCGCGCCCTGCTGCGCTCCCACCTGTGGGATCCGGTGGCGCAGGTGCCGCGCGCCAGCCTGCCCTCGACCGGCACGCTGCTCGCCGAGGCCAGCGCCGGGCGCGAGGGTGGCGAGGCCTATGAGCGGTCGCTCGCCGAGCGGATCCCGAAGACACTCTACTGAGCGGCCAGCGGCAGCCCCGCATCGCCGCCCTCCAGCCCCTTCGCGCCCAGGACGTCGTCGCGCAGCCGGATGGTGAAGACCGAGCCGGAGCCCTTCACGCTGTCCACCGTCAGCGTCCCGCCATGGGCGGCGACGATCTTGTGCGTCATGTAGAGGCCGATTCCCGACCCCTTGGTCCCCCGCGAGGATGCGGCGCGGAAATAGATGGTGCCGATGCGCGCGACCTCCTCCGCGCTCATGCCGCGCCCATGGTCGGTGACGCGGATGGCGACACCGCCCTCCTCCTCCCGCGCCTCGACGAAGACGGTGGTGTCGGGCGGCGAGTAGCGCAGCGCGTTCTGCACGAGGTTGGTCACCGCCACGCCGAGAAACTGCGAATCGACCCGCAGCGGCCGGTTCGGCGCCTCCACCGTCACCGTCAGCCGCGCCTCGCCCCCCGGCACCGCCAGCCCGTCGAGCGCCTGCCCGATCACCGTCCCCAGCGCCACCGGCTCCGGGTTCAGCGCCAGCGCGCCCTGGTCGAGCGCCTGCGACGACAGGAACATCTCCACCAGATCGGCGAGCTTGCGCGTGGTGGCGCGGACGCGGTCCAGCCGCTTCAGGGCGCCCGGATCCTCGATGCCGCCGGTCAGCGCGATCATCTGCGCCGCGCCGTCGATCGAGGCCAGCGGGGTGCGGAACTCGTGCGACAGCATGGCGATGAAGGTGCGCTGCTCCTCCGCCCGCGTGGTGGCGAAGAGGGTCTCCTGCTCGGCGCGGACCCGCTCGGTCTGGAGACGGCGGATGCGCAGGGTCAGGCCGGCGCCGAGGATCAGGAAGGCGACGATCGAGCCGAGCTGGTAGGGATCGACGATCAGCCAGTCGAGCGGGATGCCGCCGCGCAGCGCCACCTGCGCCACCGAGATGCCGATCACGGCAGTCAGGGTGCTCGCCAGATAGAAGCGCAGGATCACGTCGCGGGGGTTGCGCCGGATCAGCAGGACGATCAGCACCAGGCTGATCGCGGTGAGGATGGCGGCGACGAGCGACACCAGCGGATTGGCGATCATGAAGAACGACGGCATCACCGACGTCACGGACAGCAGCGCGGCGAACAGCGCGGCTCCGAGGTAGACCCGGTGCAGGCGCGGGAAATTCCGCCGCAGGTCGAGCAGGCGGTCCCACAGGATCAAGGCCATCGCGCTGCCGAGCAGCCCGGTGCCGCCAACCTCCAGATTCATCAGCCAGCCCGGCGCGTCCGGTTGCAGGGCCGCGGCGATGCCGTTGGCGAACAGATAGTACAGCAGGGCCGAGGCGATGTGGCCGGTGTAGGCGAGAAGCGCCGTGTCCTGCAACATGACGCCCAGCGCCCCGTAGCCCAGCACCAGGATCGCCAGCACCCCGAGAAACATCCCCTGGAACAGCAGGGTGCGGGTCTGCTGGCCGACGAAGGCCTTGGACGTCCACAAGGTGCCGTACAGAGTGATGGCGCTGACCGAATCGACGCGCAGATAGACGGTGACGACCCGTCCTTCCGGCAGGTCCAGCGGGGTGGCGTGCAGGCGGCTCTGCATCGGGCGCTGGCTGTAGGGAACGAAATCCCCCATGCGGATCACCCGGAAATCCTCGGCGCTCGTGGCGGGCCGGGCCGGGTCGATCGGAACATGCAGGTCGAGATGGTCGATGTAAGCCTCGCCCAGCTCCATGATCCAGGTGGCGGGCGCGCCGGGTTCGCGCAGCAGGTCGAAGCGGTACCAGTGGATGTCGCGGGTCTGCCCGGCCCCCCGGAAGGCCGTGCGGGGAACGAAGCCTCCCCCTTCCCCCTTGCCCTGCCCCTTGGCGTCGGCGCGCAGGACATCCTCGAAAGTCAGGGAGCGCCCAGGGTCGACCAGCTGGCCGAAATGGCTGGACAGCGACACCCCCTTGGTTTCGGACGTCAGGCGCAGGACGCCGACGCCGTCGGCCAGCGCGCTCGCGCCGCTCCCCAGCGCCGGCAGGAGAACAAGGAGCAACAGAAAGGCCAAGCGGCGCAGCGCCACCGCCACCGCTCGCCCCTCACCCTCCCCGCCCGACCTCCGGCCCATCGCCGTCCGCCCTCCCCAGGCCACGTTGCATGGTTGACATAGACGCCCGTTCCCTAGGATTTTCTTAAATTTATATGAAATTCGCGTCCATCTCCGCGACACCTATATCCGCGACGGGGACAGGCGGAATTCGATCACCGCGTCGGTCGTGCTCAAGGCGCTGACCAGCCTCATCGGATCGCACGCCCCCATCGCCTGGAGCACGAGCTGGTATTCGAACTGGCCGCTGCCGTTCCTCAGATGGAAGGCCCAGTCGATGACCTCGAAGCCCTGCTCCTTGGCGCGGGCGCGCAGTTCCTCGGCCGGCGGCGCCTTGTCACGGGTGAAGACCAGGGTCAGGTGCATCACCGTCTGGTGGGGCAGCGCCGTCTCCAGGCGGCGGAACGCGCTCATGATGAAGGCGCTGAGCAGCGCCGCCCCGATGGCGACGAGGTAGAAGCCGAGGCCGATGGTCACGCCGATCGCCGCCGTGCACCAGATGGAGGCGGCGGTGGACAGGCCGCGGATCGACAGCCCCTCCCGCATGATCACCCCGGCGCCGAGAAAGCCGATGCCGGTGACGATGCCCTGGATGACGCGGGTCGCGTCGCCCGCCCCGGCCCCGACCGGCGGGCCCATGCCGCCGTACCACATGCCCGGATAGGCGTTGACCACCGTCAGCGCGGTCGAGGCGAGGCAGACCAGCCCGTAGGTCCTCATCCCCGCCGCCCGCCCGTGGTAGCTGCGCTCGTAGCCGAGCAGCATCCCCACCCCCAGCGCGCCCACGAGGTGGAGCAGGATCAGGCCGTTGGTCAGCAGTTCGGCGCGGGACCAGTAGGCGAGCAGGACATCCATCGGCAGTGGTCCGGAAGCGGGTGCGACAAGTTCGCCCAACCTTACATCCCGCTGATTATCAAAAGATTTTCACAAGCGCCAGGACCGTGAAAAAGACCCCATTTGACCTGAGTCAATTCCAAGCCCAGCCAAAGGACCAATACTAAGGGATGAAACGGTCTCATCCCTCGGGACCGCCTTCCTCGACGGATCGAGACAGATCATGACGCCTTCCGCATCCCCCGGTTCCTCGCGTCGCTCGGAAACCCTGATGTTCCTCGCGTTGTCGGTCCTCGTCTGGCCGGTGGTCGCCGTCGGCTCGGTCGGGGCCTACGGCTTCGCCATCTGGATGTACCAAATCCTGACGCATTGAGTGCCCGCCATGACCGCCACGCCAGAGACCCACATCTCAAGCCTCGTCATCCAGCACAGCCCCGACCGCACCGAGGCGGTCCGCGCGGCGGCCTCGTCCATCGCCGGTCTCGACTGGTGCGCCTCGGAGAACGGCAAGGCCGTGGTGACGCTGGTCACCGCCAGCGCCGGCGCCGTCATCGACCACATCGCCACGCTGAACGCCGTCCCCGGCGTCCACACCACGACGATGGTCTTCCATCACTACGAACCGGCGGACTGAGGGACGACCCGAGCCCCACCCGAGCCCTCCCCCGCCTCGGCGGAGGAGAGAGCTCCGCCGCACTTCCGCCAAGCTCCTGCACGAATCCCCTCCCCGCTGAACCGGAGGAGGGTCGGGGTGGGGGCAAGCCATGAGAGCCCGCCCGAGGGCCAGGAGACACCCGCATGAACCTGTCACGCCGCGATTACCTGAAGGCGCAAGCCGCCGCTGCCGCCGCCGCGGCGGCGGGAATCAGCCTGCCGGCCTCCGCCGCCCCCCTGCTGACCGGCGAGGGCGCCAAGCTGAACTGGTCCAAGGCCCCCTGCCGCTTCTGCGGCACCGGCTGCGGCGTGATGGTCGGGGTGAAGGACGGCCGCGTGGTCGCCACCCACGGCGACGTGAAGGCCGAGGTCAACCGCGGCCTGAACTGCGTGAAGGGCTATTTCCTCTCCAAGATCATGTATGGCGAGGACCGGCTGACCCAGCCGCTGCTGCGCATGAAGGACGGCAAGTTCGACAAGGAGGGCGAGTTCACGCCGATCTCCTGGGACGCCGCCTTCGACATCATGGCCGAGAAATGGAAGGAGACCCTGAAGAAGAAGGGTCCGACCGCCGTCGGCATGTTCGGCTCCGGCCAGTGGACCATCTACGAGGGCTACGCCGCCTCCAAGTTCATGAAGGCCGGCCTGCGCTCCAACAACCTCGACCCGAACGCGCGCCACTGCATGGCGTCGGCGGTGGCCGGCTTCATGCGGACCTTCGGCATGGACGAGCCGATGGGCTGCTACGACGACATGGAGCAGGCCGACGCCTTCGTGCTGTGGGGCTCCAACATGGCGGAGATGCACCCCATCCTGTGGACCCGCGTCACCGACCGCAAGCTCAGCCACGCCGACTGCAAGGTCGCGGTGCTGTCCACCTTCGAGCACCGCAGCTTCGACCTCGCCGACATCGGCATGGTGTTCACGCCGGGCTCCGATCTGGCGATCCTCAACTACATCGCCAACCACATCATCAAGACCGGCCGGGTCAA
This sequence comes from Azospirillum agricola, assembly GCF_020005195.1. NCBI lineage: Bacteria > Pseudomonadati > Pseudomonadota > Alphaproteobacteria > Rhodospirillales > Azospirillaceae > Azospirillum > Azospirillum agricola. The sequence continues at coordinate 354,595 of NZ_JAIFZR010000005.1, forward strand.
CCAGGACTTCATCACGAAGCACTGCAACTTCAAGCGCGGCCGCGACGACATCGGCTACGGCCTGCGGCCCGAGCACGCGCTGGAGAAGAAGGCGAAGAACGCCGACAAGGCCAACGACTCCGACCCGATCAGCTTCGAGGAGTTCGCCAGGTTCGTCGAGCCCTACACGCTGGACAAGGCGCACGAGCTGTCGGGCGTGCCGAAGAACCGGCTGGAGGCGTTGGCCGAGCTGTACGCCGACCCCAAGGTGAAGGTCATGTCCTTCTGGACCATGGGCTTCAACCAGCATGTGCGCGGCGTCTGGGCCAACAACCTCGTCTACAACATCCATCTGCTGACGGGGAAGATCTCGCAGCCCGGCTGCGGCCCCTTCTCGCTGACCGGCCAGCCGTCGGCCTGCGGCACGGCGCGCGAGGTCGGCACCTTCTCGCACCGGCTGCCCGCCGACATGGTGGTGAACAACCCGGAGCACCGCCGCATCGCCGAGGAGATCTGGAAGCTGCCGGCGGGAACCATTCCCGAGAAGCCGGGCTACCACGCCGTCCAGCAGGACCGCATGCTGAGGGACGGCAAGCTCAACGTCTATTGGGTGCAGTGCAACAACAACATGCAGACGGCGCCGAACACGGCGAAGGAGACCTTCCCGGGCTACCGCAACCCGGAGAACTTCATCGTCGTCTCGGACCCCTACCCGACGGTGACGGCGCTGGCCGCCGACCTGATTCTGCCGACCGCCATGTGGGTCGAGAAGGAAGGCGGCTACGGCAACGCCGAACGCCGCACCCAGCTCTGGCGCCAGCTCGTCACCGCGCCGGGCGGGGCACGCTCCGACCTCTGGCAGATCATGGAGTTCTCCAAGCGCTTCCAGATCGAGGATGTCTGGCCCGAGGAGCTGCTGAGCAAGAAGCCGGAGCTGCGCGGCAAGTCGCTCTATGACGTGCTGTTCCGCAACGGGCAGGTCGACCGCTTCCCGCTGACCGATCTCGACCCGAACTACGAGAATGTCGAGGCCCGCCAAGCCGGCTTCTACGTGCAGAAGGGGCTGTTCGAGGAGTACGCCGCCTTCGGGCGCGGCCACGGCCACGATCTGGCGCCCTTCGACCAGTACCACCAGGAGCGCGGCCTGCGCTGGCCGGTGGTCGACGGCAAGGAGACCAAGTGGCGCTACCGCGAGGGCACCGACCCGTACGTCAAGGCCGGCGAGGGCATGCGCTTCTACGGCAACAAGGACGGCAAGGCCAACATCTTCGCCCTGCCCTACGAGCCGCCGGCCGAGGCGCCCGACGCCGACTACCCGTTCTGGCTCAGCACGGGACGCGTTCTGGAGCACTGGCACAGCGGCTCGATGACGCTGCGGGTGCCGGAGCTGCGCAAGGCGGTTCCCAACGCCGTGGTGTACATGCACCCCGACGACGCCAAGCAGCTCAACGTCCGGCGCGGGCAGGAGGTGCGCGTCACCTCGCGGCGCGGCGAGGTGCGGGTGCGGGTGGAGACGCGCGGGCGCAACAAGCCGCCGCGTGGCCTCGTCTTCGTTCCCTTCTTCGACCACACCGTGCTGATCAACAAGGTGACGATGGACGCCACCGACCCGATCAGCAAGCAGACCGACTACAAGAAGTGCGCGGTCAAGATCACGCCCGTCCTGAGCGCGTGAGGAGGAACCCTGCCATGAAGACCCGCATCCTCATCGCCGCCCTGGCCTTCCTCGCCGCCGCCCCCGCCTTCGTCACCGGGGTGGTCGCGGCGGACGGCCCGGCCGGTCCCAAGCTGCCCTCCGGCCCCCACCCGATCACGCTGGACGTCCAGGCGGAGAGCACCCACCGCGAGATCGTCGACGACGTGAAGAACATGCGGAACTACGCCGACCAGCCGCCGCTGATCCCGCACGCCATCCGCGACTACCAGATCGACCTGAACATCAACAAGTGCATGACCTGCCACGACCGCCGCAACACGCAGGGGTCGCAGGCGCCGATGGTCTCGGTCACCCATTTCCAGGACCGCGACGGGCAGACGCTCGGCACCGTGTCGGCGCGCCGCTACTTCTGCACCCAGTGCCATGTGCCGCAGACCGACGCCAAGCCCATCGTCGGCAACAGCTTCCGCGACTTCGACGCGGTGCTGGGAACGGCGGGCCGGGAAGGCGGGAAGTAAATGGCGATCAAGACTTTCCTGCTGCAATGCTGGCGCGTGTTCGCGCGCCCCAGCGTGCATTTCAGCCTCGGCTTCCTGACGCTGGGCGGCTTCATCGCCGGCGTCGTCTTCTGGGGCGGCTTCAACACCGCCCTGGAGGCCACCAACAAGGAGGCCTTCTGCATCAGCTGCCACGAGATGCGCGACAACCCCTACGAGGAGCTGAAGCAGACCATCCACTTCACCAACCGCTCGGGCGTGCGGGCGAGCTGCCCCGACTGTCACGTCCCGCACGAGTGGACCGACAAGATCGCCCGCAAGATGCAGGCCTCGAAGGAGGTCTGGGGCAAGATCTTCGGCACCATCGACACCCGCGAGAAGTTCCTCGACAAGCGCCGCGAGCTGGCCGAGCACGAATGGAGCCGGCTGAAGGCGAACAACTCGCTGGAATGCCGCAACTGCCACAGCGCCGAGTCGATGGACATCACCAAGCAGAACCCGCGCGCGGCGAACATGCACGAGACCTACCTGTTCACCGGCCAGAACACCTGCATCGACTGCCACAAGGGCATCGCCCACCGCCTGCCCGATATGCACGGCATCGATCCCGGCTGGAGCATGAAGACCAGCGCGAAGTAATCGCCCGCCCCTCTCCGCCGCCGTCCGGCCTGCCCTTCGGGCAAGGCCGGACGGCGCGGCTCCCGACGCGGAGCGGAACCGGCCCAAAGAAAAAAGGCCCTTCCTCCACCAGGAGGAAGGGCCTTTTTTCTTGGAAAGCGTTCCCGGCTCAGCGGAACTCGACCGTCACGATCTCGTACAGCTTGGAACCACCGGGGGTGGAAACCTCCACGCTGTCGCCGACCGACTTGTTGATCAGCGCGCGGGCCAGCGGCGCCTGGATCGACAGCAGGCGCTGCTTGATGTCGCTCTCGTCCTGGCCGACGATCTGGTAGGTCGTCTCCTCGTCCGTGTCCTGGTCGGCCAGGGTCACGGTGGCGCCGAACTTCACGGTATCGCCCGACAGCTTGGCCGGGTCGATGACCTCGGCCCGGCTGATCTTGTCCTCAAGCTCCAGCACGCGGCCTTCGATGAAGCTCTGCCGTTCGCGCGCGGCGTGGTATTCGGCGTTTTCCGACAAGTCCCCATGTTCGCGCGCTTCGGCAATGGCCTTGATGACCGCCGGACGCTCGGTGATTTTAAGGTGCTTCAATTCCTCCTGGAGGCGGTTGAAGCCCGCCGCTGTCATCGGAACTTTTTCCATCTGTTCGGTCCATCACCGCTTGCAGTCGTTCGACTTGTCCAAAGCGACATCAAGGACGAAGACGGCGCGGAGGAGGTCCGCCGCGCCGTCGTCCGTCCTTAATACGATCCGCTAAGGTACGACTGCAACGGGGCGACTTCAAGGCTGCCGTTCCGGAGTGCGGCAATTGCTTCCACCGCCGCGCGCGCGCCGGCCACCGTGGTGTAGTACGGAACATTGTAGGTCAGCGCGGTTCGCCGCAGGCTGAAGCTGTCGGACAGCGCCTGGGCGCCCTCCGTCGTGTTGATGACCAGATGAACGTCGCCGTTGATCATCGCGTCGACGATGTGCGGCTGGCCCTCGGCGACCTTGTTGATCGATTCGGCCGGGACGCCGGCGTCGGCGAACACCTTGGCGGTGCCCGACGTCGCCAGCACGCGGAAGCCCATCTCGTGCAGCTTCTTGGCGATGACGGCGAGCGCCGGCTTGTCGCGGTCCTTGACCGAGACGAAGACCGTGCCCTTGACCGGCAGGTTGACGCCGGCGCCGAGCTGCGCCTTGGCGAAGGCCAGGGCGAAGTTGTGGTCGAGCCCCATCACCTCGCCCGTCGACTTCATCTCCGGGCCGAGCACGATGTCGACGCCGGGGAAGCGCGCGAACGGGAAGACGGCCTCCTTCACGGCGGTGTGCGGCGGGGTCGGGCCGGTCAGCGTGAAGGCCGAGAGCTTCTCGCCGGCCATGACGCGGGCGGCGATCTTGGCGATGGCGGTGCCGGTGGCCTTGGCGACGAAGGGCACCGTGCGCGAGGCGCGCGGGTTGACCTCCAGGATGTAGACCATGCCGTCCTTGACCGCGAACTGCACGTTCATCAGCCCGACGACCTTGAGGGCGTGGGCGAGCAGGTCGGACTGGCGGTTGATCTCGGCGATGGTCTCGGCCGGCAGCGAGTAGGGCGGCAGGGCGCAGGCGCTGTCGCCCGAATGGATGCCGGCCTCCTCGATGTGCTCCATGACGCCGGCGACATAGACGTCGGTGCCGTCGCAGACCACGTCGACGTCGACCTCGATGGCGTCCTGGAGGTAGCTGTCGATCAGCACCGGGTTCTTGCCCGACACCTGCACGGCGGTCGCCATGTAGCGCTGGAGACCGGCCATGTCGTGGACGATCTCCATCGCGCGACCGCCCAGCACGTAGGACGGACGGATGACGACCGGGAAGCCGATGCGCTGGGCGACCAGTTCGGCCTCCTCCAGCGAGCGGGCGAGCCCGTTGGCCGGCTGCTTGAGGTTCAGCTCGTGCAGCAGGCGCTGGAAGCGCTCGCGGTCCTCGGCGAGGTCGATGGCGTCCGGCGAGGTGCCGAGGATCGGGATCCCGGCGGTCTCCAGCGCGGCGGCGAGCTTCAGCGGGGTCTGGCCGCCGAACTGCACGATGCAGCCCAGAACCGTGCCCTTGCGCTGCTCGACGCGCACCAGCTCGACCACGTCCTCGGCGGTCAGCGGCTCGAAATAGAGGCGGTCGGCGGTGTCGTAGTCGGTCGAGACCGTCTCCGGGTTGCAGTTGACCATGATGGTCTCGATGCCGGCCTCCTGGAGGGCGTAGACGGCATGGACGCAGCAATAGTCGAATTCGATGCCTTGGCCGATGCGGTTCGGACCGCCGCCGAGGATGACGACCTTGCGCTTGTCGGTCGGATCCGACTCGCACTCCGCCTCGCCCGACCCGTCCGTTTCATAGGTCGAGTACATGTAGGGCGTGGCCGAGGCGAATTCGGCGGCGCAGGTGTCGATGCGCTTGAAGACCGGGGTGACGCCGGCCATGCGGCGCGAGGCGGCGACCGCCAGTTCGGTGGTCCGGGCCAGTTCGGCCAGACGCGCGTCGGAGAAGCCCATCTGCTTGAGCGCCAGCCAGCCGGCCTTGGTCGAAGGCAGGCCGTCGGCGCGGATCGCCGCCTCGCGGTCGACGATGGCCTTGATCTGCTCCAGGAACCACGGGTCGTACTTGGAGGCGCTCTGCACCTCGGCGACGGTGAAGCCGTGGCGGAAGGCCTGGGCGATCACCAGCAGCCGGTCGGGCGTCGGCTTGGCCAGCGCGCCGCGGATGGTCGAGCGGTCGGGGTTGCCGTCACCGATGATCACCTCGTTGAAGCCGGTCAGGCCGGTCTCCATCGAGCGCAGCGCCTTCTGCACCGATTCCTGGAAGGTGCGGCCGATCGACATCGCCTCGCCGACCGACTTCATCGAGGTGGTCAGCAGCGGCTCGGCGCCCTTGAACTTCTCGAAGGTGAAGCGCGGCATCTTGGTGACGACGTAGTCGATCGTCGGCTCGAAGCTGGCCGGCGTGGTGCCGGTGATGTCGTTGGTCAGCTCGTCGAGACGGTAACCGACCGCCAGCTTCGCGGCGATCTTGGCGATCGGGAAGCCGGTGGCCTTGGAGGCCAGCGCCGAGCTGCGCGAGACGCGCGGGTTCATCTCGATGACGATCAGGCGGCCGTTGGCCGGGTTGACGGCGAACTGCACGTTCGACCCGCCGGTGTCGACGCCGATCTCGCGCAGCACCGCGATCGAGGCGTTGCGCATGATCTGGTATTCTTTGTCGGTCAGCGTCAGCGCCGGGGCGACGGTGATCGAATCGCCGGTGTGGACGCCCATCGGGTCGATGTTCTCGATGGCGCAGATGATGATGCAGTTGTCGGCGCCGTCGCGCACGACCTCCATCTCATACTCCTTCCAGCCCAGCACCGATTCCTCGATCAGCACCTCGCCGACCGGGCTGGCGCGCAGGCCGCCGCGCACGATGTCCTCGAACTCCGCCCGGTTGTAGGCGATGCCGCCGCCGGTGCCGGCCAGCGTGAAGCTGGGGCGGATGATGGCCGGCAGCCCGACCAGCTCCAGGGCCTCCATCGCCTCGTTCAGCGTCTTGACCATGCGCGACTTGGGCGATTCCAGCCCGAGCTTGTCCATGGCGTCGCGGAACAGGATGCGGTCCTCGGCCTTGGCGATGACGTCGCGCTTGGCGCCGATCATCTCCACGCCCAGCCGCTCCAGCGTGCCGTCGTCGGACAGCGCCATCGCCGTGTTCAGCGCGGTCTGGCCGCCCATCGTCGGCAGCAGGGCGTCGGGGCGCTCCTTCTCCAGGATGCGGGCGACCACCGCCGGGGTGATCGGCTCGATGTAGGTGGCGTCGGCCAGACCGGGGTCGGTCATGATGGTGGCCGGGTTGGAGTTGACGAGGATGACCCGGTAGCCTTCCTCGCGCAGCGCCTTGCACGCCTGGACGCCGGAATAGTCGAACTCGCAAGCCTGTCCGATGACGATCGGACCCGCGCCGATGATGCAGATGGATTTGATGTCGGTGCGTTTGGGCATGGGTCCGCTTCTCGAAGTTTGGTCAGCCGAAAGCCCCCCAGGCGCCGGGAGGAACCGGAGACGGGGAGACGGGGGTGAGCATGTCGTGCAAGGCCCCCTTATAGGGGGTTCGGGTCCGGGGGGGAAGGGGTGGCATGGATGCCACCCTCGCATGACTGGATCCCGCGTCCCGCGCCGCCGCCCTTGAACCCTGCCGCAAAGCTGGGCATCAATCCATGCACCCCTCTTTGGAGTTACGCCCCCATGAGCCACGCCTTCGCCAAGGACAGCCGCGCCTGCGCCGCCTGCGTCTCGTGGGGTGGCGATCGTGCGCTGTCGGGCGACAACACGCTGGTCCTGGTCGCCCGCCACGGGGTGGAGGGCGAATGCCGCACCGCCAGCAGCCAGGACTACCGCAAGGTCACCAAGGGCTATCACACCTGCGCCACCTGGGCGCCGCTGCCGATGCTGAAGAAGCACGGCGGGCGCATCGGCCACCAGCCGGTGACCGCCGCCGCGTCCCGCCCGCAGCCGCCGCTGCCGGCCGCCACACCGGCCGCCCCGCCCCCGCCGGCGGCGGGCGCCGCCCCGGCGGAGGCCGAGCCGCCGCCGCCCTGCCGGGCCGACCCGCTCGACGTCGAGCAGACGCCGCAGGTCCGCGTCCTCTACACCCACTGGTTGCGGTTGAAGCGCCGGCGCGCCATCCCGCTGGCGGCCGAGATCGACACCGCCCAGGTGCGCGAGACGGTGCCGCGCACCTGCCTGATGGAGCCGACGGCGGACGGCCGCGATTTCGTGTATAAATCCTGCGGGCGGGCGTTGCAGCGCCGGCTCGCCATGCGGCCGACGACGCTGCGGGTGACGGAATGCCACCCGGAACAGGCGGCGCAGCGCTGGCTGGCCGATCTGCGGGCCTGCCTGGACAGCGGGGAGCCGCGCTGCCTGATGGTGCGCGACGACCCGATGCTGCCGGGGCTGAAGTTCGTGGAGCTGCTGCTGCCCCTGGCCGACGTCGAGGGCGGCCGGGCGACCCGCGTGCTGGCCTACCGCCATGTTCCCGGCGGCTGAAGGCCAGGAAACACCGAGAGCGGAGAGACGGGCGATGGTGGAGAACGGAGCGCGGCGCCTTCTTCCCAAGCCGGAGATCGGTCCGGAGATGGTCGGCGTCTGGCCGGCGGCGGTGTGGATTCTCGTCGGCACGCTGGTGTGGCTCGGCGACCCCGACCATTTCGCCGGCTGGAAGGGCGGTGTCTATTACGTGCTGGGCACGGGGATCGTGGCGCTGGTCGGCGGGCTGATCGGCCGCTCCGCCCGGCTGGCGGTCGGCGGCATCCAGGAGCGCCTGCTGAAGGAGGTCCGCCACCGCCGGGACATGGCGACCTGGGCGGTGTCGATCGGCATGCGGATGATGGTGATGCTGGCCGAGGCGGTCGCCGTGACGCTGCTGTCCCTGTCGGCGGTGGACGTGCTCTGGTGAGCCGGCGCCGGGCCGCTACGCCCCGGCGTCCCCCTCCGCCGTCTTGGCGTATTTCCGCTTCGCCACGTCGAGCGACGCCAGGAGCTGCTGGCCCGTCGCGCCGCCGTCGCCGCTGACGCGGGCGTTCATCACCGCGCGGATGGCGTCGGCGTGGGCCTTGAACAGCAGGCGCTCGTTTTCCGTCACCGTCCTGCCCCCGGCCCCGGCCCCGCCGCGCGTCGCCTCGTAGAGCGATTTGGCGATCTGCGTGATCAGCGGGTAGCCGAAGATCCCGCCCTGCCCACGCATCTCGTGCGCCGCGCGGTTGACCTGGGCGATCAGCCCCGGCACGGCGTCGGGCTCGCGGTCCAGCCGCTCGATGCGGCGGCTCATCTCATCGACCTCCCCGGCGATCCAGGTGGCGTAGTCGCCGGCTCGGTTCTGGATCTCCTCCTCGGCGGCGGCCAGAACCTCGGCCGGCAGGGTCGGCACCGGCCCCTTGGGCGCGATGCCGACCTTCACGGCCAGCCGGTTGGGAAGGTCGAAATAGATCACCGGAAAGCGGTCGATGCCCGCCGCCCGCGAGGCGCTGTGCACCACCAGGATTTCCGAGCCGCCGGTCATCCGGCAATCCATGGCGACCGGCTTGTCGGTCCGCCGCCGGTCGGGGCCGAAATAGCCCTTGGCCAGCACGAAGCGGCGCGGCCGGGCGACGGCGAACAGCAGGCGGCTGGCGATGGTCTGGGCCGAGAAGGGCTTGGCGATGAAGTCGGTGGCGCCGAGGTCGCGGGCCTGCTCGACATACTGGCGGTCGGCGGCGCCGGACAGCATCAGGACGGGAAGGAACTTGTCGGGACTCCGCGGGCTGTAGCGCAGCCAGCGCAGCAGCATCAGCCCGTCCACCTCCGGCATCACCAGATCGGAGATGACGAGATCGACCGGCGCCGCCCCCGCCGGCAGGGCGGCGCGGCGCGCCTCCAGCCAGCGGATGGCGTCGGCCCCGCTCGCCACCGCCTGGACCAGGCCGACGCCGATGGCGCGCAGCGTGGCGGTCAGGACGGCGCGGATGAAGCCGCTGTCCTCCACCACCAGCACGGACAGACGGCCGAGCTTCGGCCCGCCCCACCCCGTCACCGGATTTGCCGCCATCGAAGTCATGGTCGACGCCCTAGCCCCGCAACCGCCCAGCGGATCCGCCCAACGGAATCATCACGCAGTCTTGGCACGTCCGCCGCCGCTTGGCGAGAGTCAACGGGAGGCGTTTCGCCGCAAGGGGGCTTTCCGCCGCCGCCCGGCGCGGCTAGGCTCACCGCCAAACAATCAGCCGTCAATCAACCGGAGGAAACCGAGACATGCCGCAACCCGATCACGTCATGGCCCTGCCCGTCCCCGACGCGTCCGGCCTGGACGCCGACATGGCCGCCCTGTTCGACAAATGCACCGAGAAGCTGGGCTTCGTGCCCAACGTCCTGCAGGCCTACAGCCTGCGCCAGAAGAAGCTGCGCAATTTCGCCCTGCTCTACAACGAGCTGATGCTGGGCGAGAGCGGCCTGTCGAAGCTGGAGCGCGAGATGATCGCGGTCGTCGTCTCCTCGGCCAACCATTGCTACTACTGCCTCGTCGCCCACGGTCAGGCGGTGCGCAAGCTGTCCGGCGACCCGGAGCTGGGCGAGATGCTGGTCGCCAACTACCGCGTCGCCCCGCTGGAGCCGCGCCAGCGCGCCATGCTCGACTTCGCGTGGAAGATGACGAAGGAGCCATGGACGGTGGGCGAGCCCGACCGCGAGGCGCTGCGCGCCGTCGGATTCTCCAACGAGGACATCTTCGACATCGCCGACACGGCGGGCTTCTACAACATGTCCAACCGGGTTGCGACCGCGGTGGACATGATCCCCAACCGCGAGTACCACAAGCTGGACCGTTGACGGTCCGCCCCCGCGCAACCGACCGGAGCCGCCGGAATGCTGAGGTTCTTCGTCCGCCTGTTCGCCACCATCGGCCTGTTGGTGGTGGCCGCCCTGGTCGGGGCCGTGGTGCTGCTGGTCCGCTACCAGCCGAGCCTGCCCGACGCGGTGGTGCTCGACCTCGACCTGACGCGCACGCTGGCGGAAGGCGGGTCGGACCGGCTGGGCGGGCTGCTCGGCCATGACGCCAGCCTGCGCGAGGTGCTCGACGCGCTGGAGCGCGGCCGGAACGACCCGAAGGTGAAGGGCGTGCTGGCCCGGCTGGGCGGCGACGACATCGGCTTCGCCCAGGCGCAGGAGCTGCGCGCGGCGGTCGAGCGTTTCCGCGCCTCCGGCCGCTTCGCCGTCGCCTTCTCGGAAAGCTACGGCGAGGGCGGGGCCGGCAACCGTGCCTATCTGCTGGCCAGCGCCTTCGACGAGGTGTGGCTCCAGCCGCTCGGCATGGTCGGGCTGACCGGACTCTCGGCCGAGGTGCCCTTCGCCCGCGCCGCGCTCGACACGCTGGGGGTCCAGCCGCAGCTCATGCAGCGCGAGGAGTACAAGAGCTTCGCCGACACCTTCACCCGCAGCGAACTGACCCCGGCCAACCGCGAGATGCTGCAAGGGCTGGTCGGCGACCTGACCAACCAGTTGGTGGACGGCATCGCCAAGAGCCGGCGCGTGCCGCCGGCCTCGGTGCGGACAGCGCTCGACCGCGCGCCGCTGCTCGACCGCGAGGCGCTGGAGCTGAAGCTGATCGACCGCGTCGGCTACGCCGACGAGGCGCGGGACGCCGCGTTGCAGCGCGCCGGCGGCGGAGCGGAGCTGGTCGAGGCCGCCGACTACCGGGCGGTCGCCGGCGGCGCCCACGACAGCGGGCCGACGGTGGCGCTGATCCACGCGGTCGGCACCATCACCGGCGGCAAGAGCGACCGGCCGGCGCTGGGCGAACTCACCGCCGGGTCGGAGACCATCGTCCAGGCCATCGAGGAGGCGGTCGACGACCCCGACGTGAAGGCCATCCTGTTCCGCATCGACAGCGGCGGCGGCTCGGTCTCGGCCTCCGAGGCGATCCGCCGGGCGCTGGAGAAGGCGCGCCAGCGCGGCAAGCCGGTGATCGCCAGCATGGGCGACGCCGCCGCCTCGGGCGGCTATTGGATCGCGCTGGCGGCCGACCGCATCGTCGCCTCGCCGGCCACCATCACCGGCTCGATCGGGGTCGTCGCCGGCAAGATGAGCTTCGCCGGGCTGTCGGAGAAGCTGGGCGTGCAGTGGGGCCGGGTCCCGGCCGCGCGCAACGCCGGCATGTGGTCGCCGATGCACCCCTTCTCGCCCAGCGAGGAGGAGCGGCTGACCGCCATCATCGACACCACCTACGCCACCTTCCTGGAACGGGTGGCCCAGGCCCGCCGGCTGACGCCGGAGCAGGCGCGCGCCGCCGCCAAGGGCCGCGTGTGGACCGGCGCGCAGGCGCGCGAGCTCGGGCTGATCGACGAGTTCGGCGGGCAGGAGGAGGCGCTGACCCTGGCGCGCGCCGCCGCCGGGCTGGCCGCCGACGCGCCGGTGACGCTGGCCCCCTTCCCCGCGCCGAAATCGGTCACGGAGGAACTGCTGAGCCTGCTGTCCAACAGGGGCGAGCTGGTCGGCGCGCTGTCGGCGGTCGCGGCACTGAAGCCGCTGCTGGCGCAGTTCCGGCCGCTGCTGGCCACCGAGGGCGTGCGGGCCACGCTGCCGGCGATCGATCTGGGGCGGTGAGGATCACACGGAGACAAACACGTCCCCACCGCCTTCCGTCATGACCGGGCTTGGCCCGGTCATCCAGGTGGACGCTTGAGGTTCGCTTGGGGATGCCCGTGCCAAGCACGGGCATGACAGGAAAGGAATGGGAAGGAAACCCGCCCCTACTCGGCGGCCTCTTCGGCGGCCTCGCGGTCGACGGCGGAGTTGTAGGCGTAGGTCTTCCAGGTCGGCTCGTAGCTGTCGTCCGCCTGGTTCCCCCACACCGCCCAGTTCGGGCGGGCGCCGCGCGCGAACATCTCCAGATAGGGGCCGGGGCTGCACGCCTCGATCAGCTCGTACTGCTCGTCGGGCTTGCGGCTGTGCTCGCGCTTGCGGGTGCCGATGTAGTTGACCTGGGTGCGGCCCGGCGGCAGCGTCCGCGCGTTCTTGCCGCGCACGCCGAACAGGATCAGCTCGGTGACGTTGCGGAAGTAGAAGCCCACCCCGCGCCCGTCCGACCCGCCATCCTTGCGCACCTTGTGCCAGACGAGGTTGGTCTTGTACTCGAACCCCCAGGCGTTCAGCACCTGGATGCCTTCCGGCAGCAGGGCGTTCGGCACCCAGAGATAGAGATGCGCGGTCGGCGCCGCGATGTCGGCCACCGGCAGCGCGCAGATGTCCTCGATCGTCATCGTCCCGTAGCGGGACAGCCGGCGGTGCTCCGGGGCCATCTTGCCGGTCCGGTTCACGAACCGCCAGGGAGGATCCGCCATCACGGTGGCGAAGCGCCGGTCCCCGGCGAACGCCGCGAGATCCCGCACCGGATCCATCGCAGGTTCCACCGTCGTGGTGTCGCCCATCGCTTCCTCGAACTCCCCTGGAACCCCTTGGACCGGGACGGGCGCGGGGGTCGAAACCTTCCCGTCGGCGCCTCCCCCGAAGGGGTGCAAGCTCGCACGCGGGCGCCGTCCGCGTCAACCGTCGGGTACGAAACCGCAACGCCCGGCCACCGATGTTTCAGGCCGCCCCGCTCCGGGCCGCCCCGGCTCAGTCCGACGCCGTGTCCACGAAGCCGCGCAAGGCGGCGCGGTCGGCGACCGACACCACCAGCCCCTGGGTGTCGACCCCCACCGGCCGCAGCTTGGCCAGCGCGCGCGAGAAGGTTTCCGGCTGCATGCCGAGGCGCCGCGCCGCCAGCGCCTTGTCGAAGGGCAGCGCGAAGCTGGTCGGGCCGTCCCCCGCCGGGCAGAAGCGCAGCAGGAAGGCGGCGACGCGCTGGGGCGCCGGCTGGACCTGGAGCTGCTCGATCTGGGTGACCAGATGGCGCAGCCGCATCGACAGCGAGCCCAGCATGCCGAAGGCGATGCGGTCGTCCTCGCGCAGGCAGCGGGCGAAGCCCTCCGCCGTCAGGGTCATGACGCGGGCGTCGGTCACCGCCTCGGCGCAGACCGGAAACTTGCCGTCGGCGAACATGGCGGCCTCGGCGAAGCTCTCGGCCGGGCCGATGACGTGGACCACCGCCTCCGCCCCGTCGCGGGTCAGGCGGAACAGCTTCACCCAGCCGTCGAGCAGCACGAAGAAGCGGTCGGCGACCTCGTCCTGAAGGAACAGCGTGGTCCCGCGCGGAACCGTCCGCACCAGCGCCACGCCGCCGAGCAGGGCCAGCGCACGGTCGGTCAGCTTGCCGAACAGCGGAATGGCGCGGATCGCCGCCACGTCCTGCGGCGACAGGTGCGGGATCGTGGGGTGGGACGGAACGGGTGAACCCGTGGTCATGACCGGCAACTCCTCGGTGATTTCCAGAACCGGCCGATCCACAGCCGCTCGAAGGCGCCGGCCTGCCCCAGCCGCCACAGGTTGACGGCACTGCCGATGATATCCGACAGCATGGCCGGCAGCGACCCGGCCAGCGCGTTGTGCGCCAGCCAGCAGGGCAGCCCCAGCGCCAGGAAGCCCCGGAAGCGGACGACGTCGGTCTGGTAGCGGCCGACGCTCATCAGCGCCATGGCGGCGGCGGCGAAAAGGGATTGCACGCCGCCCCAGGTCGCCGCCATCAGGACGGCGATGGCCGGCAGGAGCATCAGATAGACGACGCGGAAGCCGGGGCGGGTGCCGAGCGGAATCGCCACCAGCACCTGGAGGGCGGTCAGCAGGTTCAGCGCCGCCCCCGTCGCGGCGCCGAGCAGCGCCATGTGGATGGCGAAACACAGAACGGTCGCCAACTGCACCAGCAGCATGGCGACCCGCCCCCGGCAGAAGGGCCAGAGCATCCCGCCCACTGTGCCGCAATAGCCGATCAGTTGGACCGGAGACACGTCGGTCGGGACGTCGATCATGCGAATCGGCCTTGCGCTGCCAGCGATGCCGGCGCCGGAAAGCCCCGCCCCGGGAAACGGTGCCGAACAAGGGCTGGAAAGACTGGGCTTGAAGACACGGGAAGCGACGAAGGAAGCAGCGTCGCTTCACAGACAAAAACGCACGGCGTACCCCTGCGGGACACCGTGCGATAAGACCGGCGCGGAGAACGCCGGTTTAACGGCGGTCCGTCGAAGGGACCCGCCTTCCCGGAGGAAGGCCGGCCCCGCCGACCGCAACTCGGAGCCGAAGCTCAGAGATACTCGACCTTGCCCGCCTCGGGACCCTTCTGGCCCTGGCGAACGGTGACGCGCACCTGATCGCCTTCCTGAAGGGTCTGCATGCCCGAGCGACGCAGAACGTTGACGTGGACGAACACGTCCTTGCCGCCAGTGCTCGGCGTGATGAAGCCAAAGCCCTTGTCGGCGTTGAACCACTTCACGGTGCCGCTGACTTCTTCGCCGCCGCCGGCGTCGTAGCCACCGCGGTCGTAACCGCCGCGGTCGTAGCCGCCACGATCAAAGCCGCCGCCGCCGCCCGAACGGGACGGACGGGGAGAGCTCTGCGCCGTGGAGGCGTCGACCGAGTGGATGGAAGCAACCTGCGGCCCCTTCGGACCACGGGCCAGATCGCAAGTGATGGTCGTGCCTTCATCGAGCGCGTCGTAGCCGGCGGCCTGGACCGCGGAAACGTGCAGGAAGGCGTCGGGCGAACCGTCCTCGGGCGACACGAAGCCAAACCCCTTGGTGGGGTTGAACCACTTCACGGTGGCGGTGACGTTGGACTTGGTGATCTCGGGAGCGCGGAAGCCCTGGCGGGGCGGGCGGTCGAACATGTGTCTTCAAGCTCATAGGAGTGTACCGAGTGTCCTTTGTCACAGGGTTCGGACCATCCGTCAAGCCTGCCAAAGGAAAGGGGCCTGATTCTCCTAAATTTCGCCCAGCCTTGCGCCCGCTTTGCGGAAGGACCGGCACCGAAGTGCCGGTTCCGGCACTCCGGTCGCGGCGACGCCCGCCGCGTGTGCCGCGACTCGGGGTCTTCCCGCGATGCGGGTCCTACTCAGCCGCCGCGCTCAACGCCGGGTAATCGGTGTAGCCGCGCCGGTCGCCGCCGTAGAAGGTCGCGGCGTCGGGCTCGGCGAGCGGCGCGTCGAGGCGCAGCCGCTCGACCAGATCGGGGTTGGCGATCCACGGACGGCCGAAGGCGACCAGATCGGCGTGGCCGTTCGACAGCGCCTCGATCGCCATGGCGCGGGTGTAGACGTTGTTGGCGACGTAGCGGCCCTTGCAGAGCCCGCGCAATTCGCCCAGCAGGCCGCCGAAGCCGGGGTGCGGGCCGCGCGTCACCCCCTCGATCATGTGGAGGTAGGCGAGGTTGTAGCCGTTGAGCCGCTCGATCACCGGACCGAAGGTGGCGCGCGGGTCGCTGTCGTGGGCGTCGTTGCTCGGGCTGAGCGGCGACAGGCGGATGCCGACGCGATCGGCCCCGGCCTCCGCCACCACGGCGTCGAGCACCTCGAACAGGAAGCGGGCGCGGTTCTCCACCGAACCGCCATAGGCGTCGGTCCGCTTGTTGGTGCCGTCGCGCAGGAACTGGTCGATCAGGTAGCCGTTGGCGGCGTGGACCTCCACCGCGTCGAAGCCGGCGGCCAGCGCGTTGCGGGTGGCGATCCGGTAATCCTCGACGATCCCCGGCAGTTCGCCGATCTCCAGCGCGCGCGGCGCCGGGATCTCCTTGAAGCCGCCGGCGGTGAAGGCCTTGACGTTGGGGGCCACGGCGGACGGCGCGACCGGCAGCGCGCCGCCCGGCTGGAGGTCGGGGTGCGAGATGCGCCCGACGTGCCAGAGCTGCATCGCCAGATGGCCGCCGCGCGCGTGCACCGCGTCGGTCACCAGCCGCCAGCCGGCGACCTGCTCGGCGCTGTGGATGCCGGGGGTGAAGGCGTAGCCCTTGCCCTGCGGCGAGATCTGGGTCGCCTCGCTGATGATCAGCCCGGCGGCGGCGCGCTGGGCGTAATACTCGGCGTTCATCGCGGTGGGGACGCCGGTTGCGTCGTCGGTCCGGCTGCGCGTCAGCGGGGCCATGGCGATGCGGTTGGGAAGGCTCATCCGGCCGAGCGTCACCGGCTGGAACAGGGGGGCTGCGTCGGTCATGTCCGATCCATCGAAGACGTTGCACCGGCTGAAGAGAGTGTGACGAGCCACCGGCCGGGGCAATGGGTTGCCGCACCGCAACACGCGCGGGCGGGGCATGGCTGCCATTCGACGCCGCGCGCCGCGCGGGACCTTTCCGCGCGCTCGCCGGTTATCGCGGTAAGCCTTTGTTCTCAGGGATGCGAGACCGCCGATGCAACAACGCTGGCCCGAACGGCTCTGGATCGTCCGCCACGGCGAAAGCGCCGGCAACGTCGCCCGCGACGCCGCCCAGGCCGCCCGCCTGCCGCGCATCGCCATCACCGAGCGCGACGTCGACGTGCCGCTCAGCCGGCTCGGCGAGCGCCAGTCGGACGCGCTCGGCCGCTGGTTCGCCGCGATGCGGCCGGAGGACCGCCCCGAGGTGATGCTGACCTCGCCCTATCTGCGAGCGCGCAGCACCGCCGAGCGGATCCACGCCGGGGGCGGGCTGCCGCTCGATCCCGCCGACTTCGTGGTCGACGAGCGGCTGCGGGAGAAGGAGTTCGGCGTGCTCGACCGCCTGACCCGCTACGGCATCGCCGAGGAGTTCCCCGAGCAGGCCGAGTTCCGCCGCATCCTCGGGAAATTCTATCACCGGCCGCCGGGCGGCGAGAGCTGGTGCGACGTGATCCTGCGGCTGCGCAGCGCGCTCGACACCATCAGCCTGCATCATGGCGGGCGCCGCGTGCTGATCGTCGGGCATCAGGTGGTGGTGCTGTGCCTGCGCTACCTGCTGGAGAACCTGACGGAGCCGGAGATCCTCGCCATCGACGCGGCGGGCGACGTAGCGAACTGCGCCGTCACCGAATACCGGTTCGATCCGGACGCCGGGCCGCGCGGCGGGCTCGCCCTGCATTCCTACAACTTCGTCGCCCCGCTGGAGGAGGCCGGCGCCCCGGTCACCGCCGAGCCCGACGTCAGCGTCGCGGCGCGGTGAGGGCCGGCGGAATGGGAACCGACACCCCGATCACCCGCGAATTGCTGCGCTCCATGCCGCTGCCCCAGCCGGACGGCGACGGCGACAAGGAGCATCGCGGCCGCGTCCTGGTCGTCGCCGGCAGCGTCGAGGTGCCGGGCGGCGCCCTGCTGGCCGGCATCGGCGCGCTCCGCGCCGGGGCCGGCAAGCTCCAGGTCGCCACCGCCGCCAGCGTGGCGCCCCATCTGGGCCTGGCCCTGCCCGAGGCGCTGGTCGCCGGGCTGCCGGAGACGCCGGACGGCGGCATCGCTCCCGATTCGGCCAAGCGGCTGACGGCGCGCGCCACGCGCTGCGACGCCGTGCTGATCGGCCCCGGCATGATGGACGAGCCGGCGGTCGCCGCCCTGACCGCCGCCCTGCTGACCGGGCTGGACGGGCCGAGCTTCGTGCTGGACGCCGCGGCGCTGGCCGGTCTGGGCCGGGGGACGGACGGAACGCCGTCGCCGCTGCATCGCCATGGCGGCCGGATCGTGCTGACCCCGCACGCCGGCGAGATGGCGGCGCTGCTCGGCTGCGACCGCGACCAGGTGCTGGCCGATCCGCTCGACGCCGCGCGCCGGGCGGCGGCGCGGCTGCGGGCGGTGGTGGTGCTGAAGGGAGGGCGCACCCGCATCGTCACGCCGCAGGGGGAGGCCTGGACCTACCGGGACGGCGCGGTCGGGCTGGCCACTTCCGGATCGGGCGACACGCTGGCCGGCATCCTGACCGGCCTGCTGGCGCGCGGCGCCACCCCGCTCCAGGCGGCGGTCTGGAGCGTCTGGCTGCACGGCGAGGCCGGCAACCGGCTGACCCGGCGCCACGGCCCGCTGGGCTTCCTGGCACGCGAACTGCTGGCCGAGATCCCCGCCGCCATGGCCGAGCTGTCGGGCTGAGCCGCCTTACGGCTTGCCGGCGGCCGGCGCCGCCGGGATGGCGGGCGCCGGAACGGTGGGCGCCGCCGGGGCCGGAACGGACATCGCCGGCTTGGACAGCGGGGCCACCGACGCCGACAGCACGGCGCTGTGGTCACGGCAGCGGTCGACCACCTTCTGGCCGCAGGCCTTGAAGCCGAGATCCTTGTCCAGGCAGATCCGCACCTCCGACACGTCGCGCTTGGAGCAGACCACCGCCACCCCTTCCGGCGTCAGGCCGGGGTTGGCCTCCAGGAACAGGCGCTCGACCTGCATCGCCGGCACGGTGGCGCCGGGGGTCTTCAGCCCCTCCGGCACCGCCACCTTGGCGTGGGCGGCGCGCAGCTTGGCGAAATAGTCGGTGACGCTCAGGCCGGAGCAGGTACCGTGCTTGCTCCATTGATGAACCATCAGGCCGACGCTGGGCATGATCGGCATGGTCTCGTCGACCACCGCCTTGGGCACCATGCGGTCGCGGGTGCAGGTCGCCGGCCAGCCGCCGTTGGTGTATTGCGGCCACAGCCCGTGGACGACGAAGCCGAACTTGCGCTCGATCCCGCACTGGTCGGGATCGGGCGTGCCCTTGGCCCGCGCGCAGTGGGTCGGCGACCAGGAGAGCGACAGCACGTAGTAATCGAAGGATCCGGGCTCGGCCCGCTTCTGCGCCCAGGACGGGGCCGGCAGAAGCAGAACCGCAACCAGGGCGGACAAGAAGGCGGCGGCAGCAGTGCGCATGACGATATTCCCCAACGGCGATGCGTCCGAGCGTTGCATACCATGGAAGGTGGTTGCTGTCGCGCGGAAGTGTCGTTCACCGCGAGGAACCTCCTTCGCCCCGTCGCGGGAACTCTCCGCGCAAGCTATACTCGACGGATGTTCACGCTGTCCGCCCCGATGCTGCTGCGCGCCTACGCCGCCGGAATCTTCCCGATGGCCGAAAGCGCCGAGTCCAAGGAACTCCACTGGTTCGACCCGGAACGGCGCGGCATCCTGCCGCTGGACCGCTTCCACGTCGCGCGCAGCCTGCGCAAGACGGTGCGGCGCGGCGTGTTCGAGGTGCGCTGCGACAGCGCCTTCCGCCGGGTGATCGAATCCTGCGCCGAAACCACCGAGGACCGCCCGAAGACCTGGATCAACGACGACATCGTCACCCTCTACACCCAACTCTTCGAGGCCGGTTTCGCCCACAGCGTCGAATGCTGGCGCGACGGACGGCTGGTCGGCGGGCTGTACGGCGTGTCGATCGGCGGCGCCTATTTCGGCGAGAGCATGTTCAGCCGCGAGACCGACGCCAGCAAGGTGGCGCTGGTCCATCTGGTGGCGCGGCTTCGGGCGGCCGGCTTCACGCTGCTCGACACCCAGTTCGTCACCGGGCATCTCGGCCATTTCGGGGCGGAAGAGATCCCGCGCGCCGAATACCGCCGCCGCCTGAACCGGGCGCTGGAGATCAAGACCGATTTCGCCGCCGTCGATCAGGCCCGCGCGGTGGCGGCGCTGCTGGAAGGGGCGTGAGCGGGGCGCGTGGCTGCGCTCACGCCGGATGGAACCGCCCGCCCGTGGTCGGCACCGGAACGCCGGTGGTCGCCGGCTCGCTGAGCGGCAGCCCCAGCCGGCTGCGCACCGCCAGATAGCCGAAGGCCTGCGCTTCCAGCGCGTCGCCGTCCCAGCCGACCGTCTCCACCGCCGCCACCGGCACGCCCAGCCGTTCGCCCAGCATCGCCATCAGCGTGGCGTTGTGGCGGCCGCCGCCGCAGACCAGCCAGCGCCGAGGCGCGGCCGGCAGATGCGGCACGATGCGGACGACCGACTCGGCGGTGAAGGCGGTCAGCGTCGCCGCCCCGTCCGCCACCGCCAGCCCGGCCACCGGGGCCGGGTCGAAGGCGTCGCGGTCGAGCGACTTGGGCGCCGGGCGGTCGAAATAGGGGTGGCGCAGCAGGGCGGCGAGCGCCGCCGCGTCCACCCGGCCCGACCCGGCCAGCGCGCCGCCGTCGTCGTAGCGGCCGGCGCCGTGGCGCAGCACCCAGTCGTCGACCAGCGCGTTGCCCGGCCCGGTGTCGCAGGCGACGACCGAGCCGTCGGCGCCGATCCAGCTCACGTTGGCGACGCCGCCGATGTTGAGGACACCGAGCGGGCGCGGCAGATCCTCCGCCAGCGCGCGGTGGAACAGCGGCACCAGCGGCGCCCCCTGCCCGCCCGCCGCGACGTCGGCGCTGCGGAAATCGTCGACCACGGCGATGCCGGTCGCCGCCGCCAGCCGCGCGCCGTCGCCGATCTGCCAGGTCCGCCGTTCGTCCGGCGCGTGGAGGATGGTGTGGCCGTGGAAACCGATCAGGTCGACGGCGGCGGGCGCCACGCCAGCCTTGTCGAGAAGGCGACGCGCCGCGTCGGCGTGGGCGTCGGTCAGGGCGCGCTCGACCGCCGCCACCGGCCCCTTGCCGCCAAGACAGCCGCGCAGCCCAGCGCGGAAACCGTCCTCGTAGGGGATGGTGACGAAGGCGAGCGGCTCCACCCGAGCGATCCCGTCGGTGCGCAGCAGGGCCGCGTCGATGCCGTCCATCGAGGTTCCGCTCATCAACCCGATGACCGTCCGCATGGTCATGTTGCCCGCCTTCCGTGCCACGCTGGAACCGGGGAACGGCGCCCAATCCATTCCGTCATGCCCGTGCTTGACACGGGCATCCACGGGCGCATCTGAGATTTGCGCGTGGATGCCCGGCTCAAGGCCGGGCATGACGGGACAGCGGGGCGTGGGTCCGCCGACCGATTTCCCTTCGAGGCTTTGTAGCCGAAGAGACGCGCGGCCGGCACCGACAAAAGGCGGAGGCGCCGCGTCAGTCCCGGCGCGGCGGTGGACAGGGCGCCATGCCGGGACGCAGGCAGCCCTCCAGCGTTCCGTCGGGCACCCCCTCGGCCAGCCCGATCCAGGCATCCACCCGTTCGGTCTCGAAGCCGCACTCCCGACGGTCGCCCACCCGCATCAGCGGGCGGCGGATCAGCAGCGGCTGGGCGAGCATCGCGGCCAGCGCCGCCGCCTCGTCCATCGCCTCGGGCACGACCGCGCCGGACTTCACCGCCGGGGCGGCGCGGTTGAACCAGTCGGCCACCGGGCGGTCGCCGAAATAGGGGCGCAGGCTGTCGGCGGTCCAGGGCTCGGCCAGCAGGTCGCGGGCGAGCACGCGGTGCCCGGCCTTTTCCAGCAGGGCCTTCTGGCGGGCGTTGCCGCCGCAGCCGGGTTTCTCGAAGAAGATCACGTCGGCCATGGATCGTCACTCCGTTCGGAACTGCGGCGCGCGGGCGAGCAGCGCGTCGGTTTGCTGACAAATCTCGTCGTACACTTTGCGGTCGAGCTTGCGCAGCCAGCGCGCCGGGATGTCCTCCACCCCGTAGGTGGCGCCGGCCAGCATGCCGGCGATGGCGCCGGTGGTGTCGGCGTCACCGCCCTGGTTGACCGTCTCGACCACGCAGGCCTCCACCGAATCGGTCTGGAAGTAGTAGTGGAAGACCGTTTGCAAGGTGTCGACGATGAAGGCGGTGGACAGGCCCCGGTAGGGCTCGAACTTGAACTGGCGGTGCGTGGCGATCAGCGCGTTCGCTTCCTCCCGCGCGGCGCGGACACCGCCGCCCAGCACCAGCCGCTGCACCATCCGCCCGAGCGCCAGCACCGCCGAATCCGACAGCGCGTTGCAGTGGGTGATGCGCGACTGCTCGCGCGACCAGCGTTCCAGCGCCGAATCGTCGCCGATGGTCGCCAGCGCCACCGGCAGGTTGCGCATCGCCGCCCCGTTGCCGGCGTGGTACTCCGACTCCGGCTCCTCCAGCGTGCCGTGCATGATGAAGCGGCGGATGCCGCGCCGGGTCGTGTCGCCGACATCGACGGGAACGCCCTTCAGCCAGGCGGCGAACTCCCCGGCGGCGCGGCGGACGTCCCACTCCGGCCCGGAGAGGATGGCGCGGCCGAGATGCAGCGCCATCTCGGTGTCGTCGGTCACCTGCCCGGCCGCCAGCTTCAGCCAGCCGCCGCCCTTGATGTGCTTGTGGACGCCGTACTGGTGGGCGATCTCGCCCTTGGTCAGGAACTCGACTGTGGCGCCCAGCGCGTCGCCGCAGGCCAGCCCGAGATAGGCGCCCAGCGCGCGCGATCGGATCGTCGGATCGGTCATGTCCCGAGCGGCCGGAGCCGCCCTTTCCTGGTGCGCCGGAAGCGCCTCGCCGGGCCGTGCCGTCGAAACGCTTCGGGCGTTGGTTGTCAGAGAAGCGACACCCTCACCCGATAATCCCCGCCCACCACCAGATACTCCCCTTCGCCCTGGAAGGGATAGCGCGGCAGGATGTCGCGGAAGAAGACCACCTTGGGCAGAGGCACCCAGGCTTCTAGGATGTGGTCGCCGAACTGGCCGGCGATGTCGCGGTCGATGGAGAAGGAGCAGAGGTTGTTCAGCCGCAGCACCGCCGTCCGCTTGTCGGGGCGGGCGACGACGTGGTGCTCGGCGAAATCGTTGACGCCACGGTAGAGCCGGATGTGCGAGGCCCAGGCCGGCATCGGCGCGTCGGGCCAGCCGCGGCGGATCGTCCACTGGCAATATTCGTAGAGCAGGTCGAGCTGCAAATGGATGTGGTTGTTGTGGAAGCGGGTCGAGCCCTTCTCCTCGCCGTAGGCCCTCCAGGCGGAGGACGCGAAGCGGCGCAGCGGTTCCTTGTGGAAGGTCGGCAGCAGGCCGAACCGGCTCTCCACCCAGCCCTTGAGGACGGCGCCCTCCGCCCGGTTGCTGTCGAACATCCAGCCCTTCAGCAGGCGCAGGTAGCTGGCGCGGAAGCGGCGCCGGCCGTCCGACCCCGCCGAGCCCGAGAAATCCGGGTTGACCCCGAACACCGCCGCCATGTGGCGCTGGAAGAGATCCGACGCGGTCAGCGCGTCCGGGCTTTCGTCGAGCGCCTCGAACAGCGCGGCGTGCTCGCTGCGGGTGGCGCCGATGCGCAGGCGGCGCGGCTCGTCGTTGTAGGCTTCGCCGCACAGGGTCGCGGCCGGGATGTTCAGCAGGTTGGCGCGGTGCGCGCGCAGGGCCAAGGGCGAATCGGGGTCGACCGCGCGACCATTCCCATCCCGGATCACCGCACCGTCCGCCGCCACGCCGCCCTGCCCCCGCCGCTCTGTCCGGATCGAAAGACACCAATTTCTTTATGGATAATCCCGAACCGCCGCCGCGCCAAGGCCCGCGTTCCCCCTGTGACCGGGCTTGTCACGATTTTGTCGGTTTGAAGCCACAGCCGGCAGTCCCCATACTCGGGAATGGCAACGCTCACGATGCGGCGGACCGGGCATGGCCGTTTGGCCGACCAAATACGACGACAGCCACCGCCCGGACCGCCAGCGTCCGGGGGGTAACCGTCCGCGCGGCACCGCCCTGCCGGTGCTGCCGAAGCCGGTCCCGCCCACCCCGGCCCCCGCCTTCCCCGCCGCCGACACCCCGCCGCGCGGCATCGACGAGGCGCGCACCGCCGTCCGCCTCGCCAAGCTGCTGCGCGGCACCATCACGCCGATGCGCGCCGACGACGTGCTGGCCCTGCTGGAGCCGCACCGGCCGCGCCTCGTGCCCAAGCCGGTCAACCCGCTGGCCGGTCTGGCCGGACAGCCGCAGGGGCGGATGCTCGACGCGCTGCTGCGGCCGATCGGGCAGATCATCACCGACGTGTTGCTGCCCGGCGTGCGCGACCATCTGATCGACCGGCTGGTCGCCGGCCGCACCCTCCAGGAGGACAGCCTGCCGAGCGCCGTGGACCTCGCCGAGGCGATGCGGGCGCTGATCGGTCGGATGCACGGCGGCGGACGCGGCCATCTGTTGGCGGTGGTGACGGCGATCCAGAGCGACGCCCGCGCCACCGCCGACCGCATGACGCGCGAGACGGCCCCCATCGACGCCGGCGGCATCGACCGGCTGGCCCGCGCCCTGCTGCGCTTCGAGGTGCGGCGGATGGTGCTGGACACGCTGGGGGGCGGCGCCGCCCTTCAGGACAGCGTCTACCAGTCGCGCCGGCTCGCCCGCTATTCGCTGCGCCGGGCCACCGAGGCGATCAACGGCTTCGTCGTCGACCGGGGGCTGAAGAGCTTGCACGCCAGCCTCGCCACGCTCGCCCAGGCCGACGGGCTGATCGTCATCGCGCTGCGCAACCTCGACGACCAGGAGGAGACGCAGGAGGAATCCGGCCCCTTCGTCGAACCGGCCGACCGCAAGGCGATGACCGACTGGCTGTCGGCGGCGTGGCGGCTTTCCGACACGCTGTTCGATCTGGTCGGAAAGGCGGCGGCCGGCGGCGAGCTGGCCGACCTGCTGTTCGAGGCGCTGCTGCGCCAGCTGCGCAGCCTCCACCATTTCTGCGCCGACCTGACCCACGCCGGGCGCCCGGCGGCGGTGGACACGCTGAAGCGGCGGCTGGTCGAGCGCAGCGACGCGCTGGCCCACCTGACCGGCGAGCGGCTGACCGCGGCGCTGCTCGCCCGCCCGGCCGATCCGGCGATGGCCCGGCGGCTGCTGACGCGCGGGCGTTTCCTGGCGCAGCTGCTCTACGACATGGGCCGCGACGAGGCGGTGGAGGGCCTGGCGCTGCGTCTGGTCATCGCCGCCGAGGCGCTGGGGCCGGACGGGCGGTAGCCTTCCGTCGCCGCGAACGAAGCCCGCCCCGGCCGTTTCCTCGCGAAAGACCCGACAAAATGTCGGGCTTTGTCGTGTGTGTCGGGACCCCGACAAACCGCCGCCGTCACCCGGCCTCATATATTATAATTCAAAATCAATAACTTAAGAATTTTTCGCGCTTTGGC
The DNA here is from genome assembly GCF_020005195.1 of Azospirillum agricola. Taxonomy (NCBI): domain Bacteria; kingdom Pseudomonadati; phylum Pseudomonadota; class Alphaproteobacteria; order Rhodospirillales; family Azospirillaceae; genus Azospirillum; species Azospirillum agricola. Next base: position 379,639 of record NZ_JAIFZR010000005.1, read on the forward strand.
ACGGGCCATGCAATCCGGGATGTACGAAGCGGCCGACGATGGGGCCGCCCCGAAATCCAGGCCCACCCATTACAGTCCAAAGCACAGGAGCGACACCCCATGAGCAAAGCGCCTCTGCGTCAGATCGCCTTTTACGGCAAGGGCGGTATCGGCAAGTCCACCACCTCGCAGAACACGCTGGCCGCGCTGGTCGAGCTGGATCAGAAGATCCTGATCGTCGGCTGCGACCCGAAGGCCGACTCGACCCGCCTCATCCTGCACGCAAAGGCCCAGGACACCGTGCTGCACCTGGCCGCCGAGGCCGGTTCGGTCGAGGACCTGGAGCTTGAGGACGTCCTCAAGATCGGCTACCAGGGCATCAAGTGCGTCGAGTCGGGCGGCCCGGAGCCGGGGGTCGGCTGCGCCGGCCGCGGCGTCATCACCTCGATCAACTTCCTGGAGGAGAACGGCGCCTACGACGACGTGGACTACGTGTCCTACGACGTGCTGGGCGACGTGGTGTGCGGCGGCTTCGCCATGCCCATCCGCGAGAACAAGGCCCAGGAAATCTACATCGTCATGTCCGGCGAGATGATGGCGCTCTACGCTGCCAACAACATCGCCAAGGGCATCCTGAAGTACGCGCACAGCGGCGGCGTCCGCCTCGGCGGCCTGATCTGCAACGAGCGCCAGACGGACAAGGAATGGGATCTGGCCGACGCCCTGGCCAAGCGCCTGGGCTCCAAGCTGATCCACTTCGTGCCGCGCGACAACATCGTCCAGCACGCCGAGCTGCGCCGCATGACGGTCATCGAGTACGCCCCGGACAGCAAGCAGGCCGGTGAGTACCGCGCGCTCGCCAACAAGGTGCACGCGAACTCGGGCCAGGGCTGCATCCCGACCCCGATCACCATGGAAGAGCTGGAAGACATGCTGATGGACTTCGGCATCATGAAGACCGAGGAGCAGCAGCTGGCCGAGCTGGCCGCCAAGGAAGCCAAGGCCGCCGCCGCCGGCGCCTGATCACGGCTCCTTGTTCAGGACCGCGTACCCCCGCCCCCCTTTTCCGGGGGCGGGGCTTGAACACTGACCCTATCCCCAGCCCCGCACAACGTCGACCCAACACCCACAGGGGCGTCCGCGAGGGAGGGAGGGGCTCGGTCCCGCGCTGTAGGGGCGCGACGAATCAAGCAGGAGGCTGGCCATGAGCCTGTCCGAGAACACTCCGGTCGATGTGAAGTCCGTCATCAACGACGTCCTCGAAGCCTATCCCGAAAAGTCCCGCAAGCGCCGCGCCAAGCACCTGAACGTGCTGGAGGCCGAGGCGAAGGACTGCGGCGTCAAGTCCAACATCAAGTCGATCCCCGGCGTCATGACCATCCGTGGCTGCGCCTACGCCGGTTCCAAGGGCGTGGTGTGGGGTCCGATCAAGGACATGATCCACATCTCGCACGGTCCCGTGGGCTGCGGCTACTATTCGTGGTCGGGCCGCCGCAACTACTACATCGGCGACACCGGCATCGACAGCTGGGGCACGATGCACTTCACCTCGGACTTCCAGGAGAAGGACATCGTCTTCGGCGGCGACAAGAAGCTGCACAAGGTCATCGAGGAGATCAACGACCTCTTCCCGCTGGTGAACGGCATCTCGATCCAGTCGGAATGCCCGATCGGCCTGATCGGCGACGACATCGAGGCGGTCGCCCGCGCCAAGTCGGCGGAAATCGGCAAGCCGGTCATCCCGGTGCGTTGCGAGGGCTTCCGCGGCGTGTCGCAGTCGCTCGGCCACCACATCGCCAACGACGTGATCCGCGACTGGGTGTTCGACAAGACCGAGCCGAAGGCCGGCTTCGTCTCCACCCCCTATGACGTCACCATCATCGGCGACTACAACATCGGCGGCGACGCCTGGTCGAGCCGCATCCTGCTGGAGGAGATCGGCCTGCGCGTGATCGCCCAGTGGTCGGGCGACGGCACGCTGGCCGAGCTGGAGAACACGCCCAAGGCCAAGGTCAACCTGATCCACTGCTACCGCTCGATGAACTACATCGCGCGCCACATGGAAGAGAAGTACAACATCCCCTGGATGGAGTATAATTTCTTCGGCCCGTCGCAGATCGCCGAGTCGCTGCGCAAGATCGCCGCCCTGTTCGACGACAGCATCAAGGAAAAGGCCGAGGCGGTCATCGCCCGCTACCAGCCGATGGTCGACGCGGTCATCGCCAAGTACCGGCCGCGCCTGGAAGGCAAGAAGGTGATGATCTATGTCGGCGGCCTGCGCCCCCGCCACGTCGCCGACGCCTACCACGACCTGGGCATGGAGATCATCGGCACCGGCTACGAGTTCGCCCACAACGACGACTACCAGCGCACCGCCCACTATGTGAAGGAAGGCACGCTGATCTACGACGACGTGACCGCGTTCGAACTGGAGAAGTTCGTCGAGGCGCTGCGTCCCGACCTCGTCGCCTCGGGCATCAAGGAAAAATACGTGTTCCAGAAGATGGGCCTGCCGTTCCGCCAGATGCACTCGTGGGACTACTCGGGCCCGTACCATGGCTACGACGGTTTCGCGATCTTCGCGCGCGACATGGATCTGGCCATCAACAACCCCGTCTGGGGCGTGATGAAGGCCCCGTTCTGACCGACGGCCTCTGGAACTGGAGAATTTGACGATGTCCGATAAGCTTTCTCAGAGCGCCGACAAGGTTCTCGACCACTTCACCCTCTTCCGTCAGCCCGAATACAAGGCGATGTTCGAGAAGAAGAAGGCCGAGTTCGAATACGGTCATTCCGACGAGGAGGTCGCCCGGGTCTCCGAGTGGACCAAGACGGAAGAGTACAAGGAAAAGAACTTCGCCCGCGAGGCGGTCGTCATCAACCCGACCAAGGCCTGCCAGCCAATCGGCGCGATGTTCGCGGCCCAGGGCTTCGAAGGCACGCTGCCGCTGGTCCACGGCTCGCAGGGCTGCGTCGCCTACTACCGCACCCACCTGACCCGCCACTTCAAGGAGCCCAACTCGGCGGTCTCCTCGTCGATGACGGAGGACGCGGCGGTGTTCGGCGGCCTGAACAACATGATCGACGGCTTGGCGAACGCCTATTCGCTCTACAAGCCGAAGATGATCGCCGTGCTGACCACCTGCATGGCCGAAGTCATCGGCGACGACCTCCAGGGCTTCATCGCCAACGCGAAGAAGAAGGAGAGCGTTCCGGAGGACTTCCCGGTTCCCTTCGCCCACACCCCGGCCTTCGTCGGCAGCCACATCGTCGGCTACGACAACATGATCAAGGGTGTGCTGACCTACTTCTGGGGCAATTCGGAGAATTTCGACACGCCGAAGAACGAGACGATCAACCTGATCCCCGGCTTCGACGGCTTCGCGGTCGGCAACAACCGCGAACTGAAGAAGATCGCCGATCAGTTCGGCATCAAGCTGCAAATCCTGTCGGACGTCTCCGACAACTTCGACACGCCGATGGACGGCGAGTACCGCATGTACGACGGCGGCACGAAGATCGAGGACGTGAAAGCGGCGGTCCACTCCAAGGCCACCATCTCCATGCAGGAGTACAACACCACCCAATCCTTGCAGTTCATCAAGGAGAAGGGCCAGGAAGTCGCCAAGTTCAACTACCCGATGGGCGTCACCGCCACCGACGAGCTGGTCGTGAAGCTCGCCGAACTGTCGGGCAAGGCGGTTCCGGACTCTCTGCGTCTGGAGCGCGGCCGTCTGGTCGACGCCATCGCCGACAGCCACACCCACCTGCACGGCAAGCGCTTCGCGGTCTACGGCGACCCGGACTTCTGCATCGGCATGACCCGCTTCCTGCTGGAGCTGGGTGCGGAGCCGGTGCACATCCTGTCGACCTCCGGCTCGAAGAAGTGGGAGAAGCAGGTCCAGAAGGTGCTGGACGGCTCGCCCTTCGGCAAGTCGGGCAAGGCCTACGGCGGCAAGGATCTGTGGCACCTGCGCTCGCTGATCTTCACCGACAAGGTCGACTACATCATCGGCAACAGCTACGGCAAGTATCTGGAGCGTGACACCAAGACGCCCCTGATCCGCCTGACCTACCCGATCTTCGACCGCCACCACCACCACCGCTACCCGACCTGGGGCTATCAGGGCGCGCTGAACGTGCTGGTGCGCATCCTCGACCGCATCTTCGAGGACATCGACGCCAACACCAACACCGTCGGCCAGACCGACTACTCGTTCGATCTGGTTCGCTGACCGGCCCTGCGCCGTTCCCTTCGCAAAACCGGCGGGACGGGGTGTCCATCCCCCTGCCCCGCCGGCCAACTCCCGACACCGGAGAGCGCCCGCGACAGCGCTCTCCGGTCTTTTTGTGCCTGCGGGACAAAGCCCGAAGCTTGTCCGATTTGGACAGCGCAGCAGAACGACCCAGCTCTTTGACGACGACCTCCCGGTTCGTCATGACCGGGCTTGTCCCGGTCATCCACGCCCGGTCTCTGTCCGATCGTTTGCGGCCGTGGATGCCCGGCTCAAGGCCGGGCATGACGGGACAGCGGTGTGTCAGGACTTTCGCTCGACGGTATCAGCGGTCGCGCAGGATGAAGTCGATCATCCGCCGCAGGGCCTGCCGGGCGCGTTCCTCCCAGCCGACTCCGTCCAGTTCGACCGGAAGCGGCGGCAGGCCGACGCTGGGGGCGACCAAGCCGTCGCGGACCGCCATGGTCCGCAGCAGCACGCGGGGATGGACGCCGCCGGCCCAGGCCGGGCGGGACTCCATGGCGATCAGGATGATCGGCCCGTCGACCGCGCCCGGCGGGTCGTCGGCGATTCCAAGGCGGACAAGCGACCTCCGCCCCGCCAGACGCTGCTCAACGATGTCGCCGGCCGCCGCGCACAGCGCCGTCATGGTCGCCGAGGCGCCCTTCCCATCCTCGTCGAACACCCGGCACAGCACGCCGATCTGCGCACCCTCCTCCACCGACAAGCTGATCGGCTTGGCGAGGCATGGCCCCGCCGCCATCGCGGCGGACAGGGCGCCCGTCCCCAGCCCCGCCGCTAGCCTTGCCCCCAGCCTTGCCGTCCGCCCCTCCATCCGCCCGCCATTCGTCCCGTCCCCCCTTCGAGGCGCGGCGTCCGTCGCCGCGCGGCACCGGCTGATACGGCCGGACCAACGCCCCTCCAGCGGCCCGACCCGCCCCTTCCCTCGTGTGGGACTCCCGACAATCACCGCGGCGCCCGCCGCCCCGCCCCGCCGATTGTCGGGTATCGGACAGCCGCGCCAAAACGAACAATCTTTGTTTTTCAATGCATTGCCCATTGGCACACCCCCTGCATTCCCTCTTCCCCGAGCCATTTCGGCGTCAAGCTGGGAGAGCGGGCATGCTCCAGGACAAGATCCAGGACGTCTTCAACGAACCGGGTTGCGCGACCAACCAGGCCAAGTCGGCCAAGGAGAAGAAGAAGGGCTGCACCAAGTCCCTGAAGCCGGGGGCCGCCGCCGGCGGCTGCGCCTATGACGGCGCGATGATCGTGCTCCAGCCCATCGCCGACGCCGCCCATCTGGTGCACGGCCCGATCGCCTGCCTCGGCAACGCCTGGGACAACCGGGGCACCCGTTCATCCGGATCGCAGCTCTACCGCACCGGCTTCACCACCGACCTGTCGGAGCTGGACGTCATCGGCGGCGGCGAGAAGAAGCTCTACCGCGCCATCAAGGAGATCGTGCAGCAGTACGACCCGCCGGCCGTCTTCGTCTACCAGACCTGCGTGCCCGCCATGACCGGCGACGACATCGCCGCCGTCTGCAAGTTCGCCGCGAAGAAGCTCGGCAAGCCGGTGATCCCGGTCGACGCGCCGGGCTTCGTCGGCTCCAAGAATCTCGGCAACAAGCTGGCCGGCGAGACGCTGCTCGACCACGTCATCGGCACGGTGGAGCCAGAGCACACCACCCCGACCGACGTCTGCATCGTCGGCGAGTACAACCTCGCCGGCGAGCTGTGGCTGGTCAAGCCGCTGCTCGACGAGATCGGCATCCGCCTGCTCTCCTGCATCTCCGGCGACGGCCGCTACAACGAGGTCGCCCAGGCCCACCGGGCGCGCGTCACCATGATGGTGTGCAGCCAGGCGCTGGTGAATGTCGGCCGCAAGATGGAGGAGCGCTACGGCATCCCCTATTTCGAGGGCTCCTTCTACGGCGTGTCGGACATGTCGGACACGCTGCGCACCATGGCCCGCATGCTGGTGGAGCGCGGCGCCGACAGGGGGTTGATCGACCGCGCCGAGGGCGTCATCGCCCGCGAGGAGAGCCGCGTCTGGCGCCGGCTGGAACCCTACAAGCCGCGCTTCGACGGCAAGCGCGTGCTGCTGTTCACCGGCGGCGTCAAGAGCTGGTCGATGGTCAGCGCGCTGGAAGGCGCCGGCCTGACCATCCTCGGCACCTCGACCAAGAAGTCGACGCCGCAGGACAAGGAACGCATCAAGAAGATGAAGGGCGACGAGTTCCACCAGTGGGACGACCTGAAGCCGCGCGAGATTTACAAGATGCTGGCCGAGGACAAGGCCGACATCATGATGTCGGGCGGGCGGTCGCAGTTCATCTCGCTGAAGGCGAAGGTTCCCTGGCTCGACATCAACCAGGAGCGCCACCACGCCTACGCCGGCTACGACGGCATCGTCAATCTCTGCGAGGAGATCGACAAGACGCTGTCCAACCCGATCTGGCGCCAGGTCCGCCTGCCCGCCCCGTGGGAGCCGGCTCCCGCGCGATCGCTGCTGGCCGCCGCGGAGTGACGCCGATGTCCCACATTCAACGCACCACCGGCCAGCGCTTCCCCAACGCCGCCAAGGCCGCCTCGACCAACCCCTTGAAGATGAGCCAGCCGCTCGGCGCCGCGCTCGCCTATCTCGGGGTCGACCGCTGCCTGCCGCTGTTCCACGGCTCGCAGGGCTGCACCGCCTTCGGGCTGGTCCTGCTGGTCCGCCATTTCCGCGAGGCGATCCCGCTCCAGACCACGGCGATGGATCAGGTCTCCACCATCCTGGGCGGCTACGACAACCTCGAACAGGCGCTGCGCACCATCGTCGAGCGCAACGCCCCGGCGATGATCGGCGTCGCCACCACCGGCGTCACCGAGACCAAGGGCGAGGACATGGGCGGGCAGTACAGCCTGTTCCGCCAGCGCAACCCCGACCTGGCCGGCACGGCGCTGGTCTTCGCCAACACGCCCGACTTCGCCGGCGGCTTCGAGGAGGGCTTCGGCAAGGCGGTGACCGCCATCCTCGAGCGGCTGGTCGAGCCGTCGCCGACCACGGTGAAGACCCAGCTCAACGTGCTGGCCGGCAGCCACCTGTCGCCGGGCGACGTCGAGGAACTGCGCGACATCATCGAATCCTTCGGGCTGTCGCCGATCTTCCTGCCCGACCTGTCGCTGTCCATGTCGGGCCGCCAGCCATCCGACTTCACCGCCACCTCGCTGGGCGGGGTCACGGTGGAGCAGATCCGCTCGATGGGCGCCTCGGTGGCGACGCTGGTGATCGGCGAGCACATGCGCATCGCCGGCGCGGCGCTGGAGCTGAAGACCGACGTGCCCAGCCATTTCTTCAGCCGGCTAACCGGGCTGGAGGCGTCGGACCGGCTGATCCGCACGCTCGCCGAGATCTCCGGCCGCCCGGTGGCGGCGAAGCTGCGGCGCCAGCGCGAGAGCCTGGTCGACGGTATGCTCGACGGGCATTTCTTCTACAGCCGCAAGCGCATCGCCGTGGCGCTGGAGCCGGACCTGCTCTACGCGGTCACCAGCTTCCTGGCCGACATGGGCGCCGAGGTGGTCGCCGCCGTGTCGCCGACCCAGAACGCGGTGCTGGAGAGGCTGAAGGCGGCGACCGTGATGGTCGGCGACCATTCCGACGTCGAGACGCTGGCGCGCGACGCCGACCTGATCGTCTCGAACTCGCACGGGCGGCAGGGGGCGGCCCGGCTCGGCGTGCCGCTGCACCGCATGGGGCTTCCGATGTTCGACCGGCTCGGCGCCGGGCTGAAGGTCAGCGTCGGCTATCGCGGCACACGCGAGCTGATGTTCGAGATCGGCAACCTGTTCCTGTCCCGCGAGATGGACCACGACGCCCATCCCACCCCCCAGGGCGGGGACGGTCACGCCTGTGGAGGCGGATCATGCGGATGCAGCGCCGTCTGAGCGTGGTGAGCTTCGAGGCTCGCCCGACCAATGGAGGATCGATGAAGGTCGCTTTCTGCACCCAGGACATGCAGCACGTCGACGCGCATTTCGGCTGGGCCAAGAACATCGCCGTCTACCGGGTGGACAAGGCGGGCCACGCCTTCCTGGAGACCTTCCAGTTCGGCGGCTCGATGTTCGAGGACGGCAACGAGGACAAGCTGGTGCCGAAGCTCGACGCGCTGGCCGACGTCTCCATCGTCTACCTGTCGGCGATCGGCGCCTCGGCGGCGGCCCGCGTGGTGGCGAAGAAGATCCACCCGGTGAAGGTCGAGGCGACCGACACCATCCCGGCCCTGCTCGACAAGCTGGTGGCGACGCTGAACGGCAACCCGCCGCCCTGGCTGCGCAAGGCGCTGGGCGAAACCCAAGAACTCAATTTCGACGATGAGGAGGACTGACCCATGACGGACATTGCCGCCGCCCCGGCTGCCGAGGTCGATGTCGCCGACCAGTTCCTGAAGACGCTGGTGCTGCTGTTCCGCGCCGAGGACAGCTACGGCGCCTGGGAGGGCAAGGCCGACGAGCTGCTGCTCGCCCCCTTCATCCTGGACAAGGAGGCCCGCGCCGCCATCCCGATCATGGGCGATCCCGATCCGGACACGCTGTGGCGGCTGGAGCTGTTCTACAAGGCGGTCGGCATCACCATCGAGAAGCAGACCGGCCTGATGGCCTCGCCGATGATGAAGATCAGCCACGAGGGCTTCGGCCGCATGATCCTCACCACCGGCCGTCTGGTGGTGATCTCCAAGAGCCTGCGCGACGTCCACCGCTTCGGCTTCCCCAGCCAGGAGAAGCTGGCCGCCGACGGCGCCAAGCTGGTCGCCGACGCGGTCGCGCTGATCCGGAAATACCCGGACGTCGCCAATCTCTGACAGGGGAGAGCCCATCATGAGCGACATCGACGCCCTGAAGGACGAGATCAAGAAACTGAACGCCCGCGCGACGAAGATGAAGATGGATCTGCACGACCTGTCGGAGGAGTTGCCGCAGAACTGGCAATCCATCCTGACCGTCGCGCAGGAGACCCACGACGCTTATCGGGCGCTGACCGAGAAGCGCGCCGCCCTGAAGGCCCTGGAAAAGGCCTGATCCCCATCATCGTCCCACAAACCCGCAAAGCTTAGGCGCCCCTCCCCATCCCCGCGCCTTTCGAGAGGAGCATCCCATGGCTGAGTTCGTGACCGGCACCACCCGCGGTGGCCAGAGCTGGACACCGAAGTTCGTCGACGCCATCGACCAGAAGCAGTGCATCGGCTGCGGCCGCTGCTTCAAGGTCTGCGGACGCGGCGTGCTGGACATGATCGGCATCACCGAGGACGGCGACATCGTCGACGCCTTCGACGACGAGGCCGAGAAGAAGGTCATGACCGTCAAGGAGGCCGCCAACTGCATCGGCTGCGAAAGCTGCTCCAAGGTCTGCTCGAAGAGCTGCATCACCCACAGCGCGGTGGCGGCCTGACGGGTCATTCCGCTTCCTGGAAACAAAAAGCCCGGCGCCGCAAGGCGGCCGGGCTTTTTGCTGGGGTGGCTGTCGCCTTGTCCCCGCACCGAAAGCCCTTCTCCCGCAAGGGGAAAAGGGCTTCTCAACGGGCATGGAAAGGCTAGGCAAGCCCCCCTACTCCCCCAGCCCCTTCGCCAGCGCCGCGATGGTGCCGTAGCCGACCTGGTCCACCGGGTCGATCTCCGCCATCTTCGCCAGGATCGCCAAGGATTTCTCCCGGTTGTGCCGGCGCAGCTCGATGAAGGCCAGCGCCTTCATGGTGAACAGGAAGAAGCGCGGCGCCCCCAGCGCCGTCCAGTCGGTGGTCTGCGCCGTCAGCCGGCTCCAGTCCGCCGGGAAGCCGCCCTCGCGCGCCGCCGCGTCCAGCCCGATCCGGGCGACCCGCTCGGCGTCGGCGAGGCGCTTGCGGTTGAAGTAGAATTTGTACAGCGCGTAATAGACCGGCAGCACGCGCGGCGCCGCCCGATGGGCGTCCCACAGGATCGCCTCGCAGCGGTCGGGGATATCGCGCGCCCTCACCGCCTCCTGCAACAGCTCGTCGATGTGTTCGGGCACATCCCCGAAGGCCATGCGGCCGTTGGACATGCGCAGCTCGATCGGCTGGTCCATCTCGTCACCCTCCATTTTTCTTCCGGCCGTTTCCCGGCCGAACCATCCGGTGCACCGACGACGGCCCCATCCTGCGCCGCGCGTGCGCGCGGCGAAAGACCACAATATTTTTGTGCGGCGAAGTGTCGCGGCTGTCGCGAACCCGACACGCCCCAAACCCGACAAAACCGTTCGCGAGCGAAACTTTGTCGGAATCTTGCCAGCCCGCCCCACCATGACAATCACATAGAATCAATAGTTTACCAGTTGGCACACCACTTGCTTTATCCAATCGCAGACGGCCGGCACCCCCCGGCGGTGCGGTTGGAGGAGGCGGGACATGGTGACTCTGACGGATGCGGCGGTTTCCACCCTGGAACGGGTTCTTGCGAAGTCGGGCGGTGCCGCCGCCGGCTTGCGGATCGCGGTGACCGACGGCGGCTGCGCTGGCATGAAGTACCAGATGGGCCTGGAGGCCGCGGCGGGCGACGACGACGCCGTGCTCAGCTTCGGCCCGGTGACGATCTTCGTGGATGCCGGCAGCCAGCCCTACCTCGACGGCGTGGTGGTCGATTTCGTCGAGGGCATCGAAGGCGCCGGCTTCAAGTTCGACAACCCCAACGCCACCGGCAGCTGCGGCTGCGGCAAGTCCTTTTCGGCCGGCGGGGCGGGCGGCTCCTGCTCCACCGCATCCTCGGGCTGCGGCCCTTCTTCGGCCACGCACTGAACGCTCCTCACGGCGCTTACCCAGAGAAAAGGCAGCAGCGACATGTGGAACTACACCGACAAGGTCAAGGAACACTTCTTCAACCCGAAGAATTCCGGCGTCCTTGAGACCGCCAACGCGGTGGGCGAGGTCGGCTCCATCACCTGCGGCGACGCGCTGCGCCTGATGCTGAAGGTCGATCCCGACACGCAGATCATCCAGGACGCGAAGTTCCAGACCTTCGGCTGCGGCTCGGCCATCGCGTCCTCGTCGGCGCTGACCGAGATGATCATCGGCAAGACGGTGGACGAGGCGCTGGCCCTGACCAACCGCGACATCGCCGACTATCTCGGCGGACTGCCGCCGGAGAAGATGCACTGCTCGGTCATGGGCGCCGAGGCGCTGCGCGCCGCCATCGCCAACTTCAAGGGCGAGGCGTGGGAGGACGACCACGAGGAAGGCGAGCTGGTCTGCAAGTGCTTCGGCATCGACGCCGCGATGATCGAGCGCGCGGTGACGGTGAACGGCCTGACCACGCTGGAGGAGGTCACCCACTACACCAAGGCCGGCGGCTCCTGCCAGACCTGCCACGAGAAGATCGAGGAGGTGCTGGAGGCCGTGATGGCCAGGACCGGCGCCCTCAAGCCCGCCGCCAAGCACGCGCCGGCCGACATGGTCGGCCTCGACGCCATCCAGCCCCTGGCCCAGCCGCTCGCCGCCAAGCCGGCCGAAGCGGCGGCCGCCGCGCCGAAGCTGACCAACGTCCAGCGCATGCAGACCATCATGGCCGCCATCGAGAGCATGCGCCCGCAGATCCAGCGCGACGGCGGCGACGTCGAGCTGGTCGACATCGACGGCAAGGACATCTACGTGCGGCTGACCGGCGCCTGCTCCGGCTGCTCGCAGTCGGCCGGCACCATGATGGGGGTGCAGATGAAGCTGGTCGAGGCGCTGGGCGAGTTCGTCCGCGTCAAGCCGGCCTCCCTGCTGCCCGCCCACGCCCACTGAGGGGAGCCACCGCCATGAGCATTCCCAACAGCGGCATCTACCTCGACAACAACGCGACGACCCGCGTCGATCCCGAGGTGCTGGCCGAGATGCTGCCGCTCTTCACCGAGCATTTCGGCAACCCCTCCTCGATGCACGGCTTCGGCGCCGCGGTCGGCGGCAAGATCGAGTGGGCGCGCAAGCAGGTGCAGGCGCTGCTCGGCGCCGGTTACGACAGCGAGATCGTCTTCACCTCCGGCGGCACGGAAAGCGACAACACCGCGATCCTCTCGACCATCGAAGCCTACCCGAAGAAGACGGAGATCGTCACCAGCGTGGTCGAGCACCCCGCCGTGCTGGCGCTGTGCGATTACCTGGAGAAGAAGCGCGGCTACACGATCCACCGCATCGGCGTGGACAACAGGGGCAACCTCGACATGGACGCCTACAAGGCCGCCCTGTCGGACCGGGTCGCCATCGTCTCCATCATGTGGGCCAACAACGAGACCGGGACGATCTTCCCGGTCGAGGAGCTGGCGCGGATGGCCAAGGCGGTCGGCGCCATCTTCCACACCGACGCGGTGCAGGCGGTCGGCAAGATCCCGATGAAGCTCGCCGACAGCGCCATCGACCTGCTGTCGCTGTCCGGCCACAAGCTGCACGCGCCCAAGGGCATCGGCGCGCTCTACGTCAAGCGCGGCCTGCGCTTCCGCCCGATGATGCGCGGCGGCCACCAGGAGCGCTCGCGCCGCGCCGGCACCGAGAACGCGCCGGCCATCGTGGGCTTGGGCGCCGCCGCCCACCTCGCCCTGACCCACATGGCCGAGGAGAACACGCGGGTGAAGGCGCAGCGCGACCGGCTGGAGCAGGCGATCCTCGCCGCCGTGCCGGCCTGCTTCGTCACCGGCAACCCGGAGAACCGGCTGCCCAACACCTGCAACATCGCCTTCGAGTACATCGAGGGCGAGGCGATCCTGCTGCTGCTGAACGAGCAGGGCATCGCCGCCTCGTCGGGGTCGGCCTGCACCTCGGGGTCGCTGGAGCCGAGCCACGTCATGCGCGCCATGGGGGTTCCCTACACGGCGGCGCACGGGGCGACCCGCTTCTCGCTGTCGCGCGACACCACCGACGCCGAGATCGACCATGTGATCGCCGTGGTCCCCGGCATCATCGCCAAGCTGCGCAGCCTGTCGCCCTATTGGGAACAGGCGGCCGGCAAGGCCAAGGAGTTCGCGCCGGTCTATTCCTAACACCGGGATCGCAGACCGGGTCGGGGGGCCGCCTCCGACACCCCGCCCGACGACACCCCGTCGGGGCGGTGTCCCGGCCCGGTCTGCGACACTTGTCGGGGGCATGCCCATCCACCGTGCCCCTACCCCAACCCTCCCCTGCCTTCGCGGGGGAGGGGGCAAGGTTCCACACAGGGACGACGCCCATGCCCTCTCCCGCCGCCACCATCATCAACGACACGACGCTGCGCGACGGCGAGCAGACCGCCGGGGTGGCCTTCACGCTCGACGAGAAGATCGCCATCGCCCGCGCGCTCGACGCGGCCGGCGTGCCCGAGCAGGAGATCGGCATCCCCGCCATGGGCGAGGAGGAGCGGGACGGCATCCGCGCCGTGGCGTCGCTCGGCCTCAGGGGCCGGCTGATGGTGTGGTGCCGCATGCACGACACCGACCTGAAGGCGGCGCTGTCCTGCGGCGTCGGCTTCGTCAACCTGTCCATGCCCGTCTCCGACATCCACATCACCAGGAAGCTCAAGCGCAGCCGCGCCTGGGCACTGGCCGAGATCGACCGCAAGGTCCGGCAGGCCCGCGACCATGGGCTGGAGGTCAGCCTCGGCGGCGAGGATTCCTCCCGCGCCGACATGGATTTCCTGGTCGAGGCCGTCACCGTGGCGCAGGCCGCCGGGGCCCGCCGCTTCCGCTTCGCCGACACGCTCGGCGTGCTCGACCCCTTCCAGACGCGCGCCTGCATCGAACGGCTGCGCCGGGCCACCGACCTGGAGATCGAGATCCATTCTCACGACGACCTCGGCCTCGCCAACGCCAACTCGCTGGCCGCCGTGCTGGGCGGCGCCACCCACGTCAACACCACGGTGAACGGCTTGGGCGAGCGCGCCGGCAACGCCCCGCTGGAGGAGGTGGTGGTATCGCTGAAGCACCTCTACGGCCGCGACACCGGCATCGACACCCGCGCGCTCGCCAGCATCTCCGACTTGGTCGAGCGCGCCTCCAACCGGCCGGTGGCGGTGAACAAGTCGATCGTCGGCGACGCGGTCTTCACCCACGAGGCCGGCATCCACGTCGACGGGCTGCTGCGCGACCGCGCCACCTACCAGAATCTCGACCCGGCCGAGGTCGGGCGCGAGCACCGCATCGTGCTCGGCAAGCATTCCGGCACGGCGGCGGTGAAGATGGCCTATGACGGGCTTGGCCTCGCCTGCGACGACGCCACCGCCCGGGCGGTGCTGCCGCAGGTCCGCGCGCTCGCCACCCGCGCCAAGCGGGCGCCGACCCCCGACGAGCTGCGCGCCTTCCACGCCGCCGTCCGGCATTGACACCGCCTTCACCGCATTCCGATGAGGGAACCCCGCCCATGGCCGCCATCGACGCCGACACGGACCGCCGCATGACGCCCCCGGCCGCCACTCCCGGCATTCTGGCCCTGCTGCGCGAGGACGTCGCCTGCGTCTTCGACCGCGACCCGGCGGCGCGCAACGTCCTCGACGTGCTGACCTGCTATCCGGGCATCCACGCGCTGGCGGCGCACCGGATCGCCAACGCGGCGTGGCGGCGCGGCCTGCGCTGGCCGGCGCGCTTCCTGTCCTATCTCGGGCGCTGGTTGACCAACATCGACATCCATCCCGGCGCCACCATCGGCCGCCGCTTCTTCATCGACCATGGCGCCGGAGTCGTCATCGGCGAGACGGCGGAAGTCGGCGACGACGTGACGCTCTATCACGGGGTGACGCTGGGCGGCACCTCCTGGACCAAGGGCAAGCGCCACCCGACGCTGGAGGACGGCGTGCTGGTCGGGGCGGGGGCGAAGGTCCTGGGACCGATCACCGTCGGCCCCAACGCGCGTGTCGGCGCCAACTCGGTCGTCACCAAGAGCGTGCCCGGCGGCATGACCGTCGTCGGCATCCCCGGCCGCATCGTCCGCCCCGAGACCCAGAGCCAACCCCAAAGCCAGTTGGGCGCCCACGGCATCGACCTGGAGCATCACCTGATGCCCGACCCGGTCGGCAAGGCGATCGCCTGCCTGATCGACCACATCAACCGCATCGAGGAGCGGCTGGAAGCCCACACCGCCGCCGAACAGGCCCGCGCGCCGCTCTCGAAGATTCCACTGGGGGATCTCCGGCTCGCCGACATCCGGCTCGACGGCGTGGCCTGCGACTCCTGCGGCAATCTCTGCGACCAGGAGGGCCGCGCGCCCTCCCCCTCCACCCAGCAGCACGCCTGAGGAGCGACCACGATGAGCGATTTCACCGACGATCTCGACGATTTGGAAACCGCCGAGGACTTCCTGCGCTTCTTCCAGGTCACCTACGACCAGCGGGTGGTCAACGTGAACCGCCTGCACATCCTGCAACGTTTCCACGACTATCTGTCGGCCGACAGCGGGATGGAGGGGCTGGACGACGAGGGCATGGCGTCCCGCTACCGCGTGCATCTCCAGCGGGCCTACCAGGACTTCGTGCTGTCCAACGCCATCGCCGAGAAGACCTTCAAGGTCCACAAGGAGGAGGCGCGCAAGATGGCCGACCGCTTCGTGCCGCTGGACAGCCTGCTCGGCGCGCCGGTCGGCTGACGGAAACCGGCGCCTCATTCACCCGGACGCGTGTGAACCGCGAAGGCCGGACGGCCCTTCGCGGTTCTTTCCGTTCAGTGGATCTTCCGTTCGTTCCCGGTGTCGCGGCGATAGACGTGGACGTGGTAGGCGGCCATCGGGTTTTCGTCGAGATAGTCCAGAAGCGCGCGCTCCGTCTTCGCCGTGACGTTGCGGATCAGCACCTGCCAGGCCGGCTCCATCGTCGCGCGGCTGGTCTCGTTGTGGGGCAGCATGATGAAACCCGCCCATTCGGGATTGAAATCCGCCAGATAGCTCTTGGCGTAATGCTCCATCATCGCCGCGTCGTTGACGTTGACGGTTTCCATGTTTTCAAAACAGACACGCAGATCCATGGCCAGTCTCCCTCAAGGCTGCTGGGGTGCCGGCGGCTGACCGGGCAACGCCCCTGGTCCGGAAACAGAGCTGCCTCAGAGATGGTGCGCCCCACCCCCCAACGACAAGGCCCGCCACTCTTCGCACCCACCGTTGGTCATAGAGGCGCGAATCATCCTGTCCGGGCACCCTGTTCCACCTGTAGACTCGGTGTGACACCCATCAGGCAGTCATGATGACCGACGACCCGCCCACCTTGCCCCATACGCCGCGCGTCCTGATCGTCGAGGACGAGAGCCTCGCCGCCATGGCGCTGGAGGAGATCCTGGGCATGCTGGGCTACGAGGTCTGCGGCACCGCCGACAACGCCGAGGACGCCATCATGGCGGCCGAGCGGCAGCGCCCCGACATCGTCATGATGGACATCCGGCTGCACGGCCCCCGCGACGGCATCGAGACGGCGGCGGCGATCCGCGCCCGTTTCGGCATCCGCAGCATCTTCATGTCGGCCTTCGGCGACCCGGACACCCGCCGCCGCGCCGAGGATTGCCAGCCCTTCGGCTTCGTGAAGAAGCCCTATTTCCCCAACCAGCTCGACCGCGTCCTCGCCGACGCCACCCAGCAGCTCGCCTTGGTCCGCTGAGGCCGGAACCGAAAAAACCCCTCCGCCGGAGCGGAGGGGCTGGATGCGTCTTGCGGTCCGGGTCTTGCGGTCCGTGGAACCCGGCTCAGCCGAACTTGTAGCTGATGCCGTAGCCGCCCCGCGGGTAGTTCCATTCGATGTTGCCGCTGTCCTGGCAGATCACCCGGCAGGTGCCGCATTCCAGGCAGCCGTCGGTCGCCAGCGTCACGCCCCCCGCCTCGTTGGTCGAGTAACAGCCGGCCGGGCAGCAGACGGTGCAGGCCTTGCTGGTGCAGGCGGCGCAGTGCGCCTCGTCCTTGATCGTGATGTGCGGACGGTTCTCGTCGACGATGTAGCGGTTCTGGTACAGCTTCTCTTCGATCTTCACCATCATGTTCATCGCATCGCCCTCACCAGCTTGATTGCGTCACCGACCAGACCGAACACCGAACGGCGCTTGACGAAGGACTTCATGATCGCCTTCTCCTTCGTGCGCTTGTCGACGCTGTCCACGGTGAACCAGTTGTGCGCCGCCTGGGTGATCTCGTCCGGGTAGGCGCCGAAGAACTGCTTGTTGGAATGCATGATCCCCGGCAGTTCGCGATACTTCTTCAGATCCTTGATGATGAAGCTCTCGTCGAGCTTCGCCTTGTAGCCGGCGAGGTTGCCGGCGCTGAACTCCTTGCCGGCGGCCTTCAGCTCGATCACCGTCTCCGCCGCCATGCGGCCGGACGCCATGGCGAGGTTGGAGCCCTCGCGGTGCGCCGCGTTGTTGAAATGGGCGGCGTCGCCGACCACCATCCAGCCGTCGCCGTAGAGCTGCGGGATCGCCTTGAAACCGCCCTCCGGGATCAGGTGGGCGCAATACTCCTTCATCTCGGCGCCTTCGATCAGCGGCTTGATGACGGGGTGGTTCTTCAGGTCCTCCAGCATCTTGTAGGGCGGGCAGTCACCCTTCTTGAAGTCGGAGACCAGGCAGCCGATGCCGATCGTCAGCGATTCCTTGTTGGTGTAGAGGAAGGCGGTGCCGACCATCCCCTTGGTCACCTTGCCCATGATCTCGATGACGACGCCCTCGTCGTCCTTGATGCCGAAGCGCTGCTGGATCAGCTCGGGATCGATGAACAGGATCTCCTTGACCGCCAGCGCGACGTTCTCCGGCGCCGCCTCCTTCTGGTAGCCGGAGCGGCGCGCCAGCAGGGCGTTGACGCCGTCGGCCATGATCACGACGTCGGCGTGGATCTCGCCGCCCTCGCGGTCGGTGCGCACGCCGATCACCTTGCCCAACGGATCGCGGATCAGCTCCGTCACCGTCGTCTCGCAGATCTGGAGACCGCCGACCGCGCGGATCTTCTCGGCGAACCACTTGTCGATGTTGGCGCGGATGATGGTGTAGCGGTTCGGCGTGTCGCTGTTGTACGCCTCGGACCGGTAGTTGGTGCCGATGTAGTTGTCGTCGCCGAGCAGCCAGATGCGCTGTTCGATGATGTGGCGTTCGGTCGGGCAGTCGTCCCGGAAGTCCGGGATGATCTTCTCCAGCTCGTGGGCGTACATGATGCCGCCCTGGACGTTCTTGGCGCCGGCATACTCGCCGCGCTCCAGCTGGAGCACCTTCAGCCCCTGCTTGGCCAGCGTGTAGGTGGCGGCGTTGCCGGACGGGCCGGCACCGATGACGATGGCGTCGAACTTTTCGACCATGTCGGAAGGCTCCTTTCTCGTCCGTAAGGTCAGCCGGCCAGCCGGTTGACCGACAGGCGGCGGCCGAAGGCGTCGGTCAGCGCGGGCAGGATGGTCAGCGCGTCGCCGACCAGACCCAGATGGGCGAAGTCGAAGATCGTCGCGTTGGGGTCGGTGTTGATCGCCAGGATCAGGTCGGACTTCTCCATGCCGACGCGATGCTGGATGGCGCCGGAGATGCCGGCGGCGATGTAGAGCTTGGGGCGCACGGTCTTGCCGGTCTGGCCGACCTGCCGGTCGCTGCCGGCCCAGCCGGCCTGGACCAGCGGGCGGGTCACCCCGACCTCGGCGCCCAGCACCTTGGCGAGGTCGAAGACCAGCTTCATGTTCTCCGCCTTGCCCAGCCCCTTGCCGGCCGAGACGATGACGTCGGCGAAGGCGAGCTGCGCCTCGTTCTGCTCGCGGTCGGCGATGAAGTTGAGCACCTTGGTGACGACGCTCTCCTCCTGGAGGTTGGGGAAGACCTCCTCGACGCGGCCGGTTCGGCTGTCGTCGCGCTCGGGCATCGCCATCACGCGGGGACGCACGGTCGCCATCTGCGGCCGGTAGGCCAAGGTCTGGATGGTGCAGAGCAGCGTGCCGCCGAAGGTCGGCCGCGTCGCCGCCAGCGAGCGGTTGTCGGCGTAGATGTCCAGCTCGGTGCAGTCGGCGGTCAGGCCGGTCGCCAGCGTGGTGGCGATGGCGCCGGCCAGATCGCGGCCCAGCGTGGTGGCGCCGAGCAGCACGATCTCCGGCTTGTAGGCGTTGACCACGTCGGTCATCACCCGGCAGTAGGGATCGGTGCGGTAGTCGGCCAGCACCGGGTCGGTCACCTTGTAGACGATGTCGGCGCCGTAGCTGATGGCGTCGCCGCAGATGCGGTTCAGGTCGGGGCCCTCGGCGCCCAGCACCACGGCGCCGACCTCGACGCCCAGCTTGTCGGCCAGCTTGCGGGCCTCGCCCAGCAGCTCCAGCGAGACGGAATGGACGATGCCGCGCTCCTGCTCGACGATCACCCAGACGTTCTTGTAGACCTTGAGGTGTTCGGGAAGCTGGAACTTGCGGCCCTGGGGCTTGCTCGGTTCGCTCATCGTCGGGTCTCCGGCGGAAGGATCGTCAAAGCCCGGCCGCGGCGCGGGCGAGCAGATCGTCGGCCAGCTTGGGCTGGGCGGCGAAGATGGCGTCGAGGGCGGCGGCGGCCAGCGCGTCCGGCGAGGAGCCGTCAGCCTTGATCATCTTGGCCTTCTCGGCGCGCGGCTTGGGCACGAAGACCTTCGACACCACGGTGGGCGAGCCCTTGAGGCCGACCTTGGCCTCCTCGGCGCCGGTGAAGTCGCGGCTCCAGGTCTTCAGCTCGTAGCGCGCGGCGCGGAACATGTCGTCCATCTTGCCGAAGCGCATCGTGTTGGTGCCCTCCAGCATGGTGATCATGCAGGGCAGCCGGGTCTTCAGCACCTGCACGCCGCCTTCGGAGCGGCGCTGCACCACGATCTCCTTGGCGGACTCGTTCAGCTCCTCGATCCTGGTGATGTAGGTGAGCTGCTCGAAGCCGAGGCGGGTGGCGATGCCGGGGCCGACCTGGGCGGTGTCGCCGTCGACCGTCTGCTTGCCGCAGAACACGATGTCGACCGGGTCCTCCTCCGACAGCTTGAGGATCGCCGAGGTCAGCGCGTAGGAGGTGGCCAGCGTGTCGGAGCCGGCGAACTTGCGGTCGGTCAGCAGCACGGCGTCGTCGGCGCCCAGCGACAGGGCCTTGCGCAGCGAGGCTTCCGCCATCGGCGGGCCCATGGTCAGCACGGTGACGCGCGCCCCCACCTTGTCCTTCAGCCGCAGCGCCTCCTCCAGCGAGAACAGGTCGAAGGGGTTGATGATGGCGGGGACGCCCTGCCGCATGATCGTGTTGGTCACGG
The DNA here is from genome assembly GCF_020005195.1 of Azospirillum agricola. Lineage (NCBI taxonomy): Bacteria > Pseudomonadati > Pseudomonadota > Alphaproteobacteria > Rhodospirillales > Azospirillaceae > Azospirillum > Azospirillum agricola. Next base: position 400,030 of record NZ_JAIFZR010000005.1, read on the forward strand.
GATGGATGCGGATCTGGGCGCTGTCGGGCACCTGTTTGATACAGACGACGATGTGCATCCCGGTCTCCTTGAGAACGCTGGGGATAACGCTGGGCCGAAGCGCGAGGGGGTGCCGGCTGACAACCGGCGCACCCTCCCAACAGCAAGCCCCGTGCCAGCCGGGATGCGGTTCGAAAATGCTTTAATTTACAATTACTTGGAAGACATGACCGGACACCGCAAGGTTGTCGCAAAGGCGACAAACCCCACGCGTGTCGGGTTCTTTACAGCTTGGCGGCGGGGCGGCGACGTCCCGCTCAGGCGGCGGCGATGCAGGCGACGACACGGTCCAGCTCGCGGCCGACCCGCTCGACCATTGCGTCGATGCCGTCGAGCCGCCGGTCGAGCGCCGCAAGCTCGACGGCGTCCGCCGCCGCCGCCAGATCGCGGGCGCCGACGGTGCGCGACGACCCGGCCAGCTTGTGCGCCGCCTGCCGCACCTCGTCCCAGGCGGCGCCGGCGAGGGAATCGACCAGCCAGCGGTGCGACGCGGTGTTCGACGTCACGAACTCGCCGAGGAGTTGGCGGACGAAGTCGGTGTCGCCGTCGAACAGCCCGGCCAGCGCGCCGATGTCGAGCGGCGGCAGGGCGGAGGGTGCCGGGGCGGGTGGGGAAGGCAACGGAGGGGCCGGTGCGGGCGTCTCCTCCACAGCGGCATCCGGCGGCAGGAAACGGTCGAGCACCCGGCGCAGCTGCCCGAGATCCACCGGCTTGGACACGCTGTCATCCATGCCGGCGGCGAAGCAGGTCTGCACCTCCCCCTCCAGCGCGTTGGCGGTGATGGCGACGATCGGCAGGCGGGCTCCGATCCCCGACGCGGCCTCCGCCGCGCGGATGGCGCGGGCCAGCTCCAGCCCGTCCATCTCCGGCATCTGGCAATCGGTCAGCAGCAGCGCGTAGCGGCCCGTGCGCCACATCGCCAGCGCCTGGACGCCGTCCTCCGCCATCTCCATCGCGTGCCCGAGCAGGGCGAGCTGGCGCTGGATGACATGCCGGTTGGTCGGATGATCCTCCGCCACCAGGATCAGGCGGTCGCGCGCCATGGCCTCCTCCACCGAAGGCGGCCGCCGCGCCGCCGAGAGTGCGGAATCGCTCGGGCAATCGGCGGCGAGCGATTCGACCGGCGCCCCCCTCCCCGCCGCCGCCAGCACCGCCCGCACCAGATGGGACCGGCGCAGCGGCCGCGCGACCGCGACCGTTCCATTGGGTGGCAACGATCCGGCAGGCGGCGTCCGATCGTTCGGTCCGCAGAGCCTCACCCGCCCGCGCACCCGCCCGCGCGGATCGGCGTCGAGCGCCGCCGTCTCGACCTCCGGCGCCACCACCAGCACGTCGCAGGCGGCGGTCGGCAGCAGCGTGCGCAGGGCCGTGGCGCTGTCCGGAGCGTCGACCACCAGGGCGCCGTCACTGTTCAGGTAGCGCGCAAGGAAGCCGCGCTCGGCCTCGTCGGGGGCCAGCAGCAGGACGGTGACGCCGGCCAGAGGCGCCGCCGGCTCCGCCACGGCGTCCGGCTCCGCCGCCAGATCGGCGGCGAAGGTGAACCAGAAGGTCGATCCCATCCCCGGCGCGCTGGTGACGCCGATCTCGCCGCCCATCAGTTCGGCCAGGCGGCGGCAGATCGACAGGCCGAGCCCGGTGCCGCCGAAACGGCGGGTGGTCGACGCCTCGGCCTGGGTGAAGGGGCGGAACAGGCGGGCCTGGTTCTCCGCCGAGATGCCGATGCCGGTGTCGGTGACGGCGATGCGGATGGTGACGCGATCGCCGTCGAAGCGGGCCAGCTCGGCCTTCACCGTCACCGACCCGCCCTGGGTGAACTTCACCGCGTTTCCGGCGATGTTGAACAGCACCTGCCGGATGCGCACCGGATCGCCCAGCACGGTCGCCGGCAGGTCGGGGTCGACGAAGGTGATCAGCGACAGCCCCTTGGCGCGGGCGCCGGGGGCCAGCGTGTCGGCCACCCCCTCGACCACGGCGGGCAGCGAGACGGGGACCCGCTCCAGATCCAGCCGTCCGGCCTCGATCTTCGAGAAGTCCAGAATGTCGTTGATGATGGTCAGCAGGGAGCCGGCCGAATCGCGCACCACCTCCACCAGCTCGCGCTGGTCGGCGGTCAGGCTGGTGTGCTCCAGCAGCTCCAGCATGCCCTGCACCCCGTTCATCGGCGTGCGGATCTCATGGCTCATGGTGGCCAGGAACAGCGACTTCGCCCGGTTGGCGGCCTCCGCCGCCTCGGTCGCGGCAACGAGGTCGCGGGTGCGCTCCGCGACCTGCCGCTCCAGGCTGCGGTTCAGCTCGGTCAGCTCCTCGTAGAGATGGACGTTGTCGAAGCCGATCGCCACCTTGGCGCAGAAGACCTCCAGCAGCCGCCGCTCGTCGGCCGTCAGCGACCGCGCGTGGGTCAGGTAGAAGGCGGTCTCGTGATGGCGCGAGGCGGAGCGGAAGACCAGCACGCTGTGGGTCCGCTCGTACCGATTGCGGCCGTCGCCCAGCGCCGCGGTCACGGCGAAAACCGCCTCGGGCGGCAGGGTGGTGCGCAGCGGCCGGCCCTCCCCGCCCGCGTAGACGCCGTTGCCGCCGAGCAACAGCGGCTCGCCCAAGGCGGCGCCGTCCTGGGTCAGGCGGCTGACCAGCGCCACCCCGTCGCCGGGCGGACAGACGCCGACGATCTGCGCCACCGCGTCGCCGACGAACTCGGCCATCGTCCGCTTGTCGAGCAGGGAGGAGGAGGCGTCGAGGATGCGCTCCAGCCCCTCGCGGTGGTCCTCGATGGCGGTGATGTCCTGATAGCCGCGCAGCGCCGCGACCACCGAGGTGAACAGCTTCTGCGCCGTCAGCTCGGTCTTCGACTTGTAGTCGTTGATGTCGTAGCTGAGGATGACGTCGCGTTCCGGCGCCTGCCCCGGCTGGCCGGTGCGCAGGATGATGCGGACGCGGCGGTTCCTCATCTCGCTGCGGATGTGGCGGACCAGCCGCAGGCCGGCGTCGTCGGATTCCATCACCACATCGAGCAGGATCACGGCGATGGCCGGATTGGCGCGCAGCACGGCGCGCGCCTCCGTCGCCGTGCCGGCCGAGAGGAACTGCGCCGGCCGCCCTTCGAAGGTGAAGCCGCGCAGCACCATCTTGGTGGTGGCGTGGATGGCGGGATCGTCGTCGACGATCAGGATCACCCAGGGCTCGACCGGCTCGGGCGGGACCGGCGGGAGCAAGGCGGCCTCGGCCGCCGGGTCCTCGTCGGCGAACAGAAACTCGTCGCTCATCCCCCGCCCCCAGTCCCAAGGCCGCCGCCAACCGCGCTTTTTGCGCGCGCGACGATAGCACAACCCGCCGAGCGCCTGCCAGACGGCCCCGGCCGGCGCGCCGGCCGCCGTCAACCGATGGAAGGGGTGGATTTGCCGGTCCGCAACCGCCATGGTGGCGGCCCCGCCCTTTCCTGCCGCGATGCCGTCCATGAACCTGCTGAGTTGCGTCCATGACACCGCCCCGATCATCGAGGCCAGGGACGCCGATCTGGGCGACCTGTTCCCGCCCGGCTTCCTCGATCTGTACGAGGTCCACAGCTACCGCAACGCCGCCCGCATCCTGGCCCATGCCTGCACCGCCGAGTTCCAGGAGATCGTCGCCCGGCTGATGGAGTTCCGCATCCGCACCGAGGACATCGTGGCGTCGGGCGGCAACAAATCGCAGATCGCCAAGTCGATGGAGCTGATGCTGAACCCGCTCGGCTGGCACGAGACGCGGATCCGCGGCGACCTCTTCATCACCAAGATGATCGTCACGCACGAGGAGAAGCGCCGCATCTCCGGCAAGAACCGTGGCCAGACCGTGGTCGAGCACCGCCAGCGCGACGAGATCTACAAGGTCAAGGGCTTCATCGACGGCCACAAGATCGACTTCGTGAAGGGGCGCGTCTCCTTCGACCTGGAATGGAACAGCAAGGACCAGACCTTCGACCGCGACCTCTACGCGGCGCGGACCTTCTACGAGTGCGGCATCATCAGCGCCGGCGTGCTTCTGACCCGCAGCGCCGAGTTGGCCCCGCTGTTCACCGAGGTGGCGCGGCGGGTCGAGATGAAGAATTTCCAGAACAAGTACGGCGCCAGCACGACCTGGATGAAGAAGCTGCTCTACCGTCTGGACGCCGGGCGCGGCGGCGGCTGCCCGATCCTGGCGCTCGGCATCCGCCCGGCGCTGGTGTCGGACTTCGAGGACTGGAAGGAGCGCCACCCGGTCATCCGGCAGGTCGCCGCCCTCGACGTCGACGCGGCGTCGGAGGACGAGGACGATCTGGGGTGACGGGAACGTGGCTTCATTGGGTTGGTCGGGGTTTGGACACAGATGAACACAGATAGACACAGATGAAAATAAACACAGATTAAATTTTCGTGCGTTTAATAAGAAACGCACGAAAATTTAGCCTTTTGATGACGAGCGGATTCACGCTCCAAACCGATTCCGGTTTTACGCGATCCGCTCTAATACCAGAGCCAGAAAGTTTTGACTTCTGGCTCTGGTATCGGCCGCGACTGCGGCCGCGCGGGCCCATGCCCGCGAAGCCAAGGCCCGCGGAGGCGGGCCGCCCGGCGTTTGAGGGACCGGAAAGTTCCGACCACAGGTCGGAACTTTCCGGTACTGGTATAAATAGAATGTTTTGGCTCGAAAACTCCGCACGAAGCCTGCCGCGCATTCCCGTTCATCTGTGTCTATCTGTGTTCATCTGTGTCAAAAATAAAAACGCCGCCCACGCACAGGAACGTGAGCGGCGCCAAACCAACAAATCCAATCTCAGTACGCGCAGTCCTTGAACACCGGATCGACGCTGCCGCCCCATTCGCCGTTGAACTTGGCGAGCAGTTCGTCCGCCGGGCTGCGGTTGCTCTCGGCGATGGCCTGGAGCGTGTCGAGGAAGTGGGTCTCGTCGTCGCCCCAATTGTCGTTGCGGGCGCGGCGCGCCAGACCGTCGCGGGCGATGGCCAGCGCCTCAAGCGCGACGTCCCGCACGCTGCGGCCGCGGAACGGCGTGCGCAGGCCGGAGCGCGGAACCTCGGCGCGCAGATGCGCCCGCTCCTCCGTCGTCCAGTCCTTCACAAGGTCCCAGGCCGCGTCCAGCGCCTGGCTGTCGTACAGCAGCCCGACCCACAGGGCCGGCAACGCGCACAGGCTGCGCCACGGACCGCCGTCGGCGCCGCGCATCTCCAGATACTTCTTGAGCCGGACCTCCGGGAAGGCGGTCGTCGTGTGGTCGGCCCAGTCGGTCAGCAGCGGGACCTCGCCCGGCAGGGCCGGCAACTTGCCCTCCAGGAAGTCGCGGAAGGACTGGCCGGCCGCGTCGATGTAGGTCCCGTCGCGGTAGACGAAATACATCGGCGTCTGCAACAGATAGTCCACATAGCGTTCGAAGCCGAAGCCGTCCTCGAAGACGAAGGGGATGTCGCCGGTGCGGTCGGGATCGGTGTCGGTCCAGATGTGGCTGCGGAAGCTCTGGAAGCCGTTCGGCTTGCCCTCGGTGAAGGGCGAATTGGCGAACAGAGCCGTGGCGATCGGCTGGAGCGCCAGCGACACCCGGAACTTCTTCACCATGTCGGCTTCGGACGCGAAGTCCAGATTGACCTGCACGGTGCAGGTCCGCAGCATCATGTCGAGCCCGAGCCCGCCGACCTTGGGCATGTAGTCGCCCATGATCTTGTAGCGGCCCTTGGGCATCCACGGGATCTCGTCGCGCGCCCATTTCGGCTGGAAGCCCAGCCCCATCATGGCGATCCCCAGCTCGCCGCCGACCTCCTTGACCTGACGCAGGTGGCGGTGCACCTCGGCGCAGGTCTGGTGCAGGGTCTCCAGCGGCGCGCCCGACAGCTCGACCTGCCCGCCCGGCTCCAGCGTGATGTTCGCCATGCCCTGAACCAGCGCGATGACGTTGCCCTTCTCCTCCACCGGCTGCCAGCCGAAGCGGGTCAGGCGCGTCAGCAGTTCCCGGATGCCGTCCGGCCCGTCATAGGGCAGCGGGCGCAGGTCGGACGCGCGGTAGGCGAATTTCTCGTGCTCCGTCCCGATGCGCCAGGCCTCGGCCGGCTTGCAGCCCGATTCCAGATAGGCGACCAGTTGGCGGCGGTCGGTGATCGGTTCGCCGCGCGTTGTCGGGGGTGCGGACATGAAGGCTCCCGCGGGTGGGTTGCAATGGCGTGTTCAGCAACATGTTCAGTCGATGGAAGCGACCGGTGAGCGGAAGGGCGGCCGGGTGTCGCCGCCGTCGGCCGTCCAGTCCCCGGCGAGGGACTGCCAGCAGGCCAGTGCCGCCACAACCGCCGTGTCGGCCCGCAGGATGCGCGGCCCCAAACCCACCGGGACAACAAAGGGGAGTTTGATCAGTTCGTCAAGTTCCGACTGGTCGAAGCCCCCCTCCGGCCCGACCAGCAGCGCGGCGGGGCTGGACCCCGCCGAACGCATGGCTTCGGCGATCGGCCGCGCCGCCCCGGCCTCGGCGCAGAGATAGAGCGTGCGCCCCTCCGGCCAGGCGGCCAGCGCGCGGTCGAGCGGCAGCGGGTCGGCAACCTCGGGCACGCTCAGCCGCTCGCACTGTTCGGCGGCCTCGACGGCGTTGGCGCGCAGCCGGTCGGTGTTCACCCGGTTGGGGTCGGTGCGGCGGGTGAAGACCGGGCACAGGCGCGAGACGCCCATCTCCGTCGCCTTCTCCGCCACGAAATCGATGCGCCCCTTCTTCAGCGGCGCGAAGACCAGCCAGAGGTCGGGGGTGCCCGTCTGCGGCCGGCGCCGCGCCCGCACCGTCAGCGAGCACCAGCCCTTGCCGAAGCCGTCGATGACGGCGCCCCATTCGCCGTCGCGCCCGTTGAACACCGCCACCGGGTCGCCGCGGTCGAGCCGCAGGACATGGCGCAGGAAATGGGCGCGCTCATGGTCGAGCCCGACCGATTGCCCTTCGGTCAGCGGGCTGTCGACGTAGAGGCGGGTCTTGGGCTGTTCGGCCATGGTGTCGGATCTCCGCGAAACGGAGCCGACTATAGCTCTCCGCGCGGGAATCCGTCAGCCTTTCGGCGAACAGGGAGGCGCCCCTTCAGGCCGCCTCGACCAGCCGGTCGATCTGGCGGCGCAGTTCGGCGGGCTGAACCGGCTTGTGCAGGACGAGGAAGTCCTCGCGCTGGGCGGCGGCGGCCAGCGCGGCGCCGGTGTCGCCGGTCAGGATGATCGCCGGCACCGCGGCCCCGGCGGCCTCGCGCACGGCGCGCACGGCGTCGACGCCCGACACGCCGTTGCGCAGCCGGTAGTCCGAGACGATCACCGATGGCGGCGGCGCTTCGGGCGGAGCCTCGGCCAGAGCCGCCAGCGCCGAAGCGGCGTCCTCGACCGCGACGACACGGTAACCCCAGGTTTCCAGCATGATCTCCATGCCTGCCAGGATGATCGCTTCGTCATCGATGATGACGGCGAGCCGGTCGGAGCACTCGGTCGAATCCATTTTAAATGGCAAGCCGGTTCGGTTGATCGTGAAAAACAGTATCGACCGGCGCGCGGCAAGAGCAAGCTCTTTTCTTCCAGGACAGCGCAATCATACAGGCGCAACTCCTTTTTGGGAGAGCTTCCGCCCGAAGGGATGAGGCCGGGGCCCTTGCTCCTTGCCCTCCCACAAAGCGCCCGATACCTTGCCGCCCGGCTTCACCGACATTCGCCACGAGAGCGGAAGCGATTCCCCGCCATGACCAGCACCGATCAGCCCGGCCCGGCCGGCTTCACCGACATTCGCCAGGACGGCTGGATCGGCCGCTGGGCTCCCGCCCCGCTGCGTCCCTACCTGACCCTGGCCCGGCTTGACCGGCCGATCGGCACCTGGCTGCTGCTGTTCCCCTGCTGGTGGGGCGTGGCGCTCGCCGCCCCGCGCTGGCCCGACCTGTGGATGATGCTCCTGTTCGCCGTCGGCGCCATCGTCATGCGCGGGGCCGGCTGCACCGTCAACGACATCCTCGACCGCGATTTCGACGCGAAGGTCGAGCGCACCCGCTCGCGCCCGATCCCGTCGGGTCAGGTGTCGGTTCGCCAGGCCGTCGCCTTCCTGGTCGCGCAGCTGCTGCTGGGGCTGCTGGTGCTGGTGCAGCTCTCCCCGGCCGCCATCGGTCTGGGCGTGCTGTCGCTGGCGCTGGTCTTCACCTACCCGTTGATGAAGCGCATCACCTGGTGGCCGCAGGCCTTCCTCGGCCTGACCTTCAACTGGGGCGCGCTGATGGGGTGGGCGGCGGTGCGCGGCGACCTCGACTGGCCGGCGGTGGCCATGTACGTCACCGGGGTCGCCTGGACGCTGGGCTACGACACCATCTACGCCCACCAGGACAAGGAGGACGACGCCCGCATCGGCGTGAAGTCCACCGCGCTGCGGCTGGGCGACACCAGCAAGATCTGGATCTACGGCTTCTACACCCTGACCTATGTCGGGCTGGGGATCGCCGGCCGTCTGGCAGGCCTGGGCGGGCTGTTCCTGCCGCTGCTGTCGGTGGCCGCCCTGCATCTGGCGTGGCAGGTGGCGACGTGGCGCCCCGACGATCAGAACGACTGTCTGGCGAAGTTCAAGTCGAACCGCTGGTTCGGCTGGCTCGTGCTGGCGGCGATCCTCGCCGGGAAGCTGTGAGGCCGGGAAGCCGTGAGCCGGGAAAGCTTCGATCCGGCCGGCGCCGCTCCGCCGATTCGCCAAGAAATGTCATCCCCGCGACGGGGCGCGAATCGGTAAGGTGAACGGGTGATGTCGAGCCGATGCCGTCAACCCGCCCTGGGGGCTTCCCCTGATTGCCTGGGGCGCCGGGCCGGGAGAGCATGGATGTAAGAAGAGCCCCGCCGGACGCGACGGAGCGCCGAAACGCCCCTCCTACCGCTCCAGATCGTCCACCAGCTGGGCGACGGCGTTGGAGCCGGGCTTGCGGCCGGGCATTTGGGTGCGCAGACCGTCCACCGAGGCGACCAGCCCCTTGGCGGCACCGTCGGTGACGCTGGCCGGCTTGCGGGCCGGCAGGACGGCGACGTCGAGCCGCTCCGGCTTCTGCGGAGCGGTCAGCGCGGCGGTGAGAAGCTGCGGCTTGCGGCCGGGCACGCCGACGGTGTGGCCCTTCGCCAGCGACGCCTGGACGATGCGCGGCTCGCCGCGCTTGGCGCCACGGCCCTGCGGCGAGACGGTGAAGCCGCTGTCCATGCCGCGATCGCCGGCGTCGAGCACGCGGCCGCGCTTCGGTGCCTCCTCGCCTTCCGGCAGGATGAAGCCGTAGGCGGTGTAGACGCGCAGGCCGAGTTGGTCGGTCGGCTCGTGCCAGACGCGCACGGCGGACCAGTCGTTGCCCTTCGACACGTCGACGACGCGCATGCCGCGGCGCAGGCCGTCGCCGTCGATCCAGGTGTGGTCGACCTCGATGGTGCGACGGTCGATCACCGCGCTGACCAGCGAGACGTGGCCGCGGCGCATGTGGCCGGTCTTCTTGAAGACCAGGACGGAGCCGACGGCGGGATGGTTGTCGCGGTCATACTGCCCGGCGGCGTGGTTCCACCACGTCCAGGCGTCGCCGCGAATCGTGAAGTCGGAGATCGCCCGCACGGTGCGCACGCAATCCGATGCGGCGGCCGGCGCGACGGCAAGGGGGCTCAACGCGATCAAAGCCGCAAACGAAAGGCTGATGGCGGTTCCCCTGGCCCGCATGACTCCCCCATTCCCTTTGTCTTTCCCCTTACGAACGGGTAACACGGGTTCCAGGCTCTGTCTACACCGTTTGAATTATGTAACCGTGATGGACGCCGGCGCCTTCGCCCAAACCAGCGGAACATCGTGAGAATCCAGGCATGAACAACCCGTCTCCGCTCGACTTCGTCCGCGACAACACGACGCTGGCGACCACCCCGCTGCTGCCGGAACTTCAACTTCATCTTGCCACCGAGGTCACTCCCCTGTGGCAGGCCACCGAAGAGACCTTGGCCGAGAAAAATCTCCCACCTCCTTACTGGGCCTTTGCGTGGCCGGGCGGCCAGGCGGTGGCCCGCCTGCTGCTCGACCGGCCCGATCTGGTGGCCGGAAAGTCGGTGCTGGATTTCGCCGCTGGAACCGGAATCGTCGGCATCGCGGCGATGAAGGCGGGCGCGGCGCGGGTGCAGGCCTGCGACATCGACCGCTTCGCCCTGGCCGCCATCGCGGCGAACGCCGAAGCCAACGGGGTGGACATCAAGGCGGTCAGCGTCGATCTCGTCGGGCGCGAGCTGCCGGGCATCGACGTCGTGCTGGCCGGCGACGTCTGCTATGAGAAGCCGATGGCGGAGCGGGTGACGGCGTGGCTGCGTGGGGTGGCGGCGACCGGCACGCTGGTGGTGCTGGGCGATCCCGGCCGCGCCTACGTCCCGACCAGCGGGCTGGAGCGGGTGGCGACCTACACGGTGCCGACCTCGCTGGAGCTGGAGGACCGCGAGACGCGCGAGACGACGATCTGGCGGCTGCTGGCGGAGTGACAAGGCCCCTGCCCCCTTGACGCCCATGCCTCCACGGGGAACCTTACGCGCCCTCGAAGAGCCCTGACGGAAGCCCATCCCATGCCCTACACCTCGTTGCGCGATTTCATGGACCGGCTGGAGAAGGCGGGGCGGCTGGTGGTGGTGAAGGAGCCGGTCTCCACCCATCTGGAGATGACCGAGATCCAGACCCGCCTGCTCGCCGAGGGCGGCCCGGCGGTGCTGTTCGAGAACGTCGTCAAGGCCGACGGCACGCGCTCCGAGATGCCGGTGCTGGTCAACCTGTTCGGCACGGTGGAGCGGGTCGCCTGGGGCATGGACCGCGAGCCGCACCAGCTCCGCGCGGTCGGCGAGACGCTGGCCTTCCTCAAGCAGCCGGAGCCGCCCGGTGGTTTCCGCGAGGCGATGGAGCTGATCCCGCTCGCCAAGACCGTGATGTCGATGAAGCCCAAGACCGTCGGCTCCGCCCCCTGCCAGGAGGTGGTGCTGACCGGCGACCGGATCGACCTCGGCCGCCTGCCGGTGCAGGGCTGCTGGCCGGGCGAGCCGGCCCCGCTCATCACCTGGCCGCTGGTGGTCACCAAGGGGCCGACCGGCAAGCGTGAGGACGACTTCAACCTCGGCATCTACCGCATGCAGATGCTGGGCAAGAACAAGACCATCATGCGCTGGCTGAAGCACCGCGGCGGCGCCCAGCACCACCACCGCTGGGCCGCCAGCGGCAAGCGCGAGCCGCTGCCCTGCGCGGTCGTGCTCGGCGCAGACCCCGGCACCATCCTCGCCGCCGTGACGCCGGTCCCCGACACCCTGTCGGAGTACCAGTTCGCCGGGCTGCTGCGCGGCAAGAAGGTCGAGCTGGTCGATTGCAAGACCGTGCCGCTGAAGGTCCCCGCCCAGGCCGAGATCGTGCTGGAGGGCCATGTCAGCCTCGACGAGTACGCCGACGAGGGGCCCTACGGCGACCACACCGGCTACTACAACTCGGTCGAGTCCTTCCCGGTCTTCACCGTTACCGCCATGACGATGCGGCGCAACCCGATCTACCTCTCCACCTTCACCGGCCGGCCGCCCGACGAGCCCTCGGTGCTGGGCGAGGCGCTGAACGAGGTGTTCATCCCGCTGCTGATCCAGCAGTTCCCGGAGATCGTCGATTTCTGGCTCCCGCCGGAGGGATGCTCCTACCGCATCGCCGTGGTCAGCATGAAGAAGGCCTATCCGGGCCATGCCAAGCGGGTGATGATGGGCGTCTGGTCCTTCCTGCGCCAGTTCATGTACACGAAATGGGTGATCGTCGTGGACGACGACATCGACGCGCGCAGCTGGAAGGACGTGATGTGGGCGATGTCGACCCGCATGGACCCGGCGCGCGACATCACGGTGATCGAAGGCACGCCGATCGACTATCTCGACTTCGCCAGTCCCGAGTCGGGCCTCGGCGGCAAGGTCGGGCTCGACGCCACCAACAAATGGCCGCCCGAGACCAAGCGCGAGTGGGGCCAGAAGATCGCCATGGACCAGGAGGTCGTCGAGCGGGTCAGCCGCAAATGGGACCTCTACGGCCTGCCCGGCAGCGGCACGCCGATCTGGAAGTGAGCGGCGGATCGTTCTTTCATCGACAACAATCCATCGCCGAAAGAGCGGATTATCGCGATCAGGGAAACGCGTAATCTCCTCGTCAGACGAACCGCCCACCAACGGGCTCACCTGAGACGAGGAGATCACGATCATGAGCAACACCGCCGCCAACGGCATCGACAGCCGCACCGCCCCCTACGCCGCGCTGGTCCTGCGAGTCGGCCTCGGCCTGCTGTTCCTGGCCCACGGCCTGCTGCTGAAGGTGCTGACCTTCGGCTTCGCCGGCACCGTCGGCTTCTTCGAGAGCCTGGGATATCCCGGCTTCTTCGCCTATCTGGTCATCCTCGGCGAGATCGGCGGCGGCCTGTTGCTGATCGCCGGCGCGTACACCCGCTGGATTTCGCTCGCCCTGCTGCCGATCATGATCGGCGCCACCCTCCAGCATGTCGGCAACGGCTGGCTGTTCACCGCGCCGAACGGCGGCTGGGAGTTCCCCGCCTTCTGGACCGCGCTGCTGGCGGTGCAGGCCCTGCTGGGCGACGGCGCCTTCGCGGTGAAGGTCCCGGCCCTGACCGCTGGCTCGACCGCCGCCGGCCGTTCGCAGACGGCCTGACCGACCGCGAACACAACCCAAGCGGAACGGGGGAGGGGCAGAACGCCTCTTCCCCGTTCCGCGTCGGCGCCCCATTTGCTAGACAGGACGGAGACCAACCGGAGTTCCTGATGCCCGTTTCGCCGAACGACCAGCCCGAGGTCCTGAACCTGCTGGATGACCTGATCGCCAAGGCCCGCGCCGCCGGGGCGGACGCCGCCGACGCCGTTCTCTTCGACAGCGCGTCCGTGTCGCTCAGCCAGCGCCTCGGCAAGCCGGAGAAGCTGGAGCGGTCGGAGTCGGGCGATCTCGGCCTGCGGGTCTTCATCGGCAAGCGCCAGGCCATCGTCTCCTCCACCGACCGCAGCGCCACGGCGTTAGCCGAACTGGTGGAGCGCGCCGTCGCCATGGCCCGTGTCGTCCCGGAGGATCCCTTCACCGGCCTCGCCGATCCCGAACAGCTCGCCACCAGCCTGCCGACGCTCGACATCCTCGACCCCGACGAGCCGGCGACCGACATCCTGATCGAGCGCGCCCGCCGGGCCGAGGAGGCGGCGCTGGCGGTGGCCGGCGTCACCAACTCCGAGGGCGCCGACGCCGGCTGGAGCCGCTCGACCATCGCCATCGCCGCCTCGAACGGCTTCGCCGGCAGCTACGGCGTGTCGCGCCAGTCGCTGTCGGTGTCGGTGCTGGCCGGGACCGGCACGGGCATGGAGCGCGACTACGACTACGACAGCAAGGTCTACGGCAGCGACCTGCGCGACGCCGGGGAGATCGGCCGCGAGGCCGGGGAGCGGGCGGTCCGCCGCCTGAACCCGCGCCGCATGAAGAGCGGACGCTTCCCGGTGGTGTTCGACCCGCGCGCCTCGCGCGGGCTGCTCGGCCATCTGACCGGCGCCATCAGCGGGCCGAGCATCGCGCGCGGCACCAGCTTCCTGAAGGACAAGATGGGCGAGCGCATCTTCGCCGAAGGCATCACCATCGTCGACGACCCGCACGTCAAGCGCGGCCTGCGCTCCCGCCCCTTCGACGCCGAGGGCGTGGCGGTCAGCCGCCGCACCCTGATCGAGGACGGGCGGCTGACGACCTGGCTGCTCGACCTGCGCTCCGCCCGCCAGCTCGGGCTCCAGACGACCGGCCACGCCGCGCGCGGCACCTCCGGCCCGCCCGGCCCGGCCCCGGCCAACGTCTACATGACCGCCGGCACGCGCAGCCGCGCCGACATCCTGGGCGAGATCGAGGAGGGCTTCTACGTCACCGACCTGATGGGCATGGGCGTCAACGGCGTGACCGGCGACTACAGCCGGGGGGCCGGCGGCTTTTGGATCGAGAAGGGCCAGATCGCCTTCCCCGTCAACGAGATGACCATCGCCGGCAACCTCAAGGAGATGTTCCTGAACATCGAGGCCGCCGACGATCTGGAGCTGCGCTTCGGCATGGACGCGCCGACCGTGCGCATCGACGGCATGACCATCGCCGGACTGTAAACCCCCGGCATCCATGCCCCCACCCCGGCCCTCCCCCGCTTCGCAGCGGGGGTTAGGGTGGGGCAAAAATACTCAAGGCACCAGCACCGGCAGGGTCCAGCCGGCCAGCGCGATCTCCGCCGGCAGACGCGCCACGACGTCGCCGTCGCCCTGCACCGCGTCATCCGCCGGCCCCTCGATCACCACCCGCCGCGCCGTCGCCACCCGGTAATCCGGGAAACGATGCAGCCGCCCGGCGGTGACGCCCCAGACATAGCGCAGCGCGTTCCACCGTCCGCCCTTCGGGAACAGGCAGACATGCAGCTCCGGCTCGGTCAGCCGGGCGTCGGGCGCGCAGACGAAGCGCCCGCCGTAGAAATGCCCCTTGGCGACGATCACCGCCGCCACCTCCTCCGCCGCACCGCCGTCCAGCGCCACGCGGTAGCGGTGGTCCGGCCGCACCGCCAGTTGCACCAGCGTTTCCGCCACATAGGCGCCCTTGCCGACCAAGCGCTTCAGCCTCGTGTCGACGCGCTCGACCACCCGCGCGTCAAGCCCGACTCCGGCCATCATCGAAAAGACCCGTCCGTTGGCGACCGCCGGGTGAATCTCCGCCGTCCGGCCGCCGGCCAGCACTCGCGCGATCCCCTCCGCATCGGCCGGCAAGCCCAGTTCGCCGGCCAGCACGTTGGCGGTCCCCATCGCCACGATGCCGAGCGGCACCGGCCGGCCGGCGGCGGCATGGACCGCCAGCCCGTTGATCACCTCGTTGATGGTGCCGTCGCCGCCGGCCGCCACCACCGCGTCGACGCTGCCCGGCTCGACCGCGCGGGCGAAGGCCTCGGCGTCGTCGCGCCCGCCGGTGGAGCGCACCAGCACGGCGGCACCGTGCGCGCCCTCCAGCCGCTCGACCACCGCGCGCAGCCGGCGCGCGCGCCGGCCGCCGGCGACCGGGTTGTGGATCACCAGAAGCCGCCGCGCCGTCGCCGGCCGACCGAGCACACCCACCCCATCGACTGAATCCAACAACGATTCGCTCCCGTACGGCGGCGCGCAGGCGCCCTTTGTTGCAGCAACGTGACGATTCCGCGAAGAACAGATTTCAGAAATCGGACAGTTTTGTTTTTCACTGGGACAAATCAATTCCGTCCCAGATGTGGGAACCCCCAGGCATTGTCAAGACAATCGATTGCGATTATACCCGCTTCGTCTTTGAAAGACTCTGTGACGACCTGTGTCATGGCGACGACGGAGCGGATGATGGACGGCGCATACGCGGGCGGCGCGATCCTGGGCGGCGCAATTCCGGACGAGGCGGCTCCGGACGAGCCGCCGGCGGCCAAACGCTACCGCAGCATCTGGATCTCCGACGTTCATCTGGGAACGCGCGGCTGCCAGGCAGAACTTCTGCTCGATTTTCTCAAGCACAACGAGTCCGACCATCTGTTCCTGGTCGGCGACATCGTCGACGGCTGGCGGCTGAAGAAGACCTGGTACTGGCCGCAGGCGCACAACGACGTCGTGCAGAAGATCCTGCGCCGGGCGCGCAAGGGCGTCGAGGTTTATTACATCCCCGGCAACCACGACGAGGCGGCGCGCGACTATGTCGGCCTCCAGTTCGGCGGCGTGCATGTGGTGGACGAATGGATCCACACCACCGCCGACGGCCGCCGCCTGCTGATCACCCACGGCGACCGCTTCGACGCGGTGGTGCGCTACGCCAAGTGGCTGGCCCTGCTGGGCGACCACGCCTACGTCGTGCTGCTCCAGGTCAACACGGCCTTCAACTGGGCGCGGCGCAAGCTCGGTTTCCGCTACTGGTCGCTGTCGGCCTACCTGAAGCACAAGGCCAAGACCGCCGTCGAGTTCATCGGCAAGTACGAGGAAGCTCTGGGCGAGGAGGCGCGGCGCCGCAAGGTCGATGGCGTCGTCTGCGGCCACATCCACACCGCCGAAATGCGCGACATCGAAGGAATCCTCTATTGCAACGACGGCGATTGGGTCGAGTCCTGCACCGCCTTGGTCGAGCACGACAGCGGGGCACTGGAGATCATCCACTGGGCGGACGCCATGGCGCGGCGCAGCACCGCACCGAAGGCCCTGCCGGATACGGCAGCGAAGGCCCTGACGAAGGCGGCGGCGAAGGCGGCGGCGTGAACATCCTGATCGTCAGCGACGCGTGGCACCCCCAGGTCAACGGAGTCGTCCGCACCATCGGCACCGTCCGCCAGGAACTGGAGGCCATGGGCCACAGCGTCGAGGTGATCGGTCCCGACCGTTTCCGCACCCTGCCGATGCCGACATACCCGGAGATCCGGCTGGCCATCGGCGCCAGGCGGCGGCTGTGGGCGATGATCGAGGCGATGCGCCCCGACTGCATCCACATCGCCACCGAGGGGCCGCTGGGTTTCGCCGCCCGCTCCTACTGCCTGAAGCACGGCAAGCCCTTCACCACCGCCTACCACACGCGCTTCCCCGAATATCTGCGCGACCGCGCGCCGGTTCCGCTGGCGCTGTCCTACGCGGTGGTCCGCCGCTTCCACAAGCCGTCCTCGGCGGTGATGGTGGCGACCCAGACCATCGAGGACGCGCTGACCGGGCGCGGTTTCGCCAACATCCGGCGCTGGACGCGCGGCGTCGACACCACCCTGTTCCGCCCGCGCGACAAGGCGTTCCTCGACCTGCCCCGCCCGGTGTCGCTGTATGTCGGCCGCGTCGCCGTGGAGAAGAACCTGGAGGAGTTCCTCAGGCTCGACCTTCCCGGCACCAAGCTGGTGGTCGGCGACGGCCCGGCCCGCGAGGAACTCCAGCGCAAATACCCGGATGTTCACTGGGTCGGCGCCAAGCACGGCGAGGAACTGGCGCAGCACTACGCGGCGGCCGACGTCTTCGTCTTCCCGTCGCGCACCGACACCTTCGGGCTGGTTCTGCTGGAGGCGCTGGCCTCGGGTGTGCCGGTGGCCGCCTACCCGGTGCCGGGGCCGCTCGACGTGGTGAACGGCTCGGGCGCCGGCTGCCTCGACGAGGATCTCAAGCGCGCGGTGGAGACGGCGCTGACCATCCCGGCGGAGATCTGCCGCGACTACGCGCTCGGCTATTCCTGGCGCCGCTCGGCCGAGCAGTTCCTCTCCAACCTGCGGCCGTTTTCCTGAAAGGCGACGGCCTTCACTCAACCGGGCCGTCACCGCCCGGCGCGAGCCGGAGCGCATGATCCCGCACATCGGCCGGCCACCCCGCCATGTGCCGTTCCAGCCCGGCGCGGTCGCCGGCGAACAGGGCGCGCGACGCCTCCTCGAAGCCGGGCCGGTCGCCGGCCATCGCCGACAGGAATCGGTAGGCCGCCTCCCGCCGCCCGCGCGTCCGGGTCTGGCCGCCGTCGCGCCGCGACGCCTCCTCGACCAGCTTGCGCAGAGCCACCGAGGCGCCGCCTGGCTGCGCCGCCAGCCAGCCCCAATGGCGGGGCAGCAGAGTCACCTCGCGCGCGACCACCCCCAGCCGGGGCCGCCCCCGCCCGCGCGGCGCGTCCGGCGCTCCCTCCGCCGGCCCAGCCCCTGCCGCCGGGGCCGCCGGTTCGGACAGGCGCGCGAGAATGTCGGCCTCGCCGCCGCGCAGATCGAGATCGACCACGCGGCCCGTCGCGTCGTCGAACACCAGCACCGCCCCATCGGCGGCTTCCCCGGCGTGACGGTGCACGGCAACCGCCACCTTGCCCAGCGGACCGGCGGACAGGAGGCGGTCGCCGACGAAGGCGGCGCAGGGTTTGAGCAGGGCATCGGGCATGAACAGGGTTCCTTCGGTAAGTGAGCGTCCATTTATACCCGGATAATATTGACAGCGCAATTATCATCCGGGTATAAATCCGCCGTACCCTGGAGGATTGGATGAACAACGATGACAGGAAGGCCGCGGTGGCGGCCTACAAGGAACGCACCGCCGTCGCCGGCATCTACGCCCTGCGCTGCGCCGCATCGGGGCAGGTCTGGGTCGGCCACGCCCCCGACCTCGCGACCATCGGGAACCGCCTGTGGTTCACGCTGCGGACCGGAACCGCCCCTCACCGCGACCTGCAAGCGGCCTGGACCGCACACGGCGCCGACAGCTTTTCCCTGGAAACGCTGGAACGGCTGGAGGAGGAGGAGCTGCCCTTCGCCCGCAAGGCCCTGATCAGGAGGCGGTTGGCGCATTGGCGGGACCATCTGGGAGCGGCGGCGCTCTGATCACGCACCCGGCGCTGCGTTTCCGCCTCACACGCATCAAGGCGCCGTGCTAAGGTGCGGCCGGCCGCGCGGCCGGGACTCCGGCGGCGCTCTCTTTGTCACGTTCCTGTTCCGAGCCGCATGCTGCACACCCTCTACCGTGGCCTGACGACCATCGCCGGGCCGGCGGTGCGCCTCTACCTCGACCGCCGCAGCACCGACGGCAAGGAAGACCCCGCCCGCCAGGCGGAGCGGTTCGGCACGGCCTCGCGCGCGCGGCCCGGCGGAAGGCTGGCCTGGATCCACGCGGCCAGCGTCGGCGAGGCGAATTCGGTCCTCGTGCTGGTCGGCCGGCTGCTGGCCGACGCGCCCGGCCTGACCGTGCTGATGACCACCGGCACCGTCACCTCGGCGGAGCTGATGGCCCGGCGCCTGCCGGCCGGCGCCATCCACCAGTATGTGCCGGTCGACCTGCCGGCGGCGGTCGACCGTTTCCTGGACCATTGGCGCCCCGACGCGGTGCTGTGGACGGAATCGGAGATCTGGCCGAACCTGCTGGCCGGCATCCGCGCCCGCGCCATCCCGGCGGCGCTGGTCAACGCGCGGATGTCCGAACGTTCCTTCGGGCGCTGGCGCAACGCGCCGGGGCTGATCGGCTCGCTGCTCTCGACCTTCCAGGTGACGCTGGCGCAGACCGAGGGCGACGCCGACCGCCTGCGCCGGCTGGGGGCCTCCGGAGTCGCGAGCGTCGGCAACCTGAAATTCTCCGCCGAGCCCCCCCCGGCGCCGGACGCGGCGATGAACGCGCTCAGCGGCGCGCTGGACGGACGGCCGGTCTGGCTGCTCGCCAGCTCCCACCCCGGCGAGGACGAGATCGCCGCCGCCGTCCACGCGGCGCTCGTCCCCGTCCTGCCCAGCCTGCTGACCGTCGTCGTCCCCCGCCACGCCCACCGCGGCGAGGCGATCGCCGAGCTGATGCGCGCGCGCGGCCTGACGGTCGCCCGGCGAGCCGGCGGTGTCCTGCCGCGGCCGGAGGATTCCGTCTACGTCGCCGACACCATGGGCGAGCTGGGCCTGTTCTACCGCGCCGCGCCGGTGGTCTGCATGGGCGGTTCCTTCATTCCACACGGCGGGCAGAATCCGGTGGAGCCGGCGCAGCTCGGCTGCGCGGTGCTCTACGGCCCGCACATGTTCAATTTCGGCGAGATCACCCACAAGCTGGAGGCGGCCGGCGGCGCCCTGCCCGTCGCCGACGGCCCGGCCCTGATGCTGGCCGCCCGGCGGCTGCTGACCGACGACGGCGCCCGCGCCCGCATCGTCGCCGGGGCCGCCCGCGTGACCGAGGACAACCGGCGCATCGTCGACCGCGCCCTGGGCGCGCTCGCCCCGGTGCTGGGCGCCGCCGGCATCCGCACGGCCACCTGATGGGGCGGCCGACGGGATTGCCCGGCCGGGGAGCGGTGGCGTGAGGACTCCCGGCTTCTGGTATGGCCCGCCGGGGCTGGCGGCGGCGCTGCTGGCGCCGCTGGGCGCGCTGTACGGCGCGGCCGGGCGGCGCCGGATGGCGGGGACGGTCCCGCACCGCGCGGCCGCACCCGTGATCTGCATCGGCAATCTGGTGGCCGGCGGCGCCGGCAAGACCCCCGTCGGGCTGGCGGTCGCCGCCGCCCTGGCGCGGCGCGGCGTCGCCGCCCACGCGCTGACGCGCGGGCATGGCGGGCGCGAACCCGGCCCCCTGCGCGTCGATCCCGCCCGGCATGGCGCGGCGGATGTCGGCGACGAGGCGCTGCTGCTGGCGGCGGCCGGCCCCTGCTGGGTGGCGCGCGACCGCGCCGCCGGGGCCGACGCGGCGGTCGCGGCCGGCGCCCGGGCCATCGTCATGGACGACGGCTTCCAGAATCCGGGCCTCGCCAAGGATCTGTCGTTGCTGGTCGCCGACGGCGCGGTCGGCTTCGGCAACGGCCGCCTGATTCCCGCCGGCCCCCTGCGCGAGCGCGTCGCCGACGGCCTGCGCCGCGCCGACGCGCTGGTCGTGCTGGGCGAGGACCGCGCCGGAGTCGCGGCCCAGGTGGCGGCGCGGACACCCGGCCTTCCCGTGCTGCACGCCCGGCTGGAGCCGGCGGCGGCGGACGCCGCCGACCTGCGCGGCCGGCGCCTGCTGGCCTTCGCCGGGATCGGCCGGCCGGAGAAGTTCTTCGCGACGTTGGAAGCGCTGGGCGCCGAGCTGGTGCAGCGGGTTCCCTTCGCCGACCACCACCCCTTCCGCCCGGCCGAGATCGCGGCCCTGATCGATCGGGCGGCGACGCTGGGCGCCCTGCCCGTCACCACCGCCAAGGACGCCGTCCGCCTGCCGCCCGGCCTGCGCGCCCGCCTGCGCGTGCTGCCGGTCGCGGTGGCCTGGGACGATCCGGGAGCGCTCGACGCCCTGCTCGACCGGCTGCCCCTCACTCCACGACCGAACGGAGGCCCGCATGGCGAAGCCGCGTAGCCCGCTGGCCAGATGGCTGACCCGCAACCTCGCCCATCCGCTGGAGGCCGCCCTCGTCCATGGCGTCAACGCCCTGTTCCGCGCGCTGCCGCTCGACCGCGCCTCGGCGCTCGGCGGCTGGATCGGGCGGACGGTGGGGCCGCGGCTGCCGGGCAACCGGACGGCGCGCCGCAACCTCACCCGCGCCTTCCCGGAGAAGCCCGTGGCCGAGATCGATTCGATCCTGCGCGGCATGTGGGACAATCTCGGCCGCACCATCGCCGAATACCCCCACCTCGACCGGATCGGCGCCGAGCGGGTCGAGGTGACCGGCGGCGAACACGCCGTCGCCATGCGCGAGGACGGCAAGGGCGGCATCCTGGTGTCCGGCCATCTCGCCAACTGGGAGATCCTGTCGGTCGCCGCGCGCAAGCTCGGCCTGGAACTGGCGGTTGTCTACCGCGCCCCCAACAACCCCTATGTCGGCAAGCTGCTGGTGAGCTTGCGCGGCGCCGCGAGCGCCACCCAGATCCCCAAGGGCGCGGAGGGCGCCCGCGCCCTGCTGCGCGTGCTGGCCACAGGCGGGCATGTCGGGATGCTGATCGACCAGAAGATGAACGACGGCATCCCCGTCCCCTTCTTCGGCCGCGACGCCATGACGGTGACCGCCGCCGCCCAGCTCGGCATGCGGTTCGGCGTCCCACTGTGCGCGGCGCGGACGGAGCGGCTGGAGGGCGCCAATTTCCGCGTCACCGTCCTGCCGCCCGAGGCATACCCGACCAGCGGCGACCGCAACGCCGACAGCCGGATTCTGATGGAACGCCTGAACCGTCTGTTGGAGGATTGGATCCGCGAGCGCCCGGCCCAGTGGCTGTGGCTGCACCGGCGCTGGCCCGACTGACCCACACGCGCTCCCCCGCCCCCCACGAGTTTCCCGCAATGTCCCTGCCGCTCGATCCCCATCTGGTCCAGCTCTATCTGGTCGCCGTCGGCGTCCTGATCCTGGCGCCCGGCCCCGATTTCCTGCTGGTCCTGACCCGCAGCATCGCCGACGGGCGCCGGACGGGGATCATCGCCATGCTCGGGATCTCTCTCGGCAACCTCATCCACACGCTGCTCGCCGCCGCCGGCATCTCGGCCCTGATCGCCGCGTCGCCGGCCCTGTTCGACGTGCTGCGCTACGCGGGCGGCGGCTATCTCGCCTGGATCGGCGCGCGCGCCCTGTGGAGCGCCTGGACCAGCCGGGGCCAGGACGCGGAGGCTCCGGTCCCGGCGGCCGACTCGGCGCCGCCGACGGCCGTGTTCCTCCAGGCGCTGCTGACCAACCTGCTGAATCCCAAGGTCATCCTGTTCCAGCTCGCCTTCGTTCCGCAGTTCATCGCCCCGGCGCTCGGCCATGTGGCGGTGCAGATCTTCATCCTCGGCAACATCATCACCGTGCTGGGCGGGATCTATCTCGCCGGGGTCGCGGCGCTGAGCGCCGGCGCGGCGCGGCGCGTGCTGGCCAGCGCGCGGGTGCGGACGGCGCTCGACGGCCTCGCCGGGGTGCTGTTCCTCGGCTTCGCCGTGCGCCTGCTGCTGACCGACCGCCGGTTCGCCTGACCCCCCAAGTGTCGGCAAACGCGGGTGATCGGGCATGGACGGCGGGTGTGGACGGCGGGGAGTTGCGGTGTCATAGTGCGGCCCGCATTCCAACGGCCCCTTTCGAACGGGGCGGTCCAGCCCCCGAATTCGTGAGCGACGATGAGCGAGCCTCTCTCCCTGTTCACCAAACTGGCGAACATTCACATCCGGTACGTGACGTGGCGCCGGGGCGCCAAGGTCGGCAGCGACCGCTTCGGCAATGTCTATTACCGTAGCAAGGACGCGCCGCAGCGCGGCGTCCGCGAGCGCCGCTGGGTGATCTACGCCGGCGAGCCGGACGCGTCGAAGATTCCGCCGGAATGGCACGCCTGGCTGCACCACACCACCAAGGACCCGCTGCCCGAGGGCAACAGCGCCTTCCACAAGCCGTGGCAGAAGGAGCATCTGCCCAACCTGTCCGGCTCGACGCAGGCCTACCGGCCGCCCGGCCACGCCCTGGCGGGCGGGCAGCGCGTTGCCGCGACCGGCGATTACGAGCCCTGGACTCCGGCCTGATCGGCCGGCAGTCGGACTAGGATCATCCCATGCGCCGGAACGTGATCGAAACCGTGCTGGGCGGCGTCGTGCTCGCCGCGGCCGCCGTCTTCCTCGCCTTCGCCTACAAGAGCGCCGACCTGCGCAAGGTGCAGGGCTACGAGCTGACCGCGAACTTCTCCAGCATCACCGGGCTGCAAAGCGGCGCCGACGTGCGGATCAGCGGGGTCAAGGTCGGCTCCGTCTCCGCCCTGACGCTCGACCCCAAGAGCTATCAGGCGGTCGTCCACCTGTCGCTCGACAACACGGTCAAGCTGCCTAAGGACACGGCGGCGGTGATCGCCTCGGAAAGCCTGCTGGGCGGCAAGTTCCTGTCGCTGGAGCCGGGTGGCGACCCCGACACGATCCAGCCGAACGGCCGCATCGAGTACACCCAGAGCACGCCGGGGCTGGAGCAGCTTCTTGGGCAGGTCATCTTCTCGCTGCAAAGCATGAGCAAGCCGGCCGACCAGGCCGCCGGCGCACAGCCGCCGAAGATGTAGCCGCCGAAGATGTGAACCCCCGGCATCGCCGGATCGATGTTCATACGAAGGGGGCCGTCCGGCCCCCTTCGTCGTTTCGGAACCGGATCAGCCGGTTCGATCATTCCGCCAGGGAAAGGACTCCGCCATGACCACCACCGCTCAACGCTGGGAAGCCGGCGGCTACAAGCACCACGCCGGCTTCGTGCCGGAGTTGGGCATGCCGGTGGTGGAACTGCTCGACCCGCGTCCGGGCGAGCGCATCCTCGACCTCGGCTGCGGCGAGGGCACGCTGACCGAGCGGCTGGCGGCGCTGGGCTGCGTGGTGGTCGGCGCCGATTCCAGCCCCGAGTTCGTCGCCTCGGCCAAGGCGCGCGGGCTCGACGCGCGGGTGGTGGACGGCCATGCCCTGCCCTTCGCGGCGGAGTTCGACGCCGTTTTCTCCAACGCGGCTCTGCATTGGATGACGCGGCCGGACGCGGTGGTCGCCGGGGTGGCGCGGGCGCTGAAGCCCGGCGGGCGTTTCGTCGGCGAGTTCGGCGGGGCCGGCAACGTCGGCCGCATCGTCACGGCGCTGGAAGCGGCGCTCGATCGCCGGGGGCTGGACGGCCGCGCCGCCAACCCCTGGTATTTCCCGACGCCGGAGGAGTACCGCGAAAAGCTGGAGGCCGCCGGCTTCGCCGTCCGCTCGATCGCGCTGATCCCGCGCCCGACGCCGCTGCCGACCGACATGGCCGGCTGGCTCGCCACCTTCGCGCAAAGCTTTCTCAATCGTGTTTCGGAAGCGGAACGACCGGCGCTGGTCGCCGAGGTCCTCGACGCGGTGGCGCCGGAGCTGCGGGACTCGGAGGGACGCTGGACCGCCGATTACGTCCGCCTGCGCTTCGCCGCCGACGCCTCGGCGTAAGGGTCCGGAACCAAAGGTCACGCTTGCCCGTTTCCCCTGCAACGGATGTCAAGAACGCAGGAGGATGTGCGATGCGCGTGTCTGTTCTGGCCGTATTGGGCCTGGGCTTGCTGACCACCGCGTGCGGCAACACCATGGAGGAGAAGGCGTCGACGGGCGCCCTGAGCGGGGTGGCCGCCGGCGCGGTGGTCGGCGGCCCGGTGGGGGCCGTGGTCGGCGGCGTGGCCGGGGCGGGTGCCGGCGCCACGACCCAGAAGGTCGAGGAGCGCAACGGCACCGCCGGGTCGGGCAGCTCGGCCACGAAGTCGTCCGCCCACCATCGCGAGGCCGTGAAGCGGAAGCCGGCGGCGACCGGCACCTCGGGCACGAACTGGTCGACGCCGAGCAACAGCTCCACCACCAGCGGCACCTCCGGCAGCAGCAACAGCACGACCACCACGTCGCCGGACGGCAGCACGACCACGACCACCACGACGACCACCCCGTCGGGAACCTCCGCGCAGTAGACGGCGGCGGCGTTCCGGGATAGAAGGCGGAGCCTGTCTCAAGCGCCGTCCGAAACCACGGAAGCGACCCGACGTGACGAAGTTCCAAACGCCGACGAAGCCGCAAGCTCCGTCGTCCGCCCGGTTGAAGAGCGCGGCCCTCGCGGCCGCGCTTCTGCTTGCGCCCGCCGCCGTCGTGCTTGGCGCCCTTCCCGCCGCCGCCGCCCCGGCGCCCGAGCAGATGCTCGCCCGGTCCAGCGCCAAGCTGCAATGGCTGGACAAGGTGACGGCCCGCACCTCCACCTTCACCATCGCGGTGGGGGAGACCAGGACGATGGGCAGCCTGCGCATCACCCTGCGCGCCTGCAAGGAGAACCCGCCGATCGAGCCGCCGGAATCCGCCGCCTTCCTGGAGGTGGTCGAGATGAAACCCGGCGAGCAGGCCGAGCCGGTGTTCAGCGGCTGGATGTTCGCGTCCAGCCCCGCCCTGTCGGCGATGGAGCACGCCATCTACGATGTGTGGGTGCTGTCCTGCGGAAACGCCTGACGGGGCACGGCCACCGGTCCGGGATGGAAGTCCCGGCGTGGAAGCCCCGATGTGGCGGCTCTGACGCGGAAGCCGTTGGTGTGGAGGTTTTTGGTGCGGACGGGGGGACTCGAACCCCCACTCTCAGAAAGAAACAGATTTTCTTACCAGCTTCGGCTTTCGCCGCCGCCCGGACCGGCGTCCCCCGGCCGGGCGTTCGTGGTCTGGACTATCCCTTCACCCTCGCCTTCCGGCCTTAGGTGCCGCCCGTCTAGTCTCTACACCTTCCCCGGAACCGGGGCTTGGCTCGGGATTGGCCTGGGCGGATGCCGTTAGCGTTCCCCGAATTTGAGCGGTTCTACGTCCCGGATTTCCCCAGGCGCACTCCAATTAAAGTCTGCTGCGTCTACCGGTTTCGCCACGTCCGCACGGGGCGCCCCTGAGATAGCGCGTTTCCTTGCCAAAGGGAATAAAAATTGGCCTTTCGCCATAACCGACCGGGCCCAGCCGCCTTTGCGGGGGCCGGCGGCGAGGGTTGCGTGGCAAAGCGGCAAATGCAGGGGGGCTTCGGCGTGCGGCCTTTTGTCCCGTCGTCTCGGCCGTCATCCGGCAATTCTTGGAAAACTGGCCGGGAAGGCGGCCCTCCACCCATGAAAAGCATACGCAAGTATGCTGATGATTGTGAATGGCGCGTCCCGCCCCATATGGAAGGGGCCGCTCGGCAGGCGGCGCAACCGGGAGAGTGAGCACGCATGGACACCGCGGACTGGATGTCGCTGATCGCGCTGGCGATGGTCGCCATTCTGGTGGTGCCGGGAGCGCTGCGGCGCAACCGGGGCACGGCGCTGCGCAACGCCGCCATCTGGCTGGCGGTCGTGGTGGCCCTGGTCTGGGCCTATGACCGTTTCGGTCCCTTCTAGGGGCGCGTGTCCTCGTTCAGCGCCATGATGCCGATGCCCATGGCGACGCTGCCGAAGGTCAGCATCAGGCTGCCGTAGAGCATCACGATGGCCACGAGGCCATATTCGCTGTTGCCGATCAGCGTCGCCAGCCGGGCGACGTCGAACCACAGAAGCCCCGTGCCGAGCACCACGGCGCCGGCGACGCCGGACAGCAGATGCTTCAGCAGGAACAGGATGGCCGCTTTTTCAAAAGGTTTCATGGCGGGATTCTTCACGTCGAATGCCCTTGTACCCTGACGGATATGGAGCGGGGGCCGGCCCGGGCAATTGATCGGAACGGCCTAGCCTTTCGTACCAACCGTCACGTTGGGCGTCCCGCCGAGCCGCCGGACGATGCCGGCCAGTTCGTCGGCGGTCGCGGCCACCTCGGCCTCGTCGGTGCCGCGCAGGACGAGGCTGACCCCGAAGAAACCGTTGCGGAAATAGGGATAGCTGCCGATCTCCAGCTCCGGATGGCGGCCCTGCAACGCGCCGAGCTCGGCGGCGATCACCCCTTCCGCCAGTTCGCAGGCGACCGTGCGGGCGTGCAGCTCCGGCCCGCCGGCCAGACGCGGCAGCAGCCCGTCCAGCATCGCCTGCATGATGTTCGGCACCCCCGCCAGCACGAACACGTTGCCGAGCTGGAAGCCGGGCGCCTGGCTGATCGGGTTGTCGATCAGGATGCCGCCGGCCGGAATGTTGGCCATGCGCAAGCGCGCCTCGTTGAGGTGCTGGGCCGAACCGTAATGCCGCTCCAGCCGGGCGACCGCCTCCGGGTTGCGCTCCAGGGCGACGCCGAACGCCTTGGCGACGCAGGCCGAGGTGATGTCGTCGTGGGTCGGCCCGATGCCGCCGGTGGTGAAGACATAGGTGTAGCGGGCGCGCAGCGCGTTGACCGCCGCGACGATCTCCTCCTCGACGTCGGCGACGACGCGGGCCTCGCGCAGCCGGACGCCGATGCCCGACAGCACCTCCGCGATGTGGCCGAGATTGGCGTCCTTGGTGCGGCCGGACAGGATCTCGTTGCCGATGACGAGCACGGCGGCGGTGGGGTTCATCGCGGGGAAACTCCGGGCTGGCGCGGCGGCCGGTGGCGGGTTAGCGTCGCGCCCAACATGCGCTTTCCCACCCCTCTTCTTCAAGGCCGGCTGATCCGCCGCTACAAGCGCTTCCTCGCCGACGTCGATCTCGGCGGGGAGGTCGTGACCGTCCATGTCCCCAACTCCGGAAGCATGATCGGACTGGACACGCCCGGCTCCCCGGTCTGGCTGTCGCGCTCCGGCAACCCGAAACGCAAGCTCGCCCACACGCTGGAGCTGGTCGAGCCCGCCGCCGCCTGGGGCAAGGGGCTGGTCGGCGTCAACACCGGCCACCCCAACGCGCTGGCCGCCGCCGCCATCGCCGCCGGCACCATCCCGGAGCTGGCCGGCTACGGCCGGCTGCGGCGCGAGGTGAAATACGGCAGGAACTCCCGCATCGACGTGCTGCTGGAGGATGATTCCCGTCCGCCGGCCTATGTCGAGGTCAAGAACGTGCATCTGCGCCGGCCCGGCCAGGGCGACGGGCTGGCCGCCGAGTTCCCCGACTGCGTCACCGCGCGCGGCGCCAAGCATCTGGAGGAGATGGCCGCGATGGTGGCGCAAGGCTGCCGCGCGGTGATGCTGTATCTTGTCCAGCGCACCGACTGCACCCATTTCCGGACGGCGGCCGATCTCGATCCGGCCTATGATTCCGGGCTGCGCCGCGCGCTCGAATCGGGCGTCGAGGCGCTCTGCTGGTCTTGCGCGATCACGCCCGAATCGATTGAATTGGACCGTCCGCTGCCGCTGCGTCTTTGAGGGCGCCGCGTCACGCGTCGCCGCCTGTCCCGTACCGCCTGTTCTGCTTTGGGGGCTTACCGTCTTGGAACACAACCACGTCGAATCCAACCGTGTGCGGCTGCATGGGCCGGAGGGATTCGAAGGCATGCGCAAGGCCGGCCGCCTGGCCGCCATGACCCTCGACTTCATCGGCCCCTATGTGCAGCCGGGCGTCACCACCGGCGAGCTCGACCGCCTGCTGGAACAATTCATCCGCGACCACGGCGCGGTTCCGGCGCCGCTCGGCTACCGGGGCTTCCCGCGCGCCAACTGCATCTCGGTCAACCACGTCGTCTGCCACGGCATCCCCGGCGACAAGCGGCTGGTCGACGGCGACATCCTGAACATCGACGTCACCCCGATCGTCGACGGCTGGTACGGCGATTCCAGCCGCATGTATCTGTGCGGCAACGTCGGCGTGAAGGCGCGCAAGCTGATCGACGTCACCTACGAGGCGCTGATGCTCGGCATCTCGGTGGTGAAGCCGGGCGCCACCCTGGGCGACATCGGCCACGCCATCCAGACCTTCGCCGAGGGCCAGCGCTATTCGGTGGTTCGCGACTTCTGCGGGCACGGGCTGGGCCGGACCTTTCACGAGCCGCCGTCGGTCCTGCATTTCGGCAAGCCCGGCGAGGGCATGGTGCTGCGCGAGGGCATGATCTTCACCATCGAGCCGATGCTGAACGCCGGCCGCGCCGACGTGAAGATCCTGGGCGACGGCTGGACCGCCGTGACCAAGGACAAGTCGCTGTCCGCCCAGTTCGAGCATTCCCTCGGCGTCACCGCCGACGGGGCGGAGATCTTCACCCTCTCGCCCGAGGGGCACACCAGACCGCCCTACCCCGAGGCGTCCGTCTGACCATTTTTACCCGCGCCGCGGGCAAGTTGCCTGTGCCCGCGCGCGGGAAGACGGTATAGTCGTCGCCATACGAAGGAATGGCGGCGCGACGATGGCTGCGGGAAAGACCGGGAAGAGCAAGGACGGCCGGCAAGGGACCGGCGGCGGGCTGGACGATTCCGGCGCCCCGTCCGCCGACCTGCTGGCGGCGGTGGAGCCGGCCGGCGCCACATCGGTGCCCGCACCCGCCGCCGATCCGGCGGACGACGATCCCCACTACACCAACCACCGCGACCGGCTGCGCCGCCGCTTCCTCGACAAGGGCGGCGACGCGCTGGAGGATTACGAGCTGCTGGAGATGGTGCTGTTCGCCGTCAACCCGCGGCGCGACGTGAAGCCGCTGGCCAAGGCGCTGATCCGGGCCTTCGGCGACCTGTGGGGGGTGGTCAACGCGCCGGCCGAGCGGCTGCGCGGCTTCAAGGCGGACGGCGTGTCGCTCGGCACCGACAACGCGGTCGCCACCGTGCGGGTGGTGGGGGCGGCGGCGCTGCGGGCGATGCAGAAGCGGGTGATCGACCGGCCGGTGCTGGCCTCCTGGCAGGCGCTGCTGGATTACTGCGCGGCGGCAATGGCGCACGAGCCGACCGAGCAGTTCCGCCTGCTGTTCCTCGACCGCAAGAACATCCTGATCGCCGACGAGGTGCAGCAGCGCGGCACCGTCGACCACACCCCGGTCTACCCGCGCGAGGTCGCCAAGCGCGCGCTGGAGCTGGCGGCCAGCGCGGTGATCCTGGTCCACAACCACCCCTCCGGCGACCCGACGCCGAGCCGCGCCGACATCGAGATGACCAAGGAGATCGTCCGCGCCGCCAACGCGGTGGGGCTGGCGGTGCACGACCACCTGATCATCGGCAAGGGCGGCAAGCACACCAGCTTCAAGGCGCAGCGGCTGCTGTGAGGTCCCTGAACGGATTTGGGCGCGAGCGCCCGATCAGTTCACCGATTCCGGCATCCGCGCCTGCTGCTGCACGAAGGCGACGAACTCGTCGAAGGGCATCGGGCGGCCCAGCAGATAGCCCTGTATCTGGTCGCAGCCGAGCCCGGCGAGGCAGTGGAACTGCTCCTCCGTCTCCACCCCCTCGGCCAAGGTCTGCATCCGCAAGCTGCGCGCCATGCCGATGATCGCCTCGGCGATGGCGCCGCTGTCGGGATCGTCGAAACGCAGCTCGCTGACGAAGGAGCGGTCGATCTTCAGCTTGTCCACCCGGAAGCGCTTGAGATAGCTGAGGCTGGAATAGCCGGTGCCGAAATCGTCGATCGCCAGCGGCACCCCCATGGCGCGCAGCCGGGCGAAGGTGTCGGCCACCACGTCCGAATCGTCCATCAGGACGCTCTCCGTCACCTCCAGCTCCAGCGATTCCGCCGGCACGCCGTAGGTCGACAGCCAGCCGGCGACCCGCTCCGCCAGCCCCGGACGCCGCACCTGCACCGCCGACAGGTTGATGGCGATCAGCAGTTCCCGGTGCTTGCGCAGCTGTGCCGCCCGCCGGCACGCCTCGCCGAGCACCCAGTCGCCGAGCGGCAGGATCAGGCCGGTGTCCTCGGCCACCGGAATGAACTGGCCGGGCATGATCAGCGAGCCGTCCGGCTGGCGCCAGCGCACCAGCGCCTCGGCCCCGACCAGACGGCGGCCGGCGGCCGCGAACTGCGGCTGGAAGAACAGCTCCAGCTCGTTGTTGGCCAGCGCCCGGCGCAAATTGTTCTCGGTCCACATCCGGTCCGACGCGCGGCGGTTCAGCTCCGGCGTGAAGACATGGTAGGTGGCGCGCCCGGCCTCCTTGGCGGCGTACATCGCCATGTCGGCGTTCTTCATCAGCGCGTCGATGGTCGTGCCGTCGTCGGGATAGACGGCGACGCCGATGGAGGGCGTGACCAGCAGTTCGTGCCCGTCGATGAGGAAGGGCTCGGACAACGCCCGCAGCACCTTGCGCGCCACCGTGCCGGCGTCGTCGGGCGTGTCCACGTCGTTGATCAGGATGATGAACTCGTCGCCGCCCTGGCGGCTGACGGTGTCGCTGGCCCGCACCGTGCCGAGCAGCCGGGCGCCGACCCCGCGCAGCAGCGTGTCGCCCACCGGGTGGCCCAGGCTGTCGTTGATCGTCTTGAAGCGGTCGAGGTCGATGAACAGCAGCCCGACCTTGGTGCCGTGGCGGCTGGCCGCCAGCATCGCGCGCTCCAGCCGGTCGCGCAGCAGGAAGCGGTTCGGCAGGTCGGTCAGGAAATCATACTGCGCCAGATGGCGGATGCGCTCCTCCTGGGCGCGGGTCTCGGTGATGTCGGTGAAGGCGGCGATGTGGTTGACCACGGCGCCGGCCTCGCTGTGCACCACCTTGATGCTCAGCCACTCCGGAAACACCTCGCCGTTCTTGCGGGTGTTCCAGACCTCGCCGGCCCAATGGCCGTTCTCGCGGAGTTGCGCCCACAGATCGTCGAAGAAGCGGGCGTCGTGGCGGTCGGATTTCAGGAATTTCGGATCGCGGCCGACCGCCTCCTCCCGGCTGTAGCCGGTGATGCGGGTGAAGGCGTCGTTGACGGCGACGATCAGATTGCGCTCGTTGGTGACGAACATGCCCTCGGCGGCGTTGTCGAACACCTTGGCCGACAGCCGCAGCTCCCATTCGGCCCGCTTGCGCTCGGAGATGTCGCGGGCGATGGCGGAATAGTAGGTCTCGCCCTCGTAGGCGATGCGGCTGGCGGTGACCTCCAGCTCCAGGGCGCGGCCGTCGGCGGTGGTGTAGACCGTCTCGTAATGGCCGGCGGCGCCCTCCCCTTCGGCGGCGAAGCGCTGCAACAGGTCGGCCTGCCCCTTGACCAGATCCTCCAGCCGGCCGCCGAGCGCCCGGCAGCCGAAGGGGTTGACGTAGGCGATGCGCAGCTGCGCGTCGGCCAGCACGACGATCTCCGACACATGGTCGACGAAGAAGTTGGCGAGGTAGAGCTGCCTCGCCCGCTCGCGCAGCATGCTGTCGCTGCGCCGCATGCGCAGCTGGTAGGCGCCGACGATGCGGCGGATCCAGCCGGTCACCAGCCAGGACACGCCGACCGAGGCGAGCAGCGCCAGCCCGAGGATGCCGACCGTCGTCCACACGCGCTGGTCGACGCCCCGCCGCATCTCGGCCCGCCGCTCCGCCATCGCCGCGTCGAGATCGTCGATGTAGAAGCCGGCGACCAGCACCCAGCCCCAGATCCCCGGCGACGACACATAGGCCATCTTCGGCGTCGGCCGCCCGGTGACCGGGTGCACCCAGTCGTAGCGCAGCTCGCCGCCGCCCTGCCGACCGATCTCCAGCAGGCGGGTCACCAGATCGCGCTCGGTCGCCCAGGGCAGGTCGCGCGCGTTCATGCCCTCCGACGCCGGGGCGGTGGGCGACAGCAGAACCTGCCCGTCCTCGCGCAGCACGCCGATGTAGCCGGTCTCGCCGAACCGGGAGGAGCGCAGCCGTTCCAGCGATTCCCGTTGCAGCCGCGCCTCGACCGCCACGACGGAATCGGCGGCGCCGATCAGCCAGTCGTAGGGCTCGAAGCGGCGGACATAGGCCAGCTTCTCCACCGCCCGGTCGGGATCGTCGGGCATGCGCCAGCGGTAGCGGGCGAAGCCCCGCGCGGTCGGATCCTGGGCCGCCCGCAGCAGCTCGCGCGTCACCCCGGCGGCGGCCGGATCGGGATCGGCGAAGGGCGAGCGGCCCTCGCGCGCCGGCTCCGTCGGTTGCAGCACCGTGCCGCCGGCGAGGTCGGTGATGAAATAGTAGCCGCGCCCGTTGGCGAAGCGGAGGGGACGCAGGGTCTCCTTGATCGATTCACGGACCGATTCGGCCGGCAGGATGTCCTTCTCCCGCTCGTAAACGGAGCGGGCGATGGCGTAGGCCTCGTCCACCTGCCCACGGATCTGCTCCTTCAGCGCCGGTTCCGTGCGCGAGCGCATGTAGGCGAGGTAGGAGCGGGCGTTCTCCACCTCCTGCTCCAGCGCCTGGCGCTGCTCGCGCAGATAGCGCGCCTCCGACTGCCGCAGGTTGTTCTCGAAATCCAGCCAGTGCTGCCAGACGAAGTAGAAGCCGAGCCCAAGGACGAGGGCGGTCACCAGCGTCAGCGAGGCGAGGAATTGCAGACGGTACAGGCGGGCCTCGTCGGACGGGCGAGACGGCTCGCGCACCAACTCGGCGACGGGATCGGACAACGGGGAACCCTCCTCAGGCGCGGATCGGGGCTTCCTCCAGCGCGCGCCGCAATTCTTGCTTAATGCTCGCAAGACTGCAACTGCCAGCGCGCGAGCACGACCGGCGCGCGATTTTCCGACCGAATTCCTCGCGTCGTTCCGCGCCGCACCGAAAATCTCGCGGCACGATGGCGTCATGCCGGTTTCCGCTTCGCCTGTCGATAGGCGCTTATTCCCTTCGATCGGAAAGAAGCTGTTTTGGAAATTTAACCAAATTTGCGCAAAATCGTCCGAACCCCGGCATCGACCTGGCGGGGCTTTGCAACGGGGCGCTCCACGGTTATGGTCCGCGCGCGCGTGACCCTGCGTCCGTCCCCCAAGCCTGTCGTTCCCGAACCTGTCGCGTCAGGTCCGCATCCTTCGGAGAGTGCCGATGATCCCCCGCTACACCCGCCCCGAAATGGCCCGCATCTGGGAGCCCGAGAACCGCTTCCGCATCTGGTTCGAGATCGAGGCGCACGCCTGCGACGCGCAGGCCGAGCTGGGCGTCATCCCCAAGGAGGCGGCGGCCGCCGTCTGGGAACGCGGCAAGTGGGAGATCGACCGCATCGACGAGATCGAGCGGGAGACCCGGCACGACGTCATCGCCTTCCTGACCAACCTCGCGGAGCATGTCGGGCCGGAGGCGCGCTTCGTCCACCAGGGCATGACCTCGTCGGACGTGCTGGACACCTGCCTCGCGGTGCAGATGACGCAGGCCGCCGACCTGCTGCTCGAGGACATGGACAAGCTGCTGGCCGCGCTGAAGCGCCGCGCCTTTGAACACAAGAACACCGTCACCATCGGCCGCAGCCACGGCATCCACGCCGAGCCGACGACCTTCGGCCTGAAGCTGGCCGGCCATTACGCCGCCTTCGCGCGCGGCCGCGAGCGTCTGGTCCAGGCGCGCAAGGACATCGCCACCTGCGCCATCTCGGGCGCGGTCGGCACCTTCGCCAACATCGACCCGCGCGTCGAGGAACATGTCGCCGCCAAGCTGGGTCTGGCGGTGGAGCCGGTTTCCACCCAGGTGATCCCGCGCGACCGCCACGCCTTCTACTTCTCGGTGCTGGGCGTCATCGCGTCGAGCGTCGAGAATCTGGCGACCGAGATCCGCCACCTGCAACGCACCGAGGTGCGCGAGGCCGAGGAGTATTTCCACCCCGGCCAGAAGGGCTCGTCGGCGATGCCGCACAAGCGCAACCCGGTGCTGTCGGAGAACCTGACCGGGCTCACCCGCATCGTCCGCGCCGCCGTCGTCCCGGCGCTGGAGAACGTCGCGCTGTGGCACGAGCGCGACATCTCGCACAGCTCGGTCGAGCGCATGATCGGCCCCGACGCGACGGTGACCCTCGACTTCGCCCTGATGCGCCTGACCGGCATGATGGAGAAGCTGGTGGTCTATCCGGAGCGCATGCAGAAGAACCTGGACGACCTGGGCGGGCTGGTCTTCTCGCAGCGTGTCCTGCTGGCCCTGACCCAGGCCGGGATGAGCCGCGAGGACAGCTACAAGGCGGTGCAGCGCAACGCCATGCAGGTGTGGGAGCATGGCGGCAACTTCCTGGAGCTGCTCTCGAACGACGCCGACGTCGCCAAGCACATCGGCCGCGACAAGTTGGAGCCGATGTTCGACATGACCTACCACACCAAGCACGTCGACACGGTGTTCAAGCGCGTCTTCGGAGAGTAAGGGGCTGACCGGCGGCTGCTCGTCGCCGTTCGATCGTCATGGCCGGGCTTGACCCGGCCATCCACGCTGTGAGGGTTTGCCAAGCTTGCGGCCGTGGATGCCCGGATCAAGTCCGGGCATGACGCTCCGTAATTCAGAGCGGATTTTTTTCGAACCGGTCTCAAGCAAGTCCATCGTACAAATCCGCCCATTCCGGATTGTTTTCCAGAATCAACTGGACTTTCCAGGCACGCGGCCAGCGCTTCATGGTCTTCTCACGCTGGATCGCAGTCCGGATCTCCGGATAAGGCTCGACATACACCAAGCGCTTGAGGCCGTACCTCTTGGTGAAGCCATCGATGGCTCCCTCCCGGTGCTCCCAGATGCGGCGGGCGAGGTTGCCGGTGACGCCGACGTACAAGGTCCCGTTCGGACGGTTGGTCAGAATATAGACCCAGCCCCCACGCATGCCATGCCTCACCACTTCGGCAACGCATCTTATGCGTGTTTTGGCATGCGGAAAATCCCTCCTTGTCATGCCCGGCCTTGTGCCGGGCATCCACGGCCGCAAATTCCAACAAAAAGGCCCGGTGCGTCCTCCGCACCGGGCCTTTCACGTTCAGGCGCGCGTCACGCGTCCGCCGCCTACTCCGCGTTGACCTGCTGGCGGGCGAGGTCCAGCAGATGCCCCATCTCGCGCTCGACCCGGTGGTCGGAGATGTCGACGCCCCTGGCGTGCAGGTCGGCGGCCAGCCGGTCGCGGATGTCGTGCGGGCCCGGCGTGCCGATGTCCACCTCGACGATCTGCCGGGCGTAGGCCTCGGCCTCGGCTCCGCCCAGCCCCATCAGGCCGGCGGCCCACAGGCCGGCCAGCTTGTCGCGCCGCATGCGGATGCGAAAGAGCAGGTCCTCGTCGTGCTGGAACTTGTTCTCGAAAGCCTTTTCACGATCGTCGAAGGTCGTCATGGGGACCCGGGCTCCTTGGATTGGTTTTCGCTCCCGTATAAGGATTATATAGCCGGGATGGCCCCGCCGTCACCGTTCCGCCGCACCCCTGCTGCGGAGATTCCGTCGAGCGGCGCCATACCCTTGGGGAAAACGCCCTCGGGAACCATGAAGGACAAGGTGCGACATGTGCAGCGTCATCCTCCTGCGGCGGCCCGGCGCGACCTGGCCGCTGGTCGTCGGCGCCAACCGCGACGAGATGGCCGGCCGGCCCTGGAAGGCCCCGGCGCGCCACTGGCCGGACCGCCCGAACCTCGTCGCCGGGCTGGACGAGCTGGCCGGCGGCTCCTGGCTCGGGCTGAACGACGAGGGGCTGGTCGCCGGCATCCTCAACCGTCACGGCACGCTGGGGCCGGAGACCGGCAAGCGGTCGCGCGGCGAGCTGGTGCTCGACGCGCTCGACCACGCCGACGCCGGCGAGGCCGCCCGCTCGCTGGCCGACCTCGACACCCGCGCCTACCGGCCCTTCAACCTCGTGCTGGCCGACAACCGCGACGCCTATCTGCTGAGCCATCGCGGCCCCTCCGCGCGCAACCGGCCGGAGGTGATCGCGATCCCGGAGGGCGTCCATATGATCACCGCCTTCGACCTCGACGACGACGCCGGGGATTCGCGCATCGCCCTCTACCGCCCGCTGTTCGAGCACGCCGTCGCGCCGACGACCGGCGCCGACGACGCGGCCGCCTTCGGCTGGGGCGGCTGGCCGGAGCTGCTCGGCAGCCGCATCTGGGAGGGCGGGCGCGGCGAGCGCGGCGCCATGGATTTCCGCCTGCCCATGGGGTTCGGCACGGTGTCGAGCGCGCTGATCGCCCTGCCCTCGGTCGAGCGGCCGGAGTTGAAGCCGGTCTGGCATTTCGCCGCCGGCCGGCCGCACGAAACCCCCTTCGTTCCCGTGGCGCTGGACTGACCGTCGTCCCGCGGGGAACGGGTGTCGTTGTGTTCCCCCGGCCGGCTTGCTATATCACAAGGGCACATTCCTGGACCGGCAAGCTCACTTGTCCGGTCCGCTCGTATTTGGACGAACACACGATGACACGACGCCGGCGCATCTACGAAGGCAAGGCGAAGGTCCTGTTCGAGGGACCGGAACCCGGCACCTTGGTGCAGTACTTCAAGGACGACGCGAGCGCCTTCAACAACCAGAAGAAGGGCGTCATCACCGGCAAGGGGGTGCTGAACAACCGCATCTCCGAATATCTGATGAGCCGCCTGTCGGAAATCGGCGTGCCGACGCATTTCGTGCGCCGCCTGAACATGCGCGAGCAGCTCGTCCGCGAGGTCGAGATCATCCCCATCGAGCTGGTCGTGCGCAACGTCGCCGCCGGCTCGCTGTCGCAGCGCTTCGGCATCCCGGAAGGCACGCCGCTGCCGCGCTCGATCATCGAGTACTACTACAAGTCGGACGAACTCCACGATCCGATGGTCTCGGAGGAGCACATCACCGCCTTCGGCTGGGCGGCTCCCCAGGATCTCGACGACATGGTGGCGCTGTCGCTCCGCGTGAACGACTATCTCTCGGGCCTCTTCCTCGGCATCGGGCTGAAGCTGGTGGACTTCAAGCTGGAGTTCGGCCGGCTGTGGGAGAACGAGGAGATGCGCATCGTCCTGGCCGACGAGATCAGCCCGGACAATTGCCGCCTGTGGGACGTCAAGACCAACGAGAAGCTCGACAAGGACCGGTTCCGCCAGGATCTCGGCCGCGTCGAGGAGGCCTACCAGGAGGTCGCGCGGCGCCTCGGCATCCTGCCGGAAGGCGGGCCGAGCGACGTCAAGGGCCCCAAGACCCTGCAATAATCCCCCCTTCAGCAACCCCTTATCTCACCAAGCGAGCGGACAATCCGATGAAGGCCAAGGTTCACGTCACCCTCAAGCGCGGCGTTCTGGATCCCCAGGGCAAGGCCATCGCGCACGCGCTGCACACGCTGGGCTTCGAGGGCGTCGAGGACGTCCGCGCCGGCAAGGTGATCGAGCTCACCCTCAGCAGCACCGACGAGGCGGCCGCCCGCAAGGAGGTCGAAGCGATGTGCGGCAAGCTGCTCGCCAACACCGTGATCGAGGATTACGCCATCGAGCTGGTGGCCTGATCCGGGCCTGCCCGCCTTGGTGATCTGTCACCACGACGACGCGAAGGCACGAAGGGGGTCGTGAGGACGGCCGATGGGCGCCATGCCCGGCGGCACCGGTCCTTGCGGTCCTCTCCGTGCCTTTTTCGCTTCGTGAGGGTCTTCTTTCCATGTCCGTCGACCATCTCGCCACCCTCGATCCGATCTTCGCCGAATGCCTGCGCGTCGGCGGGCCGACCGTGCGCGACTTCTCGCGCCCCGGCGGCTTTCCCGGCCTGCTGCGCATGGTGATGGAGCAGCAGCTCTCCACCAGGGTTGCGGCCGTCCTGTGGGCGAAGCTGGAGACGAGGCTTGGCGGCGCCGTCACCCCGGACGCCGTCCTGGCGCTGGACGACGACACGCTGCGGGCCTGCGGCTTCTCGCGCCAGAAGATCGGCTACGCACGCGGGCTGGCCGAGGCGGTGACGGACGGGCGCCTTGATTTCGACGCCGTCCACGCCTTGCCGGACGAGGAGGCGATCGCCACGCTGGTCGCCCTGAAGGGGATCGGCCGCTGGACCGCCGAGGTCTATCTGATGGCGGCGCAGGACCGGCCGGACATCTGGCCGATCGGCGATCTGGCGATCCAGCTCGGCGTGCAGCGGCTGAAGGGCTGGCCCGACAAGCCGACGGCCAAGCAACTGCTGGCGGTCGCCGAGCCCTGGCGCCCCCACCGGACCATCGCCGCCCGGCTGGTCTGGCACCATTACGTCGCCTTGCAGGAGCAGGCGCGGGAACAAGCGCGGAAGCCACGATGATCGACCTGACCATTTCGACCGTCCTGCTCGGCAAGGCCGTGCCCTTCGGGCCACCCGGCCGCACCAGCGCCATCGGCAAGACGCCGGTGGACGGCCCGCGCGCCGTCGGCGTCAACGGCTTCCTCGACGACGAGCAGGCCGACCGCCGGGTCCATGGCGGGCCGGACAAGGCGATCCACCATTACCCGCTCGACCACCACGCCGCGTGGCGGGACGATCTCGGCGCGGATCTGCCGCTGCTCGGCACGCCTGGCGCCTTCGGCGAGAACCTCTCGACGCGGGGCGTCACCGAAGCCGATATCTGCCTGGGCGACCGGCTGCGCGCCGGCACCGCCCTGCTGGAGGTGGCGCAGGCCCGCCAGCCCTGCTGGAAGCTCAACCACCGCTTCGGCGTGCCGGACATGGCCAGGCGCGTGCAGACCACGGCGCGCACCGGCTGGTACTATCGCGTCATCGAGGACGGCACCATCGGCCCCGGCGACCGGTTGACCCTGGTCGAGCGCCCTTGCCCCGGCTGGCCGCTCGCCCGGCTGCTGCGGGTGCTGTACGTCGACACGATGGACCGCGCGGCGCTGGCCGAGATGGCCGCCCTGCCGGCCCTGGCGCGGAGCTGGAAGACGCTCGCCGAACGCCGGCTGGAGCGGAGCGCGGTCGAGGATTGGGCCGGCCGGCTGAACGGCGACTGAGCGGCCTTCCCACTCCTCCCGGAACGAAAAGCCCCTCTCCCGCAAGGGGAGAGGGGCTTCTTGGTGTCTACGCCCCCTTCCCCCGCCCACGCTTTCACCACTTGGCATTCTTCTTGCGCAAGGAACGGACAGCCCCACACGGGTTTGCCCGCGCTTTGCGCTGCCTTTCCGCAGCCTGCCCAGCCCGGAGGCAATTCCGCGCTTGCACGCATTCGCCCAATCTGTTAGCAGATTGCCTGAAATTTAGGCAAAATGCTGAAAGTTTGCGCATATGGACACAGCAAGAACCGGGGGCGACGTTCTGTTCGTCCTGATCGGCGCGGTGATGGTGCTGGCGATGCATTGCGGCTTCGCCCTGCTGGAGGTCGGCACGGTCCGCCGCAAGAATCAGGTCAACGCGCTGGTGAAGATCCTCTCCGACTTCGCCATGTCGACGCTCGCCTATTTCCTGGTCGGCTACACCGTCGCCTATGGCGTGGATTTCTTCGCCGACGCGAAGACGCTGGTCGGCAAGGGCGGCGCCGGCTTCGCCGCCTACGGCTACGATCTGGTGAAGTTCTTCTTCCTGGCGACCTTCGCCGCCGCCGTACCGGCCATCGTCTCGGGCGGCATCGCCGAGCGCGCCCGCTTCTGGCCGCAGATGGGCGCCACCGTCGCGCTGATCGCGCTGTTCTACCCGCTGCTGGAAGGCACCGTCTGGGGCAGCCGCTTCGGCCTGCAAGCCTGGATGGCGCAGAGCTTCGGCCAGCCCTTCCACGATTTCGCCGGGTCGGTTGTGGTTCATGCCTTCGGCGGCTGGGTGGCGCTCGGCGCCGTGCTGCATCTCGGCAACCGGCGCGGCCGCTACCGGGCCAACGGCTCGCTGATCGCCATCCCGCCTTCGAACATCCCCTTCCTGGCGCTCGGCGCCTGGGTGCTGTGCGTCGGCTGGTTCGGCTTCAACGTGATGAGCGCCCAGGCGCTCGACGGCGTGTCGGGTCTGGTCGCGCTCAACTCGCTGATGGCGATGGTCGGCGGCATCGTCACCTCGCTGGTCATCAGCCGCACCGATCCGGGCTTCGTCCACAACGGGGCGCTGGCCGGGCTGGTCGCGGTCTGCGCCGGGTCGGACGTCATGCACCCGCTGGGCGCGCTGGTCACCGGCGGCGTCGCCGGGCTGCTGTTCGTCTGGGCCTTCAACAAGTGCCAGATCGACTGGAAGATCGACGACGTGCTGGGCGTCTGGCCGCTGCACGGGCTTTGCGGCCTGACCGGCGGGCTGCTGGCCGGCGTCTTCGGGCAGGAGGCGCTGGG
This sequence comes from Azospirillum agricola, assembly GCF_020005195.1. Taxonomy (NCBI): domain Bacteria; kingdom Pseudomonadati; phylum Pseudomonadota; class Alphaproteobacteria; order Rhodospirillales; family Azospirillaceae; genus Azospirillum; species Azospirillum agricola. The sequence continues at coordinate 440,807 of NZ_JAIFZR010000005.1, forward strand.
CGGGCTCGGCGGCGTGTCGCTCGCCTCGCAGGTGATCGGCACGCTGGGCGGCGCCGGCTTCGGCTTCGCCGCCGGCCTCGCGGTCTACGGGCTGCTGAAGGCGGTCGTCGGCATCCGCATGGACCAGGAGCAGGAGTACCGCGGCGCCGACCTGTCGTTGCACCACATCACCGCCTACCCGGAAGAGGACGCGCCGACCCAATGACATGGCCGATTCGCGGCCCTTGCGGGGCCCGCCGCCCTTGCTTTGCCGGGGCGGCGGCCTTAGTGTCCGGCCCGAACAACTCCCCCCACGACGCCGGATTTTGACCGCCCCATGAAGGCCGCCATCGTCGTTTTCCCCGGCTCCAACCGCGAACGCGACGCCGTCGCCGCGCTGGAGGCCGCCAGCGGAACCAAGCCGCATCTGGTCTGGCACCGCGACACCGAACTGCCCAAGGTCGACCTGATCGTCGTGCCCGGCGGCTTCTCCTATGGCGATTACCTGCGCTCCGGCGCCATGGCGGCGCACTCGCCGATCATGCGCGAGGTGAAGGCGCGGGCCGATCAGGGCGTGCGGGTGCTCGGCGTCTGCAACGGCTTCCAGATCATCACCGAGGCCGGGCTGCTGCCGGGTGCTTTGATGCGCAACGGCGGGCTGAAGTTCGTCTGCCGCGTCCAGCATCTGCGGGTGGAGAACACCGACAGCCCATTCACGGCGAAATACGCCAAGGGGCAGATCGTGCGCTACCCGGTCGCCCACGGCGACGGCAACTACTGGGCCGACGCCGAGACGGTCAGGCGGCTCGACGGCGAGGGGCAGGTGGCCTTCCGCTACGTCGCCGATGACGCCCGCGCCGACCCGCGCGGCAACCCGAACCACTCGGTGTCCGACATCGCCGGCATCTTCAACGCCAAGCGCACCGTGCTGGGCCTGATGCCGCACCCGGAAGACGCGGTGGAGGGCCTGCACGGCAACACCGACGGCAAGCCGATGTTCGATGGTCTGGTGGAGGCCCTGTCGTGAGCGCAACCCATCCTTTGGCTGTGGCAACCCGCGCCCAAGAGCGCCCCGTCACCCTGGAGCTGGCCCGCGAATTCGGCCTGTCCGAGGCGGAATACAACAACGCGCTGGAGATCCTGGGCCGCGTCCCGACCTTCACCGAGATGGGCATCATCTCGGTCATGTGGTCGGAGCACTGCTCGTACAAATCCTCCAAGCTGTGGCTGAAGACGCTGCCGACCACCGGCCCGCAGGTCATCTGCGGCCCCGGCGAGAACGCCGGCGTGGTCGACATCGGTGACGGCGACACCGTCATCTTCAAGATGGAGAGCCACAACCACCCATCCTACATCGAGCCCTACCAGGGTGCGGCGACCGGCGTCGGCGGCATCCTGCGCGACGTGTTCACCATGGGCGCCCGGCCCATCGCCAACATGAACGCGCTGCGCTTCGGCTCGCCCGACCACCCGAAGACCCGCCATCTGGTGTCCGGCGTCGTGTCGGGCATCGGCGGCTACGGCAACTGCGTCGGCGTCCCCACCGTCGGCGGCGAGACCAACTTCCACCCGGCCTACAACGGCAACATCCTGGTCAACGCGATGACCGTGGGCGTCGCCAAGGCCGACCGGATCTTCTATTCGGCCGCCGCCGGCATCGGCAACCCGGTCGTCTATGTCGGTTCCAAGACCGGCCGCGACGGCATCCACGGCGCCACCATGGCGTCGGCCGAATTCACCGAGGATTCGGAGGAGAAGCGCCCGACCGTGCAGGTCGGCGACCCCTTCACCGAGAAGCTGCTGATCGAGGCCTGCCTGGAGCTGATGGAGACCGACGCCATCGTCGCCATCCAGGACATGGGCGCCGCCGGCCTGACCTCCTCCTCGGTCGAGATGGCCGGCAAGGGCGGTCTGGGCATCGAGCTGGCGCTCGACAGCCTGCCGATGCGCGAAGAGGCGATGACGCCCTACGAGATCATGCTCTCCGAAAGCCAGGAGCGCATGCTGATCATCCTGAAGCCCGGCCGCGAGGAGGTGGCGAAGGCCATCTTCGACAAGTGGGAGCTGGACTTCGCCGTCATCGGCCATCTGACCGACACCGGCAACCTCGTCATCAAGATGTATGGCGAGACCTGGTGCGACATGCCGATCGCCCCGGTGTCCAACGCCGCCCCCGAATACGACCGCCCGTGGGAACCGACCCCGGCCGCCGCGGAGGTGCCGGACAGCGTGTTCGACGGCTACGACGCCCCGCTCGGCGACACGCTGGCCAAGCTCTTCGCCTGCCCCGACCTCGCCTCCAAGCGCTGGATCTGGGAGCAGTATGACAGCCTCGTCGGCGGCGACACCCGCTTCATGTCGGGCCAGGCCGACGCGGCGGTCGTCCGCGTGCCGGGCCAGACCAAGGCGGTGGCGATCACCACCGACTGCACGCCGCGCTACTGCCTCGCCGACCCGGTCGAGGGCGGCAAGCAGGCGGTGGCCGAGGCGTGGCGCAACCTGTCGGCGGTGGGCGCGCTGCCGCTCGCCATCACCGACAACATGAACTTCGGCAACCCCGAGAAGCCGCGGATCATGGGCCAGTTCGTCGGCGCCGTCCAAGGCATCGGCGCGGCCTGCAAGGCGCTCGACTTCCCGGTCGTGTCGGGCAACGTCTCGCTCTACAACGAGACCAACGGCGAGGCGATCCTCCCCACCCCGGCCATCGGCGGCGTCGGCACTCTGCCCGACGCGATGATCGCGGTCGGCATCGCCTTCCAGAACGAGGGCGACGTCATCCTCGGCATCGGCGAGGCGACGAACGCCCAGGGCGGCCACATCGGCCAGTCGCTGTTCCTGCGCGAGATCCTCGGCCGCGAAGAAGGCCCGCCCCCGCCGGTCGATCTGGCCGTCGAGCGCCGCAACGGCGACTTCGTGCGCGGCCTGATCCGCGAGGGTCTGGTGGTGTCGAGCCACGACGTGGCCGACGGCGGCCTGCTCGTCACCATCGCCGAGATGGCGCTGGCCGGCGGCATCGGCGCCCACCTGACCGGCCTGGACGGCGCCCACCCGCGCGCCCTGTTCGGCGAGGACCAGGGCCGCTACGTGCTGGCGGTCCGTCCGGACGTCGCGGCCACGGTGCAGGAGAAGGCGAAGGCGGCCGGCGTGCCGGTGGCGGTGCTGGGCGAGACGCGCGGCGCCTCGCTGTCGGACCGCGGCGGCGACATCGTTTCGCTGAAGCGCCTGAAGACCGTCAACGAGAGCTGGCTGCCCGACTACATGTCGGCCGAGCTGTAAGCCGACCGGGGATTTGCCCCCACGTTCAGGCCGCCATGCCCGCGTCGAACCGGGCATGGCGGCCTTTTGCGTAACGCAAGCCTGCCGAGCCGTGGAAAACCGACGCGGGCAGGTGACAAACGCGTGCCCCCACCCTACTCTCTTTGCCCAGAACGGCCCGGGCGGGGCGCATCCCGAACAGAGCGAGGACACAGCATGGCGATGGAAGCCGCCACGATCGAACAGCTCATCAAGGAAGGCATCCCCGACGCGGCGGTCGAGATCGCCGACCTGCGCGGCGACGGCGACCACTACGCCGCCCTCGTCACCTCGGCGGCCTTCAAGGGCAAGAGCCGGGTGCAGCAGCACCAGATGGTCTACGCGGCGTTGCAGGGGAAGATGGGCGGCGAGTTGCACGCGCTCGCCCTGACCACCGCCGTGCCGGACAACGCGTGAGACATCACACGACAAGCGCCCACGACCTGTTGCATCGTCGTCGGCATCATTCAGAGAGGGTTTGAAGTCATGGTCGATCAGAACGTCGTCGAGCGCATCAAGCAGGATCTCGGCAGCAGCGATGTCGTGCTCTACATGAAGGGCACCCCGGTGTTCCCGCAGTGCGGCTTCTCCGCCGCCGTCGTCCAGGTGCTGAGCCATGTGGGCGTCAAGTTCAAGGGCATCAACATCCTGGAGGATCCGGGCCTGCGCCAGGGCCTGAAGGAATACTCGAACTGGCCGACCTTCCCGCAGCTCTACGTCAAGGGCGAGCTGGTCGGCGGCTGCGACATCGTCCGCGAGATGTACGAGAGCGGCGAGCTGCAAAGCCTGCTGAGCGAGAAGGGCATCACGACCGGCGTCGCCGCCTGATCGTCGCATTCCGCTCTAGAGAAACGGAAAGCCCCGCTTCGGCGGGGCTTTTTGCTGGGCGGGCGCCGGCGCGAGCGACGCGCACAGACCTCCGCCGACTCGCGTCCCGCGAGCGATATACCCGCCACGCAGCCCGGCCATGCCCGGCACCGCGCTGCCGGCCTGCCCAAATTGTGTGCTACACGGACGGCATGGCCAACTCCCCCACCGCCCCGGCGACCGAAACCTCGACGGCGTCCGCCTTCACGGCGGTGCTCGTCTCCTTCCTGATCTGGGGGCTGGCCAACCCGATCTATTTCAAGCTGCTGGGCGACACCGGCCCGGTGGAGATCGTCGCCCACCGCGTCGTCTGGACCGTCGTGCTGGTCGGCTTCGGCGTGCTCGCCCTCAAGGGACCAAGAGCCATCGCCGCCGCTGTGGGAAGCTGGCGACGGCTTGGCATCTTCCTGGTCAGCACGCTGCTGGTCACCACCAACTGGACCACCTTCATCTGGGCGATCGGTGAGAACCGTCTGGTCGAGGCCAGCCTCGGCTACTACATCAACCCGCTGGTCAACGTGCTGCTTGGCGTGGTCTTCCTGGGCGAGCGGCTGAACCGGCGCCAGCTCGCCGCCGTCGCCATCGCCGGGCTGGCCGTCGCCATCCTGGTGGCCGCCCATGGCGCGGTGCCCTGGGTCGCGCTGGCCCTGGCGCTGTCCTTCGGCTTCTACGCGCTGGTCCGCAAGAAGGCGGCGATCGACCCGGTGATCGGGCTGCTGGTGGAGACCCTGCTGCTGCTGCCGGCGGCGCTGGCCTATCTGCTGTGGCTGGGCGGCGGCGGGTCCTTCGGCCACACGGCCGGCGGCAGCCTGCTGCTGGTTCTGGCCGGGCCGGTGACCGCCGTGCCGCTGGTGCTGTTCATGATCGGCGCCGCGAAGCTGAAGCTGTCCACCGTCGGGGTGCTGCAATATCTCAGCCCGACCTGTCAGCTTCTGCTGGGCGTGCTGGTCTATGGCGAGCCCTTCACCACCACCCACGCGCTGGCCTTCGGCTGCATCTGGCTGGCGCTGCTGGTCTTCTCGGCCGACGCCCTCAGCACCCACCGGGCCGCCGCCCGCGCCGCCGCCGAATAGCGCGCCCGCCCCACCTCAATTGCGGGGCGTCAGCCCGTGCGCGATGGTGTGGGCCAGCGTGCGGACGATGGCGCAGACCCGCTCGCCGTCGCGGCCGAACACGACCTGATCGAGAAAACCCAATCCGAAGCTGAGCGTCGCGATGCCGGCCGCCACGTTGGCAAGGTCGGCGTCGGCGGCGATGGCGCCACGGTCGCGCAGCGTTTCGAGCCGCTTCAGCAAGCAGGGGATGCGGCTTTGCGACAGGGTGCGCGCCATCTCGTCGGCGATGGCCGGATCGACCAGCGCGCGCGCCAGCACCACCCGCGTGAAGTCGCGGCACTGCCAGCTGTGCTTCAACTGCGCGTGCAGGAAATGGGCGAGGTCGGTCTCGATGTCGTCGGCCGGCGGCGGCAGGTCGCAACCGCCCGCCTCTTCCCGCCAGTAATGCTCGACCACCGCCAGCAGCAGGCCGCTCTTGCCGGAGAAATAGCGCTGGATGAGCTGTTCGTTGACGCCCGCCCGCCCGGCGATCTCGCGGGTCGTCGCCGCGTCGAAGCCGCGCTCGGCGAACACCATCTTGGCGGCGTCGAGCAGCGCGCCCTTCGTCGCCTCGCGGTCGCGCTTGCGCGAGCCGCTCTCGCCGCAACAGGGATCGGTCGTCGAATCAGTCCCGTCCAAAACACCCACCCTCCAGCCCCTCCGGGGCCGTCCTTCAAGAAACCGGCCCGGAGGGCTGGCCGGGGAACCGGAAGCGTCCCCGCTGTCTTGATAATAAGTACGCAGGCGCATACTTGACAAGGGCGAGCGAGTCAGGCATGTATGTACCCACATACATACAAGAGCGAGCACGCCGCCATGTCCCAGTCCGCGACCGACACCCCCGACCTGTTCACGCCCCTGCGCCTGGGCGCCATCGAGCTGCCGAACCGGGTCATCATGGCCCCGATGACCCGCAGCCGCGCCGGCGCCGGCAACTGCCCGACCGCGCTGACCGCCGAGTATTACGCGCAGCGCGCCTCGGCCGGCCTGATCATCACCGAGGCCACCCAGGTCTGCGACACCGCCCAGGGCTACCCCAACACCCCCGGCATCCACACCGACGCGCAGACCCTGGCATGGCGCGCGGTGTCGGAGGCGGTGCACGCCGCCGGCGGCCGCATCGTGACCCAGCTCTGGCATGTCGGGCGCATCTCGCACCCGCTGTTCCAGCCGAACGGCGCCGCCCCGCTGGCGCCCTCGGCGGTGGCCGCGAAGGGCGAGCTGTACACCGGCCAGGGCATGCAGCCCTTCCCGGTGCCGCGCGCCTTGGAAACCGACGAGATCCCGGTGCTGGTCCGCCACTTCGCCGACGCCGCCAAGCGCGCGGTGTTCGACGCCGGGCTGGACGGCGTCGAGATCCACGCCGCCAACGGCTATCTGATCGACCAGTTCCTGCGCGACCGCACCAACCGGCGGACCGACCGCTACGGTGGCAGCGTCGAGAACCGCGCCCGCTTCCTGCTGGAAATCCTGGAGGCCACGGCGCACGCCATCGGCGCCGACCGCATCGGCGTGCGCCTGTCGCCGACCGGCGTCTTCAACGACATGGGCGACAGCGACCCGGCGGCGCATTTCCTCAGCGTCGCCAAGGCGCTCAACCCGTTCGGCCTCGCCTACCTGCACGTCATCGAAGGCCGGCCCGGCCACCACATGGCCCCGCCCGACGGCGCCCCGCACGTCGCGGCGGCCCTGCGCGCGGCCTACAAGGGCCCCTTCATCCTGAACGGCGGCTACAGCCGCGCCGACGCCGACGCGGCGCTGGCGGCGGGTGCCGCGGACGCCATCAGCTTCGGCGAGGCGTTCATCTCCAACCCGGACCTGCCGGTCCGCTTCCAGCGTGACGCCGCCCTGAACGAGCCGGACCGCGGCAGCTACTACGGCGGCGACGCCAAGGGCTACACGGATTATCCGGCGCTGGAGTCGGTGGCCGCGTAAGGGCTAAGGGCAGAGCGGTTGCCCCGGCGGGGAATCACGCCCCCGATTCCCCGCAGCATGGCCGGACGCCTCACCCCGGGCGTCCGGCCTTTTTTACGCCCCCAGACGGCGCTGGGCCATGCCGTTGACCAGATCGCTGCGCACGGTGAAATGGGCCACGCTGCGGCCGTCGCCGATCTCCTCGCTGGAGATGCGCTCGACGCGGACCTCCACATCCCAGCCGGCCTTCTCCCAGGCGGAGCGGATGCGCCGCGCGATCTCCCGCGCGCCCCGTTCGGTGAAGCTGTCCAGACGGCCGCGCATGGGGCCGGGAAAGAAGCGCGGGTGGGGTTGGGCCATGTCGGTATCTCCTTGGCTCTCGTTGTGTGCGACGCCCAAGGATTAATCCAAAATGGATTTTTAAATCCAGAACAACCCTATACCGAAACGGTGTCCGATCACGGCTCCTGGAGCCCGACGACCGTGTGGATGGTGTCCAGCTCGGTGTCGGCGACGGTGAATTCGCGGTCGTCCGGCTGGTACTCGCGCAGAACGATGCCGTCGGGCACCCGGCGCACGAACTCCTTCACCAGCACCGCCTTGCTGCGCTTGACCACCACCACCCCGGATCCGGCCGCCGGCGGCTTGTGTGGGTTGACGTGCAGAAGCTGGGCCGGCCGGAAGCGCGGCATCATCGACTCGCCCACCACATACATCGCGTAGGGATCACGCGCGTTCTTCAGATAGTCCGGCTTGGCGACCCAGTCGATCGGGCCATCCTCCAGGAACATCTCCTGATCCACCCCGCCGCGCGCCGCCGCGCGCACCGGCATCGGCTCGGCGACGGCCGCCGGACTGGACAGGGATGGGGACGGGACCGGCCGGAGCAGCGGCGGCGGACCGCCGCGCGGGCGCGCCGGGGCGGGGGCCGGCGGCGCCGGGTCGAGCCCGAGCAGCACGGTCGGCTCGACGCCCAGCGGCTGGGCGAGCTTGACCGCCCAGTCGACGGTCATCTTGCGCTGGCCGGTCTCCAGCTTGTTGATCTGCGGCTGCGAGGTTCCCGCCAGCTCGGCCAGCTTTTCCTGGCTCAGCCCGGCGGCCTGCCGCAATTCGCGCATCGTGGACATGGCTCCTTCATACCGGATCGGTTTGAAAAAGTCCAATCCACCATGCCAATCCGCTTGCGTGCAAAAACCGGCATGGGTTAAACCGTTGCGGCATGACGCTCGACGACTGGCTCACCCGCACCGTCACCAAGGAAGAGGCCTTCGCCGCCCTGATCGGCACCAGCCAGGCGGCGGTCAACCGCTACCGCCACGGCCAGCGCGTGCCGCGCCCCCGCGTGATGGCCCGCATCGCCGAGGCGACCGGCGGGGCGGTGACGGCCAACGACTTCCACGCCCTGCCCAACGGCCCGGCCAGCCAGGGCCGCGGGGCGGTTTCCCCCGGCCACCGCCCGCCCTATGATGAGGCGCCCCCGCCCCTTCCCGACGCCGGTGACCGATGACGCCTCCGCTGCTGCCTCAGGAAATCGCCCCGGTGACGGCGCATCAGGCGGCGCTGACCGACCGCTTCCTGAGCTTCCGCACCGACCGGCTGATGCGTTACTTCCTGGCGCTGCGGGCGGAGACCGACGCGGCGCTGGCCCCCCGCCTGCCGAAGGCGGCCGGCCAACCCTACCCCTACGGCCGCTGCGAGGAGATCAACAACGACCTGTTCGTGCGGCTGGCCGGACGGGCGGCGCGGCCGGCCAACGCCATGGACCGCGCGATCCGCGATTTCGTCGCGGCCGGCGGGGTGGTCCGCACCGTCTGGGGCGTGCTGCGCGGGCGCTATTTCCAGAACGCGCTCCAGTTCGGCGGACTCTACGTCGACGTCTCCAACGACACGGTCGTCGCGACCAAGCCCAAGGTCGAGATCCTGCCGATCGCCGAGTCCGGCCTGGTCCCGGTGCGCGACCTCGCCCATTTCCGCGAGACCGCCGCGCTCTATTGGGGCGCCACGGTCTACGCCAACCATCTGGCGCCGTCGCTGGCGCCGCTGCTGCCGATGGTGTCGGCCAGTCCCGGCCGGCTGCTGCCCGCCTTCCAGTCGGCCTGCGACTACATGATCGCGCTGATGGGCCGCGACGGCTTCCAGGAGGCCGAGGCGTGGCTGCGCGACGGGCCGGCACCGCCGGCCGAGGTGGCGGATGCCCTGCTGGCCACCCTGCCCGACGATCTGCGTCCGCAAGCCGACGGCCGCGCCGAGGCGGTCGCCGCCTGCCGGCTGGCGCGGGCGGAAGGACGGGCGATGGACACCGCGTGGCGGGATGGGCGCGTGCGGGACTATCTGCGGGCGATGCGGGCGCGCGCCGCGGCCTGACGGAACAGCCGCCCGGCACGGGCCTCCGGCCCGCGTCCGGAATCGCGACCCGGAAACGACGAAGGGCTTCTGGATTTCTCCAGAAGCCCTTGTCCTTGCTGGTCGGAGTGAGAGGATTCGAACCTCCGGCCCCTGCCTCCCGAAAGCAGTGCTCTACCAGGCTGAGCTACACTCCGTTCAGGTCACCGGCGGGCTTGGTGTCGTCCGCCGGTGGCCGGGTTTATAGGCGGTCCCGCCGAGGGGCGCAACGCAAAAAAGCGTCACGCGGCGAAAAAATATGCGTGCCTCAGAAATCCCGGTCGATCACGAAATCAATGACTTCCAGAAGGGCGCGCTTGATCGGGCTGTCGGCGAACAGACCGAGGCTGTCGCGGGCGATCGAGCCGTAGTGGCGCGCGCGCTCCACCGTGTCCTTCAGCGCGTTGTGGCGGGCCATCAGCTCCTGCGCGCGCTCCAGGTCGCCGTCCTTCTGGTCCAGCTCCTCCATGGTGCGGCGCCAGAAGGCCCGCTCCTCGTCGTTGCCGCGCCGGAAGGCGAGCACGACCGGCAGGGTGATCTTGCCCTCGCGGAAATCGTCGCCGACCGTCTTGCCCAGCTTGGCCTGGAGCGCCGAGTAATCCAGCACGTCGTCGACGAGCTGGAAGGCGATGCCCAGATTCATGCCGTAGTCGTAGAGCGCCAGCTCCTCCGCCTGCGGACGCTCGGCGACGACGGCGCCGACGCGGCAGGCGGCGGCGAACAGCTCGGCCGTCTTGCCCTTGATGACCTCCAGATAGGCCTGCTCGCTGGTCTCGGTGTCGTTGGTGGTGCGCAGTTGCAGCACCTCGCCCTCGGCGATGATGGCCGAGGCGCCCGACAGGATGCGCAGCACGTCGAGCGACTTCACCTCCACCATCATCTCGAAGGCGCGGGAGAAGAGGAAGTCGCCGACCAGCACGCTGGCCTTGTTGCCGAACACCGCGTTGGCCGAGGCCAGCCCGCGCCGCAGGTCGCTCTCGTCGACCACGTCGTCGTGCAGCAGGGTGGCGCTGTGGATGAACTCCACCACCGCCGCCAGCAGGCGGTGGTGCTCGCCGCCGTAGCCGCACAGGTTGGCCGCCGCCAGCGTCAGCACGGGCCGCAGCCGCTTGCCGCCCGCCGCGATCAGGTAGCCGGCGAGCTGCGGAATCAGCTCGACCTGCGACTGCATGCGCTGGAGGATGATGTCGTTGACGGCGCTGAGGTCCTCGGCCACCAGAGCGGTCAGGTCGTCGAGCGGGGTAGACTTGCGCCGTTTCGGCTCGAAGTTGGTCACGACCGCCAAGGTCGACTCCACAGGTGATTGACGCCAGGAATTGCGGTAGGGAGCATAACGGCCTAGCCTCTTCGGTCAAGCCCGCAAGCCCCCGCTTTTTGTCACGTCGATGAGAGAAATCCTGCGCACAACCGATCCCGTGCGGCTGTCCTGGCTGACGGCGCTGCTCGCCGACGCCGGAATCGCGGCGGTGGTGCTCGACACCCACACCAGCGTGCTGGAGGGCTCGATCGGCGCCATCCCCCGCCGCCTGATGGTCGCCGAGGAAAATCTGGCCCAGGCGCTGCGCGTCCTGCGCGAGGCGGGCGAGGCGTGAGCGGCGGCCTGGAGACGGATGGCGCGGAGACGGGCGGCGCGGAGACGGAAGGCATGGGGATCGGCGGCCCCGCCGACTTCCTGCTGGGCGGGCGCGTCCGGCTGCTCCAGCCCGAGGACGGCTACCGCGCCGCCATCGATCCGGTGTTTCTGGCCGCCGTCACCGCCGCGCGGCCCGGCGAGCGGGTGCTGGATGTCGGCACCGGCACCGGGGCCGCCGCCCTGTGTCTGGCGGCGCGCGTGCCGGAAGCGGCGGTGGTCGGGCTGGAACAGCGCGCCGACGCCGCCGGCTTCGCCCGCCGCAACGCCGCGCTGAACGGGCTGGAGAGCCGCGTCGCCATCGTCGAGGGCGACCTTCTGGCCCCGCCGGAGGCGCTGCGCCCCGGCTCCTTCGACCGTGTGATGATGAATCCGCCCTATCTGCGCGCCGACGCCGCCAGCCGACCGCCCGACGCCTGGAAGGCCGCCGCCAACGTCGAGGGCGCGGCGCGGCTGCCCGACTGGCTGCGCTTCGCCGACGCCATGCTCAAGCCGCGCGGCACCGTCACGCTGGTCCACCGCGCCGACCGGCTCGACGACATCCTGGAGGCGCTGCGCCCGCGCTTCGGCGCGCTGGCCGTCGTGCCGCTGTGGCCGAAGGCCGGACAGGAGGCCAGGCGGGTGCTGGTCGCCGCCCGCAAGGGCCTGCGGTCTCCGGCCCGGCTGACCGCGGGGGTCGTCATCCACGAGGCCGACGGGCGCTACACCGCCGCCGCCGAGCGGATTCTGCGCGACGCCGCCGCGCTGGAGCTTTGACAGAGCGACGGCGCAACCCCATCTGTCGCGGCATGAGCCTGAAACCGCTTCTCGCGAAACTCCCCTTCGGCCCCTGGCGCAACGCCGGGCCGCTGGTGTCCGTCGTCCGCCTGTCCGGCGTCATCGGCCAGGGCGGCGCCTTCCGCCCCGGCCTGACGCTGGCCGGAATCGCCCCGATCCTGGAACGCGCCTTCGCGCCCAAGGGGCAGGCGGCGGTGGCGCTGATCGTCAACTCGCCGGGCGGGTCACCGGTGCAGTCGGCGCTGATCGCCAAGCGCATCCGCGACCTCGCCGAGGAGAAGACGCTTCCGGTGCTGGCCTTCTGCGAGGACGCGGCGGCCTCCGGCGGCTATTGGCTGGCCTGCGCCGCCGACGAGATCTGGGCGGACGAAAGCTCGGTCGTCGGTTCGATCGGCGTCGTCTCCGCCGGCTTCGGCCTGCACGAGCTGCTCGGGCGGTACGGCATCGAGCGGCGGCTCTACACCGCCGGCGACAAGAAGGCGCTGCTCGACCCCTTCTCGCCGGAGCAGGAGGATGGGGTCGCCCATCTGAAGACGATCCAGGCCGACATCCACGACGCCTTCAAGGCGATGGTGCGAAACCGGCGCGGCGCCCGCCTGACCGGGCCGGAGGAGGTCCTGTTCTCCGGCTCCTTCTGGGCTGGGCGGCAGGCGAGGGACCTCGGGCTGATCGACGGGCTGGGCGACCTGCGCGCCGTGCTGCGCGGCCGTTTCGGCGAGAAGGTCCGGCTGCGCGTGGTGCAGGAGGAGCGCGGCTGGATGCGCAAGCTGGGCTTCCGCGCCGGCTTCGATGGGCGGGCGATGGCCGAGGCGCTGCCGGCCGCCGCCGTCGCGGCGGTGGAGGACCGGGCGCTGTGGGCGCGGCTGGGGCTGTAGCCGGAGCGATTCCGCCATGGGTGGCGCTCCCGGTATTTTCCGCTAAGCTGCCGCTCCCGACGCGGTGAGGGCGGCTGTGATGACCGGTGCGTTGATCTTCCTGGCTGGCGGCGCGCTGGGCGGCCTGATGCTGGGCGCGCTCGGGGTGGGCACGGCGCTGATCGCGGTGCCGCTGCTGACGCTGGTGCTGCCCTGGCTGGGGGTGCCGGCCGATTCCGCGCCGCTGACCGCGCTGGCCACCTCGATGGCGGTGGTCGCCGTCACCTCGGTGTCGTCGGTGCTGTCGCACCACCGGCTCGGCAACGTCGACTGGGCGGTCTTCCGCACCACCATCCTCGCCAGCCTGGCCGGCGTCGCGCTGGGCAGCGCGGTCGCCACCCATCTGCCGGCGGCGGCCCTGCGGCTGGCGGTCGGCGGCTTCCTGCTCTACACGGCCTGGCGGATGATCGCCGGGGGTGCGGCGAAAGGCAGCAGGGCGGTGGACGGCTCGCCGAACCGTTACCGGCTGGGCGGCGCGCTGATCGGCGTGGCGGGCAGCTTCATCGGGGCCGGCGGCGGCGTGCTGATGGTCCCCTTCCTCAGCGGGCGCGGCCACGCGATGGCCCGCGCGGTCGCCACATCGACCGCCATCGGCCTGCCGGTGACGCTGTTCGGCGCCGTCCTCTACACCGGACTCGGCCTGCGCGAGGGCCTGCATCTGCCTGGGCAGTTCGGCTATCTGCACCTGTCGGCCCTGCTGGAGATCGGCGCCGCCAGCGCCCTGACCGCCCCGCTCGGCGCGCGCCTCGCCGCGCGGCTGCCGGCGCCGCTGCTGAAGCGGGCCTTCGCCATCCTGCTGGTGCCGCTGGCGCTGAAGATCGCGGCCGGATGATCCTGCCCATGGCCCGGCTCATGGCCCGGCCCTGGATTCGGGGTGGGGTTCCGCTGCAACCGTGGGCCGTTTTCCGAAGGGTCCAGTCTCCGGCAAAGTTGACCAAATCTTCATCGTCCTGGTAGTAGAAACACAACAGAAGATCGCCCACGGACGCCGCCCCCCGGCGCCACCCGGACAGGCGATGCGAAGAACACGCGAAAACACGCGTGCGACGTTCTGATTGCGGCCCGACACCGGCTCCATTCCGGACCGGCCGCCGGGAGGAAGAGCGTGAACGGATCGCTTTTGGAACATGCCCCCCCGCCGCCCGCCGCGCCCTTCGCACCGGCCGCCGCGGCGTTGCGCCGGCTCGCCGCCTTCCACGCCATGGCTCCGACCGCGGAGTTCCTGACCGGGCTGCGCGCGGCGCCGCTGCATGGCGGCTTCGGCATCGCGTTCGACCGCGACGACGCGCTCCAGGCCATGGCGCTGATCGACGAGGTGGTCAGCGACCTGCCCGATCCGATCGACCCCGACTCCGTCGCCCCGCTGCTCGCCGATTTCACGGCGATCCACCGCACCCTCGCCTACCGGGCCAGCCCGCTCGAAAGCGATTGGGCCGCCGAGGCGGGCCAGCCCGACCCCGGCCTCGCGGCCGCGCTGCGCCGCTGGCAGCAGCAGGCCGGGCTGGTCGCCGATGCGGGATTTCCGCCCGACCACCTCGTGTCCGAGCTGACGCTGCTGGCGGCGCTGCTGGAGCGCGGGCAGGCGTCCGACGCCACCCGCTTCCTCGACCAGCACCCGCTGCGCTGGATCCCAGCCCTGTGCAGCCGGGTGGCGACGCGTTGCCGCGAACCCTTCTACGCCGGCGTCGCCATCCTGACCGCCGCCCATCTCGACCATCTGCGCGACCTGCTGGCCGGGGCCTGCGGCCTGCCCCGCCCGCCTGACGACGACAGCGCCGACATCCGCCGCCGCCGCTGGGCCGAGGGCCGGCTGCCGCGCACCTGCGGGTGCGATGGCTGACACCTGTACCTTTGCCATGGCGGCAATCCCCGGAAAGTTGGAATTGCCTCCCTCCACAGGCGTCGTTCAAGGTGGCGCGGGAATCGACGGCCCGAGGCGTCGATTCCCTTCGCTCCGCCCCGCCCCCCCGATCGATGGACGGTGATGCCTTTCCCCATGCTCGACAGCCTGGCCGGCCGCACCGGGTCGCTGCGCCTTCTCCGCCTGCTGCTCGCGGTGTCGGTGTCGCTGCCCCTGGTGCTGTTCGCCGGCATCGGCTGGCGCGAGGAGCGTGAAACCTGGGCGGAGGCCGAGCGCAACAGCCGCAAGACCGCGTTGATCCTGCACGAGCATGTGCTGAAGGTGTTCGACACCATCGAGCAGGTGCTCGACCGGGTGAACGAGCGCATCGACGGCATGGCCTGGAACGAGATCACCGGGTCCGAGCCGCTGCACCGCTATCTGAAGATCCTGGACGAGGATCTGGAGCAGGTCGGCGTCATCGCCGTGACCGACCCCGACGGGGTGATCCGCGCCGCCAGCAACCGCTTTCCCACCCGCAACGCCTACATCGGCGGCCGGGCCTATTTCCGCACCCAGAAGGAACGGGACGCCGGTCTGCTGGTCGGCGAATCGATGATCAGCCAGGCCACCGGCCGCCGCAGCTTCGGGCTCAGCCGGCGGCGCGGCGCCCTGGGCGCGACCGATGGCGCCTTCGACGGGCTGGTCCACGCCACCCTCGATCCGGATTACTTCACCCACTTCTACCAGCGGGTCCTGGCCGACCGGGGCGAGACGGTCAGCCTGGTCCGCGCCGACGGCCAGGTGCTGCTGCGCTACCCGGCCTACGACGACAACCGGACGGTGATTCTGCCGCCGAACCGCGGCCTGCTGAAGGCCATTCTGAGCCAGCCCGACGAGGGGAGCTTCGCCGGCATCAGCTATTCCAAGGGGATCGAGCGCTTCTACGCCTACAAGAAGGTCGGCGACTTCCCGGTCTACGTCGTCTACGCGATCGATTCCGCGATGGTGGGCGCCATCTGGTGGCGCAACATGGCGCTCGACGCCGCCTTCGCCGCTCCGGCGACGCTGGCGCTGGCGCTGATCGCCTGGCTCGCCTACTCCCGCGCCCGCTCCGAGTCGCAGGCCGTGCGGCGCTGGGCCGAGGAGGTGCGCAACCGCCAGCGCCTGGAGGAGACGCTCCGCCAGTCGCAGAAGATGGAGGCGCTGGGCCAGCTGACCGGCGGCGTCGCCCACGACTTCAACAACCTGCTGACCGCCGCGCTCGCCAACCTGCATCTGCTGGCCCGCCACCTGCCCGACGAGGCGCGGCGCTTCCTGAACGGCGCCAACACCGCGCTGGAGCGGGCGGAGAAGCTGACCCGGCAGCTGCTGTCCTTCTCCCGCCAGGAGGCGGTCAACCCGACTGTGGTCGATTTCGCCGACAGCCTGCGCCAGATGGGCGATCTGCTGGAGCGCTCGATCCGCGCCGACATCGCGCTGGACTGGGACCTGACGCCCACCCCGCTGCCCATCGCCGTCGATCCGGTACAGCTGGAGCTGGCGATCCTCAACCTCGTCCTGAACGCGCGCGACGCCATGCCCCAGGGCGGCCGCGTCCGCCTGTCGCTGCACCCCGGCCCGGCGCCGCTCACCGCCCGGCTGGAGATCGCCGACACCGGGGCGGGCATGACCCCGGAGGTGCAGGCCCGCGCCTTCGAACCCTTCTTCACCACCAAGGAGACGGGCAAGGGCACCGGGCTCGGCCTGTCGATGGTGTATGGTTTCGCCCGGCAGTCCGGCGGCAGCGCCGCCATCGACAGCCGGCCCGGCGAGGGCACCCGCGTCCGCATCGACCTGCCCCTGTCGGCGCCGCCGCCGCCCGCCCCGCCGCCGCTTCCGGCGGAAACCGCCGCCCGGCCCGACCGGCCGCCGCGGGTGCTGGTGGTCGAGGACAACGCCCTGGTGCTGCTGGCGACGGTCGAGGGGCTGGCGCAGGAGGGCTTCACCGTGGAGACCGCCGACCATGGCGTCGCCGCGCTGGAGATTCTGGAGACCGATCAGGCCTTCGACATCGTGGTGTCCGACGTCGTCATGCCGCACGGGGTGTCGGGAATCGATCTGGCCCGGCGCATCCGCGAGCGCTGGCCGCATCTGCGCGTGCTGCTGGCCTCGGGCTACAGCCCGGAATCGCTCGCCACCATGGGCGCCGACACCGCCGCCGTGCTCGCCAAGCCCTTCACGCCCGACCAGCTCGCCGCGCGGATCCGCGCGATCCTGGCAACCCCGGCAACCCCAGGAGCCGGGGCGGCCCCGGTCACGACAGAGCGCTGAGGAACATCGGCGTCCACAGCGCCATGCACCACAGCAGGCCCAGGCACAGCCCCTTGGTCAGGTCGTCGAAGGTCGGCGCCTGGAGCCGGTGCAGGCTCCACATGGCGTTCAGGTCGCGGGGGGATGGCTGGTTCCTGTCGGAATCCTGCGGGTCGGACATGGCGGGCCTCTCGCTGACGATGCGGTGGGGCGATGCGGTGGACACCGGAGTCGTGCCCATCAAGCTTGTGCCTCGCCCGCCATTCCGCCAGCCTGCCTTCCGTAAATCCCGCAATACGAAAAAAGGCCGCCGTCCTATGGGGACGGCGGCCTTCTTTCCGCTGTTCGGCGAAAGCGCGCCCGGCGTTACTTGCCGGGACGGATCACCGGGGTGAGCTGGTCGCCCCAGTTGCCGGCCTCGTTGTGGTAACGGGCGGTGCGCATCAGCTCGACCGTGATGCCGGCCTCGACCGCCTTGACGACGGCGTCGTTCAGGCGGTGCAGGTTGTTGGCGACGATGCGGATGGCGCTTTCCTGTTCCGGAGTCAGCTCCGAACGGTCATCCGGCGGCGCGTCCTGAAATCCCGACTTGTTCGGCATACGGTGGTTCCTTCCCCTGGTTCCGACCGGCGTCTTCGACCGGTTCCCATGATTTAGCACATCGCGCGTCCGGGACAAACATCCCGACGCGCCAACCGCTTGCGACCTTTGGCGCAGTCCGGATTTGATCCGGGCGCGCCGCCGCCCTACCCTGTCGGCGAAAGAATCAAACACCTCACCACCGAGACGAGCCGAAGCATCATGTCCGATTCCGCCACCGCACCGCGCAACGTCGCCTTCCTCGGCCTGGGCACCATGGGCTTTCCCATGGCCGGCCATCTCGCCGGGGCCGGCCACGGCGTCACCGTCTACAACCGCACCGCCGCCAAGGCCGAGGCCTGGGTCGCCGCCCATGGCGGCCGCAGCGCCCCCACGGTGGAGGAGGCGGTCGCCGGGGCCGACACCGTGTTCCTGTGCGTCGGCGGCGACGACGACGTTCGCGAGGTGACCGCCAAGGCGCTGGGCGCGCTGGCCCCCGGCGCCGTCATCGCCGACCACTCCACCGTCTCCGCCGCCGTGTCGCGCGAGATGGACGCGCTGGCCGCCGCCCGTCAGGTTTCCTTCCTCGACGCGCCGGTGTCGGGTGGGCAGGCCGGGGCGGAGAAGGGCATCCTGACCGTGATGGTCGGCGGCGACGCCGAGGCCTTCGCCCGCGCCCAGCCGCTGATGGCCGCCTTCGGCCGCTCGGTCGTCCATATGGGGCCGTCGGGGGCGGGACAGCTCACCAAGATGGTCAACCAGATCTGCATCGCCGGGCTGGTCCAGGCGCTGGCCGAGGGGCTGAGCTTCGCGCAGCGCGCCGGGCTCGACGGGCACAAGGTGGTTGACGTGATCTCCAAGGGCGCCGCCCAGTCCTGGCAGATGGAGAATCGCGGCCACACCATGCTCGACGGCAAGTTCGACTTCGGCTTCGCGGTGGACTGGATGCGCAAGGATCTGGGCATCGTGCTGGACGAGGCGCGGCGCAACGGCGCCACGCTGCCGGTGACCGCCGTGGTCGACCAGTTCTACGCCGACGTCCAGGCCATGGGCGGCAACCGGCTGGACACGTCGAGCCTGATGAAGCGGCTGACCGCCAAGGGGTAAGGAGACGGAAGGGCGTTGCGGAGGCTCACGCCTCCGCCCGGTCGAATTGCAGGGCGGCGAGGCGGGCGTAGAGCCCCCCCTGGGCCACCAGCTCCGCATGGGTGCCGGTCTCGACGACGCGGCCCTGGTCCATGACGACGATGCGGTCGGCGGTCAGCACGGTCGCCAGACGGTGCGCCACGATCAGCGTGGTGCGTCCGGTCATCAGCCGGTCGAGCGCGTCCTGCACCATGCGCTCGCTCTCGGCGTCGAGCGCGCTGGTCGCCTCGTCGAGCAGCAGCACCGGCGGGTCGCGCAGGATCGCCCGCGCGATGGCCAGCCGCTGGCGCTGGCCGCCCGACAGCCGCACGCCCTTCTCGCCGAGGAAGGTGTCGAACCCCTCGGGCAGCGCGTCGAGGAACTCCAGCGCGTGCGCCGCCTGCGCCGCCGCGCGCACCTCGGCGTCGCTCGCGTCGGGCCGGCCGTAGCGGATGTTCTCCCAGGCGTTGGCCGAGAAGATCACCGGATCCTGCGCCACCAGCCCCAGACGCCGCCGCACCTCCACCGGATCGGCGGCGCGGACGTCCACACCGTCGAGCCGCACCGATCCCGCCTGCGGGTCGTAGAAGCGCAGCAGAAGCTGGAACACCGTGGATTTGCCGGCGCCGGACGGGCCGACCAGCGCCACCCGCTCGCCCGGACGGACGTCCAGCGAGAACTTCTCCAGCGCCGCCCAGTCGGGGCGCGACGGGTAGTGGAAACGCACCGACTCGAAGGACAGCGCGCCCCTGGCCGGGGACGGCAGGGCCAGCGGGGCGGCGGGCGGACGGATCTCCGACTCGACGGCGAGCAGGCCGAACAGCCGCTCGGTGGCCCCGGCGGCGCGCTGGAGGTCGCCGATCACCTCGCTGATCGCGCCGACCGAGCCGGCGACCACCACCGAATAGATGACGAAGGCGGACAGCTCGCCCGGAGTCAGCCGTCCCGACACCACATCGTGCCCGCCGATCCACAGGATGATGCCGACCGCGCCGAACACCAGCACGATGACGATCACCGTCATCAGCGCCCGCACCCGCACGCGGTGGATGGCGACGTCGAACGCCTCCTCGACCCGCCGGCCGAACAGGGCCCGGTCGATCGCCTCGTGGGTGTAGGCCTGGACGGTGCGGATCGCCGCCAGCGTCTCCTCGACGAAGGAACCGACGTCGGCGATGCGGTCCTGGCTGTCGCGCGACAGCTTGCGGACCTGGCGGCCGAACAGCACGATGGGGGCCACCACCAGCGGCACCACCAGCGCCACCAGCCCGGTCAGCTTGGGCGAGGTGACCAGCAGCATGCCGGTGCCGCCCAGGAACATCAGCAGGTTGCGCAGCGCGATCGAGGCCGAGGAGCCCACCACCACCTGCAACAGCGTGGTGTCGGTGGTCAGGCGCGACAGGATCTCGCCGGTCTTGGTCGTCTCGAAGAAGCCGGGCGACAGCGTCAGCACATGGTCGTAGACGGCGCGCCGGATGTCGGCGACCACCCGCTCGCCGATCCAGCTCACCAGATAGAAGCGGCTGTAGGTGGCCGCCGCCATCAGGGCGATGACGCCCAGCAGCACCAGCAGCGCGCGGTCGAGCAGCGTCGTGTCGCCGGCCGCGAAGCCCTGGTCGACCAGCACCCGCATGCCCTGCCCCATGCCCAGCACGGTGCCGGCGGCGACCGTCAGCGCCACCAGCGCCCCGGCGATCCGCCATTTGTAGGGCAGCAGGAAGGGGATCAGCCGGCGCAGAGGACCGAGATCGCGCCGGCGGCCATCGGCCGGGGCGTCTTGCGTGTCGCCGTTCGCGGCGGAGGAGGATCGACGAGACACCGGATTTCCCGTAGGGCGATGGGAGGAAGCGACGCGCGGCATGGACGCGGACCGCTGGCATATAGCAAGGGGTGTATCCCCCAACAAGCCAAGGCGCGCCGAAACGCCCGCCCGCGCGCGCGAAACCGCGGCGGATCGGGGTTGCATCGGCGGGGCCGTTTTGCTATAGACCGCGCTCGTTTAGCAGGAAACCCGGCCATGAAGACTGACATTCACCCCGATTACCACGAGATCAACGTCGTCATGACCGACGGCACCTCGTTCAAGACCCGTTCGACCATGGGCAAGCCGGGCGACACGCTGCGCCTCGACATCGACCCGAAGTCGCACCCGGCCTGGACCGGCGTCCAGAAGCTGCTGGACACCGGCGGGCAGATCGCCAAGTTCAACAAGCGCTTCGCCGGTTTCGGCCTCAAGAAGTAAGCTTGTTCGACGCACACGAAAAGGGCGCCCGAATCCGTCGGGCGCCCTTTTCGTGTTCGAGCCGCCTGTCCAAGCCGGCGGCGGCTCAGCCGACCGCGGCCTCCGCCTCGGCGGCGCGCTGAACGTCGGCGCGCAGCATGCTGTCCAGGCGGTCGATCCGCATGTAGAGATTGTGGCTGCGCTCCAGCAGGCTGCGCAGCCCGGCCGGCAGATCCTCGTTGTCCGGGCCGGACGGGTCGGAGCAGATCTCGCCGCCGGTCAGCGAGAAGTCGCCGCCCGCCACCTGCTCCCGCGTGATCTCCCCGGCGTGCACCGCCTTCTGCGCCAACAGCCACGCCATCACCTGGGTCAGCCGGCTGGTCACCCGCATCGATTCGTAGGAAATCTGCAATCGCACCTGGGGCGACAGCTTCCGATGCTCCGACACATCGTAATAGGCGATGTAGTTCCGGGCCTCGATCAGAAGCGCCATGGTCTCGTCGTACGGACCATTGAAGAAGAAGGTGTGCGAAACCATCACAGCCGTACCCCTCCTGCGGACGCCCGGCTCACGCGCGAGCCTCGCCGCGACTGTTTAAGAATGGGTGGGCGACCGACGCCTCACAACCCCGCCCACATCCCCGGACGGACCGTTCGGCATTTTTCGCCCCCCTCTTGAACCCCAAAAGCGGGATCTTATCTCTCGCTCATCGGCGGGCGCCCATACGGGGTCCACCGTATTTCGCAACGGGACCCGACCATTTTGGTGGTTCCCACACGCTGTATCGCTCTTTCGGAGGATATGTCATGCGCAGCTACGACCTTTCGCCGCTGTTCCGTTCCACCGTCGGTTTCGACCGCCTGTCGCGTCTGCTGGAGACCGCGACCACCGGCGACGAGGCCGCCGCGTCCTACCCGCCCTACAACATCGAGAAGATGGGCGAGGATTCGTACCGGATCACGATGGCCGTCGCCGGTTTCGGCCTGGACGACCTCACCATCACCGCCCATCAGAACTCGTTGACCGTTACTGGGAAAGCTAAGAAGGAGGAGGCGACCGGCCAATTCCTCTACCGAGGTATCGCCGGGCGCGCGTTCGAGCGCCGCTTCCAGCTGGCCGACTTCATCAAAGTGTCGAGCGCGTCGCTTCTGAACGGCCTTCTGCACATCGAGCTGGCGCGCGAGGTACCCGAAACGATGAAGCCGCGCACCATCCGCATCGACACGGCCCAGGCCGCGCCGGCCCGGATCGAGGCGAACGAGGCGGCTCCGGCGCTGACCCAGCAGGCGGCGTAACGCACGCGCACAGGGTTTGCCGACACAACGACGGCGCCCCGGATCACCGGGGCGCCGCTTTTTGCATTTGTAAGAACCAGCCGAACCGCGCTCACCCCCCGGCCAGCAGCTCGTCCAGCGTCATGATCCGCGAGGCCGGCAGACGGATCGTCGCGGTGCAGCCCTCCCCCGGACGGCTGTCGAGCGTCAGCGTGCCGCCATGCGCCTCGATCAGGCGCTGACTCAGCGGCAGCCCCAGCCCCAGCCCCTCGTAGCGCCGGGTCATCGACTGGTCGAGCTGGACGAAGGCGGCCAACGCCTTGGGAATATCGCCGGGCTCCAGCCCGATGCCATGGTCGCGCACCACCAGTTCCACCCCGCCATCCGCCGCGAGGCCGGCCGACACCGTCACGACTCCGTCGGGATGGCTGAACTTGATGGCGTTGGACAGCAGGTTGCACAGGGCCTGGCGCAGGCGCCGCTCGTCGCCGCGGATCGGCGGCAGGTCGCCGTCGCAGCGCTGCTCCACCGCGACGGACACCCGCGCCGCCTGGAACTCCATCTGCGCCACCGTCTGGGTCACCAGGGCCGAAAGGTCGACCGGCCCCGCCGCCAGCACCAGCCCGCCGGCCTCGACCCGCGCCATGTCGAGGATGTCGTCGATGATCGCCAGCAACTGCTCGCCCGACTGGCGGATCGAGCTGGTGTATTCGATGCAGCGGTCGAGCGAGGCCGGGTCGCGCAGCCGCATCTCCATCAACTGGGCGAAGCCGATCACCGCGTTCAGCGGGGTGCGCAGCTCGTGGCTCATCGTCGCGACGAAGACCGACTTGGCGCGGTCGGCCGCCTCCGCCGCCTCCTTGGCGGCGATGATCTCGGCCTCGATCCGGCGGCGCTCGGTCACGTCGCGGATGATGCCGGTGTAGAGGCGGCGGCCGTCGATCTCGCTGGCGCTGACCGACAGCTCGACCGGGAAGGGGGTGCCGTCGGCGCGCTGGACCGTGACGCAGCGCGCCCGCGCGATCACCGCCGTGGTCTGGCCGGGAGCGAAGGCGGCGCGCTGCCCATCCTCCTCCAGCAGATGCACCGCCGGCATCAGGGCGTCGAGCGGTCGCCACAGCATGTCGGCCGCCGGGACGCCGAACATCTCCTCCGCCGCCCGGTTGAAGCTGCGGACGATGCCGTTCTCGTCCATGGTCAGGATGGCGTCGGCGGCGGCGTCGAGGATGGCCTTGGTCCGCGCCTCCGACACCAGCAGGGCGTTGGCGGTGCGGACATACTCGCTGACGTCGGTGACGGTGCCGATGAAGCCGCTGCCGTCCCCCAGCCGGACCCGCTGGCAGAGGACCGGCATGTCGACCGCCGCGCGGGGATCGTGGAAGCGGAAATCCAGAAGGAGCGTCGCGAGCGCCTCGCCCCCTTCCCCCCCCTCGGCCCCCTGCCCCGTCAGGCCGCGCCGCCAGTCGGCCTCGACCAGCGCCCGGTCGTCGGAATGGACGGCGGACAGCCAGCCGTCGCCCAGCACGCCGTCCGGCGTCAGGCCGGTGATGGAGACGAAGCGGGCGTTGGCGAAGACGATGCCGCCGGCCGCGTCGGTCTGGAAGATGCCGACCGGCGCCGATTCGGCCAGCGTCTGATAGCGGGCCTCGCTGGCGCGCAGCCGGTCGGCGGTGTCGAGCTGTTCGGTGACGTCGCGGACGTTGAGCACCAGACCGCGGATCGCCGGCTCGTCGAGCTGGTTGTAGCCGACGGCCTCGACCCGGAGCCAGCGGCCGTCGGCGTGGCGGAAACGGAAGACGGCGCTGCCGGAGCTGCCGGCCGGCCCTTCCAGCCGCGCCGTCATCCGGCGCAGCACCTCGGCCCGGTCGTCGGGATGGGCGTGATCGATCAGGAAGGTACCAACCAGCCGGTCCGCCGGATAGCCGAGCACCCGCATCGCCGCATCGCTGGCGTAGAGCACGACCCCGGCGGGCGACACCACGGCCGCCACGTCACGGGCGTTGCGCATCAGGGCGCGAACCGATTGCTCGTTGACTTGCACGACACGCACTCCGGGTTGGCAACGTCTGGAAGCCCCGCCCTGCCCGGCGCCGCACCGCCGTCCCGATGGTCCGGAACGGCCCCGGAAGAGCCATGTCCAGACTAACCCGGCAAAGATTAACGGTTCATGTCACCGCTGACATTCCCGCTCACGGAAAAAACGGTCACCCCCGCCGCAACCCGAGGAAAGGTGTCAGCGCGTCGATCGTCGCATCGGGTGCTTCGGTCATCACCATGTGACCTACGGCCGGAATGGTGACGACTTGTGACGACTTGACGCGGGAAGCCAGTGACCGGCCGGCCTTGGCCGGCGTCATGCGGTCGAGCGCGCCCAACAGGAACAGAGCCGGGCAGGACAGCCGCTCCGCCGCCTCCGAACCCTGCACGTAAGCATTGCAGGCGGCGAGATCGACGCCGAGCACGCCGGGGGTCACGCTCCCCATCAGGCGGCGGCTTCCGGGGATCAGCGCCAGACCCGGCGTCGGGTTGCCGCCGGTATGGCCGCGCGGGCCATGGCCCCAGCCGATCACCAGCTCGACGGCCGACGGTTCCCCGGCGGAGGCCGCCGCCAGCAGGTCGGGATGGACCGGCATGCGCTCGGCGACGCCGAGCAGGGCGACCGCCTCGACCCGGTCGGCGTGGCGGGCGGCGGCGTCGAGCGCCACCAGGGCGCCCATCGAATGGCCGACCAGCGCCGCCTTCGACACCCCGGCGGCGTCGAGCAGGGCCGGCAGCCAGTCGGCCAGTTCGGCGATGCCGCCCAGCGCCTCGCCGCGGGAGCGGCCATGGCCCGGCAGATCGACCGCCAGCACCGAGCGCCCGTGGTGGGCGAGGAAGCGGCTTTGCAGGCTCCACACCGTGTGATCCATGCCGGCGCCGTGGATCAGCACCACCACCGGGCGTGCCGGATCGAAGGGACGCCCGCCGGTGTGGGCGAAGACGGAATGTCCGTTGACGGTCAGCTCCATGGTCCGGCTCAGCCCTTGGTCGCGGCGCGCAGCGCCTGTTTCAGGTCGTCGATCAGGTCGTCGCAATCCTCCAGCCCGATGGACATGCGGATCATGTCCTCGCCGACGCCCGACGCCGCGAGCGCCGCCGCGTCGAGCTGGGCGTGGGTGGTGCTGGCCGGATGGATGACCAGCGACTTGGCGTCGCCGACGTTGGCGAGGTGGGAGAAGAGCGTCAGCGCCTCGATGAAGCGGCGGCCGGCCTCGCGCCCGCCCCCGGAGCCATGGCTGCGGATGCCGAAGGCGATCATCGAGCCGGCGCCCTTGGGCAGCAGCCGCGCGGCGAGCGCGTGGTCGGGATGGTCGACCAGCTCCGGGTAGGACACCCAGGCGACGGCCCCCTTCTCCGAACCCAGCTCGGTCTCCAGGAAGCCGACCACCTTGCGGGCGTTGTGGATGTGCCCCTTCATGCGCAGCGGCAGCGTCTCGACGCCTTGCAGGATCTGGAAGGCGTTCATCGGGCTGAGGCAGGCGCCGAAGTCACGCAGCCCCTCGGCGCGGGCGCGCATGACGAAGGCCGACGGGCCGTATTCCTCGGCGAAGTCGATGCCGTGATAGCCGGCGTAGGGCTCGGTCAGGGTCGGGAACTTGCCCGACGCCTCCCAGTCGAAGGTACCGCCGTCGACGATCACGCCGCCGATGGCGACACCGTGGCCGCCCAGCCACTTGGTGCAGGAATGCATGACCAGATCGGCGCCATGCTTCAGGGGCTGGCAGAGATACGGGGTGGTGAAGGTCGAATCGATCAGCAGCGGCACCCCGGCGTCGTGCGCGATGGCGGCGACGGCCGGGACGTCCAGCACCTCCAGCCCCGGGTTGCCCAGCACCTCGCCGAAGACCAGCCGGGTCTCTGGGCGGATCGCCGCGCGGATGCCGTCGAGGTCGCGCGGACTGACGAAGGTGGTGGTGATGCCGAAGCGCGGCAGCGTGTAGGCCAGCAGGTTGCGGCTGCCGCCGTAGATCGAGGAGGAGGCGACGATGTGCCCGCCGGCGTCCATCAGCGTCATGATGGCCAGCGTGAGCGCCGCCTGGCCGCTCGCCGTGCAGACGGCGCCGACGCCGCCCTCCAGCGTCGCCAGCCGCTCCTCCAGCACCGCGACGGTGGGGTTGGAGATGCGCGAATAGATGTGGCCGGGCCGCTCCAGGTTGAACAGGGCGGCGGCGTGATCGACGTCCTGGAAGACGTAGGAGGTGGTCAAATGGATCGGCACCGCCCGCGCCCCGGTGGCGGGATCGGGCCGTTGTCCGGCGTGCAGGCTCTGCGTGTCGAATTTCAGGAACTTGGCGTCGGCCATGCTCGCTCCCCCTCCCCTTCGTCGATTGGGCCAAACAAATGAGGGCCGCTTGCGATGAGCGACCCTCTTCTTGTTTGCCTGCCCTGTTCAACCCGCTTTGGACGGTGTTGACGGTGCGGGAGCGTATGGAGACATGACGCGCGCGTCAAGCGAAGCGAGCGGCGCGGCGGCCGGAGACGCGTCAGGAGGGCTGCCCCACCCCCGCGTCGACCCCGACCATCGTCTCCTCGACCAGCCAGTCGACGACGCTCTGCAAGGCCTCGGCCTCGGTGGCGCCGGACTCCAGGGCGGCGCGGTAGGTGGCGATCTGCCGGTGGGCGCTGGTGCCGCGCGCCAGGATGTCCCGCGCCCGCCCGACCTCGGCGACGCAGCCGAAATGCTCGGCGTCCTCGCGGGTCAGCTCGATGATCTCCTCCAGCAGGTCGGGGTACGGCACGATGCGTCCCTGGCCGAAATCGACCAGCCCGCTGTCGAGCCCGTAGCGCTGCGCCCGCCAGCGGTTCTCCTCGATCAGCATGTTCTTGTAGGGCCGCCACGTCGCGTTGCGCAGCTTCAGCCGCCACAGCATGCGCAGCAGGCAGCGGTAGAGCGCCGCCACCGTCACCGCGTCGTCCAGCCGGGTGCAGATGTCGGTGATCCGCATCTCCAGCGTCGGGAAGCGCGACGAGGGCCGGATGTCCCACCACAGCTTGCTGGCGTCCTCGATGACCCCGGCGTTCACCAGCGCCGCGACGTGGCTCTGGTACTCGCCGTAGCTCTGGAAGCCGGCCGGCATGCCGGTGCGCGGCAGTTCGTGCCACACCGACAGCCGGTAGGAGCGCCGCTCCATGTCGCGCCCGCGCCAGAAGGGGGAGGAGGTCGACAGCGCCAGCAGATGCGGCAGGAAATAGCGGACCTGGTTCATCAGGTCGACGCGCAGGTCGTCGTCCTCGATGCCGATGTGGACGTGCATGCCGCAGATCATCAGCCGCCGCGCCGGGGCGCCGAGATCGCGCGCCAGCATGTTGTAGCGATCGCGGTTGGTGTGCTTCTGCGGCTCCCAGGCGGCGAAGGGGTGGGTCGAGGCGGCGATCGGCGCCAGACCATGCCGGCCGGCCACCCCGGCCACCGTGGCGCGCAGCGCCGCCAGTTCGGAGCGCGCCTCCGCCAGGGTGGCGCAGACCGGGGTGCCGACCTCGATCTGGCAGCGCAGGAATTCGGGGTGGATGCGGCCGGGGGCCTGCTCCTGGCAGGCTTCCAGCATCTCGTCGGGCGGGCTGGGCACGATGTCGCGCGTGCGCCGGTCGACCAGCAGATACTCTTCTTCCAGCCCCAGGGTGAAGGACGGTTCCATCTGGTCAGGCCCGCGGGTAATGACGGATCGAGGCGAGGGACGGCAGCGACAGCAACGGCTCCAGCGCGTCGCCGAGAACCCGCGCCCAGAGATCGACGCCCTCCAGGGTGGCGATCAGATCCTGCCGCACCTCCAGCAGCGCGTTGGGGTAGCCGGCCGGGGTGGCGTGCGTCTCCACCGTTCCGCCCAGCGTGCCACGGCCGGAATAGGGCTCGTTGTCGCCGACCACCCAGCGCCCGTCGGCGCGCAGGGCCTCGAGCAGCGGCAGCGGCAGGCGCGGGTCGCGGTCCCACAGCACGCCGATGTGCCAGGGCCGGGCGACGCCGCGCATCGCCGGCGTGAAGCTGTGGACCGACAGCAGCACCGGCACCTGCCCGCGTTCCCGGATCGTCGACACGGCGGCGGCCACGGCGTCGTGGTAGGGCCGGAAGATCGCGTCGATCCGCCGGGCCTGCGCCGCGGCGTCGAGCGCGCGGTTGCCGGGAATCACCACGTCGTCGCTGACCACCGGAATCGCGGTGGCGTCCTCCAGATGCCGGTTGGGATCGACGACCAGCCGCGAATAGCCCGACAGCACCGCCATCGCCCCAAAGCGCTCCGCCAGCCGCCGGGTCAGTTCCGCCGCGCCGATGTCGTAGGCGATGTGGCGGCAGAGCTGCTCCTCCGGCAGCCCGAGATCGCCGAGCGCCTGCGGAATGGCGCGCGACGCGTGGTCGCAGACCAGCAGCAGCGGCCCGCGCGCGTCGGCGTTGAGCACGGTCGCCGGCGGCGGGTCGCCGGGGCCGAGCAGCGGCGCCGCCGGCGCGGCGCGCGGCGGGGTCGGCGCCGTCACCGGATGGGCGTGGGCGGCGGGGCCAGGGGTGGTGTCGGGGCTGGCGGGACCCTGCCCGGCCTCGGCCCCGTGAGGAAAGGAGGAAGCCATGCGCCAGCCTAGCGCAACCCGCAACGGGAGCGGAAGCGCGGGCAAAGGTGGTAGGCCGGACGGCGAGCTGCTACTGTCGTCCCACACCTTCGGGAGTCCTCCCTCGATGCGCCGCCTGCTGCTTCTGTGCCTTGGTCTTCTGGCGCTGCTCACCGCCTGCGGCCCTATCTACGACACCCAGTACAGCCTGATCCCGCCGACCTCGATCGAGGGGCGCAACTGCGTCGGCCAGTGCCAGCAGAACCGCAGCATCTGCCGCCAGACCTGCACCATCGGCCAGCAATCCTGCCTGAACGAAGCCCGTTCCCGCGCGCTCTACGAATACCAGGCCTATGTGGAGCGGCAGACGGCGGAAAAGAAACCGATCAAGCGGAGCATCAGCAGCTTCGAGAACACCTACGCCTGCGGCGCCAACAGTTGCGAGCAGCGGTGCGACGCCGACTACCGCGATTGCTTCGGCAGCGTCTGCGGCGGTCAGGTGATCGCCCAGAAGGTCTGCACCGCCTTCTGCGACCAGCCGCCGGCCGCCACCGCCCCGGCGCTCGCCGCCGCGCCGCCCGCCGCCATGACCGGCGGTCCGATGTCGGTGCCGGCGGCACCGGCCGCCCCGGACGACCGGTCGCTCTGCCGCCGCGGCATGCGGGTCGAGGTGCAGTGGAAGGGCGACTGGTACCCGGCGACGGTCAAGGGGCCCCTCCGCGGCGACGGCCGATGCCCCATCCATTACGACGAGTACGGCAGCGAGGACGACGAGGCCGTGTCGCTCCAGCGCATCCGGCCGCGCTGACGCCGCGGCCGTCGAACCCTCTGGAGACCTCCCTCCGGCCGATGCCGGAACGATCCACCGGGCATGCCGACGGCCCGACGGCGGCCCTCGAAGCCCTGCGAATCGGCGACCGAGATCTTCCGGTTCAACGGTTGACCCCGCCCCTGCGGACCGCTACGGGTACCGTCTTTGGCTTATGAAGTAAGGGGATGATTCCGTGCCCGGCACCGACGACAGCGCTCACGTCCCCTCCTCCTCGCAACGCATTTCGGAATGGGTGGCGCAGCAGCTGCTCGACCGCATCGCGCGCGGCGAGCTGGTGCCGGGCGAGCGCCTGCCCGGCGAGCGCCAACTGGCCGAGCAGCTCCATGTCAGCCGCGTCTCGGTGCGCGCGGCGCTGCAAAAGCTGAAGACCCAGGGCTTCCTGACCGCCGTCCAGGGCGGCGGTACGCGGGTGGTTTCGTCGGCCGGGGTGATGGACGGCGCGCTGACCACCATGGTGCGCAGCAAGCACGACAATCTCTGCGATCTCGTCGAGATGCGGATGGCGCTGGAAAGCTGGGCCGCGCGCCGCGCCGCCGAACGCGCGACACCGGAGCAGATCGCCAACATCGGCCGCATCCTCGCGGCGATGGGCGAGACCGGCGGCGACGGCGGCCGGGCCGCCGACGACATGGACTTCCACCTCGCGGTCGCCCAGGCGTCGGGCAGCCCGGTCTATCTGCACCTGCTCTCCACCATCCGCGACATCCTCGGCAACATGGTCGAGCTGAACCACACCGAGCCTTACATGGAGAACCACGAGGCGCTGATGATCGACCATCACCGCGCCATCCACGACGCCATCGCCCGCCGCGACGCCGAGGCGGCGGCGGCGGCCGTCACCGCCCATCTCGGCTGGGTGCTCGCCCGCTACCACGCGATGACCGGCAATCCGACGGCCGACGGCCTCCCGACGCCCGGCGCCGACTGATCCGCCGACCGCCCCCCGGCCGGCGCGGTTTCCCGCAAACGAAAAGGCCGCAGTCCCGGCAAGGGACTGCGGCCTTTTCTCATGCCGGACCGGCGATCCGCCCCGTCAGGGGGCGAGGATCGCCTCGATCTGTCGCGTCACCTCGTCGATGTCGGCCATGCCGTCCACCGTCTTCAGCACGCCCCGCTCCTGGTAATAGGGCAGGATGGGCGCGGTCTGCTGGTGATACTGCCCGAGCCGGGTCGTCACCGTCTCGGCGTTGTCGTCGGCCCGGCGCTTGAACTCGGTGCCGCCGCAGCTGTCGCAGACGCCCGCCACCTTCGGCTTCTCGAAGACGTCGTGATAGCCCTTGCCGCACTTGGCGCAGGTGTAGCGGCCGGTGACGCGCTCGACCAGGACCGCGTCGACGACGCGCATCTCGATCACATGGTCGAGCTTCAGCCCCTTCTCCGCCAGCATGGCGTCGAGCGCCTCGGCCTGGGCCACGGTGCGCGGGAAACCGTCGAGGATGAAACCGTTGGTGACGTCCGGCTTGGAAATCCGCTCGCCGATCATGCTGACCATCAGGTCGTCCGGCATCAGCTTGCCGGCCGACATGATCTCCTTGGCCTGCTGGCCGAGCGGCCCACCCTCCGCGACCATCGCGCGGAGCATATCGCCGGTCGACAACTGGATCAGTCCGCGGCTGTCCTCCAGACGGCGCGCCTGGGTCCCCTTCCCGGCGCCCGGCGGACCGAGCAGTATCAGGTTCATTACTTTCTCCCCCGAAGCTTCGATTTCTTGATCAGACCCTCATACTGGTGCGCCAGCAGGTGGGAATGAATCTGCGCAACCGTGTCCATCGTGACCGTGACCACGATCAGCAGGCTGGTGCCGCCAAAATAGAACGGAACGGAGTGCTGGGAAATCAAGATTTCGGGCAGGAGACAAACCGCCACAAGGTAGGCCGAACCGATCACCGTCAGGCGCGTCAGCACGTAGTCGATGTGGTCGGCGGTGTTCTTGCCAGGGCGGATGCCGGGGATGAAGCCGCCATACTTGCGCAGGTTGTCGGCCGTTTCGCCCGGATTGAACACAATGGCCGTGTAGAAGAAGCAGAAGAACACGATCATCGCGGCGTAGAGCGCCATGTAGAGCGGCGTTCCGTGCGCCAGATAGCGCGACACCGCCTGGAGCCATTCCGGACCCTCGCCACCGGCGAAGCCGACGGCGGTCAGCGGCAGCAGCAGCAGCGACGACGCGAAGATCGGCGGAATGACGCCGGCCGTGTTCAGCTTCAGCGGCAGATGCGAAGCCTCGCCGCCGAACACCCGGTTGCCGACCTGGCGCTTGGGGTACTGCACCAGCAGACGGCGCTGGGCGCGCTCCATGAAGACGATGAAGAACACCACGCCGACCGCCATCAGCAGCATGATGATGATGAAGATCGTCGACAGCGCGCCCTGGCGGCCAAGTTCCAGCGTGTTCACCAGCGCGCGCGGCAGTTCCGCGACGATGCCGGCGAAGATGATCAGCGAGATGCCGTTGCCGATGCCGCGCGCGGTGATCTGCTCGCCCAGCCACATCAGGAACATGGTGCCGCCGACCAGCGTGATGACGGTGGCGATGCGGAAGAAGAGGCCGGGATCGAGGACCGCCGCGCCGGTCGAGCCGCGCATCGCCTCGATGCCGACCGCCAGCCCGTAGGCCTGAACCGTGGCGAGCGCCACCGTGCCGAAGCGGGTGTACTGGTTCAGCTTCTTGCGCCCGGACTCGCCTTCCTTCTTCATCGCCTCGAGCTGCGGCGACACGGCGGTCAGCAGCTGCACGATGATGGAGGCCGAGATGTAGGGCATGATGTTGAGCGCGAAGATGGTCATGCGGCTCAGCGCGCCACCCGCCAGCATGTCGAACATGCCGAGGATGCCGCCGCCCTGCTGCTTGAACACATCCTGCAAAACCTGCGGGTCGATGCCCGGAATCGGGATGTAGGTGCCCAGCCGGTAGACGATCAGGGCCGCCAAGGTGAACCAAATCCGCTTTTTCAGCTCGGTCGCCTTGGAGAACGCCCCGAAATTGATGTTGGCGGCAAGCTGCTCGGCCGCTGATGCCATGGTGCGATCCCTGTCCCGTGTGTGCGAGCCCATACGTGCAAAGAGGCGGCACTGCATGACGCAGGCCGCCCCTCGCGACTTCGCTTCTTTTAGTGCCGCCCGGGCCGCCGCGCAAGAGCGGTAGCCCGAGCGGGCACCTTACTCGGCGGCTTCGTCGGCGGCGGGCGCGGGCAGCGTGACGCTGCCACCCGCCTTCTCGACCGCTTCGATGGCCGACTTGGACGCGCCGGCGACGACGAAGGCAACCTTCGTGGTCAGCGCGCCCTTGCCGAGCAGACGGACACCGTCCTTCTTCACCCGGCCGGTGACACCGGCGGCCTGGAGGGCCGCGGCGTCCACGGTCTCGCCGGCGTTCAGCTTGCCGGCGTCGATGGCCTTCTGGACCAGGCCCAGATTCACCACCGAATATTCCTTGGCGAAGATGTTCCGGAAGCCGCGCTTCGGCAGGCGGCGGTGCAGAGGCATCTGCCCGCCTTCGAAGCCGTTGATCGCGACGCCGGTGCGCGAGGTCTGACCCTTCACGCCGCGGCCCGCGGTCTTGCCCTTGCCGGAGCCGATGCCGCGACCGACGCGCATGCGCGCCTTGCGGGCACCGGCGTTGTCACGCAGATCGTTGAGCTTGGTCATGGCATCAGCCCTCGTTCTCGACGCGGACCAGGTGCGCGACCTTGGCGATCATGCCCCGCACGGCCGGAGTGTCCTCCAGCTCGCGGGTCCGGTGCAGCTTGTTGAGACCCAGGCCGACCAGCGTCTCGCGCTGATCGTGCTTGCGCCCGATCGGGCTGCCGGTCTGGGTGATGACGACGGTCTTCTTCTCGGTCATGATCAGGCCTCCTGACCGGCGCCCGCCTCGCGACGGCCGAGGATGTCGCTCACACGACGACCACGGCGCGCCGCGACGGAACGCGGGCTGGTGACCTGGGTCAGGGCGTCGAAGGTCGCCTTGATCATGTTGTGCGGGTTCGACGTGCCGATCGACTTGGTCACGACGTCCTGGACGCCGAGAGCCTCGAAGATCGCGCGCATCGGACCGCCGGCGATGATGCCGGTACCCGCCGGGGCGGCGCGCAGCACAACCTTGCCGGCACCGAAGTGGCCGTTGGAGTCGTGGTGCAGGGTGCGGCCTTCGCGCAGCGGAACGCGGATCATGCCGCGCTTCGCCTGGTCGGTCGCCTTGCGGATCGCTTCCGGCACTTCACGGGCCTTGCCCGATCCGACGCCGACGCGGCCCTTGCCGTCACCAACCACGACCAGAGCGGCGAAGCCGAAGCGACGGCCACCCTTCACCACCTTGGCGACGCGGTTGATCCCGACGAGCTTTTCGATCAGCTCGCTTTCTTCCCGCTCGCGCGGCTGACGGTCACGGTTGTCCCGACCGCCTTGTTCACGTGCCATATCCGGGGCTCCTTAGAACGACAGCCCGCCCTCGCGGGCGGCGTCGGCCAGGGCCTTGACCCGGCCATGGTAGATGTAGCCGCCGCGGTCGAAGACGACCTCGGAGACGCCCGCCGCCTTCGCGCGCTCGGCGATCAGGCCGCCGATGCGCTTGGCCGCCTCGACGTTGCCGCCGTGCTTGAGCTGCTCGCGCAGATCCTTCTCGGCCGACGAGGCCGACGCCAGCGTGCGACCGCTGGCATCGTCGATGAGCTGGGCATAGATGTGCAGATTCGACCGGAAGACCGAGAGGCGAACGCGCCCGCCGGCCTTCTTGGCAATCTGCGTGCGAACGCGCTGCTTGCGACGCTCGTTGAGTTGCTTTGGCTTCAGCATGGCGGTTACTTCTTCTTGCCTTCCTTGCGCAGGACGGTCTCGGTCTCGTACTTGATGCCCTTGCCCTTGTAGGGCTCGGGCTTCTTCCAACCGCGGATCTCCGCGGCGACCTGACCGACCTTGTGCTTGTCGTAGCCCGACACCGAGATCGCGGTCGGCTTGTCGCACTTGATGGCGATGCCTTCCGGGATCGGGTACTTCACGTCGTGCGAGAAGCCGAGCTGCATGACCAGCTCCTTGCCCTGCACGGACGCGCGGTAACCGACGCCGTTGATCTCGAGGTTGATCGTGTAGCCCTGGCTGACACCGGTGACCATGTTGTTGATCAGGGTGCGCGAGGTGGCCCACATGGTGCGGGCCCGCTTGCTGTCGTTTGCCGGCTTCACCACGACCTTGCCGTCTTCCAGCGAGGCCGAGATGTCGTCGATCAGGGTCAGGCTGAGCGAACCCAGCTTGCCCTTGGCCGTCACCAGCTGGCCGTTGACGCTCACGTCAACGCCGGCCGGGACCGCCACAGGATGCTTGCCAATGCGCGACATCGCGAATCCCCCTTAGAACACGCGGCAGAGGACTTCGCCGCCGACGTTGGCAGCGCGGGCCTCGTTGTCCGACATCACGCCGCGCGGAGTCGACAGGATCGACAGACCGAGCCCGTTGAACACGCGGGGCAGGTCGGCGATCTTCGAATAGACGCGGCGGCCGGGCTTGGACACACGGGCGATCTGCTTAATGACAGGCTCGCCTTCGTGGTACTTCAGCTCGATCTTCAGGTTCTTCACGCCGGGGCGCAGCTCTTCCTCGGAATAACCGCGGATGAAACCCTCGCGCTTCAGCACTTCGAGAACATTGGTGCGCAGCTTGGACGCCGGGGACACCACAACGGACATGCGGGCGTGCTGACCGTTGCGGATGCGGGTCAGCATATCGCCGAGCGGATCGCTCAAAGACATTCCTCGACCCTCCTTACCAGCTAGACTTGGTCATGCCCGGGATCTGGCCGGTCGAGGCCAGTTCGCGGAGCATGACGCGGCACAGCTTGAACTTCCGGTAGAACGCGCGCGGGCGGCCGGTGAGTTCGCAGCGGTTACGCAGACGCGTCTTCGACGAGTTGCGCGGCAGTTCGGCCAGCTTGAGGCGGGCGGCGAACTGCTCTTCCGGCGGGAGGGTCTTGTCGCTGGCGATGGCCTTCAGCTTGGCACGCTTGTTGGCGTACTGCTTGGCCAGCTGGGCGCGACGCTTGTTCTTTTCGATGGAACTGGTCTTAGCCATGGTCGTGCTCCAGCCTCAGCTCACGAACGGCATGTCGAAGGCCTTGAGGAGAGCCTTGGCCTCCTTGTCGGTCTTCGCCGAGGTGACGATGATGATGTCCATTCCGCGGATCTGATCGATCTTGTCGTAATCGATTTCCGGGAAAATGATCTGCTCCTTGACGCCCATGGCATAGTTGCCACGACCATCGAAGCTGTTGCCGGGAATGCCGCGGAAGTCGCGGACACGCGGCAGAGCGATCGTCACCAGACGGTCCAGAAACTCGTACATGCGGTCGCGGCGGAGCGTGACCTTGCAGCCGATCGCCATGCCTTCGCGCAGCTTGAACTGGGCGATGGACTTGCGGGACTTGGTCACCACCGGCTTCTGGCCGGCGATGGCGGTCATCTCGGCGACGGCCAGCTGGATCTTCTTGGAGTCGGCAACAGCCTCGCCGACACCCATGTTGATCACGATCTTCTCGATCCGCGGGATCTCCATGTCGTTCTTGTAGCCGAATTCCGACTTCAGAGCGGCGCGGATCTTGGAATCGTAAACTTCTTTGAGACGTGCGGTCATGCCCGGGTCCTCACAGGTCGATGACTTCGCCGGACCGCTTGGCGACACGCACCTTGCGGCCATCCTCAAGGACCTTGAAGCCGACGCGGGTCGGCTTCCCATCCTTGGGATCGGCATGGGCCAGGTTCGAGGCGTGGATCGGTGCTTCGAACTCGACGATACCGCCCTGCGAGCGGGCGCTGGGACGCTGGTGCTTCTTGACCAGGTTCACGCCCTGCACGACGACGCGGTCCTCCTTGGGGAGGACCTTGATCACTTCGCCGGTCTTGCCCTTGTCGCGGCCGGCCAGGACGACGACCTTGTCCTTGGTCTTGATCTTGGCAGCCATCACAGCACCTCCGGCGCCAGCGAGATGATCTTCATGAACTTCTTGCCGCGCAGCTCGCGAGTGACCGGCCCGAAGATACGGGTGCCGATCGGCTCGCCCTGCTTGTTGATCAGCACGGCGGCGTTCCGGTCGAAACGGATCGCCGAGCCGTCGTCACGGCGCAGTTCCTTGGCGGTGCGGACGATGACGGCACGATGCACGTCGCCCTTCTTGACGCGACCCTTCGGAATGGCTTCCTTGACCGAGACGACGATGACGTCGCCCACGGTCGCAACCTTCCGCTTGGACCCGCCAAGCACTTTGATGCACTGCACCCGGCGCGCCCCACTGTTGTCGGCGACTTCCAGGTTGGTTTGCATCTGGATCATGGTTTATGACCTTTCGTTATCACGCGGCGCCGGTGTCGGCGGCCGCTTCGATCACGACCGTCCAACGCTTGCGCTTGGAGATCGGACGGCATTCGATGATCGAAACCGTATCGCCGACCTTGAACTGGTTGCCCTCGTCGTGGGCGGCGTACTTCTTCGACTGGCGAATGAACTTCTTGTACACGGGGTGCATGACGCGGCGCTCGACGAGAACCGTGACGGTCTTGTCGCCCTTGTCGCTGACCACCGTGCCCTGCATAACGCGGCGAGGCATTGAAATTACCCCCTTACTTGCCGGCGTCGGCGGCGCGGGCGCGCTCGCCGATGATGGTCTTGATGCGGGCGATGTCGCGACGCACCACGTTCACCCGCGCCGTGTTCTCCAGCTGGCCGGAGGCCTTCTGGAAACGCAGGTTGAACTGTTCCTTCTTGAGCTGGATGAGCTGATCGTTCAGCTCATCCGCGCTCTTCGTACGAATGTCTACGGCCTTCATGCCGCGCCCTCCTCGACACCGCCGAGGCGGGTCACCAGCTTGACCTTGATCGGCAGCTTCGCAGCCGCCAAAGCGAAGGCGGTTTTTGCCACATCCGCCGGCACGCCGTCCAGCTCAAACAGGATGCGGCCCGGCTTGACGCGCGCCGCCCAGTATTCCGGCGTGCCCTTACCGGAGCCCATGCGGACTTCGGCGGGCTTCGTCGACACCGGCAGGTCCGGGAACACCCGGATCCAGACGCGGCCCTGACGCTTCATCGCACGGGTGATCGCGCGGCGGGCCGCCTCGATCTGGCGGGCGG
The DNA here is from genome assembly GCF_020005195.1 of Azospirillum agricola. Taxonomy (NCBI): domain Bacteria; kingdom Pseudomonadati; phylum Pseudomonadota; class Alphaproteobacteria; order Rhodospirillales; family Azospirillaceae; genus Azospirillum; species Azospirillum agricola. Next base: position 478,507 of record NZ_JAIFZR010000005.1, read on the forward strand.
TGATGCGCTCCGGCTCCAGGGCCTTCAGGCCGAAGGCGCCGAAGTTCAGGTCGGTGCCACCCTTGGCGTTGCCATGGATGCGGCCCTTGTGGGCCTTGCGGTATTTCGTGCGCTTGGGAGAAAGCATCGCTCGGCCCCTTTACTCGCGTTCGGAGCGCTCGGAGCGCTCGCGGCGGTCGCGACGATCATGACGATCGCGGCGCGGCTCGCCATCGGTCGACACCGGCTCGGAGCCCATGCGCTTGTCCTGCGCCATCGGGTCGTGAGCCATGATCTCGCCCTTGAACACCCAGACCTTGACACCGCAGGTGCCGTAGGTGGTCTTGGCGGTGCCCACACCGTAGTCGATGTCGGCGCGCAGGGTGTGCAGCGGAACGCGGCCCTCGCGGTACCACTCCATGCGGGCGATCTCCGCCCCGCCCAGACGGCCGGAGCAGTTGATCCGGATGCCCTGGGCACCGAGGCGCATCGCGGACTGCACGGCGCGCTTCATGGCGCGACGGAAGGCCACGCGGCGCTCCAGCTGGCTGGCGATGTTCTCGGCGATGAGACGGGCGTCGATCTCCGGCTTGCGGATCTCGACGATGTTCAGGCTCACCTCGCTGCCGGTCATCTTCGACAGCTCGAGACGCAGCTTCTCGATGTCCGCGCCCTTCTTGCCGATCACCACGCCCGGACGGGCCGAGTGGATGGTGATGCGGGCCTTCTTGGCCGGACGCTCGATGATGACGCGCGACACGCCGGCCTGCTGCAGGCGACCCTGCAGGTAACCGCGCAGCTTCAGGTCCTGATGCAGCAGGTTGGAGTAGTCGCGCTTGGCGAACCACCGGCTGTCCCAGGTGCGGTTGATGCCGACGCGCAGCCCGATCGGATTGACTTTCTGACCCATTACTCGGCCCCTTCGGCAACGGCGGCGTCACGCTCGCGGACGATGATCGTCAGGTTGCTGAACAGCTTCTCGACCCGGGCGCCACGGCCGCGGGCACGGGCGTGGAAGCGCTTCATCACCAGAGCGCGACCGACCGTCGCCGACGACACGTAGAGACGGTCGACGTCGAGCTGGTGGTTGTTCTCGGCGTTCGCGATCGCGGCCTGTAGGACCTTCTTCACCTCGCCGGCGATGCGGCGCTTGGAGAAGGTCAACTCGGCCACGGCGCGGCTGGCGTCCATGTTCCGGATCAGCTGGGCGACGAGGTTGAGCTTCCGCGGGCTGGTGCGGATCATCGGATTGCGGGCCAGAGCCTCGTTCTCCTCGACCCGGCTGGGATTGGCAGACTTGCCCATGGGTTACTTCCTCTTCGCCTTCTTGTCCGCCGCGTGACCGTAGAAGGTCCGCGTCGGAGCGAACTCGCCGAACTTGTGACCGATCATGTGCTCGGTGACGAGAACCGGCAGGAACTTGTGGCCGTTGTAGACGCCGAACGTCAGACCCACGAACTGCGGCAGGATGGTCGAGCGACGCGACCAGATCTTGATGATCTCGTTGCGACCCGAAGCCCGGCTCTTGTCCGCCTTCTTGAGCAGATAGCCGTCGACGAACGGGCCTTTCCAAACGGAGCGTGCCATCGTTCGACCTCCTTACTTCGAATGACGGCGGCGCAGGATCAGGCCATCCGTCTTCTTGTTGTGACGCGTCTTCTTGCCCTTGGTCGGCTTGCCCCACGGGGTGACCGGATGACGGCCGCCCGAGGTGCGGCCTTCACCACCGCCGTGCGGGTGGTCGATCGGGTTCATGGCGACGCCACGGACCGACGGACGGACACCCAGCCAGCGCTTGCGGCCGGCCTTGCCGAGGTTGGTGTTCATCTGGTCGGGGTTCGACACAGCACCCAGGGTCGCCATGCACTCGCCGCGCACCACGCGAAGCTCGCCCGAGGGCAGCTTCAGCTGGGCGTAGCCGCCGTCACGGCCGACGAGCTGGAGGTAGGTGCCCGCGGAGCGCGCGACCTGACCGCCCTTGCCGGGCTTCAGCTCGACGTTGTGGACGATGGAGCCGACCGGGATGCTCTTGAGGGGCATCGCGTTGCCGGGCTTCACGTCGACCTTCTCGCCCGAGATGACCGTGTCGCCGACCTTCAGGCGCTGCGGCGCCAGGATGTAGGACAGCGTCCCATCCTGGTACTTGATCAGCGCGATGAAGGCGGTGCGGTTCGGGTCGTATTCCAGCCGCTCGACGGTGGCCGGAACGTCGAACTTGCGACGCTTGAAGTCCACCAGACGGTAGACGCGCTTGTGACCGCCACCCATCCGGCGCGCGGTGATGCGGCCGGTGTTGTTGCGGCCGCCGGACTTGGTCAGGCCCTCGGTGAGGGACTTGACCGGCTTGCCCTTCCACAGCTCCGAGCGGTCGACGATGACCAGCTGGCGGAGCGAGGGAGTAATCGGGCGGTATTGCTTCAGAGCCATCGGATCACACTCCCGCTCAGATGCCCGTGGTCACGTCGATCTTGTTGCCCTCGGCGAGGGTAACAATGGCCTTCTTGAAGTCCGACCGACGGCCCATGATGCCGCGGAACCGCTTGGTCTTGCCCTTGGAGATCAGGGTGTTGACCGCGGTCACCTTGACGTTGAAGAGGCCTTCAACGGCGGCCTTGATCTCCGGCTTGGTGGCCGTGAGCGGCACGCGGAAGGTGACCTGGTTGTGCTCCGACACCAGCGTCGACTTCTCGGTGATGACCGGAGCGAGGATGAGATCGTACATCCGCTCCTGGCTAACCGAAGGTTTCGACCGATTGCTCATTTCAGGCGAGCCTCCAGTTGCTCGACCGCGTTGCGGGTCAGGACCAGCGTGTCGCGGCGGAGGATGTCGTAGACGTTCGCGCCCTGCTCCGGGAGCAGGTCGATCAGCGGGATGTTGCGCGACGCCTTGGCGAAATTCTCGTCCAGGTTCGAGCCATCGATGATCAGCGCCGAGGTCAGGCCGAGGGTGGCGAGACGAACTGCCAACTCCTTGGTCTTGTGGCTGTCGGAGGAAGCGGCGTCGAGGACGACCAGCTTGCCTTCGGCGGCCTTGGCCGACAGGGCGGTCTTCAGGGCCAGCTTGCGGACCTTCTTGGTCAGGTCATGCTCGTGCGAGCGGACGACCGGGCCGAAGATGGTGGCGCCGCCGCGGAACTGCGCGGAACGGATGGAACCCTGACGAGCGCGGCCGGTGCCCTTCTGCCCGTAGGGCTTCTTGGTCGTGCCGGAGATCTCGCTGATGCCCTTGGTCTTGTGGTTGCCGGAGCGGCGCTTGGCCAGCTGCCAGTTCACCATGCGGGCCAGCAGGTCGGTGCGGGCCGGCAGACCGAACACGGCGTCCGACAGCTCGATCTCGCCGACGGCTTCGTTGTTCAGATTCTTGATCGTGGCCTTCATGGCGCTCACTCCTGCGACTCGGCCGGGGCTTCCGCCGCCGGAGCCGACTTGACGGCCGCCGGGAAGGGCAGGCCTTCCGGCGCCTTCTTCTTCACGGCGTCGCGGATGCGCAGCCAGCCGCCCTCGGCGCCGGGGACGGCACCCTTCAGCAGGATCAGACCACGGGCCTCGTCGACCGACACGACCTGTAGGTTCAGGACCGTGACCTTCTCGTCGCCGAGATGGCCGGCCATCTTCTTGTTCTTGAAGACCTTGCCGGGATCCTGACGGTTGCCCGTCGAACCGTGCGAGCGGTGCGACACCGACACGCCGTGCGTGGCGCGCAGACCACCGAAGTTCCAGCGCTTCATCGCACCGGCAAAGCCCTTGCCGATGGAGGTGCCGGTGACGTCGACATACTGGCCGGCGACGAAGTGGCTGACCGAGATCTCGGCGCCGACTTCGATCAGGGCATCGGCGTCGACGCGGAACTCGGCGAGCTTGCGCTTCGGTTCCACACGCGCCTTGGCGAAATGCCCACGCTCAGGCTTGTTGACGTTCTTGACCTTGATGGCACCCGCGCCGAGCTGGACGGCGGTGTAGCCATCCTTGTCCTCGGTGCGAACGGCGACGACCTGGCAGTTGTCGACTTTCAGCACAGTGACCGGAACATGCTGGCCGTCGTCCGTGAAGACGCGGGTCATGCCGACCTTCTGCGCGATCAAACCGGATCGCATTGTTCTTTATCTCCTGACCAGGGACATCCGCTTTACCGGAGAGGTCCCTCACCAAACCGGAAAAAAACTCAGAGCTTGATCTCGACATCCACGCCGGCGGCGAGGTCGAGCTTCATCAGCGCGTCCACCGTCTGCGGCGTCGGATCGACGATGTCGAGCAGACGCTTGTGGGTGCGGATCTCGAACTGCTCGCGCGACTTCTTGTCGATGTGCGGCGAGCGGTTCACGGTAAACTTCTCGATTTGCGTCGGCAGCGGGATCGGGCCCCGCACGCGCGCGCCGGTCCGCTTGGCGGTGTTGACGATCTCGCTGGTCGACTGGTCGAGCACGCGATGATCGAACGCCTTCAGGCGGATGCGGATGTTCTGGCTGTCCATGTCCAAACGTCCCTTGCACCTCGTAGCGGTGACGCGGACGCGCCACCGGAACCTCTTCACAAACTTCCGCGAACCGCAGGCGACGAGACGCCGCGCGCCGTTCCACCGAAGCGGGCGACGGGCGACTCTTCCGACCGATGCGACGGGCCGATACGAAAAAGAACATCCCCCGCGCGGCAAGGCGCGGAAGGGATGTTCCGGTCGGCGGATGCGCGCCCCAACCCATCGTCGGGGCGCGCCTTGCCGTTCGTCATCGGGCTGCGTCTAGGCCGAACCTGCCTACCACCAACCCAAAATCCAGAGGGCGTAATCTCTATGTTGTCGCAGCCCCCGTGTCAATCCTGATTCTCCCCGCTGCGGGAAGAAGAGGATCGGCACGGGGGCTGCTGGGAAGAGACGGCGCCCGATGGCTAGAACCCTGCGAGCAGGGGCGGGCCGGCGAACCGATCCACCCCAAACCGCGATACCGAAAGCTTACTCGACGATCTTGGCAACGACGCCGGCGCCGACGGTGCGACCACCCTCACGGATGGCGAAACGCAGGCCCTCGTCCATGGCGATCGGGGCGATCAGCGCCACGTCCATGGCGATGTTGTCGCCCGGCATCACCATCTCGACGCCTTCCGGCAGCGACACCATCCCCGTCACGTCGGTCGTGCGGAAATAGAACTGCGGACGGTAGTTGGTGAAGAACGGCGTGTGGCGGCCGCCCTCTTCCTTCGTCAGGATGTAGGCCTCGGCCTTGAACTTGGTGTGCGGGGTGATCGAGCCCGGCTTGGCCAGGACCTGGCCGCGCTCGACGTCCTCGCGCTTGGTGCCGCGCAGCAGCGCGCCGATGTTGTCGCCCGCCTGGCCCGACTCGAGCAGCTTGCGGAACATCTCGACGCCGGTCACCGTCGTCTTCACCGTCGCCTTCAGGCCGACGATCTCGACTTCCTCGCCGACCTTGACGATGCCGCGCTCGACGCGGCCGGTCACCACGGTGCCGCGGCCCGAGATCGAGAACACGTCCTCGATCGGCATCAGGAACGGACGGTCGACCGGACGCTCCGGCTGCGGGATGTACTCATCCACCGTCTTCATCAGGGCGAGAACGGCGTCACGGCCGATCTCCGGCGAACGGTCTTCCAGCGCGCACAGGGCCGAGCCCTTGGTGATCGGAATGTCGTCGCCCGGGAACTGGTAGGACGAGAGCAGCTCGCGCACTTCCAGCTCGACCAGCTCCAGCAGCTCCGGATCGTCGACCATGTCGACCTTGTTCATGAACACCACCAGCGCCGGCACGCCGACCTGGCGGGCCAGCAGGATGTGCTCGCGGGTCTGCGGCATCGGGCCGTCGGCGGCCGACACGACCAGGATCGCGCCGTCCATCTGGGCGGCGCCGGTGATCATGTTCTTCACATAGTCGGCGTGGCCGGGGCAGTCGACGTGCGCGTAGTGGCGGTTGGTCGTCTCGTACTCGACGTGGGCGGTCGAGATCGTGATACCGCGCGCCTTCTCTTCCGGCGCCTTGTCGATCTGATCGTAGGCGGTGAAGGTCGCGCCGCCGGACTCCGCCAGCACCTTCGTGATCGCCGCCGTCAGCGACGTCTTGCCGTGGTCGACGTGGCCGATCGTGCCAACGTTGCAGTGCGGCTTGTTCCGCTCGAACTTTGCCTTAGCCATGGTCGGTCTCTCCGTTTCTCAATCGTTCCAGCGGTTTTCAGGCCACCTTGGCGCGGACGCCGTCCGCGATGGCCTGTGGCACCGGCTCATAATGGTCGAACTGCATGCTGTACTGCGCGCGGCCCTGGCTCATCGAGCGCAGGGAGTTCACATAACCGAACATGGACGCCAGGGGAACCAACCCCGTGACGACCTGCGCGTTGCCGCGCAGGTCCATGCCGGTGATCTGCCCCCGGCGGCCGTTCAGGTCGCCGATCACGTCACCCATATAGTCTTCCGGCGTGATGATTTCGACCCGCATCAGCGGCTCCAGCAGCACCGGCGCGGCCTTCGCCAGCCCGTCGCGGGCGGCGGCGCGGGTCGCCAGCTCGAAAGCCAGGGTCGAGGAATCGACGTCGTGGAAGGCGCCGTCGGTCAGCGTCGCCTTGACGTCCACCGTCGGGAAGCCGGCAACGACACCGCCATCGCGCAGCGCCTCGAGCCCCTTCTGCACCCCGGCGACGAACTCCTTGGGCACCGCGGCCGCGGCGGCACGGTTCTCGAACACGAAGCCCGACCCCGGCGCCAGCGGCTCGAAGGCGAGGGCGACACGGGCGAACTGCGCACGGTCGCCGGTCTGCCGGCGGTGCGTGTGGTCGATCTCGGCCTTGCGGGTGATCGTCTCGCGGTAGGCGACCTTCGGCGTTCCGACCGCCGCGTCGACGCGGAATTCGCGCTTCATGCGGTCGACGACGATTTCCAGATGCAGCTCGCCCATGCCGCGGAGGATGGTCTGGCCGTTCTCGCGGTCCACCGACACCTGCAGCGACGGATCCTCCTGGATCAGCTTGCCGAGCGCGGCACTCATCCGGTCATGGTCGGAGTCGGTGCGCGGCTCGACCACCACCTCGATGACCGGCTCCGGAACGTCCATCCGCTCCAGCACGATCGGCTTGGCCGGGTCGCACAGCGTGTCGCCGGTGCCGGTGAACTCCAGCCCGGCGAAGGCGACGATGTCGCCGGTGTGGGCGCGCTCGATGTCCTCGCGGCTGTTGGCGTGCATCAGCAGCATGCGGCCGATCTTCTCGCGCTCGCCCTTCACCGGGTTGACCACGGTGTCACCGACGCCGACCGTGCCGGAATAGACCCGGAAGAAGGTCAGCGGCCCGACATAGGGGTCGTTCATCACCTTGAAGGCGAGGCCGGAAAAGGGCGCGTCGTCATTGGCCGCGCGCTCGTCCGTTCCGGCGCCGCCGACATGGTGGCCCTTGATGGCACCGATGTCGACCGGGGCCGGCAGGTAATCGACCACGGCGTCCAGCATCGGCTGGATGCCCTTGTTGCGGAAGGCGGAGCCGCAGAGAACCGGAACGAAGGCGCCGGCGATCGTGCCCTTGCGGATGCAGGCGCGCAACGTCTCGGGCGAGGGTTCCGCGCCGCTTTCCAGATAGGCGGACGTGGCCGCCTCGTCGAGGTCGAGCACGGCGTCGAGCAGCGCCTGGCGCGCCTGGTCCGCCGCCGCCCTCAGATCCTCGGGAATTTCAGTGTGGTAGAATTCCGCGCCCAGCGTCTCGGTCTTCCAGACGGTGGCGCGCATCTCCACCAGATCGACGACGCCGACGAAGGCGGCCTCGGATCCGATGGGCAGTTGCAGGACCAGCGGGACCACGCCCAGCCGCTCCCTCATCATCGCGACGCAGCCGTCGAAATCAGCGCCGACGCGGTCCATCTTGTTGATGAAGCCCATGCGCGGCACGCCGTACTTGTCGGCCTGCCGCCACACGGTTTCCGTCTGGGGCTCCACCCCCGCCACCGAATCGAAAATGGCGACGGCACCATCAAGCACGCGCAGCGACCGTTCGACCTCGATGGTGAAGTCGACGTGGCCGGGCGTGTCGATGATGTTGATGCGGTGGTCGCGCCAGAAGCAGGTCGTCGCCGCCGAGGTGATCGTGATTCCCCGCTCCTGCTCCTGCTCCATCCAGTCCATGACGGCGGTGCCGTCATTGACCTCGCCCATCCGATAGGATTTGCCGGTGTAGAACAGGATGCGCTCGGTCGTCGTCGTCTTCCCGGCATCGATGTGGGCCATGATGCCGATGTTGCGGTAACGGTCGAGAGCGTGCGAGCGGGGCATGAACGATCACCCGGAGCGACGGTGGCCTTACCAGCGGTAGTGCGAGAACGCCTTGTTGGCTTCCGCCATGCGGTGCGTGTCTTCGCGCTTCTTGACGGCGGTGCCGCGCTGGTTGGCGGCATCGAGCAGCTCACCCGACAGACGCTCGGTCATGGTGTTTTCCGAGCGGGCGCGGGCGGCGCTGATCAGCCAGCGGATGGCCAGGGCCTGGGCGCGGTCCGAGCGAACCTCGACCGGAACCTGGTAGGTCGCACCGCCGACGCGGCGCGAGCGAACTTCCAGGTGCGGCTTCACGTTGGCGAGCGCGTCGTGGAAGACCTGAACGGGATCGTTCTTGGTCTTGACCTCGATGCGGCCGAGCGCGCCGTAGACGATGCCTTCGGCGGCCGACTTCTTGCCGTCCAGCATCAGGCAGTTCATGAACTTGGTCAGAACACGGTCGCCGTACTTGGCGTCCGGCAGGACTTCACGCTTCTCGGCGCGATGACGACGGGACATCGTGAGTTCTCCTTACTTCGGACGCTTCGCGCCGTACTTCGACCGGCGCTGCTTACGATCCTTGACGCCCTGGGTATCCAGCGTGCCGCGAATGATGTGGTAGCGCACGCCGGGAAGATCCTTCACACGGCCGCCACGGATCATGACCACCGAGTGTTCCTGAAGGTTGTGGCCTTCACCCGGGATGTAGCTGGTCACCTCGAAGCCGTTCGTCAGACGAACGCGGGCGACCTTACGAAGGGCCGAGTTCGGCTTCTTCGGCGTGGTGGTGTAGACACGGGTGCACACGCCGCGCTTCTGCGGGCAGGCCTCCATGGCCGGAACCTTGTTGCGCGCGGCCAACGGCTCGCGCGGCTTACGGATCAACTGGTTGATCGTCGGCATAGCTGCCCTTTATCCCTTCAAGACGATTCGTCCGGCGGAGCCGGACGATGCAAAAGCCCGCCTGCGAAGCGTTGCCGCTTCGAGCGGGCCGAATGAGCAAACGCCGACCAAATCGCTTCGACCGGCTATGTCGATGGGTTCATCCGGATGGCCATGAGCGGATACACTCCGCCCCAGGGTCCCTTTGAAGTTCGCGGACTATAGGGAAGCGGCCAAGGGGCGTCAAGCAAGCATTTCAGCGGATTGCGCCGTGATTTGCGGGTTTTCCGGCGCTCCGAAAGCGAAGGGGCGCGTCCCTCGCGGAACGCGCCCCCTGCCCTACCCTTATGACGGAGGCCGTCAGGCCGCCGTGCTTTCCTCACCGGGCTGCGGCAGGGCCGGAGTGTCCTCCGCGATGCCGCTTTCCAGCTCCGCCTCGCGGTCGCGCTCGGCGGCGATCTGCTTCAGGCGGTTCACCACGGAGCCGGTGCCGGCCGGGATCAGGCGGCCGACGATGACGTTCTCCTTCAGGCCTTCCAGATTGTCGACCTTGCCGCCGACGGCCGCTTCCGTGAGGACGCGGGTGGTTTCCTGGAACGACGCGGCCGAGATGAAGGAACGCGTCTGTAGGCTGGCCTTGGTGATGCCCTGTAGCACCGGGTGGCCTGCGGCGATCTGCAGGCCTTCGGCGGCGGTCTTCTCGTTCTCCTCGTCGAACTCCTGACGGTCCACCTGCTCGCCCACCAGGAAGGTGGTCTCGCCGGCGTCGGTGATCTCGACCTTCTGCAGCATCTGGCGGACGATCACCTCGATGTGCTTGTCGTTGATCTTCACGCCCTGCAACCGGTAGACGTCCTGGATCTCGTTGATGAGGTAGTTGGCCAGAGCCTCCACGCCCATCACCGCCAGGATGTCGTGCGGCACCGGGTTGCCGTCCATCAGCAGGTCGCCGCGCTCGACGTAATCGCCCTCCTGCACCGAGATGTGCTTGCCCTTCGGGATCAGATACTCCTTCTCGTCCCCCGATTCGTCGTTGCGGACGACGATGCGGCGCTTGGTCTTGTAGTCCTTCCCGAACTCGACGCGGCCGCTCATCTCCGAGATGATCGCGAAGTCCTTCGGACGGCGCGCCTCGAACAGCTCGGCCACGCGCGGCAGACCGCCCGTGATGTCGCGGGTCTTCGACGATTCGCGCGGGATACGGGCCAGCACGTCGCCGGCCTGGACCTCGGCGCCGTTCTCCACCGAGAGGATGGCGTCCACCGACATGAAGTAGCGGGCTTCCAGGCCGTTCGGCAGGGTGATCAGCTCACCCCGGTCGTCGACCAGCGCGATGCGCGGCTTCAGATCGGCACCGCGCGGCTGCTGGCGCCAATCCACCACCACCTTCGAGCTGATGCCCGTCGCCTCGTCCATCACCTCGCGCATGGAGATGCCTTCCACGAGGTCGATGTAGCGGGCGGTGCCGGCGCGCTCGGTGATGATCGGCAGGGTGTAGGGGTCCCACTCGGCCAGCTTCTGGCCACGCTCGACCTTGACGTCGTCGTCGGCCAGCAGCTTGGCGCCGTAGGGCACGCGGTGACGCGCCCGCTCACGGCCCTGCTCGTCGAGCAGGACGACCTCGGTGCTGCGGCCCATGACCACCGGGATGCCGGACGAGTTGATGACGACGTTGCGGTTGTTGATCCGCACCGTACCGTCGAACACCGCCTCGACCTGGCTCTGCTCCGCGCCGCGCTGCGCCGCACCACCGATGTGGAAGGTGCGCATCGTCAGCTGGGTGCCGGGCTCGCCGATCGACTGCGCCGCGATGACGCCGACCGCCTCGCCGGTGTTCACCAGCGTGCCACGGGCCAGATCGCGGCCGTAGCACTTGGCGCAGACGCCGTCCTTGGTCTCGCAGGTCAGCACCGAGCGGATGAACACGCTGTCGATGCCTGAGCGCTCGACGCGGTCGACCGTCGGCTCGTCGATCAGGCCGCCGTCCTCGATGATCAGCTCGCCGTTCAGCGGGTCGATCACGTCGCCGACCGCGGTGCGGCCGAGGATGCGGTCGCCCAGCGGCGAGATGACCTCGCCGCCGTCGATCACCGCCTTGACGGTGATGCCCTTGGTCGTGCCGCAGTCATGCTCGACGATGATGGCGTCCTGCGCCACGTCGACGAGACGGCGGGTGAGGTAACCGGAGTTCGCCGTCTTCAAGGCGGTATCGGCCAGACCCTTGCGGGCGCCGTGGGTGGAGTTGAAGTACTCCAGCACGGTCAGGCCTTCCTTGAAGTTCGAGATGATCGGCGTCTCGATGATCTCGCCCGACGGCTTGGCCATCAGGCCGCGCATGCCGGCGAGCTGGCGGATCTGCGCGGCGGAACCGCGGGCGCCGGAGTGGGCCATCATGTACACCGAGTTGACCGGCTTGCCGGCCTCGGTGGTCGAGATGGCCTTCATCATCTCGGAGGCGACCTTCTCGGTGCACTCCGACCAGACGTCGACGACCTTGTTGTACTTCTCGCCCTGGGTGATCAGGCCGTCGAGATACTGCTGCTCGAACTCCTTCACCCGCTCCTTCGACTCGTTGACCAGACGGGTCTTGGCCTCGGGGATGACCATGTCGTCCTTGCCGAACGAGATGCCGGCGCGGCAGGCGTGGCCGAAGCCCAGCTTCATCAGCCGGTCGGCGAAGATCACCGTCTCCTTCTGGCCGCAATGGCGGTAGACGGCGTCGATGACGTTGCCGACGTCCTTCTTGGTCAGCACGCGGTTGATCAGCGAGAACGGCACGTTGGGATGACGCGGCAGGATCTCCGACATCAGCATGCGGCCGGGGGTCGTCTCGACGATCGAGATCTTCTCGTTGCCCTCGTCGTCGACGCCGACGTAGCGCGCCTTGATCTTGGCGTGGATCGACAGGACCTTGGCGTTCAGCGCCTGCTCGATCTCCGAGACGTTGGCGAACACCATGTTCTCGCCCCGCTCACCGGGGCGGTCCATCGAAATGTAGTAGATGCCGAGCACGATGTCCTGCGACGGCACGATGATCGGCTTGCCGTTGGCGGGCGACAGGATGTTGTTGGTCGACATCATCAGGACGCGCGCTTCCAGCTGCGCTTCGAGCGACAGCGGGACGTGCACGGCCATCTGGTCGCCGTCGAAGTCGGCGTTGAAGGCGGTGCAGACCAGCGGGTGCAGCTGGATCGCCTTGCCCTCGATCAGCGTCGGCTCGAAGGCCTGGATGCCCAGACGGTGCAGGGTCGGCGCGCGGTTCAGCATCACCGGATGCTCGCGGATGACCTCCTCCAGGATGTCCCAGACCTCGGGACGCTCCTTCTCCACCATCCGCTTGGCGGCCTTGATGGTCGAGGCCAACCCGTACAGCTCCAGCTTGGCGTAGATGAAGGGCTTGAACAGCTCCAGCGCCATCTTCTTCGGCAGGCCGCACTGGTGCAGCTTCAGCTCCGGACCGACGACGATGACCGAACGGCCCGAGTAATCGACGCGCTTGCCGAGCAGGTTCTGACGGAAGCGGCCCTGCTTGCCCTTGAGCATGTCGGATAGCGACTTCAGCGGACGCTTGTTGGCGCCGGTGATGACGCGGCCACGGCGGCCGTTGTCGAACAGCGCATCAACCGCTTCCTGAAGCATGCGCTTCTCGTTGCGGACGATGATGTCCGGCGCCTTCAGCTCGATCAGCCGCTTGAGGCGGTTGTTGCGGTTGATGACGCGGCGGTACAGGTCGTTCAGATCCGAGGTGGCGAAGCGGCCGCCGTCGAGCGGGACCAGCGGACGCAGCTCGGGCGGGATCACCGGAACGACTTCCAGGATCATCCACTCGGGCCGCGACTGCGAGGCCATGAAGGCGTCGATCAGCTTGAGGCGCTTGACCAGCTTCTTGCGCTTGGCTTCGGAGTTGGTGTCGCGCAGCTCCTCGCGGCAGGTCTTCTTCTCTTCCTCGAGGTCGAGCGCGGACAGCATGATGCGCAGCGCCTCCGCCCCGATCGAGGCGGTGAAGGCGTCCTCGCCATACTCGTCCTGGGCGTTCATGAAGTCTTCCTCGCTGAGCAGCGAATGCAGCTTCAGCGGGGTCAGGCCCGGCTCGATGACGACGTAGTTCTCGAAATAGAGGATGCGCTCCAGATCCTTGAGCGTCATGTCGAGCAGCAGGCCGATGCGGCTCGGCAGCGACTTCAGGAACCAGATGTGCGCGACCGGCGAGGCCAGCTCGATGTGGCCCATGCGCTCGCGCCGGACCTTCGACAGCGTGACCTCGACGCCGCACTTCTCGCAGATGATGCCGCGGTACTTCATGCGCTTGTACTTGCCGCACAAGCACTCGTAGTCCTTGATCGGGCCGAAGATCCGCGCGCAGAACAGACCGTCGCGCTCCGGCTTGAAGGTGCGGTAGTTGATGGTTTCCGGCTTCTTGATCTCGCCGAACGACCAGGAGCGGATGCGCTCGGGGCTGGCGATCTGGATGCGGATCTGGTCGAAGCTCTGGGGGCCCTGGACCTGGCCGAAAATATTCATCAACTCGTTCATGACCGTCTCCCGCTGGCAGCGCCGCGTTGTCGGTTAAGGGCAGTGCGTGGCCCCGGAGCGGCGATCGGCCGTTCCGGGGCTTTGGTCACGTCAAACGGACTCAGTAGGACCGCTGGTTCAGTTCGACGTTCAGGCCAAGGGAGCGCAGCTCCTTGACCAGCACGTTGAACGACTCCGGAATGCCGGCCTCGAAGTTGTCGTCGCCGCGGACGATCGCCTCGTAGACCTTGGTGCGGCCGGACACGTCGTCCGACTTCACCGTCAGCATTTCCTGCAGCGTGTAGGCGGCGCCGTAGGCCTCCAGCGCCCAGACCTCCATCTCACCGAAGCGCTGGCCGCCGAACTGGGCCTTGCCGCCCAGCGGCTGCTGCGTGACCAGCGAGTAGGGGCCGATCGAGCGGGCGTGGATCTTGTCGTCCACCAGATGGTGCAGCTTCAGCATGTAGATGTAGCCGACCGTGACCTTGCGGTCGAAGGTCTCGCCGGTGCGCCCGTCGGTCAGCGTCGACTGGCCCGAACGGTCGAAGCCGGCGCGCTCCAGATGGACGCAGATGTCCTCCTCGCGGGCGCCGTCGAAGACCGGGGTCGCGAAGGGCACGCCCTTGCGCAGATTGCCCGACAGCTCCAGGATCTCGCCGTCGGTCATGTCGGCGATGTCCTCGGCGTAGGTCGCTTCGCCGTAGGAGGTCTTGAGCGTCGAGCGCAAGGCCTCCAGCTGCGGCGCCCCGTCCGCCTTCTGGCGGATGGCGAGCCGGTACTGGTCGACCGCGCGGCCGATCTGCTTGCCGAGGCCCGACGCGGCCCAGCCCAGATGCGTCTCGAGGATCTGACCGACGTTCATGCGCGAGGGCACGCCCAGCGGGTTCAGCACGAGATCGACGGGGGTGCCGTCCTCCAGGTAGGGCATGTCCTCCTGCGGGATGATGCGCGACACGACGCCCTTGTTGCCGTGACGGCCGGCCATCTTGTCGCCCGGTTGCAGCTTGCGCTTCACCGCGACGAAGACCTTGACCATCTTCATCACGCCCGGCGGCAGCTCGTCGCCGCGCTGGAGCTTGTCGACCTTGTTCTCGAAGCGGTCCTGGAGCGCCTTGATTGAGTCGTCGAACACCTTGGCAAGGTTCTCGACATTCTCCATCACCGTCTCGTCGGCGATGGAGATCTGGCGCCACAGGCCCTTCGACAGGCCGCCCAGCACCTCGTCGGTGAGGACCGTGCCGCCCTTCATGCCCTTCGGGCCGGCCTGCGCCGTCTGGCCGATCAGCACTTCCTTGAGGCGGGTGTAGAAGCTGCGCTCCAGGATGCCGCGCTCGTCGTCGCGGTCCTTGGCCAGCTTCTCGATCTCGGCGCGTTCGATGGCGAGCGCGCGCTCGTCCTTGTCGACGCCGCGGCGGCTGAAGACGCGGACCTCGACGATGGTGCCGACGACGCCCGGCGGCAGGCGCAGCGAGGTGTCGCGGACGTCGGACGCCTTCTCGCCGAAGATGGCGCGCAGCAGCTTCTCTTCCGGCGTCATCGGGCTTTCGCCCTTCGGCGTCACCTTGCCGACCAGGATGTCGCCCGGACGGACCTCGGCGCCGATGTAGACGATGCCGGCCTCGTCGAGGTTCTTGAGGGCTTCCTCGCCGACATTCGGGATGTCGCGGGTGATTTCCTCCTGGCCCAGCTTGGTGTCGCGGGCCATGACCTCGAACTCCTCGATGTGGATCGAGGTGAAGACGTCGTCCTTGACGATGCGCTCGTTGATGAGGATCGAGTCCTCGAAGTTGTAGCCGTTCCACGGCATGAACGCGACGAGCACGTTGCGGCCGAGCGCCAGCTCGCCCAGATCGGTCGACGGGCCGTCGGCGATGATGTCGCCGGCCTTCACCCGGTCGCCCACCTTCACCAGCGGACGCTGGGTGATGCAGGTGTTCTGGTTGGAGCGCTGGAACTTCAGCAGGTTGTAGATGTCGACGCCCGGCGCCGTGCTGTCCGAGCTGTCGGTGGCGCGGACGACGATGCGGGTCGCGTCGATCTGGTCGATGACGCCGGAGCGCTTGGCGACGATGGTCACGCCGCTGTCGCGGGCGACGGTCGCCTCCATGCCGGTGCCGACCAGCGGAGCGTCGGCCTTGACCAGCGGCACCGCCTGACGCTGCATGTTCGAGCCCATCAGCGCGCGGTTCGCGTCGTCGTTCTCCAGGAACGGGATCAGCGCGGCGGCGACGGAGACGAGCTGCTTGGGCGAGACGTCGATCAGGTCGATCGCCTCGGGCCGGAACATCAGGTACTCGCCGCCCTGGCGGCACGACACGAGATCGTTGGCGAAGGTGTTGTCCGCGTTCAGCTCGGCGTTCGCCTGGGCGACGACGTAGCGGCCCTCCTCCATCGCCGAGAGATAGACGACGTCGTTGGTGACGCGGCCGTCCACCACCTTGCGGTAGGGGCTCTCGATGAAGCCGTACTGGTTCACGCGGGCATAGGTCGCCAGCGAGTTGATCAGACCGATGTTCGGGCCTTCCGGCGTCTCAATCGGGCAGATGCGGCCATAGTGGGTCGGGTGCACGTCGCGCACCTCGAAGCCGGCGCGCTCGCGGGTCAGACCGCCCGGGCCGAGAGCCGAGAGACGACGCTTGTGCGTGATCTCGGACAGCGGGTTGGTCTGGTCCATGAACTGCGAGAGCTGCGACGAGCCGAAGAACTCGCGCACGGCCGCCGCCGCCGGCTTGGCGTTGATCAGGTCGTGCGGCATGACCGTGTCGATCTCGACCGAGCTCATGCGCTCGCGGATCGCGCGCTCCATGCGCAGCAGGCCGACGCGGTACTGGTTCTCCATCAGCTCGCCGACCGAGCGGACGCGGCGGTTGCCGAGATGGTCGATGTCGTCGATCTCGCCGCGGCCGTCCTTCAGGTTCACCAGAACCTTCAAGATCTCCAGGATGTCCTCCTTGCGGAGCACGCGCATCTGGTCGTCGGTCTTGAAGTTCAGGCGCGCGTTCATCTTCACGCGGCCGACGGCCGAGAGGTCGTAGCGCTCGCTGTCGAAGAACAGGCCGGAGAACAGCGCCTCGGCCGATTCCAGGGTCGGCGGCTCGCCCGGACGCATGACGCGGTAGATGTCGATCAGCGCGTCTTCGCGGCTGGCGTTGCGGTCCGCGTTCATCGTGTTGCGGATGTAGGCGCCGACGTTCAGGTGGTCGATCGCCAGCACCGGCAGCTCGTCGACGCCGGTCTTCTCCAGCTTGTCGAGATCGCTGGCCGACAGCTCGTCGCCCGCCTCGAACAGCACCTCGCCGGTGCGCTCGTTGATGATGTCGACGGCCAGATAGCGGCCGGTCAGCTCCTCGGTGGAGACCTGCTGCTCGGTCAGGCCGGCCTCGACCAGCTTCTTGATGACGCGCGGCGTCATCTTGGCGCCGGCCTCGGCGACCACGGCGCCGGTGGCGGCGTCGATCAGGTCGGAGACGAGCTTCACGCCCTTCATGCGGTCGACGTTGAACGGGGTCTTCCAACCGCCGGCCGAGCGCGTGTAGGTGATCGTCTCGTAGAAGTAGTTGAGGATCTCTTCCTTGGCCATGCCCTGCGCCTCGTAGGGCAGCAGGTCCTTGCGGTTGGCCTTGCGCTCGGCGCGCAGCGCCTCGGTCTCCGCGCCGTCGAGCGCGAAGAGCAGGGTCGTGGCGGGCAGCTTGCGGCGGCGGTCGATGCGGACGTAGACGAGATCCTTGGCGTCGAACTCGAAGTCCAGCCAGGAGCCGCGGTAGGGAATGACGCGGGCGGCGAACAGATACTTGCCCGACGAATGGGTCTTGCCCTTGTCATGGTCGAAGAAGACGCCCGGCGAGCGGTGCATCTGCGAGACGATGACGCGTTCGGTGCCGTTGATGACGAAGGTGCCGTTGGCCGTCATCAGGGGCATGTCGCCCATGTAGACGTCCTGCTCCTTGATGTCGCGGATGGAGCGCAGCCCGGTGTCTTCCTCGATGTCGAAGACCGACAGGCGCAGCGTCACTTTCAGCGGGGCGGCGAAGGTCATGCCGCGCTGCTGGCACTCCTCGACGTCATATTTCGGCTGTTCCAGCTCATACTTCACGAAGTCGAGCACGGCGCGGTCGGAGAAGTCCTTGATCGGGAACACCGACTTGAACACTTCCTGAAGGCCGAGGTTCGCCCGCTTCTCCGGGGCGATGTCCATCTGCAGGAAGTGGTCGTAGGAGCTGCGCTGCACCTCGATGAGGTTAGGCATCTGGGTGACTTCCGGGATGCGCCCGAAGCTCTTCCGAACACGTTTACGACCCGTAAAGGATTTGGCCATGGATGTCCCCAAACGTCTGCTACGTGATGCGCTTCAACCGACCGACAACCGTTCCCAAGGGGGCAGGCCCCCATTGGGTCACCCCGGCGGGCGACCGCGCGGGCCGTCCCGAAAACCGGGACGGAAAGAACCGCACCGGGACGAACCCGGTACGGCGAAAGGCAGAAAACGCCGCACAGCGGCCGGCCCCCTTGGGAGCCGACCGCCGTCCGACGTGGAACTGTATGAACCGTAACGCAACAAGGTCTTACTTAATATCGACCTTGGCGCCGGCCTCTTCAAGCTGCTTCTTGATCTTGGCGGCCTCGTCCTTCGTGGCGCCTTCCTTGACCGGCTTGGGCGCGCCCTCGACCAGGTCCTTGGCTTCCTTCAGGCCCAGGCCGGTGATGGCGCGGACTTCCTTAATCACGTTGATCTTCTTGTCGCCGGCGTCGGCGAGGATCACCGTGAACTCGGTCTGCTCTTCGACCGGAGCGGCGGCAGCGGCCGGGCCGGCGGCGGCGACGGCCACCGGAGCGGCGGCGGAGACGCCCCACTTCTCTTCGAGCAGCTTGGACAGCTCGGCGGCTTCCAGGACGGTCAGGGCCGACAGGTCGTCGACGAGCTTCTGCAGATCAGCCATGGTACTACTCCAAACGACTTGAGTTCTGGGTATGGAAAAAACGGGTGACTAAGAGACCGGCTGGAAAACCAGCTCAGGCCGCCTCGTCGTCCTTCTTCGCGTAGGCCGCCAGCACGCGGGCGACCTGGCCGCCCGGAGCCTGGAGGACACCGGCGATGCGGGTCGCCGGGGTCTGGATCATGCCCACGAGCTTGCCGCGCAGTTCGTCCAGCGACGGGAGCGAGGCGAGGGCCTTGACCCCCTCCGCGTCCAGCAGCTGGGTGCCGAGGCTGGCGCCGACGATCTTGAGCTTCTCGTTGGTCTTCGCGTAGTCGGCCACCACCTTGGCGGCCGCAACGGGATCCTTCGAGAAGGCGATCGCCGTCGGTCCCTTGAAGAGACCGTCCAGACCTTCGAACTGCGTCCCCTGAAGGGAACGACGGGCGAGCCGGTTCTTCGTCACTTTGAAGCTGGCGCCAGCAGCCCGAACCTTCGCACGCAGGTCGGTGACTTCCTTCACCGTCAGGCCCAGATGGTGGGTGACCACCACCAGGCCCGTGTCCTGGAGCTTCGATTGCAGAGCCGCGATCGTCGCTTCTTTTTGTGTACGATCCACGGATCGCCTCCTTGCACAGAGGTGTACATGGAGCCCCTCCCCCTTGGCAGGGATCGGAACTCCGGCGAACCTGTCCCAGAAGTTCAAGCCGTTCCTGTTCCGACTTTCATCGGAGTGGTGAACGGGTTCAACTCCCGTCTGCGCCGGTGAATTTTAAGCCCTTCCGTCTTGCGGACGGTCGGGCACCAGCGGTCTCGGACAGGGTGGGCAGTCGCCCGGAGGGAGACCACCCGATCCCCCCGGCCTCCGGAGAGGCCGGGGGGAAAACTCGGAAATTTACGCCGAGGCGCCGGCCGGGGCCGACACGGTGGCGAGGTCCAGCTTCAGGCCGGGGCCCATGGTCGAGGACAGCGAGACCTTCTCGATGTACTGGCCCTTGGCGCCGGTCGGCTTGGCGCGGCTGATCGCGTCGACGAAGGCGCGGATGTTCTGGACCAGCGCCTCTTCCGAGAAGCTGGCCTTGCCCACGCCGGCGTGCACGATGCCGGTCTTCTCGGCGCGGAACTCGACCGCACCGGCCTTGGCGGCCTTGACGGCGCCGGCGACGTCCGGGGTCACGGTGCCGAGCTTCGGGTTCGGCATCAGGCCGCGCGGGCCGAGCACCTTGCCGAGCTTGCCGACGACGCCCATCATGTCCGGGGACGCGATGCAGCGGTCGAAGTCGATGTTGCCGGCCAGGATCTTCTCGGCCAGATCGTCGCCGCCGACCACGTCGGCGCCGGCGGCCAGGGCCTCGTCGACCTTGGCGCCGCGGGCGAACACCGCGACGCGGACGGTCTTGCCGGTGCCGTTCGGCAGGTTCACGACGCCGCGGACCATCTGGTCGGCGTGGCGCGGATCGATGCCGAGATTCATCGCGATCTCGATGGTCTCGTCGAACTTGGTCTTCGACGTGCTCTTCAGCAGCGCGACGGCGGCCTCGAGGTTGTAGAAGCTGTCACGGTTGACGTTCTTGTAGGCGTCGGTCAGACGCTTGCCCAGCTTGGCCATGGATCAGCCCTCCACCACTTCGAGGCCCATCGAGCGGGCGGAGCCGGCGATCATGGTCGCGGCGGCGTCGACGTCGTGCGCGTTCAGATCGACCATCTTCTTCTGGGCGATCTCGCGGATCTGCGACGTGGTGACCGAGCCGACGAAACCGCCCTTGCCGGGGGTCGTCGAACCCTTGTCCTTGCCCGAGGCCTTCTTCAGGAAGTAGCTGACCGGCGGGGTCTTGGTCACGAAGGTGAAGGTGCGGTCGCCGTAGGCGGTGATGACCACGGGAATCGGCATGCCGACTTCCAGGTCCGCCGTCTTGGCGTTGAACGCCTTGCAGAACTCCATGATGTTCAGGCCGCGCTGGCCGAGCGCCGGGCCGATGGGCGGCGACGGGTTCGCCTTGCCGGCCGGGACCTGCAGCTTGATGTAACCGACGATCTTCTTCGCCATGGGACAACCTCCAGAGACGGCGCCTTGCGGAACGGCTCGGCGCCGCGGGGTTTCGCGGTACGGCTATGGCGGGCCTACCGCAACAGAAGGAGCCACCGACGGCCAGGCCGACGGCAGCTCCGGGAAACAGGATGAAACGCGGACCTCAGACCTTTTCGACCTGGGTGTATTCCAGCTCCACCGGGGTCGAACGACCGAAGATCGACACCGCCACCTTGAGGCGGGACTTCTCCTCGTCGACTTCCTCGACGACACCGTTGAAGGAGGTGAAGGGACCGTCGCTCACACGAACCTGCTCGCCCACCTCGAAGGTGATCGACGGCTTGGGGCGCTCGAAGCCTTCCTGCACCTGATGGATGATCCGCTCGGCCTCGCGCTGCGAGATCGGCTGCGGCTTGCCGCCGCCACCCAGGAAGTCCGTGACCTTCGGCGTGTTCTTCACCAGCGACCACGTCTCGTCGATCAGGTCCATCTTGACCAGGACGTAGCCGGGGAAGAACTTGCGCTCGCTGTTGACCTTGGAACCCCGGCGAACCTCGACCACTTCCTCGGTCGGAACCAGGATTTCCTCGAACTTGTCGGCCAACCCCTTCTGCTCCGCCTTCTCGCGGATCGCCTGGGAGACTTTTTTCTCGAAACCCGAATACACATGCACGACGTACCAGCGCGCGGCCATGCTCAGCCTCCCAGTCCAAGGATCAAGCGAACGGCGAACGCCAGCACCTGATCGACGACGAGGAAGAACAGGGCGGCTAGCACGACCATGACGAAAACCATGGCGGTCGTGATGCCGGTTTCCTTGCGGGTCGGCCAGGTGACCCTGGCAACCTCGCGGCGGACCTCGCGCGCGAATTCTGCGGGATTGACTTTAGCCATCGTGCGAACCGTGCGAGCTCCGGAGCGACTGTAGGGTGCCGCTTCTACCCAATTCGTTATCTGGACGGGATGGCAGGAGCGGAGGGGCTCGAACCCGCAACCCCCGGTTTTGGAGACCGGTGCTCTACCAATTGAGCTACGCTCCTATCGCCGTCCGGCCGAGACCTCCGGAGAGATCAAGGCGTTTTACCGGAAGCACTTACCATAAGCAACCTGCCCTTTGAACCACCCCCGCCGGGCTTCCGTCCGGCGGGGGAGGCAGGCTTATAGCATCACTCGACGATCTTGGCAACAACGCCGGCGCCGACGGTGCGACCACCCTCGCGGATGGCGAAGCGCAGGCCCTCGTCCATGGCGATCGGGGCGATCAGCGCCACGTCCATGGCGATGTTGTCGCCCGGCATGACCATCTCGACGCCTTCCGGCAGCGACACCATGCCCGTCACGTCGGTCGTGCGGAAATAGAACTGCGGACGGTAGTTGGTGAAGAACGGCGTGTGGCGGCCGCCCTCTTCCTTCGTCAGGATGTAGGCCTCGGCCTTGAACTTGGTGTGCGGGGTGATCGAGCCCGGCTTGGCCAGAACCTGGCCGCGCTCGACGTCCTCGCGCTTGGTGCCGCGCAGCAGCGCGCCGATGTTGTCGCCCGCCTGGCCCGACTCGAGCAGCTTGCGGAACATCTCGACGCCGGTCACCGTCGTCTTCACCGTCGCCTTCAGGCCGACGATCTCGACTTCCTCGCCGACCTTGACGATGCCGCGCTCGACGCGGCCGGTCACCACGGTGCCGCGGCCCGAGATCGAGAACACGTCCTCGATCGGCATCAGGAACGGACGGTCGACCGGACGCTCCGGCTGCGGGATGTACTCATCCACCGTCTTCATCAGGGCGAGAACGGCGTCACGGCCGATCTCCGGCGAACGGTCTTCCAGCGCGCACAGGGCCGAGCCCTTGGTGATCGGAATGTCGTCGCCCGGGAACTGGTAGGACGAGAGCAGCTCGCGCACTTCCAGCTCGACCAGCTCCAGCAGCTCCGGATCGTCGACCATGTCGACCTTGTTCATGAACACCACCAGCGCCGGCACGCCGACCTGGCGGGCCAGCAGGATGTGCTCGCGGGTCTGCGGCATCGGGCCGTCGGCGGCCGACACGACCAGGATCGCGCCGTCCATCTGGGCGGCGCCGGTGATCATGTTCTTCACGTAGTCGGCGTGGCCGGGGCAGTCGACGTGCGCGTAGTGGCGGTTGGTCGTCTCGTACTCGACGTGGGCGGTCGAGATCGTGATGCCGCGCGCCTTCTCTTCCGGCGCCTTGTCGATCTGATCGTAGGCGGTGAAGGTCGCGCCGCCGGACTCCGCCAGCACCTTCGTGATCGCCGCCGTCAGCGACGTCTTGCCGTGGTCGACGTGGCCGATCGTGCCAACGTTGCAGTGCGGCTTATTCCGCTCGAACTTTGCCTTCGCCATCGCTTTGATCTCTCGTTCCCGACGTTCCGGACGCACAACATGGCCCGGCCGGGATCGGTTCAGCCGGGGCGCGCGCGGGTTGGAGCGGGTGAGGGGAATCGAACCCCCGTCGTAAGCTTGGAAGGCTTCTGCTCTACCATTGAGCTACACCCGCCTCGCCATCCCGCCGGCGCGACCGTCCGGGGCAAAACCAGATCACGGACAAGCCGTGGAATGTAAGTGGTGGAAGGGACTGGATTTGAACCAGTGTACGCTTACGCGGGCAGATTTACAGTCTGCTGCCTTTAACCACTCGGCCACCCTTCCGTTCCGCTTCGGGCTGAGCCCGTCGCGGAGTTCGGCACTATCCCCATTTTTTGGGCCTTGTCAACACGACGTCGGCGGTTCACACAAAAAAACTTCGCTACGCCGTTCCGGCGGGCTCCTCCCTCCTCTTTGCGGGTACCATGACGCGCTCCAAGCCCCCCTCCTCCGGCCATCCCGGCAACCGTTCCTCCGGCAAGCCCCAGCACACGCCCCGGGAGACGTCCAAGGGCGGCGGCGGCCCCCGGGGCGCCCAGGGCGCCTGGCTCTATGGCCTGCACCCGGTGACGGCGGCCTGGACGAATCCCGAGCGGCGCGTCCACCGGCTGCTGGCGACCGAGGCGGGGCGGGCGGCGCTCGACGGCGCGCTCGCCACGGCGCGGACCGCCGGACTGAGCCGCCCCGGCCTCACCATCGTCGACAAGACCGAACTGGACCGGCTGATGCCGCCGGGGGCGGTGCACCAGGGAGTCGCGGCCGACGTCGCCCCGCTGCCCGACGTCGGGATCGACGACCTCTGCAACGAGCTGGCCGGCGAATCGCAGGCCGTCATCGTCGTGCTCGATCAGGTGACCGATCCCCACAATGTCGGGGCCATCCTGCGCTCCGCCGCCGCCTTCGGCGCCCGCGCCGTGGTGGTGACCGAGCGGCACGCCCCGGAAACCACCGGGGTGCTCGCCAAGAGCGCGTCCGGCGCGCTGGAGGCGGTTCCGCTGGTGCGGGTGACCAACCTCGCCCGCAGCCTCGCGGAGTTGCAGCAGGCGGGCTTCTGGAGCGTCGGGCTGGCCGAGTCGGGAAAGGGCACGCTGGCCCAGCTCGACCTGACCGGCAAGACGGTGCTGGTGATGGGGGCGGAGGGCAGCGGGCTGCGCCGCCTGACCATGGAGCGCTGCGACGTCATCGCCCGCCTGCCGACCGGCGGCCCCGTCGGCAGCCTGAACGTGTCCAACGCGGCGGCGGTCGCCCTGTACGAGGTTGCGCGGCTGCGTGCGTGAGGCCACGAGCGTAAGGCTTGTTCCGGAAGCGGGAGGACGCTAGTGTAGGCCCGCCTCAGCGACGGGCTTGCCGGATTAGCACAGCGGTAGTGCAGCGGTTTTGTAAACCGAAGGTCACGGGTTCAAATCCTGTATCCGGCACCACTCCCCTCCCCCGCCGCCGTCCTCACCGTCGTCCCCGAATCGGGAACCGATGTCCTCGCAGCCCGGTTGGACCGATACGGGCGCGCGGCGGTCGCGCCGTCCGATCCGTTCGACGCGAGGCCGATGATGACGCTTCCCAAGCCCGACGCCGGTCACGGCGCCCCCGCTCCCCACACCGCCGAGCCGCACCGCCTGCGCGACGCCATCGACCGCGGCCTGACCGGCGACAAGGTGCCGGCGACCGATCCGGCGGCGGCGCCGCTCGGCACCGACGACGAGGCCGCCGGGACGACGGCGCCCCTCTTCGACGCGCGGGACTCGGTGGTTCCGAAGAACCAGCGCATCCCGCCGGGTCAGAAGAAGGGCGGCGACACCTTGGACACCTGAGCCCCCCCCCCGGAGACCGTGATGGCCCCGGGGGCGACCGATTGGACGCGGGAACGGCCGATCAGAAATAGCGCTCCGGAATGCGGACCACGTCGTCCGGCATCACCGTCGTGGTGATCGGCGCCTTGCGCAGCTGCTTCTTGGGGTCGTTGCCGCGGGTGATCAGGACAAAATCCTCCTTGGCGCGGTAGGTGTATCCGCCGGCCATCGCCACCGCCGACAGCGCCGTCATGCCGTTCTGGAACTGGTACTGGCCGGGGTTGCGCACCTCGCCCAGGATGAAGAAGGGCCGGTGGTTCATGACCTCGACGCTGACCTTGGCGTCGCGCACGTAGCCCTGCGACAGCTTGGAAGAGATTTCCTTCTCCACCTCGCCGGTGGTGCGGTTCTTGGCCGTCACGTCGCCGATCAGCGGCATGGCGACCTTGCCGGTGCCGTCGACCCGGAACTCGCCGGAGAGCTGCTCCTCGCCGAAGACGATCACGCGCAGCGCGTCGCCCGACCCCAGACGGTAGTCGGTGGACTGGACGGCCTCCGACGTCTCCATCGGCGCGTCGACCCCGGCGCAGCCCACCATGGCGACGGCGAGCGCGGCCAGCCCCACGGTGCGGCCGAGCGCGCGGAACACATGATGTCGATTCATCCCTAAACCCCTTCCCTGGCTCGTGGAGGCCGGATCGGCACCCTTCCGGGCGGCGCGACCCGGCTTCCGGTGGTCACGCAATCCTGAACTCGGGTGGAGCCTAGCGTCTCGCAAGCGCTTGGGAAAAAGTGGAGAGGAATTACCGCCTTCGGGTCAAGGAAACCGAGTCCGCCGGATGAGGCCGTGAACGCAGGAGGGGCGCCCATCGCAAGACGGACGCCCCTCGTCAACCATGCCCTTCGGCCTGTGCTTTTGCCGGGTACTTGGCGAAACGAACTACATCTGAGCGCCGAGGCGCAGATACACGAGGTTGTCCGAGTAATCGAGGCCGGACACGTTCGAATCGCGCTTCTCGTAGGTGTAGCCGCCGGTCAAATAGAGGTTGCGGCTGAACTGGTAGGTGGCGCCGGCGCCCAGCGTGGCGATGTTGTCCTTGCGGTTGTTGCCGTTGAAGTCGTCGCGGCGGTACTGGGCCCGGCCGTTCAGCAGCAGCGTGCGCAGCAGCTCGTGGTCGACGCCGACCGCCAGGATGGTGCGCTCGTAGCTCGACGCGGTGCCGAGGCCGAGGCTGCTGGTGGTCTCGCGGATCTGGCGGCTGAGCGAGCCGGTGACCGTGGTGAGCTGGGTGACCGACCAGTTGATCCGGCCGCCGAGCGCCAGGCCGCCGAAATCCTCCAGCCGCGAATCGTCGTAGTTGCGGGCGAGGTAGCCGGCGTAGAACTCGCCGGTGATCAGGCTGGTCAGCTCGCTGGCGATGCCGCCGACGACCTCGTAGCCGTCCGAGTCGCGCTTGACGCCGTTGAAGTCGCGGTCGCGGCGGTGGCGGGTCCAGGAATAGGTGCCCTGGACGAAGGCCTCGTAGCCCTCGATGAACTCGTAGCCGACGCGGGCGGTGGTGCCGTACTGCCAGCGGTCGCGGTCACCCTGGAGGGCGACGCCGCCACCACGGATGCCGACGTCGTCGTATTCGGAGTATTGCGCGGTGCCGGACAGGCGGGCGCGCAGGCGGTTGAAACGCTGGGTGTAGCCGACCTCGCCGCCGCTCTCGGTGTATTTCACCGGCTCGGCGTAACCGGAGAGGCTGTCGATGTCGCCGCGGCCCTCGTGCCGGCGGCGGTGGTAGAGCTGGCCGTCGACAG
Source organism: Azospirillum agricola (assembly GCF_020005195.1). Taxonomy (NCBI): domain Bacteria; kingdom Pseudomonadati; phylum Pseudomonadota; class Alphaproteobacteria; order Rhodospirillales; family Azospirillaceae; genus Azospirillum; species Azospirillum agricola. The sequence goes on from NZ_JAIFZR010000005.1 coordinate 505,021, forward strand.
CGCCGCTCTTGGTCACGTCGTAGCGGCCGTCGGCCTGGACGGTGTAGTCGGTGTAGTTCTCGCTGGAGTAGTCCGAGTAGCGCCCGACGTCGGCCGAGGCCGTGAAGTTCAGCGCGTGGGCGGAGAAGTCCGAGCGGATGTCGAGGCGCGGCTGCACGGTCCAGATGTAGTCGTGCTTCCTGTCGTTCTCGGTCGCGAAGACGTTGCTGTCGTAGGTGGCGCCGGCCTCGACGCGGGGCAGGAAGCGGAAGGATCCGGCGCGGATGCCAAGCTGCTCGACCTCCGGACGGCGGCGCTCCAGCACCGTCTCGCCGCGCTGGAGGTCGTCGTCCCGCTGCTGGGCCATGGCCGTAAGCGAGGTCAGCCCGGTGGAGGCGAACGCCAGGGCGAGAAGGGACAGGGTGCTGGTCTTCATGGGATCACCGCGCATGGCTGGAATCGGTCGGCTCGAACATCGGTCGGCTTTTTCCGTCGAAAGCGCCCGCCGATCGGAAGACCGGCCGGAGCCCTGGAGCAGAGCGCCTCAATCTTGTGTGGAGCGCCGCACCCGTCCGGATGCGGCCCCGTCCCGCAAAGACACAACAAGGCGTGCTTATGGTGCAACAGTGAAGCCGACGCCGGCCGGTTTTTGCCGAGGCCTGTGGTGTGAGGGCAACAAGACGGCGGTCATGCGGCAAGGAAACGATTCCGCGACCGCGAAATCCTCGGCGTTCCGGAAAAACGACCTAAGACCAAAGCCATAGAAATATGGGTCATGGCCTGGAGAAGCCGCGCGCTCCTCTTGGAACCCGGCCTTGGAGCGGACGGTTGTTCAACGGTGCGCCGCATGGCGCGCCGCAAGGGAGACTCTTCGTCATGACCCGCCCAATCGACACCCGGCCGCCGAAGCCCACCAAACGCCCGTCCGATGATCGCATGCCACCCTACACACCGGGCGGAATTCCCCAGCCGGAAGGGCAACCTCCTGATTCCCCTGCGGAAAAAAGTGCGCCCGCAAACACTTACCCACCGAAGCAAAAACCATGAGAAGGCCGTGGCCGATCCGGAAATCGCAGCGGATCCCCCGCCTTTTCCAGGAATCGCCATTACCGGAACGGCCGGCGTTGTCTTTGAGACGCCGCATGGCGAAGACCACGCGACTGTGGCTCTATGCCGCATCCGCGAAGGTTGCTCCGGGCCTGTTGTCTTTCTACGCTTTGGGTCAAGGAACGCACTGAACGACGCAACGCATTCGAAACAAGGAATCGGCGTCTTCGCAGCCGGGAGCCGCGCTCCGTGCCCGCTTCGCCTTCGCCCCCGGATCGAAGGTGGGCGCGTTTTATTGGCGTATGCCCATGGACGACTTCGGCCGACCGCCGCCCCGGGACGACTACCAGCTGGCCGTCCAGGTGCATCACCGTCTCCGCCGCGCCCACCAGCGGGCGTCGGCGATCTTTCTCGACACCATCGGCGATTCCCAGCTGACCCCGACGCAATGGTCGGCGCTCGCCACCCTGTACAGCGAAGGGGTGCTGTCGCAGAACCAGCTCGGCCGGCTCACCTTCATGGATCCGGCGACCACCCAGGGCGTGATCCTGCGGCTGGTGGAGCGCAGTCTGGTCGAACGCCATCCCGACCCGCAGGACCGGCGGCGCACCAGCGTGCGGCTGACCCGAATCGGCGAGGCGCTGGTCGTCGACCTGATGGCCAACGCCGCCACCGCCCATGACCGGACCCTGGAGCCGCTGTCGGCGGAGGAGCGCGCCCAGTTCCTGCGCCTGCTTGCCCGGCTGATGTGATTTCCGGCCGACGAAGGGAGTCGGGCGGACGGCTCCGGGCAGCCAGCTTTGGGCGGACGGCTTTGAAACGGTGACATTTGCGTGGGGTTTGCTATGAACGCGGGGCGGCTCCCGGATGGGGCCGTCTCCGTCCGCAAGTCCGCCTTGCCGCAACGCCACCTTCAACGCCGGGACGCCCGCAGGATGATGAACCGCCGTCAGACCCTTTCGCTGCTGGGCGCCGCCGCGCTGCTCGCGCCACTGGCCGGGCACGCTCCCGCCGCCCTCGCCCAGGCGGCCGCCCAGAGCAGCGCCGGCCCGATCCGCGTCGGCGAGATCAACAGCTACACCGGCCTGCCCGCCTTCACGATTCCCTACCGCCAGGGCTGGCAGCTCGCGGTCGAGGAGGTCAACGCCCGGGGCGGCCTGCTCGGCGGGCGCAAGCTGGAGGTCGTCTCGCGCGACGACGCCGGCAAGCCCGACGACGCCGTGCGCGTCGCGCAGGAGCTGCTGAGCAACGAGAAGGTCGAGCTGCTGGCCGGCACCTACTTCTCGCACATCGGGCTGGCGGTGGCCGACTTCGCCGCGCGCAACAAGGTGCCCTTCGTCGCCGCCGAGCCGCTGACCGACGCCATCACCTGGTCCAAGGGCAACCGCTACACCTTCCGCCTGCGCCCCAGCACCTACATGCAGGCGTCGATGCTGGTGGAGGAGGCGGCCAAGCTGCCGGCCAGGCGCTGGGCCACCGTGGCGCCCAACTACGAGTACGGCCAGTCGGCGGTGACGTGGTTCAAGCAGCTCCTCAAGGAGAAGCGCCCCGACGTCGAGTTCGTCGCCGAGCAATGGCCGGCGCAGGGCAAGCTGGAGGCCGGACCGACCGTGCAGGCGCTGGCGGCCGCCAACCCCGAGGCGATCTTCAACGTCACCTTCGGCGCCGACCTCGCCAAGCTGGTGCGCGAGGGCGAGGGGCGCGGCCTGTTCCGGAACCGCAAGGTGGTCAGCCTGCTGACCGGCGAGCCGGAGTATCTCGACCCGATGAAGGACGAGGCGCCGGAGGGCTGGATCGTCACCGGCTACCCGCAGGAACAGATCGACACGCCGGAGCACAAGGCCTTCCGCGACGCCTACACCGCGCGCTTCAAGGAAACGCCGCGCCAGGGCTCGGTGGTCGGCTACGCGACGCTGGTGGCGATCGCCGGCGCCGTCGAGAAGGCCGGCTCGACCGATCCGGAGAAGCTGGTCGACGCGCTGAGCGGCCTGTCGATCTCCAGCCCCTTCGGCCCGGTGGTGTTCCGCGCCTCGGACCATCAGGCGACGATGGGCGCCTATGTCGGCACCACCACGGTGAAGGACGGGCGCGGCACGATGAAGGACTGGCGCTACGCCGACGGCGCCGCCTATCTGCCGGGCGACGAGGCGGTGCGCGCGCTGCGGCCGGCGAACTGACCGGCGGCGCCAGCGGCCGGCCCATCCTCCCCCGGGAGCCTCCATGTCCTTCCTGCTCGTCCAGGCCCTGAGCGGCCTCGCCACCGCCGCGACCCTGTTCCTGGTGTCGTCGGGGCTGACCATCGTCTTCGGGGTGACGCGGATCGTCAATTTCGCGCACGGCTCCTTCTACATGCTCGGCGCCTATCTCGGCTGGTCGCTGGTCGAGCGGTTCGGGACCGGCGTGGGCGGCTTCTGGGCCAGCGTCGCGGCGGCGGCGCTGGGGGCCGGCGCGCTGGGCGCCCTGATGGAGGTCGCGCTGCTGCGGCGGCTCTACCGCTCGCCGGAGCTGTTCCAGCTTCTCGGCACCTTCGGAGTCGTCCTGGTGTTGCAGGACGCCGCCTCCTGGATCTGGGGCTCCGAGGATCTGCTGGGCCGGCGGGCGCCAGGGTTGAAGGGATCGGTCGAGATCCTCGGCCAGCCCTTCCCGCTCTACGACCTGATGCTGATCGGGCTGGGACCGCTGGTGCTGGGGCTGCTCTGGCTGCTGTTCAACCGCACCCGCTGGGGCACGCTGGTCCGCGCCGCCACCCAGGACCGCGACATGGCCTCGGCGCTGGGCGTCGACCCGGCGCGGCTGTTCACCGGCGTGCTGTTCCTCGGCTCGGCGCTGGCCGGGCTGGGCGGCGCGCTCCAGGTCCCGCGCGAGGCGGTCAACCTGCACATGGACATGGCCATCGTCGTCGAGGCCTTCGTCGTCGTCGTGGTCGGCGGCATGGGCAGCCTGACCGGCGCCTTCCTCGCCTCGCTGCTGATCGGCCAGTTGCAGGCCTTCGGCATCCTGGTCTTCCCGCAGATCACGCTGGTGCTGGTCTTCCTGTTCATGGCGGTGGTGCTGGTGCTGCGCCCGCACGGGCTGATGGGCCGGGCGGAGGAAACCCCGCCGACCGCCTCCGCCGCCCTGGCGCCGCCGCTGACCGCCGGGCGCGGCGCCGGCTGGGGCGCCGCGCTGCTGCTCGCCGCGCTGGCGCTGGCGCCGCTGGCCGCCGGCGACTACGCGCTGATCGTGCTGACCGAGATGGTCATCCTCGCCCTGCTGGCGGCGAGCCTGCATCTGCTCATCGGGCTGGGCGGGCTGGTCTCCTTCGGCCACGCCGCCTGGTTCGGGCTGGGGGCCTACGGCGCCGCGCTGCTGGTCAAGCATCTGGGCGCGCCGATGCCGCTGGCGCTGGCGGCGGCACCGCTCGTCGCCGGGGCCGGGGCGCTCATCGCCGGCTGGTTCTGCGTGCGGCGGTCGGGGCTGTATTTCGCCATGCTGACGCTGGCCTTCGCCCAGATCGTCTGGTCGGTCACCTTCCAATGGTACGGCTTCACCGGCGGCGACAACGGCATCGTCGGCGTCTGGCCGCCGCCCTGGGCCGCCGGCAAGGCTGCCTATTATTGGCTGACGCTGGGGCTCTGCGCCGGGGCGCTGGCGCTGCTGCGCCGCGCCGCCTTCGCTCCCTTCGGCTACGCCCTGCGCGCCGGCCGCGACTCGGCCCTGCGCGCCGAATCGGTGGGTATCGACGTCCGGCGGCACCAGTGGCTGGCCTTCGCGCTGGCCGGCTCGGCGGCCGGGCTGGCCGGCGGGCTCTACGCCTTTTCCAAGGGCAGCGTCTTCCCCACCCTGATGGCGGTGCCGGTGTCGGTCGACGCGCTGGTGATGGTGCTGATGGGCGGCATCCAGACCGTCGCCGGCCCGCTGGCCGGGGCGGCGGTCTTCCACCTGCTGGAGTCCGAGGTGATGCGGATGACCGAGCTGTGGCGGCTGGCGCTCGGCCTTGTCATCGTCGCGCTGGTGCTGCTGTTCCCCAAGGGCATCGTCGGCTTCCTGGCGGATGTCCTGGCCGACCGGCGGAGGCGGACGTGAGCGCGGCGAATCGCCTGGAGGTGCGCGACCTCCACCGCTCCTTCGGCGGGGTCCGGGCGCTGAGCGGCGTGTCCTTCACGCTCGAATCGGGCGACCTGCTGGCGCTGATCGGCCCGAACGGCGCCGGCAAGAGCACCTGCTTCAACCTGCTGAACGGCCAGTTGCGCCCCGACGCGGGATCGGTCCGGCTCGACGGCGCCGAGCTGGTCGGGTTGCCGCCGCGCCGCATCTGGGCGCTGGGCGTCGGGCGTACCTTCCAGATCACCGCCACCTTCGCCTCGATGACGGTGGCGGAGAATGTGCAGATGGTCCTCCTGTCGCGGGCGCGCCGGCTGTTCGGCCTGTGGCGCCCGGCGTCGGCCTGCTTCCGCGACGAGGCACTGGCCCTGCTCACCCGCGTCGGCATGGACGCCCAGGCCGACCGCCCCTGCGGCGTTCTGGCCTACGGCGACCTGAAGCGGGTGGAGCTGGCGATGGCGCTGGCGAGCGACCCGAAGATCCTGCTGATGGACGAGCCGACCGCCGGCATGGCGCCGTTCGAGCGGCTGGAGCTGATGGCGCTGACCGCGTCGCTGGTGCGCGAGCGCGGCCTCGCCGTGCTGTTTACCGAGCATGACATGGACGTGGTGTTCGGCCACGCCACCCGCGTGCTGGTGCTCGACCGTGGCCGGCCGATCGCCGAGGGCTCCCCGGAGTCGGTGCGCGCCGACGCCCGCGTGCAGTCCGTCTATCTCGGAGACGAGGCATGAGCGCTACCCGGCCCACCGCCCCCCTTCTCGAGGTCGCCGGGTTGGAGGCGTGGTACGGCCGCGCCCACATCCTGACCGGCGTCGACCTCACCGTCGGGCGCGGCGAGGTCGTCGCCCTGATGGGCCGCAACGGCGCCGGCAAGACCACCACCCTGAAGGCGGTCATGGGCTTGGTCGGGCAGCGCGCCGGCCGGGTCGCCTTCGAGGGCCGCGCCATCGCCACCCTGCCCCCGCACCGCATCGCCAGGCTCGGCGTCGGCTATGTGCCGGAGGATCGGCGCATCTTCGCCGACCTGACGGTCGAGGAGAATCTGGAGGTCGGCCGCCAGCCGCCCCGCCCCGGCGCTCCGGCCTGGACGCCCGAGCGTCTCTTCGCCCTCTTCCCCAATTTGGCGGAGATGCGCGGCCGGCGCGGCACGCGGATGAGCGGCGGCGAGCAGCAGATGCTGACGCTGGCCCGCACGCTGATGGGCAACCCGTCGCTGCTGCTGCTCGACGAGCCGTCGGAAGGGCTGGCGCCGATCATCGTCCGCCAGATGGCCGAGGCGGTGCGCCGCCTGAAGGTGGAGGGGCTGTCGGTGCTGGTGTCGGAGCAGAACCTGTCCTTCGCCGCCGCCGTCGCCGACCGCGCCAGCGTCATCGAGAAGGGCCGCGTCCGCTGGACCGGCACGATGGCGGAGCTGATGGCCGACGAAGCGGCGCGGCGGGCCTATCTGGCGCTGTGACCTGGAGAGTCTGCCGTCAGGCCAGCATGTCGAGCAGCCGCCTGGTGTTTTCCTGGGTGGTTTCCAGCACCTTGGCGTTGGCGGCGAAATCGATCTGCGCCGAGGTCACGTCGACGATCACCGCCGGATCGAGGTTGCCCGCCGCCAGCTGCTCCGACGCGTCGGCGACGCGCGCCTGCGCGTCCTGCAAGCCGCCGAGCGCGGTCGCCTGCGGCTGGAGGAGCGAGGGCGCGGTGGTGGTGGAACCGATGTCCATGATGGCGGGCTTTCGCGGCGGCGCTGGCTCGAGCCTAACGCCGCCTTCGTGAATTCTTCCTGAATGCCGGTCGCGGCGGGCCGCTCACCCCTTCGCCAGCCGGTCGGCCAGCCGCCCGAGGAAGGCGGCGGCCTCCGCCGGATCGCGCAGGCTCCAGGTCGCGGCGGTGGGCGCCGGCGGGTCCATCACGCGGATGCCCAGCCCGAAACCGGCCAGCGCCCGGAAGGCGTCCTCGTCGGTCTCGTCGTCGCCGAGATAGAGGGGCAGCGTGCCGGCCTCGCGCAGCCCCAGCGCGTCGAGCAGCGCCAGCACCGCCCGCCCCTTGTCCCAGGGCAGGTTCGGCCGCAGCTCCAGCAGCTCCTTGCCGCCGGTGACGCGCAGGCGCGGCCGTTCGGCCGCCAGTGCCCGCACCGTGTCGGCCACCCGTGGCTTGACCGCCGGATCGGCCTGACGGGTGTGGATGGCGATGGCGAAACGCTTGCGCTCGATCAGCACGCCGGCGGCGAGCGTCTCGCCCAGCCGGGAGCGCAACCCGCTCTCCGCCGCGTCGAGGTCGGGCAGATACTCCAGCCCCACCTGGGTGCGCAGCTCCGGCCCACGGATGTCGAAGCCGTGGCTGCCGGCATAGACCAGCCCTTCCACCCCGACCATCGCGGCGAGATCGTCGAGATCGCGGCCGCTGACAAAGGCGACCGTGCAGAGCGCCGACAGCCGCCGCACCACCGCGCGGGCCTCCCCGTCGAACACCGCCAGTTCGGGCCGTGGCGCGATCGGCGCCAGCGTGCCGTCGTAATCGAGGAAGAGGGCCGGGCGTCGGTCGCCCAGAACCGCGAGGAACGCGTCGAACTCCGCGAGCGCGGACGGGGGGGCTGATTGCAAGGGATCATCCTCATGCCGTTGCCGGAAGGCTCGTGCCGTTGCCGGACGGGCCGTCAGGCCCGCGAACAGGCCGCGTCACGCGCCGGCCATGTCCGGGAAACACCGGGAAGGTCCGGCGGAACTGCCCAAATCCACGGCATTCTCCGGGTCGCAGCGGGCATCTTGTGGCGGATCGGCAACAGAAACCCCCCAAAAACTTCGGCCCCTGCGAGGGGCCGTTGCTTTGGGGTTGCGGGCCCCCGTGGTTTTGTTATTTTTGCAGTGCAGCAAGCGATTGCTGCTTCGCCCTTCTTGGGCGTTTCCTCCCTAAACTCCAAGGCCGCTGTGTTCAGCGGCCTTTTTTCTGCCAGAAAGCCTGGGGGGAGCGCAACCCCTCACAAAAGTCATAAGGCTGGGGTCCTTTCTCGCGAATCCGCGCAACTTGTCAGACGGCTTGTCACCCCGTCGCGCCGCCGCCGCCGGCCATACGGCGCCGCAACGCTTTGGATATCGAACAAACCGTTGATCTCCTACCCTTTTCAGTCCGCCACCGACGCTCCGGACAAGCGGGGTGGAAAACCGCCGGTCTGACGACCGCATAGGATCGGCGCCCATGGCGCCGCAGACCGTCGCGGAAAAAATTTCGTACACGCACCGTCCTTATCCCGCGAGGGGAGAAAAAAGGCCGCAGGCGCACGGAAGCCCTGCCCCCGCCCCGCGATCTGTCGTATAGAAACGGCCGAACCTCGCCCCCACCCCGATTCCAGGAGTTTCCCCCATGGACATCGCCATCATGGTTCTGGCCGTCGTGTTCTTCTTCTGGCAGACCATCACCGACTGACCCGGCTTGCGGTTCATCGCGAACCGTGCAACGCGAAAGGGCGGCTTCGATCTCCGAAGCCGCCCTTTCGCGCATCCGGGGCCTGCGCCCGCGATATGGATTCCTGGGAGCGCCCGCTCATTCCGCCGCGGCGGCCGGCACCAGACGCGCGTGCGTCGCGGTGATCAACTGCATCGTCTCCATGATCGCCCCGATGGCCTCGTGCAGGTCGGCCTGCTCGTCCGGCCTCCGCAGCCGCGCGAGAACCGTTTCCAACTCCTCCGCCGCATCCTGAAGGCTGGCGCAGGCCTGCTCCAGGCCACGCCCGGCCTCCCTTCTGTTTGCAAAATGCAAACGCCTTTCGGCGTCATCAGCCTTCGTTGCGTTCCGGTTTGCAAAATGCAAAGAGATCCGGGCCGCCACGCCTCGTGTTTCCAGTTTCTTCCGCATCATGGGCTCGCTCCCGTTCCATCCGCCGGAAGCGGAAGCAAGACCCGCGCCATGCGCATGAACGCTTTCAAAACAAAGTGTTCCGCCGGAAAGCCGACCGCGACCGTCACGCCGGCCACAGCCAGGCGGCGCCGCGCATGCCGCTTTCCCCGCCATGGCGCGCGACCGCCAGACGGGTGCGCGGCGCGGCGGCGAGAGTCCAGCGCCCCCAGCGCTCCCGCACCGTGTCGCACAGGCCCGGCAGCGCGGACAGCCCGCCACCGACGACAACCGCGTCGGGGTCGAGCAGGTTCAGCACCGGCGCCAGCGCGCGGGCCAGCGCGTCGGCGTGGACCGCCAGCGTGGCCGCCGCCGCCGGATCGCCGGACTGCGCGCGCGCCGCGATGTCCGGCGGCGCCAGCGTCCCGCCGGTCCGCCACGCGTGCAGGCGGGTCAGGCCGGCGCCGCACAGCATGGTTTCGGTGCAGCCCTGCCGGCCGCAGCCGCAGGGAACCGGCGGCCCGTCGGTTTCCGTCCGCCAGGGCAGCGGGTTGTGCCCCCATTCCCCGGCCATGGCGTTGGCGCCGGGCAGGATGCGGCCGTCGACGACGATGCCGCCGCCGACCCCGGTGCCGAGGATGATCCCGAACACCACCGCCGCGCCCGCCGCGGCGCCGTCGACCGCCTCGGACAGGGCGAAACAATTGCCGTCGTTGGCGATCCGCACCGGCCGGCCGAGCGCCCGCGCCGCGTCGTCGGCGAAGGGCCGGCCGTCGAGCCAGGGCAGGTTGGCGGCGCGCACCCGCCCCGCCGCCGGATCGACGATGCCCGGCAGGCTGATGCCGACGCCGGCGACGCCGGCTTGGGGTCCCAGCGCCGCCACCGTCTCGGCGAGGGCCGCGAGCGTCCCGTCATAGTCGCGTGGAGTCGGCCGGCGGTGGCGCGCCCGTTCGGCCCCGCCCGCATCCAGGGCGATGGCGGCGATCTTGGTTCCGCCGAGGTCGATTCCGATTCGCATGGGGTCCGATTCGCATGGGGGCCGGTCCGTGTGGGGCCGTGCCGGTGGGCCGCCTCTTTCTGGGCAACCCTATACCGCCCCCTCTCCGGCCGGCCAATCCCCGAACGCGCCACCCGATGGAGGGAGCCCACCCCAGAAGAGAGAGGCCCACCGCCCTTTGCTCCGTCCGGCCGCGCCGCGCGCATCACTAGAGTCAAGGCAGCGTCCCTCTCATTGATCGGCGTGTGCGATGCCCATGGACCGTTCTGCCCCGAAACACACCCCGAATCCCTCATCCCCGGCGGATCGCGGCGCGTCGGAGATCCGCGACGGGCTCGTCCTCGCCTTCCTCGCCCGCAAGCGCCTGCTGGTGCTGGTGGGCGAGGCCGGATCGGGCCGGACCGCCGTCTACCGTCAACTGGTGGAGCATGTCGATTCGGACGGCGCCATGGCGCTGCCGGTCACCGCGACGGTGGGCGCCGACGTCGAGGAGCTGATCCTGGCCGCGGGCGAGGGCGCCCTGCCTGACACCGGCGACGGCGGCGAACCCGATTTCGACACGCTGATCGGCGCGCTGGAGGAACGGCTGGATCTGGCCGGCTCCGGCCTGCTGGCGGTGGAGGACGCCAGCCTGCTGGCCCCGCCGGTGCTGGCCGATCTGGTCGAGCTGACCCGGTCGGAGACGGCGGCAGGGCGCTTCCTCCAGGTCCTGCTCTGCGGCACGCCCGACCTGGAGCGTGCGCTGACCCGCGCCGGACTGGCCGATTCACTGCGGGAACTGGGCGTCATCTACCGGATGGCGCCGGGCGCCGCCCCCTCCGTCACGCCGATGGCGGTGTCGGCCGCCGACGGCGCCGCGCCCAAGCCGGCCGCGGCCAAAGCCGCCGCCAAGCCGAAGGCGGTCACGTCGGCGCCGATCCTGGCCGCCCCGGAACCGGCACCGCCCGAACCGCCGCGCCGCGCCCGCCCCTCCCACCAGCCAGCCCCCCACCAGTCCGCCGGCCATCAGCCCGCCAACGACTGGAACGGCGGGTTCGACTGGAGCGGCCGTGGGGCCGAAGGGGAGGCCGCCACCGGCGCCACGGTGATGCCCGGCCCGCCGGACAATCCCGACATCCTCCACCCGGAGGCGCATCGCCCGCCGCGCCGCGCCGCGCTCTACGCCGGAGCGGCGCTGACCACCCTGGTGCTGCTCGCCGCCGCCGGAGCGGCCGTGCTGACCAGCGTGCCCGGCATCCTCCCCGATTCCGCCAGGGCGGGCCTGGAGCGCGGCTGGAGCGACGCCCGCTCCTTCGTCGAGCGGAATCTCCAGGGACTGCCCGGCCAGGGGCCGACGGGCCATCGGGCGACGGGCCAGGGGGCGACGGGCGGCAGCCAGGAAGGCGACGCCCTCGCTCTGGGCGCGCCGCGCACCGCGCAGGCGGAGACGCCCGCCGCCCGGCCGCCGTCGCCGGGCACCCCGCAGCCGCCAGGCATGCCGGCCACGGCGCCGCCCACCACGCCGACCGCCCTGTCGATCGCGGACCACACGCCGCCGGCCGCGCAGCCGCCGGTTTCGTCGATCCAGACCGCGGCCCTGCCGCCACCGGCCAACACCCCGGCCGCGCCGCCCTTCATGCCGGCATCCCCGCCCGCCGTCCTGGCGCCGCCGCCGGCGACCAGCGAGGCCCCGCCCGGCACCGCGGCCCTGCCGCCGCTGGAGGAACCGTCGCACGCCGCCAGCGCTCCGGCCGTTCAGCCGCCCTTCGAGAGCGAGGCCGTCCTGACGCAGCGCACGCGCGCCCTGGTCGATCAGGCCCGCCGCCAGCTCGCCGGGAAGCGCCTGACCACGCCGCCCGGCGACAACGCCTACGAGACGGTCCAGCGCCTGCGCCTCGTGGCACCCCACGCGCCCGAGGCGGCGGAACTGGTCGCCACCATGGAGGACACCTACCGCCGCTGGGCGATGGCGGCGGAGCGCGAGGGCGACTGGAACGAGGCCCGCCGCTTCTACGAGCGCGCGCTGATGGTCTCGCCCGAGAATCCCGACCTGCGCGAGCGGGTCAAGGCGGCGGGCGAGCGGCGCAGCCTGGGTCCGGCCGCTCCCGCCCCGGCGACCGTCACCCCCGGCCTGAACAGCCGCGAGTCGGTGCTCGCCCTGCTGCGCAACCCGACCGAGCTGAGCCGCAGCCTGCAATCCGGCACCGCGCCGGACACGCGCCTCGACAACGGCAAGACCCTGCTGATGATCGCCGCCGAACAGGGGCTGACCGACGCGGTCCGCATCCTGCTGGAACGCCACGCCAACACCGGCCTGCGGACCTCCGACGGCGCCACCGCCGTCATGTACGCCGCCTGGGGCGGCTACGAGAGCGTGGTGGGGGCGCTGGCCGACGGCGGCGCCGAACTCGACGCCACCAACGACGACGGCAAGACCGCCCTGATGGCGGCGGCGGCGCGCGGGCATGTGGGCGTGGCGCAGGTCCTGCTCCAGCGCGGTGTGGCGGTGGACCGGACGACGGCGAACGGCTGGTCGGCGCTGATGTACGCCGCCAACAACGGGCATGACCGGGTGGCCAAGCTGCTGCTCGACCGTGGCGCCAACCCCTACCGCATGGACACCAACGGCAACTCGGCCCTGACGCTGGGCGCGTTGCAGGGCCATGTCCAGGTGGTCGAGGCGCTGAAGCCGCGCTGACCGGCGGAGGCGCGCCGGGACATCCCATGGGACCGCCCATGGGATGTCCCGCAGGCATCCCACCCCCGCCAGGGGCGCTTCACTCGTCCGGCCTCACTCGTCGAGCCTCACCGGCCCACGCCACAGGCCGGCGCTCTGGCTGCCGTCGCCGTAACGGAAGACGCCCGGCCCGTCGGGCTGGCCGTCGCGGAACCGCCCGGCGAATCGGCTGCCGTCGAGGAAGGTCATGATGCCATAGCCCGACATCACGTCGCGCGCCCATTCCCCCTCATAGAACTGGCCGTTGGTAAAGCGGTAGACGCCGAAGCCCTGCCGGGTCGGGCGGCCGAAGTCGCCGGCCCCTCCCTGCCGGCTCCACTCCCCCTCGTAGCGGTCGCCGTTGGGGAACTGGTGGGTCCAGTAGCCGTCGCGGCCGGCGCGCGCCCGCTCCGCCGCCGTCCGCGCGCTGCCCAGCGCCCGCATCGCCCGCTGCTCCGCCGCCATCGCCGGGCTGTCGCCCGGCACGCCCTGCGGATCCGACGCGCCGGACGGCGGCAGCGCGGCGACCGAGGGGCCGGCCCCGGAAGACGGCTCGGCCGGCGGCCCGGATTCGGACGGCCCGGATTCGATGGCGCCGCGCGGCAGGGCCGCGACCGGCGGCGGCGGCTCGCCCCAGCGCTCCGACAGGGTGCCGGCGGTGACGTAGCCGGCGCGGCCCGCCGAGTCGCGGACCCGCAGCCAGCTTCCCTGCGGCACCGCTCCGATCACCGTCACCGCGTCGCCCGGCGCCAGCGGCGCCACGCCGCGCGCCCCCACCGCCGGCCGCTCGAACATCATGCCGCTGCGCACCGCCTCGTAGCGGCCGGGCGGCAGGGAGGCCGGCGCAGCGGCCGGAGGAAGGGCGGCCGGAGGAGGGGCGGCCGGAGGGGCCGGCGGCGCGTCCGGCGCGGGCGGCTCCTTCGCCGGAGCCTTCACCGGCGGCTTGGCCGCCGCGACCACCGCCGGCACCAGCACGAGGTCGCCGCCCAGCCGGTCCTGCAACCAGGGCAACTGCCGGCCGCCGCTGCGGGTGGCAACGGAGCGGGCGACCTCGGCCAGCGCGTCGCGCAGGGGAACGCCGGGCTTGACGATCTCGCGCGCCAGCGCGGCGGTGAAGGGATCCACCCCCTTCCGGCCCGTGGCGGCGACCGGCGGCACGCCGGGCCGGTGGGCGTAGATCACGAACAGCCCGTCGGCCTCCAGCGGGGCGCCGAGCGCACCGCCGCCGACCCGGTCGGCCAGCGGGTTGTCCGCGGCCGGATCGAGGGCCACGACGGTCTTGCGCCCGGCCGCGCGCAGATCGCCGAGAACGCCGTCGAGATCCAGCGCCTCGCGCGACAGGTCGCCCTCCATGGCGGGGGCGGCGTCGACCGGCAGCAGATACTCGCGCTCGCCGACGCCGACCGCCAGCCCGCTGTAATAGACGAATCCCAGATCGGCCCCGGCCAGCGACTCGCGGAAGCGCTCCAGCGCCGATTCCAGCGCGGCGCGGCCGAGGTTGTCGGCCCGCGTCACCGCGAAGCCTGCCTTGCGCAGCGCGGCCTCCATCGCCGCCGCGTTGCCGCCGACTCCGGCGACCTCGCCGGCCGCCGCGTAGCGGGCGTTGCCCAGGACCAGCGCCACGCGCTTTTCCGGCGCCGCCAGCGCCGGGCCGGCGGCCAGCAGCAGCGCTCCGGCGATTCCGGCGAACAGCCTTCTCCACACGGTCTTCACCCTTCGGCACCCGTTCCCACCCAGTACAACGAGGCGGGAGCATAGCCGTTCCGGAGGAGCCGGATCCGACGTTCTTTCGAGGCCGTCCCGCGGCGGACCGCTACCCCGCGCGAAAGGGGCAGGCGGCGAGGTTGCGCTTTTCCTTTGCGGGAAAGCCGCCTATATCACGCGCGTTCCGCTCCGATCTTTTGAGGACCCATCATGCCGCCCGCCAAGCCGACCGCCGCCGCTGCCCGGATGTCCGACACCGAAATCGCCCGCGTCCAGGCCTATCTGCGCAAGACGCTCGGCAACCCCAAGATCATGATCGAGGCCCCGGCCAAGCCCGGCCAGTCGGCCGAGGTCACGCTGGACGGCGAGTTCTTCGGCACGCTGAACCGCGACATCGACGAGGGCGAGGTGTCCTACGCCCTGCATGTCGTGATCCTCGAGGAGGATCTGCCGGAGCCGCCGGCGCTCCCGCGCCGCTGATTTCCAGCTTGTTCCGGCTCCCTAGCGGCTGTGGGCGCGAAGCTCCGCCGCCAGGGCCGCCAGCAGCGTCTCCCCGCTGGACAGGGTCAGTCCGCGCACCAGCACGATGGCCGGCCGGCCGTCGCGCCGGTGCATCACCAGCCGCACGCCGCGCCCGCCCGCCGCCCGCAGCGCCTCCTTCACGGCGTCGTTGGGCGCCACGCCGCCGGTGACCAGCGCCAGTTCCGCCTTGTGCCCATGCTCGCGGCCGGGCTCGATCCAGGCGACGAACAGCGGCCGCCCGCCGACCAGCGGATAGAGGGTCAGGTCGCGGATCGTCTCGTGCGGGTAGATGCGCCCGCCGTCCACCGTCAGCCCGACCCGCGTCACGCCGAGCCGCACCGCGCGTCGCCGCACCGCCTCGGTCAGCATCACCACCCACAGCAGCAGGACCGGCGCGGCGCAGAAGACCGCGAGCCATTGCAGCATGTTGGCGATGTAGTCGGGCGCCAGCCCGGCCCCGGCGATGAAGCCGGTCGCCAGCAGTCCGGCGATCAGCAGGTAGCGCGTGCGGATGCGCGGGCTGGTCGCCGGGGTGGCCACGAAAACGGCCCCGCCGGCGGTCTCCTCGCGCGAGACCTCGACCGGCGGCGGGGGGGACTTGGACGGGTGGGCGCTGGGCATGATGGCCCGATCCTGGCGCGGGCAACCCTGCGGCGTCCAGCCTTTTCCGCCCCGCACCTCCGGCCGCCGCCGCCCGGCCCCCGCGGCTCTGGCTTCGCCGCCGGGTCGATGCTAGCGTGACCGCATCCCCGCCCACACGCGATCCGCGCCGGAAGGATGCCCAGCCTTGCCCACGCCGCCGCCGCTCCCGTCCGACGGGGCGCCCGCCCCCATGCCCGCTCCCCAGCCCGCTCCGGCCCCCTCTGCTGCCCCCTCCGCGGTCCCGGCGGCCGGCGGCCGGCCGATCGTCGAGTTGCGGGGCGTGTCGCTGGTCTACCCGACCGCCGACAGGCCGGTGACGGCGCTGAGCGACGTTGCCCTGACGATCGCCAAGGGCGATTTCGTCTCGCTGATCGGGCCGAGCGGCTGCGGCAAGACCACCCTGCTGCGGGTCATCGCCGACCTGGAACGCCCGACCGCCGGCCACATCGCGGTGGAGGGGATGACGCCCGAACAGGCGCGGCTGAAGCGGCTCTACGGCTACGTCTTCCAGGCCCCGGCGCTCTACCCGTGGCGCACGGTCGAACGCAACGTGATGCTGCCGCTGGAGATCATGGGACTGCCCGCCGCCGAACGGCGGAGCCGCGCCCGCGAGCAGCTGGAGCGCGTCGGGCTGTCCGGCTTCGAGCGGAAATTCCCCTGGCAGCTCTCCGGCGGCATGCAGCAGCGCGTGTCGATCGCCCGCGCCCTGGCCCTCCAGCCCGACCTGCTGCTGATGGACGAACCCTTCGGCGCGCTCGACGAGATCACCCGCGACCATCTGAACCTGCACTTGACGCAACTGTGGCGGGACACCGGCAAGACCTGCGTCTTCGTCACCCATTCGATCGCCGAGGCGGTCTTCCTCTCCACCCGCATCGTGGTGATGAGCCCGCGCCCCGGCCGCATCCTCGACGTCATCGACTGCGACCTGCCGCGCGAGCGCACGCTGGACATCCGCGAGACCCCGGCCTTCGCCGCCATCGCCCACCGCGTGCGCCAGGGGCTGAAGGAAGGCCACAGCTATGACGATTGAGCGTCCGGCCATCCGCGTCCCCCCCGTCGCGGCGATGACCCTGCTGCTGGTCGCCGTCTGGTACGTGGGCGCCTTCTGGCTCAACGCGCCGCAGGCGGAAGAGGCGCTGGTCCGCGCCGGCAAGCCCTGGGGCTGGAGCGAACTGCTGGCCCAGGCCTACGCCATGAAGCGGCCGATCCTGCCCACCCCGGACCAGGTGGCCATGGAGCTGTGGTCGTCGCTGACCGGCTACCCCCCGACCAGCCCGCGCAACCTGCTGTTCCA
This sequence comes from Azospirillum agricola, assembly GCF_020005195.1. Lineage (NCBI taxonomy): Bacteria > Pseudomonadati > Pseudomonadota > Alphaproteobacteria > Rhodospirillales > Azospirillaceae > Azospirillum > Azospirillum agricola. Next base: position 521,806 of record NZ_JAIFZR010000005.1, read on the forward strand.
CGCCTGGGTGACGGCGGAGGCGGCGCTGGCCGGGCTGGCGATGGGGCTGGCGCTCGGCACCCTGCTCGCCGTCGGCATCGTCCACACCCGGACGCTGGAGTTCAGCCTGCTGCCCTGGGTGATCGCCTCGCAGACCATCCCGATCCTCGCCATCGCGCCGATGATCGTCGTCATCCTCGGCAACCTCGGCCTGACCGGGCTGCTGCCCAAGGCGGTGATCTGCATGTATCTCTGCTTCTTCCCGATCACGGTGGGGATGGTGAAGGGGCTGCGCGCCGCCGACCCGCTGTGGCTCGACCTGATGCGGACCTATTCGGCGGGGGGCCCGCGGACCTTCTGGTCGCTGCGGCTGCCGGCCTCGCTGCCCTTCCTGTTCGCCAGCCTCAAGGTGTCGGTCGCCGTCAGCGTCGTCGGCGCCATCGTCGGCGAGTTGCCGACCGGCGGTCAGGCCGGGCTGGGGGCTCGGCTGCTGTCCGGTTCCTACTACGGCCAGACCACCCAGATCTGGAGCGCGCTGGTCATGGCCTCGCTGCTCTCCGTCCTGCTGATCGGCGTGGTCCGCGCCGTCGAGCGGGCCCTGCTCGGCCGTGGGGGCGCGCGATGAGCGACGCCTACGGCACCTCGCTGCGCACCGCCGCCGACTGGGGGCTGGTGCTGCTGGCCGCGATCACGCTGGCGGCGCTCGCCCTGCCGCTGGGCGCGAGGGATGGCGCCGCCGTCGGCTGGTTCGCCGAGCCGCTGGCGCCGCTGTTCCTGGCGGGCACGGTGCTGGCGGTCATCGGCGGACGCACCGCGCCGTCGCCGCGCAAAGGCGCCTGGGTCGAACTGGCCGCCGTCGCGCTGGCGTGGCTGCTGCCGATGCATCTGCTGGACCGGGGAATCGACCTGTCGGCCGGCTGGGGGCTGTGGCTGTTCCTGGTCGCGGCGACTCTGCTGCTGTGGCGGGTGCTGGGGGCGCTGGCCGCCGTTCCCGGCTGGACGCGGTCGGTGCTGGTGCCCGGCCTCTTCGGGCTGGGGCTCCTGGCCGGCTGGGAGGTGCTGGTGCGCGGCTTCGGCGTGCCGGCCATCCTGCTACCGACGCCGAGCCGCATCGCCGCCGCGCTCGCCGCCAACGCGCCGGTGCTGTGGGACGGTTTCCGCCAGACGGTGCTGACCTCGGTCGTGCGCGGCTACCTGATGGGCTGCGGCGCCGGCTTCGCGGTGGCGATCCTCGCCGACCGGGTGCCGTTCCTGGCGCGCGGCCTGCTGCCGCTCGGCAACCTCGCCAGCGCCATCCCGGTGGTCGGCGTCGCGCCGATCATGGTGATGTGGTTCGGCTTCGACTGGCCGTCCAAGGCGGCGGTCATCGTCGTCATGACCTTCTTTCCGATGCTGATCAACACGCTGGCCGGGCTGGGAAGCGCGGAGCGCATCCAGCTCGACCTGATGCGCTCCTACGCCGCCGGCTACGGCCGCACCCTGGTCAAGCTGCGGCTGCCCAACGCCCTGCCCTTCCTGTTCAACGGCCTGAAGATCAACTCGACGCTGGCGCTGATCGGCGCCATCGTCGCCGAATTCTTCGGGACGCCGGTGGTCGGCATGGGATTCCGCATCTCCACCGAGGTGGCGCGGATGAATCTCGACGTCGTCTGGGCGACCATCGCGGTGGCGGCGCTGACCGGCTCCGGCTTCTACGGCGGGCTCGCCCTGCTGGAGCGGCTGACGACCGGCTGGCACCCGTCGATGCGCGGGCGGTGACGCGGCGCATGGAAATTGCGGACGGCTCGTCGCAAAATGCCGGGCGATTCGCAAAATGACGGTCAATCCGCCCCGTTTCCCCGGCTCGTCTCCGGCGCCGTGCGTCGTGAAGGATGCCGGAACGTCCGGTTGTGGATCACTTCGCACCCTTTTCAGGGCATATTCCGATATTCGACCAGTCTCCGGGTGTCTGGCACGGTCGTTGCTTTCATGAGATCCGCCGACGGCCTGCGGTGGCTGCGCCGCCGGCATGTTTCTCTCCGGGGACTAGGGCCGGCCGCGACAGCATCCCCGTCGCGGGCCGGCCACTTTCCGGCCTTGAGCGGGAGTGACGGCCATGGGCCAAGTGATCGTTCTGAAGCATGTCCGGCTGACCCGGGCGTTCCAGGTCATCGAATCGGCGGCGCTGTCGCTCGACAGCGAGCTGCGGGGCCTGCGCGCCGTCGCCGGCACCGGCCTCGCTGATTTCCCGGAGGAGGTCGCCATGCTGCGGACCTACGTCCGCACCCTTTCGGTTCTGCTGCAATCCATGGCGCCCGACGAGATCGCCGAGGCCGGGCTCGAAGACCGCCACACCGTGGCCGAAACGGCGGTCCGGCACTGCGCCGCCGCCCTCAAGACGATCGACGCGCCGCAGGCGCTGGCCGCCATCAGCGACATCGCCTGAGCCCCCCATCGCGTCCGGCTCCTGTCCGGAACCCCACAGCCTCTCCGCCTCCTTTCCGGATCGCTGGCGGCTTTCCGCCAATTCCTCCGGTCGCGCCGCGCACGGCACCCCCCAGGGACGAACACTCGACAGCCGCCCCCGCGTGCGACAGAGTGCCGCCCTCCGCCCGTCGCGGCGGGCAATGGCACGTTGCGGCGTGCCGGGCGCGACACATGCGGGTGCGGCATAAGCGGGGTGCGACAAGGGCGCGATGAGGCTTCTGGTTTCCAACCTGACCCACCGGTACGAGGATCTGACGGTCCTGGAGGGCATCGACCTCGACCTCGCCGAGGGCGAGATCCTGGCGGTGATCGGCCCCAGCGGCTGCGGCAAATCCACCCTTCTCGGCATCGCCGGCGGCATCGTCGCCCCCACGGCCGGCCGGGTGACGATGGAGGGGCCCGTCCCCGACGGCTGCCTGAACCCGGTCACCTTCATCTTCCAGGACTTCGCCCTGCTGCCCTGGCGCAGCGTCGAGGACAACGTCGCCCTGGTGCTGGAGCACCATCCCCTGCCCGAGACCGAGCGGCGCCAGCGCGTCGAGACCGGCCTGCGCCGCATGGGGCTGTGGGAGTTCCGCAAGGCCCTGCCCAAGCAGCTGTCCGGCGGCATGCGCCAGCGCGTCGGCATCGCCCGTGCGCTCGCCGTGCGCCCGGCGGTGCTGCTGCTGGACGAACCGCTGTCGGCGCTCGACGCCCAGACCCGCGAGCTGCTGATGGACGATTTCCTCGACCTGTGGCGGCGCGAGCGGACGACGGCGCTCTACGTCACCCACAATCTCGACGAGGCGCTGCGGCTGGCCGACCGCATCGCCGTGCTAAGCCGCCGCCCCGGCCGCATCCGCGAGATCGTCACCGTCGAGGAACCGCGCGAGCGCCGGCAGGAGCCTTCCGCCCAGGCGCATCTCGCCGAGGTGCGCGACCGGCTGTGGCACCTGATGAAGGCGGAGGCCCAGATGGCCGACCGGGAGATCGCCCGTGCCTGACAGCCTGCCGCTCGCCGCCCCGGACACCCCGCCCTCCGCCCCGCGGCCGGTCCGCTTCCGCGGCGGCGGCTTCACCGTGCGGCGCCACCCGCTGGCGGCGCTGGCCGCCTTCGCGATTCTCGTCGGCGTCTGGGAGGGGGCGAGCCGGCTCGGACTCGCCAGCCCGCTGTTCCTGCCGCCGCCGAGCGCGGTCGGCGCGGCGCTGGCCGGCATGGTCGCCGACGGCTCGCTGTGGCTGAACCTGAAGGCGTCGCTGATGCGCATCGGGGTCGGCTGGACGCTGGGCACGCTGGGCGGGATGCTGGTCGGCTTCGCCATGGGCATCGGCTCGCTGGCCCGCGCGGTCGGCGTGCCGCTGGTGTCGGCCTTCTTCCCGATCCCGAAGATCGCGCTGCTGCCGCTGTTCATCCTGTGGTTCGGCATCGGCGAACCGTCGAAATTCGCCACCATCGGCTTCGGCGTCTTCTTCCCCACCGTGATCGCCACCTACAGCGCCATCGACGCGGTGCCGCGCAACCTGATCCGCATGGCGCAGAGCTTCGGCCTGCCCTGGCGGTCGATCCTGCGCTCCATCGTGCTGCCGGGGGCGCTGCCGGGCATCCTGGCCGGCTTCCGCATCACCGCCTCGATCGCGCTGATCCTGGTGGTCGCCGCCGAGATGATCGGCGCCGAATACGGCATCGGCGCCTTCGTGCTGATGGCCGGCAACCTGATGCAGACCGACACGCTGCTGGCCGGCGTGCTGGTGCTGTCCCTGATGGGGCTGACCATCGGCACCGTGCTGTCGGTGCTGGAGCGGCGCCTGCTGAAATGGCGCTAACCAAGAACCGTTCTTTCGGGAGGATCACCCAATCATGAGCTTCACCCGCTGGACCCGGCGCGCCCTGCTGGGCTGCCTGACCGCAACCCTGGCGGCCACGGTCGCGGCCACCACGCCGCCGGCGCTGGCGCAGACGGCCGACAAGGCGTCGGTCGGCGTGCTGGCGCTGTCCTCCTCCGGCCCGATCTTCATCGCCAAGGCCAAGGGCTATTTCGCCAGGGAAGGGCTCGACGTCGACCTCAAGATGTTCACCTCGGCCCAGCAGGTTCCGGTCGCGGTGGCCTCGGGCGACGTCGATTTCGGCGTCACCGGGCTGACCGCCGGCTTCTACAACCTCGCCGCCAAGGGGGCCGTCACCATCATCGCGGCGCAGAGCCGAGACGAGCCGGGCTTCCCCTTGAGCGCCTATGTGGCGACCAACGCCGCCTATGAGGCCGGGCTGACCAGGCCGGCCGACCTGAAGGGCAAGCGCATCGCCATCACCACGGTCGGCTCGACCTTCCATTACATGATCGGCATCCTCGGCCAGAAGCACGGCTTCACGGTCAAGGACGTGACCATGGTGCCGCTTCAGGACGTGCCGAAGATGGTCGCCGCCTTCAAGGGCGGGCAGGTCGACGCCATCCTGGCGCCCTCGACCGTCGCGCGGCAGGTGGTGGCGGACGGCGCCGGCAGGATCGTCGGCTGGGCCGGCGACGAGACGCCCTGGCAGCTCGGCGCCCTGTTCACCGGGCCGAAGACCATCCAGCAGCGCCGCCCGGTGGTGGAGAAGTTCGTCCGTGCCTACAGGACGGCGCTGGCCGAATACCACGCCGCCTTCAACGGCAAGGATTCCTCGGGCGCGCTGGTGAAGGGGCCGGGCTACGACGAGCTGCTGGCGATCATCGCCGAGGCGACCAAGCAGAAGCCGGAGATCGTGACCGCCGGCCTGCCCTACGCCGACCCGCAGGCCCGCCTGCTGGTGGACGACGTGGTCAACCAGGTGAGGTTCTGGCAGTCGGAAGGCCAGGTCGACAAGACGCTCGACCCGAAGTCGGTGATGGATCTGAGCTTCATCGGGCAGTGAAAAAAGTCCCTCTCCCTGGGCGGGAGAGGGGAGCCTCCATCACGGCCGCTTGGCGCCCGGTGCGTAGACCTTCGGCTGGGCGAAGTTCAGGTGGTCGAGAAGCTCCTGGCTGACGCAGCCGTCCACCGGGAGCTTGGCGGCGCGCTGGTAGGCGCGAACCGCCGACTGGGTGCGCGATCCCATCTTGCCGTCGACGATGCCGGCCTTGAAGCCGTGCTCGTTCAGCGCCTCCTGCGTGCCGGTGACGAAGGCCTTGAACATCTCCGGCGGCATGCCGGCGGACCCGCAGGCGGCGAAGGCCGGGGACGCGGCGGTGACGAGAAGCGCGGCGCACAGGAAACGCATCATGTCGGAAACTCCGGGTCGCTGGTGTCACCGGATGAAACAGCGCCGGCTCCCGTCCCATTCCCGAAAAAGAGGGAACGGGACGGGATGACCGGACTCAGCCCGCGCTGTCCTCGTCGCTCTGCCCCTTGATCCGGGCGGCCAGCGCCGCCTCCAGGAAGGGATCGAGCGCGCCGTCCAGAACCGCCTGGCTCTGCGAGGTCTCCACGTCCGTCCGCAGGTCCTTCACCATCTGGTAGGGGTGCAGGACGTAGGAGCGGATCTGGTGGCCCCAGCCGATGTCGGTCTTGGTCGCCTCCAGCGCGGCGGCGGCGTCCTCGCGGATCTTCAGCTCCCGCTCGTACAGGCGGGCGCGCAGCATGTCCCACGCCTTGGCGCGGTTCTTGTGCTGCGACCGTTCCTGCTGGCAGCTCACCACGATGTTCGTCGGCAGGTGGGTGATGCGCACCGCCGAGTCGGTCTTGTTGATGTGCTGGCCGCCGGCGCCCGACGCCCGGTAGGTGTCGATGCGGCAATCCTTCTCGTTGATCTCGATGTCGATCTTGTCGTCGATCACCGGAGACACCGAGACGGCCGAGAAGCTGGTCTGGCGCCGCGCCTGGCTGTCGAACGGGCTGATGCGCACCAGACGGTGCACCCCGGCCTCGGTCTTCAGCCAGCCATAGGCGTTGTGGCCCTTGATCTGGATGGTGGCGGACTTGATGCCGGCCTCTTCACCGGCGCTCTCCTCCAGCCACTCCGTCTTGAAGCCGTGCTGCTCGGCCCAGCGGGTGTACATGCGGACCAGCATCAGCGCCCAGTCCTGCGCCTCGGTGCCGCCGGCGCCGGCGTTCACCTCGACGTAGCAGTCGTTGGCGTCGGCCTCGCCCGACAGCAGGCTCTCGAGCTGGAGCTTGGCGGCGCGTTCGCGCAGCGCGTAGAGCTGGGCCTCGGCGTCGGCGACCACCGTGGCGTCGCCCTCCTCCTCGCCCATCTCGATCAGCTCCAGGCTGTCGGCCAGATCCCGTTCCAGCGCGCGGTAGCCCGACACCGAGGTGTCGAGCTGCGTGCGCTCGCGCATGATGGTCTGCGCGCGGGTGGGATCGTCCCAGAGCTTGGGATCCTCCGCGAGGTTGTTCAGTTCGTCGAGACGACGCAGCGCGTTATCCCAGTCAAAGATGCCTCCTCAGCAGCGCCAGCGATTCTCTGATCTCGCCGGCGGCCGCTTCGATCTCGGCCCGCATGGCGGTGCCTCCTCGTCAGCCAGAGTTAAAAAGAATGGTCGGCTGAATATGTAGCGGCTCGCCTCCCCGCTTGCACCCTTTATCGGCCCGTTTCCCCCACCGGCTTAGGTCCCGCGGCCTAGCCGGTCCGAATCATCGGCCGACCGCATTTCTGAGTACGCCGCTTATCCGCCGCCGCAACCCCATGGCGCGCCGCGCGGATCCTCCCAATTGGAATTATGTTCGGGTCCGGGTTCGCCATTCTTGCGTGCTCCCGCAACCCATTTTCGCGCGGTGCCTCATGAGCTTCACCAGCCTGAACTTCCTGCTGTTCATCACCCTGTTCAGCGCCGGCTTCATGGCGCTGGCGCGGACACGGGTGTTCACACCCTTCCTGCTGGTCGCCAGCTATCTGTTCTACGGCTACTGGGATTACCGCTTCTGCGGCCTGCTGGCCTTCAGCACGCTGGTCGACTTCTATTGCGGGCTGAAGATCGCCGACGCGACCGACCGCCACACCAAGAAGATGTATCTGTTCATCAGCCTGGGCATCAACCTGGGCATGCTGTTCTTCTTCAAATACTATAACTTCTTCATCGACAGCGCCGAGGTCGCCCTGGCCTCGCTGGGGGTCGAGATCGGGCAGCGGACGCTCAGCATCATCCTGCCGATCGGCATCTCCTTCTACACCTTCCAGAATCTCAGCTACGGCATCGATCTCTACAGCGGCGACCTGAAGCAGCCGGAGCGCTCGCTGATGCGCTACGCCACCTTCGTCGCCTTCTTCCCGCAGCTCGTCGCCGGCCCGATCGTGCGGGCGCGCGACCTGCTGCCGCAGATCCAGGCGGGCCCGCGCGAGATCCCGTTCCAGGAGCGCTTCGCCGGGCTGGAAAAGGTGGTCTGGGGCTATTTCCTCAAGCTCGGGCTGGCCGACAACGCGGCCGCGGTGGTCGACGCCCGCTTCCACCAGCCGGAATTCTACAACGCCCTTCAGCATGTGCTGGGATTGGTCTGCTTCTCGCTGCAAATCTACGGCGACTTCGCCGGCTATTCGCTGATCGCCATCGGGCTGGCGCAGATCTTCGGCTACACCATGTGCCAGAACTTCGCCCGCCCCTACTTCGCCACCGGCATGCGCGATTTCTGGCGGCGCTGGCACATCTCGCTGTCCACCTGGTTCCGCGACTACGTCTATGTGCCGATGGGCGGCAACCGCACGCGCTGGCTGCGCACCCGCAACATCGTCATCACCATGCTGATCTCCGGCCTGTGGCATGGCGCCAACTGGACCTTCGTCCTGTGGGGCGTGCTGCACGGCGCGCTGATGGTGGCGGAGGACGCGCTGCGCTGGCTGGGCGCCCGCAGCCCGGTGCGGCTGAGCGGCCTGCCGCTCGCCGTGGGCAAGCTGGCGCTGGTGGTCGGAGTCTTCGCCATCGTCACGCTGACCTGGCTGCCCTTCCGCGCCGACAACCTTCAGACCGTCTGGACCATCCTGGGGATCATCGGCAACGGCGACTTCAGCCTGCCGCGCGGCATGCAGCAGGCCAGTTCCCTGATCCGCGTCGCCATCCTCGGCCTGATCGTGCTGGCGGTGGACGCGGCGATCGAGCGCGGCGGCGGGAGGCGCTACGCCGGGACCAACGTCGTCGCCCGCTCGATGGCCTGCTCGCTGCTGATCGTGACGCTGCTGCTGTTCGGCAGCTTCGAGAACCACGCCTTCATCTACTTCCAGTTCTGATACGGGAGTCCGTCCGATGATCCGCCTTCTGTCCTGCATCGCGTTGATCGTCGCCATGGTGGCGACCATGGACCGGGTCCTGGCCTCGGCGCTGGGCGACCTGCTGCTGCGGTCGGACGACCGCTTCATGGCGGTCTACCGCCCGCCGGCTCCCGACGACAGGCCGGCGGACGTGGTGGTTCTCGGCAACTCGCGCGCCGACAACCATTTCCCGACGGAGGCGATGGGGAACCTCGCCTGCGGCTCGGCGATCAACCTCGGCATGGGCGGGGCGCCGACCACCATCTCCGCCCTGCTGTGGGAGGATTACGTCGAGCGCCATGGCGCGCCGCGCCTGCTGCTCCTGGAGCCGACCGGCGTGGTCGACGATCCGCGCACGCTGGCCGACGTGCCGCTGCTGTCGCACTATTCGCCACGGGTCGACGACTTCGTGCGGCGGACCGACCACGGCCTGTGGCTGTCGAACCAGGCGTTCCACCTCATGGCCTTCAACAGCAACCAGACGATCCGGCTGGCGGCGGGGCTGGTCCGGCCGTCCGGCGACCGCACCCTGTCGGGCGTCGTGCCGGCGCCGCTGCGCGCCCAGCTCGCCAGCGCCCCGGAGGAAAGGATGGAGGGTTTCCAGCCGAACTGGGAGGCGATGAGCCGGATCATCGAGTCGGCGCGGGCCCATGGCACGCGGGTGGCGGTGGTGGTCACCCCCTACTACCCGATCCACAGCGCCAAGCTGACCAACTTCGACGCCTTCTTCGCGGAGCTGAAAAGCCGCCTGCCGGCCGACGTGACCTTCATCGACGGCCGCCGCACGGTGCAGAGGGAGGAGCTGTTCATGGACGCCCTCCACATCAACCAGGACGGCGTGCAGGCGATGTTCACGGCGCTGGAGCCCGAGCTGCGCCCGCTCGGGAACTGCCCCCCGACCGACGCCATCGCGTCGCTGTCCGGCTCGCTGGAGACCAGCCGGCACTGATCTGGAAAGCCCTCTCCCGCCCCGGGAGAGGGAGGGGACCCGCCGCGCAGCGGTGGGGAGGGTGAGGGGATATCCGAACATGGATAAAGCCGCACGACCAATAGCCCCTCACCCTTCCCGCTTCGCGGGCCCCTTCCCTCTCCCGGGGCGGGAGAGGGAAACCCTCTCAGTACAGCCCGCCGGTCCCCAGCGTCGCCGCCGCCGGCGGGGTCGCCATGGTCGAGGGGTCGCCCGCCGCCGGGTAGGCGTTCGGGTCGCCGGGCATCCCGAAGCCGCCGTTGGCCGAGCCGTCGAGCACGATCTGCGGCCGGTCCGGGTTCGGCTCGGTGCCCGGCAGGAAGGCCTCCCAGATCGCCCGGCGGTCGCCCGGCTGGGCCAGCTCGCCGGTCGCCGGGTTGACGCGGACCAGACGCAGGCCGGGCGGCACGCGGAACGGCGTCGCCGGCTTGTCCTTCAGCGCCTCGGCCATCACCTCCTTGAAGATCGGCACGGCGGCCGAGCCGCCGGTCTCCCGCGCGCCCAGCGAGCGCGGCTGGTCGAAGCCGATGTAGGTGCCGACCACCAGATCGGGCGAGAAGCCCATGAACCAGGCGTCGTTGCTGTCGTTGGTGGTGCCGGTCTTGCCGGCCAGCGGCTTGCCGAGCGACAGCAGCGTGGTCGCCGTGCCGCGCTGGACCACGCCCTCCAGGATCGAGACGATCTGGTAGGTGGTGCGCGGGTCGTTGATCTGCTCGCGGTTGTCCGGCACGCGCGGCACCGCCAGCCCGTCGCGCCATTCCGGCGCGGCGCAGCTGTCGCAGGCGCGGTCGTCGTGGCGGAAGATGGTCTTGCCGGTGCGGTCCTGGATGCGGTCGATGAAGGTCGGCACCACCTTCTTGCCGCCGTTGGCCAGCATCGCGTAGGCGGTCGCCATGCGCAGCACCGTGGTCTCGCCCGCCCCCAGCGCCATCGGCAGGTAGGGTTGCAGGTTGTCCATGATGCCGAACTTCTCGACCAGCGCCTTCACCTTGTCCATGCCGATCTGCTGGGCCAGCCGCACGGTCATGACGTTGCGCGACTTCTCGATGCCGACGCGCAGCGGGGTCGGACCGTAGAACTCGTGGCTGAAATTCTCCGGCCGCCACACCGGCTGCCCGCCGCCGGGGTCGTAGGCGAAGGGCGCGTCCATCACCAGCGACGAGGGCGTGAAGCCCTGGTTCAGCGCCGTCAGATAGACGAAGGGCTTGAAGGAGGAGCCCGGCTGCCGCATCGCCTGGGTGGCGCGGTTGAAGACGCTGATGTGCGGCGAGAAGCCGCCGACCATCGCCAGCACGCGGCCGGTGTGGGGGTCGAGCGCCACCATGCCGCCCTGCACCGCCGGGATCTGGCGCAGCGCGTAGCTGCCGGCCGGCAGTTCCTTGCCCTTCTCGTCCTTGCCCGTCGCCGGCTCGACCAGCAGCAGGTCGCCCAGCTTGGCGACGTCGGACGGCTTGCGGATGGCGGGCCCGAGGCTCTCGCCCTCCTTCCAGGCGCGCGCCCAGCGCAGCTCCGACAGCGGGATGCGCCCGCGCGCGCCGTCGGCCAGACCGATGTCGAGCGCGTCGGCGAGGTCGTCCTTCAGCACCACCGCCAGCTTCCAGCCGTCGGCGCCGGGCGGGTGCGTGGTGGCGGCGAGCTTCTTGGGCCAGCCGTCGAAATTCTCCATCCGGCCGACCGGGCCGCGCCAGCCGTGGCGGCGGTCGTAGGCGACCAGCCCGTCGCGCAGCGCCTTGGTCGCCGCCGCCTGGATGCGCGGGTCGAGCGAGGAGCGCACCGACAGGCCGCCCTCGTAGAGCGCCTGCTCGCCGTAGAGCTTCACCAGCTCGCGGCGGATCTCCTCGGCGAAATACTCCGAGGTGACCATCTCCTGCTCGTCGCGCTTGCGCACGACCAGCGGCTTGGCCTGGGCGGCGCGGGCCTCCTCCGGCGTGATGTGGCCGTCCTCGGCCATGCGGCCGATCACCCAGTTGCGCCGGGCCAGCGCCGCGTCGCGCTGGCGCTCCGGATGGTAGTTGCTGGGCGCCTTGGGCAGGGCCGCGAGGTAGGCGACCTCCTCGATGTCCAGCTCGTCCAGCGCCTTGTTGAAGTAGTTCAACGATGCCGCCGCCACGCCGTAGGAACGGAAGCCGAGGAAGATCTCGTTGAGGTACAGCTCCATGATGCGGTCCTTGGAGAAGGCCCGCTCGATGCGCACCGCCAGGATCGCTTCCTTGATCTTGCGGGCGAAGGACACCTCGTTGGTCAGCAGCATGTTCTTGGCGACCTGCTGCGTGATCGTGCTGGCGCCGACCGGCCGGCGGTCGCGGCCGAAATTCTCGATGTTCACCAGGATGGCGCGGGCGATGCCGATGGGATCGACGCCCTTGTGCTCGTAGAAATTCTTGTCCTCGGCCGCCATGAAGGCGTTGATGACGCGCTTGGGCATGGCGTCGATCGGCACGAACACCCGGCGTTCCGAGGCGAATTCGGCGAGCAGCCGCCCGTCGCCGGCGTGGACGCGGGTGGTCACCGGCGGCTGGTAGTTGGCCAGCTTGGTGTAGTCGGGCAGATCCTGGTTGTAGTGGTCGAGCATGTAGACCAGACCGCCGGCGCCGGCCAGCGCCACCATCACCAGGGCCATCAGAAGAGACAGAATAAGGCGCATGACCGATCCTGAAAACAGACGACGCCGGGCGCGCCGCCAAAGCGGCCCCCGTCGGATGGGGCGCATCCTACACCGCGAGGGCGGGGCGCGCCGACTGATTAGGACGCATGTCAGAAAATTGTGACGCGCCGAGTGCGTTGCCGCGCCGGCGTCAGTCGCGCGCCATGCCGCCCAGCCACTTGAAATAGGCGTCGATGGTCCGCGCCAGCGAGCGGCCGAGCTTCTCGCGGTGGGTGGCGGTGGTCAGCAGGTTGGCGTCCTGCTTGCTCGACAGATAGCCCATCTCGATCAGCGCCGACGGCACGTCGGGCGCCGTCAGCACGGCGAAGCCGGCCTGCCGGTGCGGCTTGCTGGGGATCAGCTTCACGTCGCGCCCGAGATGGTCCAGCGCGATCTTCGCGAAGCGCTTGGAATGGTTCATGGTGTCGCGCTGCGCCAGATCGATCAGGATGCTGGCGACCAGCGAGTTCTCGCCGGACAGATCCATGCCGGCGATGGCGTCGGCGCGGTTCTCCTTGGCGGCGAGCATCTCGGCCTCGCGGTCCGACGCCTTGTCCGACAGGGTGTAGATCGACAGCCCGCGCATGTCGCCGCTGCCGATGCTGTCGGCGTGCAGCGAGATGAACAGGTCGGCGTTCGCCTCGCGGGCGATGGCGACGCGGTCGCGCAGCCGGATGAACACGTCGCTGTCGCGGGTCAGCCGCACGCGGTAGCGGCCGGTCGCCTCGAGCTGGCGCTTGGCCTCCCTGGCGGCGGCCAGCGTGATGTCCTTCTCGTGCAGACCGCCGACGCCGACCGCGCCGGGATCGGCGCCGCCATGGCCGGGATCGAGCACGACCAGCGGCTTCTCCACCACCGACGGCGCCTTGGGCGCGGCGGGCGGCGGCGAGACGACCGGGGGAGCGGCCGGAACGGCGGCCGGCACGACCTGGGCCGGCGGCACCGTGGGCAGCGGGGCGAAGGGCGCCGCGGTCTTGACCACGCCCTTGGCCCCGCGCTTGGCCTCGGCCGGGGGCGAAGCGGCGGCGAGGCGCTGGAACTCGGCCGGCGTCACCCGCTCGATGTCGAGGACGAGGCGCGGCTGGCGGCCGTCGCGCGCCAGAATCGTGTAGGCTTCCCGCAGCTTGGCCGGGCCGACCGTCTCGAAGGTGAGGCGCAGCGTTCCCGGCGCCGTCACCCCGTAGCGGTAGCGGGCGACCAGCCCCTTGCCCTCCATCGCCACGCCGCCGCCGGGCCACACCAGCTCCGGCAGATCGACCATGATCCGGTAGGGGTTGGCGGCCAGCGTCACCGTGAAGGGCACGGCGTCGCTCACCTCCAGCACGAAGCGCGTCTTGTCCGGGTGCAGACCGAGCCGGGCGTCGACCACCGCCGGCTTGGGCGGCGGGGCCGGCAGCGCCGCCGTGGTCTGCGCCGCGGCACCACCGACGGTCTCCAGCGCCGCCGCGACCAGCAGCGCCGCGACGAACGCGCGCGAACCGGCTCCGCGCCGGGCGGGCATGAACCGTCGGAGAAGGGGCGGTCGCCGCATGGAGTCCACTCGGCAGCGTGAAGGACCAGTCACGCCCAACCTATAGCCCGGCCAAATCAGGCGGTTCAACGCGAAGGTCGGGATGGCGGCCGGAATCCGCGCGGTGGTGCCGTTCCTGCAACACCGCGCGGCGTGACGCCGCCACCGCGCGGCGTGACGCCGCGGCGCGACTCGGCGCATTTCCGCGTTGTGCAAGCGAAAGCGCTTGTCTATGGTATGGTTGCGACAGACCGCAATTCGCCAGTGTCCCGCCGGACCGCCCCCGACTCACCCGTCGAGGCCCCGGACGTGGGGGCTGCGGCGTCGCCCACGTCACGCCTGTCCGGCCATCCGCGCCGGCAAGGATGCCGCCGGGTGGCGCGTTCGGGTTGCCGGTGAGAGGACGAAACCTCGAAGCTGGCTGCGACCGCAAGGCCGCATCCCGGCGCTTGTCGACCGACCCGTCCTGGCTGCTTTGATCAGCGCCGTTCGACGATGCCGGTCCCCGCGCCGCACGCTTCGCCCACAACAGACGATGCGTCCGGGCGACCCTGTCGGTCGCGCGGGTCCGCCCGGATTGCGTCGTTGAGGAACGTGTATGGCCAAGCGCATGCTGGTGGACGCCACGCACCCGGAGGAAACCCGGGTCGCCGTGGTCAATGGCAACCGGCTGGAGGAGCTCGATTTCGAGATCGCCAGCCGCAAGCAACTGAAGGGCAACATCTACCTCGCGAAAGTCACGCGGGTCGAGCCCTCGCTTCAGGCGGCCTTCGTGGAGTATGGCGGGAACCGCCACGGCTTCCTCGCCTTCTCCGAAATCCATCCCGACTATTACCGCATCCCGGTCGCCGACCGCGAGGCGCTTCTGGCCGAAGAGCGCCGCCTGGACGAACAGGCCGAGGCGCGCGCCGAAGCCGCCGCCGACGGCGCCGTGATGGCCGAGCCGGTCCGTCCGGAGCAGGTCGTCGAGGAATGGTCGCCGATGCCCTCCCCCATCGTTCCGGAGGCCGGCGAGAGCGAGGCGCCGGGCGCCGAGGGCAACGGCGAGAGCGACCAGGCGCCGGCCGCCGAGCCGGCCGCCGAGGACGTCCCCGCGCCGGAGAACCCCGACGTCCTGGGCGGCGACGAGGAGGAAGAGGCTGAGGAGGTGCAGCGCCGCCGCACCCGCCCGCTGCGCAGCTACAAGATCCAGGAGGTCGTCAAGCGCCGGCAGGTCATGCTGGTGCAGGTGACCAAGGAGGAGCGCGGCAACAAGGGCGCGGCGCTGACCACCTACCTGTCGCTGCCCGGCCGCTACTGCGTGCTGATGCCCAACACCGGGCGCGGCGGCGGGATCTCCCGCAAGATCACCAACCCGGCCGACCGCAAGCGCCTGAAGGAGATCCTGTCGGATCTCGACATTCCGGACGGCATGGCGGTCATCCTGCGCACCGCCGGGCTGGAGCGCTCCAAGCCCGAGATCAAGCGCGACCTGGAATATCTCCTGCGCCTGTGGGACGACATCCGCGAGCAGACGCTGAAGTCGTCGGCCCCCTGCCTCATCTATGAGGAGGCCAACCTCATCAAGCGCTCGATCCGCGACCTCTACTCGTCCGACATCGACGAGATCTGGGTCGAGGGCGACGCCGGCCTGCGCACCGCGCGCGAGTTCATGGGCATGCTGATGCCCGGCCACACCAAGCGCGTCCAGCAGTACCGCGACGACACCATCCCGCTGTTCCACCGCTACCAGGTGGAGACGCAGATCGACGCGATCCACAGCCCGGTGGTGCAGCTCCGCTCCGGCGGCTACATCGTCATCAACCCGACCGAGGCGCTGGTCTCCATCGACGTCAACTCCGGGAAGTCCACCCGCGAGCGCAACATCGAGGAAACCGCCTACAAGACCAACCTGGAGGCCGCCGACGAGGTGGCGCGCCAGCTGCGTCTGCGCGATCTGGCCGGCCTGATCGTCATCGACTTCATCGACATGGAGGAGCCGCGGAACAACGCCGCCGTCGAGCGCCGCATGAAGGAGGCGATGAAGAACGACCGGGCGCGCATCCAGCTCGGCCGCATCTCCGCCTTCGGCCTGCTGGAGCTGTCGCGCCAGCGTCTGCGCCCGTCGCTGCTGGAGACCAACTTCGAGCGCTGCCCGCACTGCTCGGGCACCGGCGTCATCCGCTCGGTCGAATCGGCGTCGCTGCACATCCTGCGCGCCATCGAGGAGGAGGGCATCCGCAAGCGCTCGGCCGAGATCACCATCTACGTGCCGACGCAGATCGCCCTCTACATCCTCAACCAGAAGCGCGGCGAGCTGGCCAAGATCGAGGAGCGTCACGGCTTCCACGTCATGGTGCAGGCCGACGATTCGCTGATCGCCCCGGACCACCGTCTGGAGCGCAACCGCGCCCGCCTGCCCGACGAGGAAGGCCCGCTGGTCAGCGCCGACCGCGTGATGGCCGAGACCGACCGCGCGCTGGCCGCCGAGCCGGCCGAGGACACGGTCGAGGAGATCGAGTCCGAGGAGACCGCCGAGGGCGAGGAGGACGCCGCCGAGGCCGAGCGCGCCGAGACCAACGGCGAGGCCGGTGGCGAGGACCGCCGTCGCCGTCGCCGTCGCCGTCGCGGCCGTGGCCGTGGCGAGCGCGAGGACGGCCGTGGTGAGGGCGCCGAAGGCGAGGGCGAGGGCCAGGACGAAGGCCAGGATGGGGAGACGGTCGAAATCGCCCTGCCCGTCGCGGCGCTCGACACCGGCGCCACCGCGACCGTCAGCGAGCCGACCGGCGAGGCCGAGGCCGACGACGGCGAGGAGGACGAGGAGGACGGCGGCGAGGAGACCGGCGAGCGCGGTGCCGACGGGCGCAAGAAGCGCCGCCGCGGCAAGCGTGGCGGTCGCCGGCGCACCCGCCGCGATGGCGTCGAAGGCTCCGATGAGGCTGTCGCGGCCGAGTCGGACGCCGAAGCCGCTCCCGTCGCGGAGACGCCGGCCCCGACTCCGGCCGCGCCCGCCGAGGCGATCGACCTCGACTGGATCCTGACGGGCGAAACCCCGGCGGTGGTCGAGGAGACGGCTGCCCAGGAGACGGTCGTGACGGAAGCTCCGGTCGCCGCTCCGGTCGCCGAGGAGGCCAAGCCGGCCCCGAAGAGCCGCCGCAAGGCCGCCGCCAAGACCGCAGCCGCCGTCGAGGCGCCGCCCGCTCCGGCCACCGAGGAGGCCAAGCCGGCCCCGAAGAGCCGCCGCAAGGCCGCCGCCAAGACCGCAGCCGCCGTCGAGGCGCCGCCCGCCCCGGTGGTGACCGAGGAGGCCAAGCCGGCTCCCAAGAGCCGCCGCAAGGCCGCCGCCAAGACCGCAGCCGTCGTCGAGGCGCCGCCCGCCCCGGTGGTGACCGAGGAGGCCAAGCCGGCTCCCAAGAGCCGCCGCAAGGCCGCCGCCAAGACCGCAGCCGCCGTCGAGGCGCCGCCCGCTCCGGTGGTGACCGAGGAGGCCGCTCCGGCCAAGAAGCCGGCGCGCAAGCGCAAGACCGCGGCCGAAGCGCCGGTCGAGGCGCCGCCCGCCCCGGCTCCGGTCGTGGTCGAGGAAACCGCCGCTCCGGCCGCGGAGACTCCGGCCCCCGAAGCCGCCCCGGACGCGTCCACCGAAAAGCCCCGCCGGGGTTGGTGGCGCCGCTAAGCGCACCGGGCAGTTCGAGACAGGGAAAGGCGCCGAAAGGCGCCTTTTTCTGTTTCGGAGCGCCACCACAAGCGCAGCGTCCCGCTCGTCCGCAACGGGCAGACCCTTGGCAATCGAAGAATTAATAAAAAATTAACATCATCAACCCGAGGCTGTATCCAAAAGTGGAGCTCACTCGGAGGAACGACACCATGGGGATTTCGGCTTCGGCGGGCTACACGCCGCAACTGAACAGCGCCGCGCTGGCTTCGGCTCAGAAACCGGCATCCGCCGCCCCGGCGAAGGCCGCTCCCTCCCCGCAGGCCGCGTCCTCCGTGGAGGTGTCCGTCGTCGTCAGCCTGTCCGTCCAGGCCCAGGCGATGATGAGCAGCCGGGAGCCGGCCGCAGCCTCCTCGTCCCCCTACGCCCGCTATTTCCCCACGCGCGACGGCAAGCCCGCCACCGCGCTCGCCCGCGCCGTGTCCGATCCGGGCGCCGAATCCCTTTCCGCCGGCAAGAGCCTCGCCGATGTCGCCAAGAGCGCGCGGGCCAGCATGGACGCCCAGTACGACGCGATGGAGAAGGAAGGCAAACCGTTCGACTACAACAGTTTCGAGGGCAAGGACTGGTATTCCCTGATGGGGGATCTCGACCGCCGCGCGCTCCACGCGGTCAGCAGCAACGCCGACGGCCTGTTCAGCAAACAGGAGCAGGACATGGCCCAATCCATCATGTCCCAGCAGCAGGGTTTGGCGATGGGGCTCTACAACGGCCCGATCAGTCAGGAGGGAAGTTTCGTCGACCCCCACGGGGGCGACAACGCCGCGCGCATGAAGGCCGGCGTCGCCTTCCTCGACAAGGTCAGCGCCGACGAGAAGACGTCGGTCCCCTGGGCGGTGAATCGCGCGTCGGCCCAGACCTCCTACGAATGGATCATGTCGGACCGGGACGAGCCCACGGAGAATCTGGACAGCGACGTCCCCCTGGCCAAGCTTCTGAAGAGCGCCATGGCCACGATGAAGGGCGATTCCGAGCGCGGCATCTCCTCGGGCCGCATCGAAACCATCGAGGACATAAAGCAGCAGGCCTGGTTCAAGGGCTTCGAGGATCGGCTCGGACCGGCCATTCAGGCGACGCGGAAGCAACTGCTGCCCGACGCCGCCTGATCGGGCCTTGCCGGGCCAGGCCGGTTGCGAATCGGCGCGGAACCGGTAAAAGTCGATCCGTGCAAACCGGATGGGGCGCCTCCTGGCGCCCTTTTCCTTTTGGGCGCGTTGTTCCTGCGACCCCGCCCGATCCCACAGGTTCCATGATGAGCAAAGCCTTCACCCGCGAGAACGACTCGCCCGACGACGACGAACTCGACGATCCCGAGCCCTTGCCGAGAGGGCTGAAGAACTACATGACCCCGCCGGGCTTCCAGAAGATGCAGGAGGAGCTGCGCCACCTCCTGCGCGTCGAGCGCCCGAAGGTGGT
Organism: Azospirillum agricola; assembly: GCF_020005195.1. Taxonomy (NCBI): domain Bacteria; kingdom Pseudomonadati; phylum Pseudomonadota; class Alphaproteobacteria; order Rhodospirillales; family Azospirillaceae; genus Azospirillum; species Azospirillum agricola. Next base: position 540,654 of record NZ_JAIFZR010000005.1, read on the forward strand.
CGAGGTGGTGTCCTGGGCCGCCGGCAACGGCGACCGCTCGGAGAACGGCGATTACCTCTACGGCAAGAAACGCCTGCGCGAGATCGACCGCCGCATCCGCTTCCTGAACAAGCGGCTGGAATCGGCGACGGTGGTCAACCCGCAGGACCAGAAGAACCGCGAGCAGGTCTTCTTCGGCGCGACCGTCACCTACGAACGCGGCGACGGCACGGAGAACACCATCACCATCGTCGGCGTCGACGAGGTCGATTCCGACCGCGGGCATGTCAGCTGGATTTCACCCATCGCCCGCGCCCTGCTGAAGGCGCGCGAGGGCGATCTGGTGGAGGTGCGCACCCCCGCCGGGCTGGAGCGCATCGAGGTGGTGGAGATCCGCTACGCCGGATGACGGCGCTGGCCGTTCCGACAGCCGTCCCGCCGGCGGGCTGCGGTCACTCGGCCGCCCGCTGGAGGGGGCCGAGGCCGGTGTGATGGGCGGCGTGGTCGGCGATGCGGCGGACCAGCGCGCCGATCTCGCCCTTCAGCCGGTCGAAGCCGTCGTGACGCTCCAGCGTCTCCTCGTTCATGTAGAGGCGCCGGTTGATCTCGAGCTGGACCGAATGGCGCCCGCGCGCCGGATCGCCGTAGCGGCCGATCAGCTCGACGCCCTTGTAGGGATCGTTGATCGCCACCCGGTAGCCGAAACCGCGCAGGCTCTCCGCCAGCATCCGCACGAACCCCGGCTCGCTGGTGGTGCCGTCGCGGTCGCCGATGACGAAATCCGCCGCCAGCGGATCGCTCGCGTTCGGCCCCAGGGTCGAGGGCATGGAATGGCAGTTGACGTGCCAGACCGACCCGAACCGCTCGGCCAGCCCGTCCAGCACGCTGCGCATCTGGTGATGGTAGGGGCGGTAGTAGCGGTCGATCCGCTCCGCCACCACGGACACCGGCAGCTTGCCGTCGTAGAGCGGCTGGCCGGGGCGCAGCATGCTGCGGATCAGCCCCATGCCCATGGCGCTGCGGCCGGTCGGGCGCAGCGGCGTCGGCCAGACGCCGTCGATCTGGCCGGGGTCGATGTCGTCCGCCGCCCGGTTCACGTCGATGCAGGTGCGCGGGAACAGCGCGCAGAGCAGCGTCGCCCCATGCTCGGGAGCGGCGGCGAACAGCTCCTCGACGTGGGTGTCCTCGGCCTGGCGCAGGACCGGCAGCGGGCAGACGAAGTGGAAATCCCGTGGGTAGACGCTGCCGCTGTGCGGCGAATCGAACAGGACCGGCAAGCGCGGCCCGACCGGATCGTTGCGGACGAGCACGTCCTCGATCACGAAACTCATCGGCGGCTCCCGTCCGGCCTGTGGCATCGTGCCGCAACGCGGCCCGCCGATCCTATAACCGATGCGTCAAGCGGCCGTCGACCGGAAAAGCGTCACGGGACCGCAACGCAACCTCCACATCCCGGCTCCGCAATGGGGCTGTGGAAAGGGGCTCCGCAAGGGCGCCCTCGAAGGGCGGGCTTCGGCACTGGCGCGGCGGCGATTGGTTCGTCATACTGACGGGGAACGGCCCACCGCTGTTGAGCCCGCCGCTTGACCGACCCCCTCTTCGCCCCCGTCGAACTCACCCCGCCGGACATCGCCCCCTACCGGCGCGGCAACACCGGCATCGACCACGTCACCAGCCTGACGGCGGACGAACCGGGGCCGCACGTCGTGCTGAACGCGCTGGTCCACGGCAACGAAATCTCCGGCGCCATCGCGCTCGACGCGCTGTTCCGCATGGGCGTGCGCCCGCGCCGGGGGCGGCTCAGCCTGGTCTTCGCCAACACCGCCGCCTACCGGCTGTTCGACCGGCAGAATCCCTACGCCTCGCGCTTCATCGACGAGGATTTCAACCGCATCTGGTCGCCGGAGCTTCTCGACGGCCGGCGCGACAGCGTCGAGCTGCGCCGCGCCCGGCAATTGCGGCCGGTCTACGAATCGGCCGACCTGCTGCTCGACCTGCATTCGATGACCGCCGACACCGCGCCGCTGACCCTGTGCGGGCAGACCGGCCGGGGCCGCGACCTGGCGCTCGGCCTGCGCTACCCGGCCTGGATCGTCGCCGACGGCGGGCACGCCGGCGGGCGCCGGCTGATCGATTACGGCGCCTTCGCCGAGACGGAGGGCTGCCGCACCGCCATCCTGGTCGAATGCGGCCAGCACTGGCGGGCGGAGACGGCGGCGGTGGCGCTGGAAAGCTGCCTGCGCCTGCTGCTGGGGTTGGAGATACTGGATCCGGACCTCGCCGGGCCACGTCTGAAGACGCGCACCGATCCCCAGCGCATCGTCGCCGTGACCGACGCGGTCACCGCCGACAGCGAGCATTTCCGCTTCACCGCCCCCTTCGTCGGCATGGAGGTGATCGGGCGCGCCGGCACCACCATCGGCTGGGACGGCGACCGTTCGATCCGCACCCCCTACGACGATTGCGTGCTGATCATGCCGGCCCGCCGGGTGAAGGCCGGGCAGACCGCCGTCCGGCTCGGCCGCATCGTCGGCTGAGTCCGGAACGGCCCGGGGAACGGCCCGGTCCGGCGGCTATTTCGCCGCCGGCTTGCCCTTGGCCCACTGGGCGTTGGCGCTGAACAGCGGCACGGTCGAGATCGACATCTTGGCCGAGGCGTCCTTCACCTGACGGCTGTACACGATGTAGACCAGCGTGTCGTTCAAACGGTCGTAGATGCGCCGGATGGCGATCGACTTGAAGATCAGGCTCTTCCGTTCGGAGAAGACCTCCTCCCCCTTCGCCGACAGCTCGATGTCGCCGACGGAGACCGGCCCGGTCTGGCGGCAGGCGATCGAGGCGTTCGACGGGTCCTCGAACCAGTTTCCCTTGGTCAGACGGTCGATCATGCTGCGGTCGAAATCGACCAGATGGCAGGTCACGCCCTTGACCTTCGGATCCTCGACGGCCTGGACCTCCAGCCCGTTGCCGGTCCAGTCGTTGGAAAAGCGGCCGACCACGGCGTCGGCGGCGGCCGGGCGGGCGGCGACCAGCGCCGGCACCAGCGCAAGGGCGAGAACCAAAAGGCCGCGACGAACGTTCATCGGGGGAAACGGGCTGCGCATCGCGACGGGGTCTCCGGCAAGGACGGGCCGGGACCGCAGGGCGCCGTCCCGGAAAGCACTCCCCTAGATCGGAGGACCGCGCCCCGCCGTCAAGCGCCGTCCCCCGGAGTCCCGGCCCCGCGATGAACGACCGCACCCCCGCCACCTCCCGCCTGTCCACCATCCCCGGCGGCGCGCCCGCAGGCTCCCCCGGCGCGTCCGACAACCTGCCCCCGGCCCCCGGCACGCCGGAGCCGGCGGCCGATCCGGTGCCGCCGCCGAAGACGCCGCGCGATCCGGCCGCCATCGCGCTCGTCGGGCTGTTCGTGATCGCCCTGCTCTTCACGCTGTATTTCGGGCGCGACGTGCTGTTGCCGATCATGCTGGCGCTGATCCTCAGCTTCCTGCTGCGGCCGCTGGTCCGCGCGCTCTACCGCATCGGCATCCCCGAGGGGCTGGGGGCGGCGGTGATGGTGCTGCTGGTCTTCGGCGGCGGGGCTCTGGCGGTCTACACCCTGTCGGGGCCGGCGGCGGACTGGATCAACCGCATGCCGCGCGTCCTGCACGAGCTGGAGTTCAAGCTGGGCGACGTCCGCGCCGGCATCGAGCGCGCCCGCGAGGCCTCGCGCCAGATCGAGCAGATCACCAGCAGCTCCGCCGACCCCAACGGCCCCGTCCGCGAGGTGGTGGTGCGCGGCCCGACCCTGATGGAGCAGGCGGCCAACCAGGTGGAGGGCTTCATCGCCAACGTCGTCATCCTGCTGGTGCTGCTGTATTTCTTCCTGGCGCGCGGGCGCAACAGCCTGGAGGCGCTGATCGGCACCATGCGCAGCGTCGACGACCGCGTCCATTACGCGATGGTGGCGGCGACGCTGCAACAGAACATCGCCGTCTATCTGCTGACCATCACCGTCATCAACGCCATGCTGGGGGTGGCGACCGGTGTCGTGATGTGGATGTGGGGCCTGCCCAACCCGGCGCTGTGGGGGGTCCTGGTGGCGGTGGCGAACTACATCCCCTTCATCGGGCCGGCGGTGATGACCGGGGTGCTGTTCCTGGTGTCGGTGCTGACCTTCGACGGCCTCGGCACCATCATCCTGCCGCCGCTGTCCTTCGTGGCGATCACGACGATCGAGGGGAATTTTCTGACGCCGATGATCGTCGGCCGCCGGCTGTCGCTGAACCCCATCGCGGTGTTCGTGTCGATCCTGTTCTGGGGCTGGCTGTGGGGGATCCCCGGCGCGCTGCTGGCGGTGCCGATCCTCGCCATCCTGAAGATCCTGTTCGACGCGCACGAGCCGATGAAGCCCGTCGGCGCCCTGCTGGGGGAGTGAGCCCGGAGCGCCGCGGAAGCGCCGCCCGGCCGCCGGCCGCCGGCCGCCTATCCGGCGACGGGGGCGGCTTCCTTCGCAAGAACCCTGTCGAGGAAGCCGTCGATGTCCGCCCACACCCGGTCGCGGATGGCGTCGCGCTCCATCAGCAGCTCGTGCCCGGCCTCCGGATGCTCGACCAGCGTCGCGTTGCCGAGGCGGTTCGCCACCTCCCGCTGGGCGTCGGCACGGACGATGCGGTCGCCGGGCGCGCAGAGCAGCAGCACCGGCGTGCGCACGCGCTCCAGCGGCAGCGTCCGCCGCACCGCCGCCGACGCGCGCAGCGCCGCCGCCACCCAGCCGAAACTGACGCCGCCGACCCGCAGTTCCGGCCGCGCCGCGTAGGGGCCGTGGAAGGCCGCGTAGCGCGCCGGATCGGAGGTGATGGGGTTGTCCGGCCGGAACACCCCTTCGGCCGGGTCGTAGTCGTGCTGCCCGAAGGCGTAGCGTTCCCCCCAGCCCAGCGCGAGGCCGAGCGCCGCCAGCCCGGCGACCAGCGGGCGCGGCAGCCAGCCGGTGTTGATGGCGTGCATCGGCGCCGACAGGATGGCGGCGGCGTAGCGTTGCGGATCGCCTTCCCTTTCCCCGCCTTCCAGCCCCCCGGCCGCGTGCCGGGCCAGCGCCAGCGTCGCCACCAGCCCGCCCATCGAATGGGCCATCAGCAGCACCGGACCGCTGCCGGCCAGCGGCCGCACCACCGCCTCGTGCACGGCGTCGAGGTCGTCGGCCAGCGTGGCGAAATCGCGAAGATGGTGGATTTGCCGGTTGGCGAGCGGCCGGTCCGACAGTCCCTGGTTGCGCCAGTCGAAGGTGACGACCTGAAAGCCCCGCGCCACCAGCGCCTCGGCGGTTTCCGTGTATTTCTCAATGAATTCCGCGCGCCCGGAAAGCAAAAGCACGGTTCCCCGCAAGGTCCCAAACGAAGACCAGCGCGCGGTCCGCAAACGTACCCCGTCCCGCAAACTCAACCATTCATAAGTCGGGTCAGACACTGCACGCTCCACCCTCGATTCCCTGCCAGGGGATTGAAACAGGCGGTTTCCGTTTCGTCCACCACGAAGATTTTCGGGAACTCTTTTCCCGTTTCCTCGTTGGGAGCGACCGTTGGAGGTGAAAGAATGATCGCATTACGCACAGCCGCCCTGGCTCTCGGAACCGCCCTGCTCCTGGGAAGCGTCCTGCTCCTGGGAACCGGCCTGTCCGCGCCCGCGCTGGCCAAGGACAAGGTCCCGCCGGTCAGCGTCGAACGCACCGACGAGGGGGAACCCGTCCTGGTCCATGAGGGGGAGGCGTCCTTCTACGGCGGCAAGTTCCATGGCCGCAAGACCGCCAGCGGCGAGACCATGAACCAGAACAAGCCGACCGCCGCCTCGCGCGCCCTGCCGCTCGGCACCAAGGCGACGGTGACCAACCAGGACAACGGCAAGAGCGTCGACGTCATCGTCAACGACCGTGGTCCCTACATCGACGGCCGCGTCATCGACCTGTCGAAGAGCGCCGCCCGCAAGCTCGACATGATCGAGGACGGCACCGCCCCCGTCCGGGTCGAGGTCAAGCCGTCCGAACAGCCGACCGACACCGCCAAGGAGAAGGTCGAGGCGCGGGCCGAGCAGGCCGAGAAGGCGGAAGCCGGAAGCTCGGGCAAGGATGCCGCCAAGCCGACGCAGGCGGGCGGAAGCGGCAGCGACACGCTGTCGCAATCCGGCTCCGGCAAGTAATCGCCGGCTTGTCCGAAAGTTATCACCCGAGTCGTGGGAAATCGCGGCGGCGCAGCGACGATTATGATGCGCCGCCGAACAAACGGTCACAACGCCGACCATTTGTTGCAAGAAACCGTTCATTGGCGACCACGACCCCATGGGAAACGGATTGTCGGCCCCCACCGCGGCGCCTCCGCCGCCGCCTGCCGCAGGTTCCACGCTAAGCCACTGGACAATATGATGTTCTTCGGACAACTCCGGAATCCGAAGTAACGCGTCCGGCCCGACTGCCCCTCCATTGCGCCCGCGCCTTCCGCGCGCTTTTGCCGCAGGCTGAAGACCCCCCTCGATTCTCCGACGACGGCGTTAGAGTTTTTTTTGCTTTTTAGGGGGACTCATGGTGGCATTTCCCGCGTTGCGACGCACATGATGCGTTGCACCATGGCTGTTCCACGCCGCTTGCCGGCGCCGAGAGAAAAAAGGAAGTGCGTGATGGACGATGTGCGTCAGGTCCAGAAGGACACCGAGGGTTACTGCATCGAGGACCTTGCCGTCGGCATGACGGCGTCGTTCGCCAAGACCGTGACGGAAGCGGACATCATCCTGTTCGCCGGCATTTCGGGCGACACCAACCCGGTCCACCTCAACCAGGAATACGCCGCCGGCACCATGTTCCAGGGCCGCATCGCCCACGGCATGCTGACGGTCGGCTTCATCTCCGCCGTGCTCGGCACCAAGCTGCCGGGGCCGGGGGCGATCTACATGTCGCAGAACCTGAAGTTCAAGGCGCCGGTGCGCGCCGGCGACACGGTGACCGCCCGCGCCACCATCACCGAACTGATCCCGGAAAAGCGCCGCGTCGCCATGCGCACCGTCTGCACCGTCGGCGAGACGGTGGTGGTCGAGGGCGAGGCGCTGCTGATGGTCCCGTCGCGCGGCTGACCGCCAGCCGCTGACGGCCCGCCGTTGGCCTGCCGCTGACGGAGCCTTGCGGTTCCGATCCGACGCCGGCGCGTTTACCCCGCGCCGGCGTCGTTCTATATAGACGCCCTAGGCGGCGGGACCGGTTCCCGGTTCCCACCCACAGCCATCGGGGCGCGCATGCGACTGTACAGACACACCACCGACCTGCCCGCCGGGGAGCGCGGCGCCGTCGTGGCGCTCGGCAACTTCGACGGCGTGCACCGGGGGCATCAGACGGTCATCGGCACCGCCCAGCGGCTGGCCGCCGAACTGGGCGCGCCGTCCGCCGTGCTGACCTTCGAACCGCACCCGCGCTCGGTCTTCCGCCCCGGCGACCCGCCCTTCCGCCTGACCCCCTTCCGCGTCAAGGCCCGCCACATCGAGGCGCTGGGAGTCGACCAGCTCATCGTCTGCCATTTCGACGACGGGCTGCTGCACAAGACCGCCGAGGCCTTCGTCGAGGAGGTGCTGGTGGCCGGGCTCGGCGTGCGGCACGTCGTCTGCGGCTACGACTTCCTGTTCGGGCACAGGCGCGGCGGCACCCCCGCCTTCCTGCTGGAGGCCGGACGCGCCCGCGGCTTCGGCACGACGGAGGTCGGGCCGGTGTCCGATCCGGAGGGCGGCGTCTATTCCTCGACCCGCGTGCGCGACGCGCTGGTCGCCGGCCGCGTGGCCGAGGCGACCCATGTGCTGGGCAGCCCGTGGGAGATCGAAGGCCGCGTCGCCCATGGCGACAAGCGCGGCCGCACCATCGGCTTCCCCACCGCCAACATCGAACTGGACGAGTATCTGCGCCCGGCCTTCGGCGTCTACGCCGTGCGGGCCGGAATCGACCAGGGTCCCGCCACCGTCTGGCACAAGGGAGTCGCCAACCTCGGCGCCCGCCCGACCGTCGGCGGCACGGTGGAACGGCTGGAGGTCCATCTGTTCGACATGGACGCGGATCTCTACGGCCAGCATCTGCGCGTGCAGTTGATCGACTTCCTGCGTCCGGAACGGAAATTCGCCAGCTTCGACGCGCTGAAGGAGCAGATCCGGTGCGACACCGCCGCCGCGCGCGCGCTGCTGGCGGAGGGGTGAGCTGGACGCTCTTCCAGCTCCTTTCCCCCTGTGGGAGAGGGGGGTGAGGGGCGCAAATCCCTTCCGCCTGCGGCGGAATCCCCCTCATCCCAACCCTTCTCCCTCAGGGAGAAGGGCTCGAGTCAGACCGGAACCTCGCGGCCAGCCGCCTGCACACCCTCCTCGGCCAGCCAGCGCTCGAAGGCGTCGGGGGCCATCGGCCGGCCGAAGCGGTAGCCCTGGCCGATTCCGCAGCCCTCCGCCTCCAGCATGCGGTGTTGGGCCTCGCGCTCGACCCCCTCGGCGACGACCGCCAGCCCCAGCGCCTCGCCGATCTGGATCATCGCCCGCACCAACGGCCGGTTGGCGGCGTCGATGTCCAACTCCTTGACGAAGCTGCGGTCGATTTTCAGCTCCCGCACCGGGAAGCGCTTCAGGTAGCTGAGGCTGGAATAGCCGGTGCCGAAATCATCGATCGACAGCGTCACGCCGAGCGCGTGCAGCGCGTCGAGCGCGTCGTGAACGATGGTTTCCTCGCTCATCACCAGCCGCTCGGTGATCTCCAGCGTCAGCTCGTCGGGCGGCACGCCGTGGGCCGCCAGCACGGCGCGCACATGGTCCGGCAGCCCGGTATCGGCGAAACGGACGGAGGACATGTTGACCGCCATGCCCGGCACCTCCAGCCCGACCGCCCGCCAGCGCGCCAGCTGGGCCACGGCGCTGTCCAGCACCCAGGTGTCGATGGCGTGGATCAGCCCGCACTCCTCGGCCAGCGGGATGAACTCCATCGGCGACACGACGCCCCAGCGCGGGTGGGTCCAGCGGATCAGCGCCTCCACCCGGTGGAGCTGGCTCTGCCCCGGCTCGCGGCCCAGCCGCATCTGCGGCTGGTAATGCAGCGTGAACTCGCCACCCGCCAGCGCCTCGCGCAGCGACGCCTCCATCTCCAGCCGGCGGACGGCCTGGTCGTTCATGTCGCGGCGGTAGAAGTGGCAGCGGTTGCGCCCGGCCTCCTTGGCCCGGTACATCGCCGAATCGGCCTGCCGCAGCAACGTGTCGAAATCGGTCCCGTCGTCGGGATGGATGGCGATGCCGAGGCTGGCCGTCGGTGTCAGGGTCAGGTCGGCGACGGTCATCGGGACCGACAGGGCGGCCAGCACGCGCTCGGCGGTCAGCGCCGCGCGCGCCGCGTCGCAGCCGGGCAGCAGCGCCACGAACTCGTCGCCGCCCAGCCGGGCCAGCGTGTCGCCGTCGGGGAACAGACGCTTCAGGCGGTCCGCCACCTCGACCAACAGCCGGTCGCCGACCGCGTGGCCGAGCGAGTCGTTGACGGTCTTGAAGCGGTCGACGTCGAGGAACATCAGCGTCACCGGCTGCCGCGTGCGCGCCGCCAGGGTCAGCGCCGCGGTGGCGCGGTCCTTCAGGAGCTGGCGGTTCGGCAGGCCGGTCAGCGTGTCGTGGAAGGCCAGCCGGTTGACCTCCGCCCGCACCCGGTCATGCTCGATGGCGAAGGCGCAGAGATGGACGCAGGCCGCCACCAGCCGCCGATGGAAGGGCGCCGCCTCGCGCCGCTCCCGGTAATAGAGCGCGAAGGTGCCGAGCACGCGGGCGTCGCGCCCCTTGATCGGACTCGACCAGCAGGCGGCCAGCCCGTGCGGCAGGGCGGCGTCGCGGTAGCCGGCCCACAGCGGATCGCCGGCGATGTCGGTGACCTCGACCGTCTCGCCGCACCAGGCCGACGTCCCGCAGGATCCGGCGGCCGGGCCGATCTCCTTCCCGTCGATGGCGGCGATGTAGGCGGCGGGCAGCGACGGGCCGGCGACGAAGCGCAGGAACCGTTCCCCCTCCAGCAGCAGGACCGAACAGAGGAGTTCCGGCGCGCAGGTCTCGACCTGCCGGCACAGGAAGTCGAGCACGAGCTTCAGCGACCGCCCGGCGGCGACCAGCTCCAGCACATCCTGCTGGAGCCGGGCGACGGCGTCGGCGCGCTCGCGCTCGTCGAAGGTCTGCGCCTGGCAGAGCACCAGCGGCCCGGCCGGCCCGGCCAGGCTCTGCCAGCGCAGATCGACCGCGACCGGCTCGGCCCGCGGCGGCGCGATGGAACCGGAGCCGGGCGACGTGCCGGAGGCGAGTCCGTCCCGCACCGCCGACCAGTCGCGCCCGCCGAGGTCGAGCAGGGACAGCAGCGGGCGCCCGACCAGGGTGTCGGCCCAGCGGCCGGCCCAGCGGACGAAGCTGGGGTTGGCGCCGACGATCATGCCGCCCGCGTCGGTCCAGCACAACCCCAGGTCCCATTGGTCGACGGTCGCCCGCAACAGGCCATCGGAGGGGGCGGGGGCGTCCGCCGCCAGAGCATCCGTCGCCAGCCCCCCCGTCGCCAGACCCCCCGTCGCCAGACCCGCAGAATCCATGCCCCACGCCTCCCAGGGTGCCGGTTCGGCCCCATCCCCTGCGTCCTCTGCGGCCCCACAGGCGGATCGCGCCCGTCACCACGTCACGCTTGGGGAAAGGCTATCACGGATACAGCCTTGCCGGTCAAGCTTCGGCACAACGTGTACAAAACGTTCACGAGGCCACAAGAAAGGGGAGGGAGCGGCATGCCGCTCCCTCCCCTTTTTCAGTCATAGTCCGATACGCAGAGGCTCAGCTGCAACCCGTCGTGGAACCGCAGCTGTCGCACTTCAGGCAGGTGCCGTTGCGGACCAGGGTCATGTTGCCGCACTCGCCGCAGGGGTCGCCCTCGTAGCCGCGGGCGCGGGCCTCGCGGATGCGGTCGAAGCGCTGGTCGCTGGTGCTGCCGCCATAGGCCGTGCCGGTCGCCGCCGAGGCCGCGACATGGCCATGGGCGGTGGCCGCCGCGACCGCCGGGCTGGCGGCCACCGCCGTCTGCGCGGCCGTCTGGGTGGCCTGTGCGGTGGCCTGGACCGTAGCGGTGGCGGTGGCGGCACGCCCACCGTCGGTGCCGGTCGCCGCCAGGGCCGCCGCGGCGCTGGCCCGCTGGGTCTGGCCGCCATGCAGGACGCGCAGGTTGTTGCGGACATAGCCGGTCGAGGCGACGCGGCGGACGAAGTCCGACGGCTGCGGGTTGCTCTCCGGCAGGTCGCCCTGCTTGTCGCCGCTGCCGACCGTGAAGGGCACCAGATCCTCCGGCGTGGCGTGGGCCAGGTCGGTGCGGCCCAGATAGGAGATCGCCACCTCGCGGAAGATGTAGTCGATGACCGAGGTCGCCATCTTGATGGTGTCGTTGCCGGTCACCATGCCCGACGGCTCGAAGCGAGTGAAGGTGAAGGCCTCGACGAACTCCTCGAGCGGCACGCCGTATTGCAGGCCGATCGACACCGCGATGGCGAAATTGTTCATCAGCGACCGGAAGGCGGCGCCTTCCTTGTGCATGTCGATGAAGATCTCGCCGATGCGGCCGTCCTCATACTCGCCGGTGCGCAGGTAGATCTTGTGGCCGCCGACGTTGGCCTTCTGGGTGTAGCCCTTGCGGCGGTGCGGCAGGCGCTCGCGGGCGGAGATCTTCCGCTCGACGATCTTCTCGACCACCTTTTCGACGATGCGCTCGGTGACCATCTGGGCGCGGGCGGCGTTGGGGGCGTCGATGACCGCCTCGACCGCCTCGCCGTCCTCCTCGTCCTCCAGCACGGCGGCCTGGAGCGGCTGGCTCAGCTTGGAGCCGTCGCGGTAGAGCGCGTTGGCCTTCAGACCCAGGCGCCAGGACAGCAGGTAGGCGTCCTTGCACTCCTCCACCGTCGCCGTGTTCGGCATGTTGATGGTCTTGGAGATGGCGCCGGAGATGAAGGGCTGCGAGGCCGCCATCATGGTGATGTGGGCGTCCCAGCCGAGGAAGCGCTTGCCGATGCGGCCGCAGGGGTTGGCGCAGTCGAAGACCGGCAGATGCTCGTCCTTCAGGAAGGGCGCGCCCTCCAGCGTCATGGCACCGCAGCAGTAGGTGTTCGCCGCCTCGATGTCGGCCTTGCTGAAGCCCAGATGGGTCAGCAGGTCGAAGCCCTGGGCGTCGAGCACCTCGAAGGGGACGCCCAGCGTCTCGACGCAGAACTCGGCGCCGACGGTCCAGCGGTTGAAGACGAACTTGATGTCGAAGGCGGTGGCGAGGTTGCCCTCCAGCTTCTCCAGCAGCGCGTCGGTGAAGCCCTTGGCCTTCAGCGACTCGTGGTTCACGCCCGGCGCCGTCTTCAGCGTGCCGTGGCCGACCGCGTAGCGCTCCATCTCGGCGATCTGGTCAGGGCTGTAGCCGAGCGTCTTCAGCGCCTCCGGCACCAGCCGGTTGACGATCTTGAAGTAGCCGCCGCCGGCCAGCTTCTTGAACTTCACGAGCGCGAAGTCGGGCTCGATGCCGGTGGTGTCGCAATCCATCACCAGACCGATGGTGCCGGTCGGGGCGACCACCGTGGCCTGGGCGTTGCGGAAGCCGTGGACCTCGCCCAGCTCCAGCGCCTCGTCCCACACCCGCACGGCGGCCAGCGCCAGCTCCTGGTCGGGGCAGAGGTCGGCGACGAAGGGAACCGGCGTGACCGCCAGCCCCTCGTAGCCGTCCATCGCGCCGTTGGCGGCGCGGCGGTGGTTGCGGATGACCCGCAGCATGTGGTCGCGGTTGGCCTCATAGCCGGGGAAGGCGCCCAGCTCCTGCGCCATCTCGGCCGAGGTGGCGTAGGCGACGCCGGTCATCACGGCGGAGATGCCGGCGCAGTAGGCGCGGCCCTCGTCCGAGTCGTAGGACAGGCCCGAGGCCATCAGCAGGCCGCCGAGGTTGGCGAAGCCGAGGCCGAGCGTGCGGAACTCGTAGGAAAGCTGGGCGATCTCCTTGGAGGGGAACTGCGCCATCAGCACCGAGATTTCCAGCACGATGGTCCACAGGCGGCAGGCGTGCTCGAAGGCGTCGGTGTCGAAGCTGCCGTCCTTCAGGCGGAACGACATCAGGTTCAGCGACGCCAGATTGCAGGCCGTGTCGTCGAGGAACATGTACTCCGAGCAGGGGTTCGAGGCGTTGATGCGCCCCGAGGCCGGGCAGGTGTGCCACTCGTTGATGGTGCTGTCGAACTGCACGCCGGGGTCGGCGCAGGCCCAGGCGGCGTAGCCGACCTTGTCCCACAGGTCGCGGGCGCGCAGCGTCTTGACGATTTTGCCGTTGGTGCGGCCGATCAGGTTCCAGTCGCTGTCGTCCAGCACCGCCTGGACGAACTCGTTGGAGATGCGCACCGAGTTGTTGGAGTTCTGGCCGGCCACCGTCAGGTAGGCCTCCGAATCCCAGTCGGTGTTGTAGGTCTTGAACTCGATCGTCGTGAAGCCCTGGCCGGCGAACTGGATCACGCGCTGGATGTAGTTCTCCGAGACCTGATCCTTGCGGGCGGCGAGGATGGCCTTCTTGAGCTCCTTGTTCTCCTTCGGATCCAGGCCGTTCTGGGCGGCGGCCATCACCAGGGTCAGGTGCTTCTGGCAGATCTTGGAGCCGGTGACCAGCGCGGCGACCTTCTGCTCCTCGTTGACCTTCCAGTCGATGTAGCCCTCGATGTCCGGGTGGTCCATGTCCACCGTGACCATCTTGGCCGCGCGGCGCGTCGTGCCGCCCGACTTGATGGCGCCCGCCGCGCGGTCGCCGATCTTCAGGAAGCTCATCAGGCCCGACGACTTGCCGCCACCGGCCAGACGCTCGCCCTCGCCGCGCAGCTTGGAGAAGTTGGAGCCGGTACCCGAGCCGTACTTGAACAGGCGCGCCTCGCGCACCCACAGATCCATGATGCCGCCCTCGTTGACGAGGTCGTCGGCGACCGACTGGATGAAGCAGGCGTGCGGCTGCGGGTGCTCATAGGCCGAGGCGGACGAGGTCAGCAGGCCGGTCTTGAAATCGACGTAGAAATGGCCCTGGCTCGGGCCGTCGATGCCGTAGGCCCAGTGCAGGCCGGTGTTGAACCATTGCGGGCTGTTGGGCGCCGCCATCTGGGCGGCCAGCATGAAGCGCATCTCGTCGAAGAAGGCGCGGGCGTCGGCCTCCTGGTCGAAATAGCCGCCCTTCCAGCCCCAATAGGTCCAGGTGCCGGCCAGACGGTCGAAGACCTGGCGGGCCGAGGTCTCGCCGACGAAGCGCTTCTCCTTGGGAAGCGACGCCAGCTTCTCGGTGTCGGCCTCCTTGCGCCACAGCCAGGAGGGAACGGTGTTCTCCTCGACGGACCGGAGCGCGGCGGGGACGCCGGCCTTGCGGAAATACTTCTGGGCCAGGATGTCGCTGGCGACCTGCGAGAAATTCTCCGGCACCTCGATGCCGGACTGCGAGAAGACGACCGAGCCGTCGGGGTTGCGGATCTCGCTGGTGGCCTGGCGGAAGCCGAGGCTGGCGTAGGCGTCCAGACCTTCGCTGGTGAAACGACGCTCGATCCGCATGATGACACAGTCCCCCTTGATCTCGAAAAGCCGACACCCGCCGATCCCGTCCGCGCTTACGCGCGCCGCGGATCACCGGTCCCGGAAAGTTGAGCGCATCCTAGCCAGCACCGGCGGGACCGGCAAGGGAAGGAAAGTTCTAATCCACCAGATATAGTGTTTGACACTGTAAGAGCCTCGCATATCTAGCGTTTCGCCCTGTCAACAATGCCGATGCCGCGATGTTCCGGGCTCTCCGGGGAATTTTTGCGGCCCATCCCGGAGGGGACGGCATTAAAGCGCAGGACGGGGCCGGCCGCCAAGCCTTTCCAGGCGGCACAAATCAAGATTTTGTGGTGCGCGACTCGGAGCACACACCACCGATTCTCTTGACGCCCGATTCCCGCCACCCCGAGTCCCGCACCCCCGAGTCGCGGCGGGCGACTCGGGACAGCACCCGCAACCTTTTGCCCTGACGGCGGTTGGAGGGATCCAAGGTGGTGTAAGGAGCCTCAGCCATGCACAAGATGTTGATCGTGTCGCTGTCGGCGCTCGCGCTGATGGGCGGTGCCGCGACCGCCCAGACCGTTGCGCAGACCGGCATGCCCACCAGCGACGCCGCCTCCCCCGACCGCACCGGGGCCCATGGGGCCAGCCGCGCGCCGGGCATGGCCGCGCCCAGCGTCGACAGTCTGATGAACCGCCCGGTCATCGGTTCCGACGGCGAAAGGATCGGCAAGGTGACCGATGTGATCCTCGGCCCGGACGGTCAGGCCCAGTTGATCGTGATCCGCAGCGGCGGCTTCCTGGGCATCGGCGGCAAGGACATCGCCGCCGACCTGAAGCTGGCGGAGTTCGAGCCCGGCGCCAACGCGATCAGACTGCGCGAGGTGACCACCGCCAGCGTCCGCGACATGCCGGAGTTCCGTTACGACGACAGCATGACCTCGCTGAACCGCAGCCCGCAGGGGGGGCGCTGAATCCGGCCAGCCGGCCGGTTTCCCTGGCGAACCGGCCGGCGCGGCTCAATGCGAACGCGGCCGGTCCACCGGGGAGACCGGCGGGGAGATCGGCCGGCTCTCGCGGCCGATGTCGTCCAGGATGGCGCCGGCGCATTCGTCGAGTCGCTGCGCCAGCCGGTCGAGGTCGCCATTGCCGGTGGCGCGGGCGTGCCGCGCCGCCGCGGCGCTGAGGCTGGCGAACTGCCGGGCGATGGCCCGGTAGTCCGGGGCCGCGGCGCCCGCGACGCCATAGGGTTCGGTCGCGGGGCGATCGGGCCGGCGCGCCCGATCCCGCGGCGCCCAATCCTGCGATGCGGAGCATCGTGGCGCAGAGTCCCGCTGTGTCCGATCGTCGTGCGAATCCAAAGGCGAGCCCCCGCCGCTGTTGGCATCGGATGCTGGTCATCCTGACACAGCGGGGGAGCCACCTGAAGCAGGCTTAGGGCGGAAGCGCCGCTACCTTTGGACGCAATCCCCCAGGCTGACCCTCAACGAAACATCTAGGCCGAACGGCCTTTCCACCCTGTCATTCGATCAGCAGGTCGAGGGTCGAACGGACGACCTGGACGATCTCCCCGCCATGGCGGGACAGCGGCATGTCGCGGGCGCCGACGATGATGCCCAGCTCGTGCTCGGTGGTCGGGGCGAAGCGGGCGATCTCCTGCACCAGCTCGTCGGCCAGGACCGCGTCGCGCGTCAGCCCCGCCTGGGCGGCGGCCTTGTCGCGCCAGCTGTTCAGCGCGGCGGCGATGGCGGCTTCGATCTGCTGCGACTCCTCCTTGCGCTTGAGGTCGGTGAACAGCACCAGGATGCGCCAGCCGTCGCCGGCGTAGGCGGTGTCGATGCGCTGGACCTCGACCGTCCGCAGGAAGGCGGACAGATGCGCCTGCGCCTCCTCGGCGGCGGCGTCGGGAATCGTGAAGGTGCGGATTTCGGTGCTCATCGCCCGTCCTTGCTGGGTTCCTCCCCGGAGTGTGGAAGCCTACACGACAAGCGGGGCGGTCGGCAAATCGGGAGGATCACGGACGCCGGCACGGCAGCGGGACCGCCGCGCCGGCGGGCGCCCCGGCGGGCGCGCCGGCGGGCGCCTTGGGGATACCCCCGATTCCCGCATGGCGGAACGCCGCCGTCCGCCGTTGTCGGAGAAACCGGATTCCCACCGCCCGATCCGAGAGCGCCGTCATGCCCGATCCCGTCCAGGACCCGCCCGCCGCCATCCCCTCCGGCCCCCTGGCGGACGGACGGGACAGCGGCCGGACGTGGCGGCGCCGGCTCAAGCGCCGGATCTTCCCCGCCCTGCTGGCCGGCGGGGTCCTGACGCTGATGGGAACGGGGCTGTGGACCGCCCGCCAGTTCCACGAACAGCCCTTCGTCCGCTACAACCTGAACCGGATCGACGCGGTGGCCGACCGGGCGTCCCGCCAGCTCGACCCGGTGACGGTGGTGGCGCTGGGCGGCACCGCCCTGCGCGACTCCACCCTCGACGAGAGCGGGATGGCGGCGCTAGCCGCCAGACGCGGGGTCGGCCAGTTGCATTTCCTGCGCATCGTCCACAACCGCGCGGAATTCGCCGATTTCGAGCCGCTGCTCGACCGCATCCTGGCGATCCGCCCGACGCTGGTGCTGATCGACCGCGACCTGATGCTGGTGGAGCGCGGCGTGGGCGAGGATCTGACGCGCACCCTGCGCGCGCTGGCCGGGCTGCCGGAGGGACGCGCCTTCCTGCGCGACCAGACCGCCCTGCAATACCGGCGGGCCTGCGGGGAACCGGCCGAAGCGGAACCGCCGATGGCCGCCTCGGCGGACGCGGCGGAGCGGGTGCGCGCCTTCATGGCCCGCGCCTGGGCCGCCGGCATCCAGGTCGCGCTGGTCCAGACGCACGGCCGGCCGGCTCCGGAATCGGGCCCGGCCGCCGGCCTGCCGCTGTGGCACAGCGCCTCGGCCGCCGCCGATCCGGCGCACTACTGCCCCGGCGGTCCGGTGGGGCCGGACGGGCGGACCGCCTTTTCGGCCTGGCTGGCCGGCGGAGTCGCCAACCTCCTCGCCGCTCCGCCACAGGTGGGCCGCCCCCGGACCGAGGAAGCCTCCTTGCCGTAAATGTCCGGCGAGTCGTGACCAGCATCCGCAATATTTCCTAAAATCCAATATATATCAAGTTGCGGCCAAGGATACTTGCCCATCGTCACAGCAGCGTGTGATAAGGCGGCAAATGTCAGCGCGTGCAAACGGGGCTGTCATCAAAGTGAAATCTCTTTTGTCGTAAGATGAGGCACCACGCCATGCCGATGACGTCAACAATCCGGTCACCGGGTGTTGCGCGCAGGACCAGGGAACAACCGCGGAGTGCCGCCATGGACTTCACCGTCCGCGATGCCGGGGACAGCACGGAAATCCGGTTGCACGGCCGGATGACCTTCTCCGACCACGACACGTTCCGGTCGGTCATCGCCGCCTTCGAGCGGCCGGCCGGCCACCGAATCGTCTTCGACCTGTCGGGCCTGGATTTCGTCGATTCCTCGGGGCTCGGCATGTTCATCATCGCCCGCGATACCGCGCAGAAGAAGAGCCTGGACTTCGCCATGCGCGGCGCCCGCGACGAGGTGCAGCGCCTGATCACGGTGGCCAAGCTGCACAAGATGTTCACTATCGACGCCTGACGACCCGCCCACCGAACCCCGGCGGCGGCGCGAGGAACCAAGCGAGGCATGATGGAGTTTCAGCACGAAACGCCGGCCTCGCTCTACGGGCTCGACCTCGGCATCCCGCTGGGCGACCGCCGGGTGCTGATCGCCGACGACAGCCGCTTCAACCAGCGCACGCTGACCCGCTTCCTGCACTGGGCCGGCATCACCCAGGTCGCCTTCGCCGCCGACGGCACCGAACTGCTGGAGCGGATGGAGACCGTCCGCCCCGACCTGCTGCTGGTCGACGCCGACCTGCCGCCGATCGACGGGATCGCGCTGTGCCGGGTCCTGCGCGCCGACCCGCGCTGGCGCGACCTGCCGATCCTGATGCAGAGCGCGCGGAACACCGACCAGCTCCGCGCCCTGTGCTTCCAGGCCGGCGCCACCGACCTGCTGGCCAAGCCGGTCAACCCCGGCGAGTGCATCGCCCGCGTCCGCTACCATCTCGAACGCCGCTCCATGGTGCAGGAACTGCGGGCCTTCCGCGAGCGGGTGGAGCGCGACCTGCGGCAGGCGCGCGGCATGCAGCTCGCCCTGGTGCCCGACGACGCCTCGCTGGCGGTGCTGGCGGCGCGCAACGGGCTGAGCATCGAGCCGGTGTTCCAGGCCTCCGACGAGATCGGCGGCGACTTCTGGACCAGCTTCGAGATCGATCCTCCCGAGGGGGAAGCCGAGAGCCGGATCGGCATCTTCGTCGCCGACCTGTCGGGCCACGGCATCGCCTCGGCGATCAACGCCTTCCGCCTGCACACGCTGCTGACCCGCACCCTGCCCGACGACCGGCGCGACCCCGCCCGGCTGCTCGGGCTGCTCAACCAGCGCCTGTCCGACATCCTGCCGGTCGGCCAGTTCGCCGCCGCCTTCTACGGCGTGATCGACCGCGCCGCCGACACGCTGCTCTACGCCGCCGCCGGGGCGCCGAATCCGCTGCTGGGCAGCCGGGGCGGCTTCCGCGTGCTCGACGCCTCGGGCCTGCCGCTCGGCGCCTTCGGCGGCGCCCTGTACGAGAATCGCCGCACCCCCTTCCGGCCCGGCGACACGCTGTTCCTCTGCTCCGACGGGCTGACCGAGGCGCGCGACGGCAACGACGCCATGCTTGGGGAGGAGGGTCTGGCCGATCTGGTGGAGCAGGCCGCGGCGGCGGCGCCCGACCGTCCCTTTCCCTGGCTGATGGCGCGCTTTGCCGAACGCTTCGGCACCAGCCTGCGCGACGACCTGACCGCCCTGTGGATCCGGCGCGACGCCGGATGCGGCGCCGTTGGCCGGAACGCCGTCGGTCACGCCATGGCCGCGTTCATTCCGCCTTCCGATTAATCCACTTTTTGTTTATGGTTTTCCGGTCGGGCGCACACCAACTGGAGACGGATGCATGGCTTCCATCATGATCAAGAAGGCTGGCGAGGGGTTGATCTCGCAGGCCCACCGCAACGCCGACGTCGGCCCGACCAGCGGCAGCTCGGTCGTCTACGAGATTCTGAACGTGCCGGCCGGGGTCACCGCCGACGACGTCATCGCGGCGTTCAAGACCTACAAGCCGGCGGACAAGGTGTACGAGATCGAATGGTCGGCCCTGTCGGCCTGAGGATCGGGGATCGGTCCGCCGGGGATCGGTCCTAGGAATCGGCCCGGACCGGATCGGGGGCCCGTCCCCCCGATCCGGTGCGCCCGGTCAGGCGGTCTGCGGGTAGCGCTTGGCCCAGACCTCGAGTTGGGCGACGTGCTCGGCTTCCTCGGCGGCGAACTCCTCCGCCATCATGCGGACCTCCGAATCGGTGGTGGTGCGCGCCACCTCGGCGTAGAAGGCCTGCCCGCGCCGCTCGCTGTCGAGCGCCAGCTCCAGCGCGTATTCCACCGTCATCAGGTAATGCGACCCCTCCATCGAGGCGGCCTCCGGGCTTTCCCCGTCCGGCCACTGGAATTCCTCCGCCTTCAGGTCGGGCAGCGTGCGGAAGCCGGACCGCTGGCGCGCCTCGGCCAGATGCATGCGCGAGAAGGTCGCCATCTGGCCGAAGAAGGCCGCAACCTCCTGGTTGCCATAGGTCTTCATCGCTTCCGACAGATCGGAAAAGCGGTTGGCGGCGTCCTCCTCCAGCACGCAGGCGTGGGCGAGGAACAGGTCGGCGTCGTGGATGCTGGTCATGGATTCCTGCGAGTGGCGAAGTGGCCCGACGACCCTAAAACCATAACAATTTTATGGTGATGGATCCCGCGCCGCGGACGCGCCGCCCCAGCGGTGCGACATTTTGTCCAGACCGCCGCCGGACCGGGCGATCATCGCGCCGGAAAGCATTTGCCTTTCCGCCGGTTTCCCGGCAGCAGAGTCGGCCCATGACGACCCGGCCCTCCTTCCCTCCCCTGCCCGCCCTTCCCATAGAGCCGGTTCTGCCCGCCCTGCTCGACGCGCTGCGAGGGCGCGGAGTCGCGGTGCTCCAGGCGCCGCCCGGAGCCGGCAAGACGACGCGCGTGCCGCTCGCCCTGCTGGAACAGTCCTGGCTGTCCGGCACGCGGATCATCGTGGTGGAGCCCCGCCGGCTCGCCGCCCGCGCCGCCGCGCACCGGATGGCCGCCATGCTGGGCGAGGAGATCGGTGGAACGGTCGGCTACCGCGTGCGCCAGGACACGCGCGTCGGCCCGCGGACTCGGATCGAGGTGGTGACCGACGGCCTGTTCCTGCGCCAGATCCAGGACTCGCCCGAACTGGACGGCGTCGGCGCCGTGCTGTTCGACGAGTTCCACGAGCGCGGCATCGACAGCGACCTCGCCCTCGCCCTGGCGCGCGAGTCGCGCGAGGCGCTGCGCGGCGATCTGCGGCTGATGGCGATGTCGGCCACCCTGGACGGCGCCCCGGTCGCCGCCCTGCTCGGCGGCGGCGACGCCCCCGCCCCCATCGTCACCAGCGAGGGCCGCGCCTTTCCGGTGGAGACCCGCCACCTCGACGCCCCGCCCCCCGGCGGCCGGATCGAGGACGCGGTCGCCGCCACCGTGCGCCGCGCGCTCCGCGAGGAGCCGGGCAACGCCCTGGTCTTTCTGCCCGGCACTGGCGAGATCCGCCGGGTGCAGGCCCTGCTGGAGCAGGCCGACCTCGGCCCGAGTGTCGTTCTGGCGCCGCTGTTCGGCGACATGAGCGCGGACGCGCAGGACGCCGCCATCGCCCCCACCCCGCCCGGCGTCCGCAAGGTGGTGCTGGCCACAGCCATCGCCGAAACCAGCCTGACCATCGAGGGCATCCGCATCGTCGTCGACAGCGGGCTGATGCGGGTGCCGCGCTTCGACCCGCGCGGCGGCATGACCCGTCTGGTGACCGTGAAGGTCAGCCAGGCCTCGGCCGACCAGCGGCGCGGCCGCGCCGGCCGCCTGGAGCCGGGCGTCTGCTACCGCCTGTGGCCGGAGGCGGCGCACCGGGCGCTGGCCCCGCACACCACGCCAGAGATCCTCGACGCCGATCTGGCGCCGCTGGCGCTGGAACTGGCCGCCTGGGGCGTGCGCGACCCGGCCGACATGCCCTGGCTCGACGCGCCCCCCGCCGCGGCGCTGGCGCAGGCGAGGGAGCTGCTGGAGGAGCTGGGCGCGCTCGACGGCACGGGCGCCATCACCGCGCGGGGCAAGCGGATGACCCGGCTCGGCGTGCATCCCCGGCTCGCCCGCATGATGCTGGCCGGGGCGGAGATGCGGCTGGGGCCGCTGGCCTGCACGGTGGCGGCGCTGCTCGGGGAACGCGACATCGTGCGCGCCCAGCCGGGCTTCCGCGACAGCGACCTGCGGCTGCGCGTCGATCTGGTGACCGGCGAGGAGCGCGGCGGACAGGGTGCCGCGCGCGGCCTCGCGGTGGACCGCCACCGGGCGCGGCAGGCGATGCGGCAGGCGCAGACCTGGCGGCGGCAGCTCGGCCTGACCGGCAACGCCGGTGGAGGCAATGGCGGTGGAGGCAATGGCGGCGCCATCGGCGACAGCGGCGCCACCGGGCGGCTGCTGGCGCTGGCCTACCCCGACCGCATCGGCCAGCGCCGTCCCGGCGGCAGCCCCGGCGGAGTCGCGGCGCAATACCGGCTGTCCGGCGGGCGCGGCGCCTATTTCCAGGAGGCCGAGCCGCTGTCGGCCGAGGATTGGCTGGTCGTCGCCGACCTCGACGGGGCGGCGCGCGAGTCGCGGATCTTCCTGGCCGCCCCGGTGACGCTGGCCGAGTTGGAGGAGATGTTCGCCGACCGCATCCGCAGCGAGGACATCGTCGTCTGGGACGGGCGCGAGCAGGCGGTGCTGGCCCGCCGCCGCCGCCGCCTGTTCGCCCTGATCCTGAAGGACGAGCGGCTGCCCAAGCCGGCGCCCGACGCGGTGACCGCCGCGATGGTCGAGGGCATCCGCGCCATGGGCCTCGCCTGCCTGCCCTGGACCGACGAGCTGCGCAAATGGCGCACCCGCCTCGCCTTCCTGCGCAAGCGCGAGGGGGAGGAATGGCCGGACCTGTCCGACCAGGCGCTGCTCGACGGGCTGGAGGACTGGCTGGCCCCCTTCCTCGACGGGGTGTCGCGCCGCGCCCATCTCGACCGCGTCGATCTGTCGAGCGCGCTGCGCGCCCTGCTGCCCTGGGAGTTGAAGACCCGGATGGACGCCGAGGCGCCGACCCATGTCGAGGTGCCGAGCGGCTCCCGCGTGCCGATCGACTATGACGGCGAGGAGCCGGTGCTGGCCGTCCGCCTCCAGGAGATGTTCGGTCTGGCCGAGACGCCGCGCATCGCCGGAGGCAAGGTGCCGCTGCTGCTGCACCTGCTGTCGCCGGCCCGCCGCCCGGTGCAGGTCACACGCGACCTCGCCAGCTTCTGGGCCAACGCCTACAAGGCGGTGAAGGCCGACCTGAAGGGCCAGTACCCCAAGCACTACTGGCCCGACAACCCGCTGGAGGCCGAACCGACCGCCAGGGCCAAGCCGCGCGGCAAGTGAGGCGGAGCGACCAACTGTCGCTGTCCCGGAGACCGGCAACGGCCGTACACTGGACGGTGTCAGACGACGGGAGGCCACGCCATGCCCGTGATGGACGCCGAACAACGCCGCAAGATCGAGGACTCCCTCCTGCGCAAGGCGGAGGAGCTGGTCCGCCGCATGCGCCGCGAGGCGGAAACCGCCGCCCCCGACCAGATCGACGCGCTCGCCGCCGTCCTGGCCGAGCTGCTGAAGGCCAAGGAATTCCCCAGCCTGCGCGCCGCCGAGTTCCGCGAGGCCGCCCGCGTGATCCAGCGCGGCGCCTGCCAGCGCAGCGTCGATTCGCTGCTGGTCCAGGCCGAGCGGCTGGGCCATGCCGGCGACGAGAAGGGGCGCAACGCGCTGCTGACCCAGGCCAAGGACCAGTTCGGCAAGGCGCTGCGACTCGGCGCCGACGACGAGTTCCGCCACGGGGTGGAGCGCCGCGTCCAGGCCACCCTGCTGACCAGCAAGGACGGCGTCGACGACCGCACCAAGGAGGCGGCCAGGCGCAGGCTGGAGCAGCACGACAGCGGCCCCAAGCCGCCGGGCGGGGTCGAGCGCCGCCGCGCCCTCCGCTATTTCGACCCGCCGCTGGCGGTGGAGGTGGAGGGGCAACGCCTCACGACGCTGAACTGGTCCACGCGC
Organism: Azospirillum agricola; assembly: GCF_020005195.1. NCBI lineage: Bacteria > Pseudomonadati > Pseudomonadota > Alphaproteobacteria > Rhodospirillales > Azospirillaceae > Azospirillum > Azospirillum agricola. Next base: position 564,475 of record NZ_JAIFZR010000005.1, read on the forward strand.
GGGCTGCTGGTCGACCGCTCGCCCGAGGAGTTCGCGCACGCCCTCGGCGCCAGGCTGCGGCTGGAGCTGCGCTGCGCGGAGGCGCCGGGCGTGGGCGGGCGGCAGGTCGCCCATGTCGTGCGGCTCGACCCCGACCGCCGCGCGGTGGCGCTCTCCTTCCCCGACATCAGCACCGTGGTGCTGGAGTTGATGCACGCCCTGAAGAACCTCGGGATCAAGCCCGAACCCGAACGGTAGAACCGACGTCTAATCCCTTGACGTGGCGGTGTACGCCCAAAGCGCCTTTTTGGAATTGCTCCAAACCTGCATACACTTGGTCATCCCATCGATTGCTCCACCCAACCTCCACCGGCTTCCGGCAAGGGATGACCATGTCATGAACGTCGCGAACATCGCCCGGCGCCTTGTCGCCGGTGAGCTTCACTATGCTCTCGGCCGCTTCGAAACCGTTCGCCGCGGCTACAGCGCGTTGCGCCGTCTCAGCCCCCGTTCCACGTCACGCCCGCCCGCCGGACCACCGATCCCCTTGCCGCAACTGCCGACCTCGCTGTTCACCGGCGTCACGCCGGAACGGGCGCTCGCCGACCTGCGGCGGGATTCCATCGCGCTCGGCTTCAACCTGCCGCCGGCGGTGGTGGCGGAACTCGTCGAGTTCGCCACGAGTTCGCCGCTGAAGATGCGCGGCGCCGACCGCCTCTTCCACCGGCACGAGGTGGTCGGCGGCAAGCTGGACGGCACCACGCCGGTGGTCATCGGCACCGTCCCCGACCCGCTCGACTGCACCGCCGTCCGCCGGGTCTGCCGCGACCCGGTGCTGATGCAGAGCGCCGGGGCCTTCCTCGGCTTCCGCCCGACCAAGATCATCCCGCGCCTGTTCTGGAGCTTCGTCACCGACGTCTCCGACGAGGAGCGGCGGCGCCTGGGCCAGACCATCGATTGGCATTTCGACGTCCACGACTTCCATTTCTGCTCGGCGCAATTCTACCTGACCGACGTCGATCCGGGCGCCGGCGAGCACGCGCTGATCCGCGGCTCGCACCGAGGCAAGTCGCTGCGCATGCTGCTGGGCTCGGCCAACGCGCAGGAGGAAGCGGTGTTCGCCCGCTTCGCCCGCGACCGGCTGATGGTGGTGGAGGGGCCGGCCGGCACCGGCTTCCTGGAGGACACCTCCTGCTACCACCGCGCCCTGCCGCCGACCCGGCGCGAGCGGCTGATGTTCCAGCTCTGGATCAGTTGAGACGCCCCTTTAGGAAACCATCATGCCCGGCCTTGAGCCGGGCATCCACGCACAACCTTCAAGCGCGCTCGTGGATACCCGTGCCAAGCACGGGCATGACGGAAACCTTCGAGGAAGACGCTTCGGCGCCCGCTCAGGCCAGCGCCAGGATTTCCTCGGCCAGCGCCTGCATCTCGGCCGACGCCTGCGACTTGCGGGCGGCCTCGGTCACCGACAGGCCGCTCATCAAGGTGCCGGCGTAGGCGGTGCGGTTGCCGACCTGCGCCGCCGCCAGCGCGACGCCCGGCGGGTCGACCAGTTCATGCACCTTGGCGATCAGCTCGTCGGCGATGCGGGCGCGCGGCGGGACGCGGTTGAGCACCAGCAGCAGGCGGCGCTTCTCCTGCGCGGCCAGCTCGATGGTCGGGTGGACCGCCCACAGATCCATCGGGCTCGGCTGCACCGGCGCCACCACCAGCGTGGCGGCGCGCACGGCGATGCGCGCCTCGGTCTGGGCGTGCGGCGGGCTGTCGACCACCACGATGTCGTGGGAGCGGGCGAGCTTCTCGACCTCCGCCTGGGTGCGCCAGCCGTTGATCTGCACATGGGTGAAGCCGGGCCTGCCGCCGGTCGCCTCGGTCCGCACGGCGTGCCAGCGGGTCAGGCTGCCCTGCGGGTCGATGTCCACCGTGGCGACGGAATGGCCGAGCTGCGCCCAGGCGATGGCGAGATGGGCGGCCAGCGTGGTCTTGCCGGCGCCGCCCTTCTGCTGCGCCACGGTGAAGACCTTGCCCGCCATGCCCGCACCCATCATGTTGTCGTTGGAAAAGCCCGTCCCCCTCATAGCGTTGCGCCGGGACGGGCGCAACCGCGCGAATTGACACCGCGCGGCCAGCCGCTAGAAAGACGCCGTGACCGACGAAGCCCCCTCCCCCGCCGAGAAGCGCCCGGCGCTCATTCCCGCCACCCCGCCCGGCATCGCCCGCGCGGCCGAGCTGCTGCGCGCCGGCAGGCTGGTCGCCTTCCCGACCGAGACGGTCTATGGGCTGGGCGGCGACGCCACCGACGACCGCGCCGTCGCGGCGATCTTCGCCGCCAAGGGCCGGCCGCAGTTCAATCCGCTGATCGCCCATGTCCCCGATCTGGCCGCGGCGCAGAGCTGGGCGATGTTCGACGAGCGCGCGCTGGAGCTGGCGCAGCAGTTCTGGCCCGGCCCGCTGACCATGGTGCTGCCGCGCCCGGCGAATTCCGCCCTGTCGCTGCTGGTCAGCGCCGGGCTCGACAGCGTGGCGATCCGCGTGCCCGGCCATCCGCTGGCCCAGGCGCTGCTGAAGGCCGCCGGCCGGCCGATCGCCGCGCCCAGCGCCAACCGCTCCGGCGCCGTCAGCCCGACCACGCCGCATCACGTGCTGGAGAGCCTGGGCGAGCGGGTGGACGGCGTCGTCACCGGCGGCAAGTGCCAGGTCGGGCTTGAATCGACGGTCATCGACCTGACCGGGCCGGAGCCGGTGATCCTGCGCCCCGGCGCCGTGCTGCCCGAGGAGATGGAGCGGCTGATCGGCCCGGTCCGCGTCTCGGCCGGCGACCCGACGGCGCCGAAATCGCCAGGCCAGTTGGAGAGCCATTACGCGCCCAACGCGTCGGTCCGGCTCAACGCCAATTCGGCGGAGTCCGACGAGGCGTTCCTCACCTTCGGCCCCGACCGTTTCCTGTTCGGCGGCGCCACCCGCCTGAACCTGAGTCTGCAAGGCGACCTGAACGAGGCGGCGGCGAACCTGTTCAGCCACTTGCGTCAACTCGACCAGAGCGGCGCCGCCCGCATCGCCGTGATGCCGATCCCCGACGAGGGGCTGGGCGTCGCCATCAACGACCGGCTGCGCCGCGCGGCGGCGCCCCGGCCCTAGCGGATGGAATTGGGAAGCGGGAGATTGTAGAAGGGGGCAAGACGCCTTCTCACTGCCGGACCCCGCGCCATGACCCTCGCCGCCGCCACCCAGGCCGCCCTCGACCAGATCCGCGCCATCGTCGGCCCGTCCGGCATCCTGACCGACGCCGCCGACATGGCGCCCTATCTCTCCGAGTGGCGCGGGCGCTTCAAGGGCAACAGCCCGGCCGTCGTCCGCCCGGCGAACACCGAGGAGGTCGCCGCCGTCGTCAAAATCTGCGCCGAGGCCGGCATCCCCGTCGTGCCGCAGGGCGGCAACACCAGCCTGGTCGGCGGCTCGATCCCCTACGAGGAGGGGCGCGAGATCGTGCTCAGCCTGTCGCGCATGAACCGCATCCGCGAGACCGACGCGCTGAACTACACGATGACGGTCGAGGCCGGCGTCGTGCTGACCACCGTGCAGAGCGCCGCCGCCGAGGCCGACCGGCTGTTCCCGCTCAGCCTGGGGGCGGAGGGCACGGCGCAGATCGGCGGGCTGATCTCGACCAACGCCGGCGGCATCAACGTGCTGCGCTACGGCAACACCCGCGATCTGGTGCTCGGGCTGGAGGTCGTGCTGGCCGACGGGCGCGTGTGGAACGGCCTGCGCCGTCTGCGCAAGAACAACACCGGCTACGACCTGAAGAACCTGTTCATCGGCGCCGAGGGCACGCTGGGAATCGTCACCGCCGCCGTGCTGAAGCTGTTCCCGCGCCCGCGCCAGTCGATCACCGCCTTCGTCGCCGTGCCGAGCCCGGCCGCCGCCGTCGAGCTGCTGGCCCGCCTGCGCGCCGCGTCGGGCGACGCCGTGTCGGCCTTCGAGCTGATGTCGCGCCGCTGCCTGGACTTCGCCCTCAAGCACGTCGCCGGCACCATCGACCCGCTGTCGGAGCCGTCGCCCTGGTACGTCATCACCGAGCTGACCGCCGGCACGAAGACCGACACGTTCCAGGACACGGTCGAGGCCGCCTTCGCCGAGGCGTTCGAGGCGGAACTCGCCACCGACGCCACGCTGGCCCAGTCGGAGAGCCAGGCCAAGCAGCTCTGGTTCATCCGCGAGGCGATCGTCGAGGCGCAGAAGTTCGAGGGCGGCTCGATCAAGAACGACGTCTCCGTCCCCGTCTCGCGCGTCGCCGAGTTCATCGAGCGGGCCGAGGCGGCGGTGGAGCGCGCCTGCCCCGGCATCCGCCCGACCCCCTTCGGCCATGTCGGCGACGGCAACATCCACTTCAACCTCAGCCAGCCCGACGGCGCCGACAGCAAGGCGTATCTCGACCGCTGGGACGAGATCTGTCACGTCGTCAACGAGGTGATCTTCGCGCTCGACGGCTCGATCTCCGCCGAGCACGGGGTCGGCCGCTTCAAGAAGGACGAGATGCCGGTCATCAAGAGCCCGGTGGAGTTCGACCTGCTGCGCGCCGTCAAGGCCACGCTGGACCCCCATGGCCTGCTGAACCCCGGCAAGATGCTGCCGTAAGCAGCACTCACAAGCCGCGTTCAAGGTCACAAAATTGCGGGGGACAGGCTTGCGGCGAAAGACGCTTTGCCAAGCTTGTCCCCACAGCGACACAACGCTATTGTGCGGCCTTCGTTTTGTTCCGCGCCGAGCGTACCCGCGAGAGAGATTTTTCCGATGTCCAAGCCGCGCACTCTGTTCGACAAGATCTGGGACAGCCACGTCGTGCACCGCCAGGATGACGGCACCTGCATCCTCTACATCGACCGCCATCTGGTCCACGAAGTGACCAGCCCGCAGGCGTTCGAGGGGCTGCGCGTCGCCGGCCGTCAAGTCCGCCGTCCGGAAGCCACGCTCGCGGTCCCCGATCACAACGTTCCCACCACCGACCGCTCCAAGGGCATCGTCGAGGAGGAGAGCCGGATCCAGGTGGAGACGCTGGACAAGAACGCCCGCGACTTCGGCGTCCGCTACTTCCCGATGGACGACATCCGCCAGGGCATCGTCCACATCGTCGGTCCGGAGCAGGGCTTCACCCTGCCCGGCGCCACCATCGTCTGCGGCGACAGCCACACGGCGACGCACGGCGCCTTCGGCGCGCTGGCCTTCGGCATCGGCACCTCGGAGGTCGAGCATGTGCTCGCCACCCAGACGCTGCTGCAAAAGCCGGCCAAGAACATGCTGGTGCGCGTCGACGGCAAGCTCAACCCGGGCGTGACCGCCAAGGACATCGTGCTGGCGATCATCGGCAAGATCGGCACCGCCGGCGGCACCGGCTACGTCATCGAGTTCGCGGGCGAAGCCATCCGCGACCTGTCGATGGAAGGCCGCATGACCGTCTGCAACATGGCGATCGAGGGCGGCGCCCGCGCCGGCCTGATCGCCCCGGACGAGAAGACCTACGAGTACGTCAAGGGCCGCGCGCTCGCGCCGAAGGCCGGCGCCTACGAGCAGGCCGTCGCCTACTGGAAGACGCTGCCGTCGGACGAGGGCGCGGTGTACGACGCCACCGTCGTGCTGAACGCCGACGAGATCGCCCCGCAGGTCACCTGGGGCACCAGCCCCGAGGACGTGCTGCCGATCACCGCGACGGTGCCGAACCCGGCCGACATCGCCGACGCCGGCAAGCGCGCCGCCGTCGAGCGGTCGCTGGCCTACATGGGCCTGACGCCCGGCCAGCCGCTGACCGAGGTCAAGGTCGACACGGTGTTCATCGGCTCCTGCACCAACGGCCGCATCGAGGATCTGCGCGCCGCCGCCGATCTCGCCAAGGGCCGCAAGGTCGCCGAGGGCGTGCGCGCCCTGGTGGTTCCGGGCTCCGGTCTGGTCAAGGAGCAGGCCGAGGAAGAGGGCCTGGACAAGGTGTTCGTCGAGGCCGGCTTCGAGTGGCGCGAGCCGGGCTGCTCGATGTGCCTGGCGATGAACGCCGACCGTCTGGCGCCGGGCGAGCGCAGCGCGTCCACCTCGAACCGCAACTTCGAGGGCCGCCAGGGCCGCGGCGGCCGCACCCACCTCGTCAGCCCGGCGATGGCCGTGGCGGCGGCGGTGACCGGCCATCTCGCCGATGTGCGCACGCTGAGCTGAGGGCCTTTTCGGCCTGAGCCAAGTGACGAAAAAGCCCCGGAGGACCGAGCGTCCTCCGGGGCTTTTCGTTGTGGCCGACGTCACCTTGGCCGACGCGCCTCACGCCTTCTTCACGAACTCCGACTTCAGATTCATCGCGCCGATCCCGTCGATCTTGCAGGCGATGTTGTGACCGTCGGCGCCGTCGACCAGACGGATGTTCTTCACCTTGGTCCCGCCCTTGACGACCAGCGACGAGCCCTTGACCTTCAGGTCCTTGATCACGGTCACGCTGTCGCCGTCGCTGAGCGGGTTCCCGTTGGCGTCGCGCACGCCCTGCGCCGCGTCGGCACCGGCGTCGCCCACGGCGGCCTCCGGATTCCATTCATGGGCGCACTCCGGGCAGATCCACAGGCTGCCGTCCTGGTAGACATGCTCGGAACCGCATTGCGGGCACTTCAGATCGTCGGACATCGCTTTTCCTCGTCGCTTGGGGCCGGCACCCTAATGCACGGAGCCATCAAATAGGAACCCCAAGCCGCCGCTCCCGCAAGATTGCGACGGTATGGCTCAGTCGCCCCGCCCCCGCGCCTGCCCCAGCAGGCCCTGCGGGCGGTAGATCAGGAACAGGGTCAGCAGCCCGAAGGCGACGATGTCCTTGTAGGCGATGACGAAGTACGCCGACCAGAAGGTTTCCACCAATCCCAGAAGCGCACCACCCAGCATCGCGCCGGGCACCGAGCCGATGCCGCCGACCACCGCCGCCGCCAGCGCCTTGAAGCCGATCAGGTAGCCGGTGAAGAAGTTCACCCCGCCGTAATAGAGCGCGATCACCGCCCCCGCCGCCGCCGCCAGCCCGCCGCCGATGGCGAAGGTGACGGCCACCGTGCGGTTGACGTCCACCCCCATCAGCTCCGCCGCCGCCACGTCGTCGGTGCAGGCGCGGTGCGCCCGGCCGAAGGGCGTCCGCTGCATGATCCCCCACAGCAGCGCGTAGAGACCGCCGGTCAGCGCCAGGATCGCCAGCTGCGAGGACAGCGCCGTCACCGTGAAGGCGCCGTCGCCGATCAGGTCGTGGCGGTCGGCGAGGACCGGCGCCGGCCACCAGTCGCGGGCGCCGTGCAGCAGCCGCACCCCCTCCTGGTAGGCGACCGACAGACCGACCGCGACGATCAACGGCGTGTGCGAGCGGACCCGGCGCAGCCGGCGGAACACCAGCCGGTCCATCGTCCAGCCCTGCACGGCGGTGAAGCCCATCACCAGCACCAGCATTGCCAGCAGCGCCGGCGGCCAGCTCGCCCAGCCGGCCATGCCGAGCCCGGCGGCGGCCATCGCGGTCAGCATGGCGCCGACCATGGTCAGCTCGCCCATCGCGAGGTTGATCTGGCCCAGGATGGCGTAGACCAGCGTGTAGCCCAGCGCCAACAGCCCGTAGACGCAGGCCACCGTCGCCGCGTTGACGATTTGTTGCAGCAGGAACAGCCACGGCGTCCAGGCCGTCGGCGGCGAGCGGACGATGGTGGCGGCCGGAGCGGCGTCGTGGCGGGGAGGCTTGATGCGGACCCACTGCTCCAGCATGGCGAAGCGGATCGGGCTCAGCCAGCCGGTGCGGTCGGTGGCGACCGCCTCCAGGCTGGTGCGTCCGGCCTCCGTCGCGGTGCCGGCGAAGCGGCAGGCGATCCAGTGGACCACTCCGGCGGTCTGGTAATCGACGCGGACGATGCGCCGGTCCTCGGCGTCCATCCGCGTCCAGGCGTCGGTGATGGGATCGGACTCGAAGGCCGGGATCAGCTTGCGGCACAGCAGATCCTGGTCGGCGTCGATGCCGCACCCGGACAGCAGCAGAAGCGAAGCGGCCAACAGGAGGAGGATGCGCGGCACGGAGCGTCCCGGACGTGGCGGGACGGTCAGGGTAGCGGCAAACGGTGCGGCTGGGAAGTTGCCGCCGGTTTGACGATTGGGCGCGATCAGCAGGACTTAATTCTTGACACAGAGAACACAGATAGACACGGATGAAAAAATACAGATATATGATCTTCCCTTTTAATCCCTGGGTATAATAATCCTCAATATCGATCCACAGAAACGCCGCACAGAGCAAGCAACCGCCCATCCCCGTTCATCTGTGTCTATCTGTGTTCATCTGTGTCAAAAACCAAGAACACCCGCTCAATAGCGCGCGGAGACGAAATACAGCCCGTCCGGCGGCGCCGTCGGCCCGGCCTTGGCGCGGTCGCGGGCGTCGAGCGCGCGGCGCAGGTCGGCGGCCGTCCATTTGCCCGTCCCCACCAGCTCCAGCGTGCCGACCATGTTGCGCACCTGGTGGTGCAGGAAGGAGCGCGCGGCGGCGTGGACGCGGATCTCGTCGCCCGACCGCTCGACGTCGAGCCGGTCGAGCGTCTTCAGCGGCGACTTGGCCTGGCAGAGCGAGGCGCGGAAGCTGGTGAAGTCGTGCGCGCCGACCAGCACCTGCGCCGCCTCGTGCATCGCCTCGGCGTTCAGTGGCCGGGTGACGTGCCACGCCCGCCCGGCGTCGAGCGCCAGCGGCGCCCGCCGGTTGACGATGCGGTAGACGTAGGACCGCCCGATGGAGGTCAGCCGCGCGTGGAAATCCTCGGCCGCCGGCTCGACCTCGACCACGGCGATCGGCTCCGGCTTCAGGTGGAAGTTCAGCGCGTCGCGCAGCTTCAGCCCGGTGAAGCTCTTCTCCAGGTCGAAATGGCAGACCTGCCCCAGCGCGTGCACCCCGGCGTCGGTGCGGCCGGAGCCATGGACACGCACGGTCTCGCCGGACAGGCGCCGCACCGCCTCCTCAAGGTGCTGCTGCACCGAGGGGCCGTTGTCCTGCCGCTGCCAGCCGACGAAGGGCCGGCCGTCATACTCGACCGTCAGCTTCCAGCGTTGCATGCGCCGACAATCCCGCCCACGGGGCCACCCACGGAAAGCGCGAAGCCGCGCAGGAAGGCGGCGCCGTCGACCGGCGCCTTGCCCGGCCGCTGCACGCGGGTCAGCCGCAAGGCGCCCTCCGCGCAGGCCACCGTCAGCCGGTCGTCGAGCAGGATCCCCGGCGCACCGGAGGCGTCCGGGACCAGTTCGGCGGCGAGCACCTTGATGCGCTCGGTCCCGCGCTCGCCCTCGACGTCGAACCAGCAGCCCGGCCAGGGGGTCAGCGCCCGCACCTGCCGTTCCACGTAAGCCGCGTCCCGCGTCCAGTCGAGCCGCCCGTCCTCGCGCGTCAGCTTGGCGGCGTAGGTCACGCCGTCCTCCGGCTGCGGCTCGGCGGTCAGCGTCCCGGCCGCCAGCCCGGCCAGCGCCGGGACGATCATGCGGGCGCCGAGCGCGGCCAGTTCGTCGTGCAGGCTGCTGGCGGTGGTCGCCGGCGTGATCGCGACGGCCTCCTTCGACAGCATGGCGCCGGTGTCGAGCCCGACGTCCATCTGCATGATGGTGATTCCGGTCTCGGCGTCGCCCGCCAGGATCGAGCGCTGGATCGGCGCCGCCCCGCGCCAGCGCGGCAGCAGCGAGCCATGGACGTTGACGCAACCCAGGCGCGGCGCGTCGAGGACCGGCTGCGGCAGGATCAACCCATAGGCGGCGACCACCGCCGCGTCGGCGTCGAGCGCGGCGAACTCGGCCTGGGCCTCGGCGTTGCGCAGGCTCTTGGGCGTGCGCACCGGGATGCCGTGCTCCTCGGCGAAGCGGTGGACGGGGGATGTCTGCACCTGCTGCCCGCGCCCGGCCGGGCGCGGCGGCTGGCTGTAGACGCAGACCACGGCGTGACCCGCCCCGATCAGCGCGGCGAGGCTGGGCACGGCGAAGTCCGGCGTGCCCATGAAGACGAGACGGAGCGGGGCAGTCATGGCGGGATCAGGCGCTCGCCTTCTGCTGCTTCTGCACCTTGCGCAGGATCATGTTGCGCTTGAGCAGCGACAGGTAGTCGACGAACAGCACCCCGTTCAGATGGTCGATCTCGTGCTGGAGGCAGGTCGCCAGCATGCCGTCGGCCTCGATCTCGCGCGGCTCGTTCTTCTCGTCGAGGTAGCGCACGCGCACCGCCAGCGGTCGGGTGACCTCGGCGTACTGTTCGGGCACCGACAGGCAGCCCTCCTCGCAGATCCCCTTCTCCTCCGACGACCAGACGATCTCCGGGTTGGCGAGGCGGATCGGGTTGGGCGTCTCGCCCTTCTCGTGCACGTCGACGACGATGACCCGCTCCGACCGGCCGATCTGCGGTGCGGCGAGCCCGATGCCCTTGGCGGCATACATGGTCTCGACCATGTCGTCCATCAGCTTGGCGATGCGCGCATCGACGACCGCGACCGGCTTCGCCTTCTGCTTGAGGACCGGGTGCGGGGCGACGAGGATCGGAAGGACGGCCATGGGTGCTCGACAACGATGGTAAAGGGGGATCAAAGGGTCAAAGTAGGCGGCCCCTGCCACCGGGTCAAGGAATCCGCCCCATGGAACCTGTTCCGCAATCGGGCGGCTGCTCCGCGCCGCTTCGATGGTGTAGAGGAGCGTCACATCCCAATCGTTGCGAGTGACCGATCATGATGGTGCTTCACGGGTCCGCCGGCTCCCCCTACGTCGCCCGCGTGCGGATGCAGGGCTACGCCAAGGGCCTCGACCTCGAACTGCGTCCGGTGGCGCTCGGCACGCCGGATTTCCTGGCGATGAACCCGATCGGCAAGATGCCGGTGCTGGAGCATGACGGCTTCATCCTGCCGGAAAGCCTGCTGATCTGCGAGTATCTGGAGGATCTGCACCCCACCCCGTCGCTGCTCGGCGCCGCCCCGCAGGAGCGCGCCCGCGTTCGGCTGATCGTGCGCACCGTCGATCTCTACTGCGCCACCCTGTTCCCGCTGCTGCGGGCCAAGTCCGACCCGGGCTTCACGATCGACGAGGCGGCGGAACGCTCCGGGCTGGCCAAGGGACTGGCGGCGCTGGAGCAGTTCCTGCGGCCCGACGGCTACGCGGCGCGCGACGGCCTGTCGCTGGCCGACTGCGTGCTGGTGCCCTGGCTCTTTTACGGCAAGATGCTGGCAAAGTTCGGCGACGAGACGCTGAAAGACTACCCGAAGCTGAGCCGCTACGCCGGGGCGGTCGGCGCCGATCCGATCGTCCAGCGGGTGTGGGCGGAGATGGACGAGGCCTTCCGCGCCTTCATGACCAAGTGGAAGGCGGAGCAGGAGGCCGCCGGGAAGGGCTGAATCAGGCGGCGGCCTTGGTTTCGGGGGTGACGGTGGTGGCAGCCGCAGCGGCCGCCGTGGTGGTGGCAGCGGTCGCCGCCGTGGCGGCCGAAGTGACGGTGTTGGCCGCCGTGGTCGCCGATTCCGACCCGACGATCCGGCCCAGCCCGAGGCCCAGCCCGAAGCCGACGCCGGAGTCGCCGGCCTGGTCGGTGCGCACCGGCTCCTCGCGCATCTTGCGGTTCTCCTTGTCGCGCGGACGGGTCTCGCGGCCGTTGATGCTGTCGACCTCGTCCGGCGTCTCCAGCGCGTTCAGCGCCAGCACCTGATAGATCGACAGCGGCGTCCCGTTCAGCGACTTGGACGGCGGCATCGGCACCTGGGTGGTGAAGCCGTCGGGCATGTCCTGCCTGCGCACCGCGTCGGTCGCCACCTGCCCCGGAGCGAAGCTCGCCAGCGGGTTCTCCGAGAATTTGGTGGCGAACTTGTCGTAGATCTCCTTCAGCGACTTCGCCTTGCCGGTGGCCTTGTCGTAGAAGACGTTCTTGTTGGCCGCCGCCGCCTCGGGAAAGACGTCGCGGGCGGTGCGGCTGGGGTTGTCCTGCATGGCGTTCAGGAACTTCGAAGCGCCGCCGGCCCCGAGGAAATGCGCCATGTAGAGTTCGGTGGAGCCGATGTTCCCCTTCACCGTGTCCTCCAGATACTCCTTGTTGTCGCGGGTGTATTCCGCCGCCATCAGCGCCGAGACGGAGGGATCCTTGCGCAGGTCCAGGATTTCCTTCTTCATGTCGGCGTCGGCGACGTAGGGGCGGCCGTCGCCCCGGGTCTGGATGGCGTTGGCGTAGCGGCCCAGCCCATGGTCGGCGCCATGCTCCTTCATCGTTTGCAGCCAGGTGCTGTCGATGAACTGGTACAGCCCGGTCGCCGAGGAGGAGCTGGACTTTACGTCCGTGCGGTAGCCGCTCTCCACGGCAGCTTTTTCCATGAGGTAGGAAAAATCGACCCCCGTCTTCGCGCTCGCGTTGCGCACGGCGGCCTCGACATTGGCCGCCGCCCCGCCACGAGCGGCGGATTTCGCCTGCTGGGCGGCCTGTTGGGCGGTGTCGCTGGAAAGGCCAAGGGCGGACGCGAAGCTCATGGGGGCGGTCCTCGTGCTGAGACGCCATGCTCAATGCATCAGCCATGCCAATTCGACGGAGCCCCATGCCCGCAGGGTCCCTTGCGGTGGAACGGCCCCCGGCTTAGCCTTCGACGGAACAGCCGGCGAAGGAAGGACGCGCGGCACCGCGTTCTCTCGCCATGCACCATTCGATGGTGTATGGTGACGTAAGCGTCAACCAAAGCCGACAGGCACCAAACACGCCCCCGGGAGGTCCGTTCCACCATGAGTTCCTACACCGCTCCGGTCGACGATCTGCGCTTCGTCCTCAACGAGGTGGTCGGCCTCGACGCCGTCGCAGCCTTGCCCGATTGCGAATCGGCGGCCCCCGATCTGGTCGACGCCATCCTGGAGGAGGCCGGGAAGTTCGCCTCCGGCGTGCTCGCCCCGCTCAACCCGGTCGGGGACAAGCAGGGCTCGAAGCTGGAGAACGGCGTCGTCCGCACGCCGACCGGCTGGAAGGAGGCCTACGGCCAGTTCACCGAGGCCGGCTGGAACAGCCTGCCCTTCGAGCCGGACTACGGCGGGCAGGGCCTGCCCTGGACGGTGGCCTTCGCGGTGAACGAGATGTGGCAGGCGGCCAACCTGTCCTTCGGCCTGTGCCCGCTGCTGACCCAGGGCGCCGTGGACCTGCTGACCGAGCACGCCAGCGACGAGCAGAAGGCGGTCTACCTGTCGAGGATGATCTCGGGCGAATGGACCGGGACGATGAACCTGACCGAGCCGCAGGCCGGTTCCGACCTCGCCGCCGTGCGCACCCGCGCGGTGCGGGCCGACGACGGGACCTACCGCATCACCGGCCAGAAAATCTTCATCACCTACGGCGAGCATGACCTGACGGAGAACATCGTCCATCTGGTGCTCGCCCGCCTGCCCGACGCGCCGGCCGGCATCAAGGGCATCAGCCTGTTCATCGTGCCGAAATTCCTGCCCAACGCCGACGGCACCCCCGGCGCCCGCAACGACCTGCGCTGCGCCAGCCTGGAGCACAAGCTCGGCATCATGGCCAGCCCGACCGCCGTCATGGCCTATGGCGACGACGGCGGGGCCATCGGTTTCCTGGTCGGCCAGGAGAACCGTGGCATCGAGTACATGTTCACGATGATGAACAACGCCCGGCTCGGCGTCGGCATCCAGGGCGTCGCGGTGGCGGAGCGCGCCTACCAGCAGGCCCGCGACTACGCCAAGGCCCGCGTGCAGAGCAAGGACGTCGCCGACGCCAAGGGCGCGGCGGTCGCCATCATCAAGCATCCGGACGTGCGCCGCATGCTGCTGGACATGCGCGCCAAGACCGAGGCCGCCCGCGCGCTGGCGCTCTACGCCGGCACCCAGCTCGACACCGCCCGCCATCACGAGGACGCCGATGTCCGCGCGGCGGCGGCGGCGCGGGTCGACGTGCTGACCCCGATCGTCAAGGCCTGGTCGACCGACATCGGCTGCGACGTCGCCTCGACCGGCGTGCAGATCCATGGCGGCATGGGCTTCATCGAGGAGACGGGCGCCGCCCAGCATTACCGCGACGCCCGCATCACCCCGATCTACGAGGGCACCAACGGCATCCACGCCAACGACCTCGCCTTCCGCAAGACCGGGCGCGACAAGGGGGCGGCGGCCAAGGCCTTCATCGCCGAGATGCGGGCGACGGCGGCGGAGCTGGAAAGCGCACCCGGCGACGACCTCGCGGTGATCCGCGCCGAGCTGACGGCCGGGCTCGACGCGCTCGACAAGGCGGTGGACTGGATCGTCGGCGCCCAGGCCGAGGGCGACGCCCGTGGTGCCGCGGCCGGCGCCGTGGCCTATCTGAAGCTGTGGGGGACGGTGGCCGGCGGCTGGATGCTGGCGCGCTCGGCCGCCAAGGCGATGGAGGGGCTGAAGCGCCCCGGCGCCAACGCGTCCTTCCTGGAGACCAAGCTGGTCGTCGCGCGCTTCTACGCCGAGCAGATCCTGGCGACGGCCCCGGCCCTGCTGCCGACCATCGCCAGCGCCCGCAACACCGTTCTGGCGCTCGGCGACGAGCAGTTCTGAAAAATCCCTCTCCCACCCCGGGAGAGGGTGGCCCGCCGGGCCGGGTGAGGGGCTATCGGGCGTGGAGCGTCAATCCATGTCCCGACAGCCCCTCACCCTCCCCGCTTCGCGGGTCCCCTCTCTCTCCCCGGGTCGGGAGAGGGCGTTCCCCCTCACCAGTACCGCATCGCCGCCGCGTACAGCCCACGCAAATCGTCCTCCGACACCGGGCGCGGGGCGATGGTCAGCAGGCGCTGCTGCGCCGCCGCCCCCCGCACCAGCCCCGGAATGTCGGCCTCGCCGTAGCCCAGCGCCGACAGCCCGTTCGGCAGGCCGGTCGCCCGCATCATCGCGATCAGCCGGCTCGCCAGCAGCTCGCCGCCATCCTGCGGCCCTGCGCCCCGCACATCCGCCCCCAGCGCCTCCGCCGCGCGCAGATGCGCCTCGGGCGCCGCCGGGCCGGTGAAGCGGAAGGCGGCCGGCGCGTTCAGCACCACCGAGACGCCGTGCGGCACCATCGGATCGACCGCCTCGTAGCCGGTCGCGGTGAAGCTGTGGTTCATCCCGGCCACCGAATAGGACATGGCGTGCGGGATGTGGACCCCGGCGTTGCCGAAGGCAAGGCCCGCCAGCGTCGCCGCGAACATCAGCGCGTCGCGCGCCTCCGAATCGTCCGGATCGTTGACCGCCCGCTCCAGCCACGTCCCGCCGAGCCGGATCGCCTGGAGGCTGCCGATGTCCGACCAGGGATTCGCCCCCTGGTAGGGCGGCCGCGCGGCGGAATTCTCCGGCCGGGGGCGCGAGCGGTAGGGCCGCGCCGTGTGGCTCTCGATGGCGTGGGTCAGCACGTCGAAGCCGGTGGCGGCGATGGCGCCCGGCGGCAGGCTGTCGATGGTGCGCGGGTCGACCACCGCCAGCGTCGGCCGCAGGAAGCGCGAGGAGATGCCGGTCTTCACCTGCTTCTCGACATGGTCGAAGATGGCGACACCGGTGGTCTCGCTGCCGGTGCCGCAGGTCGTCGGACAGGCGATGTGCGGCTTGACCGGGCCGGGCACCGGCCGCCCCTCGCCCAGCGGCTTGTTGACGTAGGCGAGGAAATCGGCCGGGTGGCTGGCGTAGAGGTTGGCCGCCTTCGCCGTGTCGATCACCGAGCCGCCGCCGATGGAGACGTAGCCGTCGAAACCCCCCTCCCGCGCGAAATCGGCCGCGTCGAGGAAGGAGGCGCTGGTCGGCTCCACCCGGCAACGGTCGAAAACGATCACGTCGAGCCCGGCCCGCTTCAGCGAGTCGAGCGCCATGCCGAAGGGCGCCGTCGCCGCCACGCGCGGGTCGGTGAACAGGGCGACGCGCCGCATGCCGAGTTGCTCGGCGTCGCCGCCCAGCTCGGCCAGCATGCCGGGGCCGAACTTCATGCGGGCGGCCTCGACGGTGAAGCCGGCCTCGCCGTCGGGGTCGATGGGGTAGGCGTCGCGGATCGGCGTCATCGCGGGTGCTCCTCTCTCCGGGCCGGGTTCTCATGCCCACCCGGATGGGAGCGCGGCGGACAGCGGCCTGTCAATGCGTCCGTTCGCTACACGGACGGTCCGTTTTCCGACGCCCGCGCCGACGGCAGCAGCACCCGCTGGTAGAGATAGCCGATGCCGATCAGGCTGACGCCGAGCCCGAGGAAGGAGGCGACGCGGTAGAGCCCTTCCAGATCCTCCATGTCGCTGAGGAACACCTTGGCGACCACCGCCAGCACCAGCGCCAGACCGGCGTGCCGCATCCAGCCCCAGCCGAAGCGCAGCGCCACCACCAGCAGCAGCACGGCGAAGACCAGGAATCCCGCCGAATAGCTGTACCACTCCGCGTCCGACATCCCGTAGCCGGACAGAACCGGCCCCTGGAAGGCGCGGCGGATCTCCAGCGCCAGATTCAGCGCGAGCAGGGCGAAGGGCAGCAGCGGCGCCAACTGCCGCAGGCGCGGCCAGGGCGGCGGGTCGAGCCACAGGAACGCCAGCCCCAGCAGCCCCGGCGCGCCGTAGGCCAGCAGCAGCCGGTTGACCACCGGCCAGTTGCCGACCGGCTCGTCGGTCCACAGCGGGTTGAGCTCGAGCACCTGCACCCCCACCACCTGCGCCGCCGCCAGCGCCACCAGCAGGCGCCGGCCCCAGACGGCGACCGGCCGCGCGCTCCAGCGCCGGTCGGCGGCGAGCAGCAGCGCCAGCCCGAGCCAGGACAGCGTGTGCAGCGCCGTCTCCGCCAGGGTCGAGGGCACCTCGTCGAGGCTGGGCGCCATCCAGCGGTGGATGGCGAGCGAGACCATCAGGGTGGTGAAGATCAGCCCGCCGGCTTCCAGCACCATCACCACCGGATCGTCGCCCCGCCCGTCCGGCGCCGCCCGCATCCAGCGCGCGGCGATCAGGAAGCCCAGCGCCGGCAGCCCGTAGCCATAGAAGATCCAGGCCATCCCCTCGTAATCGAGGACGTAGGGGTTCACCGCCAGCCGCGCCAGCACGGCGACCGCCACCAGCAGGGCGACGCCGCGCAGCTCGCGGACGTTCAACTGCCGCTCCAGCCAGGCCAGCACCGGCACCTGAAGGGCGAGCGCCACCGTCAGCCACGCCTCGCGCAACGTCATGGTGGCGCCGAGCGACAGGGCACCGACCGCCCCCGCCGCGAAGGCGGCCAGCCCGAGCGTCGCGCCCGGCCGGTGGCGGTGGCGGGCCAGCGGGGTCGTCGCCCCGACCAGCAGCGCCGCCAGCGCCAGGGCCGCCGCCGGCCACGCCACCGAGGTGGTGGGCGGCTCGACCAGCGCGTAGGCCAGCGCCAGCAGCGCCAGCGGCATCAGCGCCGACAGCGAGGCCCACAGCGCGGTGCGGCGCGCCTCCCACAGGGCGATGAAGCCACCGAGGCCGAACAGCGCGGCGAAGCCGCCGGACACCCAGAGGAAGCGCTCGACGATGATTGGCACGAGGTCCGGCACGGCGGTGACGACCGGCTGCCCCTCGGCGTTCAGCTCGGGCGGCGGGGCCGGCAGATAGGGCAGCGCCCAGGGCGCCAGCGCCAGCAGCACGACCAGCGCGGCGGTCCAGGCGATGCCGGCCAGCCGCTCGACCCGTCGCCCGGCGACCAGCGCCAGCAGGGCGAACAGCCCGAGCGCCGCCAGCGACAGCGGCCCGTGGTCGTCCAGCCAGAACAGCCCGGCGATCAGCAGGCCGAGCAGCCACATCGCGGTCATCGCCAGCCGGTCGGCGGGATGACGGCGGCGGCGGCGCAGCCAGGACGGCAGGGCGGCGCGCCAGCCGGTGAGGGGAACGGAATCGGCGGCGGCCTCCGGCTCCACGTCGCTCCATCGGCCGAGCACCGCCGGCATCAGGAACAGCCCGGCGGTCAGCAGCAGATACAGCCCGACCGGCAGGGCATCGCCCCGCGTCCAGGGGTCGGCGAACCACAGCAGCGGCCACAACGCCGCCCCCGCCAGCATGCCCCAGCCGAGCCAGCGCCAGCCACGGTACAGCACCACCGCCATGCCGGCGCCGTTGAGCGCCAGCAGATAGGCGAACAGCCCCCAGGCCATCGGGTTGTCCGAGGACACCAGCAGCGGCGTGACGAAGCCGGCGAGCAGTCCGAGCGCCGCGATGAACGGCCCCTGGAGCAGCGACAGCCCGATGCCGACCAGCGACAGCGCCGCCAGCAGCGCGAAGGCGACCAGCGGAGCGAACAGGTCGAACAGCGCGAAGCCGCCATAGACGCTGGCGAAGGCGGCGAACAGGCCGGCCGCCGTCAGGGCGGGCGGCACATAGTCCGGCCCGGCCGCCGCGACCCGCCGCTGCTCCGGCCGCCGCCGCAGCCATTCGCCACCGACCATCAGCCCCGCCCCGGCGAGAAGCCCGAGCGCCACGCGCACCGACGGCCCGAGCCAGCCATGCTCGACCGACAGCTTGATGAAGAAGGCGGCGGCCAGCGCCATGGTGGCGCCGCCCAGCCAGATCAGCCAGCGCGAGGCCAGCGATTCCTCCAGTTCGCGCCAGCGCGAGCGGCCCGGCGCGGGCTCCGGGGCGTATGTGGCGTCCGCTTCGTCCGGACGGTCCGGCGGGGCTTCGTCGGCGAAGACCGGGGCGGGCTCCGGCGGCACGTCCTCGCTGGCGATGACGATAGGATCGGCCGGCGGAGAGTCGGGCAGCGGCCCGCCGCCCAGCCGCGCCACCGCTCGCCGCAATTCGTCGATTTCCCGCGCCTGCGCCTTCAGCCGGCGGTCGATGCGGTGGAAGACGACGCCGACCACCAGCACCAGCAACACAAACTCCATCGCGCCGACGCCCCATTCTTTACTCGTTCGAACGGGGAAGGATAGCGCTGCAACCCACCGCTGTCCCGGTCACGCTCGGAGGAGGCCGAACGGCGTAAGCGGAGGGGGTGGAATCCGGCCGCACGCCCCCACCCTGCCCCCCGCCCGGCGGGGGAGGGTCAGGGTGGGGGCACGGGGGCCGGCGCGTCCCCGATCCTGTCCAGCAGCGCCAGCGCGTCGTCCACCGCGTGGAAATCGGCGGTGTTGTCGAAGACGCACCAGACCGGCCGCTCGGCCGATTCCGCCAGCAGCCGGTCCGCCAGACCGTCGAGCGCCGCCGGCTCGTAGGCCGAGCGGTACATCACCGGCGAGCCATGCAGCCGCCAGTAGCGCAGGCCATCCCAGCCGCCCGGCTCCGCGGCGCCCTCGACCGGCGCCGGATCGGCGGCAACCCGCGCGACGCGGTGGGCAACCAGCAGCCCCTCGGCCTCCCTCGTGAACCACCCGGCGTGGCGCGGCTCGCACACCACCTCGCCGTCGAAGCGGGCGCGCAGGCCCGCGAAGAAACCGTCGGCCACCGCCGGGTCGAAACCGAGGCTGGGCGGAAGCTGGACCAGCAGCGGTCCCAGCCGGTCGCCGAGCCGCCCGGCCTCGCCGAGAAAGCGGTCGAGCGCTTCCCCGGCGCCGGCCAGCCGTGCCTCGTGGGTGATCGCCTTGGGGATCTTCACGGCGAAGCGGAAGCCCGGCGGGGTCGCGGCCGCCCAGCGCGCCCAGGTGTCCGGCTTGTGCGGGCGGTAGAAGCTGCTGTTCACCTCGGTCATCGGCAGCACGCGGGCGGTGCGCTCCAGATGCGAGCCGTCCACGGGGAAGGCGTGGGCCGACAGCTTGGGAATGCCCCAGCCGGCGACGCCGACCCGGATCGGGTGCCGAATCGAGTCGAAGCTCATCCCGGCCGCGCCTCCGGCTTCGGCATCTCCGGATTTGACGCCTCCGGATTCGGCCGGGCCGCCTCGCGGTCGCGGCGGGCGCGCAGCGATTCGGCCTCGACGAAGATGCGGCGGACCTGCGGGAAGCGGTGGCGGATGCGCGTCTCCATCGCGCAGACCGCGTCCTCGACCTCGCGGGCGTTCAGGCTGTCCTGGAACTCGACCGACAGGTTCAGCAGCACGTCGTCGGGGCCCATGTGCATGGTCAGCACGTCGAGCGGGCGCTTGACCCGCGTCTCCTCGCCGACGATGGCGCGGATGCCCTCGACGACGCGGCGGTCGGCCGATTCGCCGATCAGCAGCCCCTTCGATTCGTAGGCCAGCATCGCCGCCACCACCGCCAGCACGAACCCGATCGCCATCGACGCCCAGGCGTCCCACGCCGGGTCGCCGGTGATCTCGCCCAGCGCCAGCCCGATCCCGGCCAGCAGCAGCCCGATCAGCGCCGCCGTGTCCTCGAACAGCACGACGAAGACCGACGGGTTCTTGGAGCGGTGGACGGCCGACAGGATGCCCTGGTTGCCCTGGGTGCGGCGGAACTCGCGCAGCGCCACCCACCAGGACGCCGCCTCGAAGACCGTGGCGATGCCGAGCACCAGGAAGTTGATCCAGGGCGTCTCGACCGGGGTCGGGTGGGTCAGCGCGTGCCAGCCGTCGTACAGCGACAGCCCGGCGCCGATGCCGAACAGCAGCACGGCGACCACGAAGGACCAGAAATAGACCTCGCGGCCATGGCCGAAGGGGTGCTGCGGGGTCGGCGGCCGGCGCGCCCGGCGGATGCCGTAGAGCAGCAGCACCTGGTTGCCGCTGTCGACCACCGAATGGATGGCCTCGCTGAACATGGCGGCGCTGCCGGTGAAGGCGCTGGCGATGAATTTGGTGAACGCGATCGCCATGTTGCCGCCCAGCGCGGCGAGCACGACCTTGGTGGAGCCTTCGGCCACGCGGTGGATTCCTTCGGGTGAACGGAGCCGGGTTCAGCGAACCCGCCCGTCCCCAACGATCCATCCCCGCCCGAGGTTCCCGACGGTCGTCCCCCGCTCAGGGGCCGCGCGCCGTGCGCCAGGCGCAGACCGCCGCGTAATAGGCCGAGGCTGCCAGCCACAGCCCGAACAGCCAGCCCGGCCGGTCCGGCGACAGCACCACCAGCGCGCCGCAGCACAGCAGCCACACCGAGGTGACGGCGATGTTCAGCCCCATCAGCGCCTTGACCCGGAAGGGGTGCAGGAACTTCACCGTGGTGAAGGTCAGCAGGCCCAGCGCCACGACGATCGCCGCGTTGATCCACGGGTTGAGGTCGAGCAGCCAGAGATAGAGCGCCACCACGTTCCAGATCGCCGGGAAGCCGACGAAGTAGTTGTCGCCGCTCTTCATCTGCACGTTGGCGAAGCAGTAGAGCGAGGTCAGCAGCACCCAGGCGGCCAGCGCGATGCTGACCAGCCCCTCGGGCAGCAGGCCGAAGCGGTGCATGAAGACCGCCGGCACGACCACATAGGTCAGATAGTCGATGACGAGGTCGAGCACCGACCCGTCGATTCCCGGCAGCACCTGCTTGACCGAGGCGCGGCGCGCCAGCGTGCCGTCGACTCCGTCCACCACCAGCGCCACGCCCAGCCAGGCGAGGCAGAGCTTCGCGTCGCCCGCCGCCGTGGCGAGCAGGGCCAGCAGCCCCAGCACCGCCCCGCTGGCCGTGAAGACATGGACACCCCAGGCCGACAGGCGGTGCGTGATTCCGTAGGCGGCGCTCATTCAGGGGTTCCGTTCGGGCGGGCGGTCATGGGGGAGAGCAAGGTGCGGAGAGGGGCGATTTTCTGACACAGATGAACACAGATAAACACAGATTTGTGGCGACGCGGAATCCCCCTCCATGCCTTGTCACGCCACCGCTTGGCCCGCCGCCGATTCGGCCGTCCCCTCGAAAGCCGCCCGGCCCGCCAGCGCCTCCGGCCGGGGACCGCCGGTCGCCCAGTCCAGCAGTTCCACCGTGTGGACCACCGGCAGGCCGGTGCCGCCCCCGGCACCACCCCCGGCCCCGGCCCCGGCGGCAATCTGGGTGATGCAGCCGAGGTTGCCGGCGGCGACCGCGTCGGGCCGCGTGCTCTCGATGGCGGCGACCTTGCGGGCGCGCAGCTCGCCGGCCAGCTCGGGCTGGAGCAGGTTGTAGGTGCCGGCCGACCCGCAGCACAGATGCGCGTCGGGGATCTCCCTCACCACGAATCCGGCGGCGCGCAGCAGGGCGCGCGGCGGCTCCTTGATCCTCTGGCCGTGCTGCATCGAGCAGGCGGAGTGGTAGGCGATGGCCTGCCCGGTCGCCACCACCGGGGCCGCCAGCCCGATCTCGTCCATCAGCTCGGTCACGTCGCGCGCCAGCCCGGCCACCCGCGCCGCCTTGGCGGCGTAGGCCGGATCCTCGCGGAACAGGAAGCCGTAATCCTTCACGCTGGTGCCGCAGCCCGACGCGTTGACGACGATGGCGTCCAGCCCCTGCCCCTCGATCTCGCGGGTCCAGGAATCGATGGTCGCCTTCGCCGAGGCGTGGGCGAGATCCTCCTTGCCCATGTGGTGCGTCAAGGCGCCGCAGCAGTCGGCGCCCTTCGACACCACCACCTCGACCCCGTGCCGGGTCAGCAGGCGGATGGTCGCCTCGTTGATCTGGGGTGCCAGCACCCGCTGGGCGCAGCCGATCAGCAGCGCCACCCGCTTGCGCCGCGGCCCCTCGGCCGGATGCACGCCGGGGCGGTCGCTGGGGCTGGGCGGCGGCACGCTGGCGGGGGCCAGCGCCAGCATGGCCGACAGGCGCTTCGGCAGCAGGCGGCGGAACGGCTTGCCCAGCCCGGCCCCCAGCAGGGCCAGCCGGAACAGGCGCGGGTTGGGAAGCAGCCGGGCCACCAGATCGCGCGCGGCGCGGTCGGCGGGGGAGCGGCTGTGGGTCGCCTCGATGTGGGCGCGGGCGTGATCGACCAGATGCATGTAATGGACGCCCGACGGGCAGGTCGTCATGCAGGACAGGCAGGACAGGCAGCGGTCGATGTGCTTGACCGTCGACTCGGGCGGCGGGCCGCCCTTCTCCAGCATGTCCTTGATCTGGTAGATGCGGCCGCGCGGGGAATCCAGCTCATCGCCGAGGATGGTGTAGGTCGGGCAGGTCGCGGTGCAGAAGCCGCAATGCACGCATTTGCGCAGGATCGCTTCCGATTCGCGGGTCGCGGCGTCGGCCAGTTGGGCGAGCGAGAAATTCGTCTGCATGGGTTCGGCTCCGCTCCTCAGACGCCCGCGTGCATGCGGCCGGGGTTGAGAATGCCCTGGGGGTCGAAACTGGCCTTGACGCGGCGGGTCAGCGCCATCAGCGGCTCGGGCAACGGCTGGAACACCTCGGTTGCAGCGCGGACCGACTCGGGTGCCCGCATCAGGGTGGCGTGGCCCTGGGCGCCGACGGCGGCGCGGATGGCGGAGGTGGAATCGGGCGGAGCGGTCAGCCAGATCAGACCGCCGCCCCAGTCGTAGAAGGCCTCGACGTCGAGACTGCGGCGGATCGCGGCGAGCGTCGCCGGACCGGAAGCCGGCGGGACGGAGAGTTTCCAGAGATGGCGAGTCGTATCGGCCCCCCCGCCGAGTCCGCCGAACCACGCCGCGTCCCGCACCTCGCGCCACAGCGCCAGCGACTCGTCGCGCCCGAGCACCGAATCGGCCCGCAGTTCCTCGCGCAGCAGCGCCACCCGCGCGGCGACCGACGGGCCGAAGCCCTCGACCCGCACCAGCGTCGCCGCCCCGCCGGCCCGCGCCACCGCCGCGACGCCGGAGCGCGCCGCGATCCCCGCCGGCAGATGCGCCGCTCCCGACACGTCGTAGGGGCTGCGCAGGGCACGGTCGAGCGCCGCCACCGCGTCGGCATCCTCCAGCCCGGCGAGCAGCAGGGTCGCCGTGTCCTCCGGCGCCGGCAGCACCTTCACGGTGATCTCGGTCAGCGCGGTCAGCGTGCCGAAGCTGCCCGCCATCAGCTTGGGCAGATCGTAGCCGGTGACGTTCTTCACCACCTTGCCACCGCCCTTGTAATGCTCGCCGCGCCCGCTGACCCCGGCAATGCCGAGCGCGTGGTCGCGCGCCGACCCGGCGGAGATGCGGCGCGGCCCGGCCAGACCGCTGGCCATCAGCCCGCCCAGCGTGCCCCCGTCCGGCGGCTCGAAGGCGAGGTGCTGCGCACGCTCCGCCAGCATCGGCAGGATGGTCGCCATCGGCGTGCCGGCCAGCGCGGTCAGCACCAGCTCCTCCGGCTCGTAGGCGATGATGCCCAACAGGCCGGACAGGTCGAGCGCATACCCGGCCCGCACCGGGCGGCCCAGCCCGCGCCGGCTGCCGCTGCCCAGGATTTCCAGCGGCTCCCCGGCCGACAGCGCCCAGCGCACCGCCTCCGTGGCCTGGGCGGCGGTCTCCGGCTTCAGCGTGGTGATGGTCATGCCGGGCGGCCCCTCAGAAACGCGGGATGTCGGGGAAGCGCAGCTCCCCCTTGTGGACGTGCAGCCGGCCGAGTTCGGCGCAGCGGTGCAGGGTCGGAAAGACCTTGCCGGGATTCAACAGCCCGTCGGGGTCGAAGGCGCATTTCAGCCGCTGCTGCTGCTCCAGATCGACCGCCTCGAACTGGTCGGTCATCAGGTCGCGCTTCTCGACGCCGACTCCGTGCTCGCCGGTCAGCACGCCGCCAACCTCGACGCACAGGCGCAGGATGTCGTTGCCGAACTCCTCGGCCTTTTCCAGCTCGCCCGGCTTGTTGGCGTCGTAGAGGATCAGCGGGTGCAGGTTGCCGTCGCCGGCGTGGAAGACGTTGGCGACGCGCAGCCCATGGCGCGCCGACATCTCCTGCATCCGTTGCAGCACCAGCGGCAGCGCCTTGCGCGGGATGGTGCCGTCCATGCAGTAATAGTCGGGGCTGATGCGCCCGACCGCCGGGAAGGCCGCCTTGCGCCCGGCCCAGAAGGCCAGCCGCTCCTCCTCGGTGGTGGAGACGCGGGCGTAGACGCAGCCGCGACTCCGCGCGATGGCCTCGACCCGCTCGATCAGATGGTCGACCTCGGCGGCCGGGCCGTCCAGCTCGACGATCAGCAGCGCCTCGACGTCCAGCGGGTAGCCGGCGTGGACGAAGGCCTCCGCCGCGTGGATGGCCGGACGGTCCATCATCTCCATGCCGCCCGGGATGATGCCGGCGGCGATGATCGCCGCCACGCAGTCGCCGCCCTGCTCGCTGGAGGGAAAGCCGATCAGCACGGCGCGCGCGGTCGCCGGCTTGCGCAGGATGCGGACCGTCACCTCGGTGACGACGCCGAGCAGACCCTCCGACCCGGTGACGATGCCCATCAGGTCGTAGCCGCCCGAATCGAGGTGCTTGCCGCCGAGCCGCAGGATGGTGCCGTCCATCAGCACCATCTCCAACCCCAGCACGTTGTTGGTGGTCAGCCCGTATTTCAGGCAATGCACGCCGCCGGAATTCTCCGCGATGTTGCCGCCGATGGTGCAGGCGATCTGGCTCGACGGGTCGGGGGCGTAATAGAAGCCCTCGTGCGCCACCGCGTTGGAGATGCCGAGGTTGGTCACGCCCGGCTGGACGACGGCGCAGCGGTTGGCGAAGTCGAGGTCGAGGATGCGCTTGAACTTGCCCATCCCCAGCAGCACCCCGTCGGCCAGCGGCAGCGCCCCGCCCGACAGCGAGGTGCCGGCCCCGCGCGGCACGACCTTGACGCCCATCTCCTTGCAGGTCTTCAGGATCCGGCTGACCTGCTCGACCGTGCCGGGCAGCACGGCGACCATCGGCAGTTGCCGGTAGGCGGTCAGCCCATCGCATTCGTAGGCGCGCAGCTCGTTCTCGTCGACGATCACCCCTTCGCCGGGAACGATGGCGCGCAGCGCCTCGACGATGGCGCGGCGGCGCGCGATGATGCCGCTGTCGGGGGTTGGCATCTTCATGGTCTGGACGTGCCTCGCTTCCCGCTGGGTCCGAATCCGTCCGTTAGACCTACCATCCGCCGGCGCGACGGCACAAGGTGCCCCGCGACGCCGATTCGCCGGAACGCTCCCCGTGGGAAAAAGAAGCCCAAAACGCAAGAGCCGCACCCGAAGGCGCGGCTCTTGCGAGAAACCCGGAAGCCCGAAGACCGAGGAAACCCCCGGCCTCCCGACCGGATCAGCCCTGACGGGCCTTGAAACGCGGGTTCTGCTTGTTGATGACGTAGACGCGGCCCTTGCGGCGGATCACGCGGCAGGCCTTGTGGCGCGTCTTCATCGACTTGAGAGAGTTGACGATTTTCATGATGATGTTCCTGAACGCTCGGCGGCTCGATCGAAGGCGCGCACCATAGTGCGGTGCCCCCGCCCTGTCAACGCCGCCGTCGATCGGGGCGATTGCGCCGGAAAACCGCCTCGCGGACGGCCGAATAACGGGTTTTCCCGCCCGGTTCCGCGTTCGGCGCCACACCCGCGACGGGGCCGCCGCCCCTTTCTTTAGAAAACGCTGAAACACCGACCGGCGGCAGTCGACGATTCGACAGATCCGCCGCTGATCCACCGGGCATTCGACCCGCCCGCGCATTCCAGCCCCAAGGCTCCACCCGTTCCGGGATCGGAATCACCAATGAACAACCACCGTTTGACGGTAAAATCCACGTAAGGCATAGTCATAAATACTTGTCGGTCGCCGGTGATGCACGCGATTCACGAGCGGCGCCTCCCGAGCCCACCGCCGGAGCCTCGCTCAGCGGGATCCGCGCAACCGTCGCCGGCCGCCCGGCCGTTCCGAATCAACCGCTCCGGATCATGGGAACGGTGTGACTGCTGCGAAAGGTTCTCCGCGTATGACCGTCCTTCACGACTTCCCCCGCCCGGATCCGGCTCTGGTCGAGGCCTTCCGGACGCAATCGCCCGCCACGCTGCACGAGGCGCTGGGCAGGAAGGGGGCCATGGTCCACCCGATCAAGCCGCTCTATCCGGGCATGCGGCTGTGCGGGCCGGCGCTGACCGTGTCCTGCGGGCCGACCGACAACCTGATGATCCACGTCGCCGTCGCCCTGGCCAAGCCGGGCGACGTGCTGGTGGTGGACTTCAAGGGCATGACCGAGGCCGGCCCGTGGGGCGACGTGTTGACCGCGGCGGCGAAGGCGCGCGGGATCGCCGGCCTGGTGATCGACGGCTGCGTGCGGGACGCCATCACGATCCGCGGCATGGACTTCCCGGTCTTCTGCCGGGGAACCAGCATGAAGGGCACCAACAAGACCGACGCCGGCGGCACCGTGAACATCGGCATCGCCTGCGGCGGCGTGCTGGTGTCGGCCGGTGACCTCGTGGTGGCCGACGACGACGGGGTGGTGGTGGTGCCGCAGGCGCAGGCCGCCGACACGCTGGCCAAGGCCGCCGCGCGCGAGGCGGCGGAGGAGGGCTACCGCGAGAAGCTGGGCGAGGGCGAGACGACCCTGTCGATCCTGAAGCTGCACCCCTATCTGGACGCCGCCGGCATCACCGTCTGACCGCAAGCGTCCCGTACGCCTCCACCCGCAAGGCCCGACTCCCCGCGCGCCGGGCCTTGCTGCCTGCCCAGGCACGTTGCCCGAGCCCGTTGCCCGAGCCCGCTCTCCGGAACCAACCGCCTTGCCCGGCCGTTGCCGAGTCTCTCTTGTGACGGAGGGCACCATGCTGCGCCGGGCCATTCCCCTCATCCTCATCGCCCTGCTCGCCGGATGCGCCGCCGGAGGGGATCGTTCCGACATCCCCCAGGCGTCGGTCGGTTCCGGCGGCGGCGGCGACTGGTCGCGTGGCGGCGACTGACCGCGCCGCCGCCGGAGCCGCCACAGGCCGTCGCCATGGCGGAAGCAGTTTCAAAATGATCGAAACAATCCTGGCGTCCGCATGGCGTTAGGATGGCGGCAACCCATAGGCTTCAAAGGGGGGCCCTTCGGCATCATCGCCAAGATGATCCGATGGAAAGATTTTCAATCTTCCCCGAATTTGGAATATAAAGACCGCATTCCATCCCGACATATGGGATGACTTCAAGAATACGGCACACACCGCACGCACATATCAGAAAATCAAACAATGAAATTTCGCGAACAAACCCGCCGTTGAGCGGGTATTTTTGTGTTTAAACGCAAATTGCCGAATTGTTTTCCATCATCAACAGAATACCATACCAATTTATTTTGCAAATTTTTTGTGCATGCGATTTTGAAATTTCCATCTTCCCTCCATCACTTCCATGCATCACCGAATCCATGGAAAACTTGAACCATTTCTCCTGACCAATGCAGGGGCTGGATGAATGAATTCCTGAACATCGCCAGCTTGGCGCATAAAATACAGGCATATCTCATAGGGTTATGCCAACAGGCTGTGCGAAGTTATCCCAAAAGGCATGGATCCCCGGCGACCCCGCGCCATTTATCCTATCAACTAGCTGAAAAAAAACGATTTTCATCTCCTGGCACGTCTCATGCTTCTGGGTTGCCGTACACAGATGCGGAAGGGCGGACGGCCCTCTCCCACCACCGGAGATGATGATCATGTCGAAGAAGGTCGTGCTTTCCCTGGCAGCGCTCGGTCTGGCCGCCAGCGTTTCATCCGCCAACGCGCTGGATTGGAGCGACACGTCGGTCAGCTACCGGCTGGGCACGAACTTCCGTGAACCGGGCGTCACCCGCTCCAACGGCGAGGCGCGCGAGATCACCAAGAACATCCTCGCCTTCACCCATGTGAACGGCTATTCGCTGGGCGGCAACTTCCTGAACATCGACATCCTGAAGTCGAACCGCGCCGACCCGGCGTCGGGCGGCGACACCGGCGCGGTCGAGGCCTACGCCGTCTACCGCCACGACCTCAGCCTGAACAAGGTCACCGGCAGCAAGGCCTTCGCCTTCGGCCCGATCAAGGACATCGCCATCGAGGCCGGCATCGACCTGAACACCAAGAACACCACCTTCGCCTCGCGCAAGGTGCTGCCGGTGTTCGGCCCCTCCTTCTCCTTCGACGTGCCCGGCTTCCTGACCGTCGCCGTCCTGGCCAGCAAGGAATGGAACCACAACGGCATCACGAAGAAGGAGGTCGAGTTCGATGCGGCGCCGATCCTGGCGACCGCCTGGAACATCCCGCTCGGCACCGTCGGCGTCCCGGTCAACTTCGAGGGCTTCGGCAACATCGTCGGCCCGAAGGGCAAGGACGGCTTCAACCGCGAGACCAAGACCGAGATCCTGGTCCGCCCGAAGCTGATGTGGGACGTCGGCTCGGCGTTCGGCCAGCCCAAGACCTTCAAGGCCGGCTTCGGCTGGCAGTACTGGTACAACAAGTTCGGCAACGACCACACCAAGGTCCAGGGCTCGATCGAAAGCTCGCCGATCTTCGAAGCGCAGATTCATTTCTAAGCCGTCCGTGGCACCATCGGGGCTCCCGGCGGCGAACAGCGCCGGGAGCGTCCCCCTCCCGAGACCTCCGAAGACCGAGAGAGTGAGACCATGATGCTCAAGACGATCCGTTCGCTGCTGTCCGGCGCCGGCCTCGCCGCCGTGATGGCGCTCGCCGCCGGCGGCGCCGACGCCGCCACCTCCCTCAAATTCACCCTGGACTGGAAGTTCGAGGGGCCGGCCGCCGCCTTCCTGGTCGCCGCCGACAAGGGCTATTTCGCGGCCGAGGGGCTGGACGTCACCATCGACACCGGCAACGGCTCGGCCGGTGCCGTGACCCGCGTCGCCAGCGGCGCCTACGACATCGGCATGGCCGACTTCAACTCGATGATGGAGTTCAACGACAAGAACCCCGACAAGGCGATGAAGGCCGCCTTCATCGTCTACGACATCCCGCCCTTCTCGGTCTTCGCCCTGAAGAAGAGCGGCATCGCCAAGCCCGCCGACCTCGCCGGCAAGACTCTCGGCGCCCCGGTGTTCGACGCCCCGCGCAAGCTGTTCCCCGCCTACGCCAAGGCGGTTGGCGTCCCGGCCGACGGCGTGACCTGGAAGAGCATGGATCCGCCGCTGCGCGAGCCGATGCTGATGCGCGGCGAGGTGCAGGCGATCTCCGGCTTCTACTTCACCAGCCTGCTGAACCTGCGGGCGCTGGGCGTGACGGAGAAGGACCTGACCATCTTCAACTTCGCCGACGCCGGGGTCAGCCTGTACGGCAACGCCCTGATCCCCTCGCCCAAGCTGATGAAGGAGAACCCCGAGGCGGTGAAGGGCTTCCTGCGCGCGGTGGTGAAGGGCTGGCGCGACGTCGTCGCCGACCCGGCCGGCGGCATCCAGGCGATCAGGAAGCGCGACCCGCTGATCGACGACAAGCTGGAGCTCGACCGCCTGAAGATGGCGCTGGAGATGTGCGTGCTGACCCCGGACGTGAAGGCCGACGGCATGGGCGGCGTGCGGCCCGAGCGTCTGGCCGCGGCGATCGACCAGGTGGCGCTGGCCTTCGGCTTCGCGAAGAAGCCGGCGCCGGCCGACGTGTTCGACGCCTCCTTCCTGCCCGCCGCCGCCGACCGCAAGCTGACGCCGTAACGGGCCATCGTTGAGAGGGGAACGACGGAGATGACCGCCGCCTTTGTGGAACTGGACCGGGTGACGCTGCGCTACGGCGCGGGCGACACGCTGGCCCTGTCCGAAACCACGATGAAGATCGCCAAGGGCGAGTTCATCGCCGTCGTCGGCCCCAGCGGCTGCGGCAAATCCTCGCTGCTGAAGCTGGTGTCTGGGCTGATGCGCCCCTCGACCGGCACGGTGATCGTCAACGGGCAGGAGGTGACCGGCCCGCTGAAGATCGTCGGCATGGCCTTTCAGAACCCGACCCTGCTGCCCTGGCGCACCACGCTGGACAACGTGATGCTGCCGCTGGAGATCGTCGAGCCGCACCGCCGCCGCCTGCGCGGCGCCCGCGCCGAGTACGAGGAGCGCGCCCGCGCCATGCTGGCCAGCGTCGGGCTGGCCGGCTTCGAGGGCAAGTTCCCCTGGCAGCTCTCCGGCGGCATGCAGCAGCGCGCCTCGCTGTGCCGCGCGCTGATCCACGAGCCCGACCTGCTGATGCTCGACGAGCCGTTCGGCGCGCTCGACGCCTTCACGCGCGAGGAGCTGTGGGCGATCCTCCAGGATCTGTGGACCAGGCGGCCCTTCACCGTGATCCTGGTCACCCACGACCTGCGCGAGGCCGCCTATCTGGCCGACACCATCTATGTGATGAGCAAGCGGCCGGGCCGCATCGTGCATGTCCGGCGCAACGAGCTGCCGCGCCCGCGCACGCTGGAGACCACCTTCACCCGCGACTTCACCGATCTGGTCCACGAACTGCGCAACCACATCAGCGCGGTGCGCGCCGCGCAGGACACCATTCCGGAGGATGCCCGATGACGCCGCGCGCCAAGGCCGTGGTCGACCGATCGATGCCGCTGCTGTCGGCCGTCGGCCTGTTCGTGGTGTGGGAGCTGGCCTGCCGCCTGTTCGCCGTGCCCGAATATCTGCTGCCCACCCCCTCGGCCAGCTTCCTGGCGGCCTGGACCTACCGCGACGCCATCTGGATGCACGCCTTGCAGACGCTGCTGACGACGCTCGGCGGCTTCGCGCTGGCGGTGGCGTTCGGCGTGCTGCTCGGCGCGCTGGTCGGCTCGTCGCGCGCCGTCTACCGCGCCGCCAACCCGCTGCTGATCGGCTTCAACAGCGTGCCCAAGGTGGCGGTGGTGCCGATCCTGGTGATGTGGTTCGGCATCGGCACCGTGCCGGCGGTGCTGACCGCCTTCCTCATCAGCTTCTTCCCCATCGTCGTCAACGTCGCCACCGGGCTGGCCACGCTGGAGCCGGAACTGCGCGACGTGCTGCGCTCGCTGGGGGCGACGCGCACCGACATCCTGTTGAAGGTCGGCTTCCCGCGCGCCCTGCCCTTCTTCTTCGCCTCGCTGAAGGTGGCGGTGACGCTGGCCTTCGTCGGCTCGGTGATGTCGGAGACGGTCGCCTCCAACCTCGGCGTCGGCTACCTGATGATGTCGGCCAGCTCGCGCTTCAACATGCCGCTGGTCTTCGCCGGGCTGCTGGTGATCGCGGCGATGGGCATCGCCATGTACGGCGCCTTCTCGGTGATCGAGCACCGCTCGACCCGCTGGGCCCACCGCGGCGGCGAGAGCCTGTAGCCGGAAAGCCCGCGACCGGTCAGGACGCCTCCGGCGCGCGCCGGTAGCCGGAGGCCGGCGCCCGCGCCGACCGGCGTTGCAACCGGCGGCGCTCCAGCGCGGTGGCGAGCAGAAGCATCGCCGCCACCCCGCCAAGATTGACGGCGAGCGCCGCCGCCATCCCCGGCGCCTTCATCAGCACGACCGTCCCGCAGAAGGACAGGAACAGGCCGGCGCAGAACACCGGCAGGGCGTGCCGCCCGCACACCGACAGCAGCCGCGCCGGCGCCGAGCCGAGCCATCCGGCCCCGCGCGGCACCAGCAGCGCCGCAGCACAGGCCAGCGCGATGAAATGCAGCAGCCGCATCGGCCCCAGGCTCTCCTTGTCGGCGAGCGGGATGCCGTCCGCCGGCAGCCAGGCCGCCAGCGCCTCGGGCAGCCGCGCCTGCACGGCGTCGGCCGCCACGCCCTTCCACAGCGTCATCGCCAGCAGCACGGCCAGCGACAGCCACAGCAGCGGCGTGCGCCAGCGGACGAAGCCGCCGCCGGCGCCATCGCCGTTGCGGACAAGCCCCATGGTCGTCCCCAGGAAGAACACGACCTGCCAGGCCAGCGGGTTGAAGTTCCACCGGCCGCCCCACAGGTTGGGCGGCACGAAGCCGGGCGCCGCCTGCGCCACCCCATAGAGAAGCAGCGGCAGCAGGAAGGCGGCGATCCCGGTCCGGCGGTACAGCCACAGATAGAGCGGCGCCGCCGCCATCAGCAGGATGTAGAGCGCCAGGATGTCGAAGGCGTAGGGCAGGTAGAGCAGCAGAGCGCTCCAGCTCAGCGCCGTCAGCGGCTCCTCGAACAGCAGGGAGAAGCTGGCCAGCCGGTGCGAATCGGCCATCGACAGCCCCCCGCCGAACACCGCGGTGGCGACGACGGCCGCGCAGGCCAGCATGGTGACGCCGTTCGCGACCCAGAGCTGCCGGCAGCGCGCCAGCGCCTTGCCCTGGCAGGCCCGCCAGCCGCGCTCGGCCAGCACCGGCCCGTAGGCCAGGGCGACGGCGAAGCCGGAGATGAAAACGAACACCTCGGCCGCGTCGGACGGCCCCAGGCGGCTCGGCGTGACCTTCGCCAGCGGGTTGCCGCCGACATGGTTGATGAAGATCACGAGAAGGGCAAGGCCCCTGAACAGATCGAGGCGGACATCCCGCGCTTGCCGGTCCCGCATACCCCGTGTCTCCCCCCATCGGTCCGACACTGTCGGCCCAGCCTTTTGGTTGCGATCACGAACCCGTCACACGCGACGCCTCGCGGCGGCCCCATGCCCGCAATCACGCCCGCACTCATCCTGGACCGGAGACCGCCCCCGTCAAGAAACGCCATCCGTTGCTATCCGAAATCCGCCCGGAATGGCCCAATCCACACGAATTTGCACAGCCATTTTGTCTATAGTATTTGATTGCTTAGAAATCTAATCATTGGAGGAACGGTGGACAGGCGCTTCTGTTCTGTCGGCCGCCAACGGCGTTCCGGGGTCTTCTTTCACGCCGGCCCCTGCAACCGGGACGATCCGGCGACATCCTCGGGAGCCCCCTACCCCCGCTTCAATCCAAACTTCACCGCTCCGGCAAATAAGAAGGAAGGAAAACGTGCTTCGGAACTGAATTGTTCGCCCATCCGGCGAATGTGGTTACTTGAAGCGAAAACATGTTTCAGATCGTTGCAATCAAAAGGGTTGGATTGCCTCCATGCACATGGCCTAATCCACGCGCGTGCGTGACGACGGCACCTCCATGCCTTGACCGGGCATCGCGCGGAAAGAAACGGCACCCAGCATGACCTTGTGGCTCGATTCCCTGTTCCGCCCCGCCGCTCCCGGCCCCCTGGACGCGGTGCTGGTCGGTTCCTACGATCCCTGGCTGGTCGGCCTGTCCTTCCTGATCGCGGCCTTCGCCTCGCTGGCCGCCCTGATGATCGCCCAGCGGCTGGGCTCCTCGCGCCGGCTGGCCCGCGCGGTGTGGCTGGGGGCCGGCTCGGCCAGCATGGGCGGCGGCATCTGGGCGATGCATTTCATCGGCATGCTGGCCTTCACCCTGCCCTGTGGCATCAACTACAGCACCGGCCTGACGCTGCTGTCGCTGCTGCCGGGCATGATGGCCAGCGGCGTCGCCCTGACCGTGATCGGGCGGACGGAGGAGGTCGGGCCGAAGCGGCTGGCGCTCAGCGCCACCCTGATGGGCGCCGGGATCGGCGCCATGCACTACACCGGCATGGCGGCGATGGACCTCGACGCGGTGCTGCGCTACGACGCGCGCATGGTGGCGCTGTCGGTGGTGGTCGCCGTGGTGCTGGCCTTCGTGTCGCTGAGCATCCGCGGCCTGACCCGCCAAGCCGAGACGCCCCGCGCCCGCCTGCTGGCGATGGTGGCGGCGGCGGCGGTGATGGGCGGCGCCGTCACCGGCATGCACTACACCGCCATGAACGCCGCGGTCTTCTTCCCCACCCAGACGCCGGACGAGCTGGTCGTCACCCTGCCGCCGACCACGCTGGCCCTGCTGGTCGTCGTCTTCGCGGTGTCGCTCGCCACCGCCACCATCGCCGCCGCCGTCGCCGGCCGGCAGGTCGAGACCGCCCACGCGCTACGCGAGGAGATCGCCCGCCGCGCCCAGCTGGAGCGCGACGCCAAGGCCGGCGAGGCGCGGCTCCAGGCCATCTTCGACACGGTGGTCGACGGCATCATCACCATCGACGAGCGCGGCGTCATCCTGCGCTGGAGCCCGGCCGCCACCCGCATGTTCGGCTACAGCGCCGAGGAGACGGTCGGCAGCAACGTCTCCATGCTGATGCCCGAGCCGCACCATTCGGCGCATGACGGCTATCTCCGCCATTTCCGCGACACCGGAGAGGCCAAGATCATCGGCATCGGCCGCGAGACGGTCGGCCGCCGCAAGAACGGCGAGGTCTTCCCGCTGGAGCTGTCGATCAGCCAGGTCCAGCTCGGCGACGAACGGCTGTTCACCGGCATCGTCCGCGACGTCACCGAGCGCAAGCGCGTCCAGCAGGAGCTGGAGGAGGCGGTGCGCGGCGCCGACGCCGCCAACCGGGCCAAGTCGGCCTTCATCGCCAACGTCAGCCACGAGGTGCGCACGCCGCTGAACGCCATCATCGGCATGGCGCACATCCTGATGCGCGCCGGCATGGAGCGCGCCCAGCACGACCAAGCGACCAAGATCCTCAACGCCGGCCGCTCGCTGCTGTCGATCATCAACGACATCCTCGACTTCTCGAAGGTCGAGGCCGGCCAGCTGACCATCGAGGCGATCGAGCTGGAGCTGGAGCGGGTGCTCCAGGACGTCGCCGACATGGTGGTCGAGAAGGCGGCGGCGAAGGGGCTGGAGCTGGTCGTCGACATCGGCGCCGACGTGCCGCTGCGCCTGGTCGGCGACCCGCTGCGGCTCGGCCAGATCCTGCTGAACTACGTCAACAACGCCATCAAGTTCACCGAGTCGGGCGAGATCAAGGTGACGGTGCGGCGCGACGGCGGCGCGGGCGGGGACGAACCGTCGGAAGGGCGGGTGCGCCTGCGCTTCGCCGTCAGCGACACCGGCATCGGCCTGTCGGAGGAGGCGCGGGGCCGCCTGTTCCAGCCCTTCCAGCAGGCCGACGCCTCGACGACCCGCCGCTTCGGCGGCACCGGGCTTGGGCTGGTCATCAGCAAGCGGCTGGCCGAGATGATGGGGGGCTCCGTCGGCGTCGAGAGCCGGCCCGGCGAGGGCAGCGTGTTCTGGTTCACCGCCAGCCTCGGCGTCGCCGCCGGGGCGTCGGACCGGCAGGCCGCCGCCCCGGCGGGCTTGCGCGGCCGGCGCGCCCTGGTGATCGAGGACAACGACAGCACCCGCACCGTGATCTGCGACATGCTGCGCTCGATGACCTTCGAGGTGGAGGGGGCCGAGGGCGGCAGCGAGGCGGTCGAGGCGACCCGCGCGGCGCTCGCCGCCGGCAAGCCCTTCGACATCGTCTTCGCCGACTGGCGCATGCCCGGCATGGACGGCATCGACGCGGTCCGCGCGATCCGCGCCCTGCACGCCCAGGATCCGGCGTCGGCCGTCGACCCGGCCTTCGTGCTGGTCACCGCCTATGGCGGGGCGGAGATCATGCACCGCGCCGCCCGCGCCAGCGTCGACGAGATCCTGGTCAAGCCGGTGAATCCGAGCGTCCTGCTCGACGCGGCGTCCCGCGCGCTCGGCATCGTCGGCGCCGAAATCGTGCCGTCCGACGCGCCCGACGCCGCGACCGGCGAGCGGCTGGGCGGGCTGCGCATCCTGGTCGCCGAGGACAACCTGCTGAACCAGGACGTCGCGCGCGAGCTGCTGACCAGCGCCGGCGCCCTGCCGGACATCGTCGACAACGGCGCCATCGCGCTGGAGCGGCTGGCGGCCCAGCGCTACGACATCGTTCTGATGGACATGCAGATGCCGGTGATGGACGGGCTGACCGCCGTTCGCCGCATCCGGGAAAAGCCGGAGTTCAAGGAGCTGCCGGTGGTGGCGATGACCGCCAACGCCATGGCCAGCGACCGCCGGGACTGCCTGGAGGCCGGCATGGACGACCATCTCTCCAAGCCGATCGACCCGGAGGAGCTGTACGCCATGGTCGCCCGCTGGGCCGGCCGGCCGGTGGCGGACGGCGCGGACGGGGTGGCGGACGGTTCGGCCGACGCCGCCGCGCCGGACGACCGGGGCGCGGCGGCCCCCGTGCCGGAGCCCTTCGCCGCCGTCGGGCCGGAGATCGACGCGCGGGCCGGCCTGCACCGCGTGCTGAACCGGCCGCACCTCTACCGCTCCCTGCTCGACCGCTTCCGCGCCGAGCAGGGCGGGTCGGCGGAGCGGATCACGGCCGCCCTCGCGGCGGGCCAGTCCAACCTTGCGGAGATCGCCGCCCACACCGCCAAGGGCCTGTCGGCGCAGATCGGCGCCGGCGCCCTCGCCGACGCGGCGGCGGCCCTGGAGGCCGCCCTGCGCGACGGCGAGGCCGGAGGGGAGACGGATGGGCTCATCGCCCGCTACGGCGAGGCGCTGCGCCGGACGCTGGCCGCCATCGACCGCGCGATCCCGCCCTTGGCGGCGGCGCCCGCCGGATCGCCCGCCGCTCCCGCCGCCGAGGCGCCGGCCGCGCCGACTCCCGCGCAGGAGGCGCTGCTGCGCCGGCTGGCCGCCCTGCTGGCCGACGACGACGCCGACGCCCACGAGCTGGTCCAGGAGGAGGAGCAGAGCCTGCGCGCGGCGCTGGGGACCGGCGCCTACGACGCGCTGGCCAAGGCGGTCGGCCGCTTCGATTTCGACGCGGGTCTGACCATCGCGCGCAGCCGCTTGACCGATCCCGTCGCCTGACCACTCTCAACCCCGCATCCGCCGACCACACGCCTTGCCGACCGAAAGACCGCCCGCGATGACCGAAGCCGAACCCCGCCGCCCCCTTGTCCTCGTGGTGGACGACACCCCGGACAATCTGGTGCTGATGGCCGGCCTGCTGAAGGAGAGCTACCGGGTCAAGGTGGCCAGCGGCGGCGAGAAGGCCTTGCGGATCGCGCAGGCCGCGCCGGCCCCCGACCTGATCCTGCTCGACATCATGATGCCGGACATGGACGGCTACGCGGTGTGCCGCCGGCTGAAGGCCGACCCGGCGACCCACGACATCCCGGTGGTCTTCCTGACCGCCCTGTCGGAGCAGGCGGACGAGCAGGCCGGGCTGGAGCTGGGGGCGGTGGACTACATCACCAAGCCGATCAGCGCGCCGATCCTGCTGGCCCGCGTGCGCAACCACATCCGCCTCAAGGAGGCGGCCGACTACATCCGCGACAAGAACCTGTTCCTGGAGGCCGAGGTGGCGCGGCGCACCGCCGACATGCGGGCCATCCAGGACGTCACCATCCTGGCGCTGGCCTCGCTGGCGGAGACGCGCGACAACGAGACCGGCAGCCACATCCTGCGGACCCAGCATTACGTCCGCGCTCTCGCCGAGGAGTTGCGCGGCCACCCGCGCTTCGCCGCCGTCCTGACCGACAGCGCCATCGACCTGCTCTACAAGTCGGCGCCGCTGCACGACATCGGCAAGGTCGGCATTCCCGACGCCATCCTGCTGAAGCCCGGCAAGCTGACCCCGGACGAGTGGGAGATCATGAAGACCCACGCCACGCTGGGTGCCGATTCGCTGGCACGGGCCGAGGCGCGGCTGGAGGGCGACACCCCGTCCTTCCTGCGCTTCGCTCGCGAGATTGCCGAGTCGCACCATGAGAAATGGGACGGTTCCGGCTACCCGCGCGGCCTGAAGGGCGACGCCATCCCCGTCTCGGCCCGGCTGATGGCGCTGGCCGACGTCTACGACGCCCTGATCTCCAAGCGCGTCTACAAGGACCCCATGAGCCACGAGCAGGCCGCGGGGATCATCCTGGAGGGGCGCGGCCGCCATTTCGACCCGGACGTCACCGACGCCTTCCTGCGCCTCGCCGGCCGCTTCCAGGAGATCGCCGCGCGCTACGTCGAATAGCGGACGGACAGGGACGGGAACGCGGTGCGCCGCCGGGGGAACCGCTCCCGGCGGCAAGCCTTTTCCGGTCGTCTTCCCATCGGCGGCCCCGATCAAGTTCCGGACACGAAAAAGCCCGCTCGGCCTGTCGGCCAGCGGGCTTTTTTCGATCTCTCTCAGTCTCTTGAGAGTGGTGCGGTCGAGAAGACTCGAACTTCCACGGGTTGCCCCACAGCGACCTCAACGCTGCGCGTCTACCAATTCCGCCACGACCGCACTGGTCTCTCAGTTCCGACGCTCGCTTGCGCGCCTCATCGGGTGGAGCGGGTAGATATCAGCTTCCCGATGGGTGATCAAGCGTTACAATGACGCTTCGCGAAGAAAATCGTCAAAAGGCAGCTTTTTCCGTCATGAGCCCCGTGCCCCCCGCCGACGCCCCCGTTCCCACCGTCGAGTGGCGCATCTCCGACGAGCCGGTCCCCTACCCCGAGGCGATCGCCGAGATGGAGGGCCGCGTCGAGGCGATCCGCGCCGGCACCGCGCCGGAGCTGGTCTGGCTGCTGGAACATCCGCCGCTCTACACCGCCGGCACCAGCGCGCGGGACGAGGACCTGCTCGACGCCGGCCGCTTCCCGGTCTACCGGAGCGGGCGCGGCGGCCAGTTCACCTATCACGGGCCGGGCCAGCGGGTGGCCTACGTCATGCTCGACCTGAAGGCGCGCGGCGCCGACATCCGCGCCTATGTCCGCGACCTGGAGGAGTGGATCATCCGGACGCTGGCCTCCTTCAACATCAAGGGGGAGCGGCGGGACGGCCGCGTCGGCATCTGGGTGGACAAGGCCCCCTACGGCGGCGTCCGGGGCCAGGAGGACAAGATCGCCGCCATCGGCGTGCGGGTGCGCCGCTGGGTCAGCTTCCACGGCATCGCCATCAACGTCGAGCCGGACCTGAGCCATTTCGGCGGCATCGTCCCTTGCGGCATCAACGAGCATGGCGTGACGTCGATGGTGGCGCTGGGCCATCCGGTGACGCTGGAGGACATCGATTCGGCGCTGATCGCCGCCTGGCCGGCCGTGTTCGGCGGGCCGATGCGCGGGGAGTGACGGTCGGCCGAGATCCGGGTCTTCCGGCGGCGTTGCCTCAACATTGACGCAAAGTTTCAACACCATGCCCGGCACCACCATCGATGTGGGTATGGAAAGCGTCGCGCCGTCCGTTGAATTAGAATTTCCTAATTCTGTGGCTGGCGATTTCCAAAGAAAAAGGGCCGCCCACAGGGGACGGCCCGAGTCTAGGGAGGAAACGCCCAAGAAGTGCGTTACGCCAACGGCCCCGTCAGGGACGCGACCGTTGCCGCACTGCACAATATGATCCGAGATCGGCCCTTCTTCAAGCCCTAAAAATATATTTCATTCATTTCAGTGCGTTAACAACATTGGTTGTAAGGCGGGCCGCATAGGCCCTAAGAGAAATTGCTGCATCGCAGCATTATCTTCGGTGCAGGAAGCTCTACCGGAAGGTGAAGGGTGGCGGCGCTTTTGGCAGTGCGGTCGGTCTTCGGAACCAACCCTGCCGGCCATCGTTTCGTTCCCAGCCCCGTCGCGTACGCCGGTGCCGGGATGCGAGGGGAAGCGGCCGGCGGCTGAGAAACGGAGAATGGGAACGTGAGCAGACTCGTCGTCGTGTCCAACCGGGTCGCACCGGTGGACGAGGGCAAGCAGGCAGCCGGGGGGCTGGCCGTCGCGGTTCTCGCGGCACTGAAGAAGACCGGAGGCATCTGGTTCGGCTGGAGCGGCAACGTCGTCGACGGCGACTCGCAGGCCGAGCCGACCAGGGTCGAGGCGGGCAAGCTGACCTACGCCACGCTCGACCTCGGCCGCCGCGACCATGACGAATACTACAACGGCTTCGCCAACCAGACCCTGTGGCCGCTGTTCCACTACCGGCTGGGGCTGATCTCGGTGAACCGGCGCACGCGGGAGGGCTACGAGCGGGTCAACGCCTATTTCGCCGACCGGCTGGAGCCGTTGCTGAAGCCCGACGACATGGTGTGGGTCCACGACTACCACCTGATTCCCTTCGCCGACGAGCTGCGGCGCAAGGGCTGCTCGCAGCGCATGGGCTTCTTCCTCCACACGCCCTTCCCGCCGCCGGAACTTCTGACCGCGCTGCCCAACCACCGCGACCTGATCCGCGAGCTGTGCGCCTACGATCTGGTCGGCTTCCACACCCAGACCGATCTGCGCAGCTTCGTCGATTACATCCGGCTGGAGACCGACGGCACGGTCGAGCAGCGCGGCGCCTACGGCAGCGCCATGGTGCGCGCCTTCGGGCGGACGCTGCGGGCCCAGGTCTTCCCCATCAGCATCGACACCGCCGCCTTGGAAAGCCTCGCCCGCACCGCCGGCCGCTCGCGCCAGACCGAGCGGCTGCGCGAAAGCCTGGTCGGGCGCCGGCTGATCGTCGGGGTCGACCGGCTCGACTATTCCAAGGGGCTGCCGCAGCGCTTCGCCGCCTTCGAGCAGCTTCTCTCCGAATACCCCGAGCACCGCAACCGCGTCAGCTTCCTGCAAATCGCCCCGCCGTCGCGCGAGGACGTGCCGGAATACATCGCCATCCGCCGCGAGCTGTCGGAGATGGCCGGCCGCATCAACGGCCAGTTCGCCGAGTTCGACTGGCAGCCGATCCGCTACCTGAACCGCAGCTTCGGCCAGCGCGTGCTCGCCGGCTTCTACCGGCTGGCCAACGTCGGGCTGGTGACGCCGCTGCGCGACGGCATGAACCTCGTCGCCAAGGAGTATGTCGCCTGCCAGGATTCCGACAATCCGGGCGTGCTTGTGCTGTCGCAGTTCGCGGGTGCTGCGCAGGAGATGGGCGAGGCGCTGATCGTCAACCCCTTCGACGTCGAGGGGGTGGGCGACGCGCTGCAACGCGCCCTGACCATGCCGCTGGGCGAGCGCAAGGAGCGCCACGCGGCGCTGATGCGGACGTTGCGCTCCCATGATATCGGTTGGTGGCGGGAGAGCTACGTCGACGCGCTGACCCGCGCGCCCTACTCCTGACCGAAAGCGCCGTCTTCAACCGAGCCAGAGCCGATCATGCCCCGTGACGCCACCTCTCCGATCCTGGTCGCCGACATCGGCGGCACCAACGCCCGCTTCGGCCTGATCGACGGGCGGGCCATCCGCGAGGTGCGCATCCTGCGCGTCGCCGACTATTCCTCGCTGGAGGACGCCGCCTCGGCCTATCTGTCGGCGGTCGGGCTGGCGGAGACCGGCGCCCCCGGCCGTCCCCGGCGCGGCGCCTTCGCGGTGGCCGGCCCGGTGACGGGCGACCGGGTCGCCATGACCAACCTCGTCTGGCAATTCTCGATCGGCCGGGTGCGCGACGCGCTCGGGCTGGTGGAGGGGCTGGCGGTGATCAACGACTTCACCGCCGTCGCGCTGTCGGTGCCGCGGCTGGACTCCTCCGACCGCCGGCAGGTCGGCGACGGGGCGCCGCAGCCGGGCGGCGTGATCGCCGTGCTCGGGCCGGGCAGCGGGCTCGGCGTGTCGGGGCTGGTGCCGGGGGCCGGCGGGCGCTGGTCGGCGCTGTCCGGCGAGGGCGGCCACGTCACCATGGCGCCGATCAGCGACCGCGAGAGCGCCGTGCTCGGGCAGCTCCGCAAGAGCTTCGACCATGTCTCGGCCGAACGGGTTCTGTCGGGTCCCGGCCTGGTCAACCTGCACGCCGCCCTGTCCATCCTCGACGGGCGGGAGCCGCCCGCGCTGACGCCGGCGCAGATCACCGAATCGGCGGTCGCCGGCGGCAACCCGCACTGCGTCGAGGCGGTGGAGATGTTCTGCGCCATGCTCGGCACGGTGGCCGGCAACCTCGCCCTGACGCTGGGGGCGCGCGGCGGCGTCTACATCGCCGGCGGGGTGGTGCCGAAGCTGGGGCCGCTCTTCACCCACTCCCGTTTCCGCAAGCGCTTCCTGGAGAAGGGCCGGATGCGCGACTTCCTGACCCCGGTCCCCACCTACGTCGTCACCCACGAGCTGCCGGCCTTCCTCGGGCTGGCCGAGGCGGCGGGCGCGCTGGAATCCTGACGGCGGCCTGCGGGGATGTCGCGGCCGGAGGCCCGCATCCCAAGTCCGGGCATGACGACGCTTTGAGAAAGCGGGCAATTTCCGTTGAACAGGCGTTCAATCCCCAAGGCGTTTTCAGATGAAACGGCATTAAGTCAGCGGGTATGCGGTTTCGCCGGAGCAATGGCAAAGGTTGCAATCCGTTATATTCGCAAGGGTGGCCGCCCATAATCGGCATGATAGTCGGTCTTAGACCACGCGACTGTCTTGTGTCCCTCCGCACGGGACGATAGAAGGTCGCACCAGCGGCCTGTCGGTCAATGTTGTTGACCACGCGTGACCGACGCCGGACGACCATGGGCGAGCAAGGATGTCTGCGATGTCGAGCCAGGGCGAGAGCAAGTGGGTCTACAGCTTCGGGGCCGGCGCCACCGAGGGGCGGGCCGATATGAAGAACCTGCTGGGCGGCAAGGGTGCCAATCTGGCCGAGATGGCCAATCTGGGCCTCCCGGTTCCTCCCGGCTTCACCATCACCACCGAACTCTGCACCTATTTCTACGCCAACGGCCGCAACTATCCGCCGGAGCTGACGACCCAGGTCGCCGCCGCCATCGCGCGGCTGGAGACGGCGATGGACGCCAAGTTCGGCGACCCGGCCAACCCGCTGCTGGTCTCGGTGCGTTCGGGCGCGCGGGCCTCGATGCCCGGCATGATGGACACCGTCCTCAACCTCGGCCTCAACGACATCACCGCGCGCGGCCTCGCCACGCGTTCGGGTGACGCGCGCTTCGCCTACGACAGCTACCGCCGCTTCATCCAGATGTACTCCAACGTCGTGCTCGACGTGGACCACCATCACTTCGAGGACATCCTCGACGGCCACAAGCGCGACCGCAACTACAGCCTCGACACCGATCTCAGCGCCGCCGACTGGCAGGCCGTGATCGAGGAATACAAGAAGGCCGTCGAGCGCGAGTTGGGCAAGCCCTTCCCGCAGGACGTCCAGGAGCAGCTGTGGGGCGCCATCGGCGCCGTGTTCGGCTCGTGGATGAACGCCCGCGCCATCACCTACCGCCGCCTGCACGACATCCCGGCGAGCTGGGGCACGGCCGTCAACGTGCAGTGCATGGTGTTCGGCAACATGGGCGACGACTGCGCCACCGGCGTTGCCTTCACCCGCAACCCGTCGACCGGCGAGAACGCCTTCTACGGCGAATATCTGGTCAACGCCCAGGGCGAGGACGTGGTCGCCGGCATCCGCACGCCGCAGCACCTGACCGTCGCCGGCAAGATCGCCAACAAGTCCGACCTCCCCGCCATGGAGGAGGTCATGCCGGAGGTGTTCAACCAGCTGAACGAGGTCCGCCTCACGCTGGAGAAGCACTACCGCGACATGCAGGACATCGAGTTCACGGTCCAGCAGAACAAGCTGTTCATGCTCCAGACCCGCAACGGCAAGCGCACCGCCCCGGCGGCCCTGAAGATCGCCGTCGACCTCGCCAACGAGGGCGTCATCGACCGCAACGAGGCGATCAAGCGCATCGACCCGGCCTCGCTTGACCAGCTCCTCCACCCGACGCTCGACCCCAAGGCCGACCGCAAGGTGATCGCCAAGGGCCTGCCGGCCTCGCCGGGCGCCGCCTCGGGCAAGGTGGTCTTCACCGCCGACGAAGCCGAGCAGATGGCCGCCGTCGGCGACGCCGTCATCCTCTGCCGCATCGAGACCTCGCCGGAGG
Organism: Azospirillum agricola; assembly: GCF_020005195.1. NCBI lineage: Bacteria > Pseudomonadati > Pseudomonadota > Alphaproteobacteria > Rhodospirillales > Azospirillaceae > Azospirillum > Azospirillum agricola. The sequence goes on from NZ_JAIFZR010000005.1 coordinate 608,670, forward strand.
ACATCCACGGCATGCACGCGGCGCGCGGCATCCTGACCAGCCGCGGCGGCATGACCAGCCACGCCGCCGTCGTGGCGCGCGGCATGGGCCGCGCCTGCGTCTCGGGCGCCGGCGACCTGCGCATCGACGTCAAGACCAAGCAGATGGCGGTGCGCGGCGTCACCGTGAAGGAAGGCGACGTCATCACCATCGACGGCTCGACCGGCGAGGTGATGCTGGGCGAGGTGCCGACCATCCAGCCGGAGCTGTCGGGCGACTTCGCCACGCTGATGGGCTGGGCCGACGGCATCCGCCGCATGAAGATCCGCACCAACGCCGAGACCCCGCTCGACGCCCGCACCGCGCGCAAGTTCGGCGCCGAGGGCATCGGCCTGTCGCGCACCGAGCACATGTTCTTCGACCCGGCCCGCATCCTCGCCGTCCGCGAGATGATCCTGGCCGAGAGCGAGGAGGGCCGCCGTGCAGCACTCGCCAAGCTGGAGCCCTACCAGAAGCAGGACTTCGTCGATCTGTTCACGATCATGGCCGGCCTGCCGGTGACGATCCGCCTGCTCGACCCGCCGCTGCACGAGTTCCTGCCCAACACCGAGCAGGACATGGACGAGGTCGCCAAGGCCACCGGCACCGACCCGCTGCGGGTGCGCCACCGGACGGTTCAACTGCACGAGGCCAACCCGATGCTCGGGCATCGCGGCTGCCGCCTCGGCATCACCTACCCGGAAATCTACGAGATGCAGGCCCGCGCGATCTTCGCGGCGGCGGCCGAGGTCTCGAAGACCAGCGGCTCGACGGTGACGCCCGAGGTCATGATCCCGCTGATCATGACCCAGAAGGAGTTCGACATCCTGAAGGCGGTGATCGACAAGGCCGCCGCCGAGGTCAAGGCCGCCACCGGCCAGGAGATCGAATACCTCGTCGGCACCATGATCGAGCTGCCGCGCGCCGCCCTGCGGGCCGGCGACATCGCCCAGTCGGCGGAGTTCTTCTCCTTCGGCACCAACGACCTGACGCAGACCACCTTCGGCCTGTCGCGCGACGACGCCGGCGCCTTCCTGCCGGAGTACCAGCGCCAGGGCATCCTGGAACATGACCCGTTCCAGACGCTGGACGCCACCGGCGTCGGCGAGCTGATCGACATCGCCGCCCAGCGCGGCCGTGCCGTCCGCTCCAACATCAAGCTCGGCATCTGCGGCGAGCATGGCGGCGATCCGGCCTCCATCTCCTTCTGCGAGAAGATCGGGCTGGATTACGTGTCCTGTTCGCCCTACCGCGTGCCGATCGCCCGCCTCGCCGCCGCCCAGGCCGCGCTGGACAGCGACACCGTCAAGCGCGACTGACGCGCGCCCGACGCAGGGCTCGCCGAAACGGAAGCCCCCTCTTCCTCCGCGGAAGAGGGGGCTTTTTCGTGCCGCCCACACCCGTGACGGCGGTGTTTCCGGGATTTGAATACCGCAAGGGTCCCCCAGTTTACCCAAACGTTAACAGGGTCATCCAGGGCGATCCCGTCAGGAGTCCCCCGGATGTTACAGAATCGAAACCAAGCCGGCCACCCCGTCGTATCAAGGGCATTAGCGGTGCATTTGATGAACGGGAGACTGCGTGCGATGGGTGAGGTTCTGGACGATGCGGCCGGCATGGCGGAGCTGGTGGAGTCCTTGAAGGGTCTGCTGAACGAGGAGGCCGACCGCAGCAACGGGCAGGGGGCGCGCATCGCAACCCTGTCGATCCTCAGCGGCGACCGGAGCTGGAACGTCAGCTTGGCGCGGTCCGGCTTCGTCCGCCTGAAGCCCGCCACCGACCGCCGCGCCCTGCTCTACAGCCTGACCAAGACGATCCTTGCCGCCGCCGTCCTGCGGCTGGCCGCGCGCGGCGTGGTCGATCTGGACGGACCGGCCGAGCGCTGGCTTCCCGAACTGGCCGGACGCCCGGCGTCGGTGACGGTCGCCGACATCCTGTCCCACCGCGCCGGCCTGCCCAACTACGGCGGCCGGAAGGAATACCGCGCGGCCATCGCCGCCGGCGACGAGCCGTGGAGCGGCGACGAATTCCTTGCCCGCTGCGGCGTCGAGGGCCCTCCGGTCGGCGTCTTCGCCTATTCCAGCATCGGTTATCTGCTGATCCGCCGGCTGCTGGAGCGGGCCGGCGGCGCGACGCTCGCCACCGTGCTGGCCACGGAGGTCTTCCGTCCGCTCGGGCTGACCTCGGCGACCCTGCCGGAACGGCGGTCGGAGCTGGCGGCCCTGCTGTTCGGTCCGAGCCCGGCCTTCCCCGGCGAGCTGGTGGTCGACCGCTACCACCCCGGCTGGGTGGCGCACGGCGTGGCCGCCATGACGGCGGACGACACCGCCCGCTTCATCCATGGCCTGTCGACGCCGGGCTACCTGCCCGACGCGCTGTTCCGCCGGATGCGCGACGGGCTGCCGGTCAAGGCCCCGCTGGGCGGGCGGCCCTGGGTCGAACCGTCCTACGGGATGGGGCTGATGGTGGAGCTGGACCCCAGCGCCGGCCCCTATTGGGGCTACATCGGCTGCGGGCCCGGCGTCGCCGTCGCCGCCTACCATGTGCCCGGCCCGCGCCCGGTTTCCGTCGCGGTGCTCACCGACGGCGAGTCGGTCGGGCTGCCGGAATGGATGGCGGTGGAGGTCGCGCACCGGCTGCGCTGACAGCCCGTGGAGTCGCGCCGCGTGGAGTTGTGCCGAGGCTTGTTCGCCGGGGTGGCGTGCCCATCTTTCAAGCAGGGGATTTCAAGCAGGGGACAATCCTTCCCTATAGGGTATAGGATTGCCGCATGCGTCGCCCAAGAGCGGCGCGCAGCGAACAAGAAACCTTGGGAGGAAACACGCATGGGTGAAGCGGCCCGCAAACTCTCCGACCATCCGTGGCTCGCGTCCTACCCGCCGGGCGTCGATTGGGGAATGCCGATCCCGGCCCTGCCCCTGCCGGTCCTGCTGGACGAGGCGGTGGCGCGCCATGGCGACAAGACCTGCCTGAACTTTCTCGGCAAGACCACCAGCTACCGCGAGGTTGGGCGCATGGTGGAACGCGCCACGCGCGGCTTCCAGGCCGCCGGCGTGGGCAAGGGCACGCGGGTCGGGCTGTTCCTGCCCAACACGCCCTATTACATCATCTGCTTCTTCGGCATCCTGAAGGCCGGCGGCACGGTGGTGAACTTCAACCCGCTCTACGCCGAGCGCGAGCTGGTCCACCAGATCAACGACAGCGGCATCGAGATGATGGTGACGCTGGACCTCAAGCTGCTCTACGGCAAGATGGCGCGGATGCTGGAGGAAACCCCGCTGAAGCGGCTGGTGATCTGCCGGATGGCCGACATCCTGCCCTTCCCGAAGAACTGGCTGTTCCCCATCGCCAAGCGGGCCGACATCGCGTCGATCCCGTCGGACGACCGCCATCTCTCCTTCAAGACGCTGGTCGCCAACGACGGCCGCCTGAACCCGATCTCCATCAACCCGCGCGAGGACGTCGCCGTCCTGCAATACACAGGCGGCACCACCGGCGTGCCCAAGGGCGCCATGCTGACCCACGCCAACCTCTACGCCAACACGGTGCAGTGCGCGGCGTGGTACGAGGCGAAGGAGCGCGCGCCCGGCCAGGACCACTCCGGCCAGGAAAAGCTGCTCGGCGTGCTGCCGCTGTTCCACGTCTTCGCGATGACGGCGGTGATGAACTTCGGCCTGCGCATGGGGGCGGAGATCGTCCTGCTGCCGCGCTTCGAGCTGGACCAGGTGATGGAGACGCTGGCCAAGGAGCGCATCACCCTGTTCCCCGCCGTGCCGACCATCTACACCGCGATCAACCACCACAAGCGGCTGAAGGAGCACGACCTGTCCTCGATCCGCTTCTGCATGTCGGGCGGCGCGCCGCTGCCGCTGGAGGTCAAGGAGGCGTTCGAGCGCACCACCGGCTGCACGCTGGTCGAGGGCTACGGCCTGTCGGAATCCTCGCCGGTCGCCACCTGCAACCCGGCGGTCCTGCACCCGTCGAAGAAGGGCTCGATCGGCCTGCCGCTGCCCGGCACGGTGATCGAGATCGTCAGCCTGGAGGAGCCGCGCCGCGTCCTGCCCCCCGGCGAGAAGGGCGAGGTCTGCATCCGCGGCCCGCAGGTGATGAAGGGCTACTGGAACAAGCCGGCGGAGACGGCGCAGACGCTGGTCGACGGCCGGCTGCACACCGGCGACGTCGGCATCATGGACGAGGACGGCTACACCACCATCGTCGACCGCATCAAGGACATGATCCTGTGCAGCGGCTTCAACGTCTACCCGCGCAACGTCGAGGAGGCGATCTACCTGCACCCCGCCGTCGCCGAATGCGTGGTCGCCGGCATCCCCGACGAGTACCGCGGCCAGACGGTGAAGGCCTATGTGCGGGTGGACGACGGCCAGAGCCTGACGTCGGACGAGCTGATCGCCTTCCTGAAGGACAAGCTGTCCCCCATCGAGATGCCCAAGCACATCGAGTTCCGCGGCGAGCTGCCCAAGACGATGATCGGCAAGCTGTCCCGCAAGGCGCTGCTCGACGAGGAGGAACGCAAGCGCGCCGGAGAAACGGCGTGACCGCCGCCGCCCCGGACAAGGCCCCGCGCAAGGCCGTGCGCGCCTGGGTGTCCGGGCGCGTGCAGGGCGTGTGGTACCGTGGCTGGACCGTCGAGACGGCCGGCGCCCTCGGCCTCTCGGGCTGGGTGCGCAACCGCTCCGACGGCGCGGTCGAGGCGCTGTTCGCCGGCCCGCCCGACGCCGTCGACCGCATGCTGGAAGCCTGCCGGCGCGGCCCCTCGGCGGCGCTGGTCCGCGACGTGGTGACGGAGCCCGCCGACGACCCCGGCGACGGCCCCTTCGAACAGCGCGCCACCGTCTGACCCGCTTGCGCCGCGCGTCCGGCCGCTTCCATTAGGGTTCCGCTAACCATGCCGGCTGCAGGATGGGCGGCGTGGTCCTGGCGGAACGGGGGGAGGCGGTCGTGAGCGGGTCGGACATCGGCTCTCTGAAATCCAGGCTCGCCAGCGCCTTCACCAAGGCGGCGGAGGCCAAGGAGAAGGCGGCCGGCAGGACGCCGGACGGCGGGACGAGGACGGCCGCCACGCCGGCCCGCCCCCCGTCCGACCCGGCCGTCCTGCTCAGCGCCGCCCTGGACGGCCTGGCCAAGCCCTTGCGCGGCCCCGCCGACGGGGCCGACGATGCGCTCGCCTCCCCGCAAGGGGCGCTGGAATACGGCGACGCCTTCGCCGAGCGCCTCGGCGAGGTGATGGAGGCCATGGGACGCGACCTCGGCCGCATGCTGGCGGCGTTCGGGCTGGAGGACGACGCCATCGAGGAGGCGGTGAAGGGCTTCACCGGACGCTTCGGCGAGGACGACCGCAAGGCCGCCTTCGGGCGCATCGACGGTCCGCCCGGCGAGGCCCGCCCGCTCGCCCCGTCCGGCGCCGGGCATCATGAGGCCACCGCCGTCTCGGTCGAGGTCGCCAATGTGGAACTGGCCTTGCGGCAGGGCGGCACGCCGCTGGCGCTCGGCTTCGACCGCTCCAGCCTGTCGATGGCGCGGGTGTCGGAAAGCGCCCGGCCGCAGGGGCTGACCATCCGGGCCGACGGCTTCGGCGCGGACGAGCTGGACGGCATCATGCGGGCCTTGCAGGGGAGCATGACGGGCCGGCCCGAGGGGCTGGAGGGGGCGGCGACCCTGATTCCGAAGGGGGCTCCGGCCGCCGACGGGAGCCTGAGCCTGTCGCTCGACCTGAAGGGCCTGCTGCCCACCGCCCTCGGCGGAAAGGGCGCCGAAGCGGTGGAGGCGATGGGCAAGGCGATTCGCAAGGAAGGCTTCGATGTCCGAATCTGACCGCCGGCCCATTCCCACTCCCTGGCTTTCCCCGTCGTCCCCCCGGGGAGAGGGGTGGCGGGCGGGGAGTCTCGCCGTTCTCCTGCTGGGTCTCCTGGCCCCTTCCGCCCTCGCCGGACCGCTCGACCGCACCGAGCCCGACCACATGGCGCCGGTTCCGCCCGGCCGCGACCTGCCGATCGCGCCGCCGCTCACCAAGTTCCCGCTGCCGCCGCAATGGATGACGATCCGCTCCACCCAGGACTGGCGCAAGGCCGGCCGGTTCGAGAAGGATCTCAGCAAGGACTGCGCCGCCCGCCGCTTCCGCGAGTTGATGCCGATGCGCTTCCGCGCCTTCTTCAAGGGCGAGGTGCTGGGCGTCGCCTTCGGCCACGGCCTGAACCTGCACGACCCGCAGAAGAAGGCCGACCGCAAGCTGATCTACCTGTTCCGCAACGGAAACTCGACCGCCTGCACGGTCCAGTCGATGACCAACGAGGACGCCCGCGTCCTCAACGACGCCCAGCCCGATCCGAAGCTGGGCGCCTACAAGAAGGGTTGAGCGAGCCGCCCATGGTCCCGGTTGGGACGGCTCCCGACCGCGATCAGCCCCCGATCAGCCCGAGCTGCGGGCTGGACGGCTCGGCGAAGGCGCGCATCGGCATGCGCCCGGCCGTGAAGGCGCCGCGCCCGGCGGCCACCGCGTCGCGCATCGCCGCCGCCATCCGCACCGGGTCGCGCGCCTTCGACACCGCCGTGTTGAGCAGCACGGCGGAGCAGCCCAGCTCCATCGCCCGCGCCGCGTCCGACGCGGTGCCGATGCCGGCGTCGAGCACCACCGGAACCGGGCTGCGGGCGCAGATCGTCTCGATGGCGTGCGGGTTGCGGATGCCCAGGCCCGAGCCGATGAAGGCGCCGAGCGGCATCACCGCCGCCGCCCCCAGGTCGGCCAGCTTGCGGCAGGTGACGGGATCGTCGTTGCAGTAGGGCAGCACGACGAAGCCGTCGTTCACCAGCTCCTCGGTGGCGCGCAGCAGTTCCTCGACGTCGGGGTAGAGCAGCTCGCGGTCGCCGATGACCTCCAGCTTGATCCAGGGCGTGTCGAGCGCCTCGCGGGCGAGTTGCGCGGTCAGCACCGCCTCCTTGGCGGTCAGGCAGCCGGCGGTGTTGGGCAGCAGCCCCACCCGGCCGCCCAACGCGCCGTGCAGCACGTCGACGAGGCTCTCCGCGTAGCCGTCCAGGCTGATGCGGCGGATCGCCATGGTGGCGAGTTCGGTGCCGCTCGCCGCCAGCGCGTCGAGCATGACCTGCTGGTTGGGGTAGCCGGCGGTGCCAAGAAACAGGCGCGAGCCGAAGTCGCGCCCGGCGATGGCCAGGGTGTCGTTGCCAATGGTATCGGTCATGATCGGATGTCCTCAGCCGCCCTGGATCGGACGGACGATTTCCAGGGAATCGCCGGGGGTCAGCGCGGTGCCGGTCCAGCGGCGGCGCGGCAGCACGGCCCCGTTCAGCGCCACGGCGACGCCGCGCGCATCCTCGGCGATGCCGCGCCCGGCCAGCAGCTCGGCGACGGAGGCGCAGGCCAGCGGCTCCTCGCGGCCGTTGACGCGGATGGATGCGGCGGCGGTCATGCGGCGGCTCCCCTCGGCGCGAATCGGCCGGCGGCGAAGGGGCGCATCACCGGGTCGGTCTCGCCGGTCAGGACCAGCCGGGCGATGCCGTCGGCGGTGATGGGGGTCAGCAGCACGCCGTTGCGGTGGTGGCCGGTGGCGTGGATCAGCCCCTCCACCGGGGTCTCGCCGAGGATCGGCGCGTCGTCGCGGCTGCCGGGGCGGAAGCCGGCCCAGCTTTCCTCGATCGGCAGCTCGGCGACGCCCGGCAGGGCGCGCCACGCCCCCTCCAGCAGGGCGAACTGGCCGCCGGCCGTCAGCCGGTCGTCGAAGCCGCGCTCCTCCGTGGTGGCGCCGATCAGCAGCCGGCCGTCCAGGCGCGGGATCAGGTAGGTGCCCGGCGTCCACACGACGTGGCGCAGCAGGGGCAGCCGGGCATCCATCCGCAGGCAGACCATCTGCCCCTTCACCGGCCGCACCGGCGGTTTCGCCACGGGCGGCAGCCCATCGACCAGCCCCGACCAGGCGCCGGCCGCCAGCACCACCCGGTCGGCCGAGACGGTGACGTCGCCGACCCGCACCCCGGCGGCGCGCCCGCCGGAGACCAGCAGGGCGGGAGCGTCGCAGCGCTCGTGGATCCGCGCGCCCGCCGCCCGCGCGGCGCGCAGCAGGGCGGCGGCGAGCTTGCGGTTGTCGACCTGATGGTCCTCGCGGCAGAACAGGGCGCCGGCCACGCCGGGCTGGAGGTACGGCTCGCGGCGGCGGACCTCCGCCCCGGTCAGCCACTCCACCGGCAGGCCGAGCCCGCGCTGGAATTCGTGCAGGAAGCGGACCTTGGCGGCGTCGTCGGCGGTCAGCGCGATGACCATGGTGCCGTCGGTCCGCAGATCGACGGACAGGCCGCTCGCCTCCTCCAGCTCGCGCGCGAAGCCCGGCCACAGGGCCTGGGAGGCGCGGGTCAGCGGCAGCAGGCTCTCCTCGCCGGGCTCCGTCTCGACGCAGGCCGCCAGCATGCCGCCGGCGGCGTGGGTGGCGCCGCGCCCGGCCGCGCCGGGATCGAAGACGTCGACGGAACAACCGGACGCCGCCAGCCTCCAGGCGATCGACAGGCCGATGCAGCCGGCCCCCAGGATGGCGACGGACGGACGCGCCCCGGCGGACGGGTGCGTGTGAAAACGCGGATTCGGTGCATGGACCATGCAACGGCTCCCTTCGCTGGCATTACCCAGACAGGTTCGATGGGTGTGATCTCAGCCGCGCGACCACCGCGCGGCACCCCAAGCCAATGCAACCGATATTTCCGATCCGCCTGTCTTTTGCAAGAGGGAATCGTTCAGGCGGCGGATCGTTTCCGCATCACAGAAGGATCGCCGCCGCCAGCCCCAGGAAGGCGAAGAAGCCGACGACGTCGGTCACGGTGGTGAGGAACACCGCGCTCGCCACCGCCGGATCGACGCCGACCCGCTCCAGCCCCAGCGGGATCAGCGCCCCGCACAGGCCGGCGATCACCAGATTGATGATCATCGCGCAGGCGATCACCACCCCGATCATCGGGCCGAACCAGACCAGCGCGATCACCCCCACCATCACCGCGAAGATGGCGCCGTTGATCAGCCCGACCAGCACCTCCTTGCCGACCACCCGCAGCGCGTTGGCCGAGGACAGCTCGTGCGTCGCCAGCGCGCGGACGACGACGGTCAGCGTCTGGGTGCCGGCGTTGCCGCCCATTGAGGCGACGATCGGCATCAGCACCGCCAGCGCGACGATCTGCTCGATGGTGCCCTCGAACAGCGAGATGACGGCCGAGGCGAGGAAGGCGGTGCCCAGGTTGACGGTCAGCCAGCCGACCCGCGACCGGGCGATGGCGCCGATGCCGCTGAACACGCCGGTGTCGCCCGACCCGCTCAGCTTGCGCAGGTCGTCCTCGGCCTCCTCGTCGATGACGCGGACGACGTCGTCGACGGTGATGACGCCGATCAGCCGCCCGGCCGTGTCCACCACCGGGGCGGAGACCAGCGCGTATTGCCGGAAGAGGTTCGCCACCTCCTCCTGCTCCATGGTGGCGGGAATCGCGTCGACCTCGTCGGTCACCAGATCGGCGATGCGCACGGTGCGGCGCTGGCGCAGCAGGCGCGACAGCGGCACCGCGCCGACCACCCGGTGCATGGGGTCGACGATGAAGATGTCGTAGAAATCCTCCGGCAGATCGTCGGCGGCGGCGCGGACATGGTCGATGGTCTTGCCCACCGTCCAGAATTCCGGCACCGCGACCAGATCGCGCTGCATCATGCGGCCGGCGCTGCCCTCGTCGTAGGTCAGGTTCTCCTGGACGAGCGCGCGGTCCTCGGCCGGCAGATTCTCCAGGATGCGGGCGCGCGTCTCCTCGTCGAGATCCTCGATGACGTCGACGGCGTCGTCGGTGTCCAGTTCGGCGACGGCGGCGGCCAGCTCCCGCGGCTCGAACCGCCCGACCACCGCCTCGCGCAGGTCGGGGTTCAGGTAGGACAGCACCTCGCCGTCGAAGCCGGGGCGCAGGATCTCGATCAGCCCGTCGCGCTCGGCCGGATCGATCTGCTCGATCAGGTCGGCGACGTCGGCCGCGTGGAGGTCGTCGAGCAGGGCGCGCACGGCGTCGCGCTCGCGGGCGCGCAGCAGGGTGACGATCTCGTCCACGAACTCCGGCTCGACGCCGTAGCGGCGTTCGTCCTCCGCCTCGTCACGCGGCGACGGGGCGGAGGGCCGGGGGTTCGGCGTCTGGGGATCGGCGTGCATCGCGGCACCCTCCCTTTGGAACGAGGCAACGCCGGGGCGGCGGCGGAGGTCCGGGGCGGACGGTCGGCCGGCGTCGTCGGGGCTTGCTGGTTGGCGGAACCGGGTTTGCGAGCCCCGCGGACGGAACGTCTGGGCCGTCCGGCCGGGGGCGCCCACCAGATATAGGCGCATGCCCGCTTTGTCCAGTCCGGGCGGCCGGCAATCGGACCGGCGCCGTCGGCGTACGTTACAAATCGCTCATTTCACGCTCTTGCACTGCGGAAAACTTCGTGGTCCCATGAAGAAAGTTTGCATTTTATCTTTTCGGGACGCACGCATGGAGTACGCCTTCACCCCCGTGGACGGACAGGACGGCATCCTGCTGTCGGGCCGCTGCACCTACGAGGACGGGCCGAAGTTCCACGCCATGCTGGGACAATGGGATTTCGGCAACCGGCCGGTGGTCCCGCTCGACCTGCGCTTCGTCACCTTCATCGATTCCGCCGCGGTCGGGATGCTGTTCATCCTGGCCAACCGCTGCCGCGAGGCCAACGGGCGCATCATCGCCACCGGCGCGGCGCCGCACATCCTGAAATCGCTGCGCCGCGCCGCGCTGGACAGCTACATCACCTTCCGCTGAAGCGGCGGCACCTTCCGCTGAAGCGGCGGCGGGCCGGCCGCCTCATCGCGGCCGGCATCCCGAAACGAAAAAACCGCCGTGCCGGCGAGCAGGGCGGTTCGTCGTTCCGGTCCAAGACCAGGGGATCGTCATCTTTTTGAAGACCCGGAGCGGAGGCCCTTGCCTCGACGCTCCGGAAGAATTCTGGCGGAGGAGGAGAGATTCGAACTCTCGATACCCTCACAGGTATGCCGCATTTCGAGTGCGGTGCAATCGACCACTCTGCCACCCCTCCGCGCCCCCGTTTCCGGGGTGGCGGGAACCTAACCAAACGCCTGCCCCCGCGCAAGCCCTTTTTGCGGAAAAATGCGAACAATCGCATCACCAACCCTGTTGACTCGCGGCGGTAGCTGCGTATAGATCCCCGCTCCCATGAACGGGCTTGCGCATCGAACGGTGGGCGAGCAGCCCGCCGTTTGTTTTGACATAGGCAGTGACGACGATGTTTGCAGTGATCCGCACCGGCGGCAAGCAGTACAAGGTCGCCAATGGCGACGTGATCCGTGTTGAAAAGATCGAAGCCGAAGCTGGCGCTTCCATCACGCTCGATGACGTGCTGATGGTCGGCGACGCCGGCAACACGACGATCGGCACCCCGACGGTGGCCGGCGCCGCCGTGGTGGCCGAGGTGGTCGCCCAGGATCGCGGCCCGAAGATCATCGTCTTCAAGAAGAAGCGCCGCCAGAACTACCGCCGTAAGAACGGCCACCGCCAGGACCTCACCGTCCTGCGCATCACCGGGATCAACGGCGCGGCCTGATCGGCCGGCGTCTTTTAAGGACAGGAGCAACACCCCATGGCACATAAAAAGGCAGGCGGCTCGTCCCGCAACGGCCGCGATTCCGCTGGTCGCCGTCTCGGCGTGAAGCGTTTCGGCGGCGAGAACGTCATCTCCGGCAACATCATCGTCCGCCAGCGCGGCACGAAGTTCCACCCGGGCGAGAATGTCGGCCTCGGCCGCGACCACACCATCTTCGCGATGGCCGACGGTCAGGTCTTCTTCAAGCACAGCTCGAACGGCCGCACCTACGTGAACGTGGTTGCCGCCAACGACCAGGTCCCGGCGGTCGCCGCGGAGTAACCGGGTCGTCGCGCTGCCGGTTTACCAGGCGCGCACGGTTGTGGGATAAAGTCGGGGGACCGGGCGACCGGCCCCCGATTTTTGTTTTGGTTTTCTGTGATCCGCTGACGGGCAAGGTCCCACGATGAAGTTCCTCGATCAGGCCAAGGTGTTCTTGAAGAGCGGCGACGGCGGCCCCGGCGCCGTGGCGTTCCGCCGCGAGAAGTTCATCGAGTTCGGCGGACCGGACGGCGGCGACGGCGGCCGCGGCGGCGACGTGGTGATCGAGGTCGCGGAAGGCCTGAACACGCTGATCGACTACCGCTACAAGCAGCATTTCAAGGCCCAGCGCGGCAACCACGGCATGGGCGCCAACCGCAACGGCGCGCGCGGCACCGACGTGGTGCTGCGCGTGCCGGTCGGGACCCAGATCCTCGACGAGAATCAGGAAACCGTCCTGCTCGACCTGACCGAGCCCGGTCAGCGCCGGATCTTCCTGCGCGGCGGCGACGGCGGGCACGGCAACGCGCATTTCAAGACGCCGACCAACCGCGCGCCCCGCAAGTTCCACCCCGGCTGGCCGGGGCAGGAGCAGTGGGTGTGGCTGCGGCTCAAGCTGATCGCCGACGCCGGGCTGCTGGGACTGCCCAACGCCGGCAAGTCGACCTTCCTCGCCGCGACCACGGCGGCCAAGCCGAAGATCGCCGACTACCCCTTCACCACGCTGGCTCCCAACCTGGGCGTCGTCCGCGCCGGCGACGAGGAGTTCGTCATCGCCGACATCCCCGGCCTGATCGAGGGCGCGCACGAGGGGCACGGGCTGGGCGACCGCTTCCTCGGCCATGTCGAGCGCACCCGCATCCTGCTGCACCTGATCGACGGCACCGCCGAGGACGTCGTCGCCTCCTACCGCACCATCCGCAACGAGCTGAAGGCCTATGGCGGCAACCTCGCCGACAAGCTGGAGGTGATCGGACTGAACAAGTCCGACGCCCTGCTCGACGAGGAGGTCGAGGAGAAGAAGGCGGCGCTGGAGGCCGAATCGGGCGCCGAGGTCATGGTGCTGTCCGGCGCCACCGGCCAGGGCGTGCAGAAGGTGCTGTACCGGCTGCTCACCGCCATCAAGGAGTCCAAGGAAGAGGAGCCCGACGTCATCCACGCGCCGGTCACCCGCTCCATCCCGCGCCCGCCGGTCGGCCAGAAGCTGCCGGACGACGACGGGATGCAGTGGAACGAGGAACTCGGCGAGTGGGTCGGCGGCGAGGATCTGCTTGAGGACGACGTGTCCGAGGAAGACGCCCTGGACGAGGAGATGGCGGACGGGGAGATGGCGGACGGGGAGATGGCGGACGGGGACGCGCTGGAGGACGGCGACGATCTCGACGAGTCCGAAGAGGAAGAGTCCGACGACGCCACCGCGCAAGGCGAAGGCAAGGACGGCGACAAGGACGGGACCGGCCGCCATGGCGCTTGAGACCCTCTCCCCGCTCGCCTCGCCCACCCTGCCCCCCACCCTTCTGGACTCGCGCCGGCTGGTCGTGAAGATCGGCTCGGCCCTGCTGGTCGACGGCGAAACCCGCCGGATCCGCCGCGAATGGCTCGACGCGCTGGCCGACGACGTCGCCGCCTGCCGCAAGCGCGGGCAGGAGGTGGTGATCGTCACTTCCGGCGCCGTCGCCTGCGGGCGCGAGCATCTCGGCCTCGTCGGCCGCGCGCTGAAGCTGGAGGAGAAGCAGGCGGCGGCGGCCACCGGCCAGATCCGGCTCGCCCACGCCTACCAGGAAACGCTGGCCCGCCACGACGTCACCGTCGCCCAGGTGCTGGTGACGCGCGAGGACACCGAGGAACGGCGGCGCCACCTGAACGCCCGCAGCACCATCGACACGCTGCTGAAGCTGGGCGCCGTCCCGGTCATCAACGAGAACGACACGGTCGCCACCGCCGAGATCCGCTTCGGCGACAACGACCGGCTGGCCGCCCGCGTCGCCCAGATGATCAGCGCCGACACGCTGATCCTGCTCTCGGACATCGACGGGCTCTACACCGCCGACCCGCGCAAGGATCCGGCCGCCACCCACATCCCGCTGGTGCGCGAGCTGACCCCGGCGATCGTCGACATGGCCGGCGAGCCGCCTCCCGGCTACAGCAGCGGCGGCATGGTGACGAAGATCGCGGCGGCGCGGGTGGCGCTCGCCGCCGGCTGCCGGATGATCATCGCCAAGGGCCAGCGCCTGAACCCGCTGGCCGCGCTGGAGAAGCGTCCCGAGGACGGCGGGGCGCCCTGCACCTGGTTCCTGCCCTCGGCCGAGCCGTCGAGCGCCCGCAAGGCGTGGATCGCCGGCCATGTGAACACCGCCGGCGTGCTGACGGTGGACGAGGGGGCGCTGCGCGCGCTCGGCAACGGCGCCAGCCTGCTGCCGGCCGGCGTGACGGCCGTCTACGGCGAGTTCGACCGCGGCGACGTGGTGGTGGTGCGGGCGCCGGACGGGCGCGAGGTGGCGCGCGGCCTGACCGCCTACGCCGCCGAGGACGTCCGCCGCATCGCCGGCCGCAAGAGCCACGAGATCGAGGACATCCTCGGCTACCGCGGCCGCGACGAGATCGTCCACCGCGACGATCTGGTGGTGCGGTGAGCGGCACCGTGGCGCGTCCGCCGATCCGGGCCATCCTGTGGGACATCGACGGCACGCTGATGGACAGCGAGCCCTGGCACCACCGCGCCATGATCGAGGTCTGCCGGGGCTACGGCCACGAGGTGAGCGAGGAGGAGTGCGCGGCCTCGGTCGGCGTCGCCTTCCGCGACTATTACGACCGGCTGCACGCCATCCGGCCGCTGCCGGTCACGGTCGCCCGCTGGGCCGACGAGATCAACGCGCTCTACGTCGCCCGCGTCGCCGGCGTGAAGCCGCGCGAGGGCGCCTTCGCGCTGGTCGAGGGCTTCGCGGCGCGCGGCCTGGATCAGGCCTGCGTGTCGAACAGCGGACGTGCGGTGGTCGACGCCAACCTCGCCGCGATGGGGCTGCCGCATTTCCGCTTCAGCATCAGCCGCGACGACGTCGCCAACGGCAAGCCGCATCCGGAGCCCTATCTGCGGGCGGCCGAGACGCTGGGCCTCGCGCCGGAATCCTGCGCGGTGATCGAGGACAGCCCGACCGGCGCCCGCAGCGCGCGCGCCGCCGGCATGCTGACCATCGCCTGGCCGCAGAATCCCGCCATCGTCTTCGACGCCGTCGATTACCGGGTCGAGGATCCGGCGGCGCTCGACTGGGACGCGCTGTGCGGCTCCGGCCTGCGGTCGCTCAGCCCTTCGTGACGAAGAAATAGACCGTCATCGCCACGCCCACGAGGATGACGAACTTGCGCAGGACCGGCGGCGGGATGTGGCGGGCGACCGCCGCCCCGGCGTAGCCGCCGGCCATCGCGGCGACCAGCATGATCAGCGCCTCGGTCCAGTAGACGGCGCCGCCGGCCACGAAGGCGATCACCGCGACCGCGTTCAGGCAGCCCGACACCAGCGTCTTCAGCCCGTTCATCGCGTGCAGGTCGGTCAGCCCGAAGACGCCGAGCGTCGCCAGGATCAGGATTCCGATCCCGCCGCCGAAATAGCCGCCGTAGATGGCGATGAAGAACTGCGTCGCCAGCACCGCGCCGTGACCGACCGTGACGTTGCGGCGGATCCAGGCCGACGCCTTCGGCCCGAAGGCGAACAGCACGGTGGCGAACAGCAGCAGCCAGGGGACGATGACCTCGAAGGTCCGCTGCGGCGTCCACAGCAGCAGCAGCGCCCCCAGGAGCCCGCCGACGAGGCTGACCCCCAGGAAGGAGGGCAGATGGATCTCGCGGATCTTGCCCAGCTCGCGCCGGTAGCCGTAGGCGCTGGCCAGCGCGCCGGGCGCCACCGCGACCGTGCTGGTGGCGTTGGCGTTCAGCGGCGGCACCCCGGCGAGGATCAGGGCCGGAAAGGTCAGGAAGCTGCCGCCACCGGCCACCGCGTTCAGCACGCCGGCGAAGAAGGCGGAGACGATCAGCAGCAGCGTCAGCATCGATAACCCTACCGGTCGAGGGAGAAATCCGCGGCGACTATGCCCGCCCCCCGCGCTCCGGCCCACTGCGTTTTCGTCGGGTCGGCCGTGCCGATCGTCGCAGCCGCTTTCGCGGTCGCGAACTATTCGTTAAGGTCGTCGTCCCTTTCACGGAGAGAGCGCCATGTCCGCCCTGCCCGCCACCACCGATGCCCTGCACGATCAGATGCTGTCCCTCGGCAGCAAGGCCCGCGCCGCCGCGGCCGCGCTGGCGACCGTGCCAGGGCCGGACAAGGATCGGGCCTTGAGGGCGGCGGCCTCGGCCATCCGCGCCCGGGCATCCGAGATCAAGGCCGCCAACGCCGAGGATCTGGCCAACGCGCGCGACCTGTCCGGCCCCATGCTGGAGCGCCTGACGCTTGACGACACGCGCATCGAGGCGATGGCCAAGGGCCTGGAGGACATCGCCGACTTCCCCGACCCCATCGGCGGCGTGCTGGCCGACTGGACGCGGCCCAACGGGCTGAACATCCAGCGCGTGCGCGTGCCGCTGGGCGTCGTCGGCATCATCTACGAGAGCCGGCCCAACGTGACCGCCGACGCCGGCGGCATCTGCCTGAAGTCGGGCAACGCCGCCATCCTGCGCGGCGGCTCGGAAAGCGTGCGCTCGTCGCGCGCCATCGCCTCCTGTCTGGCGCAGGGGCTGCGCGAGGCCGGGCTGCCGGAGGCGGCGATCCAGCTCGTCCCCACCACCGACCGCGCGGCGGTCGGCCACATGCTGCGGATGCGCGAGTTCATCGACGTCATCATCCCGCGCGGCGGCAAGTCACTGATCCAGCGCATCGCCGACGAGAGCCGGGTGCCGGTCATCAAGCATCTCGACGGCAACTGCCACGTCTATGTCGACGCCGCCGCCGACCTGGAGAAGGCGCGCAAGGTGGTGCTGAACGCCAAGATGCGCCGCACCTCGATCTGCGGCGCTGCGGAGACCCTGCTGGTCGACCGCGCCATCGCGGAGACGGCGCTGCCGCTGCTGGTCAAGGATCTGCTGGACGCCGGCTGCGCCGTGCGCGGCGACAGGGCCACCCAGGCCGCCAACCCGCGCGTGACGCCGGTCGAGGCCGCCGACTGGGACACCGAGTATCTCGACGCCATCATCGCCTGCGGCGTGGTGGACGGGGTGGATGGTGCCATCGACCACATCAACCGCCACAGCTCGCACCACACCGAATCGATCATCACCGAGGATTCGGCGGCGGCCGAGCGCTTCCTGAGCCGGATCGACAGCGGCATCGTGCTGTGGAACGCCTCGACCCAGTTCGCCGACGGCGGCGAGTTCGGCATGGGGGCCGAGATCGGCATCTCCACCGACAAGTTCCACGCCCGCGGGCCCGTGGGTGCCGAGCAGTTGACCAGCTACAAGTATGTCGTGCGCGGCGATGGCCAGACCCGGCCGTAGGATAATGCCCTCTCCCGCCCCGGGAGAGGGAGGGGACCCACGAAGTGGGGAGGGTGAGGGGCTGTCGGAACATGGATAAAGCCACACGCCCTCCAGCCCCTCACCCTTCCCATGCTGCGCATGGGCCCCTTCCCTCTCCCGCCCCGGGAGAGGGACCCACGCTGCGCTCCGGCCCGCTCTACGCCGGGCTGACCGTCGGCCTGCTCGGCGGGTCGTTCAACCCGGCGCACGCCGGGCACCGGCACATCTCGCTCTACGCCCTCAAGGCGCTCGGGCTCGACCGGGTGTGGTGGCTGGTCAGCCCCCAGAACCCGCTGAAATCCACGTCCGGCATGGCCTCCCTGCCCGAGCGGCTGGCCGAGGCGCGCCGCGTCGCCGCCCATCCGCGCATCGAGGTCACCGGGATCGAGACGGATCTCGGCACCCGCTACACCGTCGACACGCTGGCGGCGCTGACCCGGCGCTTCCCGAAAACCCGCTTCGTCTGGCTGATGGGGGCGGACAATTTGCGGCAGATCCCCCGCTGGAGGCACTGGACGCGAATCTTCGAGTCGGTGCCGGTTGCGGTTTTCGCCCGCCCGACCTATTCTTTGAATGCGCTGAGCGGCCAGGCCGCCCAGCGTTACATCCGTCGGCGGGTGTCCATGCATGGGGCCAAGGGGCTGGCGCGCCACGAGCGGCCGGCCTGGATGTTCTTCCGGAACCCCCTGCACACGGCCTCGGCGACGGCGATCCGGCAGGCACGCGCCACCGGACCGTGACACCGTTGCAAGAGGTTGAAACCATCACCACGCACACCGAAACGGCCGCGACCGCTCCGCGGCCCGCCGCCGTTCTCCAGATCCTCGAACCGCAGGACCTGAAGGCGCTCATCGAGACGTCCCTGGACGACGACCAGGCGGACAACGTCACCGTCATCGACCTTGCCGGCAAGACCACCTTCGCGGACTACATGATCGTCGCGTCCGGCCGCAACACGCGGCACATCGGCGCCATGGCCATGAAGCTGTCGGAGAAGCTGAAGCAGGCCGGCCTCGGCCGGGTCGAGATGGAGGGGCTCGAACAGGCCGACTGGGTCCTGGTCGACGCCGGCGACGTCATCGTCCACCTGTTCAAGCCCGAGGTCCGGACCTTCTACAACATCGAGAAGATGTGGGGTCTGGAGCTGCCGGCGGATCAGGCGGCGTCCGACGCGGCCCGGCTGACGGCCTGACGCGAAACCGGGCGGAGGGCCGCGTTCCATGCGTGTGTGGCTCGCCGCCGTCGGGCGGTCGCGGGGTGGACCGACGCGCGACCTGTTCGACGAGTATGTCGGGCGGCTGACATGGCCGTTCACCCTGAAGGAGGTCGAGGTGAAGAAACGCCTCTCCTCCGACGAATTGAAGCGGCAGGAGGCCGAGCTTCTGCTCGCCGCCATCCCCGCCGGGGCCGTCGTCGTCGCGCTCGACGAGCGCGGCAAGGCGCTGCCCAGCGAAGCCTTCGCCGCCAAGGTCGGCGACTGGCGCGACCGTGGCGCCGGCGACATCGCCTTTCTGATCGGCGGGGCCGACGGGCATGGCGACGCGGTGCGGGCGCGCGCCGATTTCCTGATGGCCTTCGGCCCGATGACCTGGCCACACATGCTGGTGCGCGGAATGCTCGCCGAACAGCTCTATCGGGCGCAGCAAATCCTGGCCGGACACCCATATCACAGAGCCTGACCCCGAAAACGGCGCCGCCAACGACGCGCCGGACCCGAACCACCGTCCGTGAGAGGTAGACCCGCGATGACCGAGACCAGCCGCCCCTCGACCCCGCCCAAGCCCGTCGTCCTCTGCATCCTGGACGGCTGGGGCTACCGCGAGGAACGGGACGACAACGCCATCGCGCAGGGCCAGACGCCCAACTGGGACCGGCTGTGGACCGGCGAGCCGACCGCCTTCCTCGACGCCAGCGAGGAGGAGGTCGGGCTGCCCCGGGGGCAGATGGGCAATTCCGAGGTCGGCCACATGAACATCGGCGCCGGCCGCGTCGTCATGCAGGATCTGGTCATGATCGACCACGCCATCCTGAACGGCGACCTGGAGCGCAACCAGGCGCTCTACGATCTGGTCAAGACCTTGCAGAAGACCGGCGGGCGCTGCCACCTGATGGGGCTGCTGTCGCCGGGCGGCGTGCACTCGCACCAGGAGCACATGGCGGCGCTGGCCGCGATCCTGGCGCGCGAGGGCGTGCCGGTCGCCATCCACGCCTTCACCGACGGGCGCGACGTGCCGCCGCAGAGCGCCAAGGACCAAGTCGCCGAATTCCTCGCCGACGTGTTCGAGCTGCCCGGCGTCGAGGTGGCCACCGTGATCGGCCGCTACTACGCGATGGACCGCGACAAGCGCTGGGACCGCGTCGGCAAGGCCTACGCGGCGATGACCCACGGGCAGGGCGAGCGCGCCGACGACGCCATCCAGGCGATCGAACAGAGCTACGCCGCCGAAAAATACGACGAGTTCATCCTGCCGACGGTGGTCGGCGGCTATGACGGCATGAAGGACGGCGACGCCATCCTGATGGCGAATTTCCGCGCCGACCGCGCCCGCGAGATCCTCGCCGCCTACGTCGAGCCGGGCTTCGACGGCTTCGAGCGCGGCGCGCTGCCGACGTTGTCGGCGGTGGTCGGCATGGTCGAGTATTCGTCGTCGCTCGCCAAGCTGATGACCACCATCTTCCCGCCGAAGTCCCTGACCAAGGTGCTGGGCGAGGTGGTCAGCGAGGCCGGCATGACCCAATTGCGCATCGCCGAGACCGAGAAGTACCCGCACGTCACCTTCTTCTTCAACGGCGGCGAGGAGCGGGTCTATCCCGGCGAGGACCGCATCCTCGTCCAGTCGCCGAAAGTCGCGACCTACGACCTCCAGCCGGAGATGTCGGCGGCCGAGGTCACCGACAAGCTGGTCGCGGCGGTCGATTCGGGCAAGTACGACCTGATCGTGGTAAACTACGCCAACCCCGACATGGTCGGCCATTCCGGCATTCTGGCGGCGGCGATCAAGGCGGTCGAGGCGGTCGACGCCAGCCTCGGCCGGCTGGAGGCGGCGGTGCGCCGCGCCGGCGGCACCATGCTGGTGACGGCCGACCACGGCAACTGCGAGCTGATGAAGGACCCGGAGAACGGCGGCCCGCACACCGCCCACACGCTGGACAAGGTGCCGCTGGTGCTGGTCAACGGCCCGGCCGGCGCCCGCATCGGCGGCGGCCGTCTGGCCGACATCGCGCCCACCCTGCTCGACCTGCTGGGCCTGCCCCAGCCGGCGGAGATGACCGGCCGCAACCTGCTGACCCGCGACGCCGCCCGCGCGGCGGCGGCGGAGTAGGGGATGCCGGCGGGTCCCCGGTTCCTGTTCCCTCTCCCGCCCCGGGAGAGGGAGGGGACCCGCCGCGAAGCGGTGGGGAGGGTGGGGGGCGGTCGGGCGCACGGCTCGATCCATGCCCCGACAGCCCCTCACCCTTCCCATGCTGCGCATGGGCCCCTTCCCTCTCCCGGGGCGGGAGAGGGAGCCGTGGCCGGAGCACTCATGGCGCTGGCCCTCCTCCTCGCCCATCCCGCCCTCGCCCAGAGCGAATCGCCGAACCAGGCCCTCAGGCGCGTCGAGCAGGAACTCCAGGCCGACAAGCAGCGCCAGCAGCAGCTCGACCGCAAATCACAGGCCCAGCAGAAGGAGCTGGACGAACTGCGCGGCCAGCTGATCGGCCTCGCCGACCAGTCGCGCGCCCAGGAGCGCGATCTCGACGCGCTCGAAGAGTCCCTCACCGCCCTGGAGGCCGAGGAGCACGACCGCGCCGGCCGGCTCGACACCGAGCGCCAGCAGATCGCCTCGCTGCTCGGCGCCCTGCAACGGCTGGCCCGCGTGCCGCCGGAGGCGGTGCTCGCCCGGCCGGACGGGCCGGTGGACACGCTGCGCTCCGCCCTGCTGCTGCGCGACACCGTGCCGGCCCTGCGCGCCCGCGCCGACGCGTTGGCCACCGCGCTGACCGCCCTGTCCGACACCCGTGAAAAGCTCGTCGCCCAGCGCGCCAAGGCGCTCGCCGCCCGCGTGTCGCTGGCGGCGAAACAGGGCGAGATGGCCCGACTCGTCGCCCGCCGCGAGGAGCTGTCGCGCCAGACCGAGGAGGAGCGCGTCCAGGTCGCCCAGCGCATGGGGGCGCTCGCCGGTCAGGCCACCGACTTGCGTCAACTGATGGAGCGGCTGGAGGCCGAGCGCCGCGCCGCCGCCGAGGCCGCCGCCAAGCGCGAGGCGGAACGCCGCGAGGCCGAGCGCCGGGAAGCCGAACGCCGCCTCGCCGAACAGCGCGAGGCCGAGCGCAAGCTCGCCGCCCGCAAGGAGGCGGAGCGCAAGGAGGCCGAGCGCAAGCTGGCCGAGATCCGCGCCGCCGAGCAGAAGGCCGCCGCCCTGCAAGCGGCAGAGGAGCAGCGCGCCAGGGAGGCGGCGGCCAAGGAGGCCGCCCGCGAGGCCGCCGAGAAGGCGCTGGCCGCCCGCCGCTCGGCACCCGCTCCGGATGCCGCCGGCCGCGCCGACGGCCTGCCCGCCGTCGCCGGCCTGACGCTGCCGGCCGGCGGACGGCTGACCACGCGCTACGGCGAGACCGACCGTTTCGGCGCCACCAGCCGCGGCCTGACGGTGCAGACCCGCGCCGGAGCGACCGTCGTCGCGCCACAAAGCGGATCGATCATGTTCGCCGGCCCGTTCAAAGGCTATGGCCTTATCTTGATCGTGGAACACGGCAATGGATATCATAGTTTGATTGCGGGTTTGGGCCGGATCGACACGGCCGTCGGCAAGCGGGTGGCGTCCGGGGAACCGGTCGCCGTCATGCCGGCGGACGGCAGTCCGGATCTCTATTTCGAGCTGCGACGAAACGGTCAGCCGATCAATCCGCAGCGCGGGTTCGGCGCCCCGGAGGGGAAAGGACAAGGGTAGATGAGAATGATCAAGCGTGCCGCCACGGCGGCAGCCCTGGTGTTTCTGGGTGCCGGCGTCGCCACCGTCACCGCGCAGTCCAGCAACTCGTCGGAGACCTACCGGCAGCTGAACCTGTTCGGCGACGTCTTCGAGCGCGTCCGCGCCGAGTATGTCGAGCAGGTCACCGACGAGCAGCTGATCGAATCGGCGATCAACGGCATGCTGACCTCGCTGGACCCGCATTCCAGCTACCTGAACAAGAAGAGCTTCCAGGACATGCAGGTGCAGACCCGCGGCGAGTTCGGCGGGCTCGGCATCGAGGTCACGATGGAGAACGGCCTCGTCAAGGTCGTCTCGCCGATCGACGACACGCCGGCCTTCCGCGCCGGGCTGCAACCGGGCGACTTCATCGTCCAGCTCAACGGCGAGGCGGTCATGGGCCTCAGCCTGAACGACG
Source organism: Azospirillum agricola (assembly GCF_020005195.1). Lineage (NCBI taxonomy): Bacteria > Pseudomonadati > Pseudomonadota > Alphaproteobacteria > Rhodospirillales > Azospirillaceae > Azospirillum > Azospirillum agricola. The sequence continues at coordinate 631,468 of NZ_JAIFZR010000005.1, forward strand.
CCGTCGAGAAGATGCGCGGGCCCGTCGGCAGCGAGCTGAAGGTGACGATCCGCCGCGGCGACGCCGGCGAACCGTTCGAGGTCTCGCTGACCCGCGCCGTCATCAAGGTGCAGTCGGTCCGCTACCGCACCGAGGGCGACATCGGCTACATCCGCATCACCAGCTTCAACGAGCAGACCCAGAGCGGGCTGGAGAAGGCGATCGCCTCGCTCCAGCAGCAGGTCGGCGACAAGCTGAAGGGCTACGTGCTCGACCTGCGCAACAACCCGGGCGGCCTGCTCGACCAGGCGGTGTCGGTGTCGGACACCTTCCTCGACAAGGGCGAGATCGTCTCGACGCGCGGCCGCAAGTCGGAGGAGGGCACCCGCTTCAACGCCAAGCCGGGCGACCTCGCCAAGGGGCTGCCGGTGGTGATCCTGATCAACGGCGGTTCGGCCTCGGCGTCGGAGATCGTCGCGGGCGCGCTCCAGGACCACAAGCGCGCCATCGTCATGGGCACCCAGTCCTTCGGCAAGGGGTCGGTGCAGACCATCATCCCGCTGCCCGGCCACGGCGCCATGCGGCTGACCACGGCGCGCTACTACACGCCGTCGGGCCGCTCGATCCAGCAGCTCGGCATCACCCCGGACATCGAGGTGCACGTCGCCAAGCTGGAGGATCTGGAGGCCAACGCCGCCGCGCGGCGCCGCGAATCCGACCTGAAGGGCGCCTTGCGCAACACCGACCCGGCCAACCAGAACCGCGCCCCCAGCCCGGCGACCACCAAGCCGCCGGCCGGCGCGCCCGGCGCCAGCAACACGACGACGCCTCCGGCTACGCCGGGTGCGGCTCCCGCCACCCCACCGGCGGCGGCGCCGGCCGATCCCGACGCCCCGGTTCCCGCGGCGGCGAACGGCCAGCCGCCCTTCGACTTCCAGCTCGCCCGCGCGCTGGATCTGCTGCGCGGCGTCGCGTTGTTCCAGTCGCGCGCCGCGGCGCGCTGACCGGATCGGGAGTATCCTGCCGTGAAGGCCCCTGCGCTGCTCGGTCGTCTGAAGTTCGACTTGCGGGGCCGTCCCGGCTGGCTCGCCCGGCTCAAGCGGCGGCGCAACCCGCACGCCGACCTGGGCGACGATACCCCCTCGCGCAAGCCCCTGGGGAAGCCGCTGTCCAGGGCCCTGCTCGGGGCCGTGGCGGCGGTCGCCGCCGGACTCGGCGCGGTCGCCGGCTGGCTGGCGCTGAACGGCGCCGAAACCACCGCCGCGTGGGAGGCCGCCATCCCCAAGGCGACGGTGGCGGTGGTGGCTCCCAAGCCCCCGGCCGCTCCCCAGGCTCCCGCCATCCAGGCTCCCGCCATCCAGACTCCCGCGCCACCGGCGGCCCCGGCTCCCCCCACCGCCAGTCCGCCGCCCACCGCCCCCCCCTCCACCGCCCCGGCGCCGCTCGCCCTGCCCGGCGCGGCCGCCCCCGCCGCCACTCTGGTGCCGGCCCCGGTGCCTGGCCTGGTCGAGGACAGCCGCAACGGCCCGCTGCCGAGGATCGCCGAGGACGGGCGCAAGCCCTGGCAGGTCTACGCCCGCCCCTTCCCGGCCGGCGACAAGCGCCCGCGCATCGCCATCGTCATGGCCGACATGGGCATCAGCGGCGTCACCACCGGCAACGCCCTGGCGAAGCTGCCGCCCGGCGTGACGCTGGCCTTCGTGCCCTACGCCGAGCGGCTCGACAACTGGGTGGAGCGGGCGCGGACCAAGGGGCACGAGGTGATGCTCGCGGTCCCGATGGAGCCGCAGAACTACCCGCGCGACGACCCCGGCCCCAACGCGCTGCTCAGCATGCTGGCCCCGGAACGCAACATCGAGCGGCTGGAATGGTCGCTCGGCAAGGCGGTCGGCTATGTCGGCATCACCAGCACGACGGGCAGCAAGTTCACGGCCAACCAGGGCGCCGTGCAGCCGGTGATCGACGCGCTGAAGGCGCGCGGCCTGCTGTTCCTCGACGCCCGCGCCAACCCGCGCAGCATCGCCGGCCCCCTCGCCACCCTGTCCGGGGTTCCGCGCGCGCTGGCCGACCGCACCATCGACCGCGACCTGTCGCGCGGCGCCATCGACGACCAGCTCCGCGAGCTGGAGGGGATCGCCAAGGCCAACGGGGCGGCGGTCGGCATGGCCTCCCCCTACCCGACGACCATCGAGCGGATCGCGCTGTGGATGACGGCGCTGGCCGACCGCGGCTTCGTCCTGGCGCCGGTCTCGGCGGTGGTCGACATCCAGAAGCAATAAGAAGACGATAGCCCCATGAAGACCCCCACCGGCAAGACACCGATCGACCGCGCCTCCCTGCCCTACCGCCCCTGCGTCGGAATCATGCTGCTGAACGGCCGCGGCGAGGTGTTCGTCGCCCGCCGCACCGGGTCTTCGGCCGACTGGCAGATGCCGCAGGGCGGCATCGACAAGGGCGAGGACGCCCGCGCCGCCGCCTTCCGCGAGATGGAGGAGGAGATCGGCACCGCCAAGGCCGAGTTCATCGCCATGACCGTGGCGCCGCACCGCTACGACCTGCCCGACGATCTGCTGGGCAAGGTGTGGAAGGGCCGCTGGCGCGGGCAGGAGCAGATGTGGATGCTCGCCCGCTTCACCGGTGTTGACTCCGACATCCGGCTCGACACCGCCCACCCGGAGTTCGACGCCTGGAGATGGATCGACGCCGAGGAACTGCCCGGCCTGATTGTCGCCTTCAAGCGGCCGGTCTACGAATCCGTGCTGGCCGAATTCCGTCCCCTGATCGGCGCTCGAACACGCAGCCCCTGACCGGCCGCCGAGCGGGCCGCCCCCTTGTCGCAAAAATGATTGCGGTCAACCCGGAGTTCCAGGACCCTTCTCCGTGTGGCAGGTTCCGGACTTAACGAATCCTTGAGGCTGCTCTGGCACCGTCCGGTCTGGTGCGGAGCGGGACCGGGTGTCCGGACGAGCGGAGAAGTGGTGTGACCCTGATCAAGTGGAGCGAGGAGGGCGGACGGATTCGCCTGGGCCTGCCCAGCGACCTCGACCTGCCGATGGCGCAGCCGCTGCTGGACAGCCTGCGCGCCGGCTTCGCGGCGTCGGCCGACGTCACCGTCCAGGCCGACGCGGTGGAGCGGGTCAGCGCCGCCTGCATCCAGGCCCTGGTCGTCGCCTCGCGCGACGCGGCGGAGCGCGGCACCGCCTTCGCGGTCGCCGCCCCGTCGGAGGTCCTGACCGACGCCTGCGAGGATCTGGGTCTTGCGGCGTGGCTGAAGCAATGGAGCGCAGCGTGAAGAAGAAGGTTTTGACCGTCGATGACTCCCGCACCATGCGCGACATGGTGACCTTCACGCTGAAGGGCGCCGGTTACGACGTGGTGGAGGCGGCGGATGGCCAGCAGGCCATGACCGCGATGGCGGCCGGCAAGGTCGATCTGGTCATCACCGACCTGAACATGCCGGTGATGGACGGGCTGACCCTGATCCGCAAGCTGCGCGCCATCCCGGCCCACCGCACGCTGCCGATCCTGATGCTGACCACCGAGGCCGACGAGAAGAAGAAGGCGGAGGGCCGCGCCGCCGGGGCGACCGGCTGGATCGTCAAGCCCTTCAACCCCGACAAGCTGGTGTCGGTGGTGCAGAAGGTGTGCGGCTGACACGACGGCGCCGACAGCGCCGGGCCGAAACGGCCACCGGGGTATAGAGGGAAACGTCCATGGACGATCTGAGCCGCTTCAAGCAGACCTATTTCGACGAGAGCGCCGAACTTCTGGCCGTCGCCGAGGCCGGGCTGCTGCGCCTCGCCCCCGGCGACGTCGACATGGACGAGGTCAACGCGATCTTCCGCGCCGTCCATTCGATCAAGGGCGGCGGCGGCGCCTTCGGCTTCAACGAGCTGGTCGCCTTCGCCCACGAGTTCGAGACGGTGATGGACGGGGTGCGCAACGCCACCATCCCGATCACCACCGCGCTGGTCGACACGCTGATCCGCGCCAACGACGTGCTGGCCCAGATGCTGGCCTACGCCGGCGAGGGAACCGACGCCCCGCCCGGCACCACCGACAGCACCGTCGCGGCGCTGCGCCGCCATCTGGACACCGCCGCGCACGCGCCGGAGGAGGCCGTCCACACACCGGCCCCCGCCCCCGCGTCCGCCATCCCCCCCGCCTTCCCGGACGACGAGGACGACGAGGCCGGCATCTTCGGCGACGCGCTGGCCGCCATCGCCGCCGCCCGCGACGAGGGGACGCCGGCCGCCGCGCCGGTCCCACCGGGCAAGATCCGCTGGACCGTCGTCTTCCGCCCGAAGGCCGAGCTGCTGCTGTCGGGCAACGAGCCGACCTTCATGCTGCGCGCCCTGCGCCGGCTGGGCGAGGCGGAGATCGCCTGCCATCTCGACCGGCTGCCGAGCCTGCGCGACCTCGACGCCGAGCTGCTGCACCTGCACTGGACGGTGACGCTGATTGCCGACCCGGAGATCGGGCGCGAGCGCATCGACGACGTCTTCGAGTTCGTCGCCGACGACTGCGACATCCGGATCACCGCCGAGGCGCCGCTGCCGGCGGTGATCGAGACCGCCGCCCCGCCCGCGGCCGAAACCGCCCCGGCGCTTCCCGCCGTCACCCAGCCGGCCCCGGCCGCGGCCGCGGCTCCCGCCGAAGCGGTCGCCCAGCCGCCCGCCGCCAAGCCCGCCGAACCGGCCAGGCCGCGCGCCGCCGGCAACGGCAGCGGCGGCGGCGAGCACGCCGGCCTGACCAGCCACACCATCCGCGTCGATCTCGACAAGATCGACCGGCTGGTCAACATGGTCGGCGAGATGGTCATCACCCAGGCGATGGTCGCCGAGCATGTCCGCGACCTGCCGCCCGGCCAGTTCCAGGAGCTGCTGGAGGGGCTGGAGCAGCTCGCCCAGCACACCCGCGAGCTGCGCGAGAACGTCATGTCGATCCGCGCCCAGCCGGTGTCGAGCGTCTTCTCGCGCATGCCGCGCCTCGTCCGCGAGTGCGCCGGCGTGACCGGCAAGGAGGTGGCGCTGGTCACCTCCGGCGAGAACACCGAGGTCGACAAGACGGTCGTCGAGAATCTGGTCGACCCGCTGACCCACATGATCCGCAACTCGATCGACCATGGTCTGGAGAGCCCCGACGAGCGCGAGCGCGTCGGCAAGCCGCGCACCGGCACCGTGCACCTGTCGGCGCAGCACCGCTCCGGCCGCATCGTCATCGAGATCACCGACGACGGGCGCGGCATCAACCGCGCCAAGGTGCTGTCCAAGGCGATCGAGAAGGGTCTGGTCGCCCCCGGCGCCGCCCTGTCGGACGAGGAGATCGACCATCTGATCTTCCTGCCCGGCTTCTCCACCGCCGACCAGGTGTCGAACCTGTCGGGGCGCGGCGTCGGCATGGACGTGGTGCGGCGGAACATCAGCTCGCTCGGCGGACGCATCGGCGTCTATTCGACGCCGGGCGAGGGCTCGCGCTTCACCCTGTCGCTGCCGCTGACGCTGGCGGTGCTCGACGGCATGGTCATCTCGGTCGGCGAGGAGCGCTTCGTCCTGCCGCTGACCAACATCGTCGAGAGCCTGCGGCCCAAGCCGGAGGATCTGCACGGGCTGGTCAACAAGTGCGACGTCATGATGGCGCGCGGCGAGTATGTCCGGCTGGTCCACCTGCACCGGCTGTTCGGCATCCCCAAGGCCATCGACGACGCCACCAAGGGGCTGGTCGTGCTGGTGGAGACGGAGGACGGCTCCCGCCTCGGCCTCGTCGTCGACGAGATCCTCGGCCAGCAGCAGGTCGTCATCAAGAGCCTGGAGTCGAACTTCCGCCGTCTGGAGGGGGTCGCCGCCGCGACCATCCTCGGCGACGGGCGGGTCGCCCTGATCCTCGACGTTGCCGGCCTGCGCGAGATGAGCCGCCACGGCGGCGATAACCCCGGCGGCCCGCGTCCGGCCTCCTTCCCCGCAACCCCGTCCCTTCCGGCATCCGCCGGTCACGACACGCGTCAACGCCAAACGGCCTGAGGTCCAGCGATGAGCAGTTCCATGGCACTCGCCACCGTCGGAGGCACCCGCACCGACGCCCTGTCGCTCAACGGGACGGAGGAGCAGTACGTCACCTTCACCGTCGGCAACGAGGAGTACGGCGTCAACATCCTGGCCGTCCGCGAGATCCGCGGCTGGACGCCGGAAAGCCGCCTGCCCAACCTGCCGGACTATGTGCGCGGCGTCATCAACCTGCGCGGCATCATCATCCCGATCTTCGACCTGCGCGCCCGCTTCGGCGGCGGCGGCACCGAGGTGACCAAGCGCCACGTCGTCGTCGTCATGCAGGTCGGCGAGCGCACGCGCGGCATCCTGGTCGACGCCATCTCCGACATCCTGGCGATCGGCCAGGACGCCATCAAGCCGCCCCCCGACGTCGACAGCGGGCTGATCGACGCCGAGTATCTCAGCGGCCTCTACACCGCCGACAACCGCATGGTGACGCTGCTGAACGTCGACAAGCTGTTCGCCAACGAGCATGGCGACCACGAGCCGGCGAACCGCACGACCGCCGCCATCGACAAGGCGTCCTGACCGCCGGGCCGGCGACGCCCGCCCGGACGGACGCAGAAGACACGGACGTGGAAGACACGGACGCGGAAGACGTTTAGGGGAGGCATCGCCTTGGCCACGAACAGCTCCACGAGCACTTCGACGGGTTCCTTACTGCGCAACCTCGGCATCGCCAAGCGGCTGTGGCTGGTCTTCGGCCTGCTGCTGGTGCTGATCGCCGCCCAGCTCGGCATCGCCATGCTGGGGCTGAACGGCCTGACCCGCCGCATCGACACCGTGCTGTCGGCCGGCGAGCTGGCGGTGTTCGCCAAGGATCTGGAGGCCCGGCTGGCCAACCAGCGCATCCAGGGCCGCGACTATCTGGCGACCGGCGACAGCGCCTCGCTGAACCGCCAGCGGACGCTGCGCGCCGCCTTCGACAAGGCGATGGCCGACCAGCAGGCGCAGCTCGCCGCCTCGCGCCACGCCGCCGCCTTCGCCGACCTCGCCCGGCTGCACGCCGCCTACCACAACGGCTTCGAAGGGGTGCGCGAGCAGCGCGAGCGCTTCGACGCCATTCTGCACGGCCGCATGGATCCGCTGGGCGCCCGCGTCACCGCGATGCTGAGCGAGGCCGTCGCCACCGCCAGCGCCAGCGGCGACAAGGACGCCGCGATCAAGGCCGGCGCGATCGAGACGCACTGGATCACCACCCGCTTCGCCACCAACCGCACGCTGGGGCTGAAGGACGCGGCCGGCGCGGCGGTGGTCGAGAGCCAGGGCGCGGGGATGGCCGCGCAGCTCGCCGAACTCCAGGCCGCCTTCCGCGGCAACGCCGCCCTGTCCGCCGCGCTGGGCGAGATCGGCGCGCGCGCCGCCGACTACCGCGCCGCCTTCCGCGAGGCGCTGGGCGCCACCGAGGCCATGGCGCAGCGCCAGGACGAGGTCGCCAAGGTGGCCGCCGCCATCAACACCGCCATCGAGTCCATCGTCGCCGCGATCCGCGACGACCAGAGCGCCGTCGAGACGGCGGCCGGGCAGGACGCCGGCTTCGCCATCCGCCTGTCGCTCGGGCTCGGGCTGCTGTCGCTGCTGATCGGGGTGGTCGCCGCCAACCGCATCGCCGCCTCGATCATCGGCCCGGTGTCCGGCATCCGCGCCGTGATGGCCGAGCTGACCGCCGGCAAGCTGGCCGTCACCGTCCCCCACACCGACGCCCGCGACGAGCTGGGCGACATGGCCCGCGCCGTCGACGCCTTCAAGGACGAGGCGGTCGAGGCCGTGCGCTCGCGCATCGCGCTCGACAGCGTGTCGGCCAACATCATGATGTCCGACACCGACGGCCGCATCCTCTACGCCAACGGCTCGATCCAGGCGATGTTCGCCAACGCCGAGGCCGACCTGCGCAAGGACCTGCCCGGCTTTGACAGCACGGCGCTGGTCGGCCGCAATTTCGACGCCTTCCACCGCGACCCCGCCCACCAGCGCCGCCTGCTGGCCGGCCTGACGCAGACCCACCGCAGCATCGCCAAGACCGGCGGCCGCACCTTCGAGATCGTCGCCAACCCGGTGGTCAGCCGCCAGGGCGAACGGCTCGGCACCGTCATCGAATGGCGCGACCTGACCGATGAGCTGGCGATCGAGGGCGAGATCGGCGCCATGGTCGAGCAGGCGGTGCGCGGCGACTTCAGCCGGCGCCTCGACCTCGCCGGCAAGACCGGCTTCTTCCGGCTGGTCAGCGAGGGCATCAACCGTCTGTCCGCCAACATTTCCGAGGTGACGGAGGAGCTGGCCTCCACCCTGGCGTCGCTGTCGCGCGGCGACCTGACCCGCCGCATCGACAAGCAGTACGAGGGCGTCTTCCAGCGCCTGAAGGACGACTTCAACAACACGGTGGTCCAGCTTTCCGGGATCGTGACGCGGATCGACGACGCCGCCGCCTCCATCGCCACCGCCAGCCGCGAGGTCGCCACCGGCAGCCTCGACCTGTCGGAACGCACCGAGCAGCAGGCCTCCTCGCTGGAGGAGACCGCCGCCAGCATGGAGCAGCTCTCCGCCACCGTCCGCTCCAACGCCGACAACGCCCAGCGGGTCAACAGCTTCGCCACCGAGGCGCGCGCCGCGGCCTCGCGCGGCGGCACGGTCGCCGACAGCGCGGTGGAGGCGATGCGGCGGATCGAACAATCCTCGCAGAAGATCGCCGACATCATCGGGGTGATCGACGAGATCGCCTTCCAGACCAACCTCTTGGCGCTGAACGCGGCGGTCGAGGCGGCGCGGGCCGGCGACGCCGGGCGCGGTTTCGCCGTGGTCGCCCAGGAGGTCCGCCAGCTCGCCCAGCGCTCCGCCCAGGCGTCCAAGGAGATCAAGGCGCTCATCCTCGACAGCGGCACCCAGGTGAAGGACGGCGTCGATCTGGTGCGCTCGGCCGGCAAGGCGCTGACCGAGATCGTCACCGGCATCAGCAGCGTCGCCGATCTGGTCGGCGAGATCGCGCGGGCGACCCGCGAGCAGGCGTCCGGCCTGGACGAGGTCAACATCGCCGTCGCCCAGATGGACGAGATGACCCAGAAGAACGCCGCCCTGGTCGAGGAAAGCACCGCCGCCGCCCGCTCGCTGGAGGAGCAGGCCGGCCAGCTCCGCGAACAGATGACCTATTTCACCCTCGACCACGCCACCACCCCGGCCGCCGCCGGCCGCCGCGTCCGGGCGTGAGGAACCGCGACACCCGATGGCCGCCCGCACATGACCGCCCGCAACACCGCTTCCCCTTCGCCCGCCGATCCGGCCGGCGCCCCCGACGCCGCGGCGGGGTCCGCTCCGGCCCCGGCCGGCGCCCGCGAGTTCCGGTTCGAACGGCATCATTTCGATCGGATCGCCCAGCTCCTGCACCAGCTTGCCGGCATCGCGCTGGCCTCGCACAAGATCGAGATGGTCTACGCCCGGCTGGCGCGGCGTCTGCGCGACCTGCGGCTGCCCGACTTCGACGCCTACTGCGCCCTGCTCGACAGCGAGGAGGGCGCCGGCGAGATCGGCTTCCTGGTCAACGCGCTGACCACCAACCTGACCAGCTTCTACCGCGAAGCCCATCATTTCCAGTTCCTGGAGCAGGTCGTCCTGCCGGAAATCCGCGCCCACAACACCGGCGTGCCGAAGCCGCGCCTGCGCATCTGGTCCGCCGGCTGCTCGTCGGGGCCGGAACCCTACAGCATCGCCATGGTGCTAGCCTCCACCCTGGGGGCCGACCTGCGGCGCTGGGACGCGCGCATCCTGGCGACCGACATCGACACCCACATGGTCGAGACGGCCAAGCGCGGCGTCTACGCGCTCGACGGCGTGTCCGGCATCCCGCCCGCCATCCGCGCCCGCTACACCGAGCCGGCCACGCTGAACGGCGAGCCGGCCGTCGCCATGAGCGGGGAGCTGAAGCGCCTCATCACCGTCAAGCCGCTGAACCTGCTGGAACGCTGGCCGATGTCCGGGCCGTTCGACGCGATCTTTTGCCGCAACGTCCTGATCTACTTCGACCGCCAGGGCCGCACGCAGGTGATAGAAAGCTTCTCCCGCATGCTCGCCAGCGGCGGCTACCTGTTTCTCGGGCATTCGGAGAGTCTGTATGGCGTGTCGAGCAGCTTCCATCAGGCCGGCCCGACCATCTACCAGAAGGCGTGAGCGATGACCGCCAGCCCGCTGCGCCGCCGCTCCGCCCCCCAATCCGCGTTCCAACCCGCGCCCTCCGTCGAGGCGGCGGCCCCCACGCCGCGCCGGATGGGCAGCGGGCGCTACTACAACGCCGCCTTCAAGGTCGAGACGATCAAGATCTTCCTCGGCCACCACGCGGTCAGCGACCGCGGCGACCTGATGATGGCGACGACGCTGGGATCCTGCGTCGCCGCCTGCATCCACGACCCGGTGCGCGGGGTCGGCGGCATGAACCATTTCCTGCTGCCCGACCTGCCGGAGACCGAACTGCGCGGCGACGGCGCCGCCGCCCGCTACGGCTCGGTCGCCATGGAACGGCTGATCAACGGGCTGCTCGACCAGGGGGCGGAGCGGCGGCGGTTGCAGGTCAAGCTGTTCGGCGGCGCCCGCGTCATCGAATCGAGCTGGGACATCGGCCGGATGAACAGCCGCTTCGCGCTCGAGTATGTGCGGACGGAGGGGCTGATCCTGGCCAGCCACGACCTGGGCGGGACCTCGGCCCGGCGGATCCATTATTTCCCGCACTCGGGCCGTGCGCTGCGGCGTATGCTGCACCCGGAAGCCGTGTCCGACACGGTGGAGGAGGAGCGCAGCTTCATGTCCAGCCTGCGGCGGGAGCCGGTCGACGGCGGCGTCGAACTGTTCGAGTCCGGTCATCCGGAAGGAGCGGAGGCATGAGCAGACCGATCCGCGTCGTCATCGTCGACGACAGCGCGCTGATGCGCGAGATGCTGCGCGACCTGCTGAACCAGGAACCGGGGATCGAGGTGGTCGGCGTCGCCCGCGACCCCTTCGAGGCGCGCGAGGTCATCAAGGCCAGCAACCCCGACGTCCTCACCCTCGACGTCGAGATGCCGCGGATGGACGGCCTGTCCTTCCTCGAAAAGATCATGACCCTGCGGCCGATGCCGGTCATCATGATCTCCTCGCTGACCCGTGAGGGCTCCGACGCCGCCATCCGCGCCATGGAGCTGGGGGCGGTCGACTGCCTCGCCAAGCCCGGCGGCTCCGACGGCCAGGGCTTCGAGCGGACCGTCCAGGAGCTGGTCGGCAAGATCCGCGTCGCCGCCACCGCGCGGCTGTCGATGCGCCGGCCGCACGCCACCGCCACGCTGGCGACGCCGCGCCGCGCCGGGGCGGTCGGGCGGCTGATCGCCATCGGCGCCTCGACCGGCGGGGTCGAGCGCATCCGCGACGTGCTGGCGGTGATGCCGGCCGACTGCCCGCCCATCGTCATCACCCAGCACATGGGGCCGAGCTACGTGCCCAGCTTCGCCGCCCGGCTCGACCGCAATTCGGCGCCGAGCGTCCAGCTGGCCGAGCACGGCATGCGGCCGGCCCAGGGGCTGGTTCTGATCGCCCCCGGCGACCGCCACCTCGCCATCGCCCGCGATTCCGGCGGCCTCGTCTGCCACCTCCAGGACAGCCCGTTGGTCAGCGGCCACCGACCGTCGGTCGACGTGCTGTTCGGTTCGGTCGCCAAGGCCGCCGGCCCCAACGCGGTCGGCGTCATCCTGTCCGGCATGGGGCGCGACGGCGCCATCGGCATGAAGGCGATGCGCGACGCCGGCGCCCACACCATCGGGGAGCAGGAATCGAGCTGCGTCGTCTATGGAATGCCGCGCGCCGCCTTCGAGACCGGCGGCGTCGCCGTGGAGCTTCCCCTTCACCAGATTCCCGCCGAGATGCTGCGCGCCTTCGACGCCATCGGCGAGCGGCCCCGCACGAGCTGATGGCCGCTGCGGAAGATTTGAGGAGCATGACCATGGCTTTCGACGGTGCCGCGCCCGCAACGCCCGTTTCGACGGGCACCGAGGACGGCGCGAACGGCAAGATCGCCGTCACCACCGATCTGCTGTCGACCTGGCTGGGCTTCGCCGACGTCCAGCGCCGCACGCTGGACGTGGTGCAGACCGAGCTGACGCGCACCTCACGGCATGTCGAGGAGGCCACCGTCGACCTGTCCGACCGTTTCCGGCTGCTGGCGGCCAAGGCGCTGGAGCAGTCGGAGCGGGTGGAGCAGATCGTCGCGCTGGCCGGGTCGGTGTCGATCGACGGCGAACGGGTGCCGATGGACCAGCTGGTCGTCGGCATGCAGGACATGATCACCGACATGGTGACCAACATCGTCACCCTGTCGCGCCACGCCATGAGCATGGTCTATCTGCTGGACGACGTGCAGAAGGACGTCGCCGAGCTGGAGAAGTCGATCGGCGACATCGACACCATCAACCGCCAGACCAACTTCCTGGCGCTGAACGCCGCCATCGAGGCGCAGCGGGCCGGCGACGCCGGGCGCACCTTCGCCGTGGTGGCGCAGGAGGTGCGGAACCTGTCGCGCTCCACCGCCGCTCTGGCCGACCGCATGCGCGGCAAGGTGACGGCGGTGGTCAAGGGCGTGCGCAACGGCCACGACATCCTGCGCCAGATCGCCAACACCGACATGTCGCCGCAGATGCTCGCCAAGGAGCGGGTCGACAAGACGATGGACAGCCTGGTCGAGCAGACCGCCCATTTCCAGTCGGTGCTGGAGACGGCGGCCGACGTGTCGTCGGACATGTCCTCGACCATCGCCCACGTCATCACCGGCATGCAGTTCCAGGATCTGACCAAGCAGCGCATCGAGGCGATCAACGACAGCCTGGCCATCATGAGCGCCGGCCTGAACGAGCTGGAGACCCGCATCCGCGCCCAGGTGCCGGCCGGCGTCGGCGCCAGCGAGCCGCAGGAATGGCTGAACCAGCTGCTCGACCGCTTCACGCTGAGCGAGATGCGCGAGCGCTTCGTCCGCAAGCTGCTGCTGGAGGGCACGGCGCTCGACGAGAACGGCGTGCTTGACGTGGACGCGGGGGCTGGGGACAGTTCCGGGGGCGACATCGAGCTGTTCTGAGACATCCGCCCGCATCGACCGAAAAAGTGCCTTCAAGGAACGACCAGAACCATGGACTATGGAATTGAACAGCGCGACCTGGAAGCCGTCGTCCGCCTGCGCGGCCGCCTGACCTTCAACGATCACGCCCGTCTTCGCGGCCTGATCGGCGAAATGGTGCAGAACCGGGCGCCCCGGCAGGTGCTCGACCTGTCGTCGCTGGAATTCGTCGATTCGGCCGGCATCGGTATGCTGTTGATCGCGCGCGAGGAAATGACCAACAATGGCAAGGAGCTGGTCCTGCGCGCCGCCACCGGGCAGGTGAAGCGCGTGCTGACCGTCGCCCAGATCGGCAAGATCGTCACCATCGAGGATTGAGTCCCTTGCCCACCCGGACCGCCACCGCCCATGAGCCCGCCCGCACCCGCTTCGCGGCGCTGCACGGGCTGGCCATGGCCGCCGACCGGCTGGCCCGGCTGTCGGAGTCGCTGGCCCTGCCGCTGCGCGAGGAGCCGGCGGGCGGCGGCGGCCCGGTTCTGGCGGTCATGGACGGCCCGACGGCGGCCGGCGACGACGCCTTCTGGGAGCGGCCTTTCGCCGCATGGATCGAGCCGGAGGAGCCCGGCGCGGCAGCTCCCGTCACGACGCTGGCGGCCCCGCTGCCCACCCTGGTGGCGCGGGCCGGCGCGTCCGACCTCTACATCAACCTGACCACGGCGACGGCCAACGACCTGCATCTGGCCGGGCGGGTGCTGACCGCGCTCACCGCGCGCCGCGCGCTGCCCGACGGGCTGCGCGACGATCTGGAACTGGCGCTGCACGAGGCGATCAGCAACGCGCTGGTCCACGGCAACCTCCAGGTCAGCGGCATGAAGGAACTGAGCACGGCCGAGCTGGAGCGTTTCTCCCGCGATCTGGTCGAGCGGCTGGCCGACCCGGCCCTGGCCCATCGCCGGGTCGAGGTCGCGGTGCTGGTGGAGGGCGACGCCATCGTCGTCGAGGTGGCCGACGAGGGGCCCGGCTTCGTTCCCGCCCCGCAGGCCGGACAGGGCGCGTCGGGGCGCGGGCTCGACCTGATCGCCACCATCGCCGAGACGATGGAGCTGAAGGACGGCGGCCGCCGCATCCGCATGCGGTTCCCGCTGTGACGGACGGCGGGGCGGCAGGCGGGGCGGGGCCGGACGCGGACACCGGAACCGAGGCCGAGGCGCTCGCCGCCATCCGCGACTGCGCCATCCTCGTGGTCGACGACACCCCCTTCAACCGCACCCTGATCGGCGCCCTGCTGGAGGAAGGCGGCTTCCGCAACGTCTCCTACGCCGAAAGCGGGCAGCAGGCGCTCGACCGCATCGCCGCCGCCCCGCCCGACCTGCTGATCCTCGACATCATGATGCCCGGCATGGACGGCTTCGAGGTCTGCCGCCGTCTGCGCGCCAACCCCGACCACGCCGACCTGCCGATCCTGGTGCAGACCGCCCTGTCCTCCAGCGACGACCGCAACAAGGCCTTCGCCGCCGGCACCACCGATCTGGTGTCGAAGCCGCTCGACCGCACCGAGCTGCTGGCGCGCGTCGCCATCCAGCTGGAAAGCCGCGTGCTGATCCGCCGCCTCCAAAGCTACCGGGCGCGGGTCGAGGGCGAGCTGGCCATCGCCCATTCGATGCGCGAGCATCTGCTGCCCTCCCCAGCGCTGTGCGAGTCCCTGGGACGCGCGGCCGGGGTCGTCCTGCACGCCCACACGGCGGCCTCCGACACGCTGGGCGGCGATCTGTGGGGCGTGCTGCGGCTGGACGGGCCGCGCTTCGGCGTCTTCCTGCTCGACATGGGCGGCTGCGGCGTGTCGGCGGCGATGGACGCTTTCCGCATGCACACGCTGCTGCACGAGCTGGCGCCCGAGCATGGCTGCGACCCCGCCGGGCTGCTCGCCGCGCTGAACGAACGCGCCCTCGGCCTGCTGGAGCCGGGGCAGCGGGCGAGCGTGATCTACGGCGTGGTGGATGGCGCCGCCGGCTCCTTCGTCCACGCCGCCGCCGCCGCGCCGCCGCCGCTGCTGTTCGCCCCGCCGGAATTTGCCCAGCCGGAGAGCGGTGCGCCGCGGAGTGACGCACCGCTCGCCGGCGGGACGGCCGGCAGCGCCATCGGAACCGCGCCCGACCTCCGGTACGAGGCGCGGAGCCTGCCGCTGGCGCCGGGAGCCGTCCTGGCGCTCGGCTCCGCCTCGTTGCTGCAAACCGCCGACAGCGGGGGCGGCGCGGTCGGGCTCGCCGCTCTGGTCGCGCGGGCCGCCGGGCCGGAGGGGCACACGCTGCTGCGGATCGAGCGGAGCGCCGCCGCATGACACATCCCGCCACCGTCCAGTGCACCCCGGCAAACCTCCCCGCCGGCGTCGAGCGGGCCCGCGTGCTGGTGGTCGACGACAACCGCATCAACCGCCACCTGCTGCTCGCCCTGCTGGAGCGCGGCGGGATCCGGCAGGTCGAACAGGCGGCCGACGGCAACGAGGGGATGGAGCGGCTGGAAAGCTTCAAGCCCGACCTCGTACTGCTCGACCTGATGATGCCGCATCTCGACGGGTTCGAGATGTGCCGGCGGATGCGCGCCGACCCGCGCTGGAAGCGGCTGCCGGTGCTGATCCAGTCGAGCCTGAACCGGGCGGAGGACCGCGCCCGCGCCTTCGCCGCCGGGGCGACGGATTACGTCACCAAGCCGATCAACGCGGTGGAGCTGCTGGCCCGCGTCCACATCCACATCCAGAAGCGTTGCCTGCTGCACGATCTGGAGCAGTACCACGCGCGGTCGCAGCGCGAACTGGCGCTCGCCCGCAACATGCAGGAACGCCTGATGCCGAGCCCGGCGCGTCTGGCCACGCTGCGCGCCGCCTGCGGTCTGGCCATCGACGCCCATTTCGCGCCGTCGTCGGAGCTGGGCGGCGACTTCTGGGGCATCAAGCGGCTGCCCGACGGGCGGACCGGGGTCTATCTGGTCGATTTCTCCGGCCATGGCGTCGGGGCGGCGCTGAACACCTTCCGCCTGCACGCCATCTGCCAGCAGCTGGCGCCGGTCTGCGCCGATCCGGTGGAGTTCCTGGCGGCGGTCAACACGCGGCTGTGCGCCCTGCTGCCGAGCGGCCAGTTCGCCACCATGCTGACGGGGTGCGTCGATCCGGCGGCCGGCGTCTTCCACTACGCCTCGGCCGGGGCCACCGCGCCGATGGTTTGGGCGCCGGGCGACGCGGAGCCGCTGATGGGCGACGGCACCGGCCTGCCGCTGGGGCTTCTCGCCGGAACCCGCCATGAGTCGCGCAGCCTGCCGCTGCCGCCCGGCGGCCGGCTGTTCCTCTACTCCGACGCGGCCATCGAGATTCCCCAGGGCGACGGGGTTCTCGACGAGGCCGGCCTGCTGGCGATGGTCCGCCGCCGTGCGGGCGAGACGGACGGCGCCCGCCTGCTCGACGGCCTGCTCGACGAGCTGCGGGCCACCGGCCCGATCGACGACGACCTGACCGCCCTGCTGATCACCCGCGAGCGCTGAAAAGGGACCCCGCCGGCCTCAGCGCCGGGCGGGATCGCGGCTCAGGCCCTTGGCCTCCAGCTCGGCCAGATATTCGGCCCACAGCCGGTCCTGGTCGGCGCCGATCTCGTACAGATACGTCCACGAGAAGATGCCGCTGTCGTGCAGATCGTCGAACAGGATGCGGACGGCGTAGTTGCCGACCGGCTCGACGCCCATGACGCCGACATGGCGGCGCCCGGCCACCGTCTGCTTCTGGCTGGCGTTGTGGCCCTGCACCTCGGCCGACGGGCTGACCACCCGCAGGAACTCCGCCGGGTAGGAGAAGGAGCGCCCGTCGTCGAAATCGACCTCCAGCCGCTTCTCCTCCTTCTTGAGGCGGATCTCCCGCGGCCAGTGGACGGTGCCGAACGCGTTCGAGGCGAAGCGCTCCCCGGAGGTCATCAGGCGGCTCCCTTGTCGAGGCTGCGCGCCTCGTCGATCAGCATGATCGGAATGCCGTCGCGGATCGGGTAGGCGAGGTTGGCGCGCTCGCTGACCAGCTCGCCCCGCTCGGCGTCGTAACGCAGCGGCCCCTTGGTCAGCGGGCAGACCAGAATCTCCAGCAACTTGGGATCGACGCGGGCGCCGCCCTTGGAATCGCTGCTCTTGTCGTCGGGCGTGGGCATGTCGGTGTCTCGCGTCGGAAGGGGGAAAGGGATGGGCGTCAGTGGCAGGGGGCGGGGCCGTCCCCGTCATGGCCGTCGAGAATGGCCATCTCGATCAGCCCGATCAAGAGCTTCCCGCGCTCGGCCAGATCGGGGGCCTCCAGCAGGGCCTGCTTCTCGCTGGGGCTGAAGGGACAGATCATCGCCAGGGAGTTGACCAATCGCTCGTCCAGCGTGCTGGTGATCGCCTGCCAGTCGACCGACAGGCCCTGGACGCGGAAATAGGTCTTCAGCCCGGCCAGCATGCGGGCGCGGTCGACCTCGCCGCAGGCCTCCGGCTCCAGGTCGGCGGCGAAGCGGTCCCAGCGTGGGGTGACGCGGCGGTAGCCGTTGTGTCCGTCGATCTCGCGGCGGACGGCGAACCGCGACACGCCGGTGAGGGTGATCAGGAAGCGTCCGCCCTCGGCCTCGGAAAAGCTGGTGATCCGCCCGGCGCAGCCGGTGCCGTAGACGGCCGGATCGCGTTCGCGGCAGGCGGGGTCGGTCGGCTGGATCATGCCGATCATGCGGTCGCCGCCGAGCGCATCCTCGACCATCGCCAGATAGCGCGGCTCGAAGATGTTCAGCGGCAGCCGCGCCCGCGGCAGCAGCAGCACCCCGGCCAGCGGGAAGATCGGCAGCGTCTGCGGCAGGCGATCGAAGGTGGGGTCGAAGGGGTTCCGGGTCATGACCAATCAGATAGAACCCCTTCGCCTCGGGAACAGGCGTCCCGGCCCTCAGCTGAACAGGATCGTCGACAGCTTGCGGCGCGTCTGCACCGTCAGCGGGTCGGTCGGGCCGAACGCCTCGAAGAACTTGACGAGCTGCTTGCGGGCGCCGTCGTCGTTCCAGCTCCGGTCGCGGCGCACGATCTGCAACAGCTCATCGACCGCCGCCTCGCGCTTGCCGGCGGCGAACAGCGCCATGGCGAGGTCGAAGCGCGACTGGTGGTCGTTGGGATCAACGGCGACCTTCTCCATCAGCTCCGGGATCGGGCCGGCGTTGGCCGCCTGCTCGCGCAGCTCCAGCTCGCTGCGGACGACGGCCAGCTCCTTGTCCTTGGCGATGGAGTCCGGCGCGCGGGCCAGCATGGTCTTGGCCTTCTCCAGATCCTCGGCGGCGATGAAGCAGCGGACGATGCCGGCGTAGGCGCGGGCGTTCTCCGGCTCCTCGTGGAGGATCTGGCTGTACAGCTCGACGGCGCCCTGGAGGTCGCCCTCCTCCAGCATCTCCTTGGCCTGGAGCAGCGCCTCCTCCAGCGGGTCGTCGGCGCCGACGCCGGCCGACTTGGCCAGCTTCACCAGCTTGTCGACGAAGGCCTTCAGCTCCGACTCGGGCTTGGCGCCCATGAAGCCGTCGACCGGGCGGCCCTGGAAGAAGGCGTAGACCGCCGGGATCGACTGGATGCGGAGCTGCGAGGCGACCATCGGGTTCTGGTCGGTGTCGATCTTGACCAGCCGGACGGCGCCCTTGGCGGCGCGCACCACCTTCTCGATGACGGGCCCGAGCTGCTTGCAGGGGCCGCACCAGGGCGCCCAGAAATCGACGATGACCGGAACGCTCTGCGAGGCCTCGATCACGTCGGCCATGAAGGCGCGGTCGCTGCTGTCCTTGACGACGTCGCCCGCGCCGGCGGCGGGAGCGGCGGACTTGGGGGCGGACGATGGCGGAATGGAGAACATGATGGGGTCGGTCCCGTTCGTGACGTCTGGTCGGTCTGCCGTCATAGATGAGCGCGCGCGGCGCCTCAAGCAAGCGTCTCGTGCCCGCCCCCGGTCCTATTCGGCCTCGCCGAAGGCGACGACCGCCGGTTCGTGGCCGCAGGCGCGGATGAAGCGCAGCAGGTCGTCCGGCCGGATCGCCGTGGTGCGGTCGTTCAGCAGCGGGTGGTAGTTGAGCGGGTCGTGCGCCATCATCGCCCGCTGAAGCACCACCTTCACCCGCCGCTCGGTGTCGTTGACCAGCGCGAAGGGCGAGACCGAGCCCGGCCGGATGCCGAGATGGCGCCACAGCCGGTCCGCCGAGGCGAAGGACAGCCGGGCCGAGCCGATCACCTTGTCGAGCCGGTTGAGATCGATGCGCGCGTCCTCCAGCGCCACCACCAGCCAGAGCTGGTCCTTGCGGTCCTTGAGGAACAGGTTCTTGCAATGGCCGCCGGGCAGCGCCCCGCGCAGGGCCTTGCTCTCCTCCACCGTGTGAAGCGGCGGATGGCGGTGGGTGGCGGTGGCGATGCCGAGCGCGTCGAGGCGCGCCAGAAGCTCCTCCGGGGAGGTCGGCAGCGGGGCGTCGGCCGCCGGATCGCCGGCGCCGCCGACGTCCACGGAACGGGTCGAGGCGGTGTCCATGCCCCTCTTTCTACCGGTCTCCCGCAAATTCGTCCAGCCGCCACGGAAAAACCGAAACAGGAGGCTTGCATTGCGCCCGGCGATGAGTATAGTCCGCCGCACGCCGCCGGATGGACCGGCCGCCGACGCGACAGCGACGGGCCGGGTCGGGCAGCGGATACGGAGCGCGGGCGTAGCTCAGGGGTAGAGCACAACCTTGCCAAGGTTGGGGTCGAGGGTTCGAATCCCTTCGCCCGCTCCATTCTCCACCGGCTTCATCGCCGGATGGATCGCGATCAAAAGGCCGGGCCCTTCGGGCGCCGGCCTTTCGCGCGTCTGGACCGCCGGATCGTCCCATCCGCCGCGCCGGGACGCCGCCCGCCATGTTTGGATCGCCCCCTCCCGCATCACTTCCCCCGACATCGCTTCATCGGCGATGCCGATCAGGGCGACGCCGATCAGGGGCGACGCCGACCAGGCCGCCCCTGCGTTCCATCGCTTCCGGCGCCCGATCCCAGCGGCAGGCAACAGCCCTGATTCGCCCGCCCCGGCCTTCGCGGCCGCCCGGCGGGCACCACGCAATCGGCGCCCCGCCTCCATCGCGGCGGCTCCAGGCGGTTGTTTGAATTCATTCGTATGCGCTTATTGGTGATTCCAGCGGTCTCAATGAGACGAATTCATTATGACGAATTTACTGTTTGTCAACTTACTTGCGTATGACCAAGCGAAGAGTTAAACTTCAAGATCGAAACAAAGCGCATATGGCGTTACGGGGGTTGTAGCAGGCATCCGCAAAACCGTGCATGGGTAACGCCGGCCTCCCTGTTTTCCCCGGATGGGGAGCGGCCGGTGGGCCGCGCCACGCGCTGCCCGGTCCATCCCCTTCGCGATGGCTCGGCGCCTTCCCGGCCAGGGCGCGCACGGCGCACCGAAGCATGCCCCGCGAACCGTTACGACCCGCCACGACCGCAAAAGGATCACCCCGATGGCTATGCAACGTTACCCGGTCAATTTTCCCCGCCTGTCCCCCGAAACGCTCGCGCTGTGGGAAACCGTGCCCAGCAGCGTCGCGTCGGACACGCAGAACCGCTGCCAGAGCATGGACGCGCGGATCAAACCCTGCGCTCCCGGCATGCGGATCTGCGGGCAGGCGCGCACCGTGGCGGCGATGCCCGGCGACAACAGCATGCTGCTGACCGCGTGCAGCGTCGCCGATCCCGGCGAGGTGGTGGTGGTGGCCGGCGGCGGCCTGGACGACGTGGCCATGGCCGGCGAATGGGTGGCGCGCGGCTGCCGGTCGCGCGGCCTCGGCGGCCTCGTCATCGACGGGTCGGTGCGCGACCTGCGCGAAATCCGCAGCATCGGCTTCCCGGTCTTCGCCCGCGGCGCGGTTCCCCGCGGCCCCCACAAGTCCTTCGGCGGCAAGATGGACATCACGGCGGCGGTCGGCGGCATCGCCGTCAACCCCGGCGACCTGATCATCGGCGACGACGACGGCATCACCGTGGTGCCGCTGGCGGCGATGGACGAGGTCCTGCGACGCTGCCTCGACCTGCTCGCCAGGGAGAAGATCTGGTCGGAGCAGCTCGACGCCGGCCGGAGCCTGGCGGAGGTGCTGGGCGTTCCGGAGCCCGAACTGATCGACGAGCCCCGCTGACCGTCCGCCAGACGGTCCTCCGCCCGGGCCCCCGTCCGGCGGGCCCCGGCGGACCGCGCCCGTGAACCGCCTTCCCGCGCCGCGATTTCCCGCGCCGCCCCCCACCGCCATCGCCACCGGTACCGCTTTCCATGACGGCCATCATCCAGATCGTGTTGCCCATGTTCATCCTGGTGCTCGTCGGCTTCTACGCCGGCAAGTCCGGGAATTTCAGCAACACGATGTCCCAGGGGATTTCCCGGTTCCTCGGCATCTACGCGCTGCCGGGACTGCTGTTCGTCGCCATGGCGAAGGCGAAGATTCCCGATCCGATCGAATGGGGCTTCGTCGCCTCCTTCTTCATCGCGGCCTTCATCGTCTTTGCGATCGGGTCCGGTTGGATGTGGATGCGGCGGCGGCGCGAGGAGATCGCCATCGTCGGCTTCGCCACCTCCTTTTCCAGCATCGGCCTGCTGGGCGCGCCCATCCTGATGGACGCCTACGGGGCGGGCGTCGCCCTGCCGGTGATGCTGCTGATCGTCTTCCAGTCGCCGCTGCTGTTCACCACCGCGACCATCATCGCCGAAGCCCTGCGCAGCAGCGGCGGCCGCCCCATCCCGACCGCCCTGGCCGCGGTCAAGGCGACGCTGCTCAGCCCGATGATCCTGTCCATCGTGCTCGGCCTCGCGGTCAACCTCCTTCACGTTCCCATGCCGGAGGTCGTGCTGAAGGCGGCCTCCCTGATCGCCTCGACGGTCCTGCCCTGCGCCTGCTTCACCCTGGGCACCGCCCTCTCCTACAGCCCGCTGACCGGAAAGCTGATCCCGGCCACCGTCATGGCGCTGATGAAGGTCGCGTTGCACCCGGCCCTGACCTGGGTCCTGGCGGCGAAGGTCTTCCATCTGCCGCCCGACTGGATGGCACCGGCGGTCACCGCCGCCGCCCTGCCCATCGGCATCAACGTCTACGCCGTGGCCGAGCGCTACCAGGCCGGGCGGGAGCTGGTGTCGATGTCGCTGCTGATTTCCAGCATGCTGTCGCCGCTGTCGATCTCCATCGCGTTCATCGTCGCGACCGGATGATCCGGAACGACTTCCCTCATTCGCCATCTTTACTTTGATACATTTGTAATTTGACAGAACAGATGTCAATTCGGTGACGGCACCGCGGGGCGTTGGCAATCGCCGCTCTGCGCCCGTGACATCACTTATGTCGCGGGATTGCGACAGGCTGTACACTTGTATGGCGATATTTATCCTGATAGCCTCTCGTTTCTTGAGAGAAAACCGGATGGATCAATCCCTGTGGCCGCAGAACCAGCCTCATGGCCGACTTCGCCCCGATCATCCATCCAGACGGAAACAGATAGATTTCTAAGCTTTCATCAAATCCATCGCAAGACATACCGCAGTATGCATGCCCGGAAAAGCCGGCATTTCCCTCAACAGGACAGGCAATTAAAAATCCAGAGAACGGTGACATCAATAAATTTGTTAACGAATGGCCAACAATTTGCGTCCTAACGTGCATCGCACAAGAAATGATGCGGGAGCGCTGCGCTTCGCGCACCGATCTTCCGCTTGAAAAGCCTGATCATGGCATAAAAAGGGGAATCCAGATGAACACTCGCAGCAGATTTCTGGCGGTCGCCACCGGCGCGGCGGCCCTGATGGCCGTGGCGGCGCCGCTGTCCGTCCAGGCCGCCTACCCGGAAAAGCCCATCACCATGGTCGTCGCCTACGATGCGGGCGGGTCGACCGACGTGACCGCGCGGATGCTGGCGCCCTACATCGAGAAGCATCTGGGCGGCGCCCGGATCGAGGTGGTCAACCGGCCCGGCGCCGGCGGCGAGATCGGCTTCGCGGCGCTCGCCGACTCGCCGGCCGACGGCTACACCATCGGCTTCATCAACACGCCCAACCTGGTGTCGATCCCCATCGAGCGGCAGGCCCGCTTCTCGCTCGACCGGCTGGATCCGCTGATCAACGTCGTCGACGACCCCGGCATCTGGACCGTTCCCGCCGACAGCCCGTTCAAGACGCTGAGCGAGGCCGTGGCCCACGCCAAGGCCAACCCCAACGCGGTGACGGTCGGCACGACCGGCGTCGGCTCCGACGACCAGCTCGCCATGCTGCTGGTCCAGCGTCAGGCCGGCGTCCAGTTCACCCACGTCCCCTTCTCCGGCTCGGCCGCCAACCAGAAGGCGATGCTGGCGAAGAAGATCCAGGTCTGCGCCCAGAATCTCGGCGAGGGGCTGCGGGCGACCGCCACCGAGCAGGTGCGCATCCTCGGCGTGATGAGCAGCGAGCGCTGGAAGGTCGCCCCCGACCTGCCGACCTTCAAGGAGCAGGGCTACGCCGTCAACATGGCCTCGCTGCGCGGCATCGGCGCGCCCAAGGGGCTGCCGGCGGACATCCGCGCCAAGCTGGTCGACGCCCTGACCAAGGCGGTCGGCGATCCGGAATTCGTCGCCAAGGCGGAGGCCAAGGAAACCTTCCAGCCCCTGCGCGTCCTGGCGTCGGATGCCTTCGCCGGCGAACTCGCCCAGCTCGACAAGGAGCTGCGGGCGCTGTGGCAGTCCTCCCCGTGGCTGAAGTGAGCCGGCCGGCTTGACTCGGCCGGGCTCCAGTTCCAGGGGCCGATGAAGCGGATGCCGTCCGGGTCCCCCCGGCGGCATCCCCTCCCGCCGGCTCCGATCCTGTCTCCCGATGGTTGATGCAGGTGTCCCATGACCTTTCTGAACCACCTTCACATTCCCACCAAAATGGGAATACCGGCCACCACCGCGATCATCGGAATGGTGGTGATCGCCTTCCTTGGCTGGTCCGCCATCACGGAGCAGTCACGGCTGCTGGACACGCTGTTCAACCGGTCCTTCACCCGTGAGGCCGAGGTCCAGTCGCTGACCGACACCCTGACGGTCGCCCACGCCGGCATGTACCGCACGGTGATCCTGAGCAACGCCAACGCCTCGCCCAAGGCGATCGAGGGGGAGACCAAGGCGCTGGGCGACTATCTGAACCGGCTGAAGGGCGAAGCCGACACGCTGAAGAACGCGACGGCGGAGGACGAGAGCGAGGCCAAGTTCCTCGAACGCTTCGGCAGCGACACCGCCACCTATCTGGCGAAGGTCACCAGCTTTCTCGACCTGCTGAAGATGGGCGTCGATCCGCTCGACTTCCTGCAGGAGGTGCAGGCCGCCTACACCCGGCTGCACACGACCAGCCGCGAATACCTGACCTTCCAGCGCCAGCGCTCCACCGACGCCTACACGCTGGTGAACAGCTCGGTCGACGTCACCACCCGCGCCTTCGCCATCGTCGCCGGCCTGGCGCTGGCGATCACGGTCGGCGTCGCCCTGTTCATCGGCATGAACGTCGCCCGCCCCATCGTGCGGCTGACCGACGCGATGGAGAAGCTGGCCAACGGCAAGCTCGATTCGGAGATCCCGGCCGCCGAGCGCGGCGACGAGATCGGCCAGATGGCCCGCACGGTGCAGGTGTTCAAGGAGAACGCCATGCGCGTGCAGGAGCTGTCGCACGAGCAGGAGGCGATGCGGGTCCGCAACGAGGAGGAGCGGCGCACCGCCATGACCTCGCTCGCCAACGACCTGGAGGCGTCGGTCAAGGCGATGATGGGCGAGGTCGTGCGCTCCGCCGGATCGGTGCGCAACGAGGCCAGCTCGATGCTGGAGAACGCCAAGCAGACCAGCCACCACAGCGACAGCGTCGCCCATTCGGTGCAGGAGGCGACCAGCGAGGTCGAGAGCGTCGCCGCCGGCGCCGAGCAGCTCCGCGCCTCCATCGACGAGATCACCCGCTCGATCACCCAGTCGGCGCAGCTCGCGCGCGGCGCCGTGGACGAGGCCGGGCGGACCGACAGCATCGTCCAGGGCCTCAGCGAGGCCAGCCGCAAGATCGAGGAGGTCGTCGGCCTCATCCAGTCGATCGCCGGCCAGACCAACCTGCTGGCGCTGAACGCCACCATCGAGGCGGCGCGGGCGGGCGAGGCCGGCAAGGGCTTCGCGGTGGTGGCGCAGGAGGTCAAGAGCCTCGCCAACCAGACGGCCAAGGCGACCGAGGAGATCGGCGCCGAGATCGCCGCGGTCCAGGGCGCCACCCACGCGGCGGTCAGCGCCATCCGCGCCATCGTCGGCACCATCCGTCAGGTCGACGAGTCGCTGGGCACCGTCGCCGCCGCGGTGGAGGAGCAGGACGCCGCGACCCGCGACATCAGCGCCCGCTCGCAGCGCGCCGCCGTCGACACCATGGCGGTGATGCAGGAGATGCGGCTGGTGCAGCAGGCGGCCGAGACGACCGGCAAGTCCGCCGGACTCGTCCAGAACACCACGGAGGAGCTGTCGCGCAGCTTCAACCGGCTCGACCACGAGATCGAGGCCTTCATCACCCGCATCACCGCGGCCTGAGGGGAGCGGCCCGAGCGGGGCGGCTTGGACAGGGTGGCATGACCAGCCCCATCGCCCCCAACGAAAAGGCCCCGCCGTCGCCGGCGGGGCCTTGCGCGTTCCGGCCCTCGTCCGGGCCGGCCGCCTCACTTCAGCCAGGGCATCTCGGCCCACAGGGCGCGGAAGTCCTTGTCGAGTTGCGTCAACTCGGCGGTGAAGGCCGCCGAGTCCAGGATGCGCAGGGGCTGGAAGGTTTCCCGTGCCTTGGCCTGGAACTCCGGATCCTGGGCGGCCTTGGTCAGGGCGTCGATCAGCTTGGCACGGATGTCCGGGGGAAGGCCCTTGGGCGCGCCGATGCCGCGCATCGACACCATCTCGATCTTGTAGCCCAGCTCGGCGAAGGTCGGAATGTCGGGAGCCACGTCCCAGCGCTTGGCGCTCATCACGCCGAGGATGCGCACCGGATCGCCGGCGGCGACCCCGCGCAGCCCCTCGCCGAGATTCTGGTTGCAGACCTGGGTGTGACGGCCGAGCATCGCCCGGTAATTCTCGGCGCTGCCGGGGAAGGGCACATGGATCATCCGGGCGCCCGACTGACGCTCCAGCAGCAGCATGGCGAGATGGTCGTCGGAGCCGACGCCGGTGGAGCCGACCGTGGCCGTCCGCGGGTTGGCCTTGGCGTGGCGGACCAGATCCTCCAGCGTCTTGTAGGGGCTGTCGGCGTGGACGGTCATGACGCCGGGATCGTCGATCACGTTGACCAGGGGATCCAGCCGGTCGAGGCTGTAGCGGGCCTGCCGCTCGATCGGAATCGTGATCAGGTTGGGCGTGTTGATGAAGCCGATGGTGTAGCCGTCGGGAGCCGCGTCGGCGATGGCCGCGAAGCCGATCTCGCCGCCGGCGCCCCCCCGGTTCAGCACCACGATGCGGGCCCCGCCGCCCAGCTGCTTCTCGATGAAGGGCGCCAGCATGCGCGCCGTCACGTCGGTCGATCCGCCCGCCCCGTAGGCGACGATCATGGTGATGGGCTTTTCCGGGTAGGCGGCCCTCGCACCGCTCGGCGCCAGCGCGGACGCGGTCAGGACGCCGGCCACGGTCAGGAAGGGCAGAAGCTTGATTGCGATCATGTTTGCGTCCTTTTGTTCTTTTCCCGGAGTCATTCGTCCCGCTTTGGTTGAGCAAGGCGGTAAAACAATGCCCATTGAGATTAGGCAAGGCCGCCCGTCAAGTCACGCGCATAAGCTTGACTGCGACGTCTTGGAAGGAGGTTGAGACCATCAACAACAAATTATTTTTCAATATTTTTATCTAATGAACTCGCCACTGGCATGATGAATCATCAAAAACACACTCGACTGAATCTCATAGACCGCAGATAATACAACCGAGAGAACGGGGCGCCGGCACTGCGGCCACCGACACGGCATTCGCCGCACCGTTTCGCCCCTGCCTTCGCGTGCGAGAGAAAGCGGGACACACCCTTCCAATGACACACTCCTTGAGATCGCCACAGGATCTCGCGGCCGGCCTTCTGCTGAGCGCGATCGCGCTCGGCGGCTTCTGGCTGGCGCGGGACTGGGACGTCGGCACCCTGGCGATGATGCAGGCCGGCTTCTTTCCACGCCTCGTCTGCTTCCTGCTTCTGATGATGGGGCTGGCGACCATGATGCGCGCCGTGACCGCCGACGGGCCGTCGGTGCTCGGCTGGGCGTGGCGCCCCTCGCTCGCCATCACCGCGGCGGTGCTGGCCTTCGCGGCGCTGCTCGACCGGCTGGGTCTGGTGCTGGCCATCCTGGCGCTGATCGGCATCGGCGGCTTCGCCGGGCGTCCGCTGCGCCCCGCCCCCTTCACCGCGCTGTGGGCCGGCCTCGCCACCGGCTGCGTCGCCATCTTCTCCTGGGGGCTGGGCTTGCCGCTCCAGATCTGGCCATGACGGACGTCTTCGCGAATCTGTGGCTCGGCCTCGGCGTCTCGCTGATGCCGATGAACCTGCTCTACTGCTTCCTGGGCACGCTGATCGGCACGCTGATCGGGGTCCTGCCCGGCATCGGGCCGGTGGCGACGGTGGCGCTGCTGCTGCCCATCACCTTCTACCTGCCGCCGGTCGGCGCCCTGATCATGCTGGCCGGCATCTTCTACGGCGCCCAGTATGGCGGATCGACCACCGCGATCCTGGTGAAGCTGCCGGGCGAATCCTCCTCGGTCATGACCTGTCTGGACGGCAACGCCATGGCGCGCCAGGGCCGCGCCGGGGTGGCGCTGGCCACGGCGGCGCTCGCCTCGCTGTTCGCCGGGGTGGTCGCCACGCTGGCCATCGCGGTGGCCGGTCCGCCGCTGGCCGGCGTCGCGCTGGCCTTCGGCCCGGCGGAGTATGTCGCGCTGATGGTCGTCGGCCTGATCGGCGCGGTGATCCTGGCGCATGGCTCGGTGGTCAAGGCCATCGCCATGATCCTGATCGGCCTGCTGCTGTCGATGGTCGGCACCGACGTCAATTCCGGCCAGATGCGCTTCACCTTTGACATCCCGCAGCTCTATGACGGGATCGACTTCGTGCCGCTGGCGATGGGGCTGTTCGGGCTGGCCGAGATCATCCTCAACCTGGAGGAGACGGAGGGGCGCGGCGTGTCCCCGGCGCCGATCTCCCGCCTGTGGCCGGACTTGAAGGACTTCCGCGAGGCATGGCCGGCCGCCGTGCGCGGCACGGCGCTCGGCACCGTGCTCGGCATCCTGCCGGGCGGCGGCGCCACGCTGAGCGCCTTCGCCGCCTACGCGCTGGAGAAGAAGGTCGCCCGTGATCCCGGCCGCTTCGGCCACGGCGCCATCCAGGGCGTCGCCGGGCCGGAGGCGGCGAACAACGCCGGCGCGCAGGCCAGCTTCATCCCGATGCTCAGCCTCGGCATCCCGTCCAACGCGGTGATGGCGCTGATGATCGGGGCGATGATGATCCACGGCATCACGCCCGGCCCGCAGATCATGACCAAGCAGCCCGACCTGTTCTGGGGCATGGTCGCCAGCATGTTCGTCGGCAACGTCATGCTGGTCGTCCTCAACCTGCCGCTGATCGGGCTGTGGGTGCGGCTGCTGCGGGTGCCCTACGCCTACCTGTTCCCGGCGATCCTGGTCTTCTGCTGCATCGGCACCTACAGCCTGAAGAACGACGTCTTCGACGTGATGATGATGGCCGGCTTCGGGGTGTTCGGCTATGTCCTGCGCAAGCTGGACTGCGAGCCGGCGCCGCTGCTGCTGGGATTCGTTCTCGGCCCGCTGCTGGAGGAGAATCTCGGCCGCGCCATGCTGCTGTCGCAGGGCGACCTGACCGTCTTCGCGACGCGGCCGATCAGCGCCGGGCTGCTGACGGTGGCCGCCATCCTGCTGGCGCTGATCCTGCTGCCGGCCTTCCGCCGCCAGCGCGAGGTCGCCTTCAAGGAGTAGCTCTCCAAAAAGCGTTCAGGCGGCGTTGACGCAACCAACCGGCGCGTCAGCGCCGCCCCTTGCACACAACCGTGGGATCTGGTGGATTGGCGGCGCGGACGCGGTGGCGGACGGGCCGCCACCGCCGCCGCTCACTGGGAGGCGCGGAGGATGAAAGAGATCCTCGCTCTCCTGATCCTGCTGTTGCAGGTGGTCAAGGCGTTCCTTGATTACCTGAACCGCTGATCGGGCGGACGTGCCGGGGATTACGGCCCCGGCACGTCCATCCCCGATATTGCCCCATCCCGCGTCCGGGTCAAGAGGCGCTTTGGGCGACATCGCCCCGCCCCAGCACCTGCGGAGGCAAGCGTCTTTACGCCCGCTTCCAGCTCGTGCCCTGCGGGCCGTCCTCCAGGATGATGCCCTGGTCGGCCAGCTCCTTGCGGATGCGGTCGGCCTCGGCGAAGTTCTTCGCCGCGCGCGCCGCCTTGCGGTCGGCGATGAGCTGGTCGACCGCCGCGTCGGTCAGGCCGGCCTGTCCGCCGCCCGCCGGCGCCCAGCGGAACCACGCCTCCGGGTCCTGCTGCAACAGGCCGAGCTGCGCGCCGGCTGCCAGCAGCGCGCCCTTGGCCGCCGCCCGCTCCGCGTCGCTCTGCGCCTTGTTCACCGCCGTCGCCAGCTCGTGCAGGTGCGCGATCGCCAGCGGCGTGTTCAGGTCGTCCTCCAGCGCCGCCAGCACGTCGAAGGGCAGGTCGGAGGCCAGCGGCTCCGGTCCGCCGCGCAGCGCCTGGTACCAGCGGTCGAGCGTGCCCTTGGCGTGGCGGATGCCCTCGCGGGTGAAGTCGAGCGGCTGGCGGTACTGGGCGCTCATCAGCGTCAGGCGGATCGCCTCGCCGGGGAACTCGTCGAGCAGCTCGTGGACGGTGAAGAAGTTGCCGAGCGACTTCGACATCTTCTCGCCCTCGACGGTCACGAAACCGTTGTGGACCCAGGTGCGGGCGAGATGGTCGGTGCCGTGGGCGCAGCGGCTCTGGGCGATCTCGTTCTCATGGTGCGGGAAGATCAGGTCGAGCCCGCCGCCGTGGATGTCGAAGGTGACGCCGAGATGCTCCTTGGCCATGGCCGAGCATTCGATGTGCCAGCCCGGCCGGCCACGGCCCCACGGGCTGTCCCAGCCCGGCTGGTCGTCCGCGCTCGGCTTCCACAGCACGAAGTCGGAGGCGTCGCGCTTGTAGGGCGCCACCTCGACCCGCGCGCCGGCGATCATGTCGTCGAGCGAGCGGCGGGAGAGCTGCCCGTAGCTGGGCATCGACGGCACCGAGAACAGCACATGCCCTTCCGCCGCGTAGGCGTTGCCGCGCTCGATCAGGGTGGCGATCAGCGCGATCATGTGGGTGATGTGGTGCGTCGCGCGCGGCTCGATGGTCGGGCGCAGCGCGTTCAGTGCGTCCATGTCGGCGTGGAACAGGTCGGTGGTGCGCCGCGTCAGCGTTTCGATCGGCTCGCCGCTGTCGCGCGAGCGGTCGATGATCTTGTCGTCCACGTCGGTGATGTTGCGGACGTAGGTCACCGACGGGTAGAGCCGGGTCAGCAGCCGGAACAGCAAGTCGAAGACCACCACCGGGCGGGCGTTGCCGATGTGCGCCGTGTCGTAGACGGTGGGACCACACACATACATGCCGACATGGTCCGGGCGAAGCGGCTCGAAGCGCTCCTTGCGGCGAGTCAGCGTGTTGTAGAGGTCCAGCGGCACGGTTCAGGTCTCCGAAAAAAGGAAAACGGGATCAGGCGGTCTCGCCACAAACCGGCGTTCAGGCGGCTTCGCCGCCAAGGCGGCGAAGGGCGCGCGCGCGTCCGATCAGGGGTAGCAGGTTCTTCAACTCCGGTCCATGGTCGCGGCCGGTCAGCGCCCGGCGCAGAGGAAGGAACAGCTCCTTCCCCTTCCGACCCGTCGCCCCCTTCACGGCGCCGGTCCAGGCGCCCCAGGTGGCGAGGTCCCAGGGCTCGGCGGGCAGCAGGGTCGCGGCCTGCTCCAGGAAGGCTGCGTCCTCGACCAGCGGGGTCACCGGGGCGTGGGTCACCGCCCACCACTCCCGCGCGTCCTCCAGCCGGGCGAGGTTCGGACGCACCGCGTCCCAGAAGGCGGCGTCGGCGCCGGCCAGCCCCATCGCCTCCAGCCGCTCCGCCACCCGCTCGAAGGGCGTCAGGTGCAGGATGCGGGCGTTCAGCCGGGCCAGATCCTCCGGATCGAACTTCGGCGTGGCGCGCGACACCTTGGACAGGTCGAACTCGGCCACCAGCTCGTCGAGCGTCAGCCGCGCCTCGATGGGGTCCGACGTGCCGAGCTTGGCGAGCAGGCTCGACAGCGCCATCGGCTCGATGCCGTCGTCGTCGCGCAGGCTGCCGATCGACAGGCTGCCCAGCCGCTTCGACAGCCCCTGCCCAGCCGCGTCGGTCAGCAGCGGCAGATGGGCGAAGGCCGGCACGGAGGCCCCCAGCGCTTCGAAGATCTGGATCTGCACCGCCGTGTTGGCGACATGGTCCTCGCCGCGGATGATGTGGGTGATGGCGAAGTCGGCGTCGTCCACCACGCTGGTCAGGGTGTAGAGCGGCCGCCCGTCCTCGCGGATCAGCACCGGGTCGCTCAGCGCCGTGCCCTCGAACCTGACCGGACCGCGCACGAGGTCGGTCCATTCGACCGGCGTCGGGGCCAGCTGGAAGCGCCAGTGCGGCCTGCGCCCCTCGCCCTCCAGCCGGGCGCGGTCGGCGTCGCTCAGCCGCAGGGCGGCGCGGTCGTAGATCGGCGGGCGGCCCTGCGACACCAGGCTGGCGCGCTTGAGGCTCAGCTCCTCCGGCGTCTCGTAGCAGGGGTAGAGGCGGCCTGCTGCCTTCAGCGCGGCGGCGGCCTCGTCGTAACGCGGGTAGCGGTCGCTCTCGCGGGCGAAGCGGTCCCAGGTCAGGCCCAGCCACGTCAGATCCCGGGCGATGCCGTCGGCGAACTCCTGGGTCGAGCGCTCCTCGTCCGTGTCGTCGAGCCGGAACAGGAAGCTGCCGCCGGTCTTGCGCGCGAACAGCCAGTTCACGAGCGCCAGACGGACGTTGCCGACATGGATGCGGCCGGTCGGGCTGGGGGCGAAACGGACGGCGGTGGACATGGGACGGATCGGCTCGCTTGCGGATGGAACGGCGGGATGGAACGATTCGGGGCCGAGTCCTAGCACGCGGCGCCATTATCCGGAAGCCGCGCGGAGGGATCGCCGGCCCGGCGCCATGCGGCGGACGTCACAGCATTGTTCGTATTAAAGGAACAATGTGGTCTGATATTGATAATTTATCCCACCCCTGAAAATGAATAAACCTTCAGGCAGGCCGCGCCACGCCGCACGGACCCATCCTTCAAGACCATGGAGACAGACCATGCAATGCCTTCTCATATCCTTGCGGCGCGACTGGCAATCCTGGAGTTCACAGGAGAAGGTTTCGGTGCTTTCGATCTCGCTGTCGGCTCTGATCTTTGCGGCATCGAGCATCAACTGGTGAGAGACAAGCGGCGCTTTCCCAAAACTTGCCCCCAATTCCTTCCCTTCCGGGAAACGGAAGGGTGAACGCGCCGGACGATCGGACGGCGGGAGGATGACATGACACGGATGCTGGCCTTGAGCATGTTCCTCGGTGTTTTTGCCTACGCGTCGTTCCTGGCGTCCTGATCGCTCCGGCGGCACGGGATCGCGGGGCGGGGATCAGGCATTCCCCCAATAGCGCCTTGCCTTCCACGCCGTTACCGTTCCCCCGCCTCGCCGCGGATCGGTTTGGACGATCGGAGGTGTCCGTCCTCCGCCGTCCGGACCGGTCGTTGCCGAGCGGTCGGTCACGCGCCGGCCCGCGGCGGGGTACCTCCCCTGCCATGCTGCACCCCGCCGGCGGGTTTTCTTTCGGGGGCGCCCCGAAGCCCGAAAGCTTGAAGCCCGAAAGCTTGAAGCCCGAAAGGCGATTTTTTCGGAGCGTCAGGGGAACCAACCGGACCGCCGTCTGTTTTTCCTGCACCAACCATCCTGGCTCCGCTCGCCCCTTCCCCAAGGGGCGGGCTTTTTTGTGCCCCGACCCCCTTTGGTCCCCCTGCCCACCGCATCCCACCGGAGAGGCCGTCATGAACCAGGACACCTTCAACATCGAAATCCGCAAATTCCTCAAGCTGGTCGGCGTCACCTCGCAGCGCGAGATCGAGAAGGCCGTGGAGGAGGCGCTGGCCGCCGGGCGGTTGAAGGGCGGCGAAACCCTGTCGGCCCGCATGGTGCTGACCATCGAGGGGCTGGGCGTCGTCCACGAGATCAAGGGCGAGATCGCGCTGGAATAGCCCGCTCCACCCCCGCGAAGCCTGGCCTTGACCGCAAGGCCGCCCCGCCGGATTCTGTTCGCGCGACGAATGGTTTCAACGGGAAAGGGGCGGGGTATGGCCGTGGCGGCGAACACGCTGGTGGCGCTGGTGGCGCTGCTGCATGTCTGGTTCCTGGTGCTGGAGATGGTCCTGTGGACCAAGCCGCTCGGGCTGCGGACCTTCCGGCAATCGCTGGAGAAGGCGCGGGCGTCGGCCGTTCTGGCGGCCAACCAGGGGCTCTACAACGGTTTCCTGGCCGCCGGGCTGCTGTGGGGGCTGGTCTATCCCGACCCGGCGCCCGCCCTGCACATCAAGAGCTTCTTCCTGGCCTGCGTCGTCGTCGCCGGCGCCTATGGCGGCTGGTCGGTCAGCCGGCGGATTCTCGTGATCCAGGCGCTGCCGGCGGCGCTGGCCCTCGCCGCCCTCTGGCTGGCCTAGGCACCAGCCCATCCCCGCGAAAACGAAACCGGGGGCCCTGAGGCCCCCGGTCGTGGTCACGATGCTCCGCGTGCGCGACGCCCGGTCAGGCGTTGTTCATGCGGTTGTCGATCAGGTCGGTCACGACGCCCGGATCGGCCAGCGTCGAGGTGTCGCCCAGGCTGTCGTGCTCGTTGGCGGCGATCTTGCGCAGGATGCGGCGCATGATCTTGCCGGAGCGGGTCTTCGGCAGGCCGGGCGCCCACTGGATCAGGTCGGGTGAGGCGATCGGGCCGATCTCCTTGCGGACCCAGGCGACCAGCTCCTTGCGCAGCTCCTCGGTCGGCTCCTCGCCGGCGTTGAGCGTCACGTAGGCGTAGATGCCCTGGCCCTTCAGGTCGTGCGGGTAGCCGACGACGGCGGCCTCGGCGACCTTCGGGTGGGCGACCAGCGCGCTTTCGACCTCGGCCGTGCCCATGCGGTGGCCCGACACGTTGATGACGTCGTCGACGCGGCCGGTGATCCAGTAGTAGCCGTCGGCGTCGCGGCGGCAGCCGTCGCCGGTGAAGTACTTGCCCGGGAAGGTCGAGAAGTAGGTCTGGACGAAGCGCTCATGGTCGCCGAAGACCGTGCGCATCTGGCCCGGCCAGCTGTCGGCGATGCAGAGGTTGCCTTCGGTCTCGCCCTCCAGCACCACGCCCTCGTTGTCCACGACGACCGGCTGGACGCCGAAGAAGGGCTTGGTCGCCGAACCCGGCTTCTGGCCGATGGCGCCGACCAGCGGGGAGATCAGGATGCCGCCGGTCTCGGTCTGCCACCAAGTGTCGACGATCGGGCAGCGGGCGTCGCCGACCACGTTGTAGTACCACAGCCAGGCTTCCGGGTTGATCGGCTCGCCGACCGACCCCAGCACGCGCAAGCTTGCGCGCGACGTCTTCTTCACCGGGCCCTCGCCCTCGCGCATCAGCGAGCGGATGGCGGTGGGGGCGGTGTAGAAGATGTTGACCTTGTGCTTGTCGATGACCTGCCAGAAGCGCGAGACGTCCGGGTAGGTCGGGATGCCTTCGAACATCAGCGTGGTGGCGCCGTTGGCGAGCGGCCCGTAGACGATGTAGCTGTGGCCGGTGACCCAGCCCACGTCGGCCGTGCACCAGTAGACGTCGCCGTCCTTGTAGTCGAAGACATACTGGTGCGTCATCGACGCGTAGACCAGATAGCCGCCGGTGGTGTGCAGCACGCCCTTCGGCTTGCCGGTCGAGCCCGAGGTGTAGAGGATGAACAGCGGATCCTCCGCGCTCATCTCCTCCGGCGGGCAGTCGGCGGACACCGAGGCGGTCTCCTCGTGGTACCAGAGGTCGCGGCCCTCGGTCCAGGCGACGTTGCCGCCGGTGTGCTTGACGACCAGCACATGCTTGACGCAACCGGCCGCCGCCACCGCCTTGTCGGCGTTGGCCTTCAGCGGCACCTTGCGGCCGCCGCGCAGGCCCTCGTCGGAGGTGATGACGAAGTGGCTGTCGCAGTCGACGATGCGGTCCTTCAGGCTGTCCGGCGAGAAGCCGCCGAACACGATGGAGTGGATGGCGCCGACGCGGGTGCAGGCCAGCATCGCGTAGGCCGCCTCCGGGATCATCGGCAGGTAGATGGTGACGCGGTCGCCCTTCTTGACGCCGTTCTTCTTCAGGACGTTGGCGAGGCGGCAGACCTGCTCGTGCAGCTCCTTGTAGGTGATCGCCTTGGAGACGCCGGGGTCGTCGCCCTCGAACAGGATGGCCGTCTGGTCGCCGCGGGTGGCGAGGTGGCGGTCGATGCAGTTGGCCGACACGTTCAGCGTGCCGTCGTAGAACCAGCGGATGTGGACGTCGCCGTTGTAATCGACGTCCTTCACCTTGCTGTAGGGCTTGATCCAGTCCAGGCGCTTGCCCTGCTCGCCCCAGAAGGCTTCGGGGTCCTTGACCGACTGCTCGTACATGCGGGCATAAGCGGCCTCATCGACATGCGCGGCCGCCGCGATCTCGGGCTTTACCGGAAAGAAGCTGTTGTCGGTCATGCTGCGCGATTCCCCCGTGCTGCTTCCGATTGGACCGGAAGATGTTGGAGGGCGGCGGGCCTGCCGCCCGTGTTGGCCGGCATTATCCACATAAGTTGCGGGACGAACAAGCAGAACGGCCCCGCAGCCCCCCCGACCAAAGGAGGATTGTGTCGCGTATTACAACGGGGGAGACTTATTATTCTCGAAGTCTTGGGGTTCCCCGACGTCACCCGGCGGATTCGTCAATGCGGCGCGATGCCGCGCCTCTTGCGCCAAGCCATCTCATGGCGGCGCTGCAACGGCGGCGCCTATGCTTAACCGGCCATTAACCGTCGGAGCGGTAGATTGCCGCAGGACGGCAACGATCACGGGCGGCAGGGATTTCCGATGTCCAGCACCACCAGCACGGACGCCAACACCGACAGCGCCGACGTCACCGCCCGGCTGACGCAGATCGGTGACCGGACCAGCCTGATGGTGATCGACGCGACGCTGCGCACGGCACACGCCGACGGCGTCAAGCCCCTGCCCGGCCTGACCGCCGCCGGAGCCGCCGACGAGGTGCGCGAACTGGCCCGCCGGATGCTCCAGGCCACCCGCGACTTCCGGGCGGTCCTCCACGAAGCCGCGGAATAACGCCCTTCCGATCTTTGCGGCGCGTCATGACCGGGACAAGCCCGGTCATGACGGACGATGCCGAAAAGCGGCCGTTTCCGCGCCGAGCCCTTACGGATCGATCCCGGCCAGCTCGCAGACCCGCGCCCACTCGTCGTCGGCGACCGGGCACACCGACAGCCGCGACTGGCGCACCAGCGCCATGTTCTGCAACAGCGGGTCGGCCTTCATCTGCTTCAGCGTGACCGGCACCTTCACCGCCTTCACCGGGGCGACGTCGACCATGCCAAAACGGCCCGCCGGGTCGCTGGGGTCGGGGTAGTAGGTGCGGGCGATCTCCACCACGCCGACCACCTCCAGCCCCTCGTTGGAGTGGTAGAAGAAGGCGTGGTCGCCGACCCGCATGGCCTTCAGGTTG
Source organism: Azospirillum agricola (assembly GCF_020005195.1). NCBI lineage: Bacteria > Pseudomonadati > Pseudomonadota > Alphaproteobacteria > Rhodospirillales > Azospirillaceae > Azospirillum > Azospirillum agricola. The sequence goes on from NZ_JAIFZR010000005.1 coordinate 668,377, forward strand.
TTCGCCGCCTGGTGGTTGCGCACGCCGTCCCAATGGGTGCGCCCGTCGGCAACCATGCGGTCCCACGAATATTTGAACGGTTCCGACTTCAGCAGCCAATGGGCCATCACCGGGGCACTCCCGCTCAGGCCTTCGGGTAGACGCGGCGCCAGGGCCGGATCACCACGCTGTCGAAGAGGCCAGCCTTGGCGTAGGGGTCGTTGTCGGCGAAGGCCCGCGCCTCGGCGGCGTCGGCGCAGTCGAGGATCAGCAGGCTGCCGACCATGCCCTGGCCGTCGTCGGACAGCAGCGGGCCGGCGGCGAACAGGCGCGCCGCGTTGGCCTCCAGATACTCCAGGTGGGCGGCGCGGTTGGACGCGCGGATGTCGGCGGCGCCCGCCTTGTCGGTGCAATGGAACATGTACAGCATCGAGGAACTCCTCCCGTTCGGTCGGGCGCGAGCCTAGCGCAGGCGGCGACCGGGGAAAAGCGTCAGCCGAGGCCGTGCCCGACGCTCCGGCGGGATGTCAGACGCCCTCGCCACGGAAGGGCCGCGCCAGCAGCCCGTCGATGGTCTCGTCCAGCCCGGCGCCCCGGTTGAGGATGGCGTCCACCGCGGCGCAGATCGGCATGTCGACCCCCAGCCGCCCGGCCAGCCCGACCACGGCGGCGGCGGTGTAGACGCCCTCCGCCACCGAGCGACGCTCCGCCAGGATGTCGGCCAGCGCCCTGCCCTCGCCCAGCGCCGCCCCCAGCGACATGTTGCGCGATTGCAGGCTGGAGCAGGTCAGCGTCAGGTCGCCCAGCCCCGACAGCCCCATCAGCGTCTCGGCCCGCCCGCCGAGCGCCAGCGCCAGCCGGGTGATCTCGGCCAGCCCCCGCGTGATCAGCGCCGCCCGCGCGTTGTCGCCCAGCCGGCGGCCCTCGACCACGCCGCAGGCGATGGCCAGCACATTCTTCACCGCCCCGCCGATCTGCGAGCCGACGACGTCGTCCGAACGGTAGGGCCGGAAGGTGCGGCTGCCCAGCGCCGCGACCAGGGCGGCGCCGAGTTGCGCGTCGTCGCAGGCCAGCGTCACCGCCGTCGGCAGCCCGCGCGCGACCTCCGCCGCGAAGGTCGGGCCGGAAAGGATCGCCACCGGCGTCCCGGCCGGCAGCGCCGCCGCCACCGCCTCGCTCATCAGCGCGAAGCTGTCCAGCTCGATGCCCTTGGCGCAGACGATCACCGGCACGCCGGGCCGCAGCAGCGGGGCCAGCCGGGCGCAGACCGCGCGGGCGTGCTGGGCGGGCGACACCAGCAGCAGCGCGTCGCAGGCGCCGGCCTCGGCGAGATCGCCGGTCACCGCCAGCTCGGCCGGCAGCGGCACGCCGGGCAGGTAGTCGCGGTTCTCGCGCTGTCGCGTCATCGCCTCGACCACCGCCGGCTCGCGCGCCCACAGCAGCGCCTCGCGCCCGGCGCGCAGGGACGCCAGCGCCAGGGCGGTGCCCCAGGCGCCGCCGCCGACGACGCCGATGCGGTGGATGGGGGGGAGAGCGGGGGTCGTCATGGAAGACTGTCCTTCGGGATAAGGTCGGTCGGGTGGCGGGTGGGGGGAGCGGGCGACGCCCCTCTCCCACAAGGGGAGAGGGGCTGTTCATCAGCCCTGCGCTTCGGCCGCCAGGGCCTCCTTGACCGCCGGGCGGGCGGCGACACGCTCCACGAAGGCGGCCAGATTCGGCCAGGACGCCAGATCGATCCCGACGCGCGGCGCCCAGCCCAGCACGACGAAGGCGTAGACGTCGGCCACCGTGAACGCCTCGCCGGTCAGGAAGGGCTTGCCGTCGAGCTGGCGGTCGAGCACGCCGAACTTGGCGGCCAGCGTCTGCTTGACGATCTCCTTGTAGGCGTCCGGGGTGTTCGGGCGGAACAGCGGGCTGAAGGTCTTGTGCAGTTCGCTCGACACGAAGTTCAGCCATTCCTGCACGCGGTAGCGCGCGATGGTCCCGGCCGCCGGGATCAGGCCGCTTCCGGGCGCCTTGTCGGCGACGTACTGCACGATCACCGGCCCTTCGGTGAGGATGCCGCCGTCGCCCAAGGCCAGCGTCGGCACCTGTCCCTTGGGGTTGACGGCGAGGAAGTCGCTGCCGTCCTCCAGCACCTTCTTCGCCAGATCGACCTTCACCAGATCGAAGGGCAATCCGGCCTCGCGCAGCACGATGTGGGGCGAGAGGGAGCAGGCGCCGGGCTTGTAATAGAGCTTCATGTCCAGGGTCCCGTGTGGGTGAGGGGCTCAGAACCCCAGAGGTAGCGCGCTCCGCGCCTCCAGGCCAGCCCCCGTCGCGCTCCCCCCCTCAGGCCTCGGCCAGACGGCGCCCGCCGGCGGCGTCGAACAGGTGCAGCGCGCCCGGCTGCGGCGCCACCGTCAGGCGGTCGCCCTCGCGGCAGGCCGGCAGGCCGGCCATGCGGACGACCAGCGACTCGCCGTCGGGCAGGCGGCCATAGACCACGGTGTCGGCGCCCAGCGCCTCCACCAGCTCCACCAGGATCGACGAGGCGCCGGGGGCATCGGCCGCCGCCAACGCCAGATGCTCGGGCCGGATGCCGAGCTTGACGGCGCGGCCGGCGTCGGCGACCCGCGGGGCGGCGAGCGGCAGCCGGGCGCCGCCCGGCATGGCGATGCCCACCCCCTCCGCGTCGATGCGGCCGTCCAGCACGTTCATCGGCGGCGAGCCGATGAAGCCGGCGACGAACAGGCTGGCCGGGCGCTGGTAGACCTCCAGCGGCGTGCCGATCTGCTCGGCGACGCCGTGGTTCATCACCAGGATGCGGTCGGCCAGCGTCATCGCCTCCACCTGGTCGTGGGTGACGTAGAGGCTGGTGATGCCGAGCCGGTCCTGCAACCGCTTGATCTCGACGCGCATCTGGGTGCGCAGCTTGGCGTCGAGGTTGGACAGCGGCTCGTCGAACAGGAAGGCCGAGGGCTCGCGCACGATGGCGCGGCCCATGGCGACGCGCTGGCGCTGGCCGCCGGAAAGCTGGCTCGGCCGGCGGTCGAGGAAGCGGCCGAGTTCCAGGATCTCGGCGGCCCTGGCGACGCGGCTCTGGATCTCCGGCTTGGGGATGCCGCGGATCTTCAGGCCGTAGGCCATGTTGTCGAAGACGCTCATGTGCGGGTAGAGCGCGTAGTTCTGGAACACCATGGCGATGTCGCGGTCCTTGGGGTCGAGCCCGTTGACGACGCGGCCGCCGATGGCGATCTCGCCGCCGGTGATGCCCTCCAGCCCGGCGACCATGCGCAGCAGGGTGGATTTCCCGCAGCCGCTGGGGCCGAGCAGGACGAGGAACTCGCCGTCCTGGACGGCGACGTCGATGCCCTTGATCGCCTCGACCGGGCCATAGGACTTGCGGACGTTTCGGATGTCTACGGTTGCCATTGCTATTTCTCGCTGTCCACGAGGCCCTTGACGAACCAGCGCTGCATGAAGACCACCACGGCGACCGGAGGCAGCATCGCCAGCACGGTCGTCGCCATGATCAGGTTCCAGTCGTTGGCGGCCTCGCCGGTGCCGATCATCTTGGTGATGCCGATGACGATGGTCTCCATGTCCGCGCTGTTGGTGATCAGCAGCGGCCAGAGATACTGGTTCCAGCCATAGATGAAGAGGATGACGAACAGCGCCGCGATGTTGGTCTTCGACAGCGGCAGCACGACGTCGAGGAAGAAGCGCAGCGCCCCCGCCCCGTCGATCCGGGCGGCCTCCACCAGCTCGTCCGGGATGGTCAGGAAGAACTGGCGGAACAGCAGCGTCGCGGTGGCCGACGCGATCAGCGGGATGGTCAGCCCGGCGTAGCTGTCGATCAGCCCGAGGTCGGCGACCACCTTGTAGGTCGGGATGATCCGCACCTCCACCGGCAGCATCAGCGTGATGAAGATCATCCAGAAGAAGGCCATGCGGAAGGGGAAACGAAAGAAGGCCACCGCGTAGGCGGAGAGGATCGAGATGGCGATCTTGCCCAGCGCGATGGTCAGCGCCATCACCAGGCTGTTCAGCACCATCACCCGCACCGGGGTGTAGGAGGCGCGGGCGCCGTGGCTCTCGCTCCAGGCCTGGGAATAGTTGTTGAAGGCCTCGCCGCCCGGGGTCAGCGGCAGGTTGCCGCGCCCGATGGTGGCCGAATCCCAGGTCGAGCCGATCAGCGTCACGTAGATCGGGAAGGCGAAGATCAGAACGCCGACGATCAGCACGACGTGGGGCACGAGGTCGATCAGCCGGCGTCCGCTGCTGTGGGATGGGGTCATGCGTAATGCACCTTGCGCTCGACGAAGCGGAACTGCACCGCGGTCAGCGCGATGACGATGACCATCAGGATCACCGATTGGGCCGAGGAGGCGCCGAGGTCGTTGTTGACCACGCCGTCCTGGTAGACGCGGAAGATCAGCGTCTCGGTCGCCTTGCCGGGGCCGCCGTGGGTCAGGGCGTGGATGGTGCCGAAGGTCTCGAAGAAGGCGTAGACCATGTCGACCACCAGCAGGAAGAAGGTGGTCGGCGACAGCAGCGGGAAGGTGATGGTCCAGAAGCGCCGCACCGGCCCGGCGCCGTCGATGCTGGCCGCCTCCATCACCGAGCGCGGGATGGCCTGGAGCCCGGCCAGGAAGAAGATGAAGTTGTAGGCGACCTGCTTCCAACTCGCCGCCAGGATGACCATGATCATCGCCTGGGTGCCGTTCAGCCGGTAGTCCCAGTCGAGCCCCAGCCGGTTGAGCAGTTGGCCGAGCGAGCCGATCTCCGGGTTGAAGATGAACATCCACAGCACGGCGGCGACGGCCGGCGCCAGCGCGTAGGGCCAGATCAGCAGCGTCTTGTAGGCACGCGCCCCCTTGATCTTCGAATCGGCCAGCACCGCCAGCAGCAGCGCCACGCCGAGCGACAGGACCGTGACCGAGACGCTGAAGATCGCGGTGGTCTTCAGCGTCTCGACGTAGTTCGGGTCACGCAGGATGACCTCGAAATTCTCGAACCAGACGAACTCGCTGCGCAGGCCGAAGGCGTCCTGGATATGGACCGACTGCCAGATCGCCTGGGCCGCCGGCCAGATGAAGAAGATCAGCGTCACCGCCACCTGCGGCGCCAGCAGCAGATAGGGCAGAAGCTTGTTTCCGAAGATCACGCGACGCTGCAAGGGCGGGCCTCGTTCAAGATTTTTCTATTTTACACAGATGAACACAGATAGACACAGATGAACAATATTATAAATACCAGCCATTCTCTTTCACTGATGCTCATAAAAAAACAGAATCGATGATCTAATAAATCTGTGTTCATTAAAAATCTGTGTTTATCTGTGTCTGGAAAAGACCCCGCCCCGGCATGACCGGAACGGGGAAGCAGACACGCCATTCTCAGTTCTTGTTGGCGCGCTCGAAGTTGCGCAGCACCACGTTGCCACGCTGGACGGCGGCGTCGAGCGACTGCTGGACCGGCTGGCCCTGGAAGGCCTTCTCAAGCTCCTCCTGGATGATGTTGCGGATCTCCGGCAGGTTGCCGAGCCGCAGCCCCATCGTGTTCTCGGTCGTCGGCGTGCGGGTGAGCTGCTTCGCCGGCACGTCGGCGCCGGGGTTCTTCTCGTAGAAGCCCTCGGCCTTGGCCAGTTCGAAGCCCTTGAAGGTCACCGGGACGTAGCCGGTGTCCATGTGCCACTTGGCGTCGATCTCCGGCTTGGCGAGGTAGGTGAAGAACTCCGACACCGCCTTGTACTCGGCCGGGGTCCGCTTGGGCGAGGTCATCACCCAGAAGGCGGCGCCGCCGATGATGCCGTTCTTCGGCTCGCCCTTGATCTGGTCCGGCCAGTAGGGCAGCGGGGCGGCGCCCCAGGCGAAGGTCGCCTCCTTGGCGATGCGGCTGCGCAGGCCCGACGAGGCGTGGATGATCGCGCATTCGCCCGACGGGAACAGGCCGTCCGGCTTGTTGTCGCGGCCGCCGTAGCGGAAGGTGCCCTCCTTCTGCATGTCGACCAGCGTCTGGACATGCTTGACGTAGAGCGGCGCGTTGATCTTCAGCTCGGCGTTCAGCCCGCCGAAGCCGTTGGCCTGCGAGGCGAAGGGCGTGTCGTGGATGGCGCCGAGCTGCTCGAACTGCGCCCAGGTCGGCCAGGAGGTGGTGAAGGGGCAGGCGATCCCGGCGACCTTCAGCGTCTTCGCCGCCTCGATCAGCTCCGGCCAGGTCGCCGGCGCCTTGTTCGGGTCGAGGCCCGCCTTCTGGAAGGCGTCCTTGTTGTAGAACATGATGTTGGTGGAGCTGTTGAACGGCAGCGCCATCATCTTCCCGTCCTTGGACGAGTAGTAGCCGCTGACCGCCGGGATGTAGGCCTTGGGGTCGAGCGACGCGCCCGTCTCCTGCATCAGCTGGTGGACCGGCTTCACCGCCGGTCCGGCGGCCAGCATGGTCGCGGTGCCGACCTCGAACATCTGCACGATGTGCGGCGCGTTGCCGGCGCGGAAGGCGGCGATGGCGGCCTGCATCGTCTCCGGGTAGCTGCCCTTGAAGGAGGGGTTGACCTGGACCTTGTCCTGGCTGGCGTTGAAGCCCTTCACGACGTCTTCGAGCTGGCCGCCGAGCGGCTGCGGCAGCCCGTGCCAGAACTCCACGACGGTCTTCTGCTGCGCGAGGGCGGCGCCCGAGGACAGGCCGGCCGCAAGAGCGAGGGCGGCGGTCGCGAGGCCGAGCGTGCGGCGGGTCAACATGCGGTGGATCTCCCTGTCACGATTGAGTTTCGTGGTTGTCTGGATGAGGCTTGCGGGTTGCCGTCCCGCGACGGTTTGGTGAAGTTTCCGTGGCAACCGCATACGGGGATGCTCGCCCACTCACGCCATGCCAACGGCGACGGCCCCGCCGCCGGGCGGCGCGAGGCTGGAAAAGGCACAGGGATGGGCGAACGAATCGGCAGCGCACGGCCGATGCGGCATGACGGAAACCTCCCCAACGCTCTTGCTCGGGACCTTCTGGTTCCCGTTAAGGGAAGCCTGCGCGCGCGGGGGGCATCCTGTCAATCAGCCGTCTGAGATACGCGGGCCAATGAACCCAGGCTGATAAGTCGTCTTGAAAAGCCTCTCTCCTCGGGGGGAAGAGGCTTTTCACGCATGAAACACCGCGTTGCCCACGGGCCGCCCTCACATCACCGGACGGCGCCCGGCGGTCAGGGTGCGCGCCAGCAGCGACTTCAGCAGCGCCGGGTCGCACGGCTTGTGGAGCAGGCGCAGACCCGAACGGTCGACGCTGCGCAGCCGGTCCGGATCGGTGTCGCCGGTGACGATCACCCCCGGCACCCGCCGCCCGCAGCGGGCGCGCACCGCCTGGATGGCGTCGATGCCGGTTTCCGGCCCGGACAGGCGCAGGTCGGACAGCACGAGATCCGGCGGCGCCGCCGCATCCAGCCCGGCGACCGCCTCGTCGATGCCGCGCACCGGAATCACGTCGTATCCCCAGCCGCGCAGCAGCAGCCCGATGCCCTCAAGCTGCATGGCGTCGTCCTCGATCACCAGCACGGTGCCGGTCTCGGCCGAGTCCCCGTCCGCCGCGTCGTCGGCGCCCGGATCGTCCACGTCGGTGCCGGCGTCGGCCAGCGGCACCTCCACCACGAAGACCGAGCCGCGCCCCGGCCTGGAGCGCAGCGTCACCGGGTGGCCGAGCGCCTCCGCCAGCCGCCGCACGATGGCCAGCCCCAGCCCGAGCCCCTGCTTGCGGTCGCGCCCCGGGTTGCCGAGCTGGTGGAAGTCCTCGAAGATCGCCGCGTGGTTGGCCGGGTCGATGCCGATGCCGGTGTCCCACACCTCGATCAGCAGCCGGTCCTTCCGGCGCCGCGCCGCCAGCAGCACCCCGCCGCTCTCGGTGTAGCGGATGGCGTTGGACAGGATCGGGCGCAGCAGCCGCTCCAGCAGGGTCGGGTCGCTGGTGATCTCGACCCCGGCCGGGCGGACGTTGAAGCGCAGCCCCTTGGCCTCGGCCTCCGGCCCGAACTCCTCCAGCATCTGGCCCAGCGTCTCGTCGACGGGGAAGCCGCGCGGCTGCGGCACGACCAGACCGGCCTCCAGCGCCGAGACGTCGAGCAGGGCGCGCAGCAGCGTCTCGCCGCCGATGATCGACTGTTCCAGCTTGTTGCCCAGCTCGACGCTGGCCGGGTCGGTCAGCCGCATCATCAGCAGGTGATGGAACAGGTGCATCGCCTGGAAGGGCTGGCGCAGGTCGTGGCTCGCCGCCGACAGGAACTTGCCCTTGGCCGTGCGCGCCCGCTCGGCGTCGGCGCGGGCGCGGGCCGCCTCCTCCTGCGCCGCCGCCAGCCTCGCGGCGTCGGCGTCGCCGATGGCGGCCACGCCGGTCACCGTGCCGTCGGCGTCGCGCACCGCCGTCAGCGTCAGCGCGCCCGTCGGCAGCACGCCGGCCACCGTCGCCGAGGCCCCGGTCACCGCCACCCGCCGCCGCTGCCCCTCGACGAGCTGGGCGAGCGCCGCCGGCACCCCGGCCTGGGCCAGGGTCTTGCCCTCGACCTCCTCCGGCTGCTGGCCGAGCGCCGCCGCGAAGGCCCGGTTCACCACCAGAAGCCGTCCCTGCGCGTCGAGCAGCGCGTGCGGCGCCCCGTTCGCCGACAGCAGCGCGTCCAGCCAATCCTCGCGTTTCGTCGTATGGCTTCCGTTCAGAGGCATGGCTGTATACTCGGTGAGGATTTTGGAACGGTGGAAGAAGAACGGTGGCAGTACCACTCCTTTATCTTGTCCCTCGATCGATCGTGTCAAATCCGACCTGAGTCGACCCCATGGGAGAAAATTGGCACGAACCCTATAGGCCGTCCGGCAGGGGCATAGGCTTGGCCATGACGAATCGGTGTGGAGATTGGCGTCTCCGGGCGGGCGGGCTATAAGGACGCATGGTGTCCCGCCGCCCCGCCCCGCCGCGCCGACCGAAGCGCTCCGCCGCCCAGAAGCCCAAGCCGCCTCGCGCCTTGGAGGTCGTCGGGCTGCCGGTGCCGCTGGAACTGCGCGAGAGCGCCCGGGCCACCCGGATGACGCTGCGGGTCGATCCCGGACGCGGGCTGGTCCAGGTGGTGATCCCGGTCGGCGTGTCGGAGACCGACGCCCGCCATTTCATCGGCCGCCACGACGGCTGGCTGCGCGCGCGCATCGCCGCCCTGCCGCCCTCGCTGCCCTTCGAGGACGGCGCCTCGATCCCCTATCTCGGGGCCGAGCACGCGATCCGCCACACCCCCGAGCTGCGCGGCGCGACCCGGATCGAGGACGGCGTCCTGCTGGTCGGCGGGCAGGCCGGGCACGTCGCCCGCCGCGTCCGCGACTTCCTGGTCAACGAGGCGCGCCGCGAACTGGCCACCCGCGCGCGGGAGAAGGCCGCGACCATCGGCGCGCGGGTGGCCGCCGTCACCGTGCGCGACACCAAGAGCCGCTGGGGAAGCTGCTCCTCCACCGGCCGGCTGTCCTTCTCCTGGCGGCTGATCCTGACGCCGGAGCCGGTTCTGGATTACGTCGTCGCCCACGAGGTGGCCCATCTGCGCGAAATGAACCATTCCGCCCGCTTCTGGGCGCTGTGCGCCAGCCTCACCACAGGGATGGGGGCCGCCGGGGTGGAGACGCCGCGCGCCTGGCTGAAGGCCAACGGCACGCGCCTGCTGCGCTACGGCTGAGGACGCGCGCTTTTTCCCGCGCGGAATGGTTTCGTCTGATAGAGTGCGGCCGCGCTTCCGCTGCCGGCCCGATTCCCGCCCATGCCACGTCCCGATTCGCTCGTCATCCGCGTCCTGCTGACGGCGCTGGTCGCCTTCGGCCCGTTGTCCACCGACCTCTACCTGCCGTCGCTGCCGACATTGGTGCGGCTGCTCGACACCGACATCGCCACGGTGCAGCTCACGCTGTCGGTGTTCCTGGTCGGCTTCGCGGTGTCGCAGCTCGTCTACGGGCCGATGTCCGACCGCTTCGGGCGGCGGCCGACGCTGCTGGTCGGGATCGTCATCTATCTGGTCGCCAGCGCCGCCTGCGCCCTGACCAATGACATCCACGGGCTGATCGCCGCCCGCTTCTTCCAGGCGCTCGGCGCCTGCTGCGGCCCGGTGGTGGCGCGCGCGGTGGTGCGCGACGTGTTCGGGCGCGACCGGGCGGCCACCGTGCTCGCCTACATGGCGATGGCGATGGCGCTCGCCCCGGCGGTCGGGCCGATCCTCGGCGGCGTGGTGACCGAGCTGTTCGGCTGGCGCGCCAACTTCGTGCTGCTCGCCGGCTTCGCGACCCTCATCCTCGCCGCCGTCTGGAGCCTGCTGGCCGAGACCAACACCCACCGCGACGAGGAGGCGCTGCAACCCGGACGGCTGCTCGCCAACTACGCCCTTCTGCTGCGCAACCGGGCCTTCGTCGGCCATGTGCTGGTGGTCGCCTGCTCCTACAGCGGCATCTTCGCCTTCATCTCCGGCTCCTCCTTCGTGCTGATCGGGCGGCTGCATTTGTCGCCCGCCGAATACGGCATGAGCTTCGGCACGGCGGTGCTCGGCTACATGGCCGGCTCCTTCCTGGCCGGGCGGCTGACCGGCCGGCTCGGCGGGCCGCGGATGGTGCGCATCGGCACGGCGGTGTCGCTCGTCGGCGGGCTGGTGGGCGGCGCGCTGGCGCTGGCCGACGTCCTGCACCTCGCGGCCATCCTGGCGCCGGTCTTCCTCTTCATCCTGGGGGCCGGGCTGACCCTGCCCAACGCCACCGCCAACGCGGTCGGCCCCTACCCGACCATGGCCGGGCTGGCCTCCTCGCTGCTGGGATTCGCCCAGATGACCATCGCCGCCATCGTCGGCATCGGGGTCGGCCACCTGCACGACGGCACCCAGCTGCCGATGATGGGCGCCATCGCCGCCGTCGGGCTGGGCGCGGTGACGGCGCACCGGCTGCTGGTCAGTCCCGCGGACGCGGCGAGGCGATCCGCCTGACCCGGCCATCGCGGCTGCGGGCCCGGTTCCAGGCGCGGCCGCCGTCGCGGTGGCTCTCCTTGTCCATGTCGGGGAACCAGCCCAGCAGCAGGGAGAAGACGATCGTCACCGCCAGGCACAGCCCGAGCCCCATCCCGGCCAGCATGTAGTAGCCGGCGCCGCAGGCGATGCCGAGCGACCCCGCCACCCAGATCACCGCCGCCGTGGTCGCCCCGCGCACGCTGTCGCCCGAGCGGAACATGACGCCGGCGCTGATGAATCCGACCGCCTGCGCCACCCCCTGGATGACGCGGACCGGGTCGCTCCGCCCCTCGTCGCCCGGCGCGGCGAGCCCGCTGTAGAACTCCAGCGCCACCAGCGTGGTGACGGCGGAGCTGATGGCGATCAACGTGTGCGTGCGCAACCCCGCCGCCTTGCCCCGCATCTCGCGGTCCAGCCCGAGCAAAGCCCCGCAGAAGGCCGCCGCCAGCAGCCGCAACCCGATCTCCTCCAGCGTCAAAACATCGGTCAAGCCCATGAAAACGCTCCGGTTTTTGTGACACTCCGGTGACCTGCCACTTTTTTGGGGCGCGTCGCATTTTTCACTTTGAATCCGCGTTCGTTGGATCTATGTAACGCGAACTCGCAAGCGCACGTGCCGCTGGCCCGCCCCTCGATTTCCCGAGATGTGGTTATGCAACGACGTAACGCGTGATCCCCGACCGTCCCTTAAACAAGGCGGCGTCTTGGAGGTTACGATGGTTCATGTTGTTGTGGGCGAGCCCGTGCTCGTCCGTCTCCGATTTTCCAGACTTCTGGTGCAAACCGACAGGACAGGGTCCTGTACGGGGCAATCCAGTATCGGCGGCCTTTACGCCTGACCAGCAAGAACCGCTGCTGGTCCGCTGAGCGTTAGGCCGCTCCGATCCCCCGACTCCGCCTTATCCTATCCATCATCTTGCGTCCCAGGAGACTGAGATGAACCAGAAGATCGCGCGCTTTTTCGATGAGCAGCGCCCGCAGACCCCGTGCCTCGTCGTCGACCTCGACGTCGTCGAGCAGAACTACAACGACCTGCACGATGCGCTGCCCGACGCCCGCATCTTCTACGCGGTGAAGGCCAACCCGGCCGCGGAGATCCTGTCGCTGCTGGCGCGCCTCGGCTCGGCCTTCGACTGCGCCTCGGTCCCGGAAATCCAGATGGCGCTGGCCGCCGGCGCCACGCCCGAGCGCATCTCCTTCGGCAACACCATCAAGAAGGAGGGCGACATCCGCCGCGCCTTCGAGCTGGGCGTCCGCCTGTTCGCCTTCGACAGCGAGCCGGAGCTGGAGAAGATCGAGCGCGCCGCCCCCGGCGCCCGCGTCTTCTGCCGCATCCTGACCTCGGGCGAGGGCGCCGAATGGCCGCTGTCGCGCAAGTTCGGCTGCGATCTGCCGATGGCCCGCGCGCTGTTGCTGAAGGCCCGCGACATGAACGTCCAGCCCTACGGCGTGTCGTTCCACGTCGGCTCGCAGCAGAAGGACCTGATGCAGTGGGACCACGCCATCTTCCAGGTGGCGCAGCTGTTCCGCGAGCTTGAGATCCTCGGCGTCGACCTCGGCATGATCAACCTGGGCGGCGGCTTCCCGACCCGCTACCGCACCGACGTGCCGGAATGCACCGCCTACGGCCAGGCGATCTTCGACTCGCTGCGCACCCACTTCGGCAACCACCTGCCGGAAACCATCGTCGAGCCCGGCCGCGGCATGGTCGGCAGCGCCGGCGTGATCGAGAGCGAGGTCGTCCTGGTGTCGCGCAAGTCGGCCGAGGACACCAAGCGCTGGGTCTATCTCGACATCGGCAAGTTCGGCGGCCTCGCCGAGACGATGGACGAGGCCATCCAGTACCCGATCGAGGTGCTGGGCGACGACCTGACGGGCGAGCGCGAGGGCGTGATCCTGGCCGGTCCGACCTGCGACTCGGCCGACGTGCTGTACGAGCGCGCCGACTACCCGATGCCGATGGACCTGAAGGCCGGCGACCGCGTGCGCATCCACGCCACCGGCGCCTACACGACGACCTATTCGGCCGTCTGCTTCAACGGCTTCGAGCCGCTCAAGCATTACTGCATCTGAGGCCGCGCGGGGCTTCGGCCCCGCCGCTGTTCAGCGTCCGGCGATCCGTCGGCCGTCCATCCCGGCCGGCGGATCGAAGGGCCCCTGGGGAACAGCTGGCAAGACAAAGCAGCGTCCGGACAATGAAAAAGGGCCGCATCCCGATCGGGAGCGGCCCTTTTTGTCGTCTGCCCTGTCGTCCGGGGCGCTCATTCGCGCCAGAACGGCTTGGACATTTCCTGGTCGGCGTCCAGACGGCTGAAGCCGATGTCCTGGAGCATGCGCTCGTCGAGACGGCCGAGCTCGCGGCGGGTCACGATGCGCTGGCGCCACAGGCCGAACATGTTGGAGGCGCTTTCGACGATATGGGCGAAGGACAGGGTGCCGCGGCCGGCATCGGCCGAATGCAGGAGGGTTGCCATGATGGTGATTCCTATTGTCTTGTTTTACGAGGGGTTCGCCGGCGAGGCGATCACGTCCTCTGTGTGTGGAAAGATAATTACGCCGTTTCGAGGCTCATTGCCACCCCCTTCGGCAACATGCCCGCTTTGCAGGCAACGAGTAACTGGCTGTGGAATGTCACCGATCTGTGGCAGAACTGTCATTCCATACACTTATCGTTCGCTCGGCCCACAATGGACGCCCCCTGGACAATAACGCCCGTCTTGGGCCATGCTTTGTTTTACTTACGGAAGATACGACGCTCATCATGATCGACACCATCGGCTTCGACGGCGACGACACGCTGTGGCACAACGAATCGCTCTTCTCGATGACGCAGGAGCGCTTCCGCGCCCTGCTCGCCCACAGCGCCGACCCGGCCGACCTCGACCGCCGGCTGCTGGAGGCGGAACGCGCGAACCTGCGGCTCTACGGCTACGGCATCAAGGGCTTCGTCCTGTCGATGATCGAGACCGCCATCGCCGTCACCGACGGCCGCGTGCCCGCCCGCGACCTGCAAAGCCTCGTCGATTTCGGCAAGGCGATGCTGGAGCATCCGGTGGAGCTGCTGCCCGGCGTCGCCGACACGGTGGTGGCGCTGGCCGGCCGCTACCGGCTGGTCCTGGTCACCAAGGGCGACCTGTTCGACCAGGAGAGCAAGATCGCCCGCTCCGGCCTCGCCGACCGCTTCGACGCGGTGGAGATCGTCAGCGAGAAGGACCCGGCCAGCTACCGCCGGGTGCTGGAGCGCCACGGCGTCGATCCGGCGCGCTTCGTGATGGTCGGCAACTCGGTGCGCTCGGACATCCTGCCGGTGCTGGCCGTCGGCGCCCACGCGGTCCACGTCCCCTACGCCATCACCTGGGCGCACGAGGAGGCCGCACCGCCCGACGAGCATTACCGCCGCATCGACACCGTGCTGGAACTGCCGCCGCTGCTGGCGGCGTGGTGAGGAGGATCCCGTCGTGACCACGCTTTCCCCGCTGCCCACCGACGCGGCGCCGGAGACCGGCGCCCCCGCCGCCGAGCGGCTGCTGTCCGGCGCCCCGGTCTTCACGACCTGGAACGCCTACGAGTCGCCCGACGGCAAGCGCTTCGCCGGGACATGGCGCTCCACGCCCGGCGCTTGGCGGATCGTCTACGACGAGTGGGAGTATTGCGAGATCCTGGAGGGCGAGAGCGTCGTCGCCCACGACGACGGCCGGTCCTGGCGGCTGACGGCCGGCGACCGCTTCGTCATCGAGCCGGGCTTCCAGGGACGCTGGACGGTGGTCGAGACGACGACCAAGCGCTACGTCGTCATCCTGCCGTAGAGACACCGCTCCCTCTCGTCATGCCCGTGCCAGGCACGGGCATGACGTGTCGGAAGAAGAGGAAGCCGAGCGATGCCTCCGCGTCCTCTCAGCCGATGCTGGAACTCGCCGCCGGTGCGCTGGCGTGGTTGAGAACGGTGACCGCCTTGCGGCTCATTTCGACGACGAGCACCGCGAGCATCACCAGCGAGGCGACCAGCATCAGGCGGGCAATGTCGCGAACATGGGCGCGCTTCTTCGCACCGGCGCGGCGTTGCCGCTGCATCAGGCGGGTGCGGGCGGCCTCGCGGCGGCTTTCCAGCCGTTCCTCGATCCAATCGGTCGCCGACATGACGCCCTCCCGCTTCGGTCATCGTATCAATTCGATTGGCTTTTATATAAAATTTTACGCGAATGCGCAAGAGGGCTCCGCAACCCGGCACTCCGCGCCAAAGAAAAAGGCCGCCCCCGAGGGAGCGGCCTTTTTTTTGCGGCGGAAGCCGACCGATCAGCGCGAGTAGAACTCGACGACCAGGTTCGGTTCCATCTGGACCGGGTACGGCACGTCGGCGAGCAGCGGCGCGCGGACGAAACGGCCCTTCAGGTTGCCGCCCTCGACCTCCAGATAGTCGGGGATGTCACGCTCGCCGGAAGCCGAGGCCTCCAGGATCAGCGCCATCTGCTTCGACTTGGCCTTGACCTCGACGACGTCGTTGTCCTTCAGGCGGGCCGAGGCGATGTTCAGGCGGCGGCCGTTGACCAGGATGTGGCCGTGGTTGATGATCTGGCGCGCGGCGAACGGGGTCGGCGCGAACTTCATGCGGTAGACCACCGCGTCCAGACGGCGCTCCAGCAGGCCGATCAGGTTCTCGCCGGTGTCGCCCTTGCGGCGGACGGCCTCGGCGTAGATGCGGCGGAACTGCTTCTCGCCGATGTTGCCGTAGTAGCCCTTCAGCTTCTGCTTGGCCATCAGCTGGAGGCCGTAGTCCGACGGCTTCTTGCGGCGCTGGCCGTGCTGGCCGGGACCGTACTCGCGCTTGTTCAGCGGGCTCTTGGAACGGCCCCAGAGGTTGACGCCGAGGCGGCGGTCGATCTTGTACTTGGACTCTTGACGCTTGCTCATGACTCTCACGTCCTCGTTGGAACACGAGTTGATGTTGTCCCGGTAGTTCCGCCAGCCTTGCGGCAACGGACGGGGCGCGCGCGCGAGGGCGCACACCCGCTTTCCCAGGAGGTGAAGGCGCGCACTATACGCATCCGCGCCCCTGAGTCAAACGCCGCGTCGCGGCAGGGCACGCATCGCCGGGTTCCGCTTGCGCCGCCCTCCGCTTTGCGCTCCCCTGCCGGCGGACGACGTGCGAAGAGGCGGGGCGATGGAACGGGTGGAGTGCGTGGTGGTCGGGGCCGGGGTGGTCGGGCTGGCGATCGCCCGGCGGCTGGCGCGGGCCGGACGCGAGGTGATCGTGCTGGAGGCCGCCGACGCCATCGGCACCGGGACCAGTTCGCGCAACTCCGAGGTCATCCACGCCGGCATCTACTACCCGACCGGCAGCCTGCGCGCCCGGCTCTGCGTCACCGGGCGGGACGCGCTCTATCAATACTGCGCCGAGCATGGGGTGGAGCACCGCCGGCTCGGCAAGCTGATCGTTGCGACCGAGGACGGCCAGCTCGCCCGGCTCGACGCGATCCGCGCCCAGGCCGCCGCCAACGGCGTCACCGACCTGTACGCCATCGACGCCGCCACCGCCCGCCAGTGGGAGCCCAACCTGCGCACCGTCGGCGCGCTGGTCTCGCCCTCCACCGGGATCGTCGACAGCCACGGGCTGATGCTGGCCCTGCTGGGCGACGCCGAGGATTCCGGCGCCATGCTGGCCCTGCTGAGCCCGCTGGAGCGCGTCCACCGTGAGACGGGCGGTTTCGTGCTGGAGGTCGGCGGCGCCGAACCGATGCGGCTGGGCTGCGCGACGCTGGTCAACGCCGCCGGGCTCGGCGCCTGGGCGGTCGCGTCCGGGCTGGAGGGCTTCCCGGCCGGGCATCTGCCGCCGCGCGTGCTGGCCAAGGGCAACTACTACGCGTTGGGCCAGGGCCGCTCGCCCTTCTCGCGCCTCGTCTACCCGGTGCCGGTCGATGGCGGGCTGGGGGTGCACCTGACGCTCGACCTCGCCGGGCAGGCGCGTTTCGGGCCGGACGTCGAATGGCTGGCGGACGCCGACGCCCCCGTCGACTACGCGGTCGATCCGGCGCGGGCCGACGCCTTCTACGACTCGGTGCGCGCCTATTGGCCCGGCCTGCCCGACGGGGCGCTGGTGCCGGCCTATTCCGGCGTGCGCCCCAAGCTGAGCGGCCCCGGCCAGCCGCAGCGGGATTTCGTGATCCAGGGGCATGAAACCCACGGGATTCCGGGGCTGGTCAACCTGTTCGGCATCGAATCGCCGGGTCTGACCTCCTGCCTCGCCATCGCCGACGCGGTCGCCGGGCTGCTCGATCGCTGACGGGATCCTTGACCGGCGGAGCGCGTCCCCCAATCTAGAGGATATGGCAGCGCCGAAAGCCTTTTGGGCTGCCCTTCGCCGGACGCCGGAAACGGGTCCTTGTTCCGTGCAACTCGCTCGCACCAAGAGGAGGATGCGCCCGTGACGACACGCCTGTCGCTCTTCAACAGCCCGCTGTTGCTGGGCTTCGACCAGTTCGAGCGCACGCTCGACCGGATCGCCAAGAATTCCGCCGAGGGCTATCCGCCCTACAACATCGAGCAGATCGGCGACGACGGCCTGCGCATCACCCTCGCGGTGGCCGGCTTCACCTCCGAGGACCTGTCGGTCCAGATCGAGGACAACCAGCTCGTCATCCGCGGCCGCCAGACCGACGACAAGTCGCGCCTGTACCTGCATCGCGGCATCGCCGCCCGCCAGTTCCAACGCAGCTTCGTGCTGGCCGACGGGATCGAGGTGATCGGCTGCTCGCTCGACAACGGGCTGCTGAACATCGACCTGACGCGCCCGATGCCCGAGCCCAAGGTCCGCACGATCAAGATCGAGCAACCCCGCGCCGCCGGCTCGCCGGGGCCGCAGACGATCGACGTCGCCGCCGACCGCCAAGGATCCTGACCATGACCACGACGCACCCCCTGCTCGCCCAGTTGAGCCATCTCTCGCCGCAGGACTTCGCGGCCTTCGGCCTGGGCCACGTCGCCTATGTCCGCCCGGTGGAGGTCGACGGCGAGACCGCCTTCTCCATCCACGCCGCCGACGGCACGCCGCTCAGCGTCATGCCGGAACGCGACGTCGCCTTCGCCGCCGTCCGCCAGAACGACATGGAGCCGCTGAGCGTCCATTGACGCCCGGCGCCCTCCCGCCACCGGCGATGGGCCGGTCCGCCCCCGCCGGGCGGACCGGCCTTTTCCATTGCGGGCGATGGCGTGCCTTTCCTATGGAAATTCCCTATGGGAATCCGGAGGCGGGCGTGGAATCTGGTTTCTTGCCTGGACCGCCACCTGTTGTATGGTGCGTTCGGCGATAACATTCGGACGGCGCCGCGCGCGCGTTGGGAGTGATCGGGGTGGAGGGCGACACAGGTCAGATCGAGACGGATGCGGCGAAGGCCGCCGCCAGCGGCGACGAGGCCAAGCGCAAGACCTGGGACGACGAGGCCCGCGACTCGCTGCACATCCTGCCGCTGTCGAGCATCCCGCTGGAGACCCCCGGACTCCAGCACGCCCGCCTGATCAAGAACGTCCGCCTCCAGACCGTCGTCGAGATGTTCCGCGACGCCCAGACCGGCAGCGGGCAGGTGGTGCCGCGCCACATCCCGGCCTATTTCGAATCCTACAAGGAGGAGGTCGAGCGCGATCTGCTGAAGATCGAGAAGATCGCCACCGCCTCCAGCTTCGACGTCTACTCCTCGCGCATCGAGCTGCGGCGGATGAACATCGACGTCAACAGCGTCGAATCCCTGACCCTGTCGGACCGCAAGAAGGCGGAGCTGACCAGCTACATGCGCGTCTTCACCCGCCCGTTGATGGAGTATGTCTACGGGCAGGAGGAGGTGCAGGTCGCCGACGTCAGCGACATCATCCGCATGTTCGCCACCCCCAACCGCGACGAGGCCCTGCGCAACCTGCGCATGATGGCCGACCGGCTCGACATCGGCCTGACCGAGATCCCCCAGTTCCTGGAGGAATACGGCGACATCTTCCTATCGCTGGCCTATTTCCGCAAATGCCTGGACGAGATCGTCCCCGAGGTCCAGCGCTTCGTCACCTGGATGGGCGAGATCCGCAGCTCCGCCGAGGTGAAGCGCGACCCCCGCCAGATGAAGATGCTGGACGAGATCGCCAACGACCTGACCGACATCTCGACCTCGATCACCGGGCGGTTCGAGAGCTTCGACAACCGGTCGAAGGACTTCTGGAACGACATCAACGCCGACACCTTCCGGGCGATCCGCGAGCTGATCGCCTCCCACCACGTCACCATCGGCGGCGTGCTGTGCGGGCTGGCGGTGAAGATGAACCTGTGGAAGAGCCGCTTCCTGCGCGGCGGCGGCGGTCCCAACCGCCGGATGGAGTTCGTGAAGTCCGAGATCCTGCCCGGCCTGTCGCACATCAAGGCGCTGGAGCAGTCGGCCCGCAGCTCCCACGTCTGAGGCTTTCCGTCGCCGCCCGGCCCGTCGGGCGTCCGGCGCGCGCCATCCGCGGCTCCCGGAACATGAAAGATTTGTCATCCTTCCCCGCTCTGTGAGGCCCCGCCGCGCACCCCCATATGCGCGGCGGCTTCACAGAACGGAGGACTTCCAATGGGCCTGTTCGACAAGTTCAAGGGCGCCGCCCCCCTGGAACTCACCCCCCGCCGCGCGCTGGCGGTGTCGTTGATCCAGTGCATGGGATCGGACGGCGAGATCGACCCGGAGGAGGTGGCCCACCTCGTCTCGGTGCTCGGCCGCAACGCCACCCGCGACGAGTTGGACCGCTGCCTGAAATACGCCCGCAGCACGCCCCCCGCCGCCTTCCTGCAAGAGATCACGCCCCGGCTGGACCAGAAGCAGCGCCTGTGCATCCTGCTGAACATGATCGACAGCGCCATGGCCGACGGCGAGGCCGAACCCGGCGAGCGCGACCTGATCATCCAGTACCAGCAGGCCTTCGGCCTCGACGACGCGACGATGGAGCCCTACTTCAACGCGCTGGTCGCCAAGAACGACCGCAGCGTGCTCGGCGCCTGATCCCGGCAACGGGGAAAGCGGCAAGGAAGACGGAGGGCGGCGGTTGCCATCGGCGCGCCGCCCGATCATCCTGACAGCACGCTGTCAGGAGGGGGTGTGTATAGAAGGGGGCGTGCCGGCGCGAACCCTTCCTCCCCCTCCCCTCTTGTCAGGAGCCTGTTCCATGAGCGCCACCCCCACGGCCATCGCCAACGTCGCCGTCTGGTTCGAAATCCCGGTCGCCGACCTTGCCCGCGCCGTCCACTTCTACGAGACGGTCTTCGCCGTCACGCTGCGCCAGGAAGGCTGCCCCAGCGGCATGGCGACGCCCATGGCGATCTTCCCGGCCGACGACCGGAACGCCGTCACCGGCGCCCTGATCCAGCACGAGAGCTGCACGCCCGGCGCCAGCGGCGCCACGGTCTACCTGAACGGCGGCGACGACCTGTCGGTTCCGCTGGCCCGCGCGCTGGAGGCCGGCGCCACCCTGGTGGTACCGAAGACGATCATCACCCCCGAGATCGGCTGGTTCGCCCAGTTCATCGACAGCGAGGGCAACCGCATCGGGCTGCATTCGCCGCACTGACCGCCGGTCCAAAGCCGCCGATCCGGAAGCCGCCGCCATGCGCCGCGCCGACCGCCTGTTCCAGATCGTCCAACAGCTCCGCAAGGGCCGGCTGGTGACGGCGGCCGAGCTGGCGCGGCGCCTGGAGGTCTCCGAACGCACCGTCTACCGCGACATGCGCGACCTGATCGGGTCGGGCGTGCCGGTGGAGGGGGAGGCCGGCGTCGGCTACCTTCTGCGCGACGGCTACGACCTGCCGCCGCTGATGTTCACCCGCGACGAGGTCGAGGCGCTGGTCGTCGGCGCCCGGCTGGCCCGCGCCTGGACCGGCGGCGAACTGGCCGAGGCCGCCGCCCGCGCCCTGGAGAAGGTCGAGGCGGCGGTGCCCGAGGCCCGGCGGCGCGAGCTGGCCGACAGCCGGCTGTTCGTCCCCGATTTCGGTTTCCCGGTCCCCCTGCGCGAGCGGATGGACACGCTGCGCGCGGCGATCAACGGCCGCCGCGTCGTGCTGTTCGACTACCGGCGCGAGGACGGAACCCATTCCGCCCGCTCGGTCCAGCCGCTCGGGCTGTTCTTCTGGGGCAAGGTGTGGACGCTCGGCGGCTGGTGCGAGCTGCGCGAGGATTTCCGCAGCTTTCGCCTCGACCGCATGGACGCGCTGCACCCGCTGGAGCGCGGCTTCGACGAGACGCCGGGCCGCAGCCTGTCCGACTACATCGCCCTGTGGAGCGGCTGCCACTGACCGGCGCCGGTTGTCGGCGGCCGGCCAGCGGCGGCCCGTTCCGTTACGACTTGGCCGGCAACAGGGCGGCCGCGCGCGCGGCGAGCAGCGCCGCCGCCTGGTCCGCCGCGACACGGGCCCGCGCGTCCTCCAGCCAGGGGCCGGCCGTTTCCGCCGCCGCCCCTTCCAGCTTGCCGAGCACCTCGACCGTCGCCACCAGGTCGCCGGAGGCGATCAGACTGCCGGCCTGTTCCAGCAAGCTGGCCGCGTTGCGCACCTCGCCGCCGCTGAAGCTCGCGGTGCGCAGCAGGTCGGCGGTGCCGGACAGCAGCGACCAGACCTGCTCGTAGAGACCCGGCCCATCGGTGGCCGGCGCGGCGGCCGTTTCGGCGCTTCCCTCGGCCGGGGCCGCCGCCGGAGGCGTGGCGACCTCCGCGGCGGAGGCCGGAGCCGCCTGGGCCGCTTGCGCGGCCTGCGCCGCCTTGGCGGCCTCCTCGGCGGCGGCGCGCAGGTCGGCGGCCAGTGCCTGGGGAACCACCAGCAGGAATCGCTCGGTCAGGTCGCCCGCGGTGGGGATGCCGGTCGCGGCGCGCGGCGCCAGACCGTCCAGCGCGGCCTGCAACGTGGCGTCGGCGACGCCGGAGGCGCGGACGGCGACCAGCTGCGCCGCGAAGGGATCGGAATCCGCCAGGGCGGCGGTGAGCTGCGCGATGGCCAGCGCGCCGAACGCCTTGGCGTCGGGCAGCGCCGCGATCTTGCGGTCGAGCGCGCCGAGGCTGGCCTCCAGCGCCGTCACCCGGTCGGCCAACGGGGCGCCCGCCGCCGCCACCACGCCGAGCCGGCTCTCGACCGTGCCGATCCGTCCGTCCAGAGCCTGGGCGGCGCTGGCCTGCCGGCGGAGGTCGGGCGACCAGTAGGGCAGGCTCGCGGTCGCCGCCAGTCCGGCGGTTCCCAGCAGCGCCGCGACGACCGCCAGCGCGAAGGCGCCCGACGAACGCACCGGAGCCGGAGCGGCGGACGGCAGGGTTTGTCCGGTGGAAGCCGGGCTGGCGGCGGGGGTCGGGGATTCGACCGTTTCACTGGAAGCAGAGGACACGACCGTCTCCATGGCGGAAGGAACTGCGGGATTGGGGGCTGGGCTGGCGGTGCGCTCCGGCTCGACGGCGGCATCCGCGGCAAGCGCCGGGGGCGGTTCGGAAACGGCCGCCGGGCCGGAAGCGGGCTCCGGTTCGGACGGGACGGGAGCCGCCGGGGATTGGCTCACCGCGGCCTCGGCGGGCGGCTCCGCCGCCGGGTCGGCAGCGGCAGCGACGGGCTCGGGATTGGGGGCAAGAGAAGGCTCCGCATCGGCGACCTCCAGGCCGCCGGCGGCCGTTTCCGAAGCGCCCTCCGCCGGCTTCCCATCGGAAGCAGCGTCGGGCGGCGCGCCCGGAGCCTCGCCGGAAGCCTCGGCCGGGGCGATGTTGTCACGCAACGAGGGACGCTTCCTTGAGGCCATCACTTCACCCTTCTGACAATCGCCGCGAGAACCTCGATCTCATCGTGCGCCGCCGAGCGGGGCGCGTAGGCGCCGACCCATTCGCCGGCCGTGAAGGCGTCGACATGGACGGTGCGCTGGCCGATGGCCGGAGCCACCGGCTCCCCGAAATCATGCAGCACCGCCTCGATCTCCTTGCCGGCGGCGGTTCGGCGATCGACCCGCGACGGCACCAGCAGGCAGGCGGGGCGGCGGTCGTCGCGCAGGCTGCGCGCCCGCCGCAGCAGGTCGATCGCCTTGGCCGTCGCCTTCAGGTCGGCGCCGCTGGCGGTCACCGGAACGACGAACAGGTTGGCCCCGACCAGCGCGTTCAGGGTCGCATCGCCCAACTGCGGCGGCAGATCGACGACGACAAAGTCGTGCCCGGCCTTCAGCTCGTCGACCGCCGCGTTCCAGGCCGCCGAACCGGCGCCGCCCGCATCCTCGAAGGGGTGGGAGCGGACGCCGACCCCGAGCCGGCCCTTGGCGCCCCAGTCGGTCGCCGTGCCCTGCCCGTCGGCATCGACGAGGACGACCTTCGCCCTCCCGCCGCTCGCCAGAGCGCAGGCTACATTGACGGCCACCGTGCTTTTGCCGGTTCCGCCTTTCAGGTTGCCGACCGCGACAATCTTTCCAGACATGGAGAAACGGTAACGCAGATATCTTTCGAAAGAAAAGCGCGGACGTGCACAAAAGAGTTAACCCGAGCGCGTTTTCCCGGCACCGCAACAAACCGGCACCGCCCGCCCACACCCCGGCCGAAACCGGGCGCAACCTCGGGCGGTCCTGGATGTTTCATGCCGGCCGGACGCCGGCGCGACGGCACACGAGACCGGCGAGGCGCTTTTTGGAAGGACACGCCAAGCGGGCATCAAGCGTCCCTCAGCGTTCTTCGCAGGCAGACTTTCCCAGGGAATCTGATAGGGGTACCTCTTTTTTTCCTACAAAGATAAAATAATTCTTATCAATGTTTATCGGATTTCTTGGGAAAATCGGAGCACCAAAGGAGTACCGCCGCCTTGCGACCATATGTTGACTTTGTCTCTTCAAAATTCGACCGACCAATTAACCTTGATTTAACCATAAACGGGCTATTCCAAAGCAGCGGCAAGGATGGGCGCAGCACGCGCCGGCCCCGGCCCGCTTCGTGTGGGAGCCTGTCGACGCCATGACCCTTCTGGCACGCCTCTTCGTTCTGGTCCTGCTCGCCGTGCTGCCGGCCATCGGCATCCAGCTCCACGGCGTGCTGACGCTCCGCGCCGAGCGCGAGGCGGAGATCGTGACCCAGGCCGAACGCCTGCTGCATCTGGTCGAAGGCGAACAGGCCCGCATCATCGACAGCGCCCACCTGATGATCACCGCCGTGACCGAGGCGTCCTTCCTGCGCAGCGGCGACACCGCGCGCTGCCAAGCCTACCTGCAACGGCTGGCCAGCCGCTCCGCCGACTACCGGACGATCACCGTGGCCGACGCCGGGGGGCGCGTGCTGTGCAGCGGCAACCTGAACAACCTGGACGCCTCGCTGGCCGAGCAGCCGCATTTCCGCCGCGCCCTGGCCGGGAACAGCTTCGTCGTCGGCGAATGGATGCCGGGCGGCGCGCAGGCCAACGGCGGCGAACTGCCGGTCGCCGCCCCCTTCCACGACGACGAGGGCAACACCGCCGGCGTGGTCACGCTGTCGCTCGACGTGCCTTGGCTGACCGCCAACTTCGCCGCGCGGCCGCTGCCCGAGAACGCCACCCTGACCGTCACCGACCGCGCCGGCACCATCCTGGTCACGCTGCCGGCTGGCGCCGGCCAGCCCGGCCAGCGCCTGCCCGAGTCCCAGATGGCGCTGCTGCGCGCCGACGCGATCGGCGTGACCACGCTGGAGGGGCTGGACGGCGTGCCGCGCGTCACCGCCTTCTCCCCGGCGGACAAGGGCGTTCCCGACCTCTTCATCAGCGTCGGGATCGACCAGCGGACGGCCATGGGCGCCGTGGACAGCGCCACCCGCGACGGCCTGATCCTCACCCTGCTGGGCTTCCTGGTCGCCGCCGCCGCCGCCTGGATCGGCGGCACCCTGTTCATCCGCCGCCCGGTCGGCGCGCTGGTCCGCGCCGCCCGCGACTGGAGCGCCGGGGAGACGGCGACCCGCGCCAACCTGTCCGACCGCTCGTCGGAGATCGGCCAGCTCGGCCACGCCTTCGACGCCATGGCCGACACGGTGGAGGCGCGCGCGGTGGAGCTGCGCCGGTCCGAGCGCCACACCCGCGCCGTGCTCGACGCCCTGCCGGCCTTCATCGGCGTGCTGACCCCCGACGGCGTGATCGCCGAGGTCAACCACGCCGCCGCCGAGGCCGCCGGCCTGCCGGCGTCGCGCATCGTCGGCCGCCCCTTCGAGGAGATGTGCTGGCTGTACCTCAACGAGCCCGGCCGCGACCGGCTGCGCGCGGCGCTGGCCCGCGCGGCGACCGGACGGACGGAGCGCTTCGACGCCGACATCCGGCTGGCCGGCGGCCGCGCCCGCACGCTCGACGTCGGGCTGACGCCGATGTTCGACACCGACGGCCGCATCACCCACCTGATCGCGTCGGGCCTCGACATCACCGAGCGCACGCGCACCGAGGAGGCCCTACGGGTCGCCGAGGAGCGTTTCCGCACCGGCCTGCGCAACTCCGGCGTGGTGGTGTTCAACCAGGACCGCAACCTGCGCTACAGCTGGGCGCACGCCTCGATGCTCGGCCACAGCCCGGAAGCGATGATCGGCCGCACCGACCACGACCTGTTCGAGCACGCCGAGGACGCCGACCGCACCACCGCCCTGAAGCGCCGCGTGCTGGAGACCGGCGAGGGCGCCCGCGCCGAGATCCGCATCCGCTGCAAGGGCGAGGACCGCTTCTTCGACCTGACCGTCGATCCGCTGCGCGTCGGCAACCGGGTGGAGGGCGTGACCTGCGCCGCCGTCGACGTCACCGGCCGCAAGCAGGCCGAGGCCGAGCTGTCCCGCCTGCGGGAGGAGGCCGACCGCGCCAACGAGGCCAAGTCGAAGTTCCTCGCCGCCGCCAGCCACGACCTGCGCCAGCCGGTGCAGTCGCTCTACCTGTTCGCGGCGGCGCTGGCCGACCGGCTGCAAGGCCATCCCGGCCTGCCCATGCTGGAGAACATGCGCCAGGGCCTCGACACGCTGAAGGGTCTGCTCGACGGGCTGCTCGACATGTCGCGGCTGGAATCGGGCAGGATCGTCGCCGCCCCGACCGACGTGCGGCTCAACCAGCTTCTCGGCCGGCTGGTCGCCGAGTACGGCCCGCGCGCGGCGCAGAAGGGGCTGGAGCTGCGCGCCATCCCGACCCGCGCCTGGGTCCGCACCGACCCGGCCCATCTGGAGCGCATCCTGCGCAACCTGATGGAGAACGCCCTGCGCTACACCCACAGCGGCCGCGTGCTGCTCGGCTGCCGCCGCACCGCCGAGGGCGTCCGGGTCGAGGTGTGGGACAGCGGCGTCGGCATTCCGGCCAACCGGCTGGAGGACATCTTCGAGGAGTTCACCCAGCTCGGCGAGCCCAACGCGCGCGGCCTGGGGCTGGGGCTCGCCATCGTGCAGCGGCTGTCGCGGCTGCTCGGCCACCGGGTGACGGTGCGCTCCACCGAGGGCAAGGGCTCGGTCTTCGCGGTCGAGCTGCCGCGCGTCGTGCTCGCCGCCCCGCCGCGCGCCGCCCACCGCCCGGGCCACGCGTCGGGCCACGGGTCGGGCACTGCCGCCGCCGCCGCATCGCTGGCCCTGCGCTCGGTCGCCAACGACGAGCCGTCGAAGGGCGGCGCCTCCACGTCGGGCAAGGGCGTGGTGCTGGTGATCGACGACGAGGCGATCATCCTGCTGGGCCTGAAGGCGATGCTGGAGGGCTGGGGCTACGACGTGCTGACCGCCAAGTCGGGCGACCAGGCGCTGGAGCGCCTGCGCGCCGACGGCCGCCGCCCGCAGATCGTGCTGGCCGACTACCAGCTCCAGCGCGGCCGCACCGGCCCGGAGGCGCTGGTCGCGGTGCAGGATCTGGTGGGCAAGGACGTGCCGGGCATCATCCTGACCGGCGACACCGCGCCGGAACGCCTGCGCGAGGCCGAGCGCAACGGCTTCCGCATCCTGCACAAGCCGGTGTTCCCCAACGACCTGCGCCGCATGATGGCGAGCGCCGGCGCGGCCTGAACGCCGGTTTCCACGGTCGATGCCGCGTCAGGCCGCCGCCCGCGGCCGGCGCGGAGCCTTGCCGCCCTTGCAGGGGCTGTAGCCGCCGGGCGCCAGCTGCCCGAAGGTGATCCCCGTCGCCTTGGCGATCTCCGGCAGGCCGCCCAGCCCCAGCTCCCGCGTCGCCGCCAGGGCGATGCGCCCGCAGGCTTCGGCGTCGCTGCCGGCCCGGTGGTGGTCGAGCGCGATGCCGAGGAAGTCGGCGAGGTGGTTCAGCTTGTGCGCGGTCAGCGCCGGCCAGGCCCGCCGCGCCAGCACCACCGTGCACAAGTAGGAGCAGGCCGGCCAGTCGAGCCCGTAGTCGGTCAGGGTGTGGCGCAGCACGCTGAGGTCGAAGGCGGCGTTGTGGGCCAGCACCAGCCGCCCCTCCATGCGGTCGCGCAGGCGCGCCCACACCGCCGGAAATTCCGGGGCGTCGGCGACGTCCTCGGCGCGGATGCCGTGGATGACGGTGTTGAAGGGGTTGAAGCGCATCTCGCGCGGGCGGATCAGATGCTCCTCGGTCTCCGTCACCCGCCCGTTCTCGATCCAGGCGACGCCGATGGAACAGGCGCTGGTGCGCAGTTCGTTGGCCGTCTCGAAATCGATGGCGACGGCAAGACCCTCGGTCTCGAACAGGGGAAGCGTCGCGCCACGAACGGTCATTGGCATTCTCACAGGCGGATCAGGCGGGCGACGTCGGCGGGCAGCAGCCCCTCCGCCGCCATCAGGCGCACCTTGAACAGGCTGGCCACCGCCATCGAGTCGGTGATCTCGCCACGCATCGCCATGGCGACCGCCTCGGCGAAGGGAACCCGGCGGGTCGCCAGCACCTCAGTGTCGTCGGGGCAGGCGTCGCCCTGCTCCAGCCCCCAGGCGAGGAAGGTGTAGGCCACCTCGTCGGTGATGCAGTTGGACAGGTGAAGGGTCATCAGCGGCAGCCAGTGGCGCGCCGTCTGGCCGGTTTCCTCCAGCAGTTCGCGGGCCGCCGACTCCTGCGGATCGACGCCCTTCGCACCGCCCCCCTCCGGGATCTCCCAGCTGTAGCGTTCCAGCGGGAAGCGGTACTGGCCGACCAGGGTGACGTTCCCGTCATCGTCGATGGGAACCACGCCGGTGGCGAGGCTGCGCGGGCGGACCACCCCGTAGATTCCCGGATTGCCCTTCGGCGTCAGCACTTTGTGCTCGATCACCTCGATCCAGGCGTTCTCGTACTTGGTCGTGCTGGTCAGCACGGTCCAAGGATTGCCGGTGTCGTGCGGCACGCGAAACCCTCCGTCGGTTGCGTTCGGACTATAGGTGGGCGGGCCCGCCGCCGCAACGGGAGCACCGACGATCAAAACTTGGGCAGACTCGCTAAAATTTTCCCAGAATTGGGCTCAATCAAAAGAAAATCGTTAAATATTGGTTTCTTGACAGGCAAGTTCGACCTTCTTACTTCTATATTGCAGGATAGAAAGGGGCAAGCAACGCCCCGCGATGATTCGTCTAAAATTTGTTTTATCTCGGGCTCGATCGGAGGAAGGCAGGGTCTTGGTCCCGCGCGACATCGAACGCTGGCACAACCCGGATTGGCGCACCCGCCTGGAAGCTTGGTGGGAAGGCTACGACCTGTCCAAGCTGCCGCGTCCGGGCAGCCGCCCCGGCGCCCGTTCGGCCCGCGACCACCGCCCGGCCCCGCAGCCGGTCGACAGCCTGGGCACCGCCCTGCCGGTCGCCGGCCCGGCCTCGCCGCTCCCGGCGGCCTCCGTCGACGATGCCGAACTCGACCGCCTGTCGCTGATGCAGCTCGACCGCCACGGCGAGCCGGTGTGGTCGCCGGCCCGCACCGAGGGCGCGCAGTTCCTGTGGGGAGAGGACCAGACCGGACCGGGCGACGCCCAGTGGGTGGTCGATGCGGCGCGCCCCTTCGGGCTGAACGCCGCCAAGAGCGTGCTCGACCTGTCGGCCGGTCTGGGCGGGCCGGCGCGCGCGCTGGCGACCGCCTGCGACACCTGGGTGACCGGGCTGGAGCCGTCGCCGCTGCTGGCAAAGATGGCGATGGACCGTTCGAGGACGCTCGGCCTGTCGAAGAAGGCGCCGATCGCCCATTACGACCCCGAGCATTTCAACCAGGCCGGCAGCTTCGATCTGGTGATGGCCGACCGGATCGTCCACCGGGTCCGCGACAAGGAGATGCTGCTCGACCGCATCGGCGAATGCGTCAAGCCGAAGGGCGGCATCCTGATGTTCGACTACGTCATCGACGGCACACCCGGTTCCTGGGACAACTGGAACGGCTGGCGGGAGGAGGAGCCGCTGGACGTCTATCCCTGGACCGGAACCCGTCTGGCCGACGAGCTGACCCAGCGCAACCTCGACCTCCGCATCACCGAGGACTTGACGCAACTGCACCGCCGCCAGATCGTCGAGCGCGTCCGCAAGCTGGGCGAGGCGCTGAAGACCAGCGTCCCCGGCTCCCGCGTCCTCACCGCCCTGTCGCGCGAGCTGAAGCTGTGGTGGGCCCGGCTCCAGGTGCTGGGCAACGGGCTGCGCTTCTGCCGCTACGTGGCGATGAAGCCGGCCTGAAGGCGCGATCCGAACGCGCGATCCGAACGCGCGAACCGAACTCCTGGCCTGAACCGAAGTTCCGCCCCAATACCCACACCGCGCCTGTTGACACATCCGCCGCGACGACTTGCGGCGGCGCGCTTGTCTTCCAATCCGCTCCGGTACTTCCAAGTGGTCGTACCAGTATGGTCCGAATTCACCACCTTCCGCCATTGTGTTCCCGCGCCCGAAACAGGCCCGCCAGAGCCCGGCCATTCCCTTGCATTCTTGGGATCGCGACTTAGATCCTGTGCGAAATTTGCACGGGACGCCAGCCCGATCCCAAGCCCGATCCCCAAGCGTCGCCTGCGATCACCGGACTCCGTCGCCGAGAACACAAAAGCCAAGGAGGGTTCCCGTGACCACATTCACCGGTCAGGACACGTTGAAGACCCGCCGTTCCATCGCGGTGGGCGGCCACAGCTACGACTATTTCAGCCTGAAGGCCGCCGAGGACTCGGGGCTGGGCGATCTGTCGCGGCTGCCCTTCTCGATGAAGGTGCTGCTGGAGAACCTGCTGCGCTTCGAGGATGGCCGGACGGTCTCCGTGGACGACGTGAAGGCGGTCGCGCAGTGGCTGGTCGACAAGCGGTCCGACCGCGAGATCGCCTACCGCCCGGCCCGCGTGCTGATGCAGGATTTCACCGGCGTGCCGGCGGTCTGCGATCTGGCGGCGATGCGGGAGGCGATGGCGTCGCTCGGCGGCGACCCGGCGAAGATCAACCCGCTGGTCCCGGTCGATCTCGTCATCGACCACTCGGTGATGGTCGATTTCTTCGGCGGCAAGGACGCCTTCCAGAAGAACGTCGACCTTGAGTTCGAGCGCAACCTGGAACGCTACGCCTTCCTGCGCTGGGGCCAGAAGGCCTTCGACAATTTCCGCGTCGTGCCGCCCGGCACCGGCATCTGCCACCAGGTGAACACCGAGTATCTGGCCCAGGTCGTCTGGACCGATTCCGACCCGTCCGGCAAGCCGGTCGCCTACCCCGACACGCTGGTCGGCACCGACAGCCACACCACCATGGTCAACGGCCTCGCGGTGCTCGGCTGGGGCGTCGGCGGCATCGAGGCCGAGGCGGCGATGCTCGGCCAGCCGATCTCCATGCTGATCCCCGAGGTCGTCGGCTTCAAGCTGACCGGCAAGCTGAGGGAGGGCACCACCGCCACCGACCTCGTGCTGACCGTCACCCAGATGCTGCGCAAGAAGGGGGTGGTCGGCAAGTTCGTCGAGTTCTTCGGCCCCGGACTCGACGGGCTGACCCTGCCCGACCGCGCCACCATCGGCAACATGGCGCCCGAATACGGCGCGACCTGCGGCATCTTCCCGATCGACGCCGAGACCATCCGCTACCTGACCTTCACCGGCCGCGACGCCGACCGCGTGGCGCTGGTCGAGGCCTACGCCAAGGCCCAGGGCATGTGGCGCGAGCCGGACAGCCCCGATCCGGTCTTCACCGAGACGCTGGAACTCGACATGGGCACGGTCGAGCCGTCGCTGGCCGGGCCGAAGCGCCCGCAGGACCGCGTGCCGCTGTCGGGTCTGGCGCAGGGCTTCGCCACCGACATGGTCGAGGCGTTCAAGGCCGACGATCCCAAGAAGGCCGTCCCGGTCAAGGGCAGCGACTACAGCCTGGAGCAGGGCGCCGTGGTGATCGCCGCGATCACCTCCTGCACCAACACCTCCAACCCGGCCGTCCTGGTCGCCGCCGGGCTGGTCGCCAAGAAGGCGGTCGAGAAGGGGCTGACGCAGAAGCCCTGGGTGAAGACCTCGCTGGCGCCCGGCTCCCAGGTCGTCACCGACTATCTCGCCAAGGCGGGCTTGCAGCCCTACCTCGACCAGATCGGCTTCAACATCGTCGGCTACGGCTGCACCACCTGCATCGGCAACTCCGGCCCGCTGCCCGACGCCATCGCGGCGGCCGTGGAGGAGGGCAACCTCGTCGTCGGCGCCGTGCTGTCGGGCAACCGCAACTTCGAGGGCCGCGTCAACCCGCACACCCGCGCCAACTACCTCGCCTCGCCGCCGCTCTGCGTCGCCTACGCGCTGGCCGGCAACCTGCTGGTGGATCTGACCAGGGATCCCATCGGCACCGGGTCGGACGGGCAGCCGGTCTACCTCAAGGACATCTGGCCGAGCAACCGCGAGGTCCAGGACGCCATCGCCGCCTCGCTGACCGCCGACATGTTCCGCAGCCGCTATTCCGACGTCTTCAAGGGGCCGGAGCAGTGGCAGGCCATCGCCACGGCCGAGGGCCAGACCTACCAGTGGCAGGACAGCTCGACCTACGTGAAGCTGCCGCCCTTCTTCGCCGACCTCGGCAAGACCCCCGGCGCGGTGTCGGACGTCAAGGGCGCCCGCGCGCTGGCGGTGCTCGGCGACTCGATCACCACCGACCACATCTCCCCGGCCGGCTCGATCAAGAAGACCAGCCCGGCCGGCGAGTATCTGCTGAGCTACCAGGTGCGCCCGCAGGACTTCAACAGCTACGGCGCGCGGCGCGGCAACCACGAGGTTATGATGCGCGGCACCTTCGCCAACATCCGCATCAAGAACGAGCTGGTTCCCGGCGTGGAGGGCGGCGAGACCAGGCACTACCCGTCGGGCGAGCGGCTGCCGATCTACACCGCCGCCATGCGCTACGCCGACGAGGGGGTGCCGCTGGTCGTCGTCGCCGGCAAGGAGTACGGCACCGGCTCGTCGCGCGACTGGGCGGCGAAGGGCACCAAGCTGCTGGGCATCAAGGCGGTCATCGCCGAGAGCTTCGAGCGCATCCACCGCTCCAATCTGGTCGGGATGGGCATCCTGCCCTTGCAGTTCAAGGACGGCATCACCCGCGCCTCGCTGAAGCTGGACGGCTCCGAGAGTTTCGACATCGTCGGCATCGAGAACGGCCTGCGTCCGCGCAAGGACGTCGACCTGACCCTCACCCGCGCCGACGGCAGCAAGGAGTTCTACACGCTGCTGCTGCGCATCGACACGCTGGATGAGGTCGAATATTACAAGAACGGCGGCGTTCTGAACTATGTGCTACGGAACCTGGCCGCGTAATAGTCAAATCGTCACAATCGAGACAAGGGCCGCTTCCGAAAGGAAGCGGCCTTTCTCGTTCGTGAAAACATTCGGAACCCTTCCAGTCGACGACAAGACCGGCCGGACACATGGCTCGCATTCGCGGCCATCATGACGGTTTGGGTTGGCGGGAAAAGCGCCGATGTGCTTTTAAAAGCGGCAACAACGGCAGCGCTTACGATACAATGATTGTCCGAATGTCCGTCTCTCCAATGATAACGAACGCCACGGCGTCACCCCCTGGGCCCGGCCCGAAGCATCCTCCACACGGCGCTTCCTGACCGGAGCCGCCCGTCTTCGATTTTTGCCCAACCGGCGGAACAATCCGACCCCACCGGGCGTCAATGCTCAGCGGAGCCGCCGCACCATCTCCAGCGGCCGAACCGGGAGCCGCCCGGTCGTCTCAAAAAAGGTATGACCACCATGTTTTGCTACGGCATCGTCGCCGCATCGCTCGGCGTCCTCCTGCTGTCGGGCATCGGCTTCAGCCTCCAGCTCCCCTCGGGACTGGACAAGCCCCAGACCGCCGACGACACCAAGAGGCGCGCCCAGACCGAAGACATCATGGGGTGACGGGAGCGCTCATGGTTTTGAGACACGGATGAACACGAATGGAGCCGTCACCTCCGATCCGTGTCCATCCGTGAGCCGGCGCAGCCGGCATCCGTGTTCATCCGTGTCAAACCCTCCCCCCTGACAGAGCGCACGACGGACCATCCGGCCCCTCTTCCCCATGGAGGAGGGGCTTTTTTCATTCAGAGGCTTTGTCCGCAAAAGAAAGCCCCCGCCGGAGAACTCCGGCGGGGGCCAACTTCACAGCGGACCGTAACCGCGCAAGCTTACGCCGCGACGACCTCGACCTTGTCCGCGACGTCCTGAAAGGCCGGGATCTGGTCGAAGTTCATGTAGCGGTAGACCTCGGCGGCCTTCTCGTTCACGACGCCGACCTGGGCCAGATACTCCTCGTTGGTCGGGATCTTGCCCAGCAGCGCCGCGACGGCGGCCAGTTCGGCCGACGACAGGTAGACGCGGGTGTCGATGCCCAGACGGTTCGGGAAGTTGCGGGTCGAGGTCGAGATCGCGGTCGAGCCCTTGCGGATCTGCGCCTGGTTGCCCATGCACAAGCTACAGCCCGGCATCTCCATGCGGGCGCCGGCCTTGCCGAGCGTGGCGTAGTAGCCTTCCTCGGTCAGCATCATCGCGTCCATCTTGGTCGGCGGCGCGATCCACAGGCGGGTCGGGATGTCCGACTTGCCGTTCAGGATCTTACCGGCGGCGCGGAAATGGCCGATGTTGGTCATGCAGGAGCCGATGAACACCTCGTCGATCGTGTCGCCGGCGACCTCGGCCAGCGTCTTCACGTCGTCCGGGTCGTTCGGGCAGGCGAGGATCGGCTCCTTGATGTCGGCCAGATCGATCTCGATCACCGCCGCGTAGTCGGCGTCGGCGTCCGGCTGCAACAGCTCCGGCTTGGCGATCCACGCCTCCATCGCCTTGATGCGGCGCTCCAGGGTGCGCTTCTCGGCGTACCCGTTGGCGATCATCCACTTCATCAGCGTGATGTTGGAGGTCATGTATTCGATGATCGGCGCCTTGTCGAGGTGCACCGTGCAGCCCGCCGCCGAGCGCTCGGCCGAGGCGTCGGACAGCTCGAACGCCTGCTCGACCTTCAGGTCGGGCAGCCCCTCGATCTCCAGGATGCGGCCGGAGAAGATGTTCTTCTTGCCCTTCTTCTCGACCGTCAGCAGGCCGGCCTTGATGGCGTAGAGCGGGATGGCGTTGACGAGGTCGCGCAGCGTGACGCCCGGCTGCATCGTGCCCTTGAAGCGCACCAGCACCGATTCCGGCATGTCGAGCGGCATGACGCCGGTGGCGGCGGCGAAGGCCACCAGACCGGAGCCGGCCGGGAAGGAAATGCCGATGGGGAAGCGGGTGTGGCTGTCACCGCCGGTGCCGACGGTGTCCGGCAGCAGCAGGCGGTTCAGCCAGGAGTGGATCACGCCGTCGCCCGGACGCAGCGCGACGCCGCCGCGGGTCGAGATGAAGTCCGGCAGCTCGTGGTGCATCTTCACGTCCACCAGCTTCGGGTAAGCGGCGGTGTGGCAGAAGGACTGCATCACGAGGTCGGCCGAGAAGCCCAGGCAGGCCAGATCCTTCAGCTCGTCGCGGGTCATCGGGCCGGTGGTGTCCTGCGACCCCACGGTGGTCATCTTCGGCTCGCAGTAGGTGCCGGGGCGCACGCCCTGGCCTTCCGGCAGGCCGCAGGCGCGACCGACCATCTTCTGGGCGAGGCTGAAGCCCTTGCCGCTGTCGGCCGGGGCGGCCGAGTGGCGGAACAGGGTCGAGGCCGGCAGGCCCAGCGCCTCGCGGGCGCGGCCGGTCAGGCCGCGGCCGATGATCAGCGGGATGCGGCCGCCGGCGCGCACCTCGTCGAAGATCACCTCGGACTTGACGGTGAATTCGGCGATGACCTCGCCGTTCTTCAGCGCCTTGCCCTCATAGGGGCGCAGCTCGATCACGTCGCCCATGTCCATCTTGCCGACGTCCAGCTCGATGGGCAGCGCGCCCGCGTCCTCCATGGTGTTGTAGAAGATCGGGGCGATCTTGGTGCCGAGGCAGACGCCGCCGAAGCGCTTGTTGGGGACGAAGGGGATGTCCTCGCCGGTGAACCACAGGACCGAGTTGGTCGCCGACTTGCGCGAGGAGCCGGTGCCCACCACGTCGCCGACATAGGCGATCAGGTTGCCCTTCTTCTGGAGCTCGGCGAGCTGCTTCGTCGGGCCGCGCATGCCCGGCTCGTCGGCCTCGATGCCGGGGCGCGGGTTCTTCAGCATCGCCAGCGCGTGCAGCGGGATGTCCGGGCGCGACCAGGCGTCGGGGGCCGGCGACAGGTCGTCCGTGTTGGTCTCGCCGGTCACCTTGAAGACGGTCAGCGTCAGCGAGGCCGGGACCTCCGGACGCGCGGTGAACCACTCGGCGTCGGCCCAGGATTGCAGAACCGCCTTGGCGTTGCCGTTGCCGGCGTCGGCCAGCGCCTTGACGTCGTGGAAGAAGTCGAAGACCAGCAGGGTCTTCTTCAGCCCCTCGGCCGCCGCGGCGCCGCACTCGGCGTCGGAGAGCAGGTCGATCAGCGGCTGGACGTTGAAACCGCCCAGCATGGTGCCGAGCAGCTCGGTGGCCTTGACGCGCGAGATCAGCGGGCTGCTGTCCAGGCCCTTGGCGACGGCGGCCAGGAAGCCGGCCTTGACGCGGGCGGCGTCGTCGACGCCGGCCGGAACGCGGTGGGTGACGAGGTCGAGGAGGAACGCCTCCTCCCCGGCCGGCGGAGCCTTCAGCAGGTCGATCAGGTCCGACGTCTGCTTGGCGGAGAGCGGCAGGGCCGGAATTCCAAGGGCGGCGCGTTCGGCCGCGTGCTGGCGGTAGGCTTCGAGCACGGCTGGGTTCCTCGCAAATGAAAGGCCGGCCCTTGGACAGGACCCCTGAGACGGCCCGCTTGACTTCAATTCGGCTTTATATCCGCGCGCAAATCAAAGAGCAAGGGGGCGCGTCCACTTCCCCTGATCGGTCACACGATGAAGAAACCGAGAGGTTTGAACTGGTATTACCTGTCCTTGGTATGACCATTCGGACCGACAACCTTACTTTAGACCTGCCGCTTGTTCGGCCGTCAGGATCACGATTCCATCCTCGTCGGCAAACACCACGTCGCCGGGCCGGACCGTGGCGCCGGGCAGTTCGGCGGGCACGTTGGCCAGCCCCTGGTCGCGGCGGGTCGAGGCGCGCGGGGTCGCCGCCAGCGCCTTGACGCCGAGGTCGAGCGCCGCCAGCTCGGCGACATCGCGCACGCAGCCCCAGATGACCACGCCGGCCCAGCCGTTCCGCACCGCCGAGGCGGCGATCATGTCGCCCATCAGCGCGCAGCGCAGGCTGCCGCCGCCGTCCACCACCAGCACCCGCCCCGCGCCGGGGGTGGCCAGCAGCTCCTTGACCCGCGAGTTGTCCTCGAAGCACTTGACGGTGACGGCCGGACCGGAGAAGCGCGTCACCGCGCCGAAATCCCGGAAGCCCGGCAGGACGAACCGGGCGTCGTCCTTGAAGCGGTCGAACAGGTCGCAGGTGGCAACGAAGGTCATCCCGGCAACTCCACGCGGTGAGGATCGATGCCGACGTCTTGCGCCAAGGCCCGGTTCAACGCAAGAGGGCATCGGGACGCGGGGAACGGACACCGCCGCCATGTGTTGAACGGTCGCCATGACCGTGTCCCCGCTCCTCCCCCCGCTCCTCACCACCTCGGCCGGAACGCCGCGCCGCGTCGGGGTCGAGCTTGAATTCGCCGATCTCGACGCTCCGTCGGCCGCCACCGCCGTGCGGACGCTCTACGGCGGCAGCGTCACCATCGAGAATCCGCACCGCTGCGCCGTGACCGGCACCAGCCTCGGCGACTTCACGGTGGAGCTGGACATGCGCTCCGCCCACCCCGGCAAGGGCGGAACGAAGCTGCTCGACCCGCTGCGGCCGCTGTGGGGCAACATCGGCAGCCTGGTGATGCCCTTCGAGATCGCCACCCCGCCCATCCCCTTCGACCGGCTGGGCGAGCTGGAGGCGCTGGTCGCCAGCCTGCGCGATCGCGGGGCGGCGGGGACCGAGGCCAGCCCGCTCTTCGCCTTCGGCCTGCATTTCAACCCGGAGGTGGCGCGGACCGACGGCGACTACATCCTCGACCACCTGAAGGCGTTCCTGATCCTGGCGCCCTGGCTGCGCGGGGAGATCCGCGTCGACCCGACGCGCCGGCTGTCCGGCTTCATCGCCGCCTTCCCGCCGGCCTACGCGGCGATGGTGGCCGATCCCGGCTACCGTCCCGACCGCGAGCGGATGATCGACGAGTATCTCGCCGCCAACCCGACCCGCAACCGCGAGCTGGACCTGTTCCCGCTCTTCGCCCACATCGACCCGGAACGGCTGGCCGCCGCCGGCGTCAGCGACCCGCATGTCCGGCCGCGCCCGACCTTCCATTACCGGCTGCCCAACGCCCGGCTGAGCGACCCCGGCTGGTCGCTGGCCGCCGACTGGAACCGCTGGGTGGCGGTGGAGGAGCTGGCGGCCGACCGCGAGCGGCTCGACCGGCTGGGCGCCGACTACCGCGACTTCGCCGCCCGCAGGGCGCTGGACGACTGGGCGCGGGAGGCCGGCCGCCGCATCGCGCCGCGCCCGGCGGCCGGCTGAGGAACGCACGGCCATGGCTGTCCTGCCCGGCACCGCAAGACCCCTGGTGGGGATCACCGCCTCGGTCCATGGCAGCCGGATCGCCTGGTGGGCGAACCGGCTGGCGCTGCGCCGGGCCGGGGCCTCGGCGGTGCGCATCACGGCGCGCGATCCCTACCCGATCGACCGGCTCGACGCGCTGGTGGTCGGCGGCGGCGACGACATCGACGCCGCCCTCTACGGCGAGACGGCGCGGCCGCACATCCGCATCGATCCGGAGCGCGACCAGCTGGAGATGCGCGCGCTGGATTGCGCCGCCAAGCTGGGGCTGCCGGTGCTCGGCATCTGCCGGGGCTCGCAGATGATCAACGTGCACCGCGGCGGTTCGCTGCACGTCGACATCCACGAGATCTACGAGGAGGCGCCGCACATGCGCACCGTCCTGCCGCGCAAGCGCATCCGCATCGAGCCGGACAGCCACCTCTACCGCATCCTCGGCATCGCCGAATGCCGGGTGAACGCGCTGCACCACCAGTCGGTCGACCGGCTGGGCGACGGCCTGCGCGTCGTCGCCCGCGAACGGGCCGGCGTCGTCCAGGGCATCGAGGCGGCCGCCGAGCCCTTCCTGATCGGCGTGCAGTGGCATCCCGAATATCTGATCACCGACAGCCGCCAGCAGGGGCTGTTCCGCCAGCTCGTGGCGGCCGCCATGGGCGCGCCCGGTCTCGGCGAACCGCTGTCCGGCGCTCTGCACGCCGCCGACTGAGCCGCCAACCCGATTGACGCAAGTCGGATCACTCGCACGACTTGACGCAAGTCGGGTGGACCACACCCGGATCGCTGCGGAAACGGAAACGGGCGCGCCGGATCGTCTCCGGCGCGCCCGTCGTCGCGCGAGGCCCGCCCCACGGGGGAGCGGGCCGAAAGCGGTCCTTACTGGCTGCCGTCCGGGCCGCAGTTCGGGGTGCCCGGCGGGCAGTGGGTGCCGGTGGCGGTCTGGTTGTCGCGCGGGATGTTGCTGCCGGTGTTGTTGCCCATGCCCGACGGCGCGGTGGTGACGCCCGGCATGCTGCTGCCCGACGAGTTGCCCGACCAGCTTCCGCTCGACCCGGCGGTGCCGTTGGGGGTGCCGGGCGCGTTCAGCGGACCGCCGGTGGTCGAGCCGGCCTGCGGGGTGGTCGTGGTCCCCGGATAGTTCGGGCTGGACGGCGACGACGACATCTGGGCCATGGCCGAGCCGGTCATCAGGAGGACCGCCGAAACGGCGCCGATCATCACGTTACGCATGCTCGAATTCTCCTCATCTGGTGACGGCGCCTCACGCTCGGGCGCCTTTTTCCGAAAGAAGCCGGAACTGGTTTCCCGCCCCCGGCGAAGCGGGACGGCCGGGAGGCACCAGCCTCTTGCACCCATCCCCAACAGGCGGAGGCCGACATGGTTGCCCCTCCATCCAGTCTTTTCGACAAAAGCAACGGCGCCGCCGGACCTGCCCCGAAAGCTCCGGGCGGGCGCGTGGAACAGGAGCGGCGGCGGGGGGTTGCATCGGCAGCGCATCACCGCCGAGCCGCCCCGCACCATGCCCGACGATTCCCCCAACCCGCCCTTCCGGACCCGCCCCGGCGCCGATGGCCCGGTCCTGCGCCCCGGCGACACCTGCTGGCGGATCGAGCGGGCCGGGCGGCTGGCCGTCCTTGTCGACGGCGCCGCCTTCTTCGCCGCCGCCCGCGCCGCCATGGAAGCGGCGCAACGGTCGATCCTGCTGGTCGGCTGGGACATCGAGCCGCGCATGCGCCTGGACCCCGACCGGCCGGAAAATCTCGGCCAATTCCTCGCCCGGCTGGTGCGGGAGCGCCCGGAGCTGCGGGTGCGGGCGCTGAAATGGGACATGCCCTTCCCGATCACGCTGGAGCACCCGCACGAGCCGCTGGAGGACCTCGACCACAGCACCGGCCGGCGCCTGAACGCGCGGCTGGACGGCGAGCTTCCGGTGGGCGCCGCCCAGCACCAGAAGATCCTGGCGATCGACGACGCGCTGGCCTTCTGCGGCGGCATCGACCTGGCCGGCGACCGCTGGGACACGCCGGAGCACCGCGACGACGAGCCGCGCCGCCGCTGGCCGACCGGCGAGCCCTACGCCCCGCGCCACGATGTGATGATGATGGTGGACGGCGCGGCCGCCGGGGCGCTGGCCGATCTGGCGCGCGAACGCTGGCGCCGCGCCACCGGCGAGACGCTGGTCCCCTGTCCGCCGCCGGATCCCGATCCCTGGCCGGCGCAGGTCGTTCCCGACCTGACCGGCGCCACCGTCGGCGTGTCGCGCACCGTGCCGGAAGCCGCCGACCATCCGGCGATCCGCGAGAGCGAGGCGCTGATCTTCGCCGCCATCGCCGCGGCGGAACGGACCATCTATCTGGAGAACCAGTATTTCGCCTCGGCCGCCATCGCCGACGCGCTGGCCCGCCGCCTCGCCGAGCCGGACGGGCCGGAGGTCGTGCTGATCCTGCCGATGGAAAGCCCGAGCTGGTTCGACCGCATGGCGATGGATACCACGCGCTCGGTGGCGCTGCGCTGCCTGCGCGAGGCCGACCGCCACGGCCGGCTGCGGGCGATGACCCCGGTCACGCCGGCGGGGACCGGCATCGTCGTGCATTCGAAGATCGTCGCGGTGGACGGGCGGCTTCTGCGGATCGGCTCGTCCAACCTCAACAACCGCTCGATGGGCTACGACACCGAATGCGACCTGACGGTGGAGGCCGCGCCGGGCGACCACGCCATCGCCGAGGCCATCGTCGGCACCCGTGACCGGCTGCTCGCCGAGCATCTCGGGGTGGAGCCCGCCACCCTGTCCGCGACCGTGAAGGAAACCGGCAGCCTGATCGCCGCCATGGACCGGCTGGACAAGCGGACCGGCCGCCGTCTGGTCCCGCTGCCCGCCACCGATCCCAGCCTGACCGAGCAGGCCTTCGCGGCGCTGCGCATCGCCGACCCCGGCACCCCGGACGAGGCGTGGGCGGTGTGGAAGCGGATCCCGCTGCCGGCCCCGGCGCGGCCGGTCCTGAACGCGGCGGCGGCGGCCCTGATGACGGCTGGAATCGCGCTCGGCGTGTGGGGGGCGGTGCGGACGCTGGATGCCGCGGGGATGCAGGAGGGGCCGGAGGAGTGAGCGCCATCCGGCCCTCACCCGTCCCCGCGCCCCCTCCGATCAGGGCCGCGTTTCGGCCACGGTCCCGTCGTCGGAGATGACGATGTCGACCCGGCGGTTCTGCTGGCGGCCGGCGTCGTTGCTGTTGGAGGCCACCGGCTGCGCCTCGCCGAGACCCTGGGTGATGATGCGCGACGGGTTCACGCCGCGCGCGGTCAGGCCGTCGCGCACCGCCTGGGCACGGGCCTCCGACAGGCGCAGGTTGCTGTCGGCGTTGCCGGTGCTGTCGGTGTGCCCCTCGATCCGCACGGTGCGGGCCGGGTAGCGCTGCATGAACTGGGCGAGCCGGTCGATGCGCTCGTAGGCGCTGCTGGTCAGCTCGGCCCGGCCGGTGGCGAACAGGATGTCGCCCAGCGTCATCACCAGCCCGCGCTCGGTCCGCTCGGCCTGAAGGTCGCGGAGCTGCTGCTCCAGCTCGCTGTTGCGGGCCTGGAGGCGGTAGCTGTCGGCGTTGGCGACGACGTTCTGCGCGCCCTTCACCCCCGCCGTCTCCTGCGCGATCTGCACGCGGCGGCTGGTGAGGTAGGCCTGATGATCGACCTCGACCGCGCCGCCGCCCTGGTTGCGCACGGCCTCGGCCTGGCGCAGGGCCTCCTCGGCGCGGCGCAGCTCGAGCGGCGCGTTGGCCGCGACCTGCGGGTTGCTGGCGGCGGCGTTGTAGTCCTGGCGGGCCTGGATCAGGGCCGCGGTGTCCATCGAGCCGGTGGCGCAGCCGGCGACGCCGGCACCCAGCCCGGCCAGAACCAGCAGGGTACGCGTGGCGCTCATCGTCCTCATGGCCGGACCTCCGGATAGGTGTAGGTGCTGCCCCAGCTCGTTCCGTTGTTCATCGGGACCACCCCGTTGGACACGGGCGGCAGCGTGCTGCCGGAGACGGGCGGCGCCGTCACCGCCGGAGGCGGCGTCATGGCGGACTGGGGCGCCGAGCGGGGAATCGCCTGCTGCTGCACGGCGGCGGCGGCCTGCTGGGTGACGGCGCGCTGGGACTTCGCGGTCGCCAGCTCGGCGTCGGCCTGGGCCTGCTCGGCGAGCTGGCGGGCGCGGGTGCGCTCGTCGGCGCGCATCGCGTCGTCGGCGGCGGCCAGCTTGTTGCGGGCGGCCTGAAGCTCGACCGGGGCGTATTGCAGCGCGTTGGCGCGCTCGGCCGCCGCCACGGCCTGCGAGGAGGCGCCGAGCTGGGCGGTCGGCGGCGGGACGTCGGTGGCGCAGGCGGCGAGGCCGAGCGCGGCCGAGAGGGCAGCCACGGCCACGGGCCAGCGGCGCGGGGGTGAGGGGGTCCGGGTCATCGCGTGACGTTCCTTGTTTGCCGAAGGATCATGTCCTTTCGGATGGATCGTCCCGGAAACGTCCGGCGGCGGGGAAAGTTCCGCCCACGCCCGACCGTCCCATTCAACCGCCGCCCGTCAGGCGGGTCTGGCGGCGGTGCAGCACGACGCGCAGGACATAGGCCAGCAGCAGCCCGGCGAACAGCAGCAGAGCCCCCGGCACCATCAGGTCCGCCACCCAGGGAAAGCCGATCCGCACCAGATAGCCGGTGGTCGCCAGCACCAGCGCCCACAGGGCCGACCCGACCGCCGAATAGGCGAGGAACACCGGCATCCGCAGGCCGCAGGCGCCGGCCGGGACCGAGATCAGGGTGCGCAGCCCCGGCAGCGGCTGGCACAGCAGCACCGCCACCCCGCCGCGCCGGGCGAACCATTCGGTGGCGCGGTGGACCTGCTCGGGCCGCACGGTCAGCCAATGGCCGTGGCGGCGCAGGAACGCCTCGAACCGCTCGCGC
Source organism: Azospirillum agricola (assembly GCF_020005195.1). Lineage (NCBI taxonomy): Bacteria > Pseudomonadati > Pseudomonadota > Alphaproteobacteria > Rhodospirillales > Azospirillaceae > Azospirillum > Azospirillum agricola. Next base: position 711,158 of record NZ_JAIFZR010000005.1, read on the forward strand.
CCCATCCAATGGGCCGGCAGGTACCAGACCAGTTCGCCGACCGCCGACCCCAGGCCGGCGGCCAGCGCCACCAGCAGCAGGTTGAACTCGCCGCTGGCCGCCCCCATGCCGGCCAGCGGGATCACTGTCTCGGCCGGCACCGGCGGCAGCACGCGGGCCAGGACCAGCATCAGGAAGATGCCGGCGTAGCCGAGCTGCTGCACGATCTGGATGATCCATTCGGTCATGATGGGTACGGGGGCTATCCGGACGGACGGTGATCCTTCGACAACCGGCGGGCGCGCCCGCCGTTCCAAAACCGCCGTTCCGAAATCGTTGGCCCCAACCGGGCAAGGCGTCATGGTGCGGAGACGCGACCCCGCCCGGTTTGATCCCGGTCAAGGCGTTGGACCGGCGGATGCGATGGGATGGGCATCATGACCGCACCGCTGCTTCTCTCCGCCCTGCTCCTGTTCCTCAGCCACGCCGTGCCGTCCTGGCCGGGGGTCCGGCCCGCCCTGATGGCGCGGATGGGCCGCCCCGGCTTCATGGCCCTGCATTCGCTGGGATCGCTGCTGACGCTCGGGCTGTTCGTCCTCGCCTACCGCGCGGCCGACGGCGGCGGCGTGCTGTTCGTGCCGGCCGGCTGGGCGGCGCCGCTGGTGGCGCTGGTCATGCCGCTGGCCTTCCTGCTGCTGGTCGCCCGCGTCACCACCCGGTTCGGAACCCTGGACGCTCCCAACCCGCCGCGCGGGATCTACCGGATCACCCGCTGCCCCGGCAGCCTGGGGCTGCTGCTGTGGGCGCTGGCCCATCTGAACGCCACGGGGGACGAGCGGCGGGTCGTGCTGTTCGCCACCATGGCGGCCATCGCCCTGTTCGCCATCGTCAAGAACGACACGGTTCTGCGCCGTGGCGCCGGTGGGCGGGCCTACCGCGCCGAGACCTCGATCATCCCCTTCCTGGCGCTGCCCGGCGGGCTATGGGCGGCGCTGGCCGAGTTCGGCTGGCTGCGGCTGGCCGGCGGGCTTGCCGCCTACGCCGCCATGCTGGCGGTGCATCCCTGGCTGTTCGGCGTCAGCCCCCTCTATTGGATGAATTGAGCGGGACGCCCGCCGCCCGCGCCTGTTGAAGGCACGGACAACGGAAACAGGGGCGCCTTCCATGAAGATCCGCGAGATCATGACCCACGACGTGCAGACCGTGCGGCCGGACGACAGCATCCGCCGCGCGGCGGCGCTGATGGACGAGTTGAACGTCGGCATCCTGCCGGTGTGCGACGGGCGCACGCTGGTCGGCGTCCTGACCGACCGGGACATCACCATCCGCGCGACCTCCGCCGGGCTGACGCCCGACCGCTGCACCGTCGCCGAGGTGATGACCGCCAGCCCGCGCTACTGCTACGAGGACGATCCGGTCGGCAGCGTCACCGAGCTGATGGCCGGGCAGCAGATCCGCCGCGTTCCGGTGGTGGACCGCAACGACCGGCTGAGCGGCATCGTCTCGCTGGGCGATCTCGCCACCGACGCCAAGAACGACCGCGCGGTCGGCGACGCGCTGGAACGCATCTCCTCCCCCTCGCGGCCCGACCGCGACTGACCTCATTGACCAAGGGAGCCATTGCCATGGACGAGGATTCCCGCATCCGCGCGCGCGCCCACGACCTGTGGGAACGCGACGGACGCCCGGACAACCGCCATCAGGAGCATTGGGCGCAGGCCGAGCGCGAGATCGCGGAGGAGGAGGCCGTCAACGGCCCCGGCGCCGGCATCCAGGTCCCCGACAACGCCAGCACCCGCGTCCTGCGCGAGGCGGCGGAACACATCGCCGGAAAGACGGAAAGCTGACGCCGGCCGTTCGAGCGATCAAAAGATATCGTGCGTGATTCTGACACGGATGAACACGGACAGGCACAGATGAACAATGATGACGCCTCCGCTTTCATGGAAGAGGCCTGACCGGCAGAGCCGAGGCTCTTCCATGTTCATCCGTGTCTGTCTGTGTTCATCCGTGTCCAAACAACAATCGAACGGCCGTCACTCGGCCGTCAGGCTGACCGCTTCCATGCCCTTTTCGCCCTGGCGGACGGTCATCCGCACGCGCTGGCCGTCGTCGAGACCACGCAGACCCGCGCGCTCCAGCGCCCGCGCCGGGATGAACACGTCGCGCCCGCCATCGTCCGGGGCGGCGAAGCCGAAGCCCTTGCTGCTGTTGAACCACTTCACGGTGGCGGTCATCTCGCTCGTCGGGCCGGAATCCCGAGCCCCGCCGCGCTCGCCGCGCGGGGCGAAGTCGCGCGGCGCCCCGCGCCCGCCACGGTCGGGTCCGCCACGGTCGAAGCCACCCCGGTCGCCCCCACGGTCGCCGAAGCCGCGATCGCGCGAGCCGTAATCGCGCGGACCGCCTCGGTCACCCCCGCGATCGCCAAAGCCACGATCACCGAACCCGCGCTCGCCGAAACCACGGTCCGGGCCGCGCGAACGCTCCGGCATGCGCGGGCGCGCGGGCGTGGCGGTCGACAGATCGACGGAATGCAGCGCGCTGACCTGCTTGCCCTTGCGGTCCTCGACGAGGTCGACCACGACGGTGGCGCCCTCCGGCAGGGTCGCGTGGCCGGCCGGCACGACGATGGAGGCGGGAAGCAGGGCGTCCTTGCCCTCCTCGCCAAGCTTGACGAAGCCGAAGCCGCGCTCCGGGTCGAACCATTTGACGGTGGCCGTCACCTGGGTGCCAACGACGTTGGGCTGGCGATAGACATGCTGACGGGGCGGCTGACGGCTCATGGGAAACCCGAACTCCAACGGACTGTAACGGCGCCCACGGACCTCGCGGGCGCGCCTGGAAGACACATCGCCCGCCGAGGCCGGATTGGCAAGGCGCAGTTGCGCGAATCCGGGCGAATCCGGGCGAAAGCCACCCGAAATCACCGACGGGAGCTCAAGCGGACAAGTGCTCGGGCACCGGCGGCGGTTCGCGCGGCGGCACCGGGATGGGGGCCGGCGGCTCGCCCATCGGCGGACGCGACGGGTCGCCCGGCATCGGCAGCGGCGGGGTCGGCAAGGGGGTGTCGCCCGGCGTCGGGGCCGGCGGGTAGGGTCCGAGATGCATCATGCGTGTCGTCTCCAAGAATATCCAGAAGAGGGGATCAGCCGCCGCTGCCGCCGGGGGTCGACAGCGACAGGCGGCGGGCCTCGCCCAGGCTGTCCATGCAGCGGGTCTCGTCGCCGTCCCTGGCGGCGGCGCGGGCGGCGGTGACCAGGGATTCGAGCTGCGCGTTGCGCGCCGCCTGTCCCATCGTGTCGCCGGCCCCGCCGCTGCCGCCGGGCATGGCGCCCTGCGCCGGGTTCGAGCCGGCGTCGGGCCGCACCGCCGGAGCGGTCGGCATGTTGCTGGCGCCCGAACGCGGCGGGTCGATCACCGCGCGGTCGCCGACGGCGGGCGGCGCGATCAGGCCGCCCGACTGCGCCAGCCGCTCCGACGAGGCGGCGCCGCCGCCGCCGCCCGCCGCGTCGCTCCGCGCGCTGGAGCCGGCGCTGCCCGGCGGCGCCGGCACGGCGGTCGGCGGCGGCTGGGTGGACAGGCTGTGGTCGGCGGCAAACTGCTCGACCATCGCCCCGCAAGTCTGCTGGGCCGCCGCCGGCAACGCCGCCAGCATGGCCAAGCCGGCGACCAGCGCCGCCCCGCGTCCCGCCTGTCCCGTCGACGTCGGTTCTGCTCGCATGGTCGGCTCCCTGGTTTGCTGCGGGGGGGTACGATGGGGGGTGAGGACAGCCTCCCTCCATCAACGGCGAAACCGCCATGCCGGTTCCCGGAACACGGGATCCCGCGTCTTCACAGGGCGGACGTGTGAAAAGGCGATCCCGCCATGCGCGTTGCTCATTTCGCGGGCGGATGGCGAGCGTCGTAGAGTGCCGGCCCCCTCAACGATTCGTGCTTTCCCCATCATGATCGCAAACATGGCCGCGCTCGGCGCGGCGCTGTGCTGGGCCGCCGGCGGGCTGATCGCCATCGGGCCGGTGCGGGCGCTGGGCTCGGTCGCGTTCAACCGGCTGCGGCTGACCGTCGTCGCCACCGGCCTGCTGATCGCCACCGGACTGCTCGGCGGATGGCAGACGCTGGACAGCGCCGCGGTCCTGACGCTGGCCCTGTCAGGGGCGATGGGCATCGTGATGGGCGACCTGGCGCTGTTCTGGTCGCTCAGCCGGCTGGGGCCGCGCCGCAACGTGGTGATCTACGCCGCCAACGCGCCGCTGACGGCGCTGCTCGGCTGGATCGTACTGGGCGAGGCGCTGGGCACCTGGACGGCGCTGGGCATTCTGCTGGTCACCGCCGGGGTCATGCTGGCGGTGGCGCTGCGCTCGGGCTCCACCCATTCCTGGGAGGCGGTGCAGGGCAGCCTGCTGGCCGGCGTCTGCGTCTGCCTCGTCGCCGCCTGCGGGCAGGCGGTCGGCTCGGTCATCGCCAAGCCGGTGATGGCGGCCGGCGCCGATCCGGTCGCCTCGGCGGCGGTGCGCGTCACCACGGCGGCGCTGATGCTGACCGCCATCGGGCTGCTGCCGGGGCAGCGGCTGGGCTTCGGCCCCGGCCTGACGCCGCGCATCGCGCTCCAGGTGGTCGGCAACGGCTTCATCGGCGTCGGGCTCGGCATGACGCTTCTGCTGGTCGGGCTGGCCCATGGCAACGCCGGGGTCGTCGCCACCCTGTCGGCGCTGAGCCCGGTGCTGATCCTGCCGATGCTGTGGATGCTGACCGGCCAGCGGCCGGGCCTGGGGGCCTGGGCCGGCGCCCTGGTCGCGGTGGCCGGCGTCGCCCTGATCGTCAACCGCTAGCTTGACCCCCGCGGTCAGATGGCCGCCTCCACGGTGCCCGGCAGGGCGGCGCGGATGGCCTGCGTCGCGCGGTTGAAGGCGTCGCGCAGTTCGCCCTTCAGCGCCGGCGCGTCCTCGCGCTCCTGCTCGCAGGCGTGCTGCACGGCGCGGGCCAGCCGCGACAGCTCGACCATGCCGAGGTTGCCGGCCAGGGACACCATGGCGTGCGCGTCGAAGCCGGCCGCCTTCGCGTCGCCGGTCTCCAGGATGCGGTCGACCCGCTGCGCCAGCTCGCCCAGCGTGCCGGCGACGAAGCGCGGCATCACCTCCGGCCCGAGCGTGTCGGCCAGCGTGTCCAGCGTCGAGCGGTTCAGCACCGGCTCGGCCGGCTCGCTCCCCGCCGTCACCGTCGCCGGAACCTGCGGAGCCGGCCCCAGCCAGCGCTCGACGGCGGCCAGCAGGGTGTCGCGCTCGATCGGCTTGGTGACATGGTCGTTCATCCCGGCGTCGAGGCAGAGCTGGAGCTGGTCGGACAGGGCGTTGGCGGTCAGCGCGATGATCGGGATGGAGCGCCGCGGGTCGTCCAGCCGGCGGATCGCCGCCGTCGCCTGCACCCCGTCCATGCGCGGCATCTGCATGTCCATCAGCACGAGGTCGAACGCGCCGTCGCGCACCGCGGCGACCGCCGCCAGCCCGTCCTCCACCACCTCGACCGTGTGGCCGGCCTTGCACAGGATGGAGGAGGTGACGATCTGGTTCATCGGCACGTCCTCCGCCAGCAGGATGCGGGCGGCGCGGCGGGAGACCTCCGGCGCCGGCCGGTCGGCCGGCCCCAGCACCTCCGCCGCCACCGGCAGCGGCAGCTCGAACCAGAAGGTGCTGCCGACGCCGGGGCTGCTCTGGAAGCCGATGCGCCCGTCCATCAACTCGGACAGCTGCTTGGAGATGATCAGCCCCAGCCCGGTCCCGCCATAGCGCCGGGTGGTGGAGCGGTCGCCCTGGCTGAAGCGCTGGAACAGGTTCGGCTGCTCGGCGAGCGGGATGCCGGCGCCGGTGTCGCTGACCGAGAAGCGCAGCGGCGCCGCCCCGCTCTCCATCCGGTCGGCCGACAGCAGCCCGACCGACAGCAGGATCGAGCCGCGCTCGGTGAACTTCACCGCGTTGCCCAGCAGGTTCAGCAGGATCTGGCGGATGCGCGCCTCGTCGCCGCGCACGAAGCGCGGCACCGACGCGCCGAGCGCCAGTTGCAGCAGCAGCCCCTTCTGGGAGGCGGCGTTGCTCATCAGATCGCGACAGTCGCGCATCAGCCGGTGCAGGTCGAAGGCGCGCTCCTCCAGCTCCAGCTTGCCGGCCTCGATCTTCGAATAGTCCAGGATGTCGCCGATGATCGCCAGCAGCCCGCGCCCGGCCTCGCGCTGGAGCGCCACATACTGGCGCTGCTCCGGCGTCAGCTCGGTGCCCAGCAGCAGGTCGGCGAAGCCGATGACGCCGTTCAGCGGCGTGCGGATCTCGTGGCTCATCGCCGCGAGGAATTCGGACTTCACGCGGTTCGCCGCCTCGGCCTCGGCGCGGGCCTCGTGGAGCTGCTCCTCATGGAGCTTGCGCTCGGTGACGTCGCGGACGGCGGCGATCACCGTGAAGGCGCCGGTGGCGTCCAGCGCCGGGCGCATGCTGGTCTCGACCCACGGGAACCGGCCATCCCGGTGGCGGGCGCGGTGGATGACGGTGAGCGGCGGCGAGCCCGGCTCCAGCCCGGCGAAGGCCGTGGCCGCGTATTCCCGGTCGTCGGGGTGGATCAGCGATCCCGCCAGACGGCCGACCACCTCCTCCGGACCGCGGCCCAGCAGGTCCCGCGCCGACGGCGAGGCGTAGGCGATCTCCCCATCCGCCCGCAGCACCAGGATCATGTCGGTGACGTTGTCGGCCAGCAGCCGGTAGCGCGCCTCGCTCTCCGCCATCCGCAACTCGGCGTCGCGGTGGCGCTGCTCGCGCAGCAGCAGCGCGCCCAGGAACAGCGTGCCGCAGGGCAGCATGGCCAGGAAGGGCAGCGCCGTCTTGGCGAACACGTCGGCCATCAGGTCCCAGCTCGGCAGCAGCAGCAGGGTCGACAGCGACGACCCCGACAGCAGCACGCCGAGCGCCGCCATATGGGACAGGCGCAGCGTCATGCCGCGGCGGCGGACCCAGAAGGCGAAGCCCAGCCCCACCAGCAGCGAGGCCGCGGCGTTGGCGACCCCCGCCGCCATCCCCACCCCACCGAGCCAGGCCCGGTAGCCGCCGGCGACAAGGCTGGTCATCACCGCGGCGAGCGGCCCGCCGAACAGCGCCGTCAACCCGATCAGGGGCGCGCGCGCGTCGATGAAGATTCCCGGCCCGATGTGGATCGGGTGGACCATGGAGAAGATCGCCGTCAGCCCCATGAACAGGCCGAACAGCCCCTGCCGCGCCAGATTCCCCCAGCCCGAGGAGCGGCGGACGATGAATGTGTAGGCGAGAACGACGAAGGCGCTCGCCGCGATGTTCTCGGCGAGGTCGTAGGTCATCGAGGAGAAATCGCCCAGCATCGTCCCGGTGCCCGCCCGTCCGCTTCCGTGGCCAACCACCGACCCCTCGCCGGTCCAGCACGGGAGCGAACGGATCGACCAGTCTTATACCACGCAAGCGGGTGGGAGAACCGTTAAAGCTCGGCGGACCGGCAGGGTGGCGAAGCCGCGGGGGCGGGGGGCGGGGGGCCGCCCCGCCCTTTCCTCACGCCTGGAGCGCCGCCCACATCTCGCGGTCGCGCTCGGCGGTCCAGATGCGCGGGTCGTCGATGCCGCCGGCCTCGTCGTAGGCGCGGGAGACGTCGAAGGGCAGGCAATGCTCGAAGATCACCCACTTGCCGAAACGCGGCTCCAGCGCCGACCGCGTCCGCGCGAAGGCATCCCCCAGCGAGGCGCCGGCCGCGCGCGCCTGCGCGACGGAGCCGTACATGGCGGTCAGGAACGCCTTGGTCTCGGCGATCGCCTCGGCGCAGAGCGCCGGCGTCGTCAGCGCGTTGCCGCGCCCCGGCACCAGCTTCTCCGGCCCGAGCGCCGACAGCCGGTCGAGCGTCGCCGGCCACTCGCGCAGATAGGCGTCGCCGGTGTAGGGGGTGGCGCCGTACTCCACCAGATCGCCGGAGAACAGCACCTTGGCATCGGGCAGCCACGCCACCGTGTCGCCCTTGGTGTGGCCGCGCCCGAGCTGCATGATCTCGACCCGCGTCCTGCCCATCCACAGCGTCATGCGGTTCTCGAAGACGATGGTCGGCCAGGTCAGGCCGGGGATCGAGTCCGCCCCCTGGAACAGGCGTGGGAAGCGGCCGAGCTCGGATTCGTAATCCTGCTGGCCGCGCTCGACGATCAGGTCGTGGGTGTCGCGGCTGGCGATGATGTGGTCGGCGCCGTAGCCCGACGCGCCGAGCACGCGCACCGCGTGGTAGTGGGTCAGCAGGACATACTTGATCGGCTTGTCGGTGACGCTGCGCACCTTGGCGATGACGTCCTCGGCCATGCGCGGGGTCGCCTGGGCATCGATCACCATCACCCCGTCGTCGCCGACGATGATGCCGGTGTTGGGGTCGCCCTCGGCGGTGTAGGCGTAGGCGCCGGGCGCCAGCTCGGCGAAGGTGACGGTCTTCGGCTCCAGGTCGCCGGTGGAGGCGAAGGCCTTGGCCGGCGCGGTGGTGGTGGACATGGTTGGTGCTCCCAGTTCGTGTCGGCGGAGCAAGAAGCGAAAAGCCCTTCTCCCCTTGCGGGAGAAGGGTTGGGATGAGGGGTATCCGCCGCAGGCGGAAGATTTGCGCCCCCTCACCCCCCCTCTCCCACGAGGGGAGAGGGGCTTTCCCGATTGCCCCGTTTCGTGTGTCTTGGCTCGTGTGTCGTTGCTCCTGGCCCTCAAAGCCCCAGATAGGCTTGGCGGACGCGCTCGTTGCTCAGCAGGGCGGCGCCGCTGTCGCTCAACACTATCTCGCCGGTCTCGATGACGTAGCCGCGGTCGGCGATGGCCAGCGCGGCGTGGGCGTTCTGCTCGACCAGCAGGATCGTCGTGCCCTCGCGCTTCAGCCGCTGCACCGCGTCGAAGATCTCGGCGACCAGCAGCGGCGCCAGCCCCATGCTCGGCTCGTCGAGCAGCAGCAGGCGCGGCTTGGCCATCAGCGCGCGGGCGAGCGCGACGATCTGCTGCTGCCCGCCCGACAGGGTGCCGGCCGGCTGGTCGCGCTTGACCTTCAGCATCGGGAACAGCGCGTAGAGCCGCTCCAGATCCTCGGCCGGCCTGCCGCTGCCGCGTCGGAAGGCGCCGAGCCGCAGATTGTCCTCGACCGATTGCGGCCCGAAGAGCTGGCGGCCCTCCGGCACCTGCACCACCCCCTCGGCGACGCGGCGCGACGCCCGCATCCGGGTGATGTCGCAGCCGTCGAACCTGATCGCCCCGCTCGACGCCGGATGGACGCCGGACAGCGTGCGCAGCAGCGTCGTCTTGCCGGCCCCGTTGGCGCCGACCAGCGCCACCAGCTCGCCCTCGCGCACCGTCAGGCTGGCGGATTTCAGCGCGTGGATGCGCCCGTAATGGCTGTTGAGGCCGTCTATTTCGAGAAGCATGGTCTCCGGTCCCCCTACGGCGCCGCGCCGAGATAGGCGGCGACGACCTCCGGGTTCGCCGCCACCTCCGCCGGGGTGCCCTCGGCAAGCTTGCGCCCGTGGTTCAGCGCGGTGATCCGGTGCGAGATGCCCATCACCATCTTCATGTCGTGCTCGACCAGCACGATGGTCACGCCCTCGGCGGCGACCCGCTTGATGACCTCGTCGATCTCGCGGCTCTCGGTGGCGTTCAGCCCGGCGGCCGGCTCGTCGAGCAGCAGCAGCTTCGGCTCCGCCGCCAGCGCGCGGGCGATCTCCAGCCGCTTCAAGGCGCCGTAGGGCATCGAGGCGGCGTCGGCGTCGAGGTATTTCGACAGGCCGACCGCGGCCATCAGCTCGGCGGCGCGGTCGCGCGCCTCCGAATCCTTGCGCACCAGCGAGGGGAAGCGGAACAGCGCCGGCAGCAGCCGGGTGTCCAGATGCAGGTGCCGCCCGACCATGACGTTCTCCAGCGCCGTCATGTTGAAGAAGATCTGGAGGTTCTGGAAGGTGCGCGACATGCCGCGCGCCGCCAGCTTGTAGGGCGCCTGCCCCGACACGTCGGCCCCGTCGAACAGCACCCGCCCGCCCGACGGCTTGTAGACGCCGGTGACAAGGTTGAAGAGGGTCGTCTTGCCCGCCCCGTTCGGCCCAATGATCGAGTGGATGTCGCCCGCCGCGACGGTGAAGCTGAGGTCGCCGATGGCGAGCACGCCGCCGAACTCGCGGCTGAGATGCTCGACCCGCAGCAGCGGCGGGCCGGAGCGGCGGTTCAGCGGCACCGCGTCGGCGGCCAGTTCCGGATCGGTCAGCATGTTCATGCCCGCCTCCGCGTCGGGATCAGAGCGGCCAGGGTGGGCAGCAGCCCCTTGGGCATGAAGACCATCGTCGCCATCAGGATCGCCCCCAGCACGATCTGCTGGTAGTCCTGGAACATCGTCAGCAGCTGCGGCAGCAGGGTCAGCACCACCGCCCCGACCACCGCCCCGAAGGTGGAGGCCATGCCGCCGAACACCACCATCGTCACCAGCTCGATCGACTTGAAGAAGTCGGCCTTGGCCGGGGTGATCAGGCCGGCGTAATGGGCGAACAGGCTGCCCGCCACGCTGGCGAAGACCGCCGACAGCACGAAGACCAGCACCTTGAAGCGCGCGGTGTCGACGCCGACCACCTCGGCCGCGACCTCCGAGCCGTGGACGGCGCGCAGCGCCCGGCCCATCGGGCTGTCGATCAGGTTCAGCGACAGCCAGACCACGCCGAACAGCAGGGCGCCGACCACCCAATACCAGACCTTCTCGCCGTACAGCTCGAAACCGAAGACGCGGAAGGGCTCGACCGTCATGCCGTCGGGGCCGCCGGTCAGGCCGCTCTCCGTGCGCAGCACGATGGAGACGATGATGCCGATGCCGAGCGTCGCCATCGCCAGGTAATGGCCCTTCAGCCGCAGGATCGGCTTGGCGACGACGAAGGCGAGCAGCCCGACGAAGACCGCCCCGGCGAGCAGCGCCAGCACCGGCGGCCAGCCGTAGGTTCCGGCCAGCACGCCCGATGCGTAGGCGCCGATGCCGAAGAAGCCGGCGTGGCCCAGGCTGATCTGCCCGGCGTAGCCGATCAGCAGGTTCAGCCCGACGCAGACCACGGCGTTGAAGCCGGCGAGGATGGCGACGTCGAGGTAGAAGTTGTTGGGCAGGAAGGCCGGCAGGATCGCGATGATGGCGCCCATCGCCAGCAGGCCGGTCAGGCGCCCATGGAGGATGTTCTGCATGAAGGGTGTCCTCGGAGGCACGGGTCGTTACACGCGCTCGGTGCCGCGCTTGCCGAACAGCCCGTTCGGCATGAAGAGCAGGACGGCCAGGATGATGACGAAGGCGACCGCGTCCTTGTAGGCCGACGACAGGTAGCCGGCGCCCAGCGCCTCGGCGACGCCGACGATCAGCCCGCCGGCGACGGCGCCCGGCCCGTGGCCCAGCCCGCCGAGCACGGCGGCGGTGAAGCCCTTCAGCCCCAGCATGATGCCCATCTCGGTGTAGGAGAAGGTGATCGGCGCCACCACCGCGCCGCCGATGGCGCCGAGCGCCGCCGACAGCGCGAAGGAGGCGAGCACCACCCGCTTGACGTCGATGCCGACGAGCTGGGCGGCCAGCCGGTTGTGCGAGGTGGCGAGCATCGCCTTGCCGGTCAGGGTGCGGTTGAAGAACAGCCCGATGGCGACGATCAGCACCGCCGCGCAGCCGACGACCCACAGCGACTGCGGCTGCATCGAGGCGCCGAGGATGTGGATCGGCGTCTCGCCGGAGAAGGCGTCGAGCCGCTTGAAGTCCTTGCCCCAGACCAGTTCCGCCACGCCGCGCAGGAAGATCGAGGCGCCGATGGTGATGATGATCAGGGTGACGGTGGAGGCGTTGCGCGCCCGCTCGACCGCGAATTTGGCGACCAGCACGCCGACCAGCATGGCGCCGCCGCAGCCGATCAGGATGGCGAGCGGCAGCGGCACGCCGGACGCGGTCAGCGTCGCCGAGGCCATGCCGCCGATCATGATGAACTCGCCCTGGGCGAAGTTGATGACGTGGCTGGCGTTGTAGATGATCGAGAATCCGAGGCCGGCCAGCGCGTAGATCGCGCCGATGGTCAGCCCCGACAGCATGTATTGCAGCAGTTCCGCGAACATGGCCGTTCTTCCACGATTAGCGAACGTCCCCCTCCCCCGCCCAGCTCTCGCGCAAACCTATGGTTTGCGCTGACGCGGTAGGCGGACCTCCAGTCCGCTGAGAGCGGGGGAGGGTCGGGGTGGGGGCAAGTAAACCGGTGGGGGCGCGAGGCGGGAGCGCGTGTGCAGGGTGGTGCCGGTCGCGAAAAGCGCACCAAGCCAGGGGGGCCTCGCCCCCACCCCGGCCCTCCCCCGCTGGGCGGGGGAGGGAGCGTGGCAACGCCCCTACTTCAGCAGCGCCCAGTCGCCCTGCTTGACCTCGACCATGTGGAAGGCGTCGAGCGTCAGGCCCATGTGGTCCTTGGGGGTCATCGTCACGGTGCCGCCGGTGCCGACATAGCCCTTGGTCTGCTCGATGGCGTCGCGCAGCTTGGCCTTGTCGGTGCCGCCGGCCCGCTTGACCGCGTCGAGCGCGATCATCAGCCCGTCATAGGCGTGGCCGGCGAAGGTCGACACCTCGGAGCTGAAGGCCTCCTCGTAGACCTTGGTGAACTCGGTCACGACCTTCTTCTGCGGATCCTCCGACGGGAGCTGCGCCGCGACCACCAGGCCGGCGGCCGGCAGCCGCACGCCCTCGGCCGCACCGCCGGCCAGCCGGATGAACTCCTTCGACGCCACGCCATGCGACTGGTAGAGCGGCAGCGCGATGCCAAGCTGGCGGTAGTTCTTGGTCACCACCGCCGGCCCCTGCCCCAGCCCGAACACCAGCACGGCCTGGGCCGCCGCGTTGTTGCGGATCTTGGTGAGCTGCGCGGTGACGTCGGTGTCCTTGGCGCCGTAGGTCTCGTCGGCGACCAGCTCGATCCCGCGCTCCTTGGCGACGGCGACGGTCTGCTCGCGGCCCGACTTGCCGAAACCGGAATCCTCGGAGATCAGCGCCAGCTTGGTCAGCCCGCGCCTCTTCATGTCCTCCATGACCTTCTCGGCGGCCATGCGGTCGGTGTGCGGGGTCTTGAACACCCACTTCTTCACCGGCTCGACGATCACGACGGCGCCGGCCAGCGAGATGAAGGGCACCTCGGCGCGCTCGACCAGCGGCACCGCCGCCATGGTCGCCGCCGTCGTCGTGCCGCCGACGATCACGTCGACCTTGTCGCTCTCGATCAGCCGCTTGGTGAAGGAGGCCGCCTTGTCCGCCGCGCCGCCGTCGTCGTAGACGGTGAGCTGCACCGGCCGGCCGGCGACGCCGCCCGCCTGGTTGATGCGGTCGGCGTACAGCTCCAGCACCTTCTTTTCCGGGTCGCCCAGGAAGGATGCCGGGCCGGTCGCCGAGACGATGGCGCCGACCTTGATCGGGTCGGCGGCCGACGCCGTCCCCGCCATGGCCCCCAGGGTCAGGCCGACGATCGCGGCCATGGTGGAGAGCAAGCGATTGCGCATGGTTTCCTCCCGTCTTGTTGCGCCCTTCGTTGAACCGAAGGACGATTTGCCGAACATAATGTTTCAAACGAAATGATTTCGGAAGAAAAAATTCACTGCCGCCCGGTCACGGATTTTTCCGGATGTTGCGTGCCTCCCCCGATGCGGCGCGGTTCCGATCCGTTCGAGAGGTTCGTTCCGGCCTTCGATTTCGTGACACATTTTTCTTTTGATGAATGCAAACTAGTGTATCACATTATTGATTGTCAAACGGAAAGTCCGGACACCCCCATATCCCGCCGCCCAATGCACGCCCACGGCGCATGGCGCTGGCCCTGACCGGGGCGGGTTGCGTATACAGGGGCGCCCGCACCGTCTCGCAAAAAGGACGCCCCGTCCGCATGGCCCGCCCGCGCCGTCTCGAAGATCTCGCCGCCCAGTTGACCGACGCGGTCGCCCCGCGCGCGAAGTCGTTGATCATCACCGTCTATGGCGACGCGATCCTGCCGCACGGCGGCTCGGCGTGGCTGGGCGGGCTGATCGACCTGATGGCGCTGTTCGGCATGAGCGAGCGGATCGTCCGCACCTCGGTGTTCCGGCTGTGCAAGGACGACTGGCTGACCAACACCCAGATCGGCCGGCGCAGCTTCTACCGGGTCACCGACAGCGGCAAGGAACGCTTCGCGGCGGCGGACCGGCGCATCTACGCGCCGCTCGTCCGCGACTGGGACCGCGGCTGGGACCTGCTGATGGTGCCGCCCAACAGCCTGGACGCCGAGACCCGCGACGCGCTGAAGCGCGAGCTGGTCTGGCAGGGCTTCGGCGCCGCCTCGCCCACCGTCTACGCCCACCCCAACTGCGACGAGGCGGCGATGCGCCGGCTGCTCGCCGAGCTGGGGGTCGCCGACCGCATCGTCCACATGAAGGCGACGCTCGACCGCTCCAGCGGTTTCGGGTCGCTGCGCGATCTGGTGCGCGGCTGCTGGGACGTGGATCAGCTCGAACACGACTACGTCGCCTTCCTGGATCGCTTCCGGCCGCTGTGGGCGGCGCTCGACACGGCCGACCAGCCCGACCCGCGCGCCAGCTTCGTGGCGCGGACGCTGATGATCCATGATTTCCGCCGCATCCTGCTGCGCGACCCGATGCTGCCGCCCGACCTGCTGTCGGCCGACTGGCCGGGGCAGGAATCGCGGATGCTGACGCGCAACCTGTACCGGCGGCTGACCGCCCCGTCGGACGCCTACCTGATGTCGGTCCTGACCACCGCCAACGGCCCGCTGCCGGAGGCGCAGCCCTCCTTCTACGCCCGCTTCGGCGGCCTGCTGGAAGGCGAGCCGGCCGCCGCCATCGGCTGACGCGCCCCGCCCACCCTCACGATTAGCAGACCGCCCCGCGCCTCCCCCGTGCCTGCGCGCGGCGGCGCGGCGACCACCGATTCGATACATCGACCACGCGCCATCCGAAGCCATGGCGATGAATTGATCTGGATCAATTCCGCTCATTTTCGAATTATCTGTTTCTTTTCAATGCAATGACCATAATTCAAGCACGATTCAATACGATACAGATACAATTGATGATCCAGAATTTCTGTGTCATAAAAATCCCCACAAGGCGCCAATGGACAAACGCGAGCGCCCACCGGATTTGAGGAGGAAACGCCCCATGGCCAAGGACTACACCCCCATCGCCAACACGATGGAGTTCCCCCCGGACACCCCGCAGCCGAACGTCTACCCGCTGTCCTGGGAATCCCACACGAAGAAGCTGGAGGAGGTCTACGCCGCCGCCCAGCGCGAGAACTGGGACCCGGCCAAGCTGCCGTGGGACAGCTTCGACGTCACCCGCTACAGCTGGGAGGAGCGCGAGGCCATCGCCTATTGGTGGACGATCCTGTCGGTGTTCGACGCCTCGGCCCCGCCGGTCTTCGCCCACGCGCTGATCAAGACCTATGAGGTGCACGAGGAGGATCCCGTCCGCCGCTGCTTCTTCTCCGTCACCCGCGACGAGCAGAACCACGAGCACATGTGCGGTCTGGCCATCACCAGGCTGCTGGAGGCGACCAGCCCGCTGACCCACGTGCCGAAGACCGACCTCGGCCGCCGGCTCCAGCGCAACGCCCACTGGCTCTACTACAACGGCGGGCGCTACTGGGACGGCTACAAGAAGGCGGTGCCGAAATACTCGCTGGCGGTGCTGTTCAGCTCCTTCCTGATGGGCGAGATCGCGGCGGCGACCATCTTCCACCAGATGGCGGCGGGCTGCACCGAGCCGGTCTTCAAGGAGGCCTTCCGCAACATCGGCCGCGACGAGGGCCGCCACATGGCGATCTGCATGTCGGTGATGGAGCGCGACTACCCGCACCTGCTGGTCGAGGACCGCGCGATCATCACCAAGCAGATCCGCGCCGGCTACCTGTTCCTGTCCGCCGTGCTGTTCGAGCCGCCGCCGCAGTTCTGGGACCTGCCCGACGACTTCATCGCCACCCAGCGCGAGGCCGAGGCGATCGCCCGCAACGCCGGCTTCCACATCCCCGACTACGAGGCCAAGAAGGAGAACTGGCGCAACGCCATGCTGAACCTGAAGGGCGTGCTCGACCGCTACGGCATCCCGTTCCCGGCGATCCCCGAGGTCGGCATCACCGGCGAGGAGGTCCGCGACATCGACATGGACGAGATCATCCCGGTCTTCTGAGGCGCTGCCTTTCCTTTTCCAATCCCGCCCAGACGCCGACGTCGAGCCCTTCTCCCCTTGTGGGGCGCATCCCGGAGGACGCCAGAGGCGTCCGATAGGTGCGCGGGTTGGGATGAGGGGGATTCCGCCGAAGGCGGAAAGATGCGCTTCGCCCCCTCATCCCACCCGCTCTCCCTTATGGAGAGGGGCTCGAACGAGTGTCTCTGGGTGTTCCCACGCTTTCTTTGAGGATTCCCCGGTGAGCCGAATCCGCCTTCACCCCTCGGGCCGCACGGTGGACTGCCGCGACGGCGAGACCGTCCTGTCGGCGCTGGAGCAGGCCGGCTACGCCCTGCCCAACAACTGCCGCGCCGGGGCCTGCGGCGAATGCAAGGTCAAGGTGCTGGAGGGCCAGTTCGACCAGGGCATGGTGCTGGATATGGCGCTGTCGCGGGCCGAGCGGAAGGACGGCTACGGGCTGATGTGCATGGCCAAGCCGATCTCCGACGAGCTGGTCATCGAGTTTGGCACCGCCGACGCCAAGCCCAAGCTGTTCCCCCCGCGCGAGAACGCCCCCTTCGTCGTCACCGACCGCATCCCCCGCACGCCGCGCATCGTCGAGCTGCGCCTGCGCCCGCTCGGCCAGCCGCTGCGCTACTGGCCGGGCCAGTATGTGATGCTGGGCGACGCCTCGGCTGGGGCGCCGCCGCGCTGCTACTCCATCGCCAACGCCCCGCGCCCGGACGGCGAGATCGTCCTCCAGGTCACCCGCGTCGACGGCGGCCCGACCAGCAACTGGATCCACGACAGGCTGGATGTGGGCGCCACGGTCCGGCTGTCCGGCCCCTACGGCACCTTCATCGGTGACCCGTCGGTCGACAGCCCGGTGCTGTGCATGGCCGCCGGGTCGGGCTTGGCGCCGATCCTGGCCTTGACCGACGCGGCGCTGCGCCGGGGCTACCGCCCGCCGGTGACGCTGCTGTTCTCCGCCTCCACCATGGCGGACGTCTACGAACGGGGGCTCCTGTCCTACTGGCAGGCGAGGCACCGCAACTTCAAGGTCCAGGTGACGCTGACCCGCGAGCCGCGGGAAGGCGGGCTGACGGGACGCATCCCGGCGATCCTGCCCGGCCTGTTCCCCGACCTGTCCGGCCACGCGGTCTTCATCGCCGGCAGCCCGGCCTTCGTCGAGGGCTGCGCCGCCGCCGCCCGCGCGCTGGGCGCCCGGGAGGACCAGATCCACAGCGAAGGCTACGTCTCCCAGCACATCCCGGAGGCGCCGCCGCCCGAACGGCTGATGGCCGGCGCGCTGGCTTGAGGCACCCCCGCGACAGGGAAGGCGGACGCCTCATCCACATTGTTCCCAAATATGGAACCTGCTAATCTGCGCCCATGCAGATCATCGCCCGGCGGTCGCTGAAACAGTTCTGGGACCGCCACCCCCAGGCGGAAGCCCCGCTGGAAGCTTGGTACGCCCAAGTGAAGAGCGCGGCTTGGCAATCGCCGGCGGATATCAAGCGCGAGTTCGGCAGGACGGTGGACTTCGTGGGCGACAACCGCGTGATCTTCGATATCGGCGGCAACAAGTACCGCCTGATCGTGCATGTCGCCTACCGCTTCAAACGCGTTCTCGTGAAGTTCGTCGGCACGCACAAGGATTATGACAGCATCGATCCGGAGACCGTCTGACATGGACATCCGCCCGCTGAAGAACGAATCCGACTACGATTGGGCTCTTGCCGAGATCGAGCCCTATTTCGTGACGGAGCCGGAGCCGGGAACTCCCGAGGCCGACCGCTTCGACCTGCTGGCCCTGGTGATCGAGCGGTACGAGGACGAACATTGGCCCATCGACCCGCCGGACGCACCGGACGCGTTGCGCGCCCGCATGGAACAGACCGGAAAGCAGCAGAAGGACTTGGCCGAACTGCTCGGCTCCAAGGCCCGCGCGTCGGAGGTGTTGAACCGGCGCCGTCACCTGACTCTCGAGCAGGCGTGGGTGCTGCACCGGGAATGGCGGATCCCGGCCGAAGCCCTGATCCGCCCCTACCCGCTCCGCCGCCGGCCGGACGCGACACCGACCTGACCCGTCACGGCCCGTCGTAGCGCACCACCTCCTGGTCGATGGCGCCGAAGACGCTGGCGCCGGCTTCGTCGAACAGCTCGATCCGCACGCGGTCGCCGAAGCGCAGGAAGGGCGTCCGCGGCGCGCCGGTCGCGATGGTCTCGATGGTGCGCAGCTCGGCGAGGCAGGAATAGCCGACGCCGCCCTCGGCCACCGGCTTGCCGGGGCCGCCGTCCAGCTTGTTCGACACGGTGCCCGAGCCGACGATGCTGCCCGCCGCCAGATGGCGGGTCTTGGCGGCGTGCGCCACCAGCGTCGGAAAGTCGAAGGTCATGTCGGTGCCGGCGTCGGGGGTGCCGAACAGCGCCCCGTTCAGCCGCGTCACCAGCGGCCGGTTGACCTTGGCGCCGTCCCAGGACCCGCCCAGCTCGTCCGGAGTCACCGCGACGGGGGAGAAGCTCGACGCCGGCTTCGACTGGAAGAAGCCGAAGCCCTTGCCCAGCTCCGCCGGGATCAGGTTGCGCAGGGACACGTCGTTGACCAGCATCAGCAGCCTGATGTGGCCGCCCGCCGCCGCCGCCGGCACGCCCATCGGCACGTCGTCGGTGATCACCGCGATCTCGGCCTCGAAATCGACGCCCCAGGCCTCGGTCGCCGCCGGGATCGGGTCGGTCGGCGCCAGGAAGCCGTCGGAGCAGCCCTGGTACATCAGCGGGTCGGTCCAGAAGCTCGGCGGCATCTCGGCGCCGCGCGCCTTGCGCACCAGTTCCACATGGTTGACGTAGGCCGAGCCGTCCGCCCACTGGTAGGCGCGCGGCAGCGGCGAGGCCGCCAGCGCCGGGTCGAACGCCTCGCCCGCCGCCGGGTCGGCGTTCAGGTCGCGGTAGACCGCCTCCAGCCGCGGCGCCATGGCCGCCCAGTCGTCGAGCGCCGCCTGCAACGTCGCGGCGACGGCGGGCACCGGTTGGGCGCGGGACAGGTCGCGCGACACCACGACCAGGGTTCCGTCGCGCCCGCCCGCCTTCAAACTCGCCAGCTTCATCCTCTGTCTCGCTCCCTGTCGTTGCGTCGGTCACCGGAGCCCCCGTTGCGGGAGCCCCGGCCGTCCGGCTTTCTCACTTCGCCTTCCAACTGTCGACGTAGCCCGCCCATTCCGTCGCCTCCATCGGCTCCAGGACGTCGAGCGGGTCGCGGGTATCGATCATCACCGCGACCTCGTCGGTGTCCTTGCGCTCGTGCTTCTGGGCGACCTCGTAGGCCTTCGGGTGCGGGCCGTGCGGGAAGCCCGAGGGGTGGTAGGTCACCATCCCCGGATGGATGTTGTCGCGCGAGAAGAACTGGCCGCGATGATAGAACAGGACCTCGTCGTAATCCTCGTTGGAATGGTAGTAGGGCAGCTTCAGCGCCTCCGGATCCGATTCGATCGGGCGCGGCACGAAGGTGCAGACGATGAAGCGGTTCGCCACCCAGGTGCTGTGGGCCGAGGGCGGCAGATGGTAGCGGTGGCTCATCAGCGGCCGGATGTCGCGCCAGTTCAGCCGCACCGGCGCCAGATCGCCGTGCCAGCCCACCGCGTCCAGCGGGTTGAACGGGTAGGTCATCGAGCAGACCCGGCCGCGCTTGCGGACGCGCACCTCGGTCTCGCGCTCGCTCTTCTGCGACTGGAAGGCGTCGTCGAGTAGCGGCACGTCGAGCACCGCCGGGTCGAAGATGGCGTGGGTGCCGACGATGCCCTTGGCCGGCAGCCGGTAGGCGTCGCCGGTCGCCTCGATCATCAGGACCATGACCGGGCCGTCGGTCTCCAGCCGCCAGGCGGTGTTGCGCGGCAGGACGACGTAATCGCCCTCGCGGACCTCCAGATGGCCGTAGTCGCAGAACAGGTGCCCGCCGCCCTGGTGGAAGAACAGCAGGTCGTCGCCGTCGGCGTTGCGGACCAGATGCTCCATCCTGCCCTCGAAGCGCCACAGCCGCACCTGCGTCGCGCCGTTGCCCATCAGGCCGGGGGCGGCCAGCGGGCAATCCTGCGCGCGCTCCAGATGGTTCAGGTCGAAGGCGCGCGGCCGCAGCGGTCCGTCGAAGCGGATCCAGCCGGTCGGCGGGTGGGCATGGTGCATCTGGGTCGCCGGGCCGAAAAAGCCCTCGCGCCCCATCTCGCGCTCGTAGGTGCCGACGGGCAGCCGCACATGGGCCTGCCGAGTCGCGGTTCCCTCCAGCTTCGGAAACGAAATCCAGTTCTTCATGGCGTCCTCCCGTCGGGCGTTGGCGGGGCGTTCGGGCACCCCGGATTGTCGGTCCCCATGATTAGTTTCGTTTGAAACTGTTGCAAGCATAAAATTCCCGGGCAGGATGGAATCGGACAACCGCCACGCAGCCGCCACGAAGCCTCCGCCCATGCCGTCCACCCGCCGCCCCGCGCCCGACAGCGCCGCCCCCGACAGCGCCGATCCGGCGGCGCTGCACCTGACGCGCTTCCTGCCCTACCGGCTGTCGGTGCTGGCCAACACGGTCAGCCACACGGTGGCGAAGCTGTACGACAAGCGGTTCGGCATCACGATTCCCGAATGGCGCATCATCGCCGTGCTGGGCGGCGGCGAGACGCTGAGCGCCGGCGAGATCGCCCAGCGCACCGCGATGGACAAGGTGCAGGTCAGCCGGGCCATCAGCCGCATGCTGGATTCGGCGCTGATCCTGCGCGAATCGGGCGACACCGACCGCCGCAAGGCGTTGCTGACCCTGACACCGAAGGCGCTGGCGATCTACGCCGAGATCGTGCCGATGGCGCTCGCCTACGAATCCGACCTGACCGACGCCCTGCCGGAGGAGGAGCGCGCCCTGCTCGACCGGCTGCTGAACCGGTTGCAGGCCCGCGCCGACCAGCTGGCGGCCCCCGCCGCCCGCGCCGCCGCCCCCGCCGGGGCGGCCCTGGAGGCGGCGGAGGACTGACCGCCGCCCCGGCGCCGTTTCCTACGCGCCCTTGACCTGATAGAGCGGCTGGCTGCTGCCGGCGTCCACGCGGGGGCGGTCCGGCTCCACCGCCTCCAGCGGCGCGCAGGCGGTCATGGTCGCCAGCGAACGGATGGCGAGGCGCTGGTACTCCTGTGTCCCCTCGGCCTTCCAGGCGATCTCGTCGTCGCGCAGCGCGCGCACCACCTTGGCCGGCAGCCCGGCGACCAGCGAGCGCGGCGGCACCTGGAAGCCGGCCTTGACGAAGGCCATGGCGGCGACGATGGAGTTCTCGCCGATCACGGCGCCGTCCATGATCACCGCGTTCATGCCGACCAGCGCGCCGCGCTTCACCACGCCGCCATGCAGCACCGCGCCGTGGCCGACATGGCCGTCCACCTCGACCACCGCGTCCTCGCCGGGGAAGGCGTGCAGGGTGCAGTTGTCCTGCACGTTGCAGCCCTCCTCCAGGATGATCCGGCCGAAGTCGCCGCGCAGGCTGGCGCCGGGGCCGACGTAGCAGCCGGGGCCGACCACCACGTCGCCGATCAGCACGGCCGCCGGATGCACGAAGGCGGTCGGGTGGATGACGGGAACCACGCCGTCGATGGCGTAGACGGTGGGACGCGGCAGGCTCATGGACGGGACCTCTCTCCGGTCATCTCTGGCAAGGCGACCGACGCTACACCGGCGTCCCTGTTCGCGATACCGATTTTCCGTCATGGTAACCATGCCGGTATCGCGCCGCCCCCAACCCAGCCCGCACGCCGTGGGAAGGCTTGATTGGTATCAGTTGAAACTGTATCATCAGCAACAATAACAATCAGCCAACAAACCTTCCAAGAACCTTCCAAGGTCATCCCCAGGGGGAAACGCCGATGCACGCCACCTACAGCTACCCGAGCTATCCCTACACACCGTCGGAGGAACAACGCACCGGCACGGTGCGCCGCCACCCGGTGGTGGTCGTCGGCGCCGGCCCCGTCGGGCTGACCGCCGCGCTCGACTTGGCGCGGAAGGGCGTGCCGGTGGTGGTGATCGACGCCGAGGACACCGTCAGCGTCGGCAGCCGCGCCGTCTGCTACGCCAAGCGCGCGCTGGAGGTGTGGGACCGGCTGGGCGCCGGCCGGCGGATGATCGACAAGGGGGTGGTGTGGAAGATCGGCAAGGTCTTCAACGGCGACGGGCTGGTCTACCAGTTCGACCTGCTGCCGGAGCCCGACCACAAGATCCCGGCCTTCATCAACCTCCAGCAATATTACCTGGAGGATTATCTGGTCGCCGAGGCCCGCAAGTCCGATTTGATCGAGCTGCGCTGGCGCTCGCGGGTCGTCTCGCTGCGTCAGGAGGACGACCACACCGTCCTCCAGGTCGAAACTCCGGACGGCATCCACGCGGTCGAGGCCGATTGGGTCATCGCCTGCGACGGCGCGAAATCCACGATCCGCAAGACGCTGGGGCTGGAGTTCCAGGGCGAGGTGTTCAAGGACCGCTTCCTGATCGCCGACGTGGTGATGAAGGCCGACTTTCCGGCGGAACGCTGGTTCTGGTTCGACCCGCCCTTCCACCGCCGGCAGTCGGCCCTGCTGCACATGCAGCCCGACAATGTCTGGCGCATCGACTTCCAGCTCGGCTGGGACGCCGATCCGGAGGAGGAGAAGAAGCCGGAGCGCGTCATCCCCCGCCTGAAGGCGATGCTGGGCGAGGACACGCCGTTCGAGCTGGAATGGGTGTCGGTCTACACCTTCCAGTGCCGACGGCTCGAGCGCTTCCGCCACGGGCGCGTCTTCTTCGCCGGCGACTCGGCGCACCAGGTCTCGCCCTTCGGCGCGCGCGGCGCCAATTCGGGCGTGCCGGACGCCGACAATCTCGGCTGGAAGCTGAAGCTGGTCATCGACGGGCTGGCACCCGACAGCCTGCTCGACAGCTATTCCGACGAGCGGGTGGCGGCGGCCAGGGAGAACCTTCTGAACTCGACCCGCTCCACCGACTTCATCACGCCCAAGAGCGCCATGAGCCGCATCTTCCGCGACGCCGTGCTGGAACTGGCGGCGGAATACCCCTTCGCCCGCTCGCTGGTGAATTCCGGCCGGTTGTCGACCCCGACCACCTACAGCGGCAGCCCGCTGAACACACCGGACAGCGACGCCTTCGCCGGCCGCATGGTGCCGGGCGCCCCGGCGACCGACGCGCCGGTGGAGAGAAGCGACGGGCAGGCCGGCTGGCTGATGGACGCGCTCGACGGGCGCTTCGTCGTGCTCTACGGCGCCGGAACGGAGCCGGTTCCGGCAGAGGCCGCCGAGGTGCTCGACCGGCTGGCCGCCGGGCCGCTGCCGCTGGTCTGGCACGCCGTCACCGACCGCCGGCGCGGCCTCGCCAACGAGTTGGTGGATTGCGCCGGCCGCGTCCGCGAGCGCTACGACCTGTCGCCCGGCACCGTCTACCTGATCCGCCCCGACCAGCATGTCGCCGCCCGCTGGCGCCGCTTCGACGCCGCGGCGCTGATCGCCGCGCTCGACCGCGCCACCGGCCGCCAACCCACCGGCCGCTGACCCACCGGCCGCTGACCTGTTTTTTCCCGAGGAGAGATCCCCCATGGCCACGCTCGCGACCGACAACCGGCTCGCCAACCCCGATGATTTCTACCAGGCCCTGATCGACAGCCACCGCGACCTGACGGCGGAGCAGAGCGCCGCGCTGAACGCCAAACTGGTGCTTCTGCTCGCCAACCACATCGGTGATTCGGAGGTGCTGACGGAGGCGTTGCGGATCGCCCGCAGAGGCGCCCCGTAAGGGGCTTGTTCGGCATCGGAAAAGGATTCTACAACAAGGGGAAGGCCGATTTTTCGCGGAGGAGCGGAGCCCGGACGCGCCCGTCTCCCTCCGCATTTTCGGCCACCCCCGCCGGGCCGCGCCCGGTTTTGTCCGGCGGGGGGCGCGAAGCTCGACCGGAACGAGGATTCCCAGCGATGTCGAACCAACACAAACAAGCCATGGATGCGGTCCTGCAAGCCGCCGCGCACGACATCGTCGCCACCCTGAAAGAGCGCGACGTCGAGGACCGCCACAGCGAGGAGGCCGATCTCGCCGTGCTCGACGTGGCGATCCTGCACGCCTACCGTGTCTTCATGCGGATCTGCGAGGAGAACGGGCTGGAGGTGGACGCCGGCTATTTCGCCGACCTCGCCGCCGACCTCGCCGAGGAGGTCGCCCAGGACGAGGATTGATCGTCACTGGCCGATGCGTGCCCCCACCCCGACCCTCCCTCGCCAACGCAGGGGAGGGTCGGGGTGGGGGCAAGAGACTTCCCGCACCCGAAAGCCCCGCCCTTGTCCGCCCCCCATTTCTCCCCCGACGTCGCGGTGATCGGCGCCGGCCCCGCCGGGCTGATGGCGGCCGAGGTCGCGGCCTCCGCCGGGCTGCGCGTCGTGGTGTTCGACCACATGCCCACCCCGGCGCGCAAGCTGCTGCTGGCCGGGCGCGGCGGCCTCAACCTGACCCATTCCGAGCCGCTCGACCGCTTCCTGCCGCGCTACGGCGCGCAAGCGCCGCTGTTCCGCGACCTGCTGGCCGGATTCTCGCCGGACGACCTGCGCGGCTGGGCCGCCGGGCTCGGCATCGAGACCTTCGTCGGCAGCAGCGGCCGGGTCTTTCCGGTACAGATGAAGGCGTCCACCCTGGTGCGCGCCTGGCTGCGCCGGCTGGGCGGGCTGGGGGTGACGCTGCACGGCCGCCATCGCTGGACCGGCTGGGACGCCGACGGGCGGCTGGCCCTGACCGGCCCGGACGGCGCCGCCGTCACCGCCGCCCCGCGCGCCACGCTGCTGGCGCTGGGCGGGGCGAGCTGGCCGCGCACCGGCTCCGACGGCGGCTGGACCGGCATCCTCGAAGCGCGCGGGGTGGAGATCGCGCCGCTGCGCCCGTCCAACATGGGCTTTGAGGTCCCCTGGTCCGACCATCTGCGCGAGCGATTCGCCGGCCAGCCGGTCAAGAGCGTCGGCCTGTCCTTCGCCGGCCGCCGCCTGAAGGGCGAGTTCGTCATCACCGAAACCGGCATCGAGGGCGGCGCCGTCTACGCGCTGAGCGCTCCCTTGCGCGACGCCATCGAGGCGGAGGGCTGGGCCGGGCTGACGCTCGACCTGCTCCCCGACATGCCCGAGGCGGAACTGCTGAAGCGCCTGCGACGCCGGGGAGCCGAGTCGCTGGCGACCTTCCTGAAGAAATCGCTGTCGCTGTCCGGCCCGCGCGCCGCCCTGCTGCGCGAGTTCGCCCCGGCCGCCGCCCTGTCCGACCCGGCGGCGCTGGCCCGCGCGATCAAGGCGCTGCCGATGGTGCTGACCGGCACCCGTCCCATCGACCGCGCGATCTCCAGCGCGGGCGGCGTGGCGCTCTCGGAACTGGACGAGACGTTGATGCTGAAGCGCTTGCCCGGCACCTTCCTGGCCGGCGAGATGCTGGACTGGGAGGCGCCGACCGGCGGCTATCTGCTGCAAGGCTGCTTCGCGATGGGCGTCGCCGCCGGTCATTCCATCAAAAATTGGATCAATTAGATTTAGTATTTTTATCTAATTTTCCCCGAAGATCACTAAGCTCGGTGAACAGCCTATCAACTGTCTGCCACATAGTCTCGCCGGGATTTTTCTCTTTTTGTACAAATCGATGCGCTGCGTTTCCTACATTTAGGGTAAATCGAGTGCGCGTGGGCACATGAGTCCTAAGAGTTGCCATTGCAAGCTCAACACTTCGCACCCCCACATCTAGAGCATGCGCAATTTGTTCCGCCGAATAACTCTCCCTTGCAAGCTGTCTAACTCGGCTTGCCTGATCTCGAGATAAACCATTGGTAGGCCGCAAATATCTAGTACGGGCTCCTTCTTGAAAAGGTCCCTGTGGCGGAATGCTTTTCACATCGGACAACCTAACCTCCAGACGCAAGAAAGCCATATGTCTAATGACTTAATGTGCCAAAGATTGATTTCCAAGAGAGCAACGTACGGTCATTTGAATTTTTTATCTTTCGAGCAAATTCAAAGAGATACAGAAAGATATTTATTTGCCTTCGAATGAGTTTCTCTATCGCACACCGTTGTGCCCGTAATCATACTGCACCCGCGGCGCGCTGCCGCCGCCGGTCAGCTTGTCGATCAGCGAGCCGATGCCGCTGTCGGCGCGCTGGGCGGGCGCCGTAGGGGTCGGCCCCGCCGGACGGCCCGCCGGAACATCCGCCGAGGCGACCGGCACGGTCCAGGCGGGCGCCCCCTCCACCCCCGGCAGCGGGCGCGGCGGCCGGCCGGCGTGGGCGTCCAGCATGAAGTCGCGCCACAGCTTGGCCGGCAGCGTGCCGCCGGTGACCTTCTTCATCGCCTCGTTGTTGTCGTTGCCGAGCCAGACCCCGGCCACCAGATCGGCGGTGAAGCCGACGAACCAGGCGTCGCGGTACTCCTGCGTCGTGCCCGACTTGGCCGCCGCCGGGCGGTCGAGCCGCGCGCTCTTGCCGGTGCCGAACTCGATCACCCCGGCCATCATGCGGGCGATCTGCACCGCGTGGGCCGGATCGACCACGGCGCCGCCCCCGCCGCCCTGCCGGCGGTAGAGCAGCGTCCCGTCGCGGTCCTTGATCTCGGTGATGGCGTAGCCCCAGACCGGCGCCCCCCGGTTGGCGATCCCGGCGTAGGCGCGCACCAGCTCCAGCAGCGACACCTCGCTGGTGCCGAGCGCCAGCGACAGATCCTTGGTCAGCGGCGAACCGATGCCGAGCGCCGAGGCGACGCGGCGAACCCGCTCGGTGCCGATGCGGTCGACCAGCCGCACCGTCGCGGTGTTGGAGGAATGGGCCAGCGCGGTCGCCAGCGTGATGGTGCCGCGGAACTTGCCGTCGTAGTTGCCGGGGCTCCAGTTGGCGATCTGGACTGGCGCATCCTCGATCAGGCTGTCGGGCGACCAGCCGGCCTCCAGCGCCGCCAGATAGGCGAAGGGCTTGAAGGCGGAGCCGGGCTGGCGCAGCGCCTGGGTGGCGCGGTTGAACTCGCTGCTGTCGTAGTCGCGGCCGCCGACCAGCGCGCGAACCGCACCGTCCGGGGTCATCGCCACCAGGGCGGCCTGACGGGCGTTGGCGGCCGGGCCGGCGGTGGCCAGCAGGGCCTCCAGCCGCTGCTCGGCGGCGCGCTGCATCCTCAGGTCCAGCGTGGTGCGGACGATGACGTCGCCATGCTCGGGGCCGACGAAGCCCGACACCAGATCGGTCACCCAGTCGGCGAAGTAACGCCCGTCGCCGCCCGGCTTGCGGCGCGGCGACGGCGGGGCGTTGCGGGCGGCCTCGACCTCCTGCGCGGTGACGAAGCCGGCGGCGACCATGGCGTTCATGACGATGCGGGCGCGCTCGGCCGACTCGTCGGGGTTGGAGGTCGGGGCGTAGCGCGACGGCGCCTTCAGCAGCGCCGCCAGCACCGCCGATTCGCGCAGATCGACCTGGGTCGCCGGCTTGCCGAAATAGGTGCGCGAGGCCGCGTCCACCCCGAAGGTCCCGGCCCCGAGATAGACGCGGTTCAGGTAGGCGGTGAGGATTTGGTCCTTGGTGAAGCGGTGCTCCAGCCACAGCGCCAGCATCGCCTCCTGGATCTTGCGGCGCAGCGACTTTTCGGGCGTCAGGAACAGGTTCTTGGCGAGCTGCTGGGTGATGGTCGAGCCGCCCTGCGTCGCCCGGCCCGAGCGCCAGTTGACGTAGACGGCGCGCATCAGCCCGATCGGATCGATGCCGAAGTGGCTGTAGAAGCGCCGGTCCTCGATGGCCAGCACGGCGTTGACCAGATGCGGCGGCAGGTCCTTGACGCCCAGCGTCGTGCCGTGCAGATCGCCGAATCGGGCGAACTCGCTGCCGTCGGCGGCCAGCACGGTGATCGAGGCACGCCGCTCGAACTGCGCCACCTTGGAGATGTCCGGCAGATCAAGCGCGAACCAGGCCAGCACGGCGCCCAGCCCGATGCCGCACCAGATCGCCGCGACCAGCCCCCACTGCACCAGCCGGGACAGCCACGACCGGCCGCCACCGCCGTTCGGGCGCGGCGCGGAGCGGCGCGGCGGCGGGGCCGGGGGCTTGCCGGCGACGGGCGGCCGGGGCGGTGGTGGTGCCTTGGGCGGCCGGGCTTTGCCGCGCGGCAGCTTGGGCAGCGACAGCGCCGGCATCGACCGGGCCTTGCCGGCCAGCCGGTCGAGCGGCGTCGGCTCGTCCCGGGTGCGGACGGGGCGCGGTCCCGCGAAAAGCTGATCCGGTCGGTCGGCGGTCACGGTGCGCTCGCTGCCCCTCTGGCGTGGTACGGCGGTGTGGGTGGGATGGATTGTTCAGGCCATATAACGCCCACCCCGGCCGGGCCGGAAGAGCGCGATCGCCACGCCGAAGATTTGTCTCGCGACCGTGGCGAAAGAATGACGGTTTGTGCAATCGGGGGGCGGAAGGGGGAGCGGGCGAACCCAACGGCCTCCGCGCGTGTTGTTCCCGCATCACCGCCTGTTCCGGAGAGCCCCGCGATGCCCAAGCCCCTGACCCTGTCCATTCCCCACTCGCTCGGCCGGGCGGAGGCGAAGCGGCGGCTGGCCGACGGGCTGGGCGACGCGCGGGCGCGGCTGGGCGCCGTCGCCACCAGCATCGACGACCATTGGGAGGGCGACCGGCTGGCCTTCCGCGTCGTCGCCCTGGCCCAGACCGTCACCGGCCGCATCGACGTCGCCGACGACCGGGTCGACGTCGAGGTCGAGCTGCCCTGGGCGCTCGGCATGCTGGCCGACAAGTTGAAGACCAAGCTGACCCGCCAGGGCACCCTGATGCTGGAGAAGAAGTGACAGCCGCCGGCCTCAGCCGATCAGCCCGTGCTTCTTCAGCATGCCGCGAAGCTGGTGGTAGCCGAGGCCGAGCGCCTGCGCGGTCTGGCGCTGGTTGAAGCGGTTGCGCTCCAGCGCGTCGCGCAGCTTGGCCGCCTCGAAGGCGCGCACCTCCTCCAGAATGCCGGACGGCGCCTCGCCGCCTCCCTCCCGCTCTGACGGCGGGCCAACGCCCGGTTCCGCCGGCGGTTCCGGCGCCGGGCGCCGCTCCACCGGCCGCCAGGGCGAGGCGAAGGGGTCGAGGACGATCGTCCCGACCGCCTCGTCCGGGTCGGCGGCGGCGACGGAACGCTCCACCGCGTTGCGCAGTTCGCGCACGTTGCCGGGCCAGGGGTGGCCTTGCAGGGCCGCCAGCGCCTGCGGGGTGAAGCCGGGGAACAGCGGCCGCTCCAGCTCGCGCACCATGCCCAGCGCGAAATGCTCGGCCAGCGGCGGGATGTCCTCCGGCCGGGCGCGCAGCGGCGGCAGCGTCACCACGTCGAAGGCCAGACGGTCGAGCAGGTCGGCGCGGAAGCGGCCGGACTCGGCCAGCGCCGGCAGGTCGGCGTTGGTGGCGCCGACGACGCGCACGTCCACCGTCGCGGTGCGCCCGCCCACCCGCTCGATCTCGCCATACTCCACGGCGCGCAGCAGCTTCTCCTGCACGGCGGGCGAGGCGGTGGCGAGTTCGTCGAGGAACAGGGTGCCGCCGTCGGCCTGCTCGATCCGGCCGATCTGCCGCCGCGTCGCCCCGGTGAAGGCGCCGGCCTCGTGGCCGAACAGCTCCGAGTCGAGCAGCGATTCGGGCAGCGCCGCGCAGTTCACCTTCACGAAGGGCCGGTCCCAGCGCCGCGACAGATAATGCAGGCGGGCGGCGATCAGCTCCTTGCCGGTCCCGCGCTCGCCGATCACCAGCACCGGCCGCTCCAGCGGCGCCACCCGCGAGACATGCTCCAAGGCCTCACGGAAGGAGGGGGATTCGCCCAGCAGGGGTGGCGGCGTGTCCGGCATCGCTCCATTCACCATTGTTTCGCCAATTCAGCGACTCTATCGCCTTATCGACGATGCGGCAACCGGCGGTGGGAATGGACAAACCCAGTCCAGGCAAGGGAAAGCCTGGACCGGAGCCGTTTGGCACGGTGGTTGCGATAGGGGATGCCAACGGAAGGAGATCACCGCATGACCGACTTCAGCGACTTTCGCCGCCGCTACGGCACCGACACCGCCCCGCTGGCCCGCCGCGTGCGCCAGTTCCTGCGCACCCGCCCGGCGGAAAGCTGGCTGTTCTTCTTCGGCGGCATCGTCGTCGGCGCGATTCTCGGCTGACCGGCCGGCGGCCGACCGCCCGGCCTTCATCAAGCCGCTTTGATTGACCATGGCCCGCCGCATGGGCCGACCACAGGGACCCGACCATGAGCATCTTTTCCCGCCTGACCGACATCATCCAGTCGAACCTGAACTCCCTGCTCGACCGCGCCGAGGAGCCGGAGAAGCTGATCCGCCTGATCATCCAGGAGATGGAGGACACGCTGATCGAGGTCCGCTCCTCGACCGTGAAGATCATCGCGGAGAAGAAGGAGATCGAACGCCGGGTCGCCGACCTGCGCCGCGAGCGCGACGAGTGGGAGCGCAAGGCCGAGATCGCCCTGACCCACAACCGCGAGGATCTGGCGAAGGAGTGCCTGCTGGCCAAGTCGAAGATCGCCGAGCAGGCCGACACGCTGACCGAGCAGCTCATCCATGTGGAGGCGGCGCTGGCCAAGGCGAACGACGACCTGGGCCGGCTCCAGGCCAAGCTGACCGACGCCAAGACCCGCGAGAAGGCGCTGGCCGCCCGCGCCCAGACCGCCGCCAACCGGGTCAAGGTGCGCTCCACCCTGCACGACGAGCGCATCAATGAGGCGTTGCAGCGCTTCGAGCAGGTCGAGCGGAACCTCGACGAGCTGGAGGGCCGGGTCGAATCCTACGACCTCGGCCGCGCCCGCAACCTGACCGAGGAGATCGCCGAGCTGGAGGCCACCCACAAGGTGGAAGGCGAGCTGGCCGCCCTGAAGGCCCGCATCGCCGCCCGCCGAGGGAGCTGAGGAGCCGGGCACGGGCGCTGAACGGCCCCTCTCCCCAAAAGGGAGAAGGGCCGATGTCAGCGCCCGCGACTCCACCCGCTCCCCCTCAGCAACGACAAGAAAGGCCAATAAGCCATGGGGTTCTTCGGTTTCGTCATCGCGGTGCTGTTCATGGTGGTGGTGGCGCCGATCTGGATCGTCTTCCACTACATCACCCAATGGCGGTCCCAGCGCGGGCTGACGGCCCAGGACGAACAGATGCTCGCCGAGCTGTGGGAGATCGCCAACCGCCTGGAAGGCCGCATCCAGTCGCTGGAGCGCGTGCTCGACAGCGAGGCGCCGAACTGGCGCAACAAGACCTGACCGCCTGAACACCGTCTCATCAAGGAAGGACCGAGCCGTCATGGACCGCCCGTCCCCCCATCACTCCCCCTACGAATCGCCCAACCCGCACCGGCTCTACCGCAACAAGGAACGCGGCATGCTCGGCGGGGTCTGCGCCGGCGTGGCCGATTATTTCGGCGTGCGGCCGGCCGTGATCCGGCTGGCGGTGTTCATCGGGATGTTCTTCTTCGCGTTTCCGCTGATCGTCGCCTACGTCATCGCGGTGATCGCGCTGCCGGTGCGTCCGCCGCAGCTCTACCGCAACCCGGAGGAGGAGGCGTTCTGGCGCGCGGTTTCGACCAAGCCGGACCGGACGCTCGCCGGGCTGACCCAGCGCTTCCGCGACTTCGAAAAACGAATCACGGGCGCCGAGGCGTACGTCGCCTCGAAGGAGTTCGAACTGAACCGGGCGATCCGCGATCTGGACCGCTGACCGCCGATCACTGACCGTTGACCGCGCCGGGGAAGACCCGACCGGCGCTGCTGGCCTTACCGGCGCTGGCGGCGGCGGTCGCGGATGCGGACCGGCACCGGCTTCGGCGTCGGGAGCGTGGCGATCACCCCGGCCAGAACCGCGGCCATCGCACCACCGAGCAGAATGAGATCCATCATTGGCCCTCCACCATCGATCCCCAGCTTGCCTCCCCCCATCGTGGAGCAAGCTGGTTACAACATGGTAGTGAAAAGAGAGGATGACAACACTCCCCCGATGAGACACCGGACGGGGGGAGAAGGCAATGACCCAGATCACACAATTTGGTCACGAACGGCCGCCTTCCCACCATCCGCCGCCGGCGATCGCCCAGCCCCTACCCCTGGTAGGGCTCGGCGCCGGTGATGGCGAAGCCCTTGTTCTCCGGGTAGCGGGCGTGCAGCTTCTCCCGCGCCTTCTTCTCGTCCAGGCCCCAGACCAGGATGCGGCGCCCGCGCTTCCAGCCCTCCAGCGCCACGGGGTCGAGCTGGGCGTTGACCTTCGCGGCGTACTCGCCGTTCACCACCCGCAGGATCCAGCCGGCATCGGCCCGCGCGCGGCGGTCGTCCAGCACATAGACCCGGCGGTCGTTGGATCCCGCCGCCTTCAGCCGCTGCTCCAGCTCCTCGCAGCCCATGTCGACCGAGTTGCGGCGGCGGCGGGCGTCGCGCAGGTCGCGCGCCTGCTGCAAGGTCGTCCGCGCAACCTTCCTGATGCGCTCCACCTGCGCCTGCTTGCGCGCCACCGCGTTGGCGATGCGCTCCTCCGACGTCTTCAGCCGGCGCATCGCCAGCAGCAGCGACACCGCCAGCGAGGCGAGCCCCACCAGGGCGGCGAACACATAGGGCATGGTGGCTCCTCCCTCGCTTCTCAGCCCGCCTTGGCGACCGGCGCCGCGGCCGCGCCGATGTCCTGCATGCGGGTGACGACGTAGCCGAAGGCCGGCGGGTAGCGCCGCTCGATCTCCGCCCGCGCCTCGGCCATCGACTTGGCCCACACCTCGATGGACTGCGGCTGCGCCCAGCTCGAATCGATCAGGGCGTGTTCCTTCTGCTGGAAGGTCGAGGTGCCGACATATTTGTTGGCCACCATGGCGAGGTAGCAGGGCGTCCCCGCCACCTCCTCGCCGACCAGACGGACGAGGCGCTCGCCGGACTGCTGCGCTTCCTTGATCCGGCGCTCCAGCGACGCCCGGCGGCCCAGCAGCTCCTGGACGGCGCCGTCGGCCTCGCGCAGCTCGCCGACGCGGTCGGCGCGGCGGGCCTCGAACAGCGTCTCCATCTTGGCGCGGCGGGCGATGACGTCGCGCACGCCCGACGTGCCGTGGCGCTTTTCGATCATCCGCTCGCCACAGACGATGACGAGCTGCCCGATGCCGAACCCCAGCCCGGCAAGCCCGAAGGCGGTGATCAGAGCGTTCGTGTAGTCATGCCACATTCAGGTGCGCCCGGTTCGGCCTCAACGCCAACCCTAGGATTATCGCGCGCGAACACGCCGTTCAACGGTGGCGCTGCAACGAATTCCTTCAGAGTCTAACGAAATTGCTTCGGTCCGCCCCTCCGCGCCCCGGCGAAGGATTTTCGCCGCACCCTCCCGCGCCATGGATCGTTGAAAGCGGCTCGGGCGTTTCGCCACTCGGCCCTTGCCTTGCGGACGGGCGACGCATAAGGCTCCAGGAACCGTGAGCCTGGCCTTTCTCCCGGAAAGACGGCCCAGCGGCACGGCCAAGGACGGAAACGGCGATGGAAGCGAGCATGACCGACCGCGAGCATTCGACGAAGCTGCGCGCCCTGACCATGGGCGCGCTTGGCGTCGTCTACGGCGACATCGGCACCAGCCCGCTCTACACCCTGCGCGAATGCCTGACCCAGGGCGGCGGGTTCGACCTGTCGCCCGACGTGATCCTCGGGGTGCTGTCGCTGATCTTCTGGGCGCTGGTGATCACGGTGACGGTGAAGTACGTCATCTTCGTCATGCGCGCCGACAACCAGGGCGAGGGCGGCATCCTGGCGCTGACGGCGCTGGCCCTGCGCGGGATGCGGCCGGGACACCGGCGGACCGCCACCGTGATGGCGATCGGCGTGATGGGGGCGGCGCTGTTCTACGGCGACAGCCTGATCACCCCGGCCATCTCGGTGCTGAGCGCGGTGGAGGGGCTGAAGGTCGTCGCCCCGGTGTTCGAGGACTACGTCATCCCGATCACCGTCACCATCCTGATCCTGCTGTTCGTGCTGCAAAGCTTCGGGACGGAGAAGGTCGGCAAGCTGTTCGGCCCGGTGATGCTGGTGTGGTTCGTCACGCTGGGCGTGCTGGGCATCCGGCAAATCCTGAAATACCCGGACGTGCTGGGCGCCATCTGGCCGGGCCACGCGGTGGAGATGCTGTTCGAGCATGGCTGGAAGGGCTATCTGCTGCTCGGCGCCGTCGTGCTGGCGGTGACGGGGGCCGAGGCGCTCTACGCCGACATGGGGCATTTCGGCCGCAAGCCGATCCGGCTGGCGTGGTTCGGGCTGGTCCTGCCCTCGCTGCTGCTCTGCTATTTCGGCCAGGGCGCGCTGCTGCTGCACGAGCCGGACGCCATCGAGAATCCCTTCTACCATCTGGCGCCGGACTGGGCGCAGGTGCCGCTGCTGGTGCTGGCGACGGCGGCGACGGTCATCGCCGGCCAGGCGGTGATCTCCGGCGCCTATTCGGTCACGCTCCAGGCGATGCATCTGCGCTACCTGCCGCGCATGGAGGTCCGCCACACCTCGGAGCACGAGAAGGGCCAGATCTACATGCCGCAGCTCAACTGGCTGCTGCTGGCCGGGGTGATCGCGCTGGTGCTGAGCTTCCAGACCTCCAGCAACCTCGCCGCCGCCTACGGCATCGCGGTGACCGGCACCATGGTGGCGACCACGCTGCTCGCCTACAAGGTGGCGCGCAGCCTGGGGCGCTGGACGCTGTGGCAGGCCGGGCTGGCGCTGATCGTCTTCCTGTCGATCGACGGGGCCTTCTTCTTCTCCAACCTGATCAAGGTCGAGGAGGGCGGCTGGTTCCCGCTGGCGGTGGGGGCGGCGGTGTTCCTGCTGATGGCAACGTGGCGGCGCGGGCGCGAGGTGGTGCGGGCGCGGCTGGCCGAGGACGCGCTGCCGCTCGACTCGCTGCTGGAGCGCCTGAAGGGCGGCTCGATCCAGCGGGTTCCCGGCACGGCGGTCTTCCTCACCGGCAACCCGCGCGGCCTGCCGCCGGGCCTGCTGCACAGCCTGAAGCACTACAAGGTGCTGCACCAGCGGATCGTGCTGCTGACCGTCGACATCCAGGACGTGCCGCACGTTCCCGACAGCCAGCGCTACGAGCTGAAACCGCTGTCGGCCGGCTTCTTCCGGCTGATCCTGCATTTCGGCTTCAAGGACGAGCCGGACATCCCCAACGCGCTGGAGAAGAGGAAGATCCCCGGCCTGCCCTTCGAGCCGATGGAGACGACCTATTTCGTCAGCCGCGAGACGCTGATCCGCTCGCACCGGTTGGCCGGGATGCCGCGCTGGCAGGAGCCGCTGTTCATCTTCCTGTCGAAGCTGTCGACCAGCGCCTCGGAGTATTTCTGCATCCCGCCCAACCGCGTGGTCGAGCTGGGCATGCAGCTGGAGATCTGAGGGACTTCCGGCCGGGCAGGACGACGCCTGGACGGCCGGCGTCGAGGCCGGCCGAACGGCCCCTCCGGCCAGCCCCGGAGCTTGCCGCCGCGACTCGGCGTTCCTTCGGAGCCGCCCGCCTGCTATACCTCCTTCGGACGCGCGGCGGCGCCCGCTGGCATGGGGGATTCGGTGGGGGTGGAGGATCGTTTGGGCGGGGGCGGGCCACGGCTCGACCCACGGGAACCGCGCCCACGGGAACCGCGCCGGGAGGACGACCCCGCGCGACCGTCCCGGCTGCCCCCGGCGCCGGCCTTTCTGACCGCCAGCCGGCCGGGCGGGGGGCCGGGCCGGGCGCCCGCGCCCGCCATGCCTCCCTGCGCCGCGCCCGCGCCGCTCGACGCCGCCATCCCCGACACCCACGTCCCCGACACCTGGGTCCCCGACGCACCCGTCCCCACCCCGCCGCCGCATCTGCCGGAACCACGCCTGCGCGGGGCGCTGAACCCGCTGCTGGGCGCCGCCGCCCCGGTGCTGGACCTCGCCATGGGCCTGCGCGACCGCATGACCCACGACGCTCCCGACGGCGTGCGCGATCAGTCCCTGGCGGCCATCCGGCGCTTCGAGACGGACGGCGCCGCCGCCGGCCTGACGCCCGAGGAGATCCGCGTCGGCCGCTTCGCGCTGAGCGC
Source organism: Azospirillum agricola (assembly GCF_020005195.1). Taxonomy (NCBI): domain Bacteria; kingdom Pseudomonadati; phylum Pseudomonadota; class Alphaproteobacteria; order Rhodospirillales; family Azospirillaceae; genus Azospirillum; species Azospirillum agricola. The sequence goes on from NZ_JAIFZR010000005.1 coordinate 747,414, forward strand.
CACGCTGGACGACGTGGTCCGCGCCGCCCCCTGGGGGGCCCGTTGCGCCTGGGCGAAGCAAGGGCTGGTCGCCGAACTCGCCCCCGACGCCGGCGGGGCCGACCGCTTCTTCGACCTGCTCGACACCATGCTGGGCGACCCGCGCCTGCACCGGCGCGAGCTGGAGCTGTTCTACGCCTGCCTGTCGCTCGGCTTCGAGGGCCGCTACCGCGACAAGCCGCGCGGCGCCCACGACCTCGCCCATCTGCGCGACGAGCTGTACCGCATCCTGCGCCGGGCGCGCGGCGAGCCCAGCCCCGGCCTCTCCCCCGCCGGGCAAGGGACGGCCATGGCGGGATTGGCCGGGCGCTTCCGCCCGCTGGGCGGCGGCCTGCCGTCCTGGCTGGCCTGGGCGGCGGTGGGGCTGGGCCTCGCCCTGCTCCACACCCAGCTCTCCGCGTCGCTGGAGCGGCAGGCCGGCCCGGTGGCCGCCCGCATCGCGGCGCTGCTGCCCGACGGCCCCATCGAGATCGCCCGCCTCGCCCCGCCGCCGCCGCCGACCGCCGGCCCGGCGCTGATCGCCCGCGTCACCGCCCTGCTCGCCCCGGAGATCCGCACCGGCGCCATCGAGGTGCTGGCCGGGGAGGACGGCGCCCTGGTCATCCGCGTCCCCGCCGCCGCCATGTTCGCCACCGGCAGCGAGGCGGTGAAGGCCCGCCACCGCGCCATCGTCGACCGGGTCGGACAGGCGCTGGCGCCGGAGGCCGGCCGCGTCCTGGTGGCCGCCCACACCGACGACCAAACTCCGGGCAACGGCCGCTTCCCCACCGCGCGGAGCCTGACCGACGCGCGGGCCGAGGCCGTGCGCGCCCTGCTGGAACGCCAGCTCGGCCCCGCCCGCCTGTCGGCGGAGGGGCGCGCCGACGCCGAGCCCATCGCGCTGAACGACACGCCCGCCGGGCGCGACAGCAACCGGCGGATCGACATCCGCCTCTACCCGCAGTGAGCCGGCCGCCATGACCGTGCCCCGCCCGCCCCGCCACCCGGCCCCCGGTTCCGCCGCCCGGCCCGCCACCCGCCCGGCCGCCCGCCCGCACCGGCCCCGCGCGGCGGGCCTGCCGGCCAGCCTGCGCTGGGGCGTCTCGCTGGGCGGCGTGCTGGCCCTGGGCTTGAGCGGCTGGCTGCTGGTCCCGCAGGCCGTGCCCGGCGCCGACTGGACCGAGCGCCTGCTGCCGCTGCTGCTGGCGCTGGCCGGCTGGGCCGCCGCCAACCGCGCCATCGACCGCCGCGAGCGCGCCGCCAACGCCCGGCTGGTCGAGGCGCTGGCCGCCGCCCGCGATCCCGACCTGAAGGCGTCGCTCGACGAGCTGGGCAGCGTGCGCGAGCGCCTCGACGCCGTGCTGGCCCGGCTGAAGACGCAGAAGTTCGGCGCCGGCCTGACCGGCCGCTACCTCTACCAGCTTCCCTGGTATCTGGTGATCGGCGCGCCGGGATCGGGCAAGAGCACGGCGCTGGCCAACGCCCGGCTCGGCGCCCCGCTGGCCTCCGGCGACATCGCCGAGCCGATCGCCAACCTCGGCGGCACCCGCAACTGCGACTGGTGGTTCACCGACCACGCGGTTCTGATCGACACCGCCGGGCGCTACACCACCCAGGACAGCCGCCGGGCGGTCGACGGGCGGGTGTGGTCGGGGCTGCTCGACCTGCTGAAGACGCACCGGCCGCGCCAGCCGGTCAACGGCGTGCTGGTCACCGTCAGCCTGACCGATCTGGCCGCCTGGAGCGACGCCGAGCGCCACGCCCACGCCATCACCATCCGCCAGCGCCTGAACGAGCTGCGGACGCATCTGGGCCTGCGGGTCCCGGTCCATGTCGTGCTGACCAAGGCCGATCTGGTCGAGGGGTTCGCCACCTTCTTCGACCCGCTCGACCGCGCCGGCCGGACGCAGGTCTGGGGCATGACCTTCCCGGCGGAGGAGGCGCCCGACGGACCGCTGCCCGCCTTCCACGCCCTGTTCGCCGATCTGGTGCGGCGGCTGGACGAGCGGCTGCTCGACCGGCTGCACCAGGAGCCGGACATCCGGCGGCGCAGCGCCGCCTTCGCCTTCCCGCTGCGCATCGCCGAGCTGGAGACGGCGCTGGCCGATCTGGTCGACACCGCCTTCGCCTCGGAGTCCGGCGAGGAGGTGCCGCTGCTGCGCGGCATCCACCTGACCAGCGCCACCCAGACCGACCGTCCCACGACCGTCGACGAACCGGCCGAAACCTATTTCCTCGACCGGCTGCTGCCGGAGCGCGTCTTCCCCGAGGCCAACCTCGCCGGGGTCGACCGGGCGCTGGAGCGCCGCCAGCGCCGCGCCGGCGCCTTGTCGGCCGGCGCGGCGCTGGCCGCCGGGCTGCTGCTCGGCGGCTTCTGGCTGCACAGCCGCGACGGCAACGCCGCCCTGCTGGAGCGCGCCGACGAGGCCGCGCGGTCGGTGGAGGAGGCGCTGCGCCCGCTCGACACGGCGCCGCGTTCGCTGACGCGGGTCGACGACACCGACGTCGCCGCGATCCTGCCGGCGCTGGACGGCCTGCGTGCCCTGCCGCTCGGCCATGCGGAGCGCGGGGACTGGGCGCCGCCGGGGCTGGCCGGCGGGCTGTACCAGGGCCACCGCATCGCCGCCCCCGCCCGCGAGGTCTACCAGCGGGCGCTGCGCACCCTGTTCCTGGCACGGATCGCCCTGCGGTTGGAGGAGCAGCTGCGCACCAACTGGGCGCGGCCGGACCTGCTGCGGCTGGCGCTGCGCGCCTACCGCATGGTCGGCGGGCAGGAGCCGATGGACCGGGCCTACCTCGCCGAATGGCTGGCGATCGACTGGCAGCGCACCCTGCCCGGCCCGGCCAACGACGCCCGCCGCCGCGCGCTGGGCGACCATCTGGCCGCCCTGTTCGAGGCCGGCTTCGCGCCGGTCCCCCCCGACGACGCCCTGGTCGCCCGCGTCGGCGAGGTGCTGGCGCAGGCCGAGCCCGCGCGCGCCGCGACACCGGCCCCGTAAGGCTCCCATGATCCTCGGCATGGGAAGCGCGGGCCGGAGAGCGTCCGGCCATTTCCGCGGCGTCGGCTTTCACGGCAAGGTGCCGGCACGCGGCGATTTCGTCGGCCACGGCCTGCCGCGCGAGGTGCTGGAGCCGTGGGACGGCTGGTTGGCCACGGCGCTCGCCGAGACGCGGCGGCGGCTGGGCGGCGGCTGGGAGCGCTGCTTCGCCGGCGCCCCCGTCTGGCGCTTCGCCCTGTCGGCGGGCCTGTGCGGCGACGCCCCGCTGATCGGCGTGCTGAGGCCAAGCGCCGACCGGGTCGGTCGCCTCTACACCTTCACCATCGCCGCCGCCCTGCCGGACACGCTGGATTTGAGCGCCGCTCCGGGCGCCTGCACGGCCTGGTTCACCCGCGCCGAGGCGATCGCCACCGGCGCCTGCCGGACCGGAGCCGACGTGGAGGGGCTGCCGGCCCGGCTGGCGCTTCTCGGGCGGCCGGAACCGGAATGCCCGCACCCGATCGCGGTCGCCCTGGTCCGACGACTGGCCGGGCCGCTGGCGGCGGGATCGAGCCTGTGGTGGACGCGGGGGGGCGGGGACGTCGAGCCGTCGCTGCTGTCCTGCCGCGGCCTGCCCGGCGGCGCCCGGCCGACCGCCATGCTCGACGGCGCCTGGGACCGCTGGGGATGGGAGGACGGGGACGTCGCGCGGGGCTGAAGGGTTCCCCTTTCGACCGGCGCTCCCGCTCAGCGAAGGCGAACCGGCCGAATCAGGCGGCGGCGACCTCGTTCATGCTGCTTCCGGGTCCGGGCACCGGAGGGCGCCCTCTGGCGTTGCGCGCGCAAATCGGCCAGACTGACCGACGGAACCGCAAGGACAACCGCGCGGCAGGAGAGACCGGCCCGTCATGATCACGCTCTACACCTTCCCCTCGCCCAACGGGCGCAAGGCGTCCGTCCTGCTGGAGGAGCTGGGCCTGACCTACCACCTCCACAAGGTCGATCTGGTGGCCGGCGAGAACAAGCGGCCGGAGTTCCTGGCGATCAGCCCGATCACCAAGATCCCGGCGCTGGTCGAGGAGCTGCCCGGCGGCCGGAGCCGCCGCCTGTTCGGGTCGGGCGCCATCCTGCTGCATTTCGCCGAGCGCACCGGCCGCCTGATGCCCGAGAGCCTGGACGACCGCGCCGAGGCGCTGAGCTGGCTGATGCTGGGCATCAGCGACCTCGGCCCCACGGCGGTGGACATGCTGCGCTTCTCGGTCCGCGCGCCGGAGAAGATCCCCTACGCCATCGACCTCTACAAGGGCGAGCTGATGCGCTGCTACGGCGCGATGGACGACCGGCTGGCCGTGGCCGAGTATCTCGCCACCAGCTATTCCGTCGCCGACATCGCCTGCTTCCCCTTCATCGCCGCCGCGGCGGTCGCCGGGGGCGGGCTGCTCGACCGCTTTCCCAACCTGAAGCGCTGGCACGACGCCGTTGCCGCCCGCCCGGCGGTGCAGCGCGGCATGGCGGTTCCCGAATAGCGCCCTATCTTCCGATTCCTCATCGAAAACGGCCCGCAAGGGTCCCAGAACAGCGTCAGAGACATGCCGATCAACAACCGAATCGCCGCCTTCCAGGACGACATGACCGCGTGGCGGCGCGACATCCACGCCCATCCCGAACTGGGATTCGAGGAAAACCGCACCGCCGACCTCGTCGCCGCCAAGCTGACCGAATTCGGCATCGCGGTGCATCGCGGCCTGGGCAAGACCGGCGTGGTCGGCACCCTGAAGGGGCTCGGCACCGGCAGCGGGCGCGCCATCGGGCCCCGGACCATCGGCCTGCGGGCCGACATGGACGCGCTGCCGATGCCGGAGGCCAACGATTTCGACTACGCGTCGCGCCATCCCGGCAAGATGCACGCCTGCGGCCATGACGGGCACACCACCATGCTGCTCGGCGCCGCCCGCTATCTGGCGGAGACGCGCAACTTCGACGGCACCGTCCACTTCATCTTCCAGCCCGCCGAGGAGGGCCAGGGCGGCGGCCTGAGGATGATCGAGGAAGGGCTGTTCACCCGGTTCGACTGCGAGCAGATCTACGGCCTGCACAATTGGCCGGAACTGCCGGCCGGCCAGATCGCCGTGCATCCCGGCCCGGTGATGGCCGCCGCCAACCAGTTCGAGATCACGGTGAGCGGCCACGGCGCCCACGCCGCCATGCCCCACCGCAGCATCGATCCGGTGCTGGTCTCCGCCCACATCATCACGGCGGCGCAGAGCCTCGTCAGCCGCGGCACCGACCCGGCCGACAGCGCCGTCGTCTCGATCACCGTGGTCGATGCCGGCACCGCCGCCAACGTCATCCCCGACAGCGCCATCCTGCGCGGCACCATGCGGACCTTCTCCGAGGCCACCCACCGCCGCATCCAGGAGCAGTTCGCCCGGTTGGTGGCGAGCATCGCCGAGGGCTTCGGCGCCCAGGCGGTGCTGAATTTCCGCCCCGGCTACCCGGCGACCGTCAACAGCGAGCCGGAGGCGCGCGTCGCCGCCGCCGCCGCCGCCAAGGTGGTCGGCGACGAGAACGTGATCTGGGCGCCGGCCCCGACCATGGCGGCCGAGGATTTCGGCTACATGCTGAAGGAGCGGCCGGGCGCCTACATCTGGCTCGGCCATGGCGGGCACGGCGGGCCGGGCTGCCGGCTGCACAACCCGCACTACGACTTCAACGACGCCATCCTGACGACCGGCGCCAGCTATTGGGCGTCGCTGGTCGAGACCATCCTGCCACGGAGCGCCTGACCCGCATGACCCGCCGTCCCCCGGCCCGCCGCCGCCTCGCTCCGCTCCTTTTTCTCGGCATCCTGACCCTGACGGCCTGCCAGACCAACGGATCGAACCGGACGGCGGACGGGGGACTGCTCTCCGCCGACGCCGCTCCCGGAACCTACTGGCAGGGCGACCGCAGCCTCGCCGCCGAGCGTGCCTACGTCGTCGCCCGCAGCGACCAGGACTGGAGCGAGCTGTGGGCGAGGGTCGGGGAGGCTGTGCCGTCCTCGCTGCCCGGCGACCGCATGGCGGTGGCGGTGTTCCTCGGCCCCCGCGACACCGCCGGCTATTCGGTCAGCATCGACCGCGCCCGCACGGTGGAGGGCGGGGTGCAGGTCGGTTTCCACGAGCGGGTGCCGGGTCCGGAGCAGGTGGTGGCGCTGACCCAGACCAGCCCCTACGCCGTCCGCCTGCTGCCGCGGGTCGAGGGAAAGGCGACGTTCCAGCGGGACAGATAAAGGTTGATTGAAAGCCCCTCTCCCCTCGTGGGAGAAGGGCTTGGAATCCGTCCTCACACCCGCCCGTCGGCCGCCTCCCGGTCGAAGCGGCGCAGCGCCTCCTCCAGCTTCCACTGGATCCGCGCCTTCTCGCTGCGCTCCAGCACCACCCGGCAGCCGGCCGACGGCGCCGCCACCGCTCCCGCACACTCCGCAGCCGCCCACAGGCTGTCGCCGGGCAGGAAGCTGTGCTCCAGGCTGGCGCGGGCCAGCCCCACCAGATCGGCGTAGCCCAGCCCGAACTCCGTCACCCCGCGTTGCAGCTCGTTGGTCAGGTCGATGCGGCTGACGCCCTCGTCGTCGGTCGAGAGCACCGTCGGCACGCCGGCCGCCCGGTAGAGCGGGAAGGGATGGTCCTTGCCCGCCACGCCGAGGATCAGGTCGTTGCTGGTCAGGTTGATCTCCACCGCGACCTTGCGGGCGGCCATCACCCGCAGAAGCCCCTGCGGGTCGTCCTCGTACATCAGGTCGACGCCGTGGCCGATGCGCTTGGCCCCGGCGATTTCGACCGCCTTGCGGATGTGGTTGCGCAGCTCCTCCGGCGGGACGAGGCCGAGCGTCAGCTCGCCGGCGTGCAGCGCCACGTTGGTGCCGGGGAAGCGGCGGCGCGCCTCGGCGATCATCCGCATGTGCAGGTCGTAGTCGGACAGCGCGGTCGGGTTGTCCTCCGGCGCCACGAAGTTCAGGCCGGCGACGCGCGGCTCCGCCGCCGCCAGCATGGCGTTGAACAGGGTGCTGGCGAAGACCGGGCCGGGCGCCTGGGTGCGCGAGACCTGCTGGATGTAGCGCACCGACACGCCGCAGCCGGGACGGGCCGCCGGGGTGCCGCAGCCGAGCAGGGAGCGCATGCGCGCCTCCGCCGCGTCGATGTCGGCCCTGGCCTGCGGGATCAGTCCGGGCAGCCCGGCGGCGGTCAGCCGGTCGGCCATGGCCGGCAGATCGCCGGTCCAGGGCTGCTGCTTGCCGATGGCGGCGGCCATCCAGGTGCGGAAGGACACCATCAGCTCGACATGCTGCTCACCCTGGCGGCCGGCGCGGTCCACGACCTCGGCCAGCAGATCGCCGGTGGAATCGTTGGCGGCGCTGAATCGGCCGAAGGTGGCGAAGAACTGGTCGTGCAGGCTGTAGCCCGACACCGGCAGGGCGGAGCGGGTCGACAGCGCGTTGACCGCCATCGGGTAGAGCACCGAATCGGGAATCACCACGGCGGCGGCCGGGCGGGGATCCTGGGCGGTGGTGCCGCAGGGCGCGGCCTTGGTCGGCGCGACCAGGGACTTGCTCTTGACGTCGAAGCAGAGATTCTCCGCCGCCGCCAGCCGCAGGTAGGTCTCGGCGTAGACGGCGCCGGTCAGGTGGCTGTGGAGGTCCGCCCCCTTCGGCATCGCGTGGAGGAAGGCCCGCAGCTCCGGCGGGCTGTGGCGCACCGCCTCGAACCGCCTGGCCGCCGCCGAGCCGGCGACGTCCATCGCCGCGCCGCCAACCTGCCCATTCCCCACCGGCCCGTTCCCCGCCGTGGCGCATCCCACCAGCAGCAGCGCCGCCAGGGCGGACGCCGCGACGCCGGACTTCACTCTCTTCATGCAAGGCACTCCCGCGTTTCGTCTTTTGCGGGAACCTTGTTCCTGATAATCGCCCATCCGCAATGCGGCGTCCCGCACCGAAGGGCTGTGGAGCCGCGGCAATTCGGCTATGGTGCGGAATCCTTGGAGTTCCAGCCGATTCCGGAGCCGCCCGCGATGACCGACACGCCCGCCCCCACGCTGCTCGACGCGGCCCGCCTGTTCCGGGCCAACGATCTTGCCGGCGCCGAGGCGATCTGCCAGACGGTGCTGGCGACCGACCCGCACAACGCCCAGGGGCTGCATCTGCTGGGGCTGATCGCCGCCCACACCGGCCACGCCGACGACGCGCTCTCCCTCTTCGCCCAGGCCATCGCCGAGCAGGGCAGCGACCCGTCCTTCCACAACAGCCGGGGCAGCCTGCTCTTCCAGCTCGGCCGCGCGGCGGAAGCCGAGGAGGCCTTCCGCGCCGGCCTGTCGATCAACGCCGGCTTCCCGGAGCTGCACGGCAACCTCGGCAACGCGCTGAAGGCGCTGGGCCGGCTGGAGGAGGCGGCGGAGAGCTTCCGCGCCGCGCTCGACCTCAAGCCGGGCGCGCCGGAGATGCATCATTTCCTGGCATCCACCCTGCGCGAGCTGGGCGAGCTGGAGACGGCGGAAACCCATCTGCGCACCGCGCTCGACCTCGCCCCCGACTATCTGGAGGTGCACTACACCCTGGCCGAGCTGCTCGCCACCCGCGGCCGGCTGGAGGAGGCGGAAACCGCCTTCCGCACCGTGCTGGCCGCCGCCCCGCGCTTCGTGCCGGCGCAGGTCGGTCTGGCCCATGTGCTGCAAAGCCTCGACCGCGCCGCCGACGCCATCGAGGCGATCGAGGCGGCGCGCGAACAGGCCCCCGACCACCCGCTGGTCCAGTTCACCCGCCGGCTGATCTACTCCAACGCGGTGCCCGGCTGGCACCTGCCGATGATCAACGATTTCGAGCGCAACGACGCCTACAAGCACTCGCTGGAGCGCGCGGTGAAACCGGACTCCCTCGTGCTGGAGATCGGCACCGGGTCGGGCATCGTCGCCATGATGGCGGCCCGCGCCGGGGCGCGAAAGGTCGTGACCTGCGAGGTCAACCCGATCCTGGCCCGCGTCGCCAAGGAGACCGTCGCCAACAACGGCTACGCCGACCGCGTCACCGTGGTGCCGCGCCTGTCGACCCAGCTCACCGTCGGCGAGGGCGGCGACCTGCCGGAGAAGGCCGACGTCTTCGTGTCGGAACTGATCAACATCGGCATGCTGGCGCCGCGCATGCTCTCGGTGCTGCAACACGCCCGCACCCATCTGGTGAAGCCGGGCGGCGCCATCATCCCGCGTGCCTCCACCGTCTACGCCATGCTGATCGAGACGCCGGAGCTGGCCCGCATCAACCCGGTCAAGCGCATCGACGGCTTCGACATGTCGAGTTTCGACGTCTTCCGCTCCCCCGGCTACCAGCAGATCGACCTCGGGGCCGACGCCCACAGCGCGCTGTCCGAGCCCTTCACCGCGCTGGATTTCGACTTCACCCGCAACATGCCGGAGGAAGGCGAACGCGAGATCGACGTCACCGTCACGCAGGCCGGCACCTGCCACGGCGTCGCTTTCTGGTTCGACCTCTTCATGGACGAGGAGGTCGTCTACAAGTCGGAGAGCCAAGCACGCACCAACCACTGGAAGCAGGCGATGACCTTCCTCGACGTGCCGATTCCGGTGCAGCCCGGCGACACGCTGCGGGTCGTCGCCCGCTACGACAACAACCAGATCTCCTTCGGGATCGGCGGATGAGGCCGTTCGGCGGGGAGCCCCCGGTCGACCGGCGCGCCGTCGCCTCCTGGTGCCTCTACGACTGGGCGAACTCCGCCTACAACACCATCATCACCACCTTCGTCTTCTCGGTCTATTTCGCGCGCGGCGTAGTCGGCGATCCGGTCGCCGGAACCTCGCGCTGGAGCGTGGCGATGACCGTCGCCGGGATCGCCATCGCCCTGCTCAGCCCGGTGCTGGGCGCCATCGCCGACCGCAGCGGCCGGCGCAAGCCGTGGATGGCGCTGTTCACCGGCATCACCGTGCTGCTGAGCGCGGCACTCTGGTGGGTGGAGCCCGACCCGTCCTTCGCGCTGTTCGCGCTGGTCTGCGTCGTCGTCGCCACCGTGTCCTTCGAGCTGGCCAACGTCTTCTACAACGCCACCCTGCCCGGCCTGGTGCCGGCGCGGCTGCTCGGCCGGGTGTCCGGCTGGGGCTGGGGGATCGGCTATTTCGGCGGGCTGGTCTGCCTCGTCGTCGCGCTGTTCGGCTTCGTGAAGGCCGAGGCGCCGCTGTTCGGGCTGCTCGGCGCCGCCTGGGACGATTGGGGGCCGCAGGCCAACATCCGCGCCACGGCGCTTCTGGTGGCGGTGTGGTACGGGCTGTTCGCCCTGCCCTATTTCCTGTGGGTGCCGGACGAGCCGTCGAGCGGGCGGCCGCTGGGGCAGGCGGTACGCGAGGGCATCGGCATGCTGGGCCGCACGCTGCGCGAGGCGCGGCGCTACAAGCAGACCGTCCGCTTCCTGGTCGCCAGCGCCTTCTACCGCGACGGCATCAACACCATCACCGCCTTCGGCGGCATCTTCGCCGCCGGCAGCTTCGGCATGGGCTTCGAGGAGATCGTCATCTTCGCCATCGCGCTCAACGTGGTGGCGGGGGCCGGCGCGATCGGCTTCGCCTGGATGGACGACCGGGCCGGGGCCAAGCCGGTGATCCTGCTGGCGCTGCTCGGCATGACCGCCTTCGGCGTGCCGTTGCTGCTGGCGACCGACAAGCTGTGGTTCTGGGTGCTGGCGCTCGGGCTCGGCGCCTTCTTCGGGCCGGCGCAGGCGGCGGGGCGGTCGATGATGGCGCGCCTCGCCCCGCCGGGCATGACCACCGAGATGTTCGGGCTCTACGGCCTGACCGGGCGCTTCGTCGGCTTCTTCGGACCGCTGCTGTTCGGGCTGGCGACCGAGGCCTTCGCCAGCCAGCGCGCCGGGATGGGAACGGTCCTGGTTTTCTTCGTGGTCGGGTTCGTGCTTATGATGGGGGTGCGCGAACCGGACCGGTCGCGTCAGAACGCCGCAGCCTGAGAGCTTTCCAGGCCGGATCCTGTTACCCTCGCGGTTGTTGCACTGCACAATTTCGAGGCCGAGAGGCACGAGCCATGCTGCACATCAAGGACATCGAAGCGTTCGCCCGCATCAACGAGGCGTTGAACGAGAAGGCGGAGAAGGATTCGCCCGGCGGGGAAGCCGCGTCATCGGAAGAGGCGGAGGCGGCCCGCCTGCGAAGACTGGCCACGCTGCCGCTGCTGCCCTGGGGCCGCTTCGCCCGCAAGCGCTGACGAACCGGTGAACAACCAAATAATCCCTCTCCCGGGGCGGGAGAGGGTTTAGGGACCGGAAACGACCGATCAGTGCCGGAAGTGGCGCATCCCGGTCAGCACCATCGCCAGCCCCTTCTCGTCCGCCGCCGCGATGACGTCGGCGTCGCGGATCGAGCCGCCCGGCTGGATCACCGCCGTGACGCCGGCTTCCGCCGCCGCCAGCAGGCCGTCGGCGAAGGGGAAGAAGGCGTCCGACGCCACCACCGAGCCCTTGGTCAGCGGCTCGGCCAGACCGGCGGCCTTGGCGGCCTCGGCCGACTTGATGGCGGCGATGCGGGCGCTGTCGACGCGGCTCATCTGGCCGGCGCCGACGCCGACCGTGGCGCCGTTCTTGGCGTAGACGATGGCGTTCGACTTGACGTGCTTGGCGACGCGGAAGGCGAAGAGCAGGTCGGCCAGCTCCTGCTCGGTCGGCGCGCGCTTGGTGACGACCTTCAGCTCGGCCGGGTTGACGCGGCCGGAATCGCGGTTCTGCAACAGGAAGCCGCCCGACAGCTGCTTGACCATCATGCCGGCGTCGGCCGGGTTCGGCACGTCCTTGGTCAGCAGAACGCGCAGGTTCTTCTTGGTCGCCAGCAGGGCGCGGGCCGCGTCGTCGGCGTCCGGGGCGATCACCACCTCGGCGAACAGCTTGGAAATCTCCTCGGCCGTCGCGGCGTCGAGCGAACGGTTCACCGCGATGATGCCGCCGAAGGCGCTGACCGGGTCGCACAGCAGGGCCGAACGGTAGGCGTCGAGCAGGCTGGTGCCCTGGGCGACGCCGCAGGGGTTGGCGTGCTTGATGATGGCGACGGCCGGCTGCTCGAACTCGGCGACCAGCTCGAAGGCGGCGTCGGTGTCGTTCAGGTTGTTGTAGGACAACTCCTTGCCCTGGAGCTGGACGGCGGTCGCGACACCGGGGCGCTGGTCGCCGGTGACGTAGAAGGCGGCCTGCTGGTGCGGGTTCTCGCCGTAGCGCAGGGTCTGCGCCAGCGAGCCCGACAGGGTGACGCGCGGCGGGAAGGTCTCGTCCAGCTCGCCGGCCAGCCAGGTGGAGATGGCGGCGTCGTAGGCGGCGGTGCGGGCGTAGGCGCGCTGGGCCAGCTTGCGGCGCAGCCCCAGCGTGACGCAGCCGTCGTGGGTCGCCAGTTCGTCCATCACCGCCTCATAGTCCGACGGCTCGGTGACGATGGTGACGAAGTCGTGGTTCTTGGCGGCGGCGCGGATCATCGCCGGCCCGCCGATGTCGATGTTCTCGACGCAGTCGTCGTAGTCGGCGCCCTTGGCGACCGTCGCCTCGAAGGGGTAGAGGTTGACGACGACCAGATCGATCGGCGGGATGTCGTGCTGCGCCATCGCGTCGGCGTGGATGTCGCGGCGGGCCAGGATGCCGCCATGGACGCGCGGGTGCAGCGTCTTGACGCGGCCGTCCATGATCTCCGGGAAGCCGGTGTGGTCGGAGACCTCCTTGACCGGCACGCCGGCCTCGGCGAGGCGCTGGGCCGAACCGCCGGTCGACAGGATCTCGACGCCCTTGGCGGCCAGCGCCTGCCCCAGCGCCACCAGACCGGTCTTGTCGGACACGGAAATCAGCGCGCGGGCGATGCGGACCTTGTCGGGGGCGGGGGCGTGGTTGGCTTTCGGCGGGCTCATGGCGTGATCCTGATCGGGTTTGCGTTGTCCAGACGCGGAAAGCCCGAAGGACACGGATGAACAGGATGAAGAAAAGCACGGACGGACACGGATCAAAAATTCATCTGTGTTTATCTGTGTTCATCTGTGTCAGATCCTGCTTTTCCGAACAGAGATTCGACACAGATGAACACAGATAAACACAGATAGAAAAATCCGTGTCCGTCCGTGCCCAATCCGTGTTCATCCGTGTCCCAAACCCCACTCACGGAAGCAAGCGGGTCCGGCCACCGCGGATGGGCGGGATTTACGCCGCCTTGCGTTCGCGGCGCAAGGCCCATTTCACCGTGATGCCCTCGGGTCCGCTATGCCCCTGCATCACGATCTGGCTGGTCCGGCGCGGCTCGTCGCCGCTGCCCATGTAGATGCTCTCGGCCAGTTCCAGCACCGCCCCGGTCGCCCGCATCCGCCAGACGTTGCCGCTGGGCAGCCGCAGTTCGACCTGCGCGCCGCCCTGGATCAGGGCCGGCTGCACCTGCGGGTGCAGGTGGAAGCGGATGGCGAAGGGCTGGCCGGTCGGGGTGGCGCCGATCACCGGCTCCAGCGTGTCCTCGCCGCGCAGATCCTCGCCGTTGTCGGCGAGATAGACCCGCCGCCGGTGCAGGAAGCCGAAGCCCTTGCTGTAGCCGTTGTGGGTGGCGACGACCAGCACGGCGCCGTCCGATTCCTGGCGCTCGCAGCCGACATGCGACGGGCGGCGGCCGAGCCCGCCGTTTTCCAGCACCTCGGCCGAGTTGGTGTCGGCGATCACCACCGTCGAATGCGCCGCCGAGCCGGCCAGCGCCGCGCGCCAGCGCCCGCGCTGCGACGGGTGGCTGCCGCAATTGACGATCAGCCGCTCCTTGCCGACGGAGACCTCCATCGAGAGGATCCCGGCGTGGGCGGTGCGGTCGAGCCCCGGAGCCGGCGGCGCCCCGGTGTCGAGCAGGGCCAGCGTCCGCCCGGCGATCAGCCGCTCGAAGCCGGTGTGCGGCGCGCTCTTCAGCGGGCGGCCGCGGGCGTCGGCCTGGGCCAGCACGGTGTCGACCAGCCCGGCCTCCTCCTCGCGCCCGCCGTTGAACAGGGCGAGCCCGCCGTCGGCGTGGCGGAAGAAGCGCAGCGCCGGGGTCATCCGGTCGATGGCGTGCTGGAGCGATTCCGGCACCTCGGCGCGGGCGACTCGCAGGACGGCGCGCATGTCGATCAGGTCGCGCAGCACCCGCAGCTGGACCGAGGGGTTGCGCTCGACATGGCCGCCGTCGGGCAGGATCTGGCGGGGCAGCTCGCGGTCGAGCAGGCGCAGCGCCTCGTAGCCGGCCTTCTCGTGGTCGGGCAGGCAGAAGCCGCCATAGACCAGCCCCTTGAGCGCCACCACCAGCCGCTCGCCGTCGAGCGCGCCGGGCAGCACGCGGCCGAGATGGCGGACCTGCCGGGCGAGATTCTCGAAGACCCGCGCGCGGAACTCGTCGTCGGCCGAGGCGCAGTAGAAATCATGCAGCCCGATCCAGTTGGCGACCCGAGCGCCCAGGATGTCGGGCGCCCAGCTCTGGGCGTTCCAGCCGCCGTTGTGGTCGAGCCAGGACCAGACCAGCACGCGGGCGCGCCGCCGCGCCATATCGCCGCCGACCGCCCGCAGGTCGCGCATCCAGTCGAAGCCGTGCAGCGCCCGCAGCCAGCCGGCGCTGGCGCCGGGCAGGCGCCAGTTCGGCTCGCCGATGGGATCGACGGCGACCGCCTGCCCGGCGAAGCGCAGCACCCCGGCGAGGATGGCGGAGCCGTCGCCGGCGTCGCCCGGCCAGGGATCGGGCGGGATGACCGCCAGGGCGCCCGGCGCCCGGCCGCCCAGCATCAGCGCGTAGAGCGGGTTCCCATAGGCGAGCCGGGCCATCCCGTCGCGCAGCCGTCCGAAACCGTCACCCATCGCCCGGACTCCTTCAGGACCGCGGACGGCGGGACGGGCCGGCGGGCGACAAAATGACGATGCGGGGGAGCGCAGGCGAAAGCATGACTGTTGTCGTATCAATTCACCGCCGCCACCGCAAGACGATGACGTCTTATTCGGGCCGTCGTCGCAGCCGTGCCACAAAGAAACCATCGATGCCGCCGAGATCGGCGAGCATGCCGGGCAGCGAGCGGACCTCGCCCTTCTCGTTGATCGGTTCCGACAACCCACCCAGCTCGGCGGGCGTCACCGGCCAGCGCTCGACCCGCCCGTCGCGGGCCAGCAGGCGGGAGATCTGCGCCTCGCCCTCCTCCGGCTGGATCGAGCAGGTGCAGTAGACCAGCGTGCCGCCCGGCTTGACCAGATCGACCGCGCGGGCCAGCAGGCGGCCCTGCGCCTTGGCCAGCTTGGCGATGTCGTCGGGCGTCTTGACGCGCAGGATGTCGGGGTGGCGGCGCACCGCCCCGGTCGCCGAGCAGGGCGCGTCGAGCAGCACCGCGTCGGCCGGGCCGCCCTCCGGCTCCCAGGTGGCGGCGTCGGTGGCGACCAGCTCGGCCTCCAGCCGCAGGCGCTTGAGGTTCTCGGTCACCCGCTCCAGCCGCTTGGCCGAACGGTCGAGCGCGGTGACGCTCGCCCCCTGCGCCACGAGCTGCGCGGTTTTGCCGCCGGGCGCGGCGCAGAGATCGAACACCCGCTTGCCGCGCAGGTCGCCGAACAGCTTGGCCGGCAGCGAGGCGGCCAGATCCTGCACCCACCAGGCGCCCTCGTCGAAGCCCGGCAGCTCGGTGACGGAGCCGCCCGAGGCGCGGCGCAGCGAGCCGGTCGGCAGCAGGGCCGCCTCCAGCCGCTCGGCCCAGCCGGCCGGGTCGTCCTTCACCGTGAGGTCGAGCGGCGCCTCGTGCAGATGCGCCTCGACGATGCCGCGCGCCTTGGCCGTGCCGTAGGCGGTGCGCCAGGACAGCCACATCCAGTCCGGCGTGTTCAGCCGGCCGGCGTCCTGCTGGGCGGCCAGCGCCGGCCCCTCGCGCCCGATGCGGCGCAGCACGGCGTTGATCAGCCCCTTGTAGGGGGCGGCGTTGCGCGCGGCGGCCAGTTCCACCGCCGTGTCGACGGCGGCGTGGGCGGGGGTGTTGAGGAAGACGAGCTGCGCCGTTCCCAGCCGCAGCATGTCGTGGATCGCCGCCTTGGGCAGGCCCGGCTTGGCAAGGCAGGCCTGGATCAGCTCGTCGATCTGGCCCAGCCGGCGCAGCACGGTGGCGACCAGCAGGCGGACGAAGCCGCGGTCGCGCGGCTCCAGCCCGGCGAGGTCGGGGTGCGCGTCGAACGCGTCGTCGAAGGGAACGGACTTGCGCAGCACGTCGCGCAGCAAGTCGAGCGCGACGCCGCGGGCGGCGAGGGTGGTGTCGGTCATTCCGTTGATCTAGCGCGCCCGGCGGCGGGAGTCGATGGCGCAATCATCCTCTTCCGCCCCGTGGCAACGCTTGCCACGGGGCGGAAGAGGGAATGTTCAGCCGATCGGCACGCCGTCGATGGTCAACGAACCGTCCGCGGCCCCAACCTGGACCGTCTGGCCGTCCTTGACGCGGCCCTCCAGGATCATCGTCGCCAGCGGGTTCTGCAACGACCGCTGGATCACCCGCTTCAGCGGGCGCGCGCCATAGACCGGGTCGTAGCCGGCATCGGCCAGCCATTGCGTCGCCGCCTCGTCCACCGCCAGGGTGATGTCGCGCTCGGCGAGCATCTTCGTCAGGCGGCCGAGCTGGATGGTGACGATCCCGCCCATGTGCCGGCGGTCGAGCCGGTGGAACAGCAGGATCTCGTCCAGGCGGTTCAGGAACTCCGGCCGGAAATGGGCACGGACCGCCTCCATCACCTCGTCGCGGACGGCGGCGCTGTCCTGGCCCTCCGGCTGGTCGGCCAAGGCCTGCGAGCCGAGATTCGAGGTCATGATGATGACCACGTTGCGGAAATCCACCGTCCGCCCCTGCCCGTCGGTCAGCCGCCCGTCGTCGAGCACCTGGAGCAGCACGTTGAAGACGTCCGGGTGGGCCTTTTCCACCTCGTCGAACAGCACGACCTGATAGGGCCGGCGGCGCACCGCCTCGGTCAGCGCCCCGCCCTCCTCATAGCCGACATAGCCGGGAGGCGCGCCGATCATGCGGGCGACCGAGTGCTTCTCCATGTATTCCGACATGTCGAGCCGGACCATGGCGGTCTCGTCGTCGAACAGGAACTCGGCCAGCGCCTTGGTCAGCTCGGTCTTGCCGACGCCGGTCGGACCCAGGAACAGGAAGGAGCCGATCGGCCGGTTCGGGTCCTGCAAGCCCGCGCGCGCCCGGCGCACCGCGTTGGACACGGCGACGATGGCCTCCTCCTGGCCGATGACCCGGCCGCGCAGGCGGCTTTCCATCGCCAGCAGCTTCTCGCGCTCGCCGGCCAGCATCTTGTCGACCGGCACGCCGGTCCAGCGGCTGACGACGCCGGCGATGTCGCTCTCGCGCACCTCCTCGTTCAGCATGCGGTTGGCGGCGTGCTCCTCGGCGGCCTTCAGCGCGGTCTCCAGGCCGGGGATGACCCCGTAGGCCAGTTCGCCGGCGCGGCCCCAATTGCCGTCGCGCTGCGCCGCCTCCAGCTCGGTGCGGGCCTTCTCCAGGTCCTCCTTGATCTTCTGCGCGCCCTGGAGCTGGTCCTTCTCGGCTTGCCACTTGGCGGTCAGCGCGGCGGATTCCTGCTCCAGATCGGCCAGCTCGCGCTCCAGGTTGCCGAGACGGTCCCTGGAGCCCTGGTCGGACTCGCGCTTCAGCGCCTCGCGCTCGATCTTGAGCTGGATGATTCGGCGGTCCAGCTCGTCGATGGTCTCCGGCTTGCTGTCCACCGCCATGCGCAGGCGGCTGGCCGCCTCGTCGATCAGGTCGATGGCCTTGTCGGGCAGGAAGCGGTCGGTGATGTAGCGGTTGGACAGGGTGGCCGCCGCGACGATGGCGGCGTCGGTGATGCGCACGGCGTGGTGGAGTTCGTAGCGCTCCTTCAGGCCGCGCAGGATGGAGATGGTGTCCTCCACCGTCGGCTCCGGCACGAAGACCGGCTGGAAGCGCCGGGCGAGTGCAGCGTCCTTCTCGATGTGCTTGCGGTACTCGTCGAGCGTGGTGGCGCCGACGCAATGCAGCTCGCCGCGCGCCAGCGCCGGCTTCAGCATGTTCGAGGCGTCCATGGCGCCGTCGGCCTTGCCGGCGCCGACCAGCGTGTGCAGCTCGTCGATGAAGACGACGATCTCGCCGGCGGCGGCCTGGATCTCCGACAGGACGGCCTTCAGCCGCTCCTCGAACTCGCCACGGTACTTGGCGCCGGCCACCAGCGCGCCGAGGTCGAGCGACAGCAGCTTCTTGTTCTTCAGCCCCTCCGGCACGTCGCCCTTGACGATGCGCTGGGCCAGCCCCTCGACGATGGCGGTCTTGCCGACGCCGGGCTCGCCGATCAGCACCGGGTTGTTCTTGGTGCGGCGCGCCAGCACCTGGATCGTGCGGCGGATCTCCTCGTCGCGGCCGATGACCGGGTCGAGCTTGCCCTCGCGCGCCGACGCGGTCAGGTCGCGCGCGTATTTCTTCAGCGCGTCATAGCCCTGCTCGGCGCTCGCCGTGTCGGCGGTGCGGCCCTTGCGGACGTCGTTGATGGCGCTGTTGAGCCCCTGCGGGGTGACGCCGGCCGCCTTCAGCAGCCGGGCCGAGGGCGTGCCGTCGGCCATGGCGAGCGCCAGCAGGATGCGCTCGGCGGTGACGAAGCTGTCGCCGGCCTTCTGCGCGATCGTCTCGGCCTCGCCGAAGACGCGCGACAGTTCGGGGGAGAGGTAGAGCTGCCCGGCGCCGCTGCCCTCGACCTTCGGCTGCTTGTCCAGCTCGGCGTCGACGGAGGCGAGCGCCATCGCCGGGTCGCCGCCGGCGGCGCGGATCAGGTTGGCGGCCAGCCCCTCCTTGTCGTCGAGCAGGGTCTTCAGCAGATGCTCGGGCGTCAGGCGCTGGTGGCCCCGACGCGTGGCGAGGGTCTGCGCGGCCTGGACGAAGCCGCGGCTGCGCTCGGTGTATTTCTCGAAATCCATGGCGTGCTCCCTTATCTCCGCCGACCGTCCGCGAGGCAGCCCGGTCGTACCGATCCACATGAAACGTGCGATCCGCAAGGATGCTGCCAAAGATGTAGGCAGCGGCCGACGCCATGCAAGACCATCGGCCACACGGGGGCTTGCGGGGGCCAGACCGGCCGAAGGAGGTAGCCGACGCCGGCGCTTTCCCGCCGGATTCCCGGCCGATCGGATCACTTACGCGCCGCCGACGCCGGCGCTAGACTGCGCGGCGGTCACATCAGGGAACGGCAAGGGACGGGAGTTCATGACGGCCATCGCCACCCCCCGCAAGACGGCCCGCGACGCGGCCGACCCGGCGGCCACAGCGTCGGCCGCCAAGCCGGCGCCGCGCCCGCTGCTCGCCGCCCTGCTGCGGCTCGCCTGGATCGGCCGTGGGCTGTGGCACCGGGTCGCGCGGCCGCTGACCATGGGGGTGCGCGCCCTCATCCTCGACGAATCCGACCCGACCGCCGCCCGGATCCTGCTGATCCGCCACAGCTACGTCGGCGGCTGGCACATGCCCGGCGGCGGCGTCGGCAAGGGCGAGACGCTGGCCGAGGCCATGCGCCGCGAGGTGCGGGAGGAGGTCGGGCTGAGGGTGGAGGGCGAGACGCCGCCGTTGGGAATCTACGCCCGCTTCCGCAACGGGGCGAGCGACCATGTGACGGTCTTCGTCGTGCGCGGCTGGAGCGGCACGCCGAAAGCCGACGGGGTGGAGATCGTCGAGGCGCGCTTCTTTGCCGTCGACCGGCTGCCCGCCGACCTGAGTCCGGCGACCCGCCGCCGGCTGGAGGAGTTCCTCGGCGGCAAGCCGCCCGCCGCACGCTGGTAGCGCGGTTCCGGACGGGGTGGGGTCGCCCGCCGGACCGGCGCGTTGGGCGGAGCGGCCGGACCGCCCATCGGACCGGTTGACAGAGCCGATCCCACCCACTCATTGTGCAGTGCAATGAACCCCACCGTCGCCGCCATTCGCCGCCACCCCGTGAAGGGGCTGAGCGGCCAAGAGCTGACCGCCGCCGATCTGGCTCCCGGCCGGCCTCTTCCGCTCGACCGCCGTTACGGGCTGCTGCATGGGCCGGCCGCCCTGGACACGGACGCGAAGGGATGGCGCCCGCCGTCCGATTTCTTCACGCTGGACCGCACCGGGAAGCTGGCGCTGCTCGACACCGAGTTCGACGAGGCGACCCACTCGCTGATCGTCCGGCGCGGCGGGCGGCAGGTGTCGCGCGGAAGGCTCGACCAGCCGATGGGCCGCACCCTGCTGGAGCAGTTCTTCGCCGCCTATCTGGCCGGCACCGTGCCCGGCATGCCGCGTCTGGTCGAAACGGCGCCCGGCGGCGCCTTCGGCGACAGCGAGGAACCGTCGCTGGTCCTGCTGAATCTCGCCAGCCTGCGCGACCTGGAGGAACGGATCGCCAAGCAGCCGGTCGATCCGCGCCGCTTCCGGGCCAATCTGCTGATCGACGGGCTGAATCCGTGGGTGGAACGGTCCTGGATCGGAACGACGCTCGCGGTCGGTGGCGCGACGCTGACCATCGTCGAGGCGATCGAGTGCCGACCGGCCTACGACGTCAATCCCGCCAGCGGAGCGACCGATCTCAATCTGCTGCCGCTCATGGAGCGCGGCTATGGCCACACGCAGATCGCGCTGCGCGCCCGCGTCGTCCACGGCGGCCGGATCGCCGTCGGCGATCCGGTGTCACCGGAACAGGCGGGGTAAAGCCGGGAGTCTCCTCCCTCAGGCGTTGACCGCCGCCCGCTCCTCGGCGCCGTCGGCCTCATCCTCGCCGCCCTGCTGATCCTCGTCCTCGGACGAGGCCGCCGGGCTGCCCTGCGCGTGGGCATGGCTGCTGCCGGGCTGGCCGCCGCGCTGGCGGTTTTCCGATTCCTGGATCTGGTTGATGATGCGGAGATAGTGCTCCGCGTGCTGGAGATAGTTCTCGGCCTGCACCCGGTCGCCCGACGACATCGCGTCACGCGCCAGCGCCTGGTATTTCTCCTGGACTTGCCACGCGTTGCCGCGGATGCGCACGTCCGGACCGTTGCTGTCGAAGGTCTGATGACGCAGCGGAACGTTCTGGCGCCGGTTGGCGTTGCCGCCCCCGCCACCACCGCCGCCGCCGCCACCACCGCCCCCGCCGCTGTTGCCACGACCGCGCGAACGCCTGGAGTTCGGTCCCTGTCTCATTCGGCTCTTAAGGCCCCATGCAAGAGAAGCGCATTCCCCGGAACGCCCGGCCGGCCATCCCGGCCGCCAAGCCCGCCGTGGAGACCGTCCACGGATGAGTCACGGGGATCAAACGACGCGTCCGCAGCAAGTGCGGCGGGCGTGGTGGTCAACGCTCGGCAAAGAAGCGGTCCGAGGCCAAGAACCCCACAATCCCTTATGTTCGCGGTCGTGTACCGCACACTAACCGCCAACGCCCGGCAATCCAACCTTTTTTTTGGGTTACCCGGATCATGCCCGGTCGTTCCGGCCCCGAACACATCGTTCGATTCCACCAAGATCGCGGAGCCGCGCTATGTCCGCGATGCCCTGTGCGGCGAACAGATCGGCCACATCCGGAGCTTGCCCCTGCCCCACCTCGACGGCGACCAGCCCGCCGGGCACCAGGAGCGCCGGCAACTGTGCCGCGATGATCCGATAGGGATCCAAACCATCGGCGCCCCCATCGAGCGCGCGCCGCGGGTCGTGCTCCCGCACCTCCGGGGCCAGCGTGGCGATGTCGGCCGTCGGAATGTAGGGCGGGTTGGAGACGACGATGTCGAAACGGTCCGCGATGCCGCTGCCCCAATCGCCGGTCTGGAAGCGCGCCCGCGCGGCCAGCCGATTGCGCTCCGCGTTGCCGGCCGCCGCCTCGACCGCCAGCGGGCTGAGATCGACGCCGAGGCCGCTGGCGTTGGGCAGTTCGGCCAGCAGCGCCAGCAGGATGCAGCCCGTTCCGGTTCCGAGATCGAGCAGGCGGAGACTGGCATTCCTGTCGGGGATCGCCTTCAGCACGGCTTCGACCACGGTTTCCGTGTCGGGACGCGGCTCCAGCGTGTCGGGGTTGAGGGCGAGGTCGATGGTCCAGAACTCGCGATGGCCGAGGATGCGGCCGACCGGCTCATGGGCCGCGCGGCGGTCGATCAGGGCCAGGGCGCGGGCGGTGTCGGCTTCGGAAACAGATTGTTCCGATTTCGTAATGAAGTCGGTCCGGGTAAGGTTCAGCGCGTGTTCCAGCAGGTAGCGCGCGTCGAGATCCGGCGTGTCGATGCCGGCCTCGCGCAACCGCGCCTCGGCAAGCCGCCGCAGGGCGTGGAGAGTCATGGCTTGCCTGTTCCTTCCCATTGCGACACCAAATCCCCTCCCCCGCCCAGCGGGGGAGGGGAACAAGGCGCCAGGACGATCGCTCACCCCAGCTCCGCCAGCCGGGCGGCTTCGTCTTCGGCGACGAGCGCGTCGACGAACTCGTCGAGCGCCTCGCCGGTCATCATCTTGTCGATCTTGTAGAGCGTCAGGTTGATGCGGTGGTCGGTCACCCGCCCCTGCGGGAAATTGTAGGTGCGGATGCGCTCCGACCGGTCGCCGCTGCCGACCTGGCTCTTGCGGTCCGCCGCGCGGGCGGCGTCCTTCTCGGCGCGCTCGCGGTCGTAGAGCCGGGCGCGCAGCACCTTCAGCGCCTTGGCCTTGTTCTTGTGCTGCGACTTCTCGTCCTGCTGGCTGACGACCAGCCCGGTCGGCAGGTGGGTGATGCGCACCGCGCTGTCGGTCGTGTTCACCGACTGGCCGCCGGGCCCCGAGGAGCGGAACACGTCGATGCGCAGATCCTTCTCGTCGATGTGGATGTCGACCTCCTCGGCCTCCGGCAGCACGGCCACCGTCGCGGCGGAGGTGTGGATGCGGCCCTGCGCCTCGGTCGCCGGCACGCGCTGCACCCGGTGGACGCCCGATTCGAACTTCAGCCGGGCGAACACGTTGCGGCCGGTGATGTTGGCGGTCGCCTCCTTGTAACCGCCGATGCCGGTCTCGCTGACGTCCATCGCCTCGAAACGCCAGCCGCGCAGGCCGGCGTAGCGGCGGTACATCTCGAACAGTTCGGCGGCGAACAGCGCCGCCTCGTCGCCGCCGGTGCCGGCGCGCACCTCCAGGATGGCGTTCTTCTCGTCCGCCTCGTCCTTGGGCAACAGCGAGACCTGGACGCGCCGCTCGAAATCGGGGATGCGCTTGGAGAGGTCGCGGAACTCCTCCTCCGCCATCGCCTTCATCTCGGGGTCGCCGTCGGGGTCGGCGATCATCTGGGCGAGGTCGGCGGCCTCGGCCTTGACCTTCTTCAGCTCGGCGATGGCCTCGGCGATCGGGGTGAGGTCGGCGTACTCCTTCGACAGCCGGGCGAACTCGCCCGACTCCGCCAGACCGGCGGCGAGCGCGTCGCGCAGCTCGTCGTGGCGGGCCACGACCCTATTGAACTTCTCGTCCAGGCTCACGTCGCTCGTCCTCTTCGCGTTCCACAGCGCTCGTCCCGTCCAGACGGAACAAGCGAAACAACAGCCGTTCGGCCGCGGCCCGTTCGGCCAACCCAACCCCGTCATGGTCGGCCGCCAGCGCCCGCAGCACCTCCGACGGCCCGTGCAGCAGCCGGTTCACCAGCAGCCGCGTCGCCGAGGCGGCGTCGAGGTCGCCATGGTCGCCCAGCAGCCGCCGCCGCTCCGCCTCGAAATGCGCGCGCAACGCCGCCACGGCGGGCACGGCGGCGCGCTCGGCGCGGTCGCGGGCGAAGGCGGCCAGCGCCTCGTCGACGATGGTCCAGGCGGCTTGGGTCGCCGCCTCGCGCCCGACGCGGCCCTTCAGGGCCACCCGCTCCAGGTCGGCGAGGTCGTAGACGAAGGCGCCGTCCATGCCGGCGACCGCCGGTTCGACGTCGGACGGGATCGCGGCGTCGACCACGAACACCGGGCGGCGGCGGCGGCGCTTCAACGCCGCCTCCATCATCCCGGAGGTCAGGATATAGCGCCCCAGCCCGGCCGCGGTCACCACGATATCGGCCCCGGCCAGCGCGGAGTCGAGATCCGCCCAGGGCGCGAAATGCCCGTCGAGCCGCCGCGCCGCCGCCTCGGCCCGGCGGTCCACCGGGGCGGTGACGGTCAGCCGCGGCAGACCGGCCTCGCGCAAGCCATCGAGCACCAGCGTGCCCATGTCGCCGAGCCCGATCAGCAGGGCGCTGCAACGCTTCGGGTTGCCGTGCAGGTCGCGCGCCACCTGGACGGCGGCGGCGGCCAGCGAGGTGGCGCCCTCGGCGATCGGCGTCTCGCTGCGCACCCGCTTGGCGGCGGCGTAGGCGGCCTGCATCGCCGCCTCCAGCTCCGGCCCGGTCAGCCCGGTGGCGGCGGCGGTGCGGTGGGCGGCCTTGAGCTGGCCCAGGATGTGCGGCTCGCCGACGATCTGGCTGTCGAGCGAGCAGGCCACCGCGAACAGGTGGCGCACCGCGTCGAGCCCGGTGCGGGTGTAGAGCTGGTCGCCGAGATCCGGCGTCGGCAGCCCGACCCGCTCGGCCATCAGCCCGGCGATGGCCAGCGCCGCCTCGTTGGGGCGTTCGTGGACGGCCTGCACCTCGACCCGGTCGCAGGTGCTGAGCCACACCGCCTGCGTCACCCCGGCGGCGCGCAGACGCTCCAGCATGCCCGGCACCTCCGCCTCGTCGGTCGCGAGACCGTCGCGGATCGCGCCGGAGCAGGTGCGGTGGCTGGCGCCGATGACGAAGTAGGAGGTGGTGGTCACGCCGGTGGTCGTTTCGTCCCTGCCCGTCGCGGAGGTTCGCGCGTTGGCCGATGTTTATTGAGACACAGATGAACACAGATAGACACAGATAAATATGATAGAAAACCTGTACACCGATTTCAGCTCGCGCGAAATCCGACGCGCTTCATGTTCATCTGTGTCTATCTGTGTTCATCTGTGTCAAACAATTTACCCCACCGCGACAGACGCCGCCTTGGCCGTCTCGATCTCGGCGGCCTTCTTCTCGACCAGGCCGACGAGGTGGTCGACGATGTCCTTGTCCTTCAGCCGGTGGTCGGTGACCCCCGACAGGTAGATCTGGTGGGTGTTGTTGCCGCCGCCGGTCAGGCCGATGTCGGTCTCGCGCGCCTCGCCGGGGCCGTTCACCACGCAGCCGATCACCGACAGGGTCAGCGGCGTCGTGATGTGGGCCAGACGCGCCTCCAGCAGTTCCACCGTCTTGATGACGTTGAAGTTCTGCCGCGCGCAGCTCGGGCAGGAGATCACCGTCACGCCGCGCCGGCGCAGGCCGAGCGACTTCAGCATCTCGTAGCCGACCTGCACCTCCTCCGCCGGCTCGGCCGACAGGGAGACGCGCAGCGTGTCGCCGATGCCCGACCACAGCAGCATGCCGAGCCCGATGGACGACTTCACCGTCCCGGCCCGCAGGCCGCCGGCCTCGGTGATGCCGATGTGCAGCGGGTAGTCGCAGGCCTCGGCCAGCGCCTGGTAGGCGGCGACCGCCAGGAAGGTGTCCGACGCCTTCACCGAGATCTTGAACTCGCGGAAGTCGTTGTCTTCCAGAATCTTCGCGTGGTTCAACGCGCTCTCGACCATCGCCTCGGGGCAGGGCTCGCCGTACTTCTCCAGCAGATCCTGTTCCAGCGAGCCGGCGTTGACGCCGATGCGCATCGAGCAGCCGTGATCCTTGGCCGCCTTCACCACCTCGCGCACCCGTTCGGGCGAGCCGATGTTGCCGGGGTTGATGCGCAGGCAGGCCGCCCCGCTCTCCGCCGCCTCGATGGCGCGCTTGTAGTGGAAATGGATGTCGGCGACGACCGGCACCGACACCTGTTTCACGATGTCCTTCAGGGCCAGCGCCGATTCGCGGTCGGGGCAGGAGACCCGGACGATGTCCACCCCGACCCGTTCGGCCGCCTGGATCTGCTCGACCGTCGCCTTCACGTCGGTGGTCGGCGTGTTGGTCATGGTCTGGACCGAGATCGGCGCGTCGCCGCCGACGAGCACGTTGCCGACCCGGATCTGGCGGGACTTGCGGCGGAGGATCTGGCGGTAGGCACGCACGGTCATGGCAGGGGCCTCAAGACAGCGTCGGGGGGCGACGACAGGGATCCGGGATCCGTGTGTGCGCACACGGCCGGGGTCACGTCAGAAGTACGGTCCCCCGCGGCGGATTCAAGCGCCAGTTCCAGGACACAGGGTTCCGTGACGCAGGGGGGCCGTGACGCAGGACGCTCAGCGCCCGGCAGGGCGGACGACACCATGGGCGTCGATGGAGACGTCGCGCAGCACCTGACCGACCGAACCGAGCGGGCCGCTCTCCGCGCCGTCGGCGACCACCACAAGGCCGCCGGCGTTGCCGGTGCGCACCCGCACCCCGGCCTTGTCGGGAACGCGGTAGGTGTCGCCAGGCTTCAGCACACGGGTGAAGATGATCTCGCTGCCGTCGCGGATCTGCAACCAGCTCTCCTGGGTCGCCTTCAGGACGAGCCGGACGTTCTGGTATTGCAGGCCGTAGACCTTGGCGTTCGGGTTGGCCGGGGCCGCTTCCGCCGGGCGCGGGGCCGGGGCGGCCGGCGGCGGGGCGGCGGCCAGCGGCGGGGCGGCGGCCAGCGGCGTCGGCTCCTGCGGCGAACCCTCGTCGTCGTCCTCCGCCGGGGGCGGCGGCACGTTGGTCACCCCCGCCGGAGCGGGCGTCTGCGGAACCGGAGCCGCCGACGGCGGCAGCGCCGCGACGGCGGGCGGCTTGGCGGGCGGCAGGGGCGGCGCCACCACGGGCGACGAGGCCCCGGCCGGAGCGGGGGCCGGCGCCGCCGGGGCGGCCAGCGGGGCGGCCAGCGGGGCGGAGGTAGTCGCCGGGGAAACGGGAGGGGGCGCGGCGACGGAAGCGGACGGCGCAGCGGCCGGAAGCGGAGCCGTGGAGGGCGGCAGCGCCGCCGTCTGCTGGGTGGCGGGCTGGGGAGCGGCCGCCGGGGCCTGCTCACCGGACGGCGCGGCGCCGCCCCTGAACGGCAGCGTGTCGAGCAGCGACACCAGCCGGTCGGGCAGCGCCGGCACCAGATCGGCCATCGACCGGTCGGTCGCCGACAGATAGTACCAGCCGCCATAGACGATGCCGCCCAGCACCAGCGTCATCAGCAGCAGCGTGCCGCCGGGAACCCGCTCCTCCGTCGCCGGGGTCGGCAGGTACAGCTCCTGCTGGCGCAGGGCCCCCGCCGCCTCCTCCTTGTAGCGGGCGACGATGCTCTCCGGGTCGAGCCCGAGATACTCGGCGTAGGAGCGCAGGAAGCCGGCGGCGTAGGCCGCGCCCGGCAGATCCTGGAAACGCCCGTCCTCGATGGCCTGGAGATACGGGTAGCGGATGCGCAGCATCGACGCGACGTCGCGCAGCTCGTGCCCCATGGCGATGCGCGCGTCGCGCAGCGTTTCGGAGACGGTGGGACCGGCCGGAACCGGGGCGTAATCGTCGAAAAGCTTGCGCTTGGCCATGGAATTGCCGTCTCGCTGGGTCGGGCATCCCCGCCGGGGACGCGCAAGCGGAATGGGTACGACAAGCCGCCCCGGCGACGCAACCGGATTGAGGCCGACCGGATTGAAGCTCTCAGATCAGGACGCCGTGGTCGCGGGCGAAGGTCTTCAGCTTGTCGCGCAGGCTGTGGTCGGCGCCGAGATACAGGCCGGACATGTATTGCCGCAGCGCCGCCACGTCGAGCGAGCGCAGCATCGTCTTCACCGGCCCGACCGAGGGCGGCGCCATCGACAGCGTGCGGAAGCCGGCGCCGATCAGCGCCATCGCGTCGAGCGGCCGTCCGGCCATCTCGCCGCACAGGCTGAGCGGCACCTTGTGCTTGCTGCACTCGTCGACCAGCCGGCGCATGACGCACAGCATCCCCGGCGACAGCGCGTCGTAGCGGGTCGAGGTGCGCGGGTTGCCGCGGTCGGCGGCGTAGAGATACTGCATCAGGTCGTTGGAGCCGACCGACAGGAAATCGACCTTGGGCAGCAGGGCCGGCAGCTGCCACAGCAGCGACGGCACCTCGATCATCGTGCCGACGCGCAGGCGGCTCGGCGGCTCGACGCCCTGCCCGGCCTGCCGCTTCAGCTCCAGATCGAGCAGGCGGCGGGCGGCGGCGAGCTCGGCGACCTCGGCGATCATCGGGAACATCACCGACAGCGGCCGCCCGGCGGCGGCCAGCAGCAGCGCGCGGAGCTGCTGGCGCAGCAGCGACGGGTGGTCGAGCCCGATGCGCACCGCGCGCCAGCCCAACGCCGGGTTCTCCTCCTCGCCGCCGGTCATGTAGGGCAGCATCTTGTCGCCGCCGACGTCGAGCGTGCGGAAGACGATGGGCTTCTCGCCCGCCTCGTCCATGATCCGGGAGTAGAGTTCGGTCTGCGCCTTCACGTCCGGGTAGGAGGCGCGGACCATGAAGGGGATCTCGGTGCGGTAGAGGCCGATGCCCTCCGCCCCGCTGGCCTGGAGATGCGGCAGGTCGATCAGCAGGCCGCAGTTCAACTGGATCGAGATCGGCACGCCGTCGCGCGTCACCGAGGGCAGGTTGCGGATCTCCGCGTACATCTGCTCCTTGCGGTGTTGCAGGGCGACGCTGTCGGCGAAGGCCATCTGGATGTCTTCGGCCGGGCGGATGAAGACCTGCCCGTGGTCGCCGTCGACGATCAGCTGGTCGAGCGCCTCGATGCGGTTCAGCGCGTCGGCCGCCTGCACCACCGGAATGTTCAGCGCGCGGGCGACGATGCAGACGTGGCTGGAGGGCGTCCCCTCCTCCAGCAGCAGGCCGCGCAGCCGCGAGCGGTCATAGTCCAGAAGCTCCGCCGGCCCCATCGAGCGCGCGACCAGGATCATGTCGTCCGGCTGCGTCGCCCCGTCGGCGCTGGAGGTCTTGCCGGCGAGGTGCTGGAGCAGCCGGTTGGTCAGATCCTCGAAATCCTGCAAGCGCTCGCGGATGTAGGGATCGGTCAGGTGGCTCATGCGGGCGCGGGTGTCGTTCTGCACCTGCTGCACCGCCGCCTCCGCCGTCAGGCCGGCGCGGATCGCCTCGCGGATGCGCGACAGCCAGCCGCGGTCCTCGGCGAACATCCGGTAGGTCTCCAGGATGTCGCGCGGCTCGCCCAGCCCGGCCAGCGTCGCCGCCTCCAGCAAATCGTCGATGGCGCTGTGCATGGTGACGAGCGCGGCGTTGAAGCGCTCCAGCTCGGCCTCGGCGTCCTCGGCCACCAGCTGGCGGATGGTCAGCTGCGGGCGGTGGATCACCGCCAGCCCCATGGCGAGGCCGGGGCTCATGGCCACGCCCGACAGGCGGGCCGGCAGCAGCACCGGGTCGCCGGAGGTCGACACCTCCGACGCGCCGACCAGTTCGCTCTGGGCGACCAGCTCGGCGACCACCATGGCGATGGTCTGGAGGCTCTCGACCTCCTCCTCGACGTAGGGGCGGCGGTCCTTGTGCTGGATCACCAGCACGCCGCGCACCTTGCCGCCGCGCAGCACCGGCACGCCGGCCATCGACAGGAAGGGATCCTCGCCGGTCTCCGGCCGGTAGGCGAAGCTGGGGTGCGAGGGAGCGTTGTCGAGCGCCAGCGGCCGGGCGTGGCCGGCGATGTAGCCGACGATGCCCTCGCCGACCCGCAGGCGGGTGTTGTGGACGGCGGTCTTGTTCAGGCCCTCGGTGGCGAACAGCTCCAGCACCTCGCCAGCGCGCATGACGTAGCAGGAGCAGACGTCCGCCCGCATCTCCGCCGCGATCAGCGTGACGATCTTGTCCAGCCGCTCCTGCCCCGACCCCGACCCGGCCATGATGTCCCGCAGATGGGCCAGCAGCCGGCGCGAGGAGGCGCCGTCGAAGCTGGGACCGGCCGTCAGGTCGAGGGTGCTGGTCATCGCTACAACGCTCCCAGAGCCGTGGGCGTCTCCGCCACCTCCGCCACTTCCGCCCCGTCCGAGGATGCCCCATCGGCGCCACGGCGCGCCAGCGCCGTTTCGGCCTGGGCGATCAATTCGGCCAGGATGTCCGTCACCGGCTGCTCGCGGGTGACGAGGCCGACGCTCTGGCCGGCCATCAGGGATCCGGTTTCGACGTCGCCGTCGATCACCGCGCGGCGGAGCGCGCCGGCCCAGAAATGCTCGATCTCCAGCAGCCCCTCGTCGCGGGTCAGGGCGCCGGCGTCGACCTTGGCGATGACGGCGCGCTGAAGCTCCATGAAGGCCTTGCTGCCGGCGTTGGCCAGCGCACGGACCGGGATCACCGGAAAGCGCGGGTCGATCTGCACCGACACCTGGGCGTCGCGGGCCGACGCGCGGATGAAGGTCTGCTTGAAGTTGGCGTGCGCGATGGATTCGCCGGCGCAGACGAAGCGCGTGCCGATCTGCACGCCGGCCGCCCCCAACTCCAGATAGGCGACGATCGCCTCGCCGCGCCCGATGCCGCCGGCGACGAAGACCGGGACCTCGCGCAGGTCGGGCAGGATCTCCTGCGCCAGCACGGTGGTGGAGACCGGGCCGATGTGGCCGCCGGCCTCGGTGCCCTCGATCACCAGCGCGTCGGCGCCCTGGCGGACCATGCGCCGGCCGCTGACCAGCGTCGGCGCGAAGGTCATCGCCTTGGCGCCGCCGTCCTTGATGCGGCGCAGCGTGGCGCCGGACGGAAAGCCGCCGGCGATGACGACATGGCCGACCGCCTGCTCGCGGCAGACGTCGATCAGCCGGTCGAGTTCCGGGTGCATGTTGATGAGGTTGACGCCGAACGGCTCCGCCGTCAGCGCCTTGGTGCCGGCGATCTCCGCCGCGAGCTGGTCCGGCGCCATCGACCCGCAGGCCAGGACACCGAAACCGCCGGCGTTCGAGATCGCCGAGACCAGATGCCGCTCCGACACCCAGCTCATCGCACCGCCCATCACGGCGGTGCGCGTGCCGAGGAAGGCGCAGCCGCGCGCCCACAGCCGGTCGAGCCGTGCCCTTGCCGCCGTTACGGTCGCCGCCGTCTCGGTCATGCCCGGCTCTCCCTTCCCTGTTTCCTCAACGCAGCGTCAGGCGGCGTCGAGGCCATAGGCGGTGTGCAGGGCGCGCAGCGCCAGCTCCGCGTACTCTTCGGCGATCAGGACCGAAATCTTGATCTCGGAGGTCGAGATGACCTGGATGTTGATGCCCTTGTCGGCCAGCGCCTTGAACATCCGCTGGGCGACGCCGGCGTGGCTGCGCATGCCGACGCCGATGACCGACACCTTGACGACGTTGGCGTCGGAGATGATGCGCTTGAAGTTCAGCGTCTCCTTCGCGTCCTCCAGCACCTTCACGCCGCGCGCGAGGTCGGCCTTGCCGACGGTGAAGGTCATGTCGGTCGACTTGCCGTCCTCCGACACGTTCTGGACGATCATGTCGACGTTGACGGCGTTGTCGGTCAGCGGCCCGAAGATGGCGGCGGCCACGCCCGGGCGGTCGGCGACGCCGACCAGGGTGATCTTCGCCTCGTCGCGGCTGTAGGCGATGCCGCTCACAACTTCCTTTTCCACGATCTCGTCCTCGTCAACAACCAGGGTTCCCGGAAGCGAGCTGCCCGCCGCCGCCTCGAAGCTCGACAGCACCTGCACGCGCACGCGGTGGTTCATCGCCATCTCGACCGAGCGGGTCTGAAGCACCTTGGCGCCCTGCGAGGCCAGCTCCAGCATCTCCTCGTAGGTGATCTTATCGAGCTTCTTGGCCTTGGTCACGATGCGCGGGTCGGTGGTGTAGACCCCGTCCACGTCGGTGTAGATGTCGCAGCGGTCGGCCTTCACCGCCGCCGCCAGCGCCACCGCCGAGGTGTCGGAGCCGCCGCGGCCGAGCGTGGTGATGCGCCCCTCCTTCGTCACCCCCTGGAAACCCGCGACCACGGCGACCTCGCCGGTCTGCATGGACTTTTCCATCTGGGTGGTGTCAATGGAGACGATGCGCGCCTTGCCGTGCGTGTCGTCGGTGTGGATCGGAATCTGCCAACCCGCCCAGGAGCGCGCCGGGATGCCGATCGACTGCAAGGCCACGGCGAGGAGACCGGAGGTCACCTGCTCGCCCGAGGCGACGACGGCGTCGTACTCGCGCGCGTCGTGCAGCTTGTCGATCTCGTTGCAGTATTTGACGAGCTGGTTGGTCACGCCGGACATCGCCGACACGACGACGGCGACCTGATGGCCCGCCTTGACTTCCTGCTCGACCTTCCGGGCCACGTTCTTGATGCGGTCGATGTCGCCGACCGACGTGCCTCCGAACTTCAGGACGATCCGCGCCATACCTCACACCAATTCTCTGGCCGCCTTCACGGGAGCCCTGGCGGGATCCGTGACGAAGGGCGGCATGCGGCACCCCCGCTCTACCGTTGCCGGCGCGGGGCGGCGTATCCATACTCCCTCGCTCACAGCGAGGCAAGGTTGCCCCGCATGCCAACCGTCAACCACCCCACGGAAATCCCAGCCATGACCGCGACCGCCGGAACTCCGCACGCCACGCCCTCGGGAACGTCCTTTGGAACGATCGATCCCGAGGACGTCGCCCGCTTTTCCGCCATCGCCGCCGAATGGTGGGATCCGGCCGGCAAGTTCCGGCCGCTGCACCGGCTGAACCCGCTGCGCCTCGCCTACATCCGCGACACGGTGTGCAGGCGGCTGGGCCGCGATCCGCTGGCGCCCCTGCCGCTGGCCGGCGTCCGCGTCGTCGACATCGGCTGCGGCGGCGGCCTGCTGGCCGAGCCGATCGCCCGCATGGGCGCCACGGTGGTCGGGGTCGACGCCTCGGAAAAGAACATCAAGACGGCGGCCACCCACGCCGCCGAGACCGGAACCGCCATGGACTACCGCGCCACCACCGCCGAGGATCTGGCCGCCGGCGGCGAGCGCTTCGACGTGGTGCTGGCGATGGAGGTGATCGAGCATGTCGCCGACGTCGACCTGTTCGTGAAGTCCTGCACCGACCTGCTGGCGCCGGGCGGCGTCCTGTTCCTCGCCACGCTGAACCGCACGCCGAAATCCTTCGCGCTGGCCATCGTCGGGGCGGAGTACATCCTGCGCTGGATGCCGCGCGGCACCCACAACTGGCGCCAATTCCTGCGCCCGTCCGAATTGAGCGCCGCCGTACGCGCGTACGGGCTGGGCGTACGCGACCTGACCGGCATCACGTACAACCCGCTGGCCGACGAGTTCCGGCTGAATCCGAAGGACCTGGAGGTCAACTACATGGGCTGGGCCGAGCGGCTGTAAGATCGTCCTGCGCTGCCTCACAGGCCGTGCCCCGCGCCACCCCTTCCCTGCTGGACGGGAGAGGGGCGGGCGGGGCTGACTTGCCTGCCCCTACCCGTCAGTCCTCATAGACCGCGCCCAGCGCCAACGTCAGACCCAGGGAGGCCAGCGTGACCTCGCCCTCGGTGACGATGTCGGCGACCCAGCCACCGCCCTCGCGGCGGTAGATCTCGATCCGCCGTTCGTTCTGCGCCACCAGCACGATCTCGCGCAGGGAGGGGATCGTCTGGTAGTTCACCCGCTTCTCGCGGCGGTCGACCGCCTCGGTGCTGTCCGACAGCACCTCCACGACCAGGACCGGCGCCTCGACCACATAGGGATCGTCGTCGCCCGGATGGCAGGTCGCCACGATGTCCGGGTAGTAGTAGGCGTTCGCCGCCTCGACGCGGACCTTGACGTCGTTCAGGAAGGCATCGCATCCCCGGCGCAGGGCCGCCTGCCGGATGGCGAAGCCGAAGCGGGCCACGATCCCCGCGTGCCGGCGGCTGGCGCCGACCATGGCGAAGATCTCGCCATCGACATACTCGTGCCGCAGCTCGGCCGTCCGTTCGGCGGCGAGATAGTCACCCGGCGAAATCCAGACCTTGCGCAGCGTGTTCGGCATGACGACGACTATACGCCGATGCCGCCCCAAGAAAAGAGGCCCAAAGAAAAAGGGCCGCGCAACCCGTGCGGCGGCCCTCGCGGCGTACGTCCCGTCATGGAAGCCCGTCAGGCGGTCGGGCTGGCCTCATGCTGGGTCAACAGAGCGTAGATCGCGTCGCCCGACTGGGCCCCGCGCAGCTTCTCGCACATGGACTGGTCGCGCAGCAGGCGCGACACGCGGGCGAGCGCCTTCAGGTGATCGGCCCCCGCCTGTTCCGGGGCGAGAAGAAGGAAGATCAGATCCACCGGCTGCTCATCGATCGCGTCGAAATCGATGGGACGTTCCAGGCGGGCGAAGACGCCGTGGACACGGTCGAGGCTGGACAGCTTGCCGTGGGGAATGGCGATGCCATGCCCCACGCCGGTCGTGCCCAGCCGCTCGCGTTCCAGGAGGACGTCGAAGATCGCCCGCTCGTGCTGACCGGTCAGATCGGACGCTTTGCGCGCCAGCTCCTGGAGGGCCTGCTTCTTGCTGCCGGCCTTCAGGTTCGGGAGGATGGCGTGCGGCGCTATGAGGTCGAGCATGAGGCTTCAGACCAGAGGGAAAGGGTCGGCGCCTGGGGTCAGGCGCCGGCCTTCTCCGCCGGATCGACCCAGCCGATGTTTCCGTCGGCGCGGCGGTACACCATGTTCAGGCGACCGTGCACGCCGTTGTGGAACATCAGCGCCGGAGCCTGGGCCAGCTCGAGGCGCATCACCGCCTCGCTGACCGACAGGGTGGCGATGGAGGTCTCCATCTCGGCCACGACCATCGGCTGGTGCGCACCGTCGACCGGGGCCTCCGCCTCGTGGTCGTCGGCCTCGGCCTCCAGGATCTGGTAGCGGGCCGGCAGCGCCTCGACGGCGGCGGAACCGTTCTCGCCATGGTGGTCGCGCAGGCGGCTCTTGTAGCGGCGCAGGCGCTTGGCCAGCTTGTCGCAGGCCGTGTCGAAGGCCGGGTACGGCTCCGTCGCGTCGGCGGCGCTCTGCAGGACGATGCCACGGCCCACATGGACCTGGATGTCGGCCTTGTAGAGGTGCGCGTCCTTGGCCAGGACGACGTTGGCTTCGATCGGCTTGTTGAAGTACTTGCCGACGACGGTGGTCAGGCTGTCGGCCACATGGGTGCGCAGGGCGTCGCCCACGTCAAGCTGCTTGCCTTTGACAGTCAGTTGCATGTTGGAACGTTTCCAATATTGGTCCGCTGGGGACGATGGAGAGACGACGGTCCGCCGTACGCGAGCCGCGACCTTAGTCGGGGGTCCCTAGACTGTCAACGAAGCGCGCCCCCGCAGGTTCCGGCTACATGCGTGACATCTTGGCACGGCGTCTCTGCACCGACGACGGTATTTTCATCGCTTCACGATACTTCGCGACCGTCCGCCGCGCAATGTCGATCCCCTCGGCGCGCAGAATCTCCACCAGCTTGTCGTCGGACAGCACGTCCTCGGGCTTCTCGGCGTCGATCATGGTCTTGATGCGGTGCCGCACCGCCTCCGCCGAATGGGCGGCCTGTCCGTCGGCCCCCTGGATGGCGGAGGTGAAGAAATACTTCAGCTCGAACACGCCGCGCTGGGTCGCCATGAACTTGTTGGTGGTGACGCGGCTGACCGTGCTCTCGTGCATGCCGATCGCCTCGGCGATGTCGCGCAGGATCAGCGGCTTCAGGTGCGAGACGCCGTGGATGAAGAAGGCGTCCTGCTGGCGGATGATCTCGGAGGCCACCTTCAGGATGGTGGTCGCCCGCTGGTGCAGCGACTTCACCAGCCAGTTGGCCGACTGGAACTTCTCCGCCAGATACTCCTTGTCGGCCTTGTTGCGGGTGGCGTCGGAGATGCGCGCGAAATAGCGCTGGTTGACCAGCACGCGCGGCAGGGTGTCGGGGTTGAGGTCGATCAGCCAGCCGCCGCCGGGGTTGGGCCGCATCAGGATGTCGGGGGTGACGAGTTGCGCCGGGGTGTGGTCGAAGCACAGAGCCGGCTTGGGGTTCAGCTTGCGGATGTCGGCGACCATGTCGGCGACGTCCTCGGCGTCGACGCCGCAGACCTTCATGATGGCCGGCAGGTTGCGCGCCGCCAGTAGCTCCAGATTGTCGAGCAGCGCCTGCATCGCCGGGTCGAGCCGGTTCTTCTCGCGCAGCTGGATCGCCAGGCATTCCTTCAGCGATCGGGCGAAGATGCCCGGCGGGTCGAAGCGCTGGCAGGCCGCCAGCACCCGCTCCACCCGCGCCGGATCGCAGCCGAGCTGTTCGGCCAGCGCCGCGGCGTCGAAGCCGACCAGCCAGCCGGCCTCGTCCAGCATGTCGATCAGCGCCAGCCCGATGAGCTGGTCGCCATGGTCGGGCAGGTCGATCTTGAGCTGCTCGGTCAGGTGGTCGCGCAGGCTGATCTCGCCGGTGAGCGTCGCCTCCAGGTTGGAGTCGTCGTCCTCGAAGCCGCTGCGCCCGCCGCGCTCGTTGTAGGAGCCGTAGACCTCGTTGCCGCCGTCCGAGCCGTCGGAAAAGCGGTCGTCGGAATAGACATTCTCGAAATCGGTGTCGAGCGGCGATTCCGACGAGGCCCCCATGGTGTCCGAGGAGGTCAGCTCCACCGTGTCGCGGGTGCGCCCGTCCGCCGGCGGCGGGGCCGGCCCGTCGTCACGCCCGTTGAGGCTGTCGGCCAGCGAGCCGCCCGGCTCCGTGCCGCCCGGCCCGTCCAGGCCACCCTGCGCCTCGCCGCCGACCGGGTCGCTGCCGCCGTCGCCGGGGCCGCTGTCGCGCTCCAGCAGCGGGTTCTGCTCGATCTCGCGGTCCACGAAGTCCGACAGCTCGATGTTCGACAGTTGCAGCAGCTTGATCGCCTGCTGCAACTGCGGCGTCATCACCAGTGTTTGGGCTTGTCGGAGATCGAGACGTTGAGCAAGCGCCATGGACAGGGAACCGAGTGCTAGAGGCTGAACCGGTCGCCGAGGTAGACCCGGCGCACATCCTCGTGCGCCACGATCTCCGCCGGCCCGCCCTCCATTAGTACCACACCATCGTGCAAAATATATGCCCGATCGACTAGGTCTAAAGTTTCTCGCACGTTGTGGTCGGTGATGAGCACGCCGATTCCCCGGTCGCGCAGGTGCCCGACCAGCTCGCGGATGTCGTTCACCGCGATCGGGTCGATGCCAGCCAGCGGCTCGTCGAGCAGGATGAAGTGCGGCTGCCCGGCCAGCGCGCGGGCGATCTCGACACGGCGGCGCTCGCCGCCCGACAGCGCCAGGGCGGGCGCGCGGCGCAGGTGGGTGACGGAGAATTCGGCCAGCAGCTCGTCCAGCATCGCCTCGCGCGCGTCGCGGTCGCTCTCGACGACCTCCAGCACCGAGCGGATGTTGTTCTCCACCGTCATGCCGCGGAAGATCGAGGCCTCCTGCGGCAGATAGCCGATGCCCAGACGCGCGCGCCGGTACATCGGCAGCGCCGTGATGTCCTGCCCGTCCAGCGTGATGGTGCCGGAATCGGCGGCGATCAGCCCGGTGATCATGTAGAAGCAGGTCGTCTTGCCCGCCCCGTTGGGGCCAAGCAGCCCGACCGCCTCGCCGCGCTGAACGCTGACCGTCACGTCGCGGACGACCGGGCGCTTCTTGAAGGACTTGCCGAGATGGCGGGCGACCAGCCCCTCGGCGGGGGCGGCCGCGCTGGCGGCGGCCGGCCCGTTGGCGGTCAGCACGGTCACGGCTTCGCCGCCGCCGGCCTGGCGCCGGGGGCCGGCCTGCCCTGGGAACCGCCCGCTTCCGGACCGTTCTGGCCGGGGATCAGCAGGCCGCTGACCCGCCCGGCGGCGGGGCCGGCGATGACCCGGTTGATCTTGGTGTTCATGTTCATCTCGGCGGCCTCGCCGTTCAGCTGGTTGTCGCCGCGCGTGATCTTCACGTTGCCGATCAGCACCGCGACGTTGTCGGCGACCGAATAGACCATCTTGTCCGACAGCGCGACGTCGGTCGCCGTCGTCACCACGACGCTGCCCGCCCCGTCGATCCGCTCCATCTGGGTGGAACCGTCCGGCATCTTCCTGAGCTGGCCGATCAGCACGTCGGCGCGCAGCCGGTCGGCGCCGCGCACCGCCACCGCGTCGCCGCGCGCCACGGTCAGGTCGCGCGCCTCGTAATATTCCAGGCTGTCGCGGGCGGTCACCACGTCCTTGGTGGTGATCAGCTTCAGGTCCTTGCCGGTCACCACGGCGACCTGCTTGTCGACGTCGTAGACGCCGTGGTCGCCGAACACCTGCTGGTTCGGACTGACCACACGGACGGCGCCGTCGGCGACGAGCTGGAAGACCTCGTTCCCCTTGCCGGGAACCTCGCGGTAATAGGCGGTCAGCACGTCGGCGAAGACGGTCGATTCGCCGCGCTTGGCCGAGGCGTTGCCGCGCGCCACATAGGCGCGGACGTCCTGATGCCACTCGATCGCTTGGTCGGCGTTGACCTCGACCGGGATCTTGCCGCCGCCCATGCCGGGCAGCCCCTGGGCCAGGGCCGCGCCGGGCATGACGGCGCCGCCGGCGACCCCGGCGGCGAGAAGGGCGAGGACGGCGGCCAGCCGGCTGCGCGTGGAATGCATCACCGCTTCTTACTCCCCGGACGCTCGGCGGCCTGGACCTCGGCCTTGGACTGGTTGAGGAAGACCACCGTCTTGCCGCGGTCGGTCATGCGGAAGCCCTTGGCGTTGATCTCGCCCTGCGGCCCCTGCCCGGTCACATGGGCGTCGCCCCAGGCGTTGCCCTTGCGGATGTCGGTTTCCGCTTCCTCGGTGGTGAACTCGTTTCCGTCGTCGCGCATGACGCGGACGTTGCCGCGCATCAGCAGGATGCCGGTCACCTGGTTGTACCAGCCCTTGTCGGAACGGATCGTCACCCAGGTGCCGGCGGTCTCCGTCATCTCCGCCTCGGGCAGGTCGAGCAGCATGATGTCCGGCTGGTCGGTCGACTTGTCGGCCTTGGCGGCGACCAGGGAGAAGGGCTGGTTGTGCTCGTCCAGGCTGAAATAGCGCGGCTTC
This sequence comes from Azospirillum agricola, assembly GCF_020005195.1. NCBI lineage: Bacteria > Pseudomonadati > Pseudomonadota > Alphaproteobacteria > Rhodospirillales > Azospirillaceae > Azospirillum > Azospirillum agricola. Next base: position 786,325 of record NZ_JAIFZR010000005.1, read on the forward strand.
AGCATCTCGCTCTGCCCCTTGTCCGCGGCGATGCGCGGGGTCGGCAGGCTGGTCAGCGACGGCCACGCCGCCAGCAGCGCCACCAGCGCCAGGGCGGCGGCCGGCAGCACGAACTTCATGGCGGAGACGAAGCGGCTGTAGACCCGGCTGACCGGGCGGGTGTCGCGGCGCCGGTGGGCGCGCGAGGCCGCGGTCAGGTGATGCGGGACCGGGCCGGCGGCCAGGGGCAAGGCCGGAGCCGGGGCGGCGCCCTGCGGCGGAACGGCCGGACGGGTGCCCGGGCGGGCCTCGGCCCTCAGTTCCTGGACACCATCCTCGATGCTCATGGGCGGCTTCTCCGCTCGGCCGTGGTCAGGCGGCGCCCGCCCGCAGGCAATCGTGGATGTGCACGATGCCCAGCGGCCGGTCGGCCTCGATCACGAACAGGGTGGTGATCTGCTTCTCGTTCATCACCCGCAACGCCTCGGCGATCAGCGCCTTCGGCCGGATCGTCTTGGGATGGGGCGACATGATGCGGTCCGCGCGTTCCGCCAGCAGTTCCGGGGCGAGATGGCGGCGCAGGTCGCCATCGGTGATGATCCCGACCAGCGCGCCATCACCGTCGGTGACGCCGACGCAGCCGAGCCGCTTCGCGGTCATCTCAAAGATGACGTCGGACAGCGGGGAATCAAGACGGCAGAGCGGCAGCCCGTCGCCCGCGTGCATGACGTCGGTCACCTTCAGCAGCCCGCGGCCGAGCTGCCCGCCCGGATGGAATTCGCGGAAATCGGCGGCGGAGAAGCCACGGCGCTCCAGCAGCGCCACGGCCAGCGCGTCGCCCAGCGCCAGCATCATGGTGGTCGAGGTGGTCGGCGCCAGCCCCAGCGGGCAGGCCTCCGGCACCGGCGGCAGGATCAGGGCCACGTCCGACTGCTCGGCCAGCGCCGAGGCGGCCCGGCGCGTCATGCCGATCAGCGGGATGTCGAAGCGGCGGGTGTAGGCGATGATGTCCGACAGCTCGTGGGTGCCGCCGGAGTTGGAGAGCGCCACCACCGCGTCGTCGCGGGTGATCATGCCGAGATCGCCGTGGCTCGCCTCGCCGGGATGGACGAAGAAGGCCGGCGTGCCGGTGGAGGCCATCGTCGCCGCGATCTTGCGGGCGACATGGCCCGACTTGCCCATGCCGGTGACGATGACGCGGCCGCGGATGCCGTGCAGCGTGTCGAGCGCGCGCAGGAAGGCGCCGTCCAGCCCGTCGGCCAGCGCGTTCAGCGCGTCGGCCTCGGTGCGCAGGACACGGGCGGCGCAGGCGATGTCGTCCGCCCGCGTCCTTCCGGACTCGGAGGTCACGGATCCGGCCGGATCGCCGATCGCTTCCGCCGCCTCGTTCAACAAGCTGGTCATGGACGCAGGATGCCTTCTGGAAGAAACACGGCGCCGCCCGCCGGAACGAGCGCGGGCGGCGCCCCGCGAAGGGGGCAGTATGCCCACCGGCGGGCGCCGGGTCAAACCCACGGCCGGATGGACAGGGTTTGTCCCACCTTTGGGAGAGGACCCGACTTTGTACGAAGGGTCAATGCGCCAGGATGTCCGGCACTTCCCAGCCGCCGAGGTCGAGCTCGCCACGCGCCGGCAGGAAGTCGAAACAGGCCTGCGCCAGATGGGTCCGCCCCTCGCGCGCCAGCATGACGTCGAGCTTCGCCTTCAGGTCGTGCAGGTGCAGCACGTCCGACGCCGCGTACTTCATCTGCTCGGGAGTCAGTTCGGCGGCACCCCAGTCCGAGGATTGCTGCTGCTTGGACAGCTCGACGCCGATCAGATCCCTGGTCAGATCCTTCAGGCCGTGGCGGTCGGTGAAGGTGCGGACCAGCTTGGAGGCGACCTTGGTGCAGTAGACCGGCCGGCAGGAGACGCCGAGATAGGCCTTCATCACCGCCACGTCGAAACGCGCGAAGTGGAACAGCTTGGTCACGGCGGGATCGGCCAGCAGGCGCTTCAGGTTCGGCGCCTCGTACTGGCCCTTGCGGAACTGGACGAGATGCACCGCCCCGTCGCCGGCCGAGAGCTGGACCAGGCACAGGCGGTCGCGGTGGGGGTTCAGCCCCATGGTCTCGGTGTCGATGGCGACGGCGTTGTCGCGGGCGTTCGCCGCGAGGTCGAGGCCGTCCGGCAGATCGCCGTCATGAAGATCGATGGGCATGGTCGGTTCCCGGCAGAAGGCCCCCGGCCACGGACCCTAGAAACGACGAACGCCGCTCTGCACGGTCGCCCCGGATCGGGGAGTTGTGCATGCGGCGCAGCCGGGTAGAAAGAAATGGTGCCCAGGAGAAGACTCGAACTTCCACGACATTTCTGCCACAGGTACCTGAAACCTGCGCGTCTACCAATTCCGCCACCTGGGCTCGGTGCTCGGTGTGTGGACGGGTTTTTAGTGACCGGGCCGGGGGCCGTCAACAGCTTTTTTCTCGGGATCGTCATTTTTCCGGAACGGGCCGGCCGCCAGGAGCGGCTCCCATGGATGGGAGGCCCTAGCCGGACGGGGATGCTTTCGCTATAAGCATCGGCGCATTCATGTCCTAGAGATCAGGTCCGGGCGGCGCGCCAGCTAAGGGAGCCCGCGCGACACGGCACGGGGGAGACGGTCGATGTCCTATCGCACTCAGGTTATCACGGTGTTCGGCGGGTCGGGCTTCATCGGCCGCCACCTGATCCGGCGCCTCGCCAAGTCGGGCGCCGTCGTCCGCATCGCGACGCGCAACCCGGCCAAGGCCGGCTTCCTGAAGACCGCCGGCGCCGTCGGCCAGATCGTCCCCTTCGCCACCGACGTGACCAAGGACGAGTCGGTCGCCCGCGCGCTCCAGGGCGCCGACATCGCCATCAACCTGATCGGCGTGCTGTACGAGCGGGGAGCCCAGAGCTTCCAGGCCGCCCATGTCGACTGCGCCGCCCGCATCGCCCGCATCGCCGCCGTCGGCGGCGTGTCGCGTCTGGTGCATGTCTCGGCGCTGGGCGCCGACGCCGCCTCGCCGGCTTCCTACGCGCGCTCCAAGGCAGCGGGTGAGCAGGCCGTGCTCGACGCCTATCCGGCGGCGACCATCCTGCGGCCGAGCATCGTCTTCGGGCCGGAGGACAATTTCTTCAACAAGTTCGCCGCGATGGCGCAGATCGCCCCGGCGCTGCCGCTGATCGGCGGCGGCAAGACCCGCTTCCAGCCGGTCTATGTCGGCGACCTCGCCGACGCCATCGTCGCCTCGCTGGATCTCGACAGCGCCAAGGGCCGGACCTTCGAGCTGGGCGGCCCGCGCGTCTACAGCTTCCGCGAACTGCTGGAGCTGACGCTGAAGACCATCCAGCGCAAGCGCTTCCTGGCCACCATTCCGTGGAGCGCCGCCGAGACGCTGGGCGGCGTGCTGGAAAAGGTGCCGGTGCTGGCCCCGGCGCTGACCCGCGACCAGGTCGAGCTGCTGAAGCGCGACAACGTGGTGTCGCCGTCGGCCGCCGGCTTCGCCGACCTCGGCATCACCGCGCTGACCTCCTGCGAGGTGCTGGTGCCCACCTATCTGGGTCGCTTCATCGTCGGCGGCCGCAACCCGACGGTGGCCGGCGGCGCGCACTGATCCGCAGCGCCCCCGCTTCGCCAACGACAGCCCCGGCCGCCGCGCCGGGGCTTTTTTTTCATGGCAGCCCTGTCGGGGGCCGGACACCCCCCGGCTTGATTTCACGGGGCCAGGGCGGCATGTCCGGGCCTCCGCCTTCCGGCCCGGCGGCGGAACACCAACCGGCGGAAGGCGATCATGACGGACAGCGAAGCAGGCCGCACGCAGGCGGCGCGGCGGGCAAGCCGGACCGCCTTCCTCCTGAACGGCACCGTCTTCGGCGTGTGGGCCACCCACATCCCCGCCATCAAGGCGCATCTGGATCTGAGCGCCGCCGTGCTGGGCACGGCGTTGCTCTGCCTCGCGGTCGGCGCGCTGACGGCGATGGTCGCCAGCGGCCCCCTGCTCGGCCGGCTGGGCAGCGCCCCGGTGACGCGGGCCACGGCGCTCGCCTTCGCCGGCCTGCTGCCCCTGCCCTCGCTGATGCCGGACGTCGCGTCGCTCTGCGCCGCCCTGTTCCTGTTCGGCGCGGCCGGCGGCACGATGGACGTCGCCATGAACGCCCAGGGCGCCCTGGTGGAGCGCCGGCTCGGCCGCCCGGTCATGTCGTCGCTGCACGGGATGTGGAGCCTCGGCGGCCTGACCGGGGCCGGGGCCGGCGGGCTGCTGCTGCCTCTGCTGCCGGCGCCCGTCCAGGCCGGGCTGGTCGCCGCCGTCCTGCTCGCCCTCTTCCTGGCGACGCAATCCAGTCTGCTGCCCGACCGCGAGAGCGCGGGAGAGGGCGGCCTCGCCCTGCCCGACCGCGGCACGCTGCTGCTGGGGGCGATGGCGATGCTCGCCTTCATGAGCGAGGGCGCCATCCTCGACTGGAGCGCCATCTATCTGCGCGAGGATCTGGAGAGCGCCACGGCGCTCGCCGGCTTCGGTTTCGCGATCTTTTCCGGCGCCATGGCGCTCTGCCGCTTCTTCGGCGACCGGCTGCGCCAGAAGGTCGGCGCGGTGGCGCTGGTGCGGGCGGGCGGGCTGCTGGCCGCCGGCGGGCTGGCGCTCGCCCTGCTGGGCGGGACGCCGGCGCTGGCGCTGGTCGGCTTCGGGCTGACCGGAATCGGCCTGTCGAACATCGTCCCGGTGCTGTTCAGCGCCGCCGGGGCCGCGGAGGAGGGGCCGGGGAAGATATCCGCCGCCCGCTCGATCGCCGCGGTTTCGACGCTCGGCTACACCGGGGTGCTGGCCGGGCCGGCGCTGCTCGGCTTCGTGGCGGAGGCGAGCAGCGTCGGGGCGTCCTTCGGTCTGGTCGCGGCGCTGATCCTGGCGATCACCGCCATGGCCCGGCGGGGCGTGCGGGTGCCCGCCCGACCGCTGTGACCCGACCGCTGTGACCTGACCGTTACAGATAGAGGAAGGCCAGCATTCCGCTGCCGATGGCGATGCGGTACCAGCCGAACGGCGTGAAGCCGTAGCGGCCGACGAAGTCCACCAGCGTCTTGACCACCAGCGCCGCCGCGATGAAGGCGGTGACGAAACCGACCGCGATCAACGCCGCGTCGTCGAGGTTCATCACGCCCCAGTTCTTGTAGAGGTCGTAGGCCGTCGCCCCGGCCATGGTCGGCACCGCCAGAAAGAACGAGAATTCGGCCGCCGCCTTGCGGTCCACCCCCATCAGCAGCGCGCCCAGGATGCTGGCGCCCGAGCGCGACACGCCGGGCACCAGGGCCAGGCACTGGCACAGCCCGATCTTCAGCGCCAGCGGCGCCGAGAAGCTCTCGATCTGGTGATAGCGGGCGACCGGGACGAAGCGCTCGACCACCAGGATGGCGACGCCGCCGACGATCAGGGCGACGCTGACCACGGTCGGGTTGAACAGCAGGGTCTTGATGATCCCATGCAGCCCGGCGCCCAGAACCATGGCCGGCAGGAAGGCCAGCAGCACGGCGCGGACGAAGCGGCGGGCGCCCGGATCGTCGGCCAGCCCGGTGGCGACCTTCCACAGCCGGGCGAAATAGACGACGCAGATCGCCAGGATGGCGCCGAGCTGGATCACCACCTCGAACACCTTGCCGGGCGGCCCCTCGAAGCCGAGGAAGGTGTCCAGCATGATGAGGTGGCCGGTGGAGGACACCGGCAGGAACTCGGTCAGCCCCTCCAGGAGGCCCATCAGGACGGCGTCCAGATATTGATCGATCAGCATGCGGTGCTGCGCCTTCGACGGAGTGGGGAAAACACTGTTCCGGCTTATAGCACCCGTCCTGGAGCTTGGCGATGTCGAGGGGTCGGTACCCCTCTTTGGGGGAAAGGACCGATTCGAGACTAATTTTCTTTCTTGATTTCCGAAACCGCCGATATGCGGACCAATCCGGTCTGGATTGCGAATGAAAAGGTCAACAACCGATACCTATCGGCTCTTTTGTGCTTCCACCGCGCCGCAGCATGCGTTATATGACGAGCGTCCGACCGTGCGCGGACATTCGGTTTCAACCCAGCCGAGGGTCCCAAGGCAACCGCCGGGACCTCCCGGTCAGGCGGTCGCCCCTCACGGCGCGGTGCCGCGTAGAAGGAGCAGAAGGTCATGGCGAGCCAGAAGATGTTGGGCTTCGTGCACACCGCGCAGAAGATGCCCGACAAGCGCACCGCCGAGGAGCGCCGCCAGGACTTCGCCGAGATCTACGCCCGCTTCACCGACCAGCGCGCCAACGAACAGGCCAACCGCTGCTCGCAGTGCGGGGTTCCCTTCTGCCAGGTCCATTGCCCGGTCTCCAACAACATCCCCGACTGGCTGAAGCTGACCGCCGAAGGCCGGCTGGAGGAGGCCTACGAGACCTCGCAGGCGACCAACAACTTCCCGGAAATCTGCGGCCGCATCTGCCCGCAGGACCGGCTGTGCGAGGGCAACTGCGTCATCGAGCAGTCGACCCACGGCGCCGTGACCATCGGCTCGGTCGAGAAGTACATCAACGACACCGCCTGGGAGCAGGGCTGGGTCAAGCCCCGCACGCCGGTGCGTGAGCTGGGCCTGTCGGTCGGCATCGTCGGCGCCGGCCCCGCCGGTCTGGCCGCCGCCGAGGAACTGCGCGCCAAGGGTTACGAAGTCCATGTCTACGACCGTCACGACCGCATGGGCGGCCTGCTGGTCTACGGCATCCCCGGCTTCAAGCTGGAGAAGGACGTCGTCGGCCGCCGCGTTCAGCTGCTGGCCGACGCTGGCGTGATCTTCCACCCGAACTTCGAGATCGGCCGCGACGCCTCGCTGGCCGATCTGCGCGATCGCCACGTCTCCGTGCTGATCGCGACCGGCGTCTACAAGGCGCGCGACATCAAGGCGCCGGGCTGCGGCCTGAAGAACATCGTGCCGGCGCTGGACTACCTGACCACCTCCAACAAGGTGAGCCTGGGCGACAGCGTCGCGGCGTTCGAGGACGGCTCGCTGAACGCCAACGGCAAGAAGGTCGTGGTGCTGGGTGGCGGCGACACCGCCATGGACTGCGTGCGCACGGCGATCCGCCAGGGCGCCACCTCGGTGAAGTGCCTCTACCGCCGCGACCGCAAGAACATGCCGGGCTCGCAGCGCGAGGTCGCCCACGCCGAGGAGGAGGGCGTCGAGTTCGTCTGGCAGGCCGCCCCCGAGGGCTTCACCGGCGATGATGTCGTGACCGGCGTGCGCGCCGTGCGCATCCATCTCGGCGTCGCCGACGCCACCGGCCGCCAGACCCCGCAGGTGATCGAGGGCTCCGCGTTCACCGAGGAGGCCGATCTGGTCATCAAGGCGCTGGGCTTCGAGCCGGAGGACCTGCCGGGCGCCTTCGGCGCGCCCGACCTGACCACCACCCGCTGGGGCACGCTGCTGGTCGACCACCGCACCAAGATGACCAGCCTGGACGGCGTCTTCGCCGCCGGCGACATCGTGCGCGGCGCCTCGCTGGTCGTCTGGGCCATCCGCGACGGCCGCGACGCGGCGGAAGCCATGCACGCCTACGCCCAGGCCGAGACGGAGCGCGTCGCGCTGGCCGTCGCCGCGGAGTGATCGACGGTGCCCACCGTCGCCTGGATCGTCGGCTTCGCCGTTCTCATCTTCTTCGAAGACCATGACCCGCCCCATTTCCACATCCGGGGCAAGGGCGTGGTGGCCAAGATCCTTCTGGAGGATCTGTCCATCGTCGAGGTGAAGGGAACCCTGAAGCCGGCGGAAATCCGGGCGATCCGCGCGTGGGCCAGGAACCACTTGCCGGACTTGTATCATTGCTGGCGGGCGGTGCAGTCTGGCGAGACACCACAGAAGATCGATGGGTGACGCGATGTATTCCATTGCACGAGCCACAGCCAACCGGGATCACACGGTGGACATCGACTGGCAGCACGGCGCCTCGTCGACCGTGGACTTCAAGCCCACCATCGCCAAGGGCGGGGTCTTCACGCCAATGGCCGACCCGGAATTCTTCGCGACGCGGATGCGGGTGGACCCGGAAGGTTACAGCCTGGGTTGGCCAGGCGAGGTGGATTTCAGCGCCGACAGCCTGTGGTACCGCACGCATCCGGAAGACTTGCAGCGTGATTATGGGGTGATTTCAGCAGCTGAATAAAAAATTAACAGATCAAGGAAAATACATCATGTTTCCGACAATAATACGTAGGATCAAGTTATTCTGCCCGGATTCCGGCCCTTTCTGGTTTGACGTCAGAACAGACAAAGATTGCAAAATTCTGCTTTTTCCTGGTCAATATTATCCAGGATTCCACAAGCATGAAGATTCTAATTTTCACTCCAATGAACCCGCACATCCCGTTCTTCTTGATCAAGACAGCGGCGAAGTAATATGGTCAGCTGAACCTAAAAACGACAGATGGCACTTTGATCTGAAAAGATTCAACGCCATAATCGGTGAGAAAATTACTTTTACACATGGTGATGGATCGCAATACATCTACACAGTAGAAGAGGATGATGTAATTTTCACGGAAAACACATTAGAGTAAATTTATTTGTTTGATGGCATTTTACTGACACCGCCAGCTGTTTTGTCTTTCATCTCCCCAGGGGTCCAAACCCCCAGGTCCACGTTCAGACTGTGAAAGGGTCGTTCCATGACCACCGAGTTGAACCAGGGTGAGCAGTTCGTCGCCGATTTCCGCGCCAACGCCGCGGCGCTGACCACTGCCAACGCCTACAATCCGGAGGATGAGCACGACGCCTGCGGCGTCGGCTTCATCGCCGCGATCGACGGCAAGCCCCGCCGTTCGGTGGTCGAGAAAGGCATCGAGGCGCTGAAGGCGGTCTGGCACCGGGGTGCGGTGGACGCGGACGGCAAGACCGGCGACGGCGCCGGCATCCACGTCCAGGTCCCGCAGAAGTTCTTCAAGGACCATGTCAGGGTCATCGGCCACCGCGCGCCCGACAACAACCTCGCCGTCGGCCAGGTGTTCCTGCCGCGCGTCAGCCTGGACGCGCAGGAAGCCTGCCGCTGCATCGTCGAGACCGAGATCCTGGGCTTCGGCTACTACATCTACGGCTGGCGCCAGGTGCCGATCAACGTCGACATCATCGGCGAGAAGGCCAACGCGACCCGGCCCGAGATCGAGCAGATCATCGTCGGCAACACCAAGGGCGTGTCCGACGAGCAGTTCGAGCTGGACCTCTACATCATCCGCAACCGCATCGAGAAGGCGGTGCGCGGCGAGCAGATCAACGACTTCTACATCTGCTCCCTGTCGGCGCGCTCGCTGATCTACAAGGGCATGTTCCTGGCCGAGCAGCTGACCACCTTCTACCCCGACCTGACCGACGAGCGGTTCGAGTCGAGCTTCGCCATCTACCACCAGCGCTACTCGACCAACACCTTCCCGACCTGGCCGCTGGCCCAGCCCTTCCGCATGCTCGCCCACAACGGCGAGATCAACACGCTGAAGGGCAACGTCAACTGGATGAAGGCGCACGAGACCCGCATGGAGCACCCGGCCTTCGGGGCGCACATGCAGGATCTCAAGCCCATCATCGGCGTCGGCCTGTCCGATTCGGGCGCCTTCGACTCGGTGTTCGAGGTGATGGTGCGCGCCGGCCGCACGGCGCCGATGGTCAAGATGATGCTGGTGCCCCAGGCGCTGACCAGCTCCAAGACCACGCCCGACAACCACAAGGCGCTGATCGCCTACTGCAACTCGGTGATGGAGCCGTGGGACGGCCCGGCCGCGCTCGCCATGACCGACGGCCGCTGGGTCGTCGGCGGCATGGACCGCAACGGCCTGCGCCCGATGCGCTACACCATCACGACGGACGGCCTGATCATCGGCGGGTCCGAGACCGGCATGGTCAAGATCGACGAGACCCAGGTGGTCGAGAAGGGCCGCCTCGGGCCGGGCGAGATGATCGCCGTCGACCTGCTGGAGGGCAAGCTCTACCACGACCGCGCGCTGAAGGACCATCTGTCCTCCCTGAAGCCGTGGGGACAATGGGTGAAGAACACCACCCACCTCGACGAGCTGGTCAAGGACGCCGCTCAGAAGGGCGAGCCGTCGGAGATGGACCGCGACGAGCTGCGCCGCCGCCAGATGGCCTTCGGCCTGACCATGGAGGACATGGAGCTGATCCTCCATCCCATGGCCGAAGACGGCAAGGAGGCCATCGGCTCGATGGGCGACGACAGCCCCATCGCCGTGCTGTCGGAGAAGTACCGCGGCCTGCACAATTTCTTCCGCCAGAACTTCTCCCAGGTCACCAACCCGCCGATCGACTCGCTGCGTGAACGCCGCGTGATGAGCCTGAAGACGCGGCTCGGCAACCTCGGCAACATCCTGGACGAGGACGAGAGCCAGACCCGGCTGCTCCAGCTCGACAGCCCGGTGCTGACCACCGCCGAGTTCCGCGCCATGCGCGGCTACATGGGCGACACGCTGGCCGAGATCGACGCCACCTTCCCGGTGGACGGCGGCCCCGACGCGCTCCGCGACGCGCTGCGCCGCATCCGCGTCGAGACCGAGGACGCGGTGCGCGGCGGCGCCAGCCACGTCGTGCTGACCGATGAGGCGATGGGCTCGGCCCGCGCCGCCATCCCGGCGATCCTGGCGACCGGCGCCGTCCACACCCACCTGATCCGCAGCAACCTGCGCACCTTCACCTCGCTGAACGTGCGCACGGCCGAGTGCCTGGACACCCATTACTACGCCGTGCTGATCGGCGTCGGCGCCACCACCGTCAACGCCTATCTGGCGCAGGAGGCGGTGGCCGAGCGTCACCGTCGCGGCCTGCTCGGCTCGCTGCCGCTGGAAAAGGCGATGGCCAACGTCAAGAAGTCGATCGACGACGGCCTGCTGAAGATCATGTCCAAGATGGGCATCTCGGTCATCAGCAGCTACCGCGGCGGCTGCAACTTCGAAGCCATCGGCCTGTCCCGCGCGCTGGTCGCCGAGCATTTCCCGGCGATGGTCAGCCGCATCTCCGGCATCGGCCTGAACGGCATCCAGAAGAAGGTGCTGGAGCAGCACGCCGTGGCCTACGACAACGCCGTCGTGGCGCTGCCGGTCGGCGGCTTCTACCGCTTCCGCAAGTCGGGCGACCGCCACGGCTGGGAGGGCGGCATCATCCACACCCTCCAGCAGGCCGTCACCAACGACAGCTACACCACCTTCAAGAAGTATTCCGAGCAGGTGAACAAGCGGCCGCCCATGCAGCTGCGCGACCTGCTGGAGTTCCGCTCGACCAAGCCCGCCGTCCCGGTGGACGAGGTCGAGAGCATCACCGCCATCCGCAAGCGCTTCATCACGCCCGGCATGTCGATGGGCGCGCTGTCGCCCGAGGCGCACGGCACGCTGAACGTCGCGATGAACCGCATCGGCGCCAAGTCCGACTCGGGCGAGGGCGGCGAGGATCCGGCGCGCTTCCGTCCCGACAAGAACGGCGACAACTGGAACTCCGCGATCAAGCAGGTGGCGTCGGGCCGCTTCGGCGTCACCGCCGAGTACCTGAACCAGTGCCGCGAGCTTGAGATCAAGGTCGCCCAGGGCGCCAAGCCCGGCGAGGGCGGGCAGCTGCCCGGCTTCAAGGTGACGGAGATGATCGCCAAGCTGCGCCACGCCACCCCCGGCGTGATGCTGATCAGCCCGCCGCCGCACCACGACATCTACTCCATCGAGGATCTAGCCCAGCTCATCTACGACCTGAAGCAGATCAATCCGGACGCGAAGGTAACGGTGAAGCTGGTGAGCCGTTCCGGCATCGGAACGATCGCCGCCGGCGTCGCCAAGGCCAACGCCGACATCATCCTGATCTCGGGCCATTCGGGCGGCACGGGCGCCAGCCCGCAGACCTCGATCAAGTTCGCCGGCCTGCCCTGGGAGATGGGCCTGTCGGAGGTCCATCAGGTCCTGACGCTGAACCGCCTGCGCCACCGCGTGCGGCTGCGCACCGACGGCGGCCTGAAGACCGGCCGCGACATCGTCATCGCCGCCATGCTGGGTGCGGAAGAGTACGGCATCGGCACCGCCAGCCTGATCGCCATGGGCTGCATCATGGTCCGCCAGTGCCACTCCAACACCTGCCCGGTCGGTGTCTGCGTGCAGGACGAGGCGCTGCGCGAGAAGTTCGTCGGCTCGCCGGAGAAGGTCGTCAACCTGTTCACCTTCCTCGCCGAGGAGGTCCGCGAAATCCTGGCCAAGCTGGGCTTCCGCACGCTCAACGAGGTGATCGGCCGCACCGACCTGCTCCATCAGGTCAGCCGCGGCGCCGAGCATCTCGACGACCTCGACCTCAACCCGCTGCTGGCCCAGGTCGATCCCGGCGAGAACGCCCGCTACTGCACGCTCCAGGGCCGCAACGAGGTGCCGGACACGCTCGATGCCCGCATCGTCGCCGACGCCCGCCCGCTGTTCGAGGAGGGCGAGAAGATGCAGCTCGCCTACAACGCGCGGAACACGCAGCGCGCCATCGGCACGCGGCTGTCCTCGATGATCACGCGGAAATTCGGGATGTTCGGGCTCCAGCCCGGCCACATCACCGTGCGCCTGCGCGGCACCGCCGGCCAGTCGCTGGGCGCCTTCGCGGTGCAGGGCATCAAGCTGGAGGTGATGGGCGACGCCAACGACTATGTCGGCAAGGGCCTGTCGGGCGGCATGATCGTGGTGCGCCCGCCGACCAGCAGCCCGCTGCTGTCGAACGAGAACACCATCATCGGCAACACGGTGCTGTACGGCGCCACCGCCGGCAAGCTGTTCGCGGCGGGTCAGGCGGGCGAGCGGTTCGCGGTGCGCAACTCCGGCGCCACCGTGGTGGTCGAGGGCTGCGGCTCCAACGGCTGCGAGTACATGACCGGCGGCACGGCGGTGATCCTGGGCAGGGTCGGCGACAATTTCGGCGCCGGCATGACCGGGGGCATGGCCTACATCTACGACGCCGACGACCAGCTGCCGCTCTACATCAACGACGAGAGCGTCATCTTCCAGCGCATCGAGGTCACGCATTACGAGGCCCAGCTGCGCGCCCTGATCGAGGAGCACGTCGCGGAGACCCAGAGCCGCTTCGCCGCCGAGATCCTGAACGACTGGGAGCGCGAGCTGACCAAGTTCTGGCAGATCGTGCCGAAGGAGATGCTGAACCGTCTGGCCGTTCCGGTGACGCTGCCCAAGGCGATCCCGGCGGAGTGACGGCCCGTCTGAAAGCCCCTCTCCTCCTGCGGGAGAGGGTTTCGGACAACCTCTCACGAAGACTTCCACAGGGGCGGTCCCATCCGGGCCGCCCTTTCTCTTTGGACGTACTCCCGGCTCCCGTCGCGACCAATGGACCGTTCGCCTATTTCCGCATTCCGGAATATTCTGGTGTGTGGATGGTTGATGCAGGCGGACCCGACCACCGCCCCGCAACCGACGAAAGGAGGGCGCATGCCGGCAGGCGACGGCTTTCGCATCGTGATCCGCATGGCCCGCGCGACCGACGCGCCGCGCTGCGCCGAGATCTTCCTCCACGGCCGCCGCACGGCGTTCTCCTGGCACCCGGCCGACCGCTTCGGCCTCGACGACTATTACGATTGCGTCCAGGAGGACGAGGTGATGGTCGCCGAGGTGGACGGGCTGGTCGTCGGCTTCGTGTCGATCGACGAATCGGAACGCTTCATCCACAACCTGTTCATCGACGCCGCCTGGCACAAGCGCGGCATCGGCTCCGCCCTGCTGCGCGAGGCGCTCGCCCTGCTGCAAGGCTCCGCCCAGCTCGCCTGCGCGGCGCGCAACGCGGCGGCCCGCGCCTTCTACGAGCACAAGGGCTGGACGCCGGTTCCCCCTCCCCCCTCGGACCATCCCGAACCGCTGGTGCTCTACCGGATGTCGCGGGCGGGCTAGACACGACCGGTTCGGGCGTTTCCCAGGGTGCCCACGGTCGCGCCCGTGCTAGAAGGAACCGGCACCCGGCACATCACCCGCGCGCAGGAGAAGCGCCATAGCGACCATCGCCGAAGCGCTGAATCTGGCACTCGACCACCACCGCCAGGGACGGATGGAGGAGGCGGGGATTCTCTACGGCCGCATCCTCGACGCCGACCCGGACCAGCCCGACGCCCTGCATCTGCTGGGCCTGCTGCGCGCCCAGCAGGGACACCCCGCGCAGGCGCTGGAACTGGTGGACCGGGCGCTGGCCCTGCGCGGCGACCGCGCGGCGTTCCACGTCAACCGCGCAAAGCTGGCCCTGGTCCTGGGCCGCCCCCGGGAGGCCGGCCATGGCCTGCGCCGCGCCCTGGCCCTGGACCCGGCGGCGGCGGACGCCTGGGAGCAGGCGGCCTCCCTCGCGGAGCACGGCATCGACCCGCCGCAAGATCCACGGCAGGCTCTCAGCCGCGCCGTCCGGCTGGGACGGCGGGATCTGGCGGCCCGGCTGGCGGCCCTGGGGCGTCAGCACGGCGACGCCATCCTGCTGGGCGACGCCGTCGCCGCCGGGGCCTGCGACGCCGACACCTTCTACGCCCTTGCCAACGCCCGGCTCGACGCGGGCCGTCCGGCCCCGGCGGCCCGCGCCTACCGCGCGACCCTCTGCCTGCGGCCGGACGCCCACGCGGCCTTCTACAATCTGGGCGTGGCCGCCTTTTCCGCCGGGGATTTCGACACGGCCGAGCGGGCCTTCGCGCGCGCCGGCACCGTCCGCCCGGACGACCTGCAAGCGCTCGACTACCGCGCGGTCGTTCTCCACACCGCCCATCGGCTGCCCGAGGCGGCGGCCCAGACCGACCTGCTGCTCGACCGCAAGAACGCACTGGCGCCCGCGGCACCACCCCTGCCGGAGATGCCCAGCCATCCCGGCCGGCGCCGGCGCGACGTGATCGCCTTCAGCCTGTGGGGCGACCGGCCGGACTACACGCAGGGCGCCATCGAGAATGTCCGGCTGGCGCGGGAGCTTTATCCCGGCTGGATCTGCCGGATCTACCACGACGACTCGGTGCCGGCCCCCGTGCTCGCCGCGCTGGACGCCGCCGGGGCAGAGCGGGTGGCGATGCCCGTGGGGACGGCGGCGGCGCAGGGAACCCTGTGGCGCTTTCTGGTGTCCGACGACCCCGATGTGGCCCGTTTCCTGTGCCGGGACGCCGATTCCCGGCTGAACCGCCGCGAGCGGGCCGCCGTGGACGAATGGCTGGCCTCGCCGCACCCCTTCCATGTGCTGCGCGACCATGTGCTGCACAGCGAGGTCATGCTGGCGGGGCTGTGGGGCGGTCTGGCCGGCCTGCTGCCGCCGCTGCCCCCCCTGTTCGACGCCCACACCGCGCGGGGGACCGACCGGCTGAGCGACCAGCGCTTCCTGCGCGACGTGGTCTGGCCGCGCATCCGCACGCGCTGCCTCGTTCACGACAGCGCCCATCCCCGCCACGGCCGCCCCTTCCCGCCCGTGTCCATCGAGCCGCGGTTCGCCTTCACCCATGTCGGGGCCAGCGTCCGGGTGGAGGGGTGAGCGTCGTGGCCGGCCGGGCCTGAAACCGCGATCGAAACCGCGATTCGGGGACCGGGCGCGACGTTCCGGCTGATGGGGGCGGTCATCCCCCGAACGGACGAGCGTCCACCCCGCCGCCCGGGCTGTTTTCCTTTGCTGCGTTGCGCTACAGTCCCGCCGCCATGAGGACCCTGTACCACCACCCGCTCCACACGCTGTCGCGAATCGCCCGCGTGATGCTGGCCGAGAAGGGCCTGCCCTTCGATCCGGTGATCGAGAAGCCGTGGGAGCGGCGCACCGACTTCCTCAAGCTGAACCCCTCCGGCGAGGTCCCGGTCCTGGTCGAGGAGGACGGCACCATCGTCGCCGGCGGGCTGGCGGTGGTCGAGTATCTGGAGGAAGCCTACCCCGACGTGGTCCTGCTGCCGCGCGAGATCGCCCACCGGGCCGAGGTGCGGCGGCTGGTCGACTGGTTCACCCGCAAGTTCGAGCGCGAGGTGACCGAGAACCTCGTCGGCGAGAAGCTGATCAAGCGGCTGTCCGGCGAGGGCCACCCCTTCGCCCCGGCGATCCGCGCCGGGCTGGCGAACATCCATTACCACCTCGACTACATCGCCTTCCTGTCGGAGCGGCGCCCCTGGCTGGCCGGGCCGAGCTTCACGCTGGCCGACATCGCGGCGGCGGCGGAACTCTCCTGCCTCGACTACATCGACAACGTGCCGTGGGACCGGCACGGCGAGGCCAAGGACTGGTACGCCCGCATCAAATCGCGGCCCAGCTTCCGCGCCCTGCTGGCCGACAACGTCACCGGCAGCCCGCCGCCCAAACACTACGCCGACCTCGATTTCTGACCGGCGGGGCCCGGCGGGTCGGCGGTTCGTCCGTCTCCCATTCAGACGATGGACCGGCGTCGCGTATCAGGCTTAACTGAGGCCAACCAACCCCTTGGGAGAGTCCCCAGATGCGTCGTCCGTCCGTCCGTCCCCTCACACCCGGCGCGCTCGCCGGCGGCCTGTTCGTCCTGGTCGCCGCCGCCTGGACTCCGGTCCGGGCCGAAGTGCCCGTGGTCGATGACGCCGGCGCCCGCGCCCTCGCCGCCACGCTGAAGAGCGGCCTCAACCGCTGGTTCCCCGCCGCCACCGAGGACAGCGAGGGCATCGGCTTCGAATGGGAGGGCGAGCCCACCGTCAAGCCGGCCGGCGACCATTACGACGTCGCCCTGCCCCGCCTGTCGGCGGAGGGCCCCGAGGGCACGCGGATCGAGGTCGGCACCGTCCTGCTGACCGTCACGCCGCGCGACGCCGGCCAGTTCGGCATCGCCGTCACCCTGCCCGGCAGGATCGCCGTCCAGCAATACGACGAGGAGGAGGACGACTACGCCGAGGCCGCCACCGTCACGCTGGGGCGCCAGAACTTCACCGGCACCTGGTCGGCCCCGCTGGAGACCCTGCTGACGGTCGATGCCGCCTACAACGACGTCACCGTCATCAGCCCGGACGGCAAGGGCAGCATCGCCATCGGCTCTCTGACCATGGCCCAGGACCTGAAGCCCGACGGCGCCACCACCTGGAGCGGCCCGGCCGCCATCGCCGTCGGCGGCGTGGTCGGGCTGGACGAGAAGAAGCGCGAGGTCTTCAAGCTCGGCGGGCTCGCCGTCGAGAACAGCTACGTCCGCGCCGACCTCGCCAAGATCGGCGCCCTCCAGAAGCTGTCGCAGCAGCTCGCCGCCAGCGGCAAGACCCCGACCTCGGCCGAGGTGCTGCCCATGCTGCGCGGCCTGATCGGCAGCGCCACCGGCAAGCTGCGGCTGACCGGCCTGTCGGCGACCGACAGCTCGGACGGCTCCACCGTCACGCTCGGCCAGCTCGCCTTCCAGGGCGGCATCACGGATCTCGACCAGGGCTTCGCCACCGCCAGCTTCGGGCTGGAGGCGCGCGACTTCGCCATGACGCCCTCGCCGGCCCCGTCGGCCTTCACGCCCAAGGCGGTCGATGTCCAGCTCTCGCTCGCCAAGCTGCCCACCACCGCGCTGTGGCAGACCTTCAGCGACCTGATCGTCGCCGCCGAGGCCGAGCAGAAGGCCGCCGCCGAGCCGCCCAAGAAGGGCGCCAAGGCCAAGCAGCCGCCGGCCGCCCCGGCGCCCGCCGCCGCCGACGTCGCCATGCAGAAGGCGATGGCCGCCCTGATCGAGGCGGGCAGCGAGCTGCGGCTCGACAAGCTGGCGGTCGACACGCCGGCCACCGCCGGCAGCGCCACCGGCGCGCTGCGCGTCGCCCCCCAGTCGCCCTTCGGCGTCACCGGCGGGACGGTCGTGCTGCTGAAGGGGCTGGACGCCGCCGTCAAGGCCTTGCAGCCGGCCCCCGGCGCCAAGCCCGACAAGGAGACCCAGGACGTCCTCGGCATGATCGGCATGCTCCAGGCGATGGGGCAGGTCAGCCAGGATCCGGGCGGCGCCGAGGTCCGCAGCTACAAGATCGACGTGACCGAGACCGGCCAGCTCCTGCTGAACGGCGCCGACATGGCGCCGCTGCTGGCCGGCGGCGCCGAGCCGGCCCCGGCCGAGCCGCCCAAGAAGGCCCCCAAGAAGTAAAGGGACGGGTCAGGCAACCGCCCTCCTTTCCCATCCGTCATGCCCGGCCTCGAGCCGGACATCCACGCGCAAACTCCCGACGCCCATGGCGGTACGCCCGTGGATGACCGGGCCAAGCCCGGTCATGACCTGGTCGGGAGAGCTGGCGCGCTGTTTCCGTGCGTCTCCCGGCCCAGCCGGACACTTTGCTCCACCAGCGCCGCGCAACCACGACGGGACGGGAAAACATCCCCGTCCCGTCGTGCGCGCGGTGTTTCTGCGCCCATGCCTCTTGAACCGGAGGGGTGCTCTCGCCTATCTCCGCCGTTCAAACGCTTCACCACGACAAGACACGGACGAAGGTGCCCCCATGACCGAAGAACGGCTCAGTTTCCAGGCCGAGGTCAGCCGCCTGCTCGACATCGTCGCGCACTCGCTCTACAGCGAGAAGGAAGTGTTCCTGCGCGAGCTGGTTTCCAACGCGTCGGACGCCTGCGACCGGCTGCGCTACGCGGCGCTGACCCAGCCCGAGCTGTCGGCCGAGGACCCGAACCTCCAAGTCCGCCTGCTGGCCGACAAGGAGGCGCGGACCCTGACCGTCGCCGACAACGGCATCGGCATGAACCGCGAGGATCTGATCGAGAATCTGGGCACCATCGCGCGGTCGGGCACCGCCGCCTTCATGAAGTCGCTGAAGGAGGCCAACGCCGAGGGCAAGAAGGACGTCAATCTGATCGGCCAGTTCGGCGTCGGCTTCTACTCCGCCTTCATGGCCGCCGACCGCGTCGAGGTGCTGACCCGCAAGGCCGGCGAGAGCCAGGGCTGGCGCTGGGAATCCGACGGCAAGGGCGAGTTCACGATCGCCGAGACCGACGGCCTGCCGCGCGGCACGAGGATCGTCCTGCACCTGCGCGAGGGCGACGACGAGTATCTGGAGGAGCACCGGCTGGGCGCCATCGTCCGCAAATACTCCGACCACATCGCCATCCCCATCGTCTTCGGCGAGGGTGAGGACGCCAAGTCGCTGAACAGCGCGTCGGCCCTGTGGACCCGCTCGAAGAACGAGATCACCGCCGACCAGTACAAGGAATTCTACCACCATGTCGGCCACGCCTTCGACGAGCCGTGGCTGACCCTGCACTGGCGGGCGGAAGGGGCGCTGGAATACACCAACCTGCTGTTCGTCCCCTCGACCAAGCCCTTCGACCTGTTCGACCCCAAGCGCGCCCACCGGGTGAAGCTGTACGTCAAGCGCGTCTTCATCACCGACGCGGCCGAGGGGCTGATCCCGCCCTACCTGCGCTTCCTGCGCGGCGTGGTCGACAGCGAGGATCTGCCGCTGAACATCAGCCGCGAGATGCTCCAGCACAACCCGATGCTGGCCAAGATCCGCGCCGGCCTGACCCGCCGCGTCCTGTCGGAGCTGAACAAGAAGGCCAAGGACACGGAGAAGGCCGCCGAATACGCGACCTTCTGGGAGAATTTCGGCGCGGTCCTCAAGGAAGGGCTCTACGAGGACTACGAGCACCGCGACGAGCTGCTGAAGCTGCTGCGCTTCCGCAGCACCGCCGGCGACGGGCTGGTGTCGCTGGAGGAATATGTCGGCCGCATGAAGGAGGGCCAGGACACCATCTTCACCCTGTCGGGCGACGATGTGGACAGCCTGCTGCGCAGCCCGCAGCTCGAAGGCTTCAAGGCCAAGGGCGTCGAGGTGCTGCTGCTGACCGACCCGGTGGACGAGTTCTGGATGCCTTCGGTCGGCGTCTATGACGGCAAGCCCTTCAAGTCGGTGACCCGCAGCGGCGCCGACCTCGGCAAGATCAAGGGCGGCGAGGAGGACAAGCCGGAGGACAAGGCGCCGGAAGGCGAGCTGGTCGACCTGCTGGCCCTGCTGAAGCTGACGCTGAGCGACGCCGTGAAGGACGTCCGCAAGTCCGAACGCCTGACCGACAGCGCCGTCTGCCTGGTGTCCGACGACAACGACATGGACATGCACCTGGAGCGGCTGCTCAAGCAGCACAAGCAGCTCGGCGCCGACGCGGCCGGGGCCAAGCGCATCCTGGAGATCAACCCGTCGCACCCGCTGATCAAGCGTCTCGCCGACCGGGCCAAGGCCGAGGGCGCCGCGGTGAACCTTGAGGACGCGGCGTGGCTGCTGCTCGACCAGGCCCGCATCGTCGAGGGCGAGTCCCTGCCCGATCCCGCCGCCTTCGCCCGCCGCCTGGCGAGCGCCATGGAGAAGGGGCTGGCGTAAGCGGAGGCGAAACCGAAGCCCCTCTCCCCTTGTGGGAGAGGGGTTGGGGTGAGGGGGCCGCAACTCATGACCACGGAACGCGCTCGCAGCTTGCGCCAAACGGCGACCGATGCGGAAAAGCTCCTTTGGCATGGCTTGCGTGACCGGCGTCTCGGCGGCATGAAATTTCGAAGACAGCAGACCGTTGGCCGCTATGTCGTTGACTTTCTTTGCTATGATCGGCGTTTGATTGTGGAGGCCGATGGCAGCCAACACACACCCGCGGCCGACGCCTTGCGAACGGCTTTTCTTCAAGCGCAAGGGTACCGCGTTCTGCGTTTCTGGAATCCGGATGTGCTTACGAATTTGACCGGCGTTCTGGAAACAATTCTCGCGATTGCGGAGGGGCGGGACATCGATTGATTGCGGCTTCGCCGCATCCCCCTCATCCCAACCCTTCTCCCACAAGGGGAGAAGGGCTTTTTCTTCACGCCCGCCCCATCCGGTCGGGCGGGAAGACCAGCGCCATCGTCGTGCCGCGGTCGGGCGTGCTGATCACGTCCAGCCGGCCGCCATGCAGCTCGATCAGGCATTTGGTCAGCGGCAGCCCGAGCCCGGTCCCGACATGGCCGCGCCCCAGCGCGCTGTCGATCTGCCCCCAGGGCTCCAGCGCCTTGGCCAGCTCCTCGCCGGACATGCCGATGCCGGTGTCGTGCACCGACATCCACAGCGATCCGTTCGCCGCCAGACGCGCGCTCACCGTCACCACCCCGTCGGCCGGGGTGAACTTCACCGCGTTGGACAGCAGGTTCAGCAGCATCTGGCGCAGCTTGCGCTCGTCCGCCCACAGGGCCGGCAGGTCGGGCGGAACCGCGGTGACGATGCGCACGCCGTTGCGCGCGGCGCGCTCGGACAGCAGGCGCGCGGTGCCGGCGAGCACGCGCGGCACGTCCACCGTCGCCTCGACCAGATCGAGCCGGTCGGCCTCGGCCTTCGACAGATCCAGCAGGTCGTTGATGAGATCCATCAGGTGCCGGCCGCTCTCCGCGATGTCGCGGGCGTATTCGCGGTAGAGCGGGATGGCGTGGGGCCCGAGGACCTCCTGTTCCAGGATCTCCGCGAAGCCCATCATGGCGTTCAGCGGCGTGCGAATCTCGTGGCTCATGTTGGCGAGGAAGGCGGTCTTGGCCCGGTTGGCCTGCTCGGCCTGCCGCCGCGCCGCCTCGAGCTGGCGGCTGCGCAGTTCGCCCTGCTCGGCCGAGCGCGCCATCAGCCCGGTGGCGGTGCCGAGGCCGAGATAGCGTCCATCCCGCACCACCACGAAGCCGGTCACCAGGGCCGCCGGCTTCAGCCGCGCCATCCGCCGGCCGATCTCGCTCAGGGTCAGGCCGGCCTCGACCGTCAACGGCTTGGCGTCCATCAGTTCGGCCACCGGCCGCCGCGCCACCTCGGGATCCTCGGCGAAGGCCGCCATCAGGCTGTTGCGGTCGATCAGCCCGAGCACCCAGCCGTCGCGGTCGACCACGACCAGCGCCGGCAGATCGGCGTGACGGGAAAAGCGGTCGATCGCCTCGGCGCAGACGCGGTCGCTGTCGACCGGCGCCACGGGCACGGCAAGCCCGGCGGCCGTGTAGGCCGCCTCGTCGTCGCGCGCCGCCGAGGCGTAGCCGATTGGGTCGGATGGCGTCACCGCGCTCCCCGCTGTCTGGACCGCCGCCGGTTCCGACCGGCCTTGCGGGCACCGGACAGGGTCGGGCAGCGGGTATCGTCGCGCCGGTCCCGACCGCAATCGGGCTGCGCTTGCAGCAAACGCTAGCAGCCGTTTATGAGCAATTGGTTTCCGAACGGCGTTTGCCCCTGCCTCCGCCCGGCCCGCCGCGGCGCCCGGAACGGCCTGCCGCCGGCCGGTCGCGCCGGTCGGAATAATGAGGCGCGCGGTCTTGCCATGGATCGGCGGCGGGGGCATTTGAGAATGATCTCGAAACACAGTATGATGGTCGGATATTCGGGGGCCGGGCGCAAATCCTGGTCCGGCCACCCGCAAAGCTCGCGGGCGGCCTTTCGCCGGAAGCGGTTAGAGACACGACAACAGGGGATTTCCATGCCTTCGCGCCTCGAGGATCTGTGTGTGCAGAAGGGGTTGAAGATGACCGACCAGCGGCGTGTGATTTCACGCGTGCTGTCCGACGCCACCGATCATCCCGACGTGGAGGAGGTGCACCGCCGCGCCTCCGCCATCGATCCGCGCATCTCGATCGCCACGGTGTACCGGACGATGCGGCTTTTCGAGGAGGCGCACGTGATCGACCGGCTCGATTTCGGCGACGGCCGCGCCCGCTACGAGGAAACCCGGACCGACCACCATCATCACCTGATCGACGTCGATTCCGGCGAAGTGATCGAATTCACCAACGAAGAGATGGAAAAGCTGAAGGAAAGCATCGCCCGCGAACTGGGCTATGACTTGATCGGCCATCGTCTTGAACTGTACGGCGTGCCGCACAACCGGCGCAACGACCAGGGCGAGGAATCCTGATCGTTTCGGGTTTGGGTGCAAATCCTAATCGTCTGCGCGCAAGGGGTGCCCGCGAACCGGGCATCCCCCGGAATCTCCAAAACTTTCACGGGCGGTTACGGCGCCCCACCGCTTGCGGAGTGCGCCGGGCGCGGCGCTGGTTCTTGACGGTTCGGGTTCCCAGATCAAGACTTGGACCCACCCCACCGACCGGAACCGGCCGTACCATGGACGACAGCAACACCGACCCCGTGCTCGCCCGCTTGGACCGCTTGTCCGAACTGCTCGTCCGCCGCCTGGACCGCCTTGAACAGAAGGTGCGCGGGCTGGAGCAGGACAACGGCGAAATCATCAACCTGCTGATCGCCGTCAAGGCGGGGCTGGAGGAAGCCTCCGGCGACCTGATCGCCCAGCTCGAGGAATTCCAGGCGGACGACCCGGTTCCCGACGACGACGGGCGGGACGGCCAGGCGGGCCCCATGCTGCACTGAGGTTTTCCCTGGCCGCAGGTCCCACGGAAAACCCTTGCCGGAGCGGCCGGGACCGCCGGATAAACGCGGCCATGCAGACCACCGACGCCAAAGCCGCGCCCCACGGCCTTTCACCCGCCATCGACCCGCCCGGCAAGGCCGGCGGCGGTCCCGGAGTCGCCTTCTTCGACTTCGACGGCACCCTGATCCACGGTGACAGCCTGCCGATGTTCGTCGGCGAGGTGATCGGGCGCCGCCGCGCCGCGCTGGCGCTGGCCGACGCCATCCGCTCCGGGCTGCACCGCCATGTGCGGGGGCGCGGGCCGGGGGTGGATTTTCCCGGATCGGTCAAGGCGATCTTCCTGAAGCGCACCCTGCGCGGCCTGCCGGTCGCCGACGCGCTGGCCGCCGCCGAACGGATGGTGCCGCGCGTCCGCTGGCATCCGCCGCTGCTCGACACCCTGAAGGCCCACCGCGCGCGCGGCCACCGCGTGGTGATCGCCACCGGCGCGCTCGACCTCTACATGCCGGCGCTGCTGCGCGGGCTGGGGGTGGACGATCTGCTCGCCACCGGCATGGAGGTGGTGGACGGCGCGCTGACCGGCCGGCTCGGCACCGCCAACTGCGTGCGGCTGAACAAGGCGGAGCGGGTGCGCGCCTGGATCGACGCCCATGGTCCGGTCGGCGCCACCTGGGGCTACGGCAACCGTCCGAGCGACCTGCCGATGCTGGCGCTGATGGAGCGCGGCGAGGTGGTGAAGATCCGCCGCGGCCACGCCCAACGGTAGCGCCGGTTTACAGGCCCGGCTCTCCGTTCTATAACCAAACGGTGATGAGCGAAGGAGACGGGCGGTGTTCAGCATCGATGCCGATATCCGGCCGCCGGGCCATGGCGGGCGCCGCGCCGTGGTGTCCGACCGCGACGCCGGCCAGCGCGAAGCGTTGAGCCGCCATCTGGCCGGGCGCGGTTTCCGCGTGTCCCAGGCCGACAACGGGCTCGACGCCCTGTCGATCATCGGGGAGGAGGCGCCGAGCGTCGCCCTGCTGCACGACGACCAGGGCGGCGACGGCGAACGCGCGGCGGCGCTGGCCGCGATGCTCTACCCGCAGACCCGCATCATCGTCACCGGCGGCGCCGCGCCGGCCGGCGACGGCCCCTTTCCGGTCCTGTGCCGCCCGGTCGACCTCGACCAGCTCGACCGCTGCCTGGACGCGCTACAGGCCTGACGGCGGCGTCACGTGCGCCAGCTTGTGCGGGTTGGCGATCTTGTACAGGCGCGTGATCCGCCCGTCCGCGATGTCCAGCGCCCACACCCCGCTGAACACCCCGCCATGGGTGGTCAGGAAGCCCGGCCCGCCATTGACCCGGACGGGCGTGAAGGCGAAGGCCCGGCCATGCTTGCGCTGCACGCCGATGATGAAGCGGGCGATGCGGTCGGCGCCGCGGATCGGGTTGAGCGCGGTCAGCGCCACGCCGCCGCCGTCGCCCAGCCACAGCGCGTCGTCCGACAGCAGCGACACGATCGCCGCGTAGTCGCGCCGGACGCTGGCCTCGGCGAAGGCGTCGGCCAGCCGGCGCCCCGCCTCGGGCCGGGCGGTGGCGGCGGAGGGTTCGGCCAGACGGCCACGCGCCCGCCGCATGATCTGGCGGCAGGCCTCGGCGGACTTGCCGAGGATGGCGGCGATTTCCGCGTAATCGAGATCCATCGCCTCGCGCAGCACGAAGACCGCCCGCTGGTCCGGGGCCAGACGCTCCAGCAGGAGCATCATCGCCATCGGCACCTGATCCGCCGCCTCGACCTCGTCGTCCCAGGAGGAGACCTCGGGTTCCGGCAGCCACAGCCCGTAATAGCGCTCGCGCACCGTCCGGGCGGCGCGCAGCCGGTCGAGCGCCAGCCGGGTCACCATCGTGGTCAGGAAGGCCGCCGGCGTCCCGACGGCCGCCGCGTCGACCGCGCTCCAGCGCAGCCACGCGTCCTGGAGCACATCCTCCGACTCGGCCACCGAACCGAGCAGGCGGTAGGCCAGCGACCGCAGCCGCCCCCGCTCGGCCGCGAAGACGGCGAGCGGGTCGTGGATGGCGGCGTCGCCAAAGGCCGTGTCGAGGGTGCCGAGGGCGGCGCTCATGCCGGCCTCAGGCGGCGGCCGGCGACACGGCTTCACGGTACTGGGCGATGCCGAGCCGGTTCCAGGCGTTGATCTGCGCCACCGCCACGGTCAGCACGCCGATCTGGCCGTCGTCGAAATGCCGCTGAAGCGCGCGGTGCGCCCCGTCGATCTCGTCGTGCCGGTTGCGGGTCAGCGCCTCGGCCCAGGCGAAGGCGGCGCGCTCGTCCGCCTCGAACCGGTCGGACGCGGCCCAGCCGGCGAGGGCGGCGAGACGCTCCTCGGTCTCCCCCGCGTGGCGGGCCTCCTTGCCGTGCATGTCGATGCAGAAGGCGCAGCCGTTGATCTGCGACACCCGCAGATCGACCAGATGGATCAGGCGGGCCGGCAAGCCGGCGGCGCGGAGGGCGGTGGTGGTCGCGATCATCGCGCGGTAGAGGGCGGGAGCGATGGCGGAAACGGAAAGACGGGTGTCCATGGTCGGCGCGTCCTTGGGCCTGGTTCGTGATCGCCCCTGTGACGGGACGGCCGGCGGAAACGTGACGCATGGCCGCCTTGCGCCTGGATCAACGCTCCGTCAGTCGCTTTCGAGGATCAGCCCGGCCGCCTCGCGCAGGATCGCGGTCTTGGCGGCGAAACGGCCGGCCGGGTCGCTCTCGCCGATCAGCTCGATCATGATGCCCAGCGCGTGGGCGACCCGTGGCGCCATGCCCGGCATCGCCCGCACCCGCCGCGCCAGATCGGCCAGGGCGTCGGCGTGGGGTTTGCCCTCGAAACCGTCCGTGGCGATGGCCTCGAAGCGGTTGGCGAGGTCGAGGACGGCGGCGTTGCCCGGCGGGGCGGGCTGGCGTTCAGGCATGGACGGGCTCACACGAACAGCATGGCGGCGCCCTTCGGCGCCTCGTTCAGGAAGGTGACGACGCCGCCGCCCTGCACCGGCACGTCCGCGCGCAGGGCCGCGCCGGCCGGCAGGCCAAGCGCCCGCAGCCCCATCTCGCAGGCCATCACGCGCACGCCGAGCAGGACGCAGGCCTCCAGCAGCTCCTCGAAGGTCGCGACTCCGTTGCCGGCGAACCAGCGGTCGCGCGCCGCCGGGGCGCTGCCGTCGTCGGCCGGGTCGAGCCCATGCCAGCCCGGCGCCTCCGGCCCGTCCCCGGGCAGCAGGGCCCCCAGGGCGCGGCCGGTGAAGAACAGGGTGACCGGCCGGTTGGTGGCCGCCGCCGCGCTGGCCATCACCAGCGCGTAATGGACCCGGTCGAACCCGCCGGCGAACAGGACGATCGCCAGCCCGGCCGGGTTGCCGGAGCCGGCGGATGGGGTGTCGGATGAAGACATGGCCGCCCTCCTCGGGCCGCGGAGCGCCTCAATGGGCGGAGAGATCGTGGGCGGAGAGATCGAGGATCGTCGGGTGATCGCCGCACAGCGGGCAGTCGGGATCCCGCTTCAGCCCGATGCGCTGGTAGGAGGCGTAGAGCGAATCCATCATCAGCAGGCTGCCCGACAGGCTCTCGCCCAGCCCCAGCAGTTCCTTCAGCACCTCGGTGGCCTGGAGCGAGCCGACGAAGCCGGCCAGCGCCCCCAGCACCCCGCCTTCCGAGCAGGAGGGCACCAGGCCGCGCGGCGGCGGTTCGGGGAACAGGCAGCGGTAGCAGGGGTGCGGCGGGCCGAGATGCGCCTTGAAGCTGCTCAGCTGCCCGTCGAACCGCAGGATCGCCGCCGACACCAGGGTCTTCCTGGCGAAGAAGCAGGCGTCGTTCAGCAGGAA
The DNA here is from genome assembly GCF_020005195.1 of Azospirillum agricola. Lineage (NCBI taxonomy): Bacteria > Pseudomonadati > Pseudomonadota > Alphaproteobacteria > Rhodospirillales > Azospirillaceae > Azospirillum > Azospirillum agricola. The sequence continues at coordinate 813,445 of NZ_JAIFZR010000005.1, forward strand.
GCGCGTGGCGAAATTGTCCGACCCGTCGGCGACGAGGTCGTAGCGCCCGATCAGATCCAGCGCGTTGTCGCGGGTCAGCCGGGTCCGGTGGGCCTCGACCGTGACGTCCGGGTTGAGGGCGCGGATGCGCGCGGCGGCGCTTTCCACCTTCGGCTGGCCGAGCGAGGCCTCGTCGTGGATGACCTGCCGTTGCAGGTTGGACAGATCGACCGAGTCGTCGTCGACGATGCCGATGGTGCCGACCCCCGCTGCCGCCAGATAGAGCAGCAGCGGCGCGCCCAGCCCGCCGGCGCCGACCACCAGCACCTTCGATCGCAAGAGCCGTTCCTGCCCGATCCCGCCGACTTCCGGCAGGATGATGTGGCGCGAATAACGGTGGAGCTGTGTGTCGGTGAAGTCCATGGCGCCGAGCATAGCGCAACCCGCCCCACCCGGCGCAAGTGTCCGCTCCGCTCTTTTCCGAAAGCGGCCGGCGGGGACGGCCGACGGGGACGGTTGGAGCGGCGGTGGTAGGAGTGGAGGCGGCCGGGGCGGCGGTCAGGCCGAGGTCGTGGTCGGCTTGGCCTCCGACGCCCATTGCTTCAGACGCGCCTCGCGCTCCCGAAGGATCTTGCTGACGCCGCTTTCCTGGTTCCCGCCCGTCGCGGTCACGGTGGTGTCGCGCGGCACGAAGCTCATGTGGAACGGGGTCGGTTGCTCCATCTTGGACGAGGGAATGATCATCATCTGATATTCCCCCGGCTCGATCTTGAAGGTCGGCTTGTTGAAGAAGTCCGTTTCCTGCTTGCTGTCGCTGGAGGCGACGACCTGACCGTTCTTGTCCGTCATCGCCCAGCGGGCGTTGGGCAGCGAGAAGTTGGCGATGAAGCTGCCGCCCTGGGCGACGTTCACCGTGTGCTTCTGGATGCCGGTGTCCGCCCCTGCCACCGGCTGCGCCATGCCCTTGAACGTCGCGCCGGCGGCGGTCATCAGCACGTTCTGCCGCTCGCTGATGTCGAGCGAGAAGTCGCGGGGCTTTGCGGTCCGGTTGGCCTCGGTGATCACCGCGGTGTAGGTGCCCGGCCCAAGCTTCGCGCTGGTGTCGGCGACCTCGGTCTTGGAATTGAGCTGGGCAACGACCTTGTTGTTCTGGTCGAGGATCTTGACGTTGGTGAAGGTGTTGTTGATCTTGAAATTGAGTTCGGACGCCTTGCCGACCTGGAACTGCTGGTAGGACGCCTTGCCGCCGTCGGAGGCAAGCTCCGTCGTCTTCCCCTTGATGCGCGAGAAGCTTCCCAGCGTCACGTTCGGTATGGAGACACCCATGGCGGTCACTCCCCATCGGCAAGGGGCACGCTCGGGCAGGCCGGATCGCCGGAGCGGCGGATGATGGAACGAATTTACTAAAATACGATCAAATCGTCAAACGGGAACCGTGTCCCGGTACGGAACCGCACGCCCGATCATAGCCGAACCGGCGCGGGCGCACAACGCTGGATGGAAGCCCGGCGCGGAAACCGCCCATGGAAGCCCGACCGCGCGCGGAACGGCGGCGCGGCCGGGCTTCGGCCGGAGGCTTACTCCAGCCCTTCGAACAGGGCGGTCGACAGGTAGCGCTCGGCGAAGGACGGCAGGATGACGACGATCTGCTTGCCCTCGTTCTCCGGACGGGCGCCCAACTCCAGCGCGGCGGCCAGGGCGGCGCCGGACGAGATGCCGACCGGAACGCCTTCCAGGCGGGCGACCTTGCGGGCGGTCTCGAAGGCGCGCTGGTTGGAGATGCGGATCACCTCGTCGATCAGATCCTTCTTCAGGATGTCGGGCACGAAGCCGGCGCCGATGCCCTGGATCTTGTGCGGGCCGGGCATGCCGCCCGACAGGACCGGGCTGTCCTCCGGCTCGACCGCGACGACGCGAAAGCTGGGCTTGCGGGCCTTGATGACCTCGCCGACGCCGGTCAGCGTGCCGCCGGTGCCGACGCCCGAGATCAGGAAATCGGCCTGGCCAGCGGTGTCGGTCCAGATTTCCTCGGCCGTGGTGGCGCGGTGGACCGCCGGGTTGGCGGTGTTCTTGAACTGCTGGAGCAGGTAGGCGTTCGGGTCGGCGGCGAGGATCTCCTCGGCCTTGCGGATGGCGCCCTTCATGCCTTCCGACGCCGGGGTCAGCACCAGCTCGGCGCCCAGCAGCTTCAGCATCTTGCGGCGCTCGACCGACATGCTCTCCGGCATGGTCAGGATCAGCTTGTAGCCCTTGGCGGCGGCGACGAAGGCCAGCGCGATGCCGGTGTTGCCCGAGGTCGGCTCGACCAGCGTGGTGCGGCCGGGCGCGATGGTGCCGGCGGCTTCCGCCGCTTCGATCATGGCGTTGCCGATGCGGTCCTTGACGCTGGCCAGCGGGTTGAAGAACTCCAGCTTGCCGAGAATCTGCGCCTTGACGCCCGCGTCGTCGGCCAGACGCTTCAGCCGCACCAGCGGCGTGGCGCCGATGGTGTCGAGCACGCTGTCGTAGATCCTGCCGCGGAATTCGGAAGCAGCCATGATTCTACCTCTTTCCTCTGTCTTTTAAGCGGTTTCAACACCCTGACTGGAATTTACCCACTCCGGCAGGGGGAATCAAATCGTAAAGTCGATGCGGTCTTCCGTTTCGCTCTCCACCCCGGCGGCCCGCGCGCGCATGCACAGATCCTCGATGGTGATGGTGTCGAGCTGCTTCATGGTCTCCTCCTGAAGCTCGCCCCACAGCGGACGCACCACCTTGTGGCCGAGGATCGAGCCGGCGGGCTCCTCGATCGGGTCGGTCGCGGTCTCCATGGAGCGGACGACCTTGACGATCTCGCCCAGCGTGATCCGCCGCCGCTCGCGGGCGAGGCGGTAGCCGCCGCGCGGGCCACGCACCCCCGCCAGCACGCCGTCGCGGACGAGCTGCTGGAGCACCTGTTCCAGATAGCGCTTCGGAATGCCCTGGCGGCGGGTGATCTCTCCGGACTGCACCGGCTCGGTGCCCGCGTTGTAGGCGATGTCGAGAACCGCCTCGATGGCGAACATCAGCTTCTTGGAGATGCGGAGCATCACGGCCACTCCTGAACGGTCCAATGGGTGTTGCGGGCGCGGACTGCCCGGTTTGCATCCGGCGGGTTGGGGAACGCGGACGGCTTTCCCCAGCCGGGCTGTTGGTTGGAAATTGTTTTACATCGGAGAGGCGGGAATTCACAACATGATTTGTCGCACCCCGCGGTGTGACGGGATGCGGGATGTCCGCTCCGCGAGGCGGGGAGGTCGTCTGATGTCTAGGCCGCCGCGTCGGCGCCCACCACCATGCGCGCCAGCGTCTCCAGCCGGTCGGCCTCGGGGGCGGGCTTGTCCCAGCGGATGCGGTGGATTCGGGGGAAGCGCATCGCCAGACCGCTCTTGTGCCGGGTCGAGGGGTGCACGCTGTCGAAGGCGACCTCCAGCACCAGCCCGGCCGACACCTCGCGCACCGGGCCGTATTTGCGGACGGTGTGGTTGCGCACCCAGCGGTCCAGCTCGACCAGCTCGGCGTCGGTGAAGCCGAAATAGGCCTTGCCGACCGGAACCAGCTCCCCGCCGCGCCAGACGCCGAAGGTGAAGTCGGAATAGAAGCTCGACCGCTTGCCGTGGCCGCGCTGGGCGTACATCAGCACGGTGTCGAGGGTCAACGCCCCGCGCTTCCATTTGAACCACGGCCCCTTGGGACGCCCGCCGAGATAGGGGCTGTCGGAGCGCTTCAGCATCAGCCCCTCGATCCCGTTCTCCCGCGCGCCCTCGCGCAGCGCCGCGAGCTGCTCCCAGCCCTGGAAGGGCACCAGCGGCGACAGGTCCATGCGGCGCGGCCGGACGGCCTCGTACCAGCGCTCCAGCCGGGCGCGGCGTTCGGTGAAGGGAAGACTGCGCAGATCCTCGGCGCCGTCGAACAGGATGTCGTAGAGCCGCACCCAGGCCGGCCCGTCGCGCAGCATCGCCGCCGTCACGCTCTTGCGGTTCAGCCGCTGTTGCAGGTCGTTGAAGGGCGCCACCACCCCGTCGCGCGCCACCAGAAGCTCGCCGTCCAGCACGGCGTCGAACAGCATGTGGTCGGCGACGTCGGGGAAGGCGCCGGACAGCTCGTCGCCGGTGCGGCTGTAGACGCGCCGCTGCCCGTCGCGCGCCACGAGCTGCACGCGGATGCCGTCCCATTTCCATTCGGCGCAATAGGCGGCGGGGTCGAGCGCCGCACGGTCCTCCTCCTCCAGCGGGTGGGACAGCATCATCGGGCGGAAGCCGGCGCCGTGCCCGGCGGCGGGGCGCTCCCCCCTGCCCTCGGCCCAGGCGAACAGGCCGGCGTAGGGCGGGGTCAGGCCGTGCCAGACCTCCTCCAGCTCGGCGATGTCGAGCTTGCCCCATTCGGCCAGCGCCGTCTTGGCGAGCCGGGCCGACACGCCGATGCGCAGCGATCCGGTGATGAGCTTCAGCAGGGCGAAGCGGCCCGACGCGTCCAGCGTGTCGAGCCAGCCCTCGACCAGCTCCATCACCTGCCCGCGCTTCACGTCGTGCAGCCCCCGCACCACCTCGTCGAGGCTGGGGGGCAGGCTGTTGGCGCGCTCCGGCCGCTCGGGCCAGATCAGCGCCACCGTCTCCGCCAGATCGCCGACATAATCGTAGGAGAGGGCGAACAGCTCCGGATCGACGCGGGTGGCGACCAGTTGGCGGATGGCGGCGGGCTTGGCCTCGCGGAAGCTCAGCCCGCCGGTCAGGGCGGCCAGCGCCCAGCCGCGCTCCGGGTCGGGCGTCCCGGCGAAATGGTCGATCAGCAGGCGGATCTTGCCGTTGCGCGAGGGCATGAAGACCAGCGCGTCGATCAGCGCGGCGAAGCGGTTCATGCGCCTTTCTCCCTTGCGCCTTCCCCGCTCACCGCCGCCTCCTCCAGATCCTCCTCCTCGAAGCCGATCAGGGCCAGGGCGCGGGCGCGGATGCCGCGCCGGGTGGCGTGGTGGACCAGCGCCTCCTCCCGGCCATGGGTGACCCAGACCTCGGGCGCGCCGACATCCTCCAGCGTTTGCGTCAACTCGTCCCAGTCGGCGTGATCGGAGATGACGAGCGGCAGTTCGACCCCGCGCTGCCGGGCCCGCTGGCGCACCCGCATCCAGCCCGACGCCATGGCGACCACCGGGTCGCTCAGCCGCCGCGCCCAGCGGTCGGTGGCGGCGGCGGGCGGGGCGAGGACCAGCGCGCCCCTCAGCTCCTCCCTGGCGGCGACGGTGGCCGGGCGCAGTTCGCCCAATTCCACCCCGAAACGGCCGTAGAGGGCGCAGAGCGGCTCCAGCGCGCCGTGAAGATAGATGGGCCGGTCGTAGCCGGCGGCGCGCAGCAGCGTGATGACCCGCTGGCATTTGCCGAGCGCGTAGGCGCCGACGACGTGGCTGCGCTCCGGGAACAGCGCCATCGAATGCAGCAGCTTCTCCACCTCCCCCAGGTCGGGCGGGTGGCGGAAGACCGGCAGGCCGAAGGTCGCCTCGGTCACGAAGACGTCGCAGGGCACCGGCTCGAACGGCGCGCAAGTGCGGTCCAGGCGGCGCTTGTAGTCGCCGGAGACGACGACCCGCGACCCGGCATGCTCCAGCACCACCTGGGCGCTGCCCAGCACATGGCCGGCCGGCGCCAGACGGACGAGGACGTCGCCGATGCGGATCGGCTCGCCATACTCCAGCGGCTGGGTCGAGGCCGGGGCCGCCTCCCCCATGCGCTGCGCCATGATGGCCAGCGTCGCGGGGGTGGCCAGGACATGGCGGTTGCCGGGCCGGGCGTGGTCGGAATGACCGTGGGTGACGACGGCGCGCTCCACCGGACGCACCGGGTCGATGTAAAAACCGCCGGGCTCGACATACAGCCCCTCGGGCTGGACCTTGATCCAGCGGTCGGGATGGGGACGGCCGGAAGGAAGGGGTTGGGGATGGAGTGCCGGGGCCATGCCCCCTAATATAGGGCGCGCCCACCCCGGAGCCATCGCCCCGGCACCTTCGTCCCAAAGCCACATTGCCCGGAGACCCCCATGCACGAGCGCCTGCTGCCGACGCCCGAGATCGCCGACGCGCTGGCCGAGGGCCGCCCGGTGGTGGCGCTGGAATCCACCGTGATCTCGCACGGCATGCCCTACCCGCGGAACCTCGACAGCGCCCGCGCCCTGGAGGCCGAGGTCCGCGCCGCCGGCGCCGTCCCCGCCACCGTCGCGGTGATGGACGGGCGCATCCGCATCGGACTCGACGACGCGGCGCTGGAGCGGCTGGCCGAAGGCGGAACGGCGGCCTGGAAGCTCAGCCGCCGCGACCTGCCCGTCGCGCTGGCGGTCGGCGCGCTGGGCGCCACCACGGTCGCCGCGACGATGATCGCGGCGCGCATGGCCGGCATAGCGGTCTTCGCCACCGGCGGCATCGGCGGCGTCCATCGCGGGGCGGAGACCAGCTTCGACGTGTCGGCCGATCTCGACGAACTGGCCCGGACCCCGGTCTGCGTCGTCTGCGCCGGGGCCAAGTCGATTCTCGACCTGCCCAAGACCCTGGAGGTGCTGGAGACGCGCGGCGTGCCGGTTCTGGGCTTCGGCACCGACGAGTTTCCCGCCTTCTACAGCCGGCGCAGCGGGCTGCCCGTCTCGCGCCGCTGTGACAACGTCACCGAGGTCGCGGCGATCCTGCACGCCAAATGGGAGCTCGGGCTGGAGGGCGGGGTGCTGCTCGCCAACCCGATCCCGCCCGCCGACGAGCTGGACGGCGAGGCGATGGAGGCGGCCATCGGTCTGGCGCTGGCCGACGCGGACTCCAAGGGAATCAAGGGGAAGGACGTCACGCCGCATCTGCTGGCGGCGCTGGAGCGCCTGACGGAGGGGCGCAGCCTGACCGCCAACATGGCGCTGATCCGCGACAACGCGCGCGTCGCGGCGGGGGTGGCGGCCGCCTTCGCGGCCATCACCCGCCCGAAGGACTAGGCCATACCTCAGGGGGAGTAAGGCTTCCGCCCCTGACCGGCTTAAGACCCCGTTAACCGCCGTGGGGCAACTCTGGGGCCGTCACACAGCGGAGGCTCTCATGCACACCTCGACCCTGGTTTCCCGGATGATCGCGATGGCCGGCCAGCCCGACGAGACGGCGCTCGCGACCGAGACCCAGCCGGCGGCGCGGGTCAAGCGCATCGTCTGGAGCGCCCAGGCCGCCGCGCTGCGCGGTTCGCTGTCGGCCCGCGCGGTCTACGACATCGAGACCGCCGTGACGCTGGATCTGGACAGCATGGAACTGCCGGAAATCTTCTTCACCTCGGTCGAGATCGGCGGCCGGGTCATCACCTGCGATCTCGACGCGTCGGGCACCGCGTCGATCTTCGGCCTGATCGACGCCGGCGAGTACGACGATCTGGTCGAGGAGGCCGGCGACGACGCCCTGTTCGGCGTCGATTGGGACGGCGTCTACATCACCCCGGCGCGCACCCGCCACTGAGGCCCCGCACCGAGCCTTTGCCTTTCCGCCGCTTGGAAGCGGGCGGACGCGATGCCATACTCAGGGGCATGAGCGATCCCGCCCGCCGTGTGATGACCGTCGATGAGTTCCTTGTCTGGGACGACGGAACCGACACCCGCTATGAACTGATCGGCGGCGAGCCGGTCGCGATGGCGCCGCCATCACCGAATCATGGTGCCTTGACGGTCGCCATCGCCGTCCAGATCGCCGCCCGCCTGCGCCCACCCTGCCGGGTGATTTCCGAAGCCGGCATCCGGCTGGCCAACCGCAACGACAGCTATTTTCAGGCCGATCTGGCGGTGACCTGCCAGCCGCTCGGCCCCGCCCTGACCGCGACCCCCGACCCGACCGTCATCGTCGAGGTGCTGTCGCCATCCACCGAGGGCACCGACCGGACGGTCAAGCTGCCGGCCTACCGCAACATCGACTCCGTCCAGGAAATCCTGCTGATCTCCGCCACCAAGCGCCGGGCGGAGCTGTGGCACCGTTCGGGCGACGAATGGCGGGTGCGGGACATCATCGGCGACGGCGTCCTCCGCTTCGAGTCGCTGGACGCCGAGATTCCGATGACCGCGCTCTACGACGGGCTGGTCTGACCCACCCTCATTGCAGGCTGCGCTGCATCTCCTCGAAGTTCCGCGAGAAGCCGTTCAGAGGAAAATCGATGTCGCGCTTGCCGGCGCGCAGAAAGCTGACGCGGACCAGGATCGACGAGCCGTTGCGGAACTGGTCGACCACCTTGCCCGACATGAAGTTCGGGAACATGCACATGTTCAGCGTGGCGATGTGGGATTCGATGCGCGGCTGGCGGTCGACGCGGATCGCGCAGCTCTCCACCAGCCCCTGGCTGGTCGTCAGGAACAGGTGGTAGTCGTTGCCGGTCGGGATGACGCTGAGCGCGACGAAGCCGACGTCCTTCCCGTCGTCGAACAGGCGGTAGACCATCAGCCGGCAGACCTTGCTGTCGGTCATCCGGTCGACGTCGCACTGGGTCGACCACGCGCCCTCCGGGCCGAACTCGGCGCCCGCCTTCGAGAAGTCCACCGCCCCCGCCGGCTGGACGAGGAACGCGGACATCAGCGCCGCCACGAAACCACCCAGAAGACCTTTCCAGCGCATTGCCCCGGCTCCCCATCCGTTCGGGTTAATACCCGCGCATGATAACCGGGGAAGGCCGGGGCGCAAGGCGCGTGTTGCCGCGCAACACTCAGATGCGGCCGGCCTCGTAGTCGCGGAAGGCCTGCATCACCTCCTCGCGCGTGTTCATCACGAAGGGGCCGCCCCAGGCGATCGGCTCGCCCAGCGGCCGGCCGGACAGCAGCAGGAAGCGCGCGCCTTCCGGCCCGGCGGCGGCCTCCACCCGCTCGCCCTCGCCCAGCACGACGACCTGCGGACCGGACAGGGTTCCCTCGGCCCCCGCCACGCTCACGCCGCCCTCGAACAGCACGAGGAAGGCCGTGTGATCGGCCGGCAGCGGCTCGGCGAAGGTCGCGCCGGCCGGGAGCGCCACGTCGAAATAGCGCGCGTCGGTCGCCTCGGCCCGCACCGGCCCGGCCGTGCCGCGCGCGGTGTCGCCGGCGATCACGGTGACGGTGACTCCCCCCTCGCGCGACTCCACCGGGATGCGGGCGGCCGGGAACTCCTGGTAGCGCGGCTCGGTCATCTTCAGGCGGGCCGGCAGGTTGATCCAGAGCTGGAAGCCGCGCATCAGACCCTCGGTCTGCTCCGGCATCTCGGAATGGATCAGGCCGCGCCCGGCGGTCATCCACTGCACGCCGCCGGTCTCGATGACGCCCTCATGGCCGTGGTTGTCGGCGTGGCGCATCCGCCCGGCCAGCATGTAGGTGACGGTCTCGAAGCCGCGGTGCGGGTGGTCGGGAAAGCCGGCGAGATAGTCGGTCGGCTCGTCCGACCCGAACAGGTCGAGCATCAGGAAGGGGTCGAGCGTGCGCAGGCGCGGGGTGCCCAGCATGCGGGTCATGCTCACGCCGGCGCCGTCCGACGTCGCCATGCCCTCGACGGCGGCGATCACGGGACGGATGCTGGGGGTCGGGCTGGCGGGGGGCGGGCTGGCGGGCATGGCGGATTCCTCAAGGCTGGCAATGGCCGAGAGGTAGTCGTTCCTTCCCGATGCCGGAAGTGGGAATGGAAAGGGAAGAGTGTTGCGAAGCGTGAAACAATGCCCGGTTCAGAACGCCGCTTCCACGGCGCCTTTCCCGCCCCCGCCCTTCAGCCAGCCGCGCAGCCGGAGCCTCAGCCGCGCCAGCGCGCTCTGGCGTTTCTGGACCGCGTAGTATTTGCGCACCGTCTCCTTGATGTCCCAGGTTCCGGTGAAGCCCATCGGCAGCACCAGCGCGTCGCCAGCCCGATACTCGCGCGCGGCCCCACCCTCGGGGGTGATCACCACCCGGCCGGACAGCAGGACGCAAAACTCGTCGTAGGGCCAGTCCTTCATCGCCACCAGCCCCGGCGTGCATTGCCAGACGCCGGAGGCGAAGCGCCCGCCGTCCCCGTCATAGAGATTCCGGTGGATCTCGCGCGGGTCGCCCGCCAGGACGCTGCCGAACACCGCCGGCTTCCCGACCTCGCCGTCGGCGATGCGGCCCTGGTCGATGCGCAGGACGGGCGGGGGCATGGCGGATCTCCTGCGTTGGGAACCGATGATGGAAGGGCTGTCGGCGGCTCACGCTGCAAACAGCCAAGTCCGTGAATCGATCCGCCTATTCCCCCAAATTGATGATCTCCACCCGCCGGTTCGCCGCCGCCTTGGGCTGGTCGGGCAGCAGCAATTCGCGCAATCCCCGGCCGGACGCCTCCAGCCGTTCGGGGCTGATTTGGTGATGCTCGACCAGATAGGCCGCCACCGCCCTGGCCCGCCGCTCCGACAGGGCGAGGTTGGCCGCGTCGCCGCCGACCGCGTCGGTGTGGCCGACGATGCGGAAACGCGCCTTCCCCGCCTCCGGCCCCGTCATCACCGCCGCGACGCGGTCGAGGATCGCCCGCGATTCGGGGCGGATGACGGCCGAATTGAACGCGAACTCGATCCGGAAGGCGGCGCGCAGGGTGGGCTTGGCGATGTCCGGCGGCGGCTCCAGCGCCGGAACCGCCACCGGTCCCGGCCTGGCCGGCGGCGGAGCGACCAGCGGCGGGGCGGTCAGCGGCTGGGCGGCCGGTTGCGACGGATCGGGCGGCGGCGGGCGGCGCATCCGCAGAGGGGGGCAGTCCGGCCCGACCACGCCCAGCAGCGCCGCCTGGATCTCGCATTCGCTGGGGTTCGGTCCCAGCGGAACGGTCTGCGCGAGGGCGGCCGGCGCCGCCGCCAGCAGCCCGGCGACGAGAAGGCGCCGCCATCCCCGCATGGCCGGATTGTCCGCCCGACGGATCGTTCCGTCAAATTCCGCGTGCAAGGGTCGTGCGTCGGTCTGTACCATCCCGGTCCGTATCTTTCGTATAAGGCGCTTGGGAGGAAACAAGCATGACATCGCTGAAGGCTCTGCTCGCCGGCATCGCGCTGGCCGCCCTGACGGTTCCGGCTCTGCTGACGGGCACCGCCGGCGCCGCCGACTACAAGGCGGAGTACAAGCTCTCCACCGTTCTGGGCAAGCCTTTCCCCTGGGGCATCGGCGGCGACCGCTGGGCCGAGCTGGTGAAGGAGAAGACCAACGGGCGCATCAACGTCAAGATGTACCCCGGCACCTCGCTGGTGAACGGCGACCAGACGAAGGAGTTCACCGCGCTCCGCCAGGGCACCATCGACATGGCGGTCGGCTCGACCATCAACTGGTCGCCGCAGGTCAAGGAGCTGAACCTCTTCTCCCTGCCCTTCCTGATGCCCGACCACAAGGCGCTCGACGCGCTGACGCAAGGCGAGGTCGGCAAGAAACTGTTCGACCTGCTCGCCACCAAGGACGTGGTGCCGCTGGCCTGGGGCGAGAACGGCTTCCGCGAGATCTCCAACTCCAAGCGCTCCATCCGGACGCCGGAGGATCTGAAGGGCCTGAAGATCCGCGTCGTCGGCTCGCCGCTCTACCTCGACACCTTCACCGCGCTGGGCGCCAACCCGACGCAGATGAGCTGGGCCGACGCCCAGCCCGCCCTGTCCACCGGCGCCGTCGACGGGCAGGAGAACCCGCTGACCATCTTCACCGCCGCCAAGCTGCCGACGCTCGGCCAGAAGCACCTGACGCTGTGGGGCTACGTCGCCGACCCGCTGATCTTCGTGGTCGGCAAGGGCGTGTGGGAGAGCTGGTCGAAGGAGGACCAGGAGGCCGTGCGCGCCGCCGCCGTCCAGGCCGCCGCCGAGGAGGTCGCGCTGTCGCGCAAGGGCATCGCCGCCGGCGACGACAGCCTGCTGAAGGAGATCGCCGGCCAGGGCGTCGATGTGGTCCAGCTCACCCCCGACCAGCAGAAGGCGTTCCAGAAGGCGACCCAGGCCGTCTACGACAAGTGGGCCAAGCAGATCGGCCCCGATTTGGTCAAGACGGCGGAAGACGCCATCGCCAAGCGTCCGTAAACGCTCAGCTCATCGAGCGCTCGGAAGCGCCCGGGGGCGCAGGGCCGGTCCGCAAGGGCCGGCCCACCTTTCGAATCCACCATCCGATCCGCGCCGCCACGCCGGCCTCCGCCTTCCCCTTTCCGCATAAATGCGTCCCGTCCGCCGACCATTCGTCATCCCGCCCACCAAGATCGCCTTCCCCTTGTGATCCAACCCCCGCTGATCTGCGTATGACGATGCAACAGGGGGCGCCGGCGCCTGTTGTCTTCCCCAGTCACATCAGCGAGGGGGTGGACGGCCGGCCGGCGGAGACCCATCGGAAAAGAACTCCAAGGGACATGATGCCGCCCAGACGGGAAGGAAGGGACGGATGGCTTACATCGACGATCCGGAGACTCAGCGCGCGAATCTGAGCTTCATCAAGGCGTCCATGCGCGAACCGCTGCTGTCGCGCGATCACGAGTTCGATCTTGCCCGCAAATGGCGCGAGGGGGCCGACGAGCGCGCCCTGCACGAGCTGGTGCGGGCCTACACCCGGCTGGTCATCGCCACCGCGTCGCGCTTCCGCAATTACGGCCTGCCGATGGGCGATCTGGTCCAGGAGGGCAATGTCGGGCTGATGCAGGCGGCCAGCCGTTTCGAGCCCGACCGCGAGGTGCGCTTCTCCACCTACGCCGCCTGGTGGATCCGCTCGGCGATGCAGGATTACATCCTGCGCAACTGGTCGATCGTGCGCACCGGCACGACCGCCGCGCAGAAGTCGCTGTTCTTCAACCTGCGCCGCCTGCGCGCCAAGATCGACAGCGCCTCGCAGAACGGCAGCGGCAACAGCCTGACCAAGGAAGGCCGCGAGTGGATCGCCGGCGAGTTGCAGGTCGACGTCGCCGAGGTCGAGGCGATGGAGATGCGCCTGTCCGGCGCCGACCAGTCGCTGAACACCCCGGTGGCCGACGGCTCGGACGACGACTGGCAGGACTTCCTCGCCGACCAGCGCCCGTCGCCGGAGGACGTCGTCATCGGCATGCGCGACGCCAACACCCGTTCGCAATGGCTGGCCGACGCGCTGGGCGAACTGTCGCCGCGCGAGCGCACGATCATCCAGGAACGCCGCCTCCGCGAGGAGGGCGCCACGCTGGAGGAGCTGGGCCGCGAGCTGGGGGTCAGCAAGGAGCGCGTCCGCCAGTTGGAGCACCGCGCCCTGCTCAAGCTGCGCCAGTCGATGCTCAAGCGGGTCGAGGATTCCGACGACCTGCTGGCCGAGGCGTGAGGAACGCCGGCCAGGGCCGGGGCGATCCCGTCACTCCGGCGACCGGACGCCAGGATGAGCATGGGGAGGGGACTGAGGATGGGCATGGCTGTGATGGCCGTGCCCGCCGCCGTTTTCGCCGTCGCGCGACGGGTCGCCGGACACCGGGTCGTCGCGCACCGGGATGACGACCGCCCGGCCGTGGCGCACGCCGCGCTCGGCGATCACCCTCTCCGCCATGCCGCGCACCGCCGCTTCGTCGCCCTTCAGCACCGACACCTCCATGCAGCTTCCATGGTCGAGATGGACGTGCAGCGTGGTCAGCGTCAGTTCGTGATGCTCGTGGAAGGTGGTGGTCAGCCGCTTCGACAGTTCCCGCGCCGCGTGGTCGTAGACATAGACCAGCGCCGCCACGCAGGGTCCCGTCTCCCCCTCCGCCGGGGCGGCCTCGGCCAGACCGCTGCGGGCGAGGTCGCGGATCGCCTCCGAGCGTCCCTGGTAGCCGCGCCGCTCGACCAGCCGGTCGATGTCGGCCAGCAGATCGTCGTCCAGCGTGATCGTCACCCGTTGCATGCCGCCTCCCGCCGCGCCGGGCCGGACACGGAAGGGCCGGGCGCAAAACCTTTTTTCCATAGGGGTATGATGATTCCAGATGGACATCATACAACCCCGGCCGTATCGTCACCCCATCGACCATAGGCCCGGCCACGGCGGCCGTCCATCCGCAAGCGGCGGTTGGGCGAGGCCGCCGCGTGTCCGCGCAGGGGATGCGGCCGCGCAAGGGGCATGGCGGGCGGGCCGGACGGAAGGGGGTTCGGATGACGCGGTGGCGGATGGGGCTGATCGGTGCGGCGGCGGCCGCGCTTCTGGCAACGGCGGCCGCGGGACACGCCGTGGCGGCAAGCCCAAAGGGCACGCTGACCTATTCCTGGACCGGCAACGTCGGGCCGCTCGACCCGCACCGCTACGCGCCCAATCAGATGTTCGCCCAGGCCATGGTCTACGAGCCGCTGGTGCGTTACCGGGACGGCGGCGCCATCGAGCCGTGGCTCGCCACCGCCTGGACGGTGTCGCCGGACGGCCGGACCTACGACTTCACCCTGCGCGAGGGCGTCACCTTTTCCGACGGCACGCCCTTCGACGCGGCGGCGGTCAAGGCGAACTTCGACGCCGTGCTCGCCGACCGCGCCAGGCATGACTGGCTGGAGCTGGTTGCGCAGATCCGCTCCGTCGAGGCGCCGGAGCCCCACAGGCTCCGGCTGACCCTGAAGGATCCCTATTACCCGACCCTGCTGGAACTGGCGCTGATCCGCCCGGTGCGCTTCGCCGCCCCGTCGGTGCTGACGCCGGACGGGGTGACGAAGCCGGTCGGCACCGGCCCCTGGATGCTGACCGGGACGAAGAAGGGCGAATACGACGTCTTCACCCGCAACCCGGCCTATTGGGGGCCGAAGCCGGCCTATGAGCGCGTCGTCGTCAAGGTCATCCCCGACCCCACCGCCCGCGCCGTCGCCTTCGAGACCGGCGAGATCGACCTGATCTACGGCGGCACCGGCCAGATCTCGGCCGACAGCTTCACCCGCTTCAAGACGCGCGGCACCGGCCAGACCGCCGTGTCGGCGCCGCTCGCCACCCGGACCATGGCGATCAACAGCGCCCGCGCCCCGACCAGCGATCTGGCGGTGCGCCGCGCCATCAACCACGCGGTCGACAAGGACGCCATCGTCGCCACGCTGCTCTACGGGCTGGAGCCCAAGGCCGACACGCTGTTCGCCGCGAACTTCCCCTACAGCGACCTCGGCCTGAGGCCCTACGCTTACGATCCGGCCCGCGCGGCGCGGCTGCTCGACGAGGCCGGCTGGATCCTGCCGCCCGGCGGCAAGCTGCGTGTGCGCGACGGCCAGCCGCTGCGGGTCGAGCTGTGCTTCATCGGCAACGACGCGCGGGAGCGAACGCTCGCCGAGGCGATCCAGGCCAACCTGAGGGCGGTCGGCTTCGACGCCCAGCTGGTCGGCGAGGAGGAGAACGCCATCGAGGCGCGGCAGAAGGACGGCCGCTTCGGACTGATCTTCGGCGATACCTGGGGGGCGCCCTACGACCCTCATTCCTTCGTCGGCTCCATGCGGGTGCCGACCCACGCCGACTACCAGGCGCAGCGCGGCCTGCCGATGAAGACCGAGATCGACGCGAGGATCTCCGCCGTTCTGGTGACGACCGACGAGACGGCGCGGCAGGCGCTCTACCGCGACATCCTGACGACGCTGCACGAGCAGGCGGTCTATCTGCCGCTGTCCCACCTGACCGCCATGGCGGTCAGCCGCGGCGTGGACGGGGTGGGCTTCGGCGCCAGCGCCTACGAAATCCCGTTCGGCGCGATGCGGCCGGCGCCGTAACCGGGGAGGGACGCCGATGCTGCGCTTCATCGCCGGCCGCCTGCTGACCCTGCCGCCGCTGCTGCTGGCGGTGTCGGCCGGCGTGTTCCTGCTGCTGCGGCTGGGGCGCGGCGACCCGGCGCTGGATTACCTGCGCCTGTCGAACATCCCGCCGACCGACGCCGCCATCGCCGAGGCGCAGCGGCTGCTCGGCCTCGACCGGCCGCTGGCCGAGCAGTATCTGTCCTGGCTGTGGCAGGCGCTGCACCTCGATTTCGGGCTGTCCTACGTCACCCGCCAGCCGGTGCTCGACGACCTGCTGCATTACCTGCCGGCCACCCTGCAACTGGGCGCCGCCGCGCTGGTCGTCACGCTGGCCGTCAGCCTGCCGCTCGGCGTGTGGGCGGCGCGGCACCGCGACCGGATGCCCGACCATCTGGTGCGGGCGCTCGCCTTCGTCGGCGTGTCGATTCCGAATTTCTGGCTGGGCTTCCTGCTGGTGCTGCTGTTCGCGGTGACGCTGAACTGGCTGCCGCCGCTCGGCCGCGGCGGCTGGAGCCACATGGTGATGCCGGTGGCCGCCGTGTCGCTGATGTCGCTGTGCATCAACGCCCGGCTGCTGCGCGCCAGCATGCTGGAGACGGCGGGGCAGCGCCACGTCCTCTACGCCCGGCTGCGCGGCCTGCCGGAGCGGCGCGTCGTCCACGACCACATCCTGCGCAACGCCCTGCTGCCCATCGTCACCGCCACCGGCATGCACATCGGCGAGCTGCTGGGCGGCACGCTGGTGATCGAGAACATCTTCGGCTGGCCGGGGGTCGGGCGCTACGCCGTCTCGGCCATCCACAACCGCGACTACCCGGTGTTGCAGTGCTTCACCCTGCTGATGACGGTGATCTTCGTGCTGTGCAATCTGGCCGTCGACCTGCTGTACGCGTGGCTCGACCCGCGCATCCGGCTGGCGCGGGAGGCCGCGCGATGAGCGCGCTCGCCGAGGAGGCCGCCGCGCCGGCCGTCCGCCACCGCCGGCCGCGCCGCACGACGCTGGCCGGGCTGGCCCTGGTCGGGACCATGATCCTGGGCGCCCTGGCCGCCCCCCTGCTGCCCTGGGATCCGGAGGCGGTCGACCTGATGGCCCGGCTGGAGGGGCCGGGCGCCGCCCACTGGCTCGGCACCGACCATCTCGGGCGCGACGTGCTGGCGCGGCTGCTGCACGGCGCCTCGGTGTCGCTGGGGGCGGTCGCCGTCATCGTCGGGCTGATCCTGGCGCTGGGCATCGGCGTCGGCGGCCTGTCGGGCCTCCTGGGCGGGCGGACCGACCGGATCGTCATGCGGGTGTGCGACGGCTTCCTGACGGTGCCGACCTTCGTGCTCGCCATGTTCATGGTCGGCGCGCTCGGCACCGGGCTGGCCAACGTGATGCTGGCCATCGCCCTGTCGCACTGGGCCTGGTACGCGCGCCTCGTGCGCGGCATGGTGCTGTCGCTGCGCGAGCGCGACTATGTGGCCGCCGCCATCGTCTCCGGCGCCTCGCGCCCGCGCGTCTTCGTCGAGCACATCCTGCCGGGGGTGCTGGTGCAGCTGGTGGTGCTGGCGAGTCTCGACATCGGGCACATGATCCTGCACGTCGCCGGCCTGTCCTTCCTGGGGCTGGGGGTGACGCCGCCGACGCCGGAATGGGGGGTGATGATCAACGACGCGCGCGAGTTCATCTGGACCCAGCCCACGCTGATGCTGTGGCCGGGGCTGATGATCCTGCTGACGGTGATGGGCTTCAACCTGCTGGGCGACGCCCTGCGCGACCGGCTCGACCCGACGCTGGCGGGGGACGACCATTGAGCGGGCGGCGTCTCGGCGTGGAGGGGCTGCGGCTCGCCGCCCGCCGCGACGGCCGGCCGCTGGAGCTGGTGCGCGGCGTCGATCTGGCGCTGGAGCGCGGGCGGGTCACCGCACTGGTCGGCGCCAGCGGGTCGGGCAAGTCGCTGACCTGCCTGGGCTTGCAGGGGCTGACGCCGCCGGGGGTGGAGCGGCTCGCCGGCCGCGTCCGGCTGGACGGCGCGGCGGTCGAGCCGGCGACTCTGCCGGGCCGGCTGGTGGCGACGGTGATGCAGAATCCGCGCAGCGCCTTCAACCCGGTGCTGACCATGCGCGCCCACGCCCGCGAGACGCTGGCCGTCCGTGGCGTCACCGACGATCTGGACGAGCGGCTGGCCGGGGCGCTGGCCGAGGTCGGCCTGCCGGAGCCCGGGCGCGTCGCCCGGCTGCACCCCTTCGAGATGAGCGGCGGGATGCTCCAGCGCATGATGATCGCGCTGGCTCTGCTGGCCGACGTGCCCTTCCTGCTGGCCGACGAGCCGACGACCGACCTCGACCCGCTGGCCCAGGCGCGCATCCTGGCGCTGATCGAGCGGCTGGCCGCCGAGCGGGGGCTGGGGGTGCTGATCGTCACCCACGACATGGGCGTGGTCGCCCGGCTGGCCGACGAGGTGGCGGTGATGGAGGCCGGCCGCATCGTCGAGACCGCGCCGGTGGCCGGGCTGTTCGCGGCGCCGCGCTCCGGCGCCGCCCGCGCCCTGCTGGCCGCCCACCGCGCGCTCTATCCGGAGGAGTTCGCGTGACGGTCCTGCTGGCCGCCGAAGCGGTGGAGAAGCGTTATCGCGGACCGGGCGCCTTCGGCGGCGGCCCGGCGAGGACCGTGCTGCGCGGCGTCAGCCTGTCGGTGCGCGAGGGGGAGAGCGTCGCGCTGCTCGGCGCCAGCGGGTCGGGAAAGAGCACGCTGGCCCGCCTGATGCTGGGCCTCGACCGGCCGGACGGCGGCACGGTGCGCTGCCTCGGCCGGCCGATCGACGGGTTGGACGCCGCCGGGCGCCGGACCTTCCGGCGGACGGTGCAGGCGGTGTTCCAGGATCCGCTGGGCGCCGTCAACCCGCGCCATCCGGTCGGCCGGATCATCGCCGAGCCGCTGCGCCACCTGACCGACCTCGACCGGCAGGGGCGGGAGGCGCGGGTGGCGGAGCTGCTGCGGCTGGTCGGGCTGGAGCCGGAGGATGCCGGCCGGCTGCCGGGCGGCTTGAGCGGCGGCCAGGTCCAGCGCGTCTGCATCGCCCGTGCGCTCGCCCCGCAGCCCCGGCTGATCCTGCTCGACGAGGCGGTGTCGAACCTCGACCTCGTGCTGCAAATCCAGATCCTCGACCTGCTGGCCGGGCTGCGCGAGCGGCTGGGCACCGCCTTCCTGTTCATCACCCACGACGTCCGGCTGGCCCGCCGCTTCTGCGGCCGGGTGGCGGTGCTGCACGACGGGGAACTGGTGGAGGACCGGCCGGCCGGCCCCTCCCTCGCTTTCGACCACCCGGCGGCGCGCGCGCTTCTGGAGGCGGCGTTGCCCGCCGCTCCGTCAGCGGCCCGGCCTTCCCGGTGAGGGGCGGCCGCGCCCCCCTGCGTGAAAATGCCGCTCACCCCGCCCCCGGCGCTTCGGCTAGTGTGCCGCCCCGGTGCGTGTCGGGCACCGCACCAGGGACGGATCGACGGACCGGCATGAGCGCGACCCAGGACAGGATGCGACCCGCGCGGCGGGCCGGCCTTGCGGCCGGCGCGGTCGCGCTGCTGTTGCAGATCGTCGCCTGGGCCTGGATGCCGGCCATGATCGCGTCCGCCAACGCGGCCGACAGCAGCCGGATCGTCATCTGCACGCCGGATGGCTTCAAGACCGTGGTGTGGGGCGATCACGGCACGGGGAGCGATCCCGCGGACGACAAGGCCGAATCGGCGATGTCCGGCGGTTCCTGCCCGCTCTGCCCGCTGATCGGCGGGCTGGCCCTGCCGCCGCCGGACACCCGGCCACTGCCCGCCCTGGCCGGACGCCACAGCCCCGAGGAGCTGCCCGGCGGCCTGATCGCCGCCGGCTGGTTCCTGTCCACCCTCCAGGCGCGCGCGCCACCGGTCTGAGCCCAGGGATGCGGGATCGTTGCGCGGAAGACCCGCGCGACCGACCGCCGTTGCCACCCACCCCTGCCTTCCGGCTTCGACACGCCCCCCGCCCCCTTGGCGCGGCGCCGTGTGTCGCCGGCCCCAGATCGAGAATCCTCATGACGTCGCGTTTTGCCGCGGCCGGCGCCCTGCGCGCGGCCCTGCTGTCGGGTGCCGCCCTGGCCGGCCTGCTGTCCAACGATGCTTTCGCCCAGCCGGTCCAATCCCTGCCCACCATCTCCGTGACCGCCAGCCCGGACGAGTCCGCCCTGCCGTCCGGCGACGGCCTGGGCGGAAGCGGGCTCGCCGCCCGCCGTGCCTCCACCAGCGACGTGGCGGCGCTGCTGCGCGGCCTGCCCGGAGTCAGCCTCTACGGCAACGGCGGCGTGTCGAGCCTGCCGGCGCTGAACGGGCTGGGCGCCGACCGCGTCAACGTGCTGGTCGACGGCGCGCCCGTCGCCCCCGCCTGCCCCAACCAGATGAACCCGGCCCTGTCCACCATCGCCCCGACCCGCGTGTCCAAGGTGGAGGTGCTGGCCGGCATCACGCCGGTCAGCGCCGGCGGCGACAGCCTGTCCGGCACCATCTCCGTCGAAAGCGCACCCCCGGTCTTCGCCGTTCCCGGCGAAACGGTGCACACGGAAGGCAGCCTGTCGGGCTTCTACCGCTCCAACGGCCGCAGCGTCACCGGCGCCGCCGAGGCGTCCGTCGCCAGCGACAGCGTCAGCCTCCGCTACAACGGCGCCTGGAGCCGCGCGGAGAATTACAAGGCGGGCAACGGCCAGACCGTCCGCTCGACGCTGTTCAACGTGCAGGACAACGCCCTGACGCTCGGCATGCAGCGCGACGGGCACCGGATCACCGTGCAGGGCGGCATCCAGACCATGCCCTACCAGGGCTTCCCGACCCAGCGCATGGACCTGACCGACAACCGCAGCGTCTTCCTCAACGGCCGCTACGAGGGAAGCTTCGACTGGGGAACGCTGGACGCGCGGGCCAACTGGCGGCGGACCCGGCACACCATGAATTTCCTGGAGGACAAGGGCGGCTTCACCGCCGGCGGCGGCATGCCGATGGACACGCTGACGACGGACGCCGGCGCTTCGGTCAAGGCGACGCTGCAACTGTCGGCGCGCGACACGCTGCGCGTCGGCGGCGAGTTCCGCCACACCGGCCTTGACGACTGGTGGGATGCGGTGGCCGGCAGCATGATGATGGGGCCGCTGACCTACTGGAACGTCAAGGACGGCAACCGCAACCGCCTGGGCACCTTCGCCGAGTGGGAGGCCGGCTGGTCGCCGGCCTGGACGACCCTGCTCGGCGTGCGCAACGAAGTGGTGTGGATGGACACCGGCGCGGTGCAGCCCTACTCCTGGCGGAACCCCATCGGCATGGGCATGATGGCGATGGCCAACCCGGACGCCGCCGACGCCCTCGCCTTCAACGCCCGCGACCGCGGTCGCACCGACGTGAATGTCGACGTGACGGCGCTGGTCCGCTACACCCCGTCCGACACCAGCGCGATCGAGGCCGGCTACGCCCGCAAGACCCGCTCGCCCAACCTGTACGAGCGCTACGCCTGGGGCACCGGCGCCATGTCGAGCAGCATGAACGGCTGGTTCGGCGACGCCAACGGCTATGTTGGCAACCCCGACCTCAAGCCCGAGATCGCCCACACCGTCAGCGCCACCCTGGCCCTGCACGCCGCCGACCATCAGGCGTGGGAGGTCAAGCTCACGCCCTACTACACCTATGTCCAGGACTTCATCGACGTCGAGCGGATCGGCACGCTGGGCAACGGCTTCGTCAAGCTGCGCTTCGCCAACCACGACGCGGTTCTCGTCGGCGCCAACCTGTCGGCGGCGGCCCGGCTCTACGCGGATGACGAGATCGGCGCCTTCCGCCTGTCCGGGGTGGTCGGCTGGGTGCATGGCCGCAACCTCGACACCGGCGACGCGCTGTACCACATGATGCCGCTCAACGCCCTGCTGACGGCCGAGCACCGGCTGGGCGGCTGGAGCAGCGCCGTCGAGCTTCAGGCCACCGCCCGCAAGGATCGGGTGGAAGCGGCGCGCAACGAGCCCAGGACGCCGGGCTACGCCCTGGTCAACCTGCGGACGGGGTACGAGTGGGGCGGCGTCCGGGTCGACGCCGGGATCGAGAACCTGTTCGACCGGCATTACGACCAGCCGCTGGGCGGAGTCGATTACGCCGACCACCGGGCCGGGGGAAGCCGCGGCACGGTCGGGGCGCTGCCGGGGATGGGACGCTCCTTCATCGCCGGCATGACCGTGAAGTTCTGAGGCGGGCGGCGAGCCGCCGGAGCCGCTCAGGCCTGGAGCAGTTCCAGCGGTTCGCCGGCCGAATCCAGCCGGGCGCAGACGAGAGGCCCGCCGAACCCGCAGCCGCCGTCCAGCGTGATCGTGTGTGCCCCGACGGCCAGCCCCCGGCGGGCCGGATCGAAGCCGCGAACCAGGCGCTGGAAGGCCCCGTAGGGGGCGTCCAACCGGGCGAAGCCGTTGCCGCCCCACCAGAAGGCGTCGCCCTGCCCGGTCAGCGGCCGGGCCGGGTCGATGCCGGCACTGACCAGCAGAAGCCGGGCGTCGTCCGGCCCGCCGCCGCCATTGCCATCCGCGTCCGCGTCGCCGCCGTCGGCACCGCCGGTGTAGGCGGCGCGGCGCAGCGCGTTGAACAGGGCCTCGTGCCCCGGCCGCGCCTGGACCGCCTGCCGGAGCCCCCGCGTCCAGCGGCCGAGCATCACCGTTCCTCCGCGCGCCGCCGCCATCCCGGCGTCCGGCGTGCCGCCGTAGGCGGCCAGCGTCGGGCCGACGCCCTGGCGCAGCATCCAGTCGAGCACATGGCGGGGGTCGGGGGCGAAATGGAGTTGCAGCAGCTTCTGCCACATCTCCTCCTGCGCGCCGCGCAGATAGACGATGTCGCTGGCCAGCATGCCGCGCCGGCTCAGCAGGGCGCGGCGGAAGACGAGCAGGCGGTCGATGGTGTCCAGCACCCGCTCGCCATGGCCGATCATGTTGCCGAGATAGACCAGCCGGTCGCCCGGCTGGAAACGTTCGGCGATGGCGTGGTGGATGGCGTCCAGCGGATCGGGCTGGGCGTGGATCGCCCCGATGGCCCAGACATGGCGCGGCCGCCCGAGCGTCGCGAACCGGGTGTCGGCCATGCTTCCGGCGCCGGGGCCTCCGGGGGCCGGGCTTCCGGAAACCGTGCGGCCGGGAGCGGTGTTGCGGCCGGCGGTCCGGGGGGCGATGTTTCGAAGATCAGCCATGCGCACGCAAACGCCCACACTCCGGTCCGAGGTATGACGGGCCGGAGTGTAGGCGTGTTGCGCAACGGAAACAAAGACGAAAGCGGACGGCGGACGCGCGGCTTAACGATGCAGCCGCGCGGATTCGCCGCGCGCGCTTGGACGGCCCCTCAGGCGGCCTTGGACAGGACCGATTCCAGACGCTCGGTCGCCTTCAGCTCGTCGATCATCTCGACGGCGGCGAGTTCGCGGGCCAGGCGCTCCAGGGCGGCCTGGTAGATCTGACGCTCGCTGTAGGACTGGTCGGACTGGTCGGCGCCGCGGTACAGGTCGCGCACCACCTCGGCGATCGACACCGGGTCGCCCGAATTGATCTTGGCCTCGTATTCCTGGGCGCGGCGGCTCCACATGGTGCGGCGCACGCGCGAACGGCCCTGGAGGGTCTCCAGCGCGACCTTGATCCGGTCCTTGGTGGACAGGCGGCGCAGGCCGGCGTTGCGGGCCTTGCCCACCGGAACCTTGAGCGTCATGCGCTCCTTCTCGAACGTGATCGCGTAGAGCTGAACCTCAAGGCCAGCGATGCTGTGGGTTTCGATCCCTTCGACTCGACCGACGCCATGAGCCGGATAAACGACGAAGTCGCCGGCTTCGAAGTCAAGCTTGTTCGACATGTGGGTTGGCTCTCACTTTTCGCGATCACGCCATTTTGGCCGCCCCGGTGGAAGGGACGAAAAAAGACCCTCAGACGATCATGGCGCCGTGGGGATTGGAACCCAGCCACGACGATCACGACAGTCACGAGTCCTTGAGCGTTGGGAATGCCGGCAATGGCGCGAAGGCCGGCTCCGGGCGCGCATTATAGCGATGTTACGCCCGAGTTACAAAGGGAACGTCCCTTGGGCCGGGCGGTTTTATCCGCCGCCCGACCATGGCCGACCCGTCCATTTTGCATGGCAACAAATTTAGGCGAAACCCGCGAAACGGGGCGACTCCGCGCCGCCCGCGAAGGGCCGGCGCGTTGGTGTCACTTGCCGGGCTTGGGCGAAAGATGCTTCAGCTTGTCCGCGACGCCCTTCCACTGGTCGGCGTCGGGCAGCGCGTCCTTCTTGCGGGTGATGTTCGGCCACTGGCCGGCGTAGTCGCGATTCAGCTCCAGCCATTGGGTCGCGCGGTCGTCGGTGTCCGGGACGATCGCCTCGGCCGGGCATTCCGGCTCGCACACGCCGCAGTCGATGCATTCGTCGGGGTGAATGACCAGGAAGTTCTCACCCTCGTAGAAGCAATCCACGGGGCAGACCTCGACGCAGTCGGTGTACTTGCACTTGATGCAGCCGTCGGTGACGACGTAAGGCATGATTCTCTCTCCGCTGTTCCGGCCCGCCCGTCTGTCCGTCGGCGCGAAAGCCCGCGCCGGACGGCCGTCAATGCCGGATTGCCAACCCGCGCCTGCCTAGCACGCCGCCTCGAAGGGGTTCAACCCTGCGCGTGCTGTGGGCGCTTGCGTCGCGGCCCCGGCGGCCGTCTCCGGAACCGCGCCGGACACGCTGTCCAGGAAGGCCCGCAGGCTGGCGGTCTCGATGGAATCGGTGCGGCGGACGAACAGGGTCGGCATCCGGCCCTGCCCGCCCGGCAGGGCGCGCCACGCCAGCAGGCCGCGCCACGGGTCGCGCTCCACCACCGAGCGCGGCAGGACGGTGACGCCCATGCCCGCGCCGACGCATCCCAATATGGCGTCGAGCGAGCCGAACTCCATCACCCGGAAGGGCACGCGGCCGGCCTCGCGCATCACCATCTCCGCCCGCCCGCGATAGGCGCAGGTCCGCGCGAAGCCGAGCAGCGTGCTGCGCGCGCCCTCCGTGGTCAGGCCGCCCGCCGGCTCCACCAGCACCAGCTCCTCGTCGAAGACGGCAAAGGCGGTCAGGTCGGGGTGGTCGACCGCGCCGCCGACGAAGGCGCCGTCGATGCGGCCGGCCAGCACCTCGGCCAGCATGGTCTCGGTCGGGCCGGGAAGGATGGTCAGCTCGACGTCGGGATGGTCGGCGTGGAAGCGGGCCAGGATCGGCGGCAGCCGCACCGCCGCCGTCGATTCCATGGTGCCGATCGACAGCCGCCCGCCGCGCCCGGCGGCGTCGGCCACCGCGTCGCGCGCCTGCGCCACCAGCCGCAGCACGCGGTCGGCGTAGTCGGCCAGCACCCGCCCGGCCGGGGTCGGCACCATGCCGCGGCTCATCCGCCGGAACAGGTCGACGCCGAGATCCTCCTCCAGCCGCTTGACCCGCGCGGTGACGTTGGACTGGACGCAATGCAGCGTCTCCGCCGCGCGGCTGACGCTGCCGGTGTCGGCCACCGCCTTGACGACGCGCAATCCCGCCAGATCCATGCCAGTCGCTCCCTTGCCGGGCCCCCGGTCGCCGCATGGCTCCCATCACCCGGAGTGCAGCTTATCATCAGGACAATTCATTGGAAATGAGCGCTGAACCGCGTCCATGATGGACACCAAAAGCAATCAGAAGACCAAACGAGAGGCGTGGACCATGTTTCGGGTGCTGATCGGCGGCGTCATCTCGCTCGCCATCGCCATGGGGGTGGCGCGCTTCGCCTTCACCCCGATCCTGCCGGCCATGCAGAGCGCCACCGGGCTGGGCACCGACGGGGCGGGCTTCCTCGCCTCGCTGAACTATCTGGGCTATTTCATCGGGGCGATCGGGGCCGGGCTGGTGCCGCACGGGCGGGTGCGCACCAACGTCTTCCGGCTGTCGCTGCTGCTCAACGTCGCCAGCACGGCGGCGATGGGCATCGATTTCGGCGACGCCGCCCAGGCGATGCCGGCCTGGAGCGTGCTGCGCTTCGTCTCCGGCGTGACCAGCGCCGGCATGTTCATCCTCGGCATCGCCATGGTTCTCGACACGCTGGCCCGCGCCCAGGGCGAGCGCTGGGCCGGCTGGCTCTACATGGGCGTCGGCACCGGCATCGCCTCGTCCGGGCTGTTCGTGGCGCTGGTGGGCGGCCGGCTCGGCTGGACCGGCGACTGGCTGGCGCTGGGGGCGATCTGCGCGGCGATCGGGCTGCTGCCGGCGCTGTGGCTGACCGACCCGCCGCCGGCCGCCCACGCCTCCCACGCCGCCGCTCCGACCGCCGGTGCCGGGAAAACCGGCGGGAAGAGCGGCGCGCCGTCCGCCCTGTCGGCGCCGCTGCTGCTGCTGACCGCCGCCTATTTCCTGGAGGGCGGCGGCTACATCGTCTCCGGCACCTTCCTGGTGTCGATCCTGAAGACCGACCCGGCCATGGCGGCGCTCGGCGAGACGGCCTGGATGGTCGTCGGGCTGGGCGCCATGGGGGCCGGCGTGTTCTGGGCGGCGGTCGCCCGCCGGGTCGGCTCCTGGTGGGCGCTGATCCTCGCCCACCTCGCCCAGACGGTCGGCATCCTGCTGCCGATGACCGGGTCGCCGACGGCGGCGCTCGTCTCGGCGATCCTGTTCGGCGGGACCTTCGTCGGCATCGTCTCGCAGGCCTTCGCGCTCGGCCGTTCCCTGTCGGGCGGCGCCTCGGCGAAGGTCGTCGGCACGCTGACCGCCGTCTACGGGCTGGGCCAGATCATCGGGCCGCTGCCGGCCGGCATGGTGGTGGCGCGCACCGGCAGCTTCGATTCCGCGCTGCTGGGGGCGGCGGCGGCGGTGGTCGCCGGGGCCGTCCTGCTGGCGGCCGGCGCCTGGATCGCCGGACGCCGGGCGGAGGAGCGCGATCCGCTGGCCCGCCCCAAGATTTCGTAAGTATTCATACGAGTCAGGGCGGCCTGCGACAATAGGTGCCCGCCGCCCGGACAGTCGGCGGCTTCCGCCGATCATACGCCTTGTCTACAGTTTCCCCCGTGTCGTCATCGGTTGGACACGACTCCAACAAGCGGGGGAAAACATGAAGCGCAAACTGGTTCCGGACGTCATCGGGTCGCAGGAGCTGATCCTGGTGCCGGAGGACACCTCGGTCGCCACCGTGTCGAAGCTGATGGCCGAGAAGAACATCGGCGCCGTGCTGGTGGTCAATCACGGCTCGCTGATCGGCATCGTCACCGAGCGCGACCTGAACAACAAGGTCCTGTCCAGGGATCTCGACCCGGCGGCGGTCGAGGTGTCGGCGGTGATGACCCGCAACCCCGACACGCTGCCGCCCGACGCCGACGCGGTGGACGCGCTGAAGCTGATGCACGACAAGCATTACCGCCATCTGCCGATCACCCAGGGCAAGCGCGCGGTCGGCATCGTGTCGATCCGCGACCTGTTCAAGGTCGCCTACGAGCATCTGATGGCCGAACGCGCGCCCGCCTGAGGCAAGAAAGAGGGCGCGCGGCAGGGGTGGGGGGGCTCAGTGCCCCGCCGCCGCGCCCCGCGCCTCCTTCTGCGCCGCCTTCTTGCGCCGGCCGGCGGCCATCAGGTTCAGCGCCTCGACCAGCGCCGAGAAGGCGATGGCGAAGTACAGGTAGCCCTTGGGGATGTGGAAGCCGAGGCCGTCGGCGATCAGCGCCACGCCGACCAGCAGCAGGAAGGACAGCGCCAGCATCTTCACCGTGGTGTGGCGGTTGACGAAGTCGCCGACCGGACCGGAGGCGAACAGCATCACCGCCATGGCGATGACGACCGCCGCGACCATCACCGGCAGGTGGTTCGACATGCCGACCGCCGTGATGACGCTGTCCAGCGAGAAGACGATGTCCAGCACCATGATCTGGAGCACGACCGAGCGGAAGGTCGCGTGCTTCGGCGCGGATCCGGCCTCCTCGTGGCCTTCCACCGTGTGGTGGATCTCCAGCGTGCCCTTGGCGAGCAGGAACAGGCCGCCGCCGATCAGGATCAGGTCGCGGCCCGACACCGCCCAGCCCATGACCGTGAACAGCGGTTGCGTCAACTGGGCGATCCAGGCGATGGAGGCCAGCAGCGCCAGCCGGCTGATCAGCGCCAGCGCGAGGCCGAACTGGCGCGCCGACTTCTGCTGCTCGACCGGCAGCTTCGACGCCATGATCGAGATGAAGATGATGTTGTCGATGCCCAGCACGATCTCCAACGCGGTCAACGTCAGAAGGCTGGCCCAGACATTCGGGTCGGCGAGCAGGTCGAGCATGATGAAGGGCGGGGCTCCAGGGGTTCGGGACGGCGTACGGCCGCCGGCCGGTCAAGCGTGACCGCGCCCACATGATGCCACAATCATCATCCCGCAAGAGGGGATGCGATGATTTTCCGGCTCAGCTTTTCGCCCTACGCCCGGCGTCCCGTCCCCTCGGCCGGAGTCACTCGCCGTCGCCGTGCAGGGCGTCGATGGCCCGGCGGTCGCGCTTGGTCGGCCGTCCGGCGCCGGGCGCCCGGTAGGGATCCTCCAGCCGCTCCTCCGGCACCGGCGGGGAGAGATCCTCGTAGAGCGCCTGGGCTTCCGGCGCCGGGCCGCGCCGGGTTCCCAGCGCCAGCACCTTGATCACCCGGATGTGGCGTCCCTGCGCGAAGGTCAGCACGTCGCCCGGCTTGACCGCCGCGTGGGCCTTGGTGACGACCGCGCCCGACAGGCGGACGGCACCGTCGTTGCAGTGCTTGGCGGCGAGGCTGCGCGTCTTGAAGAAGCGCGCGAACCACAGCCACTTATCGATGCGCAGCCGGCCGGGGGCGGAGTCGTCGGCGTCGCCGGTGGCGGTCATGACGGGGCTCCCGCCTGATCCGACGTTCCGGCATCGTTCATGTCGTTCATTCACATCCCCGACAGTTGACGCAACTTGGCGAAGGGGTGGTCGGCGTTGGCCGGAGGCCCGCGCCGGGGCCTCGGCCCCTGCGGGCGCCGCCGCCGCCACGTCACCGCCCCGTCCTCCGCGACCGAGCGGGCATAGCCGAGCCCGCTCAGCACCGCGCCCAGCTCCTCCGCCGACACGCCGATCCGCTGCCCGAGCGCGACCTCACTGACCGGCGCGCCGGATTTTCCGAGGGTCAGCAGTTCCGTCTCCAGCCGGTCGAGCATGTCGACCCGCAGGGCCCGCCCGCCGGCCGGCGGATAGCCGATGGCCTCCCAGAAGGCGGGCGGCGCGCCGGCGGCCTCGACCGAGACGCGGCCCGGCGGCGGCAGCGGAACCGGCAGCGGATGCCCCTTGGCGACCGCCCACAGCAGCCCGCGCAGCGCCACCGCCGCCGGCTTGGCCAGCGCCGTCAGGTAGAGGTGCGACACGCCGAGCCGCACGCCGAGCTTCGCCAGCGCCTTGCGGTCCTCGCGCTCCAGCCCCTCGACCAGCGGGGCGACCGGCGGGCGCGGCAGCACCCCCAGCCCCTCGACGAGCTGAAAGGCCAGCCCGCGCGCCGTGCCCGACAGGCCGTGGGGTCCGGCCCCGTGACCGTCGGCCAGCGCGAAGAGCGGCTTCAGCCGGGCGGCGACATGCTCCTTCAGCCAGCGCTCCAGCCGGGCGCGCACCCGCTCGCGCTGGGCCTGGTCGAGCATGCCCTCGTCGAAGGGGACGACCAGCGGCGCCAGCACCGACGGCCCGGCGGCGAGCCTCGCCACCGGCACCCCGTCGGCGCTCAGCACCCCGTCGGGGCCCAGCGCGAAGACGTCGTCGGGCTCCTGCTCGAAGGTCCGCAGCCGCCGCGCCAGCTCGTCGCGCAGCGCGCGGCGGGCGGCGGTGGCGAGCGCGCGCGCCTCCTCCGAGCGGTCGGGCGCGTCGGGGACGAAGCGGAAGCCCTCCAGCCGGCCGACGACGTGCCCCTCCACCACCACCTCGCCGTCGGCGCGCACGCCGCCGATCAGGGCGCGGCCGTCCTTCAGCGTGCGCGACAGCGTGGCGGAGCGGCGGTCGATGAAGCGTTGCGTCAACCGCTCGTGCAGGGCGTCGGACAGCCGGTCCTCGATGGCGCGGGTGCGCTCCTGCCAATGCAGCGGGTCGCTCAGCCAGGACGGACGGTTGGAGATGTAGGTCCAGGTGCGGATGTGGGCGATGCGGGCGACCAGCGCGTCGATGTCGCCCTCGGTGCGGTCGAGCCGGGCGATCTGCTTGCCGACCCAGTCGGTGTCGAGCCGGCCGAGCCGGGTCCGCAAGGATCGGTAGACCTGCCCGAGCAGCCTCGTGTGCGCGTCCGACAGCACCTTGCGGAAGTCGGGAACCTGGCAGACCTCCCACAGCAGCCGCACGGCCTCCTTGCCCTTGGCGAGATCCAGCACCTCCTGGTCGCGCACCAGCGCCTGGAGCGCCAGATGGTCGTCGGCGTCGCGGGTGCGGCTCAGCTCCGGGATGGGGGCCCGCTCCTCCAGCGACTTCAGCAGGAAGCCCGGCGTGTCGAAGCGCAGCGCGCTGTTGCGCCAACTCAAGGTCTTCAGCGTCTCGAACTCGTGATTCTCGACGCGGCTGATGAGGTCGGGGTCGAGTTCGCCCACCTCGTCGGTGGTGCCGAAGGTGCCGTCGCGCATGTGGCGGCCGGCGCGGCCGGCGATCTGCGCCACCTCGGCCGGGCGCAGGCGGCGCGGGGCGAAACCGTCGAACTTGACGATGCGGGCGAAGGCGACATGGTCGACGTCCATGTTCAGCCCCATGCCGATGGCGTCGGTCGCCACCAGGTAATCGACCTCGCCCGCCTGGTAGAGCGCCACCTGGGCGTTGCGGGTGCGGGGCGACAGCGCCCCCAGCACCACCGCCGTGCCGCCGCGCTGGCGGCGGATCAGCTCGGCCATCGAATAGACGTCGGTCGCCGAGAAGGCGACGACGGCGGAGCGCGGCGGCAGACGGGTCAGCTTGCGATGGCCGGCGTAGGTGAGCTGGGAGAAGCGCGGCCGGTTGACGAACTCGACGCGCGGCACCAGCCGGCGGATCAGCGGCTGGATCGAATCGGAGCCGAGGAACATCGTCTCGACCAGCCCGCGCGCGTTGAGCAGCCGGTCGGTGAAGATGTGGCCGCGCTCGGGATCGGCGCAGAGCTGGATCTCGTCCACCGCCAGGAAATCGACGGCGCGGTCGAGCGGCATCGACTCGACGGTGCAAACCCACCAGGACGGGTTGGGGGGCAGGATCTTCTCCTCCCCCGTCACCAGCGCCACGGCGTTCCTGCCCTTGATCGAGACGATGCGGTCGTAATTCTCCCGCGCCAGCAGGCGCAGGGGAAAGCCGATCATGCCGGACCTGTGGCCGAGCATGCGCTCGATGGCCAGATAGGTCTTGCCGGTGTTGGTCGGCCCCAGCACGGCGACCACGCGGCCCCCAAGCCCGAGACCGCCGCCCCCCAAAGCTTGAGAGGCCGAAGCGTGAGAAGACGTCATGGCAGTAAGCTTTGGTGTGCCGGAGGCCGCTTTGCAAGCGTCGGCTGGGCGGTGGGCGAGCCGTTCAGGGGGACTTCGGTTTTTCCGCCTTCGGCGCCTCGGGCGCGGGCGCCGTCCCGGCGCCGGTCATCCTCGCCACCCGCTCCAGATTGACCGCCGCCGCCTTGCCGGACTCGCTGTCGGGGGCGAGGCGCGCCACCAGCGCCCAATCCTCCCTGGCGCCGGCGAGGCCGCCGCTCAGCGCCTTGACGTTGCCGCGCAGCAGGATCGCCTCGGGGTCGCCGGGCTTCAGCTCCAGCGCATGGCCGATGTCGGCCAGCGCCTGCCGGTAATTCGACAGCGCCTTCTGCGCGCTGGCCCGGTAGAGGTAGGCGTCGGCCCGCGTCGGGTCCTTGGCCAGCGCCGCGTCGAGGTCGGCGATGGCGTCCCAGAATCGCTCCGCCTCGGCGCGGGCGAAGGCGCGGTCGATCAGCAGGTCGACGTCGCCCGGCTGCCGGTCCAGCGCGGCGCTGTAGAGCCGCTCCGCCCGCTTCTGGTCGCCCGCCCGCAGCCACGCCCAGCCGCCGCGCGCCAGGATCGAGGCCGCCGCCTTGGGGTCGTCCTTGCCCAGCACGCCGGCCAGCTCCTCCAGCCGCCCGCCGGCGGCCTTGAAGTCGCCCTTGTGGAAGAGCGCGAGCGCCTGGCAGAGCCGGGCGAAATCGCCGCCGCCCGCCTCCTGCCAGCGCAGCGCGCGGTCGAAGGCGGCGTCGGGCGCGGTCTCGGCCTGCGTCGCGCAGTCCTTCAGTTCGCGGTTCCGGTCGAGCGCCGGGTCGGCGGCAAGCGCGGGGGTCAAGGCGGGGGCCGTGGCCAGCAGCGACAGGACGGCCAGCGTGCGGTAAGCGTTGCGTCGGATCATGGTCGCCTTACACTCCGCCATCGTCCGGTCCGGCGCAAGCCCCAGCGCGCCGGGCCCGCCGCCCTCGACTCCGCCCTCGACTCCGTTGCCCAAGGATGCGCCGCGATGTCCTCCCCCCGCCTGTTCGTCTTCGGCCTCGGCTACAGCGCCCGCGTCTTCGCCGAGTCGCTGCGCGCCGAGGGCTGGCGGATCGCCGCCACCTGCCGCGGCGAGGAGAAGCGCGCCGCCCTGGAGGCCGAGGGGATCGAGGCCTTCCCGTTCGACCGCGACCGCCCGCTGGCCGATCCGGCGGCGGCGTTGGAGGGCACCACCCATCTGCTGGTCAGCATCCCCCCCGACGCCAAGGGCGACCCGGTGCTCGACCACCACGCCCGGCATCTGGCCGACCTGCGCACGCTGGACTGGGGCGGCTACCTCTCCACCACCGGGGTCTACGGCGACACCAAGGGCGAGTGGGTCAGCGAGGCGGCGTGGCTGAAACCGACCGGCGAGCGCCAGAAGCGCCGGGTCGAGGCGGAACGCGGCTGGCTCGGCCTCTACCGGCAGTACGGCGTGCCGATGCACCTGTTCCGGCTGGCCGGCATCTACGGCCCCGGCCGCAGCGCGCTCGATTCCGTGCGCGACGGCACCGCCAAGCGGGTGGACAAGCCGGGGCAGGTCTTCGGCCGCATCCACGTCGCCGACATCGCGGCGACCCTGCGCGCCTCGATGGCGAAGCCGACGCTGGGCGCCGTCTACAACGTGGTCGACGACCTGCCGACCCCCTCGCACGAGGTGGTGGAGTACGCCTGCCGCCTGCTGGGCGTCGAGCCGCCGCCGCTGGTGCCCTTCGAGCAGGCGGACCTGTCGCCGATGGCCGCCAGCTTCTACGCCGACAGCCGGCGGGTGAAGAACGACCGCATCAAGCGGCAGCTCGGCGTGACGCTGGCCTATCCCGACTACCGCGCCGGGCTGGACGCCCAGCTTGCCGCCGACAGGCTCGCCGCCGGCAATCTTCGGTCCTGAAGGATTCGCCGACACACCCCGCCAATATCAGCGCCTGCGACCAAAACACGCGTCCGGGCCGGAAAAGGTTATTTAATACTCTCAACGGATCATCACCGCATCGCTGACGGGAATCCTGCGGGAGTGTGGGCATGAACGGCACGTTGCCCGGCATGATGGCCAAGACTGGCGGTGGGTCCACGGAGAATCCGGACGTCGAAATCTTCCGCCGCCAGATGAACGAGGTCGTCTCGCGCATCCCGATGCACGCCATCCGCTCGGTGCTGGACGCGGTGGAGGAGTCGGCCGCGCCCAACGGCCAGCGCGCCCGGCACCTGCGCGACGCCCTGGTCGATCATTTCAACCGCCTGCGCCCGATGAAGGCGCGCCGCCTGTTCACCGGCCTGTTCGAGCCCTTCCTGGTCGACGACCAGATCCTCTACCGCGCGCCCGAGGCGGTGCCGGCCCTGATCCAGCGCGTCGACATGGGCGGCATCTGGGCCGCCCTGACGCAACACGCCTTCCCCGCGCTGGCCGCCGAGGTGCAGAGCCGGCTCGACGACATGGCGCGCGAGGCGATGCTCGACGCCGTCCTGGTCAGCCCGCAGGCGATGGGCCTGCGCGAGGAGATGCGCCGGGAGGCGCTCGATTTCCTGATCCGCATGGCCGCCGACCGCAAGCTGACCGACCGCTTCCTGGCGACGGCCAACGACGAGGCGCTGCACGACGCCCGCCTGCGCACCCAGTATCTCGGCCGCAAGGCGCCGATCGACAGCGACCTGCTGGGCTTCGTCCGCGCCCTGCTGGAGCACAACGCCGTGCTGGTGCCGCTGACCGAGCGGATGCGCCGCGACATCGAGGAGATGCAGGCGGGCAGCGACTCCCGATCCGCCGAGGTCGAATGCCAGTCGGCCCTGATGGTCGGCTTCGTGCGGCGGGTGCGCGACCTTGGCGTGCCCTTCCGCGACCAGACCCAGGTGCTGGCGTGGTTCGCCCCGCTCTACGGGCTGAACGTCAAGCGCCGCTACGACGTGTTCCTGCGCCATGTGCGCGAGCACGCCGGCCCGGCGGTGCGCGAGTCGCACCCGTTGCTGCGCGCCCTGCTCGACCATTTCCACGCCGCCGGCACCACCGTGCGCGAGGTGGTGGACGGCATGTTCGGCGACGTCGACATCCAGGACGGCGGCGTGCTGTCGGTCAACACCGCCACCCGCGAGCTGCTGTCGGCCGCGGTGGAGCGATTCGACCGCTCGCTGACCGCCCTGTCGGGGACCGGCTTCCTGGCCAGCCGCTCGACCGGCCCGGCGATCCGCGGGCAGCTCGCCGAGGTCAGCCGGGCGCTGACCGGAACCGTCATGCCGGCGCTGGCCTCGCGCATGCAGGCGGCGATGAGCGCCCGCGTCGCCCCGGTGCCCGACCAGCAGGACATCGTCTGGCTGCTGGAGCTGGTGTGGCGTTGGGGGCGCTGCCTCGGCAACGCCGGCTACGCCAACCCCGAGCTGAAGTCGCTGCGCCTCTACGCGGTGGAGACCGGGCGGGTCGCCTTCGTCCAGGCGATGAAGGCGGAGGGCGACGAGAAGCCCGCCCACCGGATGGCCCACATGCTGCGCATCCGCCGCCTGATGGCGGCGCTGGGCGAGGGCGTCGATTCCTGGATCAGCCCGGTCAGCCAGGGCCTGCACCGCGTCGTCTACGCCTATCTCGATCAGATCGAGGCGATCGCGGAGGACGAATGGGCGGTGATCGACGCCTTCGTCGCGGCGATCCGCTCGGAGCTGACCCGCTCCCGCCACTGGCAGAGCGCCGACCTCGTGGAGATCCTGAGGCTGCACGAGATGCGCGGGCGGTGAGGCGGCAGCCCGCGAAGCGGGCGGCGCCTTCCGGCACTCGCGGAAACCCTGCGATCGCCCATGCCGAACGGTCCTATGATCCGCCATAAGGCCCTGATCGCACGAATTTGGTTCGACGCAACCGCCATTATGGTATGATGCGCGCCCGCTCTGGGCGGTTGTCCCGGATTCCGCCTCCGGAAGTCCGCCCGAGCGCCCACCGATACATCCGCCGCCGAGACGACGACAGCATGAACATCACCATCGAACGCGCCGCCCTTCTTCGGTCCCTGGGTCACGTGCAGAGTGTGGTCGAGCGGCGGAACACCATTCCCATCCTCTCCAACGTCCTGCTGCGCGCGAGCGACGGCGAGCTGTCGCTGGCCGCCACCGACATGGATCTGGAGATCGTCGAGACGGTGCCGGCCACGGTCGGCCGCGCCGGCGGCACCACCGCCCCGGCCCACACCCTCTACGACATCGTCCGCAAGCTGCCCGACGGCAGCCAGGTCGAGCTGGACGTCGGCGGCGACGGCAACATCCTGACGCTGCGCGCCGGCCGCTCGCAGTTCAAGCTGTCCTGCCTGCCGGTGGAGGATTTCCCGCAGCTTTCCGGCGGCGAGCTGAAGCACAATTTCGCGGTTCCCGCCGCCGACCTGCGCGCGCTGGTCGACCGCACCCGCTTCGCGATCTCCACCGAGGAGACGCGCTACTACCTGAACGGCATCTACCTGCACGCCACCCGCTCCAAGACCGGCGGCGGCGCCGAGCTGCCGGTGCTGCGCGCGGTCGCCACCGACGGCCACCGTCTGGCGCGGGTCGAGATGCCGCTGCCCGAGGGCGCCGAGGGCATTCCCGGCGTCATCGTGCCGCGCAAGACGGTCAACGAGATCCGCAAGCTGATCGACGAGGCCGCCGACCGCATCGAGCTGTCGCTGTCCGACAACAAGATCCGCTTCGGCTTCGATTCCGTCACCGTCACCTCCAAGCTGATCGACGGCACCTTCCCCGACTACGAGCGGGTCATCCCGGTCGGCAACGACAAGGTGATGGAGGTCGACGCCAAGCTGTTCGCCGCCGCCGTCGACCGCGTCGCCACCATCTCGACCGAGAAGAGCCGGGCGGTGAAGCTGGCGCTGGCGCGCGGCGCCCTGACCCTGTCGGCGACCAGCCCGGAGGCCGGCAGCGCCACCGAGGAGCTGGAGGTCAATTACCAGGAAGGTCCCCTGGAAATCGGCTTCAACTCGCGCTACCTGCTCGACATCACGCAGCAGATCGAGGGCGAGGGCGCCCGCTTCACGCTGGCCGACGCCGCCTCGCCGACGATCATCCGCGACGTGGCGGATTCGACGGCCCTCTACGTCCTGATGCCGATGCGCGTGTGATGGGGTGCGGGGGACGGGTCCTCCGCCGAGCGGAACCGTGTCCTTGTCCACAGCAGCCTTCCATCCCCCTCGGCCCCCGATGAGCGCGGAACCGCCGGCGCTGGCGGTCCGCCGCCTGACGCTGACGCGCTTCCGCGGCTACGAGTCCGCGCGGCTGGAGCCCGACCGCCGGCCGGTGGCGCTGATCGGGCCCAACGGCGCCGGCAAGACCAACCTGCTGGAGGCCGTCAGCTTCCTCGCCCCCGGCCGCGGCCTGCGCGGCGCGCGGCTGGCCGAGATCGAGCGGATCGGCTCGCCTCCCGGCGCCGGCTGGGCGGTGGCGGCGACGCTCGACGGCCCGGCCGGCCCGGTGGAGATCGGCACCGGCCGCGAGCCGGCCCGCGAACCGCAAGGCTCCCGCAAGCCGACCGACCGCGACCGCCGCCTCGTCCGCATCGACGGCCACGCCGCCAAGGGCCAGACCGCGCTGGCCGAGCATGTCGCCGTCGTCTGGCTGACCCCGCAGATGGACCGGCTGTTCCTGGAGGGCTCCAGCGGACGGCGCCGTTTCCTCGACCGGCTGGTCTTCGGCTTCGATCCCGCCCATGCCGGCCGGCTGTCGCGCTACGAGCACGCGCTGCGCGAGCGCGCCCGCCTGCTGCGGGATGGCCGCTTCGACGAGGGCTGGCTCGGCGCGCTGGAGGACCAGATGGCGACCACCGGCGTCGCCGTCGCCGCCGCCCGGCGCGAGGTGGTGCAGCGGCTGCGCGCCGCCTGCGCCCGCTCGGTCGGCCCCTTCCCCGGCGCCGACCTCGCGGTGACGGGGGCGGTGGAGGATTGGCTGGACGAGGGGCCGGCGCTGGCCGCCGAGGACCGGCTGCGCCAGTCTCTGCGCGACAGCCGGCGCCACGACGGCGGCAGCGACGGCGGCGGCGGCGGCGCGGCGACCGGCCCGCACAAGAGCGACCTGTCGGTCCGTCACGCGCCCAAGGACATGCCGGCGGCGCTCTGCTCGACCGGCGAGCAGAAGGCGCTGCTGATCGCCATCGTGCTGGCCAACGCCCGCCTGCTGGCGGCGGAGCGCGGCGCGGCGCCGATCCTGCTGCTCGACGAGGTCGCGGCCCATCTCGACCCCGACCGGCGCGAGGCGCTGTTCGGCGAGATCCTGGCGCTCGGCGCCCAGGCCTGGATGACCGGCACCGACGAGGCGGTCTTCGCCCCGCTGGGCGGCGAGGCCGGGCGGTTCCACGTCGAGGACGCGCGCATCCGCCCCGGATAGCCCTTCCGATGATCCGGCCGGGCTGTGTGGAAGGCCGGAAAAAAAGCAGGCGTGCGCATGCGAAAACGCCGTTTTCTCAACCCGATCTGTTATAGTTGGCGCATGGCACAGGAAGCATTGAAGAACGACCTCCCGCAGCAGGACTATGGGGCCGAGTCGATCACCGTTCTGCGCGGGCTCGACGCCGTGCGCAAACGTCCGGGCATGTACATCGGCGACACCGACGACGGGTCGGGTCTGCACCACATGGTGTATGAGGTCGTCGACAACGCCATCGACGAGGCCCTGGCCGGCTATTGCGACAAGGTCGAGGTGCAGTTGAACGCCGACGGATCGGTGACGGTCCGCGACAACGGCCGCGGCATCCCAACCGACATCCATTCGGAAGAGGGCATCTCGGCCGCCGAGGTCGTGATGACCCAGCTCCACGCCGGCGGCAAGTTCAACCAGAACAGCTACAAGGTGTCGGGCGGCCTGCACGGCGTCGGCGTCTCGGTGGTCAACGCCCTGTCGGAGACGCTGGACCTGCGCATCTGGCGCGGCGGCCGCACCCACGCCATGCGCTTCCGCCATGGCGAGGCCGAGGCGCCGCTGGCCGACGTCGGCCCGGCCCCGGCGCTGGAGGCCGGGCGCGCCGACGGCAAGACCGTGCTGAGCGGCACCGAGGTCACCTTCCTGCCCTCGAAGGAGACCTTCACCAACACCGAGTTCGACTACGCGACGCTGGAGCACCGGCTGCGCGAGCTGGCCTTCCTCAACTCCGGCGTCCGGCTGGTGCTGACCGACGCGCGCGGGGTCGAGCCGAAGGTGCAGGACCTGCATTACGAGGGCGGGCTGGAGGCCTTCGTCACCTACCTCGACCGTTCCAAGGTGGCGCTGCACAAGCCGGCGATCACCCTGAAGGCCGAGCGCCCGACCGAGCATGGCGGCGTGGTGACGGTGGAATGCGCGTTGCAGTGGAACGACAGCTACCACGAGACGACGCTCTGCTTCACCAACAACATCCCGCAGAAGGACGGCGGCACCCACCTCGCCGGCTTCCGCGCGGCGCTGACGCGGGCGATCAACAGCTACGCCAACGAATCCGGCATCGCGAAGAAGGAGAAGGTCAATCTGTCGGGCGACGACGCCCGCGAGGGGTTGACCTGCGTCCTGTCGGTGAAGGTGCCCGATCCGAAATTCTCCAGCCAGACCAAGGACAAGCTCGTCTCGTCGGAAGTCCGCCCGGTGGTCGAGACCATCGTCGGCGAGGCGCTGGCCCAGTATTTCGAGGAGCATCCGGCCGACGCCAAGCGCGTCGTCATGAAGGTGGTCGAGGCCGCCGCCGCCCGCGAGGCCGCGCGCAAGGCGCGCGAGCTGACCCGGCGCAAGGGTGCCTTGGACATGGCCTCGCTGCCCGGCAAGCTGGCCGACTGCCAGGAGCGCGACCCGGCCGGCTCCGAGCTGTTCATCGTCGAGGGTGATTCGGCGGGCGGCTCGGCCAAGCAGGGGCGGTCGCGCCAGTTCCAGGCCATCCTGCCGCTGCGCGGCAAGATCCTGAACGTCGAGCGGGCGCGCTTCGACAAGATGCTGTCCTCCGCGGAGATCGGCACGCTGATCGCGGCGCTCGGCACCGGCATCGGCCGCGACGAGTTCAACGCCGACAAGACGCGCTACCACAAGATCATCATCATGACCGACGCGGACGTGGACGGCAGCCACATCCGCACCCTGCTGCTGACCTTCTTCTTCCGGCAGATGCCGGAGCTGATCGACCGCGGCTATCTCTACATCGCCCAGCCTCCGCTCTACCGGATCAAGCGCGGCAACGCCAAGGAACGGTATCTGAAGGACGACCGGGCGCTGGAGGAGTATCTGGTCGAGGCGGCGCTCGGCGATTTGTCGGTGCAGCTCTCCGACGGCAGCCTGCTGATCGGCGAGCAGTTAAGCGGTCTGGTCGAGCAGGCGCGCACCGCCCGCCCGGCGCTCGACGCGCTGGCCCGCAAGGCCGGCACCCTGACGGTGGTGGAGCAGGCGGCGGTCGCCGGCGCGCTGTCGCCCGCCCTGGTCAACGACGCCGCCGCGGCGCTCGCCGCCGCCCAGACGGTGGCGGAACGCCTGAACGGGCTGGATCCGGAGGGCGGCTGGCGCGGCGAGGCCCTGCCGCAGGGCGGCTACGCCGTGGTCCGCTCGCGCCGGGGCGTGACCCACCGCCACCTGTTCGACGCCGACCTGCTGAAGAGCGTCGAGGCGCGCCGGCTGGACGCGCTGGCGCCCGATTTGAAGCGGGTCTTCGGCACGGTCGGCCGCGCCTTCGAGAAGCAGAAGGAAACCCGCGCCCTGACCGGCCCGGTGGCGCTGTTCGACGTGGTGATGGAGCTGGGGCGCCGTGGCGTGACCATCCAGCGCTACAAGGGTTTGGGCGAGATGAACCCGGACCAGCTCTGGGAGACCACGCTGGACCCGACCAAGCGCTCGCTGCTCCAGGTGCGCGTCAACCACGCCGACCAGGCGGAGGAGGTCTTCTCCACCCTGATGGGCGACATCGTGGAGCCGCGCCGCGAGTTCATCCAGGACAACGCCCTGAAGGTCTCGAATCTCGACGCCTGACGTTGCCGATCGCGAGTTTTTTACCGACCGCCGCCGGATGACGGTGTGAGTCGCGTCCGGAAAGCGGTGCTACAGCAGGGCGGGGTCGAAAAGGCTCCGCCTTTCTTGCGACTCGGGGCACCCCGCTTCAGGCAGGGCGGGCCCCGGCCCACGCCGCGTGCGACAGGCCCTGCCGGCCGCAACCCGCCCCTCGGTGACGGCCAACACTGTCCCGCCCGAGCCCATCGGCCCGGCCATCCACATCGACCTCGACCTTCTGGCCAGCCGCATCGCCGAAAAACTCCATGCCGCCCAACAAGTCGCCGGGCAGTAACCGGCCAAATCAGGCAGCCAAGGGCCGCCGTCTGGTCGCCGACGCCCGCAAACGGAACGGGCTGATCGTCGATTGCATCGGCGTGTCCGCCCACCTCGACAGGGCTCTGGCCTCCTACCGGGCCGACGATGTCCGCAACGCCATGCGGGACCTCGACGACCTCCGCAACCAGCTTCGGGCCGCCCACGCCGCCGTGCTCCACATGATGAAGGGGGTGAAGCGGGCCGGCGGACGGATTGACAAGGACAGCCTGAAGGCCGAGTTTGACCAGCTTGTCGCCCGGCTGAAACCCGATGAGACCCAGTGGATCGAGTTCCGCAACAAGGCCCGCGAGTTCATCGGCCTGTACGAGGCCGTCAGCCCGGCCCCCTGCGTGCTGGAGTTCACCGCCGACCTGAAATGGGTGGCCCTGTTCCTCCATGTCGCCGACCTCGTCCGCCGGCACGGCGAGCCGAACGGGCTGAAGCCGAAGGATGCCCGGGTCAAGGACCAAAAGCATGTCTGGGGAAGCTGTGGGATCGACCGCGTCGTGAACCTGAACTGGCAGTTGGTCTTCGCCCCCCCGGACGGTGCTGGAATACGCGGTGGTCCATGAACTCTGCCACCTGCGGCACCGCACCCATGACCGGCCCTTCTGGGGGCTGGTCGGAACCATCCTGCCGGACTGGGAGGCCAGGAAGGCGTGGCTGGACCAGAACGAACATTTCCTGACGTTGCGACGCGTGGAGCCGACCTGATGGCCATTCCCGATTTCCAGACCCTGATGCTCCCCGTGCTGAAGACCGCCGCCGGGGGTGGCGAGGTCCGCATCGGCGATGTGGTGGACCAGCTTGCCGACGTGTTCGCCTTGACCGACGAGGAGCGAGCCCAGCTTCTGCCGTCAGGGCGGCAGACGACCTTCGCCAACCGGGTCCACTGGGCGAAGAGCTACTTGACCAAAGCCGGGCTGGTGGACCTCACCCGGCGGGCACATTTCCGCATCACGCCGACAGGCCGGGGCGTGCTGAGTTCGCCACCGGAGCGGATCACCATCCGGTTCCTGGAGCAATTCCCGAGCTTCAAGGGTTTTCGCGACGGCGAGGCCGGGGCGGCCGAAGCGGCCGACAGTGCCGAGGTCGTGCTGCCGGTCGCCGAGAGCCCCCTGACCCCCGATGAGGTGATGCGGCAGGCCCATCTGCGGATCGAGGCGTCGCTGGCGGAGGAAATCCTCCAGCGGGTGCGATCCGGCACGCCTGCCTTCTTCGAGAAGACCGTGGTCCACCTGCTGATCACCATGGGCTATGGCGGTTCGGTCACGGAACTCGACAAGGCTCTGGTCGGCAAGTCGGGTGACGATGGTGTGGACGGCGTCATCGATCAGGACCCGCTTGGGCTGGATCGGGTCTATGTCCAGGCCAAGCGGTACGCGGACGGCAACACCGTCGGGGCGGGGGCGATCCGCGACTTCTTCGGCAGCCTGAATCTGTTCAAGGCGACCAAGGGGCTGTTCGTCACCACCTCGGCCTTCACCGTGTCGGCCAGGGAGACGGCCGGCCGGTTGGGCACCCGCATCGTGCTGATCGACGGAATCCAACTGGCCAAACTCATGATCCGGCACGAGGTCGGATGCAGGATCGAGGAGACCCTGCACATCAAGCGGGTGGATGAGGACTTCTTCGAGTAGCCGCCGGGCCTACGCCGGGAACGGGGCAAGCATCAGGTGGCCAAGGTCCACCCGCGGGCCGCATCGAACAGTCCCTCGATCTCGAAGGCCAACCTGTGGGCCGCCCGGATGGCGTCGGGGTAGTTGCTGGTCCTGAGGGAGCGGTTGATGCGCGTCCGGCCCAGAACCTCCTGGAGGTCGGCCGGAACCCGCGTCTGGAATTGCCAGACGGCTCCCCGGATCCACAGCCCTGTGGGACGCCGTTTGGGCGACAGGGATGTGCGACACCGCGGACGGGCTGAAACGGCGGATTTTGAAGGGGATGGCGGCGATTCGGCCGGCGCCGCGTACGACAGGGCGGTGTCACACCGCAGGGAATTCCGCCGCTTCCGGGCGAATTCCTGTGTCGCATCAATGTTTTTTTAGGTAATTGGTGGAGCCGAGGAGGATCGAACTCCCGACCTACGCATTGCGAACGCGTCGCTCTCCCAGCTGAGCTACGGCCCCACACCATGTCGCCCGGCGGGGTACCGCCCGGCGTGGCGCGGATATTGTCCATCGGCGGCTCCCCTGTCAAGCGATTGATTCACGAAAATTCGCAGATTGTCGAACAGGCCCGGCGGGGCCATTTCCAAGGCCCGCGGCACTGGACAGCCTTCGCCGCTTGTGCTTAGGGTGCCCGGAAAACGCTGGCGCCCGGCGGGGCAGCCGCAAAAAAACCGAAACGGAGCAGGCCCGGAATGATCGCGCTGTATATGCTCATCAACACCATCCTCGACCTGTTCTTTTGGGTCCTGATCATCTCGGCGGTGCTGAGCTGGCTGGTCGCCTTCAACGTGGTCAACACGCGCAACCGCGCGGTCTACGTCATCGGCGATTTCCTCTACCGGATCACCGAGCCGGTGCTGGCTCCGATCCGCCGGGTGCTGCCCAACATGGGCGGGCTCGACCTGTCGCCCATCGTGGTCCTGCTGCTGATCTCCTTCATCCAGAACCTGATGGCCCAGTACTGGCCGCGCTTCTGATGGCACCGTCGCCGCCCTCCCCGCTGGAGCCGGTGGCCGACGGCCTGCGCCTGTCGCTGCGCGTGACGCCCAAGGCGTCGCGCAACGCCGTCGCCGGGCTGGCCGACACCGCCGAAGGCGGGCGGGTGCTGAAGGTGACGGTGACCGCCGTGCCGGAGAACGGCAAGGCGAACGAGGCGGTCATAAAACTGCTGTCGAAGGCGTGGAAACTGCCCAAGACCAGCCTGACGGTGGTGGCCGGCGCCACCGATCGGAACAAGATTCTGCATGTGGCCGGCGATCCGGCGGCGCTGATGCCGCGGCTGACGGCCTTGATCGAGGGTGGAGAGTGAGCATGGCGGACGCGAAGATCATCGACGGCAAGGCCTACGCCGCCGGCCTGCGGGCGCGGGTGGCGGAGGGCGTGGCGGCGCTGAAGGCCAGCCACGGCGTCACCCCCGGTCTGGCCGTGGTGCTGGTGGGCGAGGATCCGGCGAGCCAGGTCTATGTGCGCTCCAAGGAGCGGGCGCTGGTCGAGCTCGGCATGAACAGCTTCGACCATCACGAATCGCCCGACATGGCCGAAGGCGACCTGCTGGCGCTGATCGACCGGCTGAACGCCGACCCGGCGGTGCACGGCATCCTCGTCCAGCTGCCGCTGCCGAAGCACATCGACAGCCAGAAGGTGCTGGCCCGCATCGTGCCGGAGAAGGACGCCGACGGCTTCCACGTCGTCAACGCAGGCCTGCTCGCCACCGGCCAGCCGGGCGCCATCGTGCCCTGCACGCCGCTCGGCAGCCTGCTGCTGATCCGCGACACGCTGGGCCGCGACCTGAAGGGCAAGCGGGCGCTGGTGCTCGGCCGTTCCAACATCGTCGGCAAACCGATGGCGCAGCTGCTGCTCCAGGCCGACTGCACGGTGACGATGGCCCATTCCCGCACCGCCGATCTGCCGGAGGAGTGCCGCCGCGCCGACATCCTGGTCGCCGCCGTCGGTCGTCCGGAGATGGTGCGCGGCGACTGGATCAAGCCGGGCGCCACCGTCATCGACGTCGGCATCAACCGCGTTCCGGCCGCCGAGCCCGGCAAGACCCGGCTGGT
This sequence comes from Azospirillum agricola, assembly GCF_020005195.1. Lineage (NCBI taxonomy): Bacteria > Pseudomonadati > Pseudomonadota > Alphaproteobacteria > Rhodospirillales > Azospirillaceae > Azospirillum > Azospirillum agricola. The sequence continues at coordinate 857,537 of NZ_JAIFZR010000005.1, forward strand.
CGGCGACGTCGCCTTCGACGAGGCGGTCACGGTCGCCGGCGCCATCACCCCGGTGCCGGGCGGCGTCGGCCCGATGACCATCGCCTGCCTGATGCTGAACACGCTCGCCGCCGCCTGCCGCGCCGCCGGCGCCCCGGTGCCGGAAGAGGCCGCCCTTTGATCACCGTCCACGCCCGCGTCGACGGCCGTGTCGTCCGCCAGCCGCTGGCGCTCGACGAGCCCCTGCCGGCCGACGCGGTGTGGATCGACCTGCTGCGCCCGGACGAGGCCGAGCGCGCCCGCGTCGGCGCACTGACCGGCTGCGACCTGCCAACGCGCGAGGAGATGAAGGAGATCGAGGCGTCGAGCCAGCTCTACACCGAGGGCGACGGCATCTACATGACCTCGCCCATCATCTCGCGCGCCACCTCGCCCCACCCGGAGCAGGGCGAGCTGACCTTCGTGCTGACGCCGCGCCACCTGATCACGCTGCGCTACACCGAACCGCTGCCGGTCATCACCTTCGCCGCCCGCAGCGTCCGCCAGCCGGAGCTGCTGGCCTCGGCCGAGAGCGCCCTGTTCGGGCTGCTCGACGCGGTGATCGACCGGGTCGCCGACGTGCTGGAGCTGGTCGGCGGCCGCATCGACGAGCTGTCGGCCCGCATCTTCGACGATTCGCTCGACGGCGGCGGCTTCGGCAAGGCGGCCAAGAAGCCGGACGAGTTGCAGGACGTGCTGCGCGGCATCGGGCGCGCCGGCGACCTGACCCACAAGGTGCGCGACAGCCTCGCCGGCCTCGACCGGCTGGTGGTGTTCCTGACCTCGGTCAGCGGCGGCCGGATGAACAAGGACCAGAAGACCGCGCTGAAGACGATGACTCGCGACTTGCGGTCGCTGAACGAGCACGCCGGCTTCCTGGCCCACGAGGCGAACTTCCTGCTCGACGCCACGCTGGGCCTCATCAACATCGAGCAGAACGCCATCATCAAGATCTTCTCGGTCGTCGCCGTGGCGCTGATGCCGCCGACGCTGATCGCGTCCGCCTACGGCATGAACTTCAAGCACATGCCGGAGCTGGACTGGGAGTTCGGCTACCCGATGGCGCTGGGGCTGATGGTGCTGTCGGCGGTGCTGCCCCTCTGGTACTTCCGCCGGCGCGGCTGGCTCTGACGCAAGGGAACATCGCCGATGATCGTCCTGCCCGACTCCGCCCTCGACGCGCTGCTGGCCCAGGACGTTCCCCACGGCGACCTGACCACCGACTCGCTCGGCATCGGCGGCCGGCCCGCCACCATGCGCTTCGCCGCGCGCGGCGCCATGGTGCTGGCCGCGACCGAGGAGGCCGCCCGGCTCGTCGAGAAGGCCGGTGGCCGGATCCTCCGCTTTTCCCCGAGCGGCACGGGCGTCGAGGCCGGTGCGGTCTTCCTGGAGGCGGACGGCCCGGCCGGCGCCCTGCACCGCGCCTGGAAGGTGGCGCAGACGCTGGTCGAATACGCTTCCGGCATCGCCACCCGCGCCCGGCGCATCGTCGACGCGGCTCCCGGCGTGACGGTCGCCTGCACCCGCAAGAATTTCCCCGGCGCCAAGGACATCAGCGTCAAGGCGGTGATGGCCGGCGGCGCCGTGATGCACCGGATGGGCCTGTCGGAAACCCTGCTGGCCTTCCCCGAGCACCGCGCCTTCCTGTCCGATCCGCCCGCGGACTGGATCGCCGCCCTGCGTCGCAAGGCTCCGGAAAAGAAGATCGTCGTCGAGGCCGGCTCGGTCGAGGAGGCCGTCGCCCTGGCCGAGGCCGGCGCCGACGTGATCCAGTTGGAAAAGCTGCCACCCGAGGCCGCCCGCGCGGTGATCGAGGCGACGCGCGGCCTGAACCCGGCCCCGGTCGTCGCTCCCGCCGGCGGAGTGACCGAGGCCAACGCCGCCGCCTACGCCGCCGCCGGCTGCCGCCTGCTGGTGACGTCGGCGCCCTATTTCGGGCAGCCCGCCGACGTCAAGGTGACGCTGCAACCGGCGCGGCAATATCCCTCATAAGGGGATTTATCAGCCACTCTTGCACGCCGAACCCCCCAATTCATGGGTTTTCCCACCACTTCCGCGCGCTCTAGAACAGGAGGCCGGACGGGATGACGGGTTGTGCGCCATCCCCGCCGCTCGCGGGGACTTCGGGAATCCACGCATCCTCGAAGCTCCCGGCCCCGATGCTGGAGATTGCCATGCCTCCCGTGACCGTCAGAACGGCGTCCGTCACTCCCCTTGTCCTGTCCGCCCTTGTCCTGTCCGCCCTGGCGACCGCACCGTCCGGCGCGGCGGCGAGCGGGTGCTCGTCGCTGCTCTATGGCTCCGACCTGCTCGGCCGGATGTACAACGTCAAGACCGGCAAGGTCGCGAGCGCCGATTCCGTGACCGGCATCCAGCTGTTCGACCTGAAGTGCCAGAGCACGAATTCCGCGACGCTCTATGGAACCACCTACGCCTACCCGGCCAGCCTGACGCTGACGCCGTCCGCCCAGACCACGGTGAACGACGCGGTTCAGTCGACCTACAGCTACGACGAGATCGACAACAATTTCGAGGTCGATCTCGGCGTCCAGGGCGTGTCCTCCACCTTCAGCGCCGAGCTCGACGCCAGCGTCGCCCTGTCCTCCACCCATTCCGTCGCCACCTCCTACGTGCAGGCGAACGCCGGATCGGTCCTGGAATCCTACCGGCTGGCGCTGCCGCCGGTGGCGGCTGGGCTGCGCGATCTGCTGATCCCCGGCGTCAAGGCCGACATCGACACGATGGAGCCGAACGCCCTGGTCGCCAAATACGGCACCCATTTCCTGAACTCGTCGGTCTTCGGGGGCCGCTGGCTGTTCTCCCAAAGCATCTCCAGCTCCCAGACGACCGACACCCAGAGCATCGAAGGGGCGGTCCAGGCGAACTACAACGCCTACAGCGCCAACGTCTCGGCGGGGCAATCCACCAAGGACTACGACAGCAACACCCAGACGGCGGCCGTCTTCGTCGCGATCGGCGGGGCGCCCATCGCCGGACAGACGACGCTGAGCCAATGGGCCGCCACCGTTCCCGGCAATTTCGGCCTGATCCAGTTCGACCGTCAGTCGGGCACCGCCTCCCTGCTGCCCCTGTCGGTGCTGGCGACGACCGCCCAGCGCACCTCGGAGATCAACCAAGCGATCGTCGCCGCCCTTCAGACCCCCCAGTTCAGCTTCTACAATCTGATGTGGGACAACAGCGGCATCCCCACCACGATCGTCGGCGAGAAGAGCTACCAGCTGACCGACGTCGGCAAGATCATCGTCGGCATCGCCCTGAACGTCGAAGACAACAACGTCAGCCACATGGCCGTGCAGACCCGCGATCTCAACAGCGGAGACACCGCCTGGGTGGACGTCGAGGGGCGCCCCTTCAACCAGAACTCCTACGAGGCGATCTACAGCCTGGAAGACACCGGAAAGGGGCTGGCCGCGGTGGGCTACTGCTTCAGCGCCGACAAGAACGTCCCCAACACGATCGGGCTCTACCACCGCGCGGTGAACGCGACGAAGGACACGAGCGGCTTCCTTCAGGGCGACGTCGCGCTCGGCTACAACAAGGGTCCGAACTGCGAGCAATCCTTCAACCCCGGCAACGGCGCCCAGAAGGTTCTCGTCGGCATCGGCATCATCGTCCACGACAACGCCGTCGGCATCGTCAACGCCAGCTTCGCCCCGCTGAAGGCCTCGCCGGCCACGGTGCCGTCCGGCGCCGCCCCGCGCAGCCAGGAACGAGCAGCCGGGAAGACGGCGGCCCGCCGATAGCTTCCCGCGTCTGCGGAAACGGAACCGCCGGCCGGTCGTCCCGGCCGGTGGTTCCCCCTTTCGATGCGCGGCCCTACTCCGCCGCCAGACCGCCGCCCAGCTCGATGCGCACCTCGACGACGCCGGGCTCGTCCATGTTCTCCTTGCGGACGAAGCCCAGCGCGCGGCACATGCCCAGCATGTTGGTGTTCTCGCGCAGAACCTCGCCATAGACCTCCCTGATGCCGCGCGAGCGGGCGTAGTCGAGGATCTTGTTCATCAGGATGTAGCCGAGCCCCTGCCCCTTCATGTCGGAGCGCACCATCACCGCGTATTCGGCGCGGCGGTTGTCGGGATCGGCGTTGATGCGCACCACGCCGTACATGATGGTGTCGCCGGTCTCCGGATCGGGGCCGACGGCGATCAGCCCCATCTCGCGGTCGTAGTCGATCTGGGTCAGCCGCGCCGCCGCCTGGTGCGACAACCGCTTCAGCGGCGCGAAAAAGCGCAGCCGCAGATCCTCGGCCGTCTGGTTCTCCACCAGATGATGCACCAGCGGCTCGTCCTCCGGCAGGATCGGGCGGACGACGAACTGCCGGCCGTCCTTGATGGTGATCCGGTCCTCCAGCGCCTTCGGGTAGGGGCGGATCGCCAGCCGGTTGGCCCCGGCCAGCGCCGGCACGCCCACCTTGATGCGGGCGTCGAGCGCCAGCACCCCGTCGGCGTCGGCCAGCAGCGGGTTGATGTCCAGCTCGGCGATCTCCGGGAAATCGACGATGAGCTGCGACAGCTTGTTCAGCGTCAGCGCCACCGCGTCGAGATCGACCGCCGCGCGCGAGCGGTAGCCCTGCAACTGCTTCCAGATGCGGGTGCGGCCCATCAGGTCGGCGGCCAGCTTCATGTTCAGCGGCGGCAGGGCGAGGGCGTAATCCTCCACCACCTCGACCCCGATGCCGCCCTCGCCGAACAGCAGGACCGGGCCGAACATCTCGTTCTCGGTCATGCCGACGATCAGCTCGTAGGCGTCGGGGCGGACGGCCATCTCCTGGACGGTGAAGCCCTCGATCCGCGCGTCCGGCGCCAGTTCGTGCACGCGGGCGAGCATCGCCTCGGCCGCCGCCCGCACCTCCTCCGGAGTCGTGAGCCCCAGCGCGACGCCGCCGACGTCCGACTTGTGGGCGATGTCGTGCGACAGGATCTTCAGCGCGATGGGGCCGCCGATGACGCGGGCGGCGGCGGCGGCGTCCTCCGGAGTCTCGGCGACGCGGGTGTCGACCACCGGGATGCCGTAGGCGGCCAGCACGCGCTTGGCCTCGTACTCGCTGAGCCAGTCCCGCTTTTCCGCCATGGCGCGGGCGATCACCCGCTTGACCGTGATGCCGTCGGGCTGGAAATCCTCGGCCACCGAGGGCGGGGTCTCCATCAGCAGCTCCTGGCTGCGCCGGTAGCGCACCAGATGCATGAAGGCGCGCACCGCGTTGGACGGCCCGTCGTAGGTCGGGATGCGGTTGGCGGCGAAGAGCTGGCGGGCGTCCGCCGCCGACTCGTCGCCGATCCAGCTGGTCAGCACCGGGTGGCGGCGCGCCTTGTTGGCCAGCACGGTGTCGGTGACGGCCTTGGCGATGGCGGCGCTGTCGGTCAGGGCCGAGGGGCAGTGCAGCACCAGCACCGCGTCGTTGCTGCCGTCCTGCATCAGCGCGTTCAGCGCGTCGGCGTAGCGCTTGGGCGTGGCGTCGGCGCCGATGCGCAGCGGGTTGCCGCGCGGCCCCCCGCCGGGATTCGCCCCCAGCACCGCGGTCAGCGCCTCCTGCGTCTCGGCGGACAGGGTGGCGAGGCGGCCGCGGGCATGGATCAGCTTGTCGGTCGCCATGACCCCCATGCCGCCGCCGTTGGTCAGGATGGCCAGCCGGTCGCCGGTGATCGGCACGCCGGTGCCCAGCGTGCCGGCGGCGTCGAACAGCTCGGCCAGATCGTTGACGCGCAGCACGCCGGCGCGGCGGAACACCGCGTCGTAGACGGCGTCCGACACCGCCAGCGCCCCGGTGTGGGAGGTCGCCGCCTCCTGCGCCTCGTCGGAGCGGCCGGCCTTGATGACGATGACCGGCTTCTGGCGGGCGGCGGAGCGCGCCGCCGACATGAACTTGCGGGCGTGGCTGATGCTCTCGATGTAGAGCAGGATGGCGCGCACGGTGACGTCGGAGGCCAGATAGTCGAGCAGGTCGCCGAAATCGACGTCGCCCCGGTCGCCCAGCGACACCAGATGCGAGAAGCCGATGCCGCGCGAGGTCGCCCAGTCGGCGATCGAGGTCACGACCATCGAGGACTGCGCCACCAGCGCGACGTCGCCCTTCTTGGGCGCCACCGGGCCGAAGCTGGCGTTCAGGCCGCGCCCCGGCACCATGGCGCCGAGGCTGTTCGGCCCCAGCACCCGCATCAGGTAGGGCTTGGCGGCGTCGAGCATCGCCTGCGTCTGCTCGGCGTTCATCCCGCCAGTCATGACGATGGCGGCCTTGGTGCCGCGCTTGCCCAGCGCGTCGATGGTCGCCACCACCTTGTCGGCCGGGGTGCAGATCACGCCGAGGTCGGGGGTGATCGGCAGGCCGTCCACCGCCTTGTAGGTCAGCACGCCCTCGACGGCACGCTCGGTCGCGTTGACCGGCATCACCGGCCCGTCGAATCCGGCCTGGAACAGGTTGCGGGCGACCACCGCCCCCACCGTTCCCGGCTTGCGGCTGGCCCCGATCAGCGCGATCGAGGCGGGTTTGAACAGCTTGTCGAGGTTGCGAACGGTCATGACCCGGCCCGGTGCAGGAGAATTCGCCAAGCGCGCAGCATAGCGCGCCCGATCGGCGGTTTTGATGACGAACAGCGGCGGGCCGGACTTTCTTCCGTCCCATTTGCTGCGGCGCAACATTAAGGGTTGGTATGACCATCGGACAAGGGGGCGTTTCGTCGCGCGTCGCCAAAGGCACAAAATTGGCGCGGCAGCCTTGCACGGACGCTCCTCCGGCCGCAGGTTTGAAGGCTTGACGCTCTTGAAACCGGAAATGGCAAAAGGGAGGACACGGGCATGAAGGTCGGAATCGTCGGGGCGGGCTTCGTCGGCAGCACCGCCGCCTTCGCGATGGTCACGATGGGGGCGGCCAGCGAGATCGTGCTGGTCGACGCCAACGACGCGCTGGCCCAGGCCCAGGCCCAGGACATCGCCCACGCCGTTCCCTTCGCCCGCGCGGTCGCCGTCCAGGCCGGGCCCTACGCGGCGCTGGAGGGTGCCGGCGTGGTGGTGCTGTCGGCCGGCGTCGCCCAGAAGCCGGGCGAAACCCGGCTCGACCTGCTGGAGCGCAACGCCCGCGTCTTCGCCGAGGTGATTCCCGCCGTTCTCGCCGCCGCACCCGACACTGTGCTGCTGATCGCGACCAACCCGGTCGACGTGATGACTCAGATCGCCACCCGCATCAGCGGCCTGCCGCGCCACCGGGTGATCGGCTCCGGCACCGTGCTGGACACCGCGCGCTTCCGCGCCCTGCTCGCCCGCAAGCTGGGGGTGACGCCGAAATCCGTCCACGCCCATGTGGTCGGCGAGCACGGCGACTCGGAGGTGCTGCTGTGGTCCGGCGCCACCGTCGCCGGGGTGCCGGTGGAGCGGATCGCCGAGCAACTCCGCCGTCCGCTGACCGCCGGGGACCGCGCCGACATCGACGAGGGGGTGCGCCGCGCCGCCTACCGCATCATCAACGGCAAGGGTCACACGGCCTTCGGCATCGGCGGCGGGCTGGCCCGTCTGGTCGCCGCCATCGCCGGCGACGAGCGCATGGTGACGACCTGCGCGATGCTGAACGATAACGTCGTCGGCGTGCCCGAGGTGGTGCTGTCGCTGCCCCGGATCGTCGGAGCCGGCGGGGTGCTCGACACCATCCTGCCCGACCTCGCCCCCGACGAGGAAACCGCCCTGCGGCGCAGCGCCGACATCCTCAAGGAGGCGGCGGACGGGGTGGAGCGGCGGATGGGCTGGAAGGCCTGACGGCCGCCCCCATCGCCTTCCCCAAACGCAAACCGCCGGACGGACCAGGACTTCGTCGTCCCGGTCCATCCGGCGGTGCGTGGCGTTGATCGGCGGTCGATCAGACGATGACGCCGGGCTTGCCCTTGTTGGCGGCCGCGGCGCGGGCCAGGCCTTCCTCGATCTTCTTGGCGGCCTCCTCGGCGTCGCCCCAGCGCAGGACCTTCACCCACTTGCCCTTCTCGAGATCCTTGTAGTGCTCGAAGAAGTGGGCGATCTGCTCGGTCAGGATGCTCGGCAGGTCGGTGTAGTTCTTCACGTCGCTGTAGAAGGGGTGCAGCTTGTCGACCGGAACGGCCAGCAGCTTCTCGTCCTCGCCGCCCTCGTCCTCCATGTACAGGACGCCGATCGGGCGCGAGCGCAGCACGGCGCCGGGGATGACTGGGGTGCGGCCGACGACGCAGACGTCCACCGGGTCGCCGTCGCCCGACAGGGTGTGCGGAATGAAGCCGTAGTTGCAGGGATAGAACATCGCCGTGTGCAGGAAGCGGTCGACGAACATCGCACCCGATTCCTTGTCGACCTCGTACTTCACCGGGTCGCCGCCCACGGGGATCTCGATGACGACGTTCACATCCCAGGGCGCGTTCTTGCCCACGGCAACCTTGCTCAGATCCATAATCTCTCGTCCTTCGACTGGCGTAACGGGGCGTGTTCTTGTTCGGCGCCGATGCCGATGACCCAAGACATGATGCCCCAAAGGCTCATGCCAGGACCGCACCGGCGCCGCGCGCGGCCGGAGTGTAGGCGAGAAGCGTGCGCAAGGCCAAGGCACTTGCGCGGCCTATTGCGCAGATGCGGCAAAGCGGCAACCTTGCGGGCATGACCCGGCTCATCTCCTCCCTCGTCCTGCTTCTGCTGGCCGGCACCGGCGCGGTGGCGGACACCACGCACGGCATCGCGATGCACGGCGACCTCCGGCTGCCGCCGGGCTTCGCGGCGCTGCCCTACGTCAACCCGGCGGCCCCCAAGGGCGGCACCATCCGGCAGGCGGTCACCGGCAGCTTCGACACGCTGAACCCGCACATCGTGAAGGGCGTGCCGGCGCTGGGCCTCGGGCTGACCTTCGAGAGCCTGCTGACCCGCTCGTGGGACGAGCCCTTCTCGCTCTACGGCCTGCTGGCCGAAAGCCTGGAGGTCGCCGACGACCGCTCGGCCGTCACCTTCCGCATCAACCCGAAGGCGCGCTGGCACGACGGCACGCCGGTGACCGCCGACGACGTGCTGTTCTCGCTGGCGGTGCAACGTGCCCACGGCACGCCGAACCGCCGGCTGTTCTACGCCAAGGTGACGACGGCGGAGGCGCCCGATCCGCGCACCGTGCGCTTCGCCTTCGCCGCCAACCCGGACGGCAGCATCGACCGCGAGATGCCCTTGCTGATGGGGCTGATGCCGATCCATTCCAAGGCATGGTGGGGTGACAAGCCGTTCGACCGCACGACGCTGGAGCCGATTCCGGGCAGCGGCCCCTACCGGGTGGCGTCGGTCGATCCCGGCCGCCGCATCACCTACGAGCGGGTGCCCGACTATTGGGGGCGCGACCTGCCGATCCGGCTCGGCCAGTTCAACGCCGACCGGCTCGACTACGTCTATTACCGCGACGACTCGGTGGCGCTGGAGGCGTTCAAGGCCGGCGAGGGCGACGTGCGGCGCGAGATCGACCCGGCCAAATGGGCGACCGGCTACGACGGCCCGGCCCTGCGCGACGGCCGAATCCTGCGCGAGGAACTGCCGCACCGGCGCCCCGACTTCGCGCGCGGCCTGATCTTCAACACCCGGCGGCCGCTGTTCGCCGACATTCGCGTGCGCCGGGCGCTGGGGATGGCGACCGACTTCGCCTGGATGGGGCGGACCCTGTTCCACGGCGTCCTGGCGCGGACCGCCAGCTATTACCCGAACTCGGAACTTGCGGCGCAGGGACTGCCCGAGGGGGAGGAGTTGCGCGTCCTCGCCGCCTTCCGCGACCGCTTGCCCCCGGAGCTCTTCACCCGGCCCTTCGCCCTGCCGCAAAGCGACGGCAGCGGCCCGGCGGGCTCGCGCGGCAACCTGCGCGAGGCGCTGCGGCTGCTGGCCGAGGCCGGCTGGCGAGTGCGCGACGGCCGGCTGACGGACGCCGGGGGACGCCCCTTCGCCTTCGAAATCCTGCTGGCCGACCCGTCGGAAGAGAAGGTGGCGCTGGAGTTCGCCCGCTCGCTCGACCGGCTGGGGATCGCCGCCTCGGTGCGGACGGTGGACAGCGCCCAGTTCCAGGCGCGGCTGGAGCGCTTCGACTTCGACATGACGCTGCGCTGGTGGATCTCCAGCCTCTCGCCGGGCAACGAGCAGCTCTATTACTACGGCTCCGAGGCCGCCGGGCAGGAGGGCAGCCGCAACCTCGCCGGCATCCGCGACCCGGTGGTCGACTCCATCGCCCGCTCCATCGCCGAGGCGACGACGCGCGCCGATCTGGTGGCGCGGGTGCGGGCGCTCGACCGGGTGCTGTCGTGGGGGCACTACATGGTGCCGCTGTTCCACAGCCCGGTGGACCGTCTGGCCCATTGGACCCGGCTGAAGCGGCCGGAGACGACGCCGCTCTATGGCCCGTTGATCGAGACCTGGTGGGTGGAGGACGGGCGGTAGGGGCAAGTGGCAGCCAAGAAAAAAAATCCAAGAAAAAACCCCGCCGCGACCGCGACGGGGTTCCTTCGACGAACGTGACCGCTCAGCGGCTCAGAGCGACGCCTCGAGCCACTGGATCAGCGCGCCCTTGGGCAGCGCGCCGATCTTGGTGGCGGCGACGTTGCCGTTCTTGAACAGCATCAGCGTCGGGATGCCGCGCACGCCGTACTTGGTCGGGGTGCCGGGGTTCTCGTCGATGTTCAGCTTGGCAACCGTCACCTTGCCCTCGAACGAAACGGCGATGTCTTCCAGCGCCGGAGCGATCATCTTGCAGGGGCCGCACCATTCCGCCCAGAAATCGACCAGGACCGGGCCGGGGGCCTGGAGAACGTCCTGCTCGAAGTTGTCGTCGGTAACCTTGATGGTGGTGCTCATGTGACCTCTTGCCTGAATTCAGGGCCTTCGCCGGCCGCGAGCGCGGGGAGGCGAGGCATGGCCCTGTCCGTGGAATTGAGCAAAATGTAGGGCGGACCTGACGTGCCGGTCAAGTGACCCCATCTTTCGGGTCAGCCACCGGCCCCGGCCGCGACCCCGGTCAATCCTGGAACGCCGGCCGCGTCGAGAAGTTCCGCCGGCAGTTCCATGGCGAACGGCCCATCGGTCCACAGCAGCACGCAACGCACGCCCATGCCCGGATAGACCGCCTCCAGCGCCGCCCGGTAGGCGGCCATCTGGCGGCGGTAAACCGCTGGAACATCATCCAAAACCCGTGGCGGCGGACGGTTCGTCTTGTAATCGACGATCCACACCGTGTCGCCGCGAATCGTCAGCCGGTCGATGCGGCCGGCGATGGTCCGGTTGCCGACGACGCCGACCAGCGGCACCTCGGCCCGCGACCCCGCGCCGAACAGGTGCGCGAAGTCCGCATGGCTCAGCACCGCCAGCGTCTCGCGCGCGATGGCGTCCTGCTGCCCGGCGTCGAGCTTGTGGGCCGGGCGGGCGAGGAAGCGGCGGCAGGCGGCCTCCCGAGCCCCCTCCTCCAGTTCGGGCAGGGTCTGCAACAGCCGGTGCACCAGCAGCCCGCGCTTGAAGCGCTGGCCGTCGTCGGCGCCGAGCGGCGAGCGGACCGCCGGCTCTTCCCCGTCGGGGCGCGACGGCGTGAGCGGGCGCGACGGCTCCGGCTCGACCGGGGCCGGGGCGGTCAGCCAGGACGGCGCGCCATGGTCGGCGGCGGCGTCCTCCTCGGCGACGTAACGGGGCGGAACGGCGGTCTGCGGGCCGGCCAGACGCCAGCCGGGGCCGCTCCAGCCTTCCGGCCCGTGGTGGGTGAAGTCGAAGTCCTGCGGCACGCCGCTGTCGCTCAGCGCCGCCTCGACCAGCTTGTACCAGCAGCCTTCCGGCGGCTCGCGCTTCCCCTGGTAGCCGCAGACGTAGAGCCGGTCCTCGGCGCGGGTCAGCGCGACGTAGAGCAGGCGGCGGTATTCCTGGTCGCGCCGCCGGTTGGCCCGCGCCCGCGCCTCGGCGCTCAGCGAATCCTCCTGGGTGCGGCGGGCGGCGAAGAGGGGCACCGGGCAGTCGTCGTCCGGCCACAGGATCGGCGGGCTCTGGGTCGGGTTGCCCAGCGTGTCGGGCAGGAAGACGATGGGTGCCTGCAAGCCCTTGGAGCCGTGCACCGTCATGATCCGCACGGTGCCGCCGCCCTGGTCCAGCTCGCGCTTGATCTCGGCCTCGCTGGCCGCCAGCCAGGCCAGGAAATTCTGCAACGAGGGCGGCTCGGTCTTCTCGAAGGCGAGGCAGACCGCCAGGAACTCGTCGAGCGGGTCCTGGGCGTCGGGGCCGAGCCGTTTCAGGATGGCGCGCCGCCCCGACCGGGTGTCGGCCGGACAGGGCCGGTTCAGCAGCCCGGCGAACAGCTCGTAGGGGGCGGAGAAGTCGGTGCGCGCCAGCAGGTCGCCGAGGTAGCGCCGCGCCGGCCGCACGTCCGGATCGGTCTCGGCCGCCGCCACCAGCGCGCGCCACAGCGTGCCGCGCCGGCCGTGCGCCAGCCGGAACAGCTCCTCCTCGGTCAGCCCGATCAGCGGCCCCTTCAGCACGGTGGCGAGCGTCAGGTCGTCGTCGGGCAGCAGCAGGAAATCGGCCAGCGCCATCAGGTCCATGACGGCGAGCTGCTCGGTCAGCACCATGCGGTCGACGCCGGCCACCGGGACACCGCGGTCCTTCAGCGCGCGGACCAGCTCGGTGACGAAGCCGGTGCGGCGGCGCACCAGCACCATCACGTCGCCGGGGCGCACCGGGCGGCCCTTGGCCTCCAGCAGCTCGCCGCGCTCCAGCCAGCCGCCGACCGTGCCGGCGATGACGGCGGCGAGCCGGGCCGACGGCGAATCGGCGGCCTCGCGCGCCACCGGCGGCGCCCAGGCGGGGGTTTCCATGGCCTCGGCCGGCTTGACCGGCGGCCACAGCTCGACCAGCCCGGCCTGCCCGCGCCGGAAGGCGCGGTGGCGGATCACCGGGCTGGCCGCCGACGCCACGCCGTCACGGGCGGCCTCGCTGGCGAAGACGGCGTCCACCGCCTCCAGCACGGCTGCGGTCGAGCGGAAGGAGATGTCAAGGTCCACCGACGCCCAGCTCCGCTCCGCCGCCTCGGCGCGCTCCTGGAAATGGCGGCGCATGCGGGCGAATTCGGCCGGGTCGGCGCGCTGGAAGCTGAAGATCGACTGCTTCTCGTCGCCCACCGCGAAGACGGTGCGGGTGGTGGCGTCCCCGGCGCTCGCCGCCAGTTCGCTGAAGAACTCCCCGGCGATGGCGGCGACGATCTCCCACTGGTCGGGGTTGGTGTCCTGCGCCTCGTCGATCAGGATGTGGTCGAGGCCGCCGTCCAGCTTGAACAGCACCCAGGGCACCGCCGGCACGCCGTTCTTGCCACGCAGCAGCGTCATCGCCGCCAGGATCAGGTCGTCGTAGTCGAGCAGCGCGCGGGCCGCCTTGCGGGCGCGGTAGCTCTCCAGCATGGCTTCCGCCAGCGTCAGCAGCGCCGAGGTGGACGCGGCGACCCCGGCGGCCTTGACCCTGCCCGCCACCTCGACCAGCCGTTCGGCCTCGGCCTGGAGCCCGGCCAGCGCGACGGCGCTGGCGGCGGCGGCCTTCTTGGTGATCAGCGTCTTGCGCGGCGTGCCCTCGGCGGTCAGGTAGAGGCGCAGGTAGGCCTGGAAGGCGCGGATGCGGCTGTCGGCGGCGTCGAGCCAGCCCTGGATGCCGATGCCGCGCTCCTGGTCGCTGGCGCTGCCGGCGGAGAGCGCCCGGCAGGCCTCGCGCAGGGTGGGGGCGTCGAAGACGTCGTCGCGGCAGGCGTCCGTGAGCAGCGACGCCTCGGTGGTGCCGGGCGCGACCTTGAGGGCGTCGTGGACCGCATCGACGATGCCGTCCAGGCTGCCGAACCGCTCGAACAGGCGCTGGATGCGCCCGCGCTCCGAGGCCAGCTCGGCCAGCAGATCGGCGAACTCCTCGGCGTTGAGGTCGGCGGTCAGCCGGGCCATGGCGCGGCCGAGCGGGCTGTCCGGCTCCATCCGGCCGGCGTGGAGCACTTGGTCGCGCGCCTCGGTCAGCAGGCCGGCAGCGGTGCGCTCGTCCATCACCTCGAAATGCGGGGCGAGCCGGGCCTCCAGCGGGAAGCGGCGCAGCAGCGACTGGCAGAAGGCGTGGATGGTCTGGATCTTCATGCCGCCGGGGCAGTCGACCACCTGGGCGAACAGGCGCCGGGCGTTGGTCCTGATCTCCGGCGACGGGCGCTCGCCGCACAGGTCGGCCAGACGGTCCTCCAGATCGGCGTCGGGCAGCGTCGCCCACAGGCCCAGCGTGTTGTTGACGCGGATCGCCATCTCGGCCGCCGCCGCCTTGGTGAAGGTCAGGCAGAGGATGCGGGCGGGCGGCGTGCCGGCCAGCATCTGGCGCAGCACGCGGTCGGTCAGCACCTTGGTCTTTCCCGACCCGGCCGACGCCCCCACCCACACCGAGGAGGCCGGGTCGGAGGCGCGGCGCTGGGCGACGTTGGGGTCGAGGGGCAGCGTGCGGGCAAGGTTGTCGGTCGTCGTCATGCTCATCCCTCTCCCCTCACCCTTCCCCGCCGTCGCCGCCGGCCGACCATTCCTGGATGCGGGCCAGATGCGCGTAATCGGTGTAGCGCGGCGCCATCGCCGGACGCGGGCAGGAGCGGTAGGGGGTGGACGGGTCGTCGAACTGGCGGATCAGTTCCTCCAGCCCGGCGCGCGCCTCGGCGGCCAGCGTCGCCGGGTCGCCCTTGACCGGCTTCTCCTCGCCCGCCGGGTCGCCGCCGGCCAGACGCCAGAAGGCCAGCTCGGCGACCGTGCCCGCGTCGATGCCGCTGAAGCCGCCGGCCTCGGCGATGGCGGCCTCCAGCGGCAATTGCGGGGCGAAGCCCAGCTCGATCTCGCGGGTCGAGGGCGGGGTGCCGGTCTTGTAGTCGATCACCACCAGCCCGTCGGGCCCCTTGTCGATGCGGTCGGCCTTGGCGGTCAGGGTGAAGGGGCCGCCGGGGCCCTGGAGGGTCAGCGTGCCCGTCACCTCGGTCGCCAGCGTGCGCAGGCGCGGGCGGCGCTCGCGCTCCAGCGCGACGAACCATTCGGCGACCCGCTCGAAGCGCGGCCACCAGAAGGCCCAGACGTCGGGATGGCTGCGCAGCAGCGGCCCGAAGGCGTCGCGGCCGAGGGCGAGCAGGCGCGGCAGCGCGTCCGGCGGCAGCGGGCCGGGGAATGCGCGGACGAAGGCGTCGAGCGTGGCGTGGATGATCTGGCCGCGGTCGGCGGCGCCGGGATCGGCGGCGATGGGGTCGAGCTTCGACAGCCGCAGCACGTAGCGGGCGTAGACCGCGTAGGGATCGCGCATCCAGGTCTCGACCGCCGTCACCGACAGCTTGCGCGGCCGGGCGGCCAGCGGCGGGCGCGGCTCGGGCGGCAGCACCGGGCGGACCTGCTCCGGCTCGTCGAGCCCCTGCGCCCAGGCCAGCCAGCGGGCACCCCGATCCTCGATGCGTCCGTGCAGGTTGAGCGCCTTCAGCACGGTGTCCAGCCGCAGCAGCCAGCGCGACGGCACGGTCGGCGTGCCCTCCACCCGCTCGGCGCGGGTCAGCACCACCTCGGGCGCGCCGCAGGCGTGGGCGAAGTCGTGGGCCGACATGCCGACCAGCCGTTCCGGGCTGGGCAGGCCGAAATCCCGGCGCATCGGCCGCGACATCCAGGGATCGGCCGACGGGCTGGGCGGCCAAGTCCCCTCGTTCAGCCCGCCGAGGATGGTGAGGTCGAGATGCTGGAGGCGGGCCTCCATCGGCCCCAGGATGAACAGGCGCGGGTGCAGGCCGAAACGCGGACGCACCGCCCGCGCGCTCATCAGCGCGTCGAGCAGCGCCGGATAGTCGGTCGCCGGAATGGCCGGGAAATCCTCGACGGCGTTCAGCAGGTCGTGGACGAAGCGCGCCGCCTCCTCGCCGTCCTCCTGGCGCCAGAGCCGCTTGGGCCCCTCGGTCTCGTGGTCGTCGGCCAGCGACTCGGCGAAGGCGACGTGGGCGCGCAGCAGGTCGGCCAGCGGCGCCTCGCCCTGCATGACCTGGAGGAAGGGGGCGGCCCGGCGCGACACATCGTCGAGCCAGTCGCGCAGGATGCCCTGCTGCTCCTCATGGTCGAAGCGGGTCGCCGCGTTCAGCGCCGCCGCCACCCCGGCGAAGCCCTCGGCCGGGCGCGGGCCGCGCAGGACGGTGCGCTCCAGCGCGCGGGCGGCGGCGCGGAAATCCGCCGAGTCGCGGCCGCCCGCCGCCATCGGGTGCTTGGCCAGCGCCAGCAGGGCCAGCGGGTGGACCCGCGTCGCCGCCAGCTCCGCCGTCATGCGCAGATAGGTGCCGACGGCGGTGTGGGCGAGCGGCTGGCCGCCCGAGTCGTTCACCGCGATGCCCCAGCGGGCCAGCGCCATGGCGACCCGGCGGCCGAGGTTGCGGTCCGGCGTGATCAGCGCCGCCGTGCGGGTCGGGATCTCCAGCGCCTCGCGCATCAGCAGGGCGATGACCTGCGCCTCTTCCTCCGAGGTCGCGGCGTCGATGCGGGTCAGCCCGTCGAGCGCGGTTGCGTCAAGTCCCTCCAGCCCGCGCCAGCCCTCGGTGGTGGCGGCCGGGCGCAGGGACTCGGCGATCAGGCGGGCGCGGGGGCCGCGCGGCTCCGGCGTGTCGGCCCAGGGGACAACCTCGGCTCGGGTGACGCCCAAAGCGCGAATGAGTTGCGACAGGCCGTGCTGCGGGTGGGCCTCGTCGGTCTCGATGTGATCCCAGATGTCGTCGCCGGCCCGCTGGTCGAGGCCGGGCAGCACCACCATCCCTTGCGGCAGCCGGGCGATGACGCCGAGCAGGTCGGTCGCCGCCGCGATCGAGCCGGTGGAGCCGGCAGCGATCACCATGCCCTTGGGCGGCACCGCGCGCCACAGCGCCGCCTGCGCCTCCAGCGCGAGGTTGCGGCGGTGGGCCGGGTCGGTCTCGGCGGTCGAGGCGAGGATCGCGGGCCAGACCTCGGTGACGATGGTCAGGAACTTCAGCGTGGTCTGCCAGTGCTCAGCGTAGTCGGCGGGGACCAGCGACTCGAGCCGGTCGAAGGCGACGCGCTCGGTCCACACCGCGTCGATCAGCCGGCCGAGGTCGGCGCCCAGTCGCACCGCCTGCGCGGTGGTGGCGGCCATGCCGTCGGCGTGCAGGATCAGCCGGGCCAGCGTCATCTGCCGGTTGAGCCCGGAGATGGCGCCCGGCAGGTCGAGCGGCACCTCGGGCAGCTCGTCCTCGGTCAGGGCGAGGTCGCCGGCGTCGAGTTCGCCGAGCGGGCTGAGACGCGGCAGCAGCATCGGCCGGCCGCCGGAGCGCCGCAGGAACGCCTGTTGCAGCGAGCGGCAGGCGCGGCGGGTCGGCAGCAGGACGGTGACCTCGGCCAGCGCCAGCGGATCCTCCCCGACCCGCGCCACGATGCCCTCCGCCAGCGTGTCCACGAAGGGCGCGCCGGAGGGGATGCTGTAGACCTTGGGCGGGGGGAGGGTCATCGGGGGTCCGGAGAAGGGGTTGGTCACTTGCCCCCCGGCCCTCCCTCGGCACGGGCGGGAAAGGGAGGGAGGAGCTTCGTCAAAGTAGGGCGGCCGTCCCCTCCCCTGCGAAGCGGAGGAGGGTCAGAGTGGGGGCAAGCGCGCCGCCCCTCCCCTCATCTCAATGCGCGATGGCCCGCACGCCGCCGATGGCGAGCAGATCCTCGGCCTCCTTCAGCCCGTCGGGTGTGCCGATGTGGAACCACAGCCCGTCATGGGCGAGGCCGAACAGCCGCCCCGCCTCCTGCGCGCGGTCCCAGATCAGGTTGGTGGAGAAGGCGCCGTCGGGAGTGTCCTGCGCGAACAGCTCCGGCTTGACGATCTGCACGCCGGCGAAGACGAAGGGGGCGAGTTCCAGCTCGGCCCGCCGGGTCAGGCGGCCCAGCGGGTCCATGTGGTAGTCGCCGCGCCCCTCGTAGCCGACCGCCCGCGTGGTCGCCATCAGCAGGAGCAGCGCGTCCATCGTCTCCGGATCCCAATGCCGGGCCAGCCGCCGCAGGGCGGGGATCGGACCGTCGAGCCACAGGATGTCGGCGTTCACCGTGTAAATCGGCGCCGGCCCCAGCAGCGGCAGCGCCTTCTTCACCCCGCCGCCGGTCTCCAGCAGCGTCGCCTCGGGCGACGGCACGATGGCCGGCACACTGCGGCCGGCGAGATGGTCCTCGATCATGCGGCCGAGATAGTGGTTGTTCACCACCGCCCTTTCCACCCCCACCTCGGCCAGCCGGTCGAGCGCGTGGTCGAGCATCGGCTTGCCGAGGATCGGGATCAGCGGCTTCGGCCGGTCGAGCGTCAGCGGGCGCATGCGCACCCCCTGGCCGGCGGCCAGAACCATCGCCGTCTGGGGGATCGGAACAGTCGCGGTCATGTCAGGTCGTCTCCGGAACGACGAAATCGGCACGGGTGCCCGGCGGCAGATGGCGGGCGAACCACTCGGCGACCGGGGCAAGCTCCGGCTTGGCCAGCTGGCCCTCCAGCAGGCGCCAGACCCGCCCCAGATGGACGAGGTAGCCGCGCCGGCCCTTCAGAGCCAGGCGCACGAAGATGGCGAGGATCCGTGCGTGGCGCACCGCCCCCAGCACCGCCATGGAGCGGCGGAAGGCCGCCGCGTCCAGATCCGGGAAGGCCGCCAGATAACGGGCGGTCATCGCCTCGGCGAGCGCGGGCGCGACGTCGCGGCGGGCGTCCTCCAGCAGGGACACCAGATCATAGGCGACCGGCCCATGGCCGGCGTTCTGGAAGTCGATCAGCCCGGCCGCCTTCACACCGTCGCGCGGCAGCCGCAGCACGTTGTCGACGTGGTAGTCGCGCAGCAGCAGCGACGCCGGCCCGGCGCAGGCCGGCTCGACCACCGCCCGCCATAGCGTTTCGAATTCGGAACGATCCTCGTCCGACAGGGGAGAGCCGCAGGCCGCCGGAACGTAGACGTCGGCGAACAGCATGGTCTGCTCGACGAACAGGGCAACGTCGTAGACCGGCAGCCCCAGCCGTTCCGACCCGCCCGCCGGCCAGCAGCGGTGCAGCGCGATCAGCGAGTCGGTCGCCAGCGCGTAGAGCGGCTGTGGGTCCGCCCCCTCCGCCAGCAGGCGGGTGAAGGTTTCGTCTCCGAAATCATCCTGCAAGGCGAGGCCGCGCCCGGTGTCCGCCGCGTGGATGGCCGGCACCGACAGGCCGATGCCGGCAAGCGCCGCGCCGATCGCCATGAAGGGAAGCAGATCCTCGGCCGGCACCGGCGTGTCGACCAGGATCAGGGTCGAGCCGTCCGTCCTCCTCAGCCGCTCGTAACGGCGGACCGAGGCGTCACCGGCCAACGGCGTCCGCACCGCGTCGGCCAGACCGTTCCGGGCGAGGAAGCTCCGGATCTCGGCGTCGCGTTCCGTCATGGTCACAGCGTCCAGTCGGCGGCGGCCAGCCGGGCCGCCAGGGCGCCATGACCGGTCAGGACGGCGCGGCGGGCGTCGGGGCCGTCGTGGAACAGCTCCAGCTCCACCCGGTCGGCGGGCAGCAGCGGCCCCAGCCGGTCAGGCCACTCGACCAGCGCCACAGCCTCGGCCCGCGCGTCGTCCCAGCCCAGTTCGATCACCTCGTCGGGGCCGGACAGACGGTAGAGGTCGAAATGCCAGAGCGGCCCGATGCCGGTGTCGTAGGTCTGCACCAGCGTGAAGGTGGGGGACGGCACCTCGGCGTCGGGCTCCGTGACGCCGCGGATCAGGGCGCGCGACAGGGCGGTCTTGCCGGCGCCGAGGTCGCCGCGCAGGGCCACGAGGTCGCCCGGCCGCAGCAGGGCGCCGAGCCGCAGGGCCAGCCGTCCGGTCGCGGCCTCATCCGGCAAGGCAAGGGTCTGGGAAAAAGGGGTGTCCGACATGGGCCGGATACTGAGCGAACGGACCCGCGACCCGCAACCGGAAAGCGGCGGGTGCCGTCGAGTGTCTCAGGCTGTGTCCCTGACACGTATCAGGTCAGGGCCTCAGGCGCCGACCTTGCGCCGCGCGCCGGCCACCGCCCCGGCGCCCCCGGCCTTCGGCCCGTTGGCGGCCAGCGGCGTGACCAGACGCGGCGCCTTCTGGAAATTCATCGTGATCATCAGCGTCAGCGCGCCGTTGATCAGATGCAGCGCCTTGTCCGAGGCCACCGGCAGGGGGATGCGCCGGCCCATGCAATAGGCGACCATGGCCGCCGCGACCTCCGTTTCCGACAGCAGCAGCTCGCGGGACTCGCCGGCGTCGCTGACGATCGTCAGGATGGTTTCGACCCCGTTTCCGTGGCGGTGGCCGACCCCCTTCACCGTCCCGGTCGGCAGAGGCTCGCGCAGGCGCTGTCGACGGTCGAGAACGGCCTTGATCACCTCCGGCTCGGTGAAGACCAGGCAACGCAGTTCCTTCATGGCGGCCTCCACCGCGGCTGGGGCCGGAAGCGCGGCCCGGTCCATTGTCCGGCACGGGCGGCGCGCCGCACAATCAACAAATTTAGACAAATCCCGCCCAAACGCTGCGACGCCCCAACCCTGCGACGCAACGTCGTCCTCGGGTCCGGCCGCCATCGCCCCTGCCGGGTTGGGGTTGACCCGGCGATGAAATGCGGACAATGGAAGGACAGTCGTTCTCCCGCACCCGGTTTCAAGGAATCGCCTTCCATGTCGCAGACCCTTCATCGCACCGATGTCGTCATCGTCGGGGCCGGTCCCGTCGGACTGTTCGCCGTGTTCGAATGCGGGATGCTGAAAATGCGCTGTCACGTCGTCGACGCGCTGGACATGGTGGGCGGGCAGTGCACCGCGCTCTATCCGGAGAAGCCGATCTACGACATCCCGGCGCACCCCTCGATCGAGGCCGCCGACCTGATCGACCGGCTGGCCGAGCAGGCCGCCCCCTTCGCCCCGACCTACCATCTGGGCCAGCAGGTGGTGAAGCTGACCCGCACCGACGAGGGGCGCTGGCTGGTCGAGACCAGCATCGGCACGCGGATCGACGCCCAGGCGGTCATCCTCGCCGCCGGCGCCGGCGCCTTCGGCCCCAACCGCCCCCCCTTGGAAGGGCTGGAGCAGTATGAGGGCCACGGCGTCCATTACATGGTCCGCCGCCGCCAAGATTTCGCCGGCAAGCGCGTGGTCATCGCCGGCGGCGGCGATTCGGCGGTCGACTGGACCCTGTCGCTGGCCGACGTCGCCGAGAAGGTCTACGTCGTCCACCGCCGGCCGAAGTTCCGCGCCGCGCCGGAAAGCGTCGCCCGCATGGACGCGCTGGCCCGCGAGGGGCGCATCGAGATGGTGGTGCCCTACCAGCTCTCCGGACTGGATGGGACGGACGGCACGCTCTCCGCCGTGCGGGTCGCGACGCTGGACGGCGAGGAGAAGGCGCTGCCGGCCGACGCGCTGCTGGCCTTCTTCGGCCTGTCGATGAATCTCGGCCCGATCGCCGACTGGGGGTTGAACCTGGAGCGCAGCCACATCGCCGTGTCGCAGCCCGGCTGCGCCACCAACACGCCCGGCATCTTCGCCATCGGCGACATCGCCACCTACCCCGGCAAGCTGAAGCTGATCCTCTGCGGTTTCGCCGAGGCGGCGCAGGCGGCCCACGCCATCCACCCGATGGTGCATCCGGGCGAGGCGCTGCATTTCGAGTACTCGACATCGAAGGGCGTGCCGGGCGCCGCCTGAGGCTCCGTCGACCGGGCCGCCCTTCCCCTCCTTCGTCATGCCCGGCCTCGTGCCGGGCATTCACGGCCGCAAATTCCGAGGCGATGGTCGCGCGCGGATGACCGTGACAAGGCCGGTCATGACGACCCGAGACACATCCCGCGTGAAGGTTCGGAACCTCGAAGCGCACGCTGAAAACGGCACAGGCCGCCGGAGGGGGGATCCGGCGGCCCGCGTCTTGCGGCGACTCCTTGGGGGGCTTGGGAAATCAGCCGCCGCAAACTCGATCCTTGGTCAGATCAAGGATTGATCGTTGGTCGGATCAAGGATTGATCCGTGGTCAGATCACACCTGATACGTCAGCCGCCGCGCGACTCCTGCGGCTTGCCGTCGGGGCCGGGACGGCCGGGGCCATGGTCGCGGTCATGACCCGGCCCGCCATGATGCCCGCCATGCATCCCCTTGCCGCCCATGCGCGGACCGCCCTGGTTCAGCAGATGGTCGGCGGTCTTCTGCTGGTCCGGCGTCAGCTGGGCGTACAGCTCGTTGAGGGCCGGACGGACGGTCTGGAGCTGCTGGAGATGGGCCTGCATCATCGTCTCGGCGCGCTCCAGGCGCTGCGGCAGGGCGGCCGGGCGCGGCTGGTCCTTGAATTTGACGCACAGGTCCTGGGTCGGCTTCAGGCTGGCCCGCGCGCTGTCGGCGAACTTGGTCCAGGCGGCGCGCTGCTGCTCGGTGATCTTCAGCTTCTTCTCGGCGAAGGCGAGCTTGCCGGCGAGCCGGGCGTCCTGGTCCTCGCACATGCGGCCGAAGTGACGGTCCGGCCCGCCCGGTCCGCCCATGGGGCCGCCGGGCTCGGGCTGGGCGAAGACCGGCAGGGCGAAGCCGAGGCCGGCGACCAGCATGGCGGAGGTCAGAAGGGCGCGTTTCATGAGGAAAACTCCTGGTTGGTTAGGAGGCGATCTCGTTGGGGTGCGGCGGCGCCGCGTTCCCGATGAGCCAGACAATGGGCCCCGAACTTTGCCGGACGATGTCCGCAAACCCGTCACTTGGTAACAGTGTGTAACCGCCGCCGCTCCCGTAACCGGCCGTTACACATTTCCCCTTCACCCCAAGGCCGCAGCACCCGATCATGCGCGGCATGGACCGCATCCCCCACCTTCTGGTCGTCGACGACGACCGCGAGATCCGCTCGCTCGTGGCCCAGTTCCTGACCAAGCACGGCTTCCGTGTCACCGGGGTCAAGGACGGGGCGGAGATGATGCGCACGCTGGACGGCGCGCGCGTCGACCTGATCGTGCTCGACCTGATGCTGCCGGGGGAGGACGGGCTGTCGCTCTGCCGCCGGCTGCGGGCGTCGCCGCCGACCGCCCAGACGCCGGTCATCATGCTGACCGCGATGGGCGAGGAGACCGACCGCATCGTCGGGCTCGAGATGGGCGCCGACGACTATCTGGCGAAGCCCTTCAGCCCGCGCGAGCTGCTGGCCCGCATCAAGGCGGTGCTGCGCCGCGCCTCGGCCCCGCCGGTGGCCGGCACCAGCGCCGGCGGCACGGTGCTGCGCTTCGAGGGCTGGTCGCTCGACGTCACCAAGCGCGAGCTGCGCTCGCCCGACGGGGCGCTGGTCCAGCTCTCCGCCGGGGAGTACGACCTGCTGGTCGCCTTCGCCGAGCATCCCCAGCGGGTGCTGAACCGCGACCAGCTCCTCGATCTGGCGCGCGGCCGCTCGGCGGTGCCCTTCGACCGCTCGGTCGACGTGCAGGTCAGCCGGCTGCGCCGCAAGATCGAGCCCGACCCGGCGGAGCCGACCCTGATCAAGACGGTGCGCGGCGGCGGCTATCTGTTCACGCCGTCGGTCGGTGTGGGATCGTGAGGCTCCGGCGCTTCGCCTTTCCCGACAGCATCGCCGCGCGCATGGTGCTGACCGTGGTGGTGGCGCTGTTCCTGACCCAGGCGATCAGCACGCTGGTCTATCTGACCGACCGCAGCGAGGGGCCGCCGATCCACGGGCCGGGCGTGCTGGTCCAGCGCGTCACCGCCATCGTGCAGCTCGTCGGCAGCACGCCCGCGGCCGACCGCGAGCGGCTGGTCAAGGCGATCGACGACCCGGTGCTGCGCGTCGAATGGCACCCCGACCGGCCGCCGGAGCTGAGCGACTACACCGGGGTGCGCTTCGACGGGCTGCGGCGGCGGCTGCGCGAGACGCTGAACATCCCGTCCCGCGCCATCGTCTTCGAGGTCGAGCGGCGCGACGGCGACGACCGCCACGAGGGGGGCCGCCACCGCCCGCCGCCGCCGCCCTTCGCCGGCGACGACGACCGGCGCTGGGGGCCGCACATCCGGCTGTCGATCCAGCTCGGCGACGGATCCTGGCTGACCTTCACCGGCGGCGACCCGCTGGAGGGGCCGTTCCGCGTCATCCGCTTCGTGCTGTGGATGGGCGCGCTGGTCGCGGTGATCCTGGTGTCGTCGCTGTGGGCGGCCCGCCGCTTCACCGCGCCGCTCGCCGGCTTCGCCGCGGCCGCCGAACGGCTGGGGGTGGACGCCGAGGCCCCCCCGCTGCCCGAGGCCGGCCCGCGCGAGCTGCGCGCCGCCACCCGCGCCTTCAACCGGATGCAGGCCCGCCTCGCCCGCTTCGTCGCCGACCGCACCCAGATGCTGGCGGCGATCAGCCACGACCTGCGCACGCCGCTGACCCGGCTGCGGCTGCGCGCCGAGCTGGTCGAGGATCCGGAGATGCAGCGCAAGATGCTGGCCGACCTCGACGAGATGGAGGCGATGATCGCCGCCACCATGGCCTTCGCCCGCGACGACGCCAAGCGCGAGCCGCGCGGCCGCCTCGACCTCGCCGACCTGTTGCAGAGCCTGTGCGACGACCGGGTGGATTCCGGCCATGACGCCGTCTACGACGGCCCGGCCCACGCGGTGGCGGAGGGGCGGCCGGTGGCGCTGCGCCGCGCCTTCGCCAACCTGATGGACAACGCCATCGCCTATGGCGGCGGCTTCACCGTGCGGCTGGAGCCGGAGGAGGGGCAGTGCCGCGTCCATGTCGACGACCGCGGCCCCGGCATCCCGGAGGACGAGTTCGAGAAGGTCTTCGCCCCCTTCTACCGGCTGGAGCGCTCGCGCTCACGCGACACGGGCGGGGTCGGGCTCGGGCTGTCGACGGCGCGGACGATCATCCGCGGCCATGGCGGCGACATCGCGCTGGCCAACCGGCCGGAAGGCGGCCTGCGCGTAACGGTGACGCTGCCCCGGTAGGGCGCATCAAGCTCCTCTCCCTGAGGGAGAGGGGCTTAAGACACGGCAGGGTCAGGGCCGAGGCAGGTGAGCGTCCGCATGCCCGCCGTTGACCGGCGCCCGCACCGGCATGACGCACCGCACATGGGCGCCGCGCCCGGTCATCTCGTCCAGCTCCAGCCGGCCGCCATGCAGCTCCACCACGTTGCGGGCCAGCGACAGCCCGAGCGCCGCCGCACCCTGGCCGTCGCCGCCGTCGGGGGTGGCGGCGCCGCTGACCGACAGGGTGACGGTGCCGTTCAGCCGCTCGCCGGACAGGCGGATGCGGCGGTCGGCCGGCGGGTTGCGGATGGCGCCGACCACCAGCGTGAACAGGGCCTGCTTCAGCCGCTTGCCGTCGCCCTCCATCTCGCCCAGGCCCGAGGGGGCGACGACGTCCAGCTTCAGCCCCTCGCGCCGCGCCCATTCGCGGGTCAGCCCGGCCACCGAGTCGAGCAGGTCCGGCACGTCCACCGGCCCGCGCTCCAGCGTCGTCACCCCGGCGCCCAGGCTGGTCAGGTCGACCACGTCGTCGATCAGCTCCAGCAGCCGCTCGCCGGCGTTCAGCGTGCCCTTGACGTACTCCATCTGGCGCGGGTTCAGCTCGCCGAAATACTGGTTCGCCAGCACCTCGGCGAAGCCGATGATGCCGTTCAGCGGCGTGCGCAGATGGTGCGAGACGTTGGCGATGAACTCGCTCTTCAACTGGTCCGCCGCCTCCAGCGCGGCGTTGGAGGCGCGCAGCGCCGCCTCCAGCCGGGCGCCGTCGGTGACGTCGAGGTAGCTGTTCAGCACCGCCCCGTCGGGCAGCGGCAGGGTGGAGAACTCGACCACCGAGCCGTCGCTGCGCTCGACCCGGCCCGACCGCACGGTGCGCTCCAGCGTGGCGCCGATCAGCTCCTCCTTCAGCGCGTCCCAGCCCTCGCCGGTCGTGTCGTCGGCGTGGGCCAGCAGCGGGCGCATGCGGTCGATGACCTCGGCGATGTGCGGCTCGCCCTGGAGATCCTCGTCGGCCATGTCCCAGACGCGGGCGAAGGCCGGGTTGGACAGCTTCAGCCGGCCGTCGCCGCCGAAGACGGCGATGCCCTCCGCCAGATTGTCCAGCGTCTCCTGCTGCACCGCGATCAGCGTGTTGTAGGAGGATTCCAGCGCCAGCGTGTTGGTCACGTCCTCCAGGATGGTGATCAGGCCGCCCAGCGGGTGGGGCGCCGCCAGATGGCGCAGCGTGGTGCCGTCGGGAAGATGCAGCAGCTCCTCCATCGGCTCCACCAGATGGGTGTAGCGGGTCAGCCGCTCGCGCTTGAAGGTCTGGTAGTCGGCGTATTCCGGCAGGCGGCGGCGGGCGCGCAGCTCCTCCAGAAGCTCGGCGTTGGTCGGCTCGTTGCGCAGCCAGGATTCGTCGAGATCCCACAGCCGGGCGTAGGCTTGGTTGAAGAATCTCAGCCGCGTGTCCGGGCCGAAGATGGCGATGGCGGTGCCCAGCCGCTCCAGCACCTCGGCGTGGGCCGAGAGATGGCGGTCCAGCTCGCCGCGCAGCTCCTCCAGCGGGGTGAGGTCGAGCGCGTAGCCGACCACCAGCGTGCCGCCGCTCCCGCCGCCCTCCTTGTCGAAGGGGAGCGGCGCCTCGGTCACCTCCAGCATGCGGCGTTCGGTGCCGATGACCACGGGCACCCGTTCGGACTGGGCGAAGCCGCCGCTGCGCGCCCGTTCGGCCAGCGCCCGGCGGGACGGCCCCTGCGTCAGTTCCCTCTGGCCGTCCAGCACGGCGGCGGGCTCCGCGTCCACGGCGCGGGCGTAGGCCCGGTTGCACCAGGACAGGCCGAGGTCGCGGTCGCGCAGCCAGACCGGGACCGGCAGGGCGTCGACCGCGGCGCGCAGCGCGGCGAGGCCGGACTCGGCGGCGTCAAGGGCGGACTTGCGGTCGCTGGTTTCCGCCAGGGCGGCGGTGACGTCCTCCACCCAGACCACGTCGCAGCGTTCGGCCTGCTCCCCGGCGCCCGCCCCGCCGCGCCGCCCGGTCAGGACGAGGCGGCGGCCGTCGCGGGTGGTGGCCGCGCAGCGAAAGGGCTCGCCGTCGCGGCGCAGGCGGTCGAGGGCCGCCGGAAGCTCGGGCGCCGCGACGGCGGAGACGAGGTCGTCGGCGGTGCGGATGCCGAGCAGGGACGCCGCGTCGGCCGACAGCCGCCCCTCCCCGTTGCGGTCCCAGGCGCACCAGGGATGCGGGGCCGCCGCCAGCACGGCCTCCAGCCGGTCGCGGTCGGCCGTCGCGCGGTCGGCGCGGCGCCGGGTTTCCTTCGCGTTCCAGAACAATCCGCCGAAGCCGGCCACGCTCACCACCCCCGCCGGCCCGGGCACAACCAGGGCCCCGGCCACTCTGGTCTGGAGACTGAATTCACGCGAGGGAGAGTAGTTCAGGCATCCCAGGGCGACAAGCAACGCGCGCGCCGCATGCGGTTTTTCCTACGCCACCGTCCGAATGGCGAAGCCGATAGGCCCGTAAGGGTTAGGCAACACCCTCTTTTGCGCAGCGCAGCGCCCGGATGGCGGCTTCGACCGCGGGATAGGCGGCGTCCATCGCCGCCGCCTGCCGTTGCGCCTCTTCGGGGCGATTCGCCAGGATCGCGTTCTCCAGGGCGGAACAATGGGCGGCCAGCATCTTCGCACCCGCGGTGCGGGCGGCCCCGGCGGCGGAATGGGCGGCGGCGCGCGCCGCCTCCAGATCGCCCGCCGCCAGCGCCGCCAGCGCCTGGTCGAGGGTGGGACGGGTCGTCTCCAGGAAGAAATCCATCATGTCGGCGGTCCCCGCGTCCAGCGACCCGAAGGTCGCGCGCACATGATCGAGGTCGAGGACCGGCAAGGCGGGCGGCGGGTCGGAAAACGGGGACTCGGAGAACGGGGACTCGGGCGGTGCGGACAGGGAAACCGGGGTGGAAGGCACGGCGGCGGATCGGGGCGGCGGCGGGCCGCCCAGCCAGCGGGACAGCGCGGCGGACAGGTGCGCCAGGGTGACGGGCTTGGCAAGGTAATCGTCCATGCCGGCGGCGACGCAGCGCTCCCGCTCGCCCGACAGGGCGTTGGCGGTCATCGCGATGATGGGAATGCGGCGCTCCCCGCCGGCCTCCGCCTCGCGGATGCGGCGGGCCAGCTCGTAGCCGTCCATGCGCGGCATGTGGCAGTCGGTGATCAGCAGCCGGTGGCCGCCGCCACGCCACGCCGCCAGCGCGACGGCGCCATCCTCCGCCAGCTCGGCCTCGAAACCGAGCTGGCGGAGTTGACGCAACACGACCTGCCGGTTGGTCGGGTGGTCCTCGGCGACCAGGATCGTTCCATGCCCCGGAAGCCCCGGCCCGACGAGCGGGTGCGGAGTCGGCCCGTCCCCGGACATGCCGGGACTGGGGCCGGAATTGGCGGGCGGGACGGCGGCGCCCCGGCCCAGCAGACGGGCCGCCGCCGCGATCAGGGCGGAGCGGTGGACCGGTTGCGTCAACCCGGCGACCGCCGGCCATGGTGCCGGCGGCGGCGGCGGGGAATGGGGGCCCGCCGGCCCGCCGCCGACCAGCAGGAGCGGCGGCGCTGCCCGATCGTCCGGCGCGGTGACCCGGCCGGCCATCGCGGTCGTCGTCACCAGCAGATCCGCCCCGCCCGCGCGCAGCAGCGCCGATGCCTCGTCCCCGTCGCCGGTTTCGGCCACCGCCGCCCCGGCATGGGCCAGATAGCGGGCCAGAACGCCGCGCTGGGTGTCGTCCGCGTCGGCCACCAGCACGGACAGGCCGGCCAGCGCCGTGGCCGCCCCGTCCGGCCCGGCCTCCCCGGCGCGCGCCAGCTCCACCGTGAACCAGAAGGTCGAGCCGTGGCCAGGCACCGAATCGACGCCGATCCGGCCACCCATCCGCTCGACCAGCCGGGTGCAGATCGCCAGCCCCAGCCCGGTCCCGCCGAACCGCCGGGTGGTCGAACTGTCGGCCTGGCTGAAGGGCTGGAACAGCCGGGCCTGCCCCTCCGCCCCAATGCCGATGCCGGTGTCCTCGACGCTGACATGCAGGCGGACCCGGCCGAGGGAGGGGCCGGGGGAGGGGCCGGGAACCGCCGGACCGGCGGCGTGGACCCGCAGCACGACCCGGCCCCGGTCGGTGAACTTGATGGCGTTGCCGGTCAGGTTGAACAGGACTTGACGCAAGCGGCCGGCGTCGCCGCGCAGCAGCGGCGGCACCGACCCATCGATGTCGCAGACCAGCGCCAGATTCTTGTGGTGGGCCTGCGGGGCCAGCAGGTCGGCCACCCCCTCCACCAGCTCGGCCGGGCGGAGATCCTGCTCCTCCAGCTCCAGCTTGCCGGCCTCGATCTTCGACAGGTCGAGGATGTCGTCGATGATCCGCAGCAGGGAGCCGGCGCTCTCGCGCATCGTGGTGACCAGCGTGCGCTGCTCGGCGTCCAGCGACGTCAGGGCGATCAGCTCCAGCAGGCCGAGCACGCCGTTCATCGGCGTGCGGATCTCGTGGCTCATCGTCGCCAGGAACTCGGACTTGGAGCGGGCGGCGACCTCCGCCTGCTCCTTGGCGGCGCGCAGCGCCTCCTCGGCGCGCTTGCGCTCGGTGATGTCGTAGCTCCAGGCCAGCACCGCCGGCTTGCCTTCGAACTCGGTGCGCTGGAGCGTCTGGAGCGCCCAGACCCGCCGCCCGTCCGGGCGGTCCACCGCGACCTCGACGTCGCGGGCGACCACGTCGCCGTCGCTGCCGCCGGCGGGGCCGCTGGGGGAGCCGCTGGGGGAGCCGGACTCGGCGCCGGCCGCCGCCGGACGGCGGCCGTGGATGGTGGCGCCCGGCAGGGCCAGCGCGTGGCGGCTGCCGATGAAGGCGCCGAGGTCGAGCCCGGCCAGCTCGGCGGCGCGGGCGTTGGCAAAGGCGACGCTGCCGTCGGTCCGCCCGATCGAGACGCCGACCGGGCTCTGCTCCAGGATGGCGCGCAGCCGGCGCTCGCTGTCGCTGAGCGCGCTCTCGCGGGCGCGGATGGTGCCGACGAAAAAGGCCAGCGCGCGGGCCATCTCGCCGATCTCGTCGCGCCCCTGGGTGGGGATGGCGACCGGCGAGCCCGCCTGGTGGGCGACCATCGCCGCCTGGAGCGCGCGCAGCCGCCGCACCACGTTGCGGTGGATGTAGGCGAAGATCGCGGCGGCCCCCAGGATCGACAGCAGCGCCATGGCGATCACCGCGCGCTCGCCGTCCTGGATGACGCGCTCGAACTCCGACGACCGGCGGGCGACGTCCCGCTCCACCGCCAGGAAATAGTCGGAGACGGAGGCGACCAGCCGGTCCGACACCGTCTGGTTCCGCGCCGCCGCGCCCTTGACCGCCCGTTGCAGCGACAGCTCGGCCGCCCGCGCCGCGAACAGCGGGTCGGGGCCGAAGGCGGCGGCGGAAAGCGCGTCCTGCAACGCCGCCAGCGGCGCCGCGCGGTCGGGCGGCAGCAGGGCCAGCGCCGCCGCGGCGCGATCGAGACGGACGCCGGTGTCGGCCCGCAGCCGGTCCAGCTGGGCCTCGTGGCCGGCGCGCAGCGCCGCCAGCAGGATGGTCAGCGCCTCCCCGGCGTCACGCTGCCAGCGGTGGATGGCCGCGTGGTCGGCCGGCGGGACGGCCCTGTCCTCCGTCAGCGCCTCCGTGGCGCGCAGGCGGGCGGCCAGCCCGGCCAGGGCCAGGGCGCGGGCGTCGGTGTCGGCGGTCTGCGCCAGTTGCCGCTCGACCTGCACGTTCAGGGTCAGCAGGTTGGCGACCAGCTCGTTCTTGCGGCGCTCCAGCTCGGTCAGGTCGCCCAGCCCCTCGCCGCGGGCGGCAAGGCGGGCCATCAGTTCCTCCAGCATGACGATCTGGTCGCCGAGCCGGGCCATCACCGCCTCGCGCGCCGGCTGGTCCTGCACCGCGACCAGCGCGGGGGCGATGGCGGCGACGGTGCCGCTCTGCTGGGCGAGCTGCGACGCGGCGACCAGCCCCGGCACCTTGGCGGTGGCGACCTGCTGAAACCCCTGGTGGAAGCGCGAGAACAGGGACACGGCGACGACGCTGGTGGCGGCGGCGAGTCCGCCAATCACCGTCAAGCCCGCCAGGATGCGGAACGCCACGCTTCGCCGGGGAATCCGCATTGCAGCCCCTGCCCCTTCAGCCGGCCGCCTCTCGCGGCTTCGTGACATACCATGCCGCGCAAGGCCGGTGCAATTCACCCGGTTGACGCGTCGGCGGAGGGGGTGGATCCTGTTTCACGTGGAACGGCGCGGGCGCGCTCCACGAAGCGGAGGACGGCGGCCATGGGCGGATGGATGAGGGCGGTCGCCGTCGGCGTGGCGCTGGCCGCCGGCGCCCTGCTGGCTGCCGAAGCCCGCGCCGGGACGCTGGAGCGGGTGCGCGAGGCCGGGGTCCTGCGCTGCGGCGTCATCCCCAGCGGGACCGGCGTGGCGACGATGGACGGGGCGGGCAACTGGACCGGCTTCTTTCCCGAGATGTGCCGGGCGCTGGCCGCCGCCGCGCTGGGCCGGGCCGGCAGCGTCGCCTTCGTCGAGGTCGGGGTCGAGAACCGCTTCACCGCGCTGCGCAACGGCGCGATCGACGTGGTGATGGAAACCTCGACCTGGACGCAGGAGCGCGAGCTGACCATGGGGCTGGCCTTCCCCGCCGTCTATCTGTTCGACGGCCAGGGCTTCCTCGCCCACCGCTCGCTGGCCGCCGCGACGCTGGCGGAGGCCGGGACGGCCAGCGTCTGCGTCGTCGACGGCACCACCACCGTCCGCAACCTGGAGAACTGGATCGCCCGCCAGGGGGCAAGGCTGACCATCCGGCGGATGCGGTCGGCGGACGGCGCGATCACCGCCTTCTTCAACCACCATTGCGATCTCTACACCGGCGACCGGGTGGCGCTGCACGGCCAGCGGGCGCAGAACGCGCCCGCCCGCGACGACTACCGCATCCTGCCGGACATCATCGCCAAGGAGCCGTTGTCCCCGGTGGTGCGCAACGACGATCCCAACTGGCGGGACGTGGTGCGCTGGGTCGTGCTGGCCCTGCTGACGGCGGAGGAGAAGGGCGTCACCGCCGCCAACGCCGCCGCCCGCAAGACCACCGGCGACGCCGAGACCCGCCGCCTGCTCGGCGCCTTGCCCGGCCTGGGGCAGGGGCTGGGGCTCGACGACGGCTGGGGGCTGCGGGTGGTCATGCAGATCGGGAACTACGGCGAGATCTACGACCGCACGCTCGGCCGGCTGTCGCCGCTCGCCATCGAGCGCGGGATGAACGCGCTGTGGACCGACGGCGGGCTGCTCTACGCCCCGCCGCTGGGCGGGTGACCGCCCATTGCATATGGTGGCGGGTGACCGCCCATTTGATACGGTGGCGGGGGTGACCGCCCATCGCATACGGTGGCGGTGAGGGCGCCTTACGCCACCCCGGTGGAGCCGAAGCCGCCGCTGCCGCGCGCCGTCTCGTCGAGATCCGCCGCCTCGACCAGCGCCGCCTGCGGCGCGCGGGCGATCACCGCCTGGGCGATGCGGTCGCCGCGCGCGATGGTGAAGGGCTCCTCGCCGAGGTTGATCAGGCAGACGGCGACCGGGCCGCGATAGTCGCAATCGACCGTGCCCGGCGTGTTCAGCACCGTCACCCCGTTCTTCACCGCCAGCCCGGAGCGCGGGCGGACCTGCATCTCCCAGCCGACGGGCAGGCCGACCGCGAAGCCGGTCGGCACCAGCAGGCGCCGGCCGGGCGCCAGCGTCACCGTTTCCCCGGCCGGAACGGCGGCGCGCAAATCGAAGCCGGCGGCCCCGGCGGTGGCGTAGGACGGCAGCGGCAGATCGTCGTTGCCGGCGAGCCGCAGGAACTTCACGACGGGGGCGTCGGTCATGGGGAGGCTTTCTGTCTTGGAAAATGTGGAGGATGCCGGGCCGCTTGCCCCCATCCCAGCAGGGGAGGGTCAGGGCCGGGGCACATGGAGCGCGCCCCCTCACCCCGCCCGGAAACGCTCGGCGATGGCCTCGGCCAGCCGGGCGGCGACGGCGTCCTTGCCCATGGTCGGCCAGGATTCCACCCCGCCCTCGCGGATCAGGTGCACGGTGTTGTCGGCCCCGCCGAAGGTCGTGGTGCCGAGCGACACGTCGTTGGCGACGATCCAGTCGCAGCCCTTGCGGGCGCGCTTGGCGGTGGCATAGGCGATCACGTCGCCGGTCTCGGCGGCGAAGCCAACGACCAGCGCCGGACGCCGTTCCCCCGCCTGCGACAGGGTCGCCAGGATGTCGGGATTCTCGGTCAGCGCCAGGGTCGGTGGGCCGCCGCCGTCCTTCTTCAGCTTGCGGTCGGACAGGCCGACGACGCGCCAGTCGGCGACCGCCGCGGCGCAGACCGCGATGTCGGCGGGCAGCGCCGCCTCGCAGGCCGCCAGCATCTCGCGCGCCGTCTCGATGGGAACCACCGTGCAGCCGGGCGGGTCGGCCAGCCGGGTCGGGCCGCTGACCAGCGTCACCGCCGCGCCCAGCCGGGCGAGCGCCTCGGCGATGGCGTGGCCCTGCTTGCCCGACGAGCGGTTGGCGATGTAGCGCACCGGGTCGATCGGCTCGTGGGTCGGGCCGCTGGTGACGATCGCGCGCTTGCCGGCCAGCGGCTTCGGCGGGGCGTCCGTCATGGCGGACGCGGTGCTTTTGTCGGCCGCGAAATGCGCGGCGCTTTTGTCCGCCGCGAAATGCGCGGCGATGGCGTCGATGATCTCCATCGGCTCGGCCATCCGGCCGGGGCCGAACTCGTTGCAGGCCATCACCCCGTCGTTGGGGCCGACCCGCAGCACGCCGCGCCGCTCCAGCAGCTCCATGTTCGCCTGCGTCGCCGGGTGCAGCCACATCCGCACGTTCATCGCGGGCGCCACCAGCACCGGCTTGTCGGTCGCCAGCAACACCGTCGCCGCCAGATCGTCGGCCATGCCCGCCGCCATCCGCGCCAGCAGGTCGGCGGTGGCCGGCGCCACGACGACGAGGTCGGCGGCGCGCGAGAGCTGAATGTGGCCCATCTCCGACTCGTCGGTCAGCGACCACAGATCCTGGTGGACGGTGCTCTCGGTCAGCGCCTGCACCGACAGCGGCGTGACGAAGCGCGCCCCCGCCGCGGTCAGCACGGCGCGCACCGACACCCCGCGCTCACGCAGGCGGCGGATCAGATCCAGGCACTTGTAGGCGGCGATGCCCCCCGCGATCACCAGCAGCACGCGCTTGCCGGACAGAATGGCGTGATCGGCCAAGGCCGCCTCCGTTGCCGGGTTGGATCGGGGGGCCTCCCCCCACCGGCTGCTGATAGTCCATCGCGCCGGCCGCGACAAGCGCCGTCCCGGCGCGCAATTTTGCTACGCGGGAAGTTTTTGTTCGTTTCTCGCGGCATCGGTGTTTGCACGGGCTGAGATTTCGGGAAAGATCTGCTAGAGAGGAAGACACCGAGCTTCCCGCTCATCCATTCACAGCGTGCCGCTCCCGCATGCCCGTCGGTTCCATTCCCGTCCTTCTGATCGAGGACACCCCGTCGCTGGCCCGCGTCTACGCGGAGTTCCTGAAGAAGGAATCGCACACCGTCATCGCGGTGGAGACGGGGGCCGACGCGCTGGCGCAGCTGGAGGACGGCGCGCCGAAGGTGGTGCTGCTCGACCTCCAGCTTCCCGACATGAACGGGATGGAGGTGCTGAAGCGCATCAACGCCCAGGCCCTGCCCTGCGCCGTCATCGTCATCACAGCCCACGGATCGGTGAAGGCGGCGGTCGAGGCGATGCGCTACGGCGCCTACGATTTCCTGGTCAAGCCCTTCTCCGCCGACCGGCTGGTCGTCACCGTGCGCAACGCGGTGGAGCGGCTGCGGCTGGCCCAGATCGTCGACAGCTTCGAGAAGGATCTCGGGCGCGCCCGCTACCACGGCTTCATCGGCTCCTCGCTGGCGATGCAGGCGGTCTACCGCATCGTCGACAGCGCGGCCTCGTCGCGCGCCACCGTCTTCATCACCGGCGAATCCGGCACCGGCAAGGAGGTCTGCGCCGAGGCGATCCACCGGCAGAGCCAGCGCGCCTCGCGGCCCTTCATCGCCATCAACTGCGGCGCCATCCCGAAGGATCTCATGGAAAGCGAGATCTTCGGCCACGTGAAGGGCTCCTTCACCGGCGCCGTCGCCGACCGCGAGGGGGCGGCCGCCCGCGCCGACGGCGGCACCCTGTTCCTCGACGAGATCTGCGAGCTCGCCCCCGACCTCCAGACCAAGCTGCTGCGCTTCATCCAGACCGGCACCTTCACGCCGGTCGGCGGCTCGAAGCTGGAGAAGGTCGATCTGCGCATCGTCTGCGCCACCAACCGCGACCCCCTGCGCGAGGTCGAGGAGGGGCGGTTCCGCGAGGACCTCTATTACCGCCTGCACGTCATCCCCATCCACCTGCCGCCGCTGCGCGAGCGCGAGGACGACGTGCTGGAGATCGCCCGCCATTACCTGGCGGACTTCGCGGCCGAGGAGAAGAAGGGCTTCCTCCAGTTCTCCCCCGAGGCCGAGCAGGCGCTGCGCCATTACCACTGGCCGGGCAACGTCCGGCAGTTGCAGAACGTCGTGCGCATCGTCGCGGTCCTGCACGACGGCGACACGGTGCGGCTGGACATGCTGCCGGCGCCGCTGGGAAGCCTGTCGCCGGCCCCGGGATCTCCAGGAACGCCGGCCGCCACCCCGGCTCCCGGCCCGGCGGCCCCGGCCGCGCGTCCCCCCGCCCCGCTGACCCCCGACGCGATCAAGCCGCTGTGGGAGGTCGAGAAGGACGCCATCGAGGACGCCATCGCCGCGTGCGACGGCAACATCCCGCGCGCCGCCGCCCTGTTGCAGATCAGCGCCTCGACCATCTACCGCAAGCGCCTAGCCTGGCAAGCGGAAGGCAAGCTCTGACCGCCCTTTTCTGGCGGTGCAGCACAATAGTGGAAAGACCACCAACAGCACCGATGGATCGAGCCGGGTCGCAATCGGCTTATTTCCCGCGCGCCGTCCACCGTCGATAGGCCTATGTCGTGAGACGGAATTGCCCGCAACCGCAGCCTGCGGCTAGCTTCCCCGCACATTGTCTTGGTTTCGCTTGTCCGACGCGTGCTTTGCCGGCGGTCAGCGACCGATCATCCAGGGAGAAGCCCAATGACCACCGGCACCGTGAAATGGTTCAACACCACCAAGGGTTATGGATTCATCGCCCCGGAGGCCGGGGCCAAGGACGTGTTCGTCCACATCACCGCCGTCCAGCGGTCCGGCCTGCACGCGCTGTCGGAAGGCCAGCGGGTGCAGTTCGAGGTGTCGCGCGGCAACAACGGCAAGGATTCCGCCGTCAACATCAGCGTCGTCGAGTGAGCGGCGGCTGACGCCTCAATCGAGATAGCCGGCGGCGCGGTAGGCGGCGATGGCCTCGCCGGCAAGGCGGGGAATGTCGCCGCGCAGCGCCTCCGCCGGGGCCGCGGCGCCGTCGCGGCAGGCCATCTCCAGGGCGCGGGCGGCGGCGCAGAGGGAGCGGGCGCCGAAGGTCCCCGCCGTGCTTTTCAGGGTGTGCGCCTCGCGCGTCAGCAGGGCGAGGTCGGACAGGCCGGCGATGCGCTCCACCCGTTCCCGCGTCTCGGCGACGAACTGCCGCAGCACCTCCCCCAGCAGCTCCGCCCCCAGATCCTGGCCGAGTTGCGTCAACACCTCCGGATCGAGCACCCCGCCGTCCTCGTCCGCCGCCGCCGCCGCGCAGGGCGCCGGGATCTCCCGCTCGGCCGCCGGCCTCAGCCAGCGCGCCACGGTGTCGAGAAGCTGCGCGCGGTCGATCGGCTTGCCGACATGGTCGTTCATCCCGGCCTCGCGGCAGCGGGCGCGGTCGCCGTCGCCGACGTCGGCGGTCATGGCGACCACCGGCACCCTCCCCGCCGCCCCCGGCAGGCCGCGCAGCAGGCGGGTGGCGGTCAGCCCGTCCATCTCCGGCATCGACACGTCCATCAGGATCAGGTCGAAACCGCCGTCCTGCGCCGCCATCACCGCCTCCAGCCCGTTGCCGGCCGTCTCGATCCGGTAGCCGGCGGGGGCCAGGATGGCGGTGACCAGCGTCTGGTTCAGCGGGCTGTCCTCGACGACCAGGATGCGGCGCGGCGCGGTCGGCTCCGGTTCCGTGGGGAGAAGCGGCGAAGGCATGGAACGGGCTTTCCGGAAAGGCGGACGGACGGATTCACTGTAGGAGCGCCGGGGCGGCGCGTCCACGCCGCTCCGGCCGGGATCCGCCCTCCCGCACCGGATTTCCGATCGTCATCGCCGCCGAACGGGGTAGCGGGCGGCGAATTCCCGCGCCGCACGGCCCCGATGCCATGGGCGGACGCTTCAAATCGGCGCGCCGCGCCGGTATGGTGGCGCCCTTGGCGGCGTGCGCCCCTCGCTCCAGCCCTTCGCTTCAGGCGGTTTCGCAGACGATGACCATACCCAACAGCTACCGTTCCGGTCCCGACGAACGCGGGCATTTCGGCGTCTATGGCGGCCGCTTCGTCGCCGAGACGCTGATGCCGCTGATCCTCGACGTGGAGAAGGCCTACCACGAGGCCCGCGCCGACCCCGCCTTCGAAGGCGAGATGCGCCAGCAGCTCAAGCAGTATGTCGGCCGCCCCAACCCGCTCTATTACGCGGAGCGCCTGACGCAGCATCTCGGCGGCGCCAAGATCTACTTCAAGCGCGAGGAGCTGAACCACACCGGCGCGCACAAGATCAACAACTGCATCGGCCAGATCCTGCTGGCCCGGCGCATGGGCAAGACCCGCATCATCGCCGAGACGGGCGCCGGCCAGCACGGCGTGGCGACCGCGACGGTCTGCGCGCTCTACGACATGCCCTGCGTCATCTACATGGGCGAGACCGACATCGCCCGCCAGGCGCCCAACGTCTTCCGCATGAAGCTGCTGGGGGCCGAGGTGCGCGCCGTGACCTCCGGCGCCAAGACGCTGAAGGACGCGATGAACGAGGCGCTGCGCGACTGGGTCACCAACGTCGCCGACACCTTCTACATCATCGGCACCGCCGCCGGCCCGCATCCCTACCCGACCATCGTCCGCGACTTCCAGTCGATCATCGGCGACGAGGTGCGGACCCAGATGCAGGAGCTGGAGGGCCGGCTGCCCGACTCGCTGATCGCCTGCGTCGGCGGCGGCTCGAACGCCATCGGCCTGTTCCACCCGTTCCTCGACGAGCCGACGGTCAAGATGGTCGGCGTCGAGGCCGCCGGGCGCGGCATCGACAAGGGGCCGCTCGACCACGCCGCCTCGATCAACGGCGGCCGGCCGGGCGTGCTGCACGGCAACCGCACCTACCTGCTCCAGGACGAGGACGGCCAGATCCTGGAAGGCCACTCCATCTCCGCCGGCCTCGACTATCCCGGCGTCGGGCCGGAGCACAGCTGGCTGCACGATGCCGGCCGGGTCGAGTATTCGGCGGCCACCGACGCCGAGGCGCTGGAGGCCTTCCAGCTCTGCGCGAAGACCGAGGGCATCATCCCGGCGCTGGAATCCGCCCACGGCCTCGCCGAGGTCATCAAGCGCGCGCCGACCCTGCCGAAGGACCATCTGATGGTGCTGTGCCTGTCCGGCCGCGGCGACAAGGACATCTTTTCCGTGGCCCAGCATCTGGGAGTTTCCCTGTGAGCGCCGATCCGATTGCCGATGGCCGCATCGCCCGCCGTTTCGCCTCGCTGAAGGCGGAAGGCCGCGCCGGCCTGATCACCTTCATCACCGCCGGGGATCCCGACGCCGCCACCTGCCAGGCCCTGCTCGACGGGCTGCCGGCGGCCGGCGCCGACCTGATCGAGCTGGGCATGCCCTTCACCGACCCGATGGCGGACGGCCCGGCGATCCAGGCCTCCTCGCTGCGGGCGCTGGCCGGCGGCATGTCGGTGCGCCGGACGCTGGAGCTGGTGCGCGGCTTCCGGACCAGGGATGCCGACACCCCGATCATCCTGATGGGCTACTACAACCCCATCGATTCCTACGGGGTCGACCGCTTCCTGGCCGACGCCAAGGCGGCCGGGGTCGACGGGCTGATCGTCGTCGACCTGCCGCCGGAGGAGGACGACGAGCTGTGCATCCCGGCGCTGAAGGCCGGGGTCAGCTTCGTCCGCCTGACGACGCCGACCACCGACGACCAGCGGCTGCCGGCGGTGCTGACCAACAATTCCGGCTTCATCTACTACGTGTCGATCGCCGGCATCACCGGCACGGCCAGCGCCGCCAACACCGCCGTCGACGCGGCGGTCGCGCGGCTGAAGCGCCACACCGCCCTGCCGGTCGCCGTCGGCTTCGGCATCAAGACGCCGGAGCAGGCGGCGGAGATCGCCCGCGTCGCCGACGCGGCGGTGGTCGGCTCGGCCATCGTCACCCGTCTGGCCGACGGGCTGGACGCCGACGGCAAGGTCAAGCCGGGCACGATCGAGGACGTGCTGGGCTTCGTCCGCGAACTGGCCGACGGCGTGCGCGGGGCGCGCGGCTGACGAAAGCCGCGCCGGACCGTTCCGCCCTTTGACTCGGGCGGAACGGTTTACAAGCGCCGGAAAGAGCATTACGACACCGGCAACACGATCGCTCACGGCGACCGGCCGGCCCCATCGCCCGACGCGGCGACGACCGCCAGCGGGATTCAGTGCATCGCCGTGCCGTTGAAAGGCGTTCCATGAACTGGCTCACCAACTACGTCCGTCCCAAGATCCGCGCCCTCTACGCCCGCAAGGAGGTTCCCGACAACCTCTGGCACAAGTGCCCGAGCTGCGAGGCGATGCTGTTCCACCGCGAGCTGGAAGAGAACCTGCACGTCTGCCAGCATTGCGGCTTCCACATGCGGCTCGACCCGATCAAGCGGCTGGAATCGATCTTCGACGACGGCGCCTATGACGGCGTGGAGCTGCCCAAGTCGGTCGCCGACCCGCTGAAGTTCCGCGACCAGAAGCGCTACACCGACCGCCTGAAGGAAGCCCAGACCAAGACCGGCCGCACCGACGCCATCGTCGTCGGCGACGGGCGGATCGGCGGCCAGCCGGCCGTGGTCGCCGCCTTCGACTTCGGCTTCATGGGCGGCTCGATGGGCATCGCCGTCGGCGAGGGGCTGCTGACCGCCGCCAAGCTGGCGGTGGCGAAGAACGCGCCGCTGGTCGTCGTCCCGGCCTCGGGCGGGGCGCGCATGCAGGAAGGCATCCTGTCGCTGATGCAGATGCCGCGCACCACCATCGCGGTGGAGATGGTCAAGGAAGCCGGCCTGCCCTACATCGTCGTGCTGACCGACCCGACGACCGGCGGGGTCACCGCCTCCTTCGCCATGCTGGGCGACATCCACATCGCCGAGAAGGGCGCGCAGATCGGCTTTGCCGGCGCCCGCGTCATCGAGAGCACGATCCGCGAGACCCTGCCGGAAGGCTTCCAGCGCTCCGAATACCTGCTGGAGCACGGCATGGTCGACATGGTCGTCCACCGCCGCGAGCTGCGCGGCACGCTGACCCGCGTCATCGACCTGCTGACCCGGCCCCGGCGGGCCGAGCCGGACGACACCGACTTCGTCGCCGCCCAGGCGGTCGAGGCCGAGATCATCCCGCCCGCGCACCCCGCCGCGATCCAGGCCGGCGACGACTGACCCCGACACGTCTTCCAACCCCGCGCGGCCGCCATGACCGATCCGACCAAGGCTCCGACCATGGGCCCGACCCGTTCCGACCCCGTGCTGGAGCGCCTGAAGGGGCTGCATCCCAAGGTCATCGACCTGTCGCTGGACCGCGTGCACCGGCTGCTGGCGGCGCTCGGCCATCCGGAACGGCGGCTGCCGCCGGTGGTCCATGTCGCCGGCACCAACGGCAAGGGCTCGACCGTCGCCTTCCTGCGGGCGATGCTGGAGGCAGCGGGTTACCGGGTCCATGTCTACACCTCGCCGCATCTGGTGCGCTTCCACGAGCGCATCCGGCTGGCCGGCGCCCTGATCGACGACGACCACCTCGCCTCCCTGCTGGAGGAGTGCGAGCGGGCCAACGCCGGCGGCCCGATCACCTTCTTCGAGGTGACGACGGTCGCCGCCTTCCTCGCCTTCTCCCGCGTGCCGGCCGACGTCGTGCTGCTGGAGACGGGGCTGGGCGGGCGGCTCGACGCCACCAACGTGGTCGACCGGCCGGCTGTGACGGCGATCACCCGCATCTCCTACGACCACCGGCAGTTCCTCGGCAATTCGCTGATGGAGATCGCCAGCGAGAAGGCCGGCATCTTCAAGCCGGGCGTTCCTGTGGTGCTGGCCGTGCAACCGGCCGCCGACGCGCTGAAGGCGCTGAGCCTGCGGGCCGGCGCCATCGGCGCGCCGATCCAGGAGTGGAGCGCCACGCCGCAGCCCGGCGGCTTCCGTTTCGAGAGCGCGAAGCGCCGCGTCGACCTGCCGATGCCCGGCCTGCCCGGCGCGCACCAGATCGGCAACGCCGGGCTGGCGCTGGCCTGCCTCGACCATCTGCCGCTGGCGGTGGACGACGCGGCGGTGATCCGGGGGCTGGCCGCCGTGGAATGGCCGGCGCGGCTGCAACGTCTGCGGCGCGGCCCGCTGGTCGAGGCCCTGCCGGTGGACTGGGAGCTGTGGCTGGACGGCGGCCACAACGATTCGGCCGGCGAGGTGCTGGCCCGGCAGGCGGTCGATTGGGCGGCCGCCCCGGACGCCTCCGGAGACTCTTCCGGGGCGGCCGGTGAAGCGCCGCGCCCGCTGCTGCTGATCTACGGCATGCTGGCGAGCAAGGACCCCTATGAGTTCCTCGCCCCGCTGGCCCCCTTCGCCCACGCCATGCGCACCGTGGCGATTCCCGGCGAGGAGGCCTCGCTGACCGCCGAGGAGTCGGCCGAGGCCGGGCGGACCTGCGGCATCCAGGACACCGCCGCCGCCGCCGGCGTCGCCGAAGCGCTCGCCAGCCTGACGGAAGGGCGCGACGGCCCGGCCCGCGTGCTGATCTGCGGATCCCTCTATCTCGCCGGGGCGGTCCTGGCGGAAAACGGCTGAGCCCGGCCGCTGGGTCCCGCCGCTCAGCGCTTGCGGCGTCCGTCCAGCTCCAGCATGCCCCGCAGGGCCGCGATGGTCTTGCTGAGCGGGCTGGAGTCGCTGTCCGCCTCCGCGCGCTTCTTCCCGGCGGGCGGCGCGGGTTTCTCGGGCGAAAGCTCCATCGGAGCCTCCTCCGGGGAGTCCGCGGCCGGAAACTCCTCCGCGCGGCCGAAGGACGGCCGGACGACGACCGCCGGCTTGGCGGGAAGCGGTTTGGAGAGGGGCGGATCGTCGTCCTCGACCAGATCGCGCAAGGCCCTCATGGCCTCCTCGATCTCGCGCTCCTGGGCCGAGCGCTTGGGGCTTCCCCCCGCCTTCGCCGCCCGGCCCACCTTGCCCGGAGCCTTGACGGCGGGCGGCTCGTCCGGAACGGCGGCGTCAAAAATGGCGGATTCGGCACCGGCATGGCCGGAGTCCTTCGGGTCGTCCGGCGGCGCGGGGGGTTCGGCGGACGGACGGGTCTTGCGGCGGATGGGCACCGGCTTCGGCTCGACCGCCGCGTCCTCGATCATCGAGCGCAGCGCCGCCAGGGTCCTGTCGAAGCCGTCGCCGTCGTTGGCCGGCACCGGCTTCGCCGGGCGCTCGGCCTTGGGAGACGGCGCCGGCCGTTCGGGATCGCGGATGGCGAAGGCGACGATGTCCTCGTCGGCGGGTTCCTCCTCGCCGCTTTCCCCACCGGCCTCATCCCCGCCCCACCCGGAATCGTCGCCGGACACATCGACCTCGTCCCAATCCTCGTCGGAATCGTCGAACCCGGTGCGCGCGAACACCTTGTGGGAAAAGACCGGCGGCAGATCGGAATCGTCGTCCCCATCCCCGTCGTCTCCGTCGTCCCGGTCCCCCGCCTCGTTCACGGCCTCATCCACCAGGGCGGGTTTCGGCGCGGCCCGCCGGCCGGCGTCCTCCGGGTCGGCATCGGCCAGATCGGCGTCGGCGAAGAAACGGCGCATGGCGGCCAGGGTTTCGTCGAGCGGACCCTCGTCCGCCCCGGCGGTCGCCACATCCCGCTCGGCGGGTTCGAAGCCGGTCTCGCCGGCCGGCTCCCCCTGGCGGCTGTCCAGGCGGGCGGCCATGTCGGCCAGCGACACCGGCTCCCACAGCGGCCGCGCGTCCGCGTCGGCGGGGCCGTCGGCCGCAAGCTCCTCCAGATCGCGCGTGACCTTGCCGAAGGCGGGAGACCGGACAGGGGGCGGTTCGTCCCAATCGGTTTCGGCCAGATCCGTTTCGGCGAGATCGGTTTCGGCCAGATCGATCGCAGCCGGCCCCGGCGCGGCCACCAGCGGTTTCGGCGCCGCGAACGGCTTGAAGGCCGGCAGGGAATCCTCGGGATCGTCCAGCCCGCTCCAGGGCGGCGGGGAAA
Organism: Azospirillum agricola; assembly: GCF_020005195.1. Lineage (NCBI taxonomy): Bacteria > Pseudomonadati > Pseudomonadota > Alphaproteobacteria > Rhodospirillales > Azospirillaceae > Azospirillum > Azospirillum agricola. The sequence continues at coordinate 900,921 of NZ_JAIFZR010000005.1, forward strand.
CGGCGGCCCTGGCGGCGGCGGGCTTCTCCGAACCGCGGACCGAGGCCAGCAACCCCTGGAGGGCGGCCAAGGGAGCGTCGAAGGAGAGATCGTCGGGGGGAGGCGCCGCATCCCCGGCGAAACGGTCCGGCACCGCCGGCCGGCTTTCGGTGTCGCGGGCCTCGCAGCGCGAGCAGCGGTAGTGCGGCGCGATGGACAGCACGGGATAGTTCGGGCCGAAACGCCGTTCCAGGATGGAACGCGGCAGGATGCCGCCATGCCCGCAGGCACGGCAGCGCAACTGCACGTCGACGTCGATGTCGCGAAGGAACAGCATGCGGGCCATGGCCGCAGTATAGCCAAGCGGCCAAGCCTTTCCCAAGAGTTTCGGGCGCTTGGAGGGGCGGCGCTTGTGACCTCGGGCGGCGGCTGTCATGGTGGCCGGCGGGGCGGAGACGACGCGAAGGAACCGGCATGGCCGTGGACGAGAACCATGTCCCGTCGCCCTGCGTGCGGCTGTGCACGCTGGACGGGGCCGACGTCTGCCTGGGCTGCTTCCGCAGCATCGGGGAGATCAAGGCGTGGGGCGGGCTGGACGCCGACGGGCGGCGCGCCGTCCTCGCCGGGGCGGAGCGGCGCCGCGCGCAGGCAGCGCCGTCCCCCTGGAGGATGGCGGTCGTCAGGCCGCGCGGGTGACCGTCAGGCCGAGGACGGCGAGGCTGGCGCTGAAATCCTGGAACTTGCGCAGGTAGCGCGGCTTGTAGGCGTCGAAGTCGGCGGCGATGGCCGCGTCGGCGTCGGCGGCCTTGGCGAACTCCGCGACACGGTGCGGGTTTTCCGCCCGGTACAGCGCGAAGGCGCCCTGGGTGACCAGATCGTCGGCAATCATGGATGCGTCCTCGAAGGAAACGGTGGAACGTGAGGCGGCCAGCCTACGCCCACCCCTCCCCCTCGGCAATGCTGCGTCGCAACATCACACCACGACGCCACGCAACGCCGCCATGCGGTCACGGTCGACCCGGATGCGGTCGAGATGCTGGGCGACCACCGCCGTGATCGGCAGCGGCAGATCCTTGGACAGCGCCACGTCGTAGAGGCGGATGCACTCGTCCTCGCCGCGCTCCACCTCGGTGATGATGGCGGCGCGGTCGTGGCCCATCACGGCGGCCTTCAGTTCCAGGAAGAAACGGTGGGCGCCGCCCAGCATCGTGCCGCCCATGTCCGGCGCCCCGCCCTGCTCGGCGACGAGGCGCTGAAGCTCGCGGACGATGGCGCCGCGCTGGGCCGCCAGATCGTTGAACAGGGCCTTGAGGTCGTCGGCGTCGGCGCTTTCGGCGGCCTGCCGGTAGCCCTCGTGGCTGTCCTCGACGATGCGGATGAGGTCGTTGAGCGTGTCGACGATCTCGTTCTTTTCCATGACGGCTGCCCTCCCGTGCGCGCTGCCCCACCGCAGCACAACCTCCGGCCCCGCCAAAGGTTCCCGGACCGGCCGGGGTCGCCCATCGGACTCCCCCGCCGCGCTCCGGACCGTCAGGCCGCGGCCAGCGAGGCCGGCGGGGAGACGGCCGCCACGGGCCGCCGGGTACGGGCGCGCCACAGGCTCCAGGAATGGCCAGCCAGCGCCATGACGTCCGATCCCAGCCCGAAGACTGAGCCGGCCAGCGCGTTGTGCCCCGCCCCGACCAGCGTCGCCGACAGGAAGAACAGGCGCATCGCCGCCACCTCGGTCTGCCAGCGCCCCAGCGTCGCCAGGATGAAGCCGCCGGCCGACAGCGCCGACATCGGCCCCTGCCACGTCAGGGCGGCCACCACCAGCGCGGCCGGCAGGGTCGCGGCGAACAGCGCGTTCAGCCGCCAGGACCGCCGACGCGGGTAGGAGGCGGCCATCTGGACCAGGCCGAGCACGCACATCAGCGTGCCGGTGCGGGCGCCCAGGCACAGGAAATGGATGACGAACAGGAGGGAGGCCGCCGCCTGCGCCGCCAGGATCGCCCGGCGGTCGGTCATCAGGGTCGACAGTGTGCCGAGCGCCAGCCCGGCGAAACCCGTCACCGTCACCAGGGACAGCGCCTGGATCAGATCGGACAGGGACGGCAGGTGATGAAGCAGGAACACCATGATCGGGTCGCTTTCGCCTTGTGGTCATGCCGCGTTGCAGCAAAGGCGTCGGACCCTAGGCGCCGGTGGTTAACCGGATCTGAAGCGGGGCGTGATCAAGTCCGGGCGGAAATGCGCCGCCCTTGTGACACACCTCCGGCCGTACCCTCCGATGGGAGAGGCGTGAGCGCGGCCGCATCGCCGCCTGTTGCCGGACCGTCACGCCGCGCATGGCCACGGGCGCTCCGCCGCGTGGCGGTTTCCCTCCGCTCGCGGGCCGCTCGGGGCGGGGCGGGAAGACGGCGGAGACGGCGCTGTGTTGCTCCCGCCACAGGGGAGGACGGACTTTCGCCAAGCTGTACGGTTATCGGGGGCGACACTGGTGGAATCCTTCGGCTTTCCCTGAGGAGGCACCCCTCACGGCATACCCCCAGGGGGCAGGAGACGGGTTTTCCTATCCCTTCGTGACGTTGGTTTTGCCGCACCGCACCGTCATTCTCCGCCCCGTCATCGCCGGGGGACGGCGGCACAAGGGGAATTCGACATGACGCTCACCATGCACCGGCCACCGCTCACGCGATCCGAAGACAGGAGCGCGGACAGCGGCGGCGACACGCCGGTCTGCTGCTCCTGCGGGCAACCGATCCGCAGCGGGGAGCCGCACTGGGCTGGCGATGCCCAGAACCGCGCCTGGCACTACGGCTGCGCCGAACGGGCGGGCGTCACGCTGACGTGGAGCCGGATTCGCCAGCGGATGACCGCGGGAGCGTCGCGGTAAGGGGCGGATCGCCGTCCCGCCGCCCATCCGGCAAAGCGGCGGCCGGCTGGCCGAGGACGGAATCCCGGCCACGCTGGAAGGCGGTCCGTTCGGCGGCGAGGATGGCGTCGGTCAGCTGGCGCTCGAAATCCCGCTCGACCAGCGTCGAGAACAGGTCGATGCGGAAGCGCGCCTGAAGGGCGCGGCTCAGCCGTCGGGCGCGTTCGGTGGGTGGCATGGCGGCGTCTTCCCAAGCGGTGGGCAACGGAACCGTCAGGGTAAGGCCCGGAGCGGTCCGGGCAACGGCGCAACGGAGGGTTTCGCGGGTGCGAAAGATGTGGACCCTTCGGCCTGCGGCTCTGTTGGACGGAGAGTCCGAATGTCCAGCCCCGACACCAGCCCCAACGGAGGACCGACGATGAAAGGCAGCCCGCGCAGCCTCTGGCTGTCCATGACCAACCGGATGGCCAATCAGGCGATCGGCTGTTGGAGCGTCCTGTTCGCCAACGCGGCGAAGCGCAACCAGTCCGCCTTCCTGAAGAGCCTGACGGCCCCGCCGAAGCCGCCGTCCAAACCGAAGAGGGCCAGGAAGGCCAGGCACGGCTGAACGGGGCGCGGATGGTTCGCGTGCGGCGTCGTGATCCGGCATGGCGGCCCGGCCGTAGAACCGGCATGCCCTTCCCCAACGCCCCACCAACGGACCGCCCGCGATGACCTCCCGTCCTTCCTTCCGCGCCGCCGCGCTCGCCGCCGTGCTCGTCCTGGCCGGGCCGGTCGCCGCCCTGGCCGCCAGCGCCCATGATTTCATCTTCAAGGGCATCGACGGCCAGCCGCTGCCGCTGGCGCAATTCGCCGGCAAGGCCGTCCTGGTGGTGAACACCGCCTCGCAATGCGGCTTCACCCCGCAATACAAGGGGCTGGAGGCGCTGTGGCAGCGCTATCGCGACCGCGGGCTGGTGGTGGTCGGCGTGCCGTCCGACGATTTCGGCGGGCAGGAGCCGGGCAGCGCCGCGACCATCAAGGATTTCTGCGAGGTCAACTACAGCATCGACTTCCCGCTGGCCGACAAGACGGTGGTGTCGGGCGACGGCGCCCACCCCTTCTACCGCTGGGCCGGCGACGAGCTGGGCTTCCTCGCCAAGCCGCGCTGGAACTTCCACAAATATCTGGTCGGGCCGGACGGCCGGCTGATGTCCTGGTTCTCCACCGTCACCGACCCCGAGTCGGACCGCGTGCGCGAGGCGATCGAGGCGCTGCTGCCGCCGAAATCCTGAACGGCGACTCCGGACCGCCCCTACTCCACCGCCTGCCGCAGCGCCGCCGCCCCCGCCCAGGGGGCGAGCGGCAGCGCCGCCGCCAGGATGCCGGCGAGCAGCAGCAGGTGCGGGCGCGGCGTCAGGCTATTGATGGCGGCGTCGATGGCGCCGGCCCCGAAGATCAGCACCGGGATGTAGAGCGGCAGGATCAGCAGCGACAGCAGCACCCCGCCGCGCCGCGCGCCCAGCGTCAGCGCGGCGCCGATCGCCCCGATCAGGCTGAGGATCGGCGTGCCAATCAGCAGCGTCAGCACCAGCGCCCCGAAACCGGCCGCGTCCATGTTCAGCAGCACCGCCAGCAACGGGGCGGCGACGATCAGCGGCACGCCGGTCACCAGCCAGTGCGCCAGCGTCTTGGCGACCACCACCGCCTCCAGCGGCAGCGACGACAGCGACAGCAGCTCCAGCGAGCCGTCCTCGTAGTCGGTCAGGAACAGCCGTTCCAGCGACAAGAGCGAGGCGAGCAGCGCCGCCACCCAGATGACGCCGGCCGCGATGCGGGCGAGGATGTTCGGCTCCGGCCCGACGCCGAAGGGGAACAGCACCACGCACAGCACGAAGAACATCACGGCGATGGTGGCGTCCGACCCCTGGCGCAGCGCCAGCCGCAGGTCGCGCCCGACCAGTCGCAAAAAGCGGTTCACGCCGCGTCCTCCCTTTCCTCGTCCCCATCGACGCCATCGTCGCCGTCACCATCGTCGCCGTCCGCGTAGGGCGCGAAATCGTCCAGATGCAGTTCCTCGCCGCCGGGGGTCGCGATGTCGGTGTGGGTCGACAGCACCACCATGCCTCCGCCGGCGCGATGCTCGGCGATCAGCCCCTCGAACAGCGCGATGGCGGCGCGGTCGAGCGCCACGGTCGGCTCGTCGAGCAGCCACAGCGGCTTGGGCGCCGCCAGCAGGCGGGCCAGATTGAGCCGCCGCTTCTGCCCGGCCGACAGGTAGCGCCCGGGCACGGCGGCGATGTGCGGCACGCCCAGCCGCTCCAGCGCCGTGCGCGCGTTGGCGTCCGGGTCGGCGGCGCCGCCCAGCGCGGCCCAGAAGGCGAGATTCTCGGCCGCCGTCAGCACCGGCTTCACCGCGTCGAGATGCCCGACATACTGGATTTTCGTCCGGTGCTGCTCGGGCTCGTCGGCGACGGCGACCCCGTCCCAGCTCAAGCGCCCGCGGATCGGCTTCAGCAGGCCGGCCATCACCCGCAGCAGGCTGGACTTGCCGCTGCCGTTGGGGCCGAGCAGCACCAGGGCGCCGCCAGGGGCGAGGCTGAACTCCAGCCCGGTGAAGACCAGCCGGTCGCCGCGCAGGCAGCTCAGCTCGGATCCGGCGAAAACAGGCATGGCGGCTATCGGGGGTCGCTGTGGCGGGGCGGAGGCGCTGCTATAGCACAGCCCGCCCGCGGGACCGGAGAAAGAAAGCCGCAAAAAAGAAACGGCCATCGCGAGGGGGTTCTCGCGATGGCCGCGCGTCCAGCCGGGGTCTGGCTGGGAACTGCTCGGCCGGCAACTCGCCGGTGCGGGCGTTAGGGGGGACGCCGGTTCGCACCCTGATGCGGCTGCCGATTGGTTGCCCTTACGACTAATCCAAGAAAGTGGCAAAATTTTGATCGATTGCAGCGGCCCCGGCCCGGCGCCGCCCGTCTTCGGTGACAGAACCGTGACCGATGCGCCGTCGCGGCGAAGAGTTGTTTTGAATCAATGGCGGGCGCCGCCGGTTGCGACAGGGTGTGGCCGCCCGCCGACCGGTGGGCGGGTCCGGGGCGGCCGCCCCGCGACGCTCCCCTTCGTGGAAACTGGACACCGAATCATGCCGGCGCTCGCGGACGTCTTTCTCGCCATGCCCCCCATCGCGCGGGTGGTCTTCGTGCTGGGCCTGGTCTCGGCCGTCGGGCTGGCGCTGGGGCACATCAAGCTGCGCGGGGTGGGGCTGGGCATCGGCGGCGTGCTGTTCGCCGGCATCGCCGGCGGCCACCTCGCCAAGGAGGGCGGAGTCACCTTCAACCCGGAGATGATGGACTTCATCCGGGATTTCGGCCTGATCCTGTTCGTCTACACCATCGGCATCCAGGTCGGCCCCGGCTTCTTCGCCGCCCTGCGGCGGACCGGGCTGACGCTGAACCTGCTGGCGCTGCTGATGGTCGGGCTCAGCGTCCTGCTGACCGCCCTGCTGGCGGCGAGCGGCCTCCTGTCGCTGGGCTCGTCGCTCGGCGTCTTCGCCGGCGCGGTGACCAACGCCCCGGCGCTGGCCGCCAGCCAGCAGGTGCTCAAGGAGGTCGGGGCAGGCGCCGCGGTGATGGCGCTTCCCGGCCTCGCCTTCGCCGTCACCTACCCCTTCGGCATCGCCGGCAACCTGCTGGCGATGGCCGCCGTCCGCATCCTGTTCCGCATCGATCCGGAGGCCGAGGCCAAGGCCTTCGAGGACTGCCGCCGCTCGGAGGTGTCGGCGCTGGAGACGATGGATCTGGCGGTGCGCAACCCGGCGCTGGACGGCGTGACGCTCGGCGAGGTGACGCGGCTGGAGTCGCTGGGGGTCATCGCCTCGCGGCTGCTGCGCGACGGGCGTCTCCAGGTGCCGCACGCGGCGACCCGGCTGAGGCTCGGCGACGTGCTGCACGTCGTCGGTCCGCGCCCGAGGCTGGAGGAGGCGCGCGCCCTGCTCGGCCAGGAATCGGACGTGCCCCTCACCACCAAGGGCACCGACCTGCGCTGGGAGCGCATCGTCGTCACCGCCAACGGCGTGCTTGGCAAGTCGATCGCCGCGCTGAATCTCCAGGACGCGCACGACGTGGTGGTCAGCCGGGTCAACCGGGCCGGCGTCGAGCTGGTGCCGAACGCCGCGCTGAAGCTTCAGTTCGGCGACATCCTGACGGTGATCGGCAAGCCCGACAGCCTGCGCGCCGTCGGCCGCGTCTTCGGCAATTCCGAACGCCGGCTCCAGCAGGTCGAGATGATCCCGGTGTTCCTCGGCATCGCGCTGGGGGCGGCGCTGGGCGCCATCCCGATCTTCCTGCCCGGCATGCCGGCGCCGCTGCGGCTGGGGCTGGCCGGCGGGCCGCTGATCGTGGCGCTGGTGCTGGCGCGCATCGGCCACATCGGCCCGCTCGTCTGGTTCATGCCGCCGGCCGCCAACCTGGCGCTGCGCGAGATCGGCATCGTGCTGTTCCTGGCCGTGCTCGGCATCGCGTCGGGCGACCGCTTCGTCGAGACGCTGGCGAGCGGGGCCGGCTGGCCCTGGATGCTGTGGGGCGTGCTGGTGACGCTGGTCCCGCTGGTCGTCACCGGGCTGGTGGCGCGCGGGGTGATGCGGCTGAACTTCCTGACGATCTGCGGCGTCCTGGCCGGGGCCCAGACCAACCCGCCGGGGCTGGCCTACGCCAACGCCCTGATGGCGTCGGAGGCGCCGGCGCTGGCCTACGCCACCGTCTACCCGCTGTCGATGTGCCTGCGCATCCTGGCGCCTCAGGTCATCGTCCTGCTTTTGTGGTGACGGCACCCTTTTGTGAGGAAGACACCCTTTTGTGAAGAAGACACGGGCGACGCTGTGAAATCCGCGTTGCGGAACCCACACGCGGCGGTCTAGCCTGTGCCGCATTGGTCAGTCCACAACCACCGCCGGTTTCCCGCATGCACCGACACCCGCCCGTCAGCGACACCGCCCCCGCCGCCGTCGTCGTGGAGGATCTTCACAAGCGGTTCGGCGAGCTGGAGGTGCTGAAGGGGGTGTCGCTGACCGCGCGGGAAGGCGACGTCATCACGCTGATCGGCTCGTCGGGATCGGGCAAGAGCACGCTTCTGCGCTGCATCAACATGCTGGAGATCCCCGACGACGGCCGCATCGTCATCGGCGGCGAATCGATCGGCCTGAAGAAGATCCGCAACGGCCGCGTCACCGTCCCCGCCGACGCCCGGCAGGTGGAGCGGATGCGCACCCGGCTCGGCATGGTGTTCCAGAGCTTCAACCTGTGGACCCACATGACGATCCTCCAGAACGTCATCGAGGCGCCGGTCCATGTGCTGGGCGTGCCGAAGGCGGAGGCCGTCGACCGCGCCCGCATGCTGCTGGACAAGGTCGGCATCCTGTCCAAGGCCGACTCCTACCCGATCCAGCTCTCCGGCGGGCAGCAGCAGCGCGCCGCCATCGCGCGGGCGCTGGCGATGCAGCCCAAGGTGATGCTGTTCGACGAGCCGACCTCGGCGCTCGACCCCGAGTTGGTCGGCGAGGTGCTGCGCGTCATCCGCCAGCTGGCGGACGAGGGCAGCACCATGATCCTGGTGACGCACGAGATGGGCTTCGCCCGCGAGGTGGCGTCCAAGGTCGTCTTCCTGCACCAGGGCCGCATCGAGGAGGAGGGGGCGCCGGACAAGGTGCTGACCAACCCCGATTCGGAGCGCGTGCGGCAGTTCCTCTCCCGCCACCTGTCCGGGGCGGCCTGAGGCATCCTTTCGCTTGAAACTTTTCCAGGAAATCGTGACGCTCGAAAGCGTGTGCGAACCGAACCGCCCGTGTTGAACAAGGGCAAACCGAACAGAGGAGTTTTCCCGTGAAGAAGATCGTTGCGGCTCTGGCGCTCGGCGCCCTGATGGCGGTCACCGGCGGTGCGGCCGAGGCCAAGGACTGGAAGAAGGTCCGCATCGCCACCGAGGGCGCCTACGCCCCGTGGAACGCCACCGACCCGTCGGGCAAGCTGGTCGGCTTCGAGATCGACCTCGCCAAGGAGCTGTGCAAGCGCATGGAGGCCGAGTGCGAGATCGTCGCCCAGGATTGGGACGGCATCATCCCGGCGCTCCAGCAGGGCAAGTACGACGGCATCATGGCCGCCATGTCGATCACCGACGAGCGCAAGAAGGTCATCGACTTCACCAACCCCTACGGCACCGAGCCGTCGATGTTCGGCATCCTGAAGACCTCGCCGTTGGCCGGGACCAAGTTCGACGTCGAGCGCTACGACCTGACCAAGGAGACGCCCGAAGGCAAGGCCGCCATCGCCAAGCTGGACGAGGTGCTGAAGGGCAAGACGGTCGGCGTCCAGACCTCCACCATCCAGGCCAACTTCATGGAGAAGCTGCTGCCGAAGGTGACGGTCCGCACCTACGACAAGCTGGACAACGCCGGCATCGACATGGCCGCCGGCCGCGTCGACGCGATCTTCGGCGACCGGTCGGCGGTGGCCGCCATCCTCGACGCCGATACGGCCAAGAACATGACCCTGTGGGCCCCGGCCTTCTCGCGCGGCGTGCTGGGCGAGGGTGTGGGCGTCGGCCTGCGCAAGGCCGACAAGGACCTGAAGGAGAAGCTCAACAAGGCGATCGCCGACGCCAACAAGGACGGCACGATCACCAAGCTGAGCACCCAGCATTTCGGCTACGACATCGCGATCAAGTAAGGATACGAGCGAACACGGCCTCTCCATCCGCACCGTCCGTCATGACCGGGCCAGCCCCGGTCATCCACGCGGAACCTTGGGATTCGCCCGTGGATGCCCGTGCCGAGCACGGGCATGACGCGTCGGACGGAAGGCGGAGCGGCTGTCCACCCACCCCGATCCTTACCTGAGCGGCCCATGCTCGAACTTCTTTCCTTCGGACCGAACGGCTGGGGCGGACAGCTCCTGACCGGGCTGGCGATGACCATCGCCGTGTCGGTGTCGTCCTTCGCGCTGGGCATCCTGTTCGGATCGGCGGGCGCCGCCGCCAAGCTCAGCCACAGCCTCCTCCTCAACGGCATCGCCGAAATCTACACCACCGTCGTGCGCGGCGTGCCCGAGCTGCTGGTCATCTACCTGCTGTTCTTCGGCGGCAGCGGCATGATCATGGCCGTCGCCGGGGTGTTCGGCTACGAGGGCTACATCGAGATCAACGCCTTCAGCATCGGCGTCGCCGCCGTCGGGCTGATCTCCGGCGCCTATTCGACCGAGGTCATCCGCGGCGCGGTGCAGTCGGTGCCCCCCGGCCAGATCGAGGCCGCGCGCGCCTGCGGGATGAGCCGCTGGCTGATCCTGCGCCGCGTCCTGGCGCCGCAGACCCTGCGCTACGCCCTGCCCGGCCTCGGCAACGTCTGGCAGCTCACGCTGAAGGACACCGCCCTGATCTCGGTGACGGCGCTGGCCGAGATCATGCGCGTCGCCCACGTCGCCGCCGGCTCCACCCGGCAGCCGTTCCTGTTCTATACCACCGCGGCGGTGCTCTACCTGCTGCTCACCACCGTCTCGACCGCGCTGTTCGAGCGGGCGGAGCGGCACGCCAACCGCGGCGTCCGGAGGGCCTGAGCTGATGGATTGGGAACTGATGTGGGACAGCCTGCCCAAGCTGCTCGGCGCCCTGCCGGTGACGCTGGAGCTGGTCGGCGGATCGCTGCTGCTGGGCGCCGTGGTCGCCTTCGTCACGGCGCTGCTGCGCCTGTCGGGCAACCGCGTTGCGGAAATCCTCACCACGGCCTACGTCTTCGTGTTCCGCGGCACGCCGCTGCTGGTGCAGATCTTCCTGATCTACTACGGGCTCGGCCAGTTCGAGTTCGTGCGCGACAGCGTTCTGTGGCCCTTCCTGCGCGAGCCGATGTGGTGCGCCATCCTGGCGCTGACGCTGAACACCGGCGCCTACACCAGCGAGATCCTGCGCGGCGCCATCCTGTCGGTGCCGCTGGGGCAGGTCGAGGCGGCGCGCGCCTGCGGCATGTCGCGGGCGCTGGCCTTTCGTCGCATCGTCCTCCCGGTGGCGGTCCGCCAGATGCTGCCGGCCTACGGCAACGAGGTGATCCTGATGGTCAAGGCCAGCTCGCTGGCCAGCACCATCACGCTGCTGGAGGTCACCGGGCTGGCCCGCAAGATCATCTCGCAGAGCTTCGCGGTGTTCGAGATCTTCATCCTGGCCGGCGCCATCTACCTGCTGCTGAACTTCCTCGCCTCCCGCCTGATCAAATACGCGGAATGGCGGATGACGCCCTACCTGCGGGCGCGGGCCTGACGGCGCCTTCCCGCAAGGACGCCTCCTGCGACAAAACAGCACCGGCCGCCCGCGCCGGCCCATCCCCGCCACCGGCGGAAAGGGCCGGAAGCGGGCGGCCGCGCCGTGTTGTGACAATCTCTCATACCATGGTCTGACCGCCCCAACTTCCTGACTAAGATCAAGGCGAAACCCCTCGCGCTCCGGCATACATGCGCCTATATCCTCGCCAAGCGCGACCGAAGGTCATGTCCTGGGGCCAGTCAATGCATCGTTTCGCCAACCCCGCCCGCTTCCTGCGCCTGTCGGCCGCATTGCTGCCGTGGAGCGCCGGTGCGGCCGTGATCCTGACGATCGTCGGGCTCTATCTCAGCCTGTTCGGCTCGCCGCCCGACTACCAGCAGGGCGAGACGGTGCGGATCATGTACATCCATGTGCCCGCCGCCTGGATGAGCCTGTTCGTCTACACCAACATGGCCGTCGCCGCCGGCGCCGGGCTGGTGTGGAAGCACCCGCTGGCCGACCTGTTCGCCAAGGCCGCCGCGCCCATCGGCGCCGGCTTCACCTTCGTGTGCCTCGTCACCGGCTCGCTGTGGGGCGCGCCGATGTGGGGGACCTGGTGGGTGTGGGACGCCCGGCTGACCAGCGTGCTGATCCTCTTCTTCCTCTATCTCGGCTACATGGCCCTGGTGAACGCCTTCGACGATCCGCAGCGCGGGCTGCGGGCCGGCAACGTCCTGCTGCTGGTCGGCATCGTCAACGTGCCGATCATCAAGTTCTCGGTCGACTGGTGGAACACGCTGCACCAGCCGGCCAGCGTGGTGAAGATGGGCGGTCCCAGCATCGACCCCACCATGCTGCTGCCGCTGCTGGTGATGGCCGGGGCCTTCACCGCCTACTTCGTCGCGGTGGTCCTGCTGCGCCTGCGGACCGAGATCACGCAACGCAGGATCCAGACGCTGCGCCTGAGCGCGGCCGGCGAGGGAGCGCAGGGATAACGCCATGACAGACTTTCTCTCGATGGGTGGTTACGCCGCCTTCGTCTGGCCCGCCTACGCCATCGCGGCGCTGGTGCTGCTGGGCCTGCTGCTGGCCACCTGGAAGGGGTTGCGCGACGCCGAGACGACGCTGAAGGCGCTGGAAAGCGCCCGTCCGGCGCGTCGCCGCACCCGCCCACGGGCCGATGGGAAGCCCGACACGGCCGCCGGAACGCCGGCGGGAGCGAGTGAAGGATGACCAGGAAAAAGCGCCGCCTCTACATGCTTGGCCTCGCCCTGCTCGGGCTGGGCAGCGCCACCGCCCTGACGCTGACCGCGTTCCAGGACAACATCGTCTTCTTCTACAGCCCGACCCAGTTGCAGACCCAGCAGGTCGGCGACCGCAGCTTCCGCCTCGGCGGGCTGGTCGAGGAGGGCAGCGTCCGCAAGTCGACCGACGGTCTGGTCACCGAGTTCCGCGTGACCGACACCGCCCACACCATCGACGTGAGCTACCGCGGGCAGCTGCCCGACCTGTTCCGCGAGGGCCAGGGCGTCGTCGCGGAAGGCAAGCTGACCAAGGGCGTCTTCGTCGCCCGCGAGGTGCTGGCCAAGCATGACGAGAACTACATGCCGCCGGAGGTCTCGGAGGCGCTGAAGCAGGCCGGCGTCTACAAGGACGCCAGGAACGGCGCCCATCCCGGCGCGGCCCCCTCCGGCGCGCCCGGCACGGCCCAGGCCGCCACGGCGAAATAGTCCACGTCCGCCCGTCAGGGACGGCTTCGAGGTCGACATTCAAGGAGCAGCGGGACCGTGATCCCCGAACTTGGCCATTACGCGCTGGTGCTGGCGCTGTTCGTGGCGCTGGTGCAGGCCGGCCCGCCGCTGGTCGGCGCCGCCACCCGCAACACCGCCTGGATGAACGTCGCCGGCCCTGCCGCCGTCGCCCAGATGCTGCTGGTGCTGGTCGCCTACGGCGCGCTGACCTGGGCCCATGTGGTGTCCGACTTCAGCGTGCAGAACGTGGTGCAGAACAGCCACTCGCTGAAGCCGATGCTCTACAAGGTGTCGGGCGTCTGGGGCAACCACGAGGGCTCGATGATCCTGTGGATCGTCATGCTCTCGGTCTTCGGCGCCGCCGTCGCGGTGTTCGGCCGCAACCTGCCGCCGACGCTCAAGGCGCGCGTGCTGGCGGTGCAGGGCCTGATCGGCATCGGCTTCCTGCTGTTCATCCTGGCGACCTCCAACCCCTTCATCCGGGTGATCCCGCCGCCGCTCGACGGCAACGACCTGAATCCGCTGTTGCAGGATCCCGGCCTCGCCTTCCACCCGCCCTTCCTCTACGCCGGCTATGTCGGCTTCTCGATGGCCTTCTCCTTCGCGGTCGCGGCCCTGATCGAGGGGCGGGTCGATCCCGCCTGGGCGCGCTGGGTGCGGCCCTGGACGCTGGCCGCCTGGTCGACCCTGACCATGGGCATCGCCATGGGCTCCTGGTGGGCCTATTACGAGCTGGGCTGGGGCGGCTGGTGGTATTGGGACCCGGTCGAGAACGCCTCCTTCATGCCCTGGCTGGCCGGCACCGCGCTGCTGCACTCCGCCATCGTCGTGGAGAAGCGCGACGCGCTGAAGAGCTGGACCATCCTGCTCGCCATCGTCACCTTCTCTCTGTCTTTGATGGGCACCTTCCTGGTGCGCTCGGGCATCCTGACCTCGGTCCACGCCTTCGCGGTGGATCCGGCGCGCGGCGTCTTCATCCTGGTGCTGCTGGCGATCGCCACCGGCGGTTCGCTGCTGCTCTACAGCCTGCGGGCGCCGACGCTGAAGGCCGGCGGCCTGTTCGCCCCGGTCAGCCGCGAGGGCGCGCTGGTGCTGAACAACCTGCTGCTGTCCACCGCGACGGCGACGGTGTTCATCGGCACGCTCTACCCGCTGTTCCTCGACGTGCTGAATCTGGGCAAGGTCTCGGTCGGCCCACCTTTCTTCAACGCGACCTTCCTGCCGGTGGCGATCCCGATGGTCGCCGCCATGGTGGTCGGCCCCTTCCTGTCCTGGAAGCGGGCGGATCTGGGCGCGGCGCTGACCCGGCTGTGGGTGGCCGGCATCGCCGTGGTCGTCATGGTCGCCGTCGCCGCCTATCTGACGGCCGGCGGCGGACCGCTGCTGGCGCTGGTCGGCATCGCGCTGGGGGCCTGGGCCTTCGTCGGCTCGCTGGTCGAGTTCGCCGAGCGCATCCGCCTGTTCCGCATCCCGGTGAAGGACAGCTGGAACCGCGCGGTGCATCTGCCGCGCAGCGCCTGGGGCATGACGATCGCGCACGCCTGCGTCGGGCTCGCCATCTTCGGAATGACCGGCACCTCGGCGTGGCAGACCGAGTCGATCTCGGCCATGAAGCCGGGCGACACCGCCAGCCTCGCCGGCTACGAGTTCCGCTTCGACAGCATCGGCACGGTGCCGGGGGCCAACTACCGCGCCGACCGCGCCGTCTTCACGGTCAGCAAGGACGGCGTTCCCTTCGCCACCCTGACGCCGGAGCGCCGCAGCTACCCGGTCACCCGGATGACGACCACCGAATCCGCCATCCACACGACGGTCTTCTCCGACCTTTACGTGGCGCTGGGCGACCCGACGCAGAACGGCACCGCCTGGATCGTCCGCATCTACCACCACCCGCTGGTGCCGTGGATCTGGATCGGCGGCGTCGGGATGATGCTGGGGGGCTTCGTCAGCCTGACCGACCGGCGCTTCCGCATCGGCGCGCCGGAGCGCCGCCGCGCGGCCAAGCCCGCCGTCCAGCCCGCCGAGTAGCGCGGACAAGTAAGGATACACCCCTATGCGCCGCCTGCTCTACCTGCTGCCCTTCCTGCTGTTCATCGGCGTGGGTGTGGCTTTTTACCTGGGATTTCAAAGGGATCCTCGCGACATCCCGTCGGCCCTGATCGACAAGCCGGTGCCGTCCTTCGAGCTGCCGCCCTTACCCGGCCGTCCCGAGGGGTTGTCGGCGGAGCGGCTGAAGGGCGACGTGACGCTGGTCAACGTCTTCGCCTCCTGGTGCATCCCCTGCAAGGCGGAACACCCGATCATCACCCGGCTGGCCCGCGAGCAGGGCGTCACCGTCCGCGCCATCAACCACAAGGACAAGGCCGAGGACGCGCTGGCCTGGCTGGCCCGCAACGGCGATCCTTACGCCAGCATCGGCGCCGACCTCGACGGGCGGGTGTCGATCGACTGGGGAGTCTACGGCGTGCCGGAGACCTTCCTGGTCGACCGCCAGGGCCGCATCCGCTTCAAGCATGTCGGACCGCTCACCCCGCAGGTGGTGGACGAGCAGATCCTCCCGATGGTCAAGCATCTGCGGGGGCAGGGATGAGGCGGCTCCTTCTCGCCGCCGTCCTGGCGCTGTCTGCTCCCATCCTGGCCGCCGCCCCGGCGCTCGCGGTTCAGCCGGACGAGGTGCTGCCCGACCCGGCGCTGGAATCCCGCGCGCGGGAGATCAGCAAGGAGCTGCGCTGCCTCGTCTGCCAGAACCAGTCGATCGATGACAGCAACGCGCCGCTGGCCCGCGACCTGCGCGTGCTGGTGCGCGAGCGGCTGAAGGCGGGCGACAGCGATGCCGGCGTGCTGGGCTACGTCACCGACCGCTATGGCGATTACGTGCTGCTGCGCCCGCCCTTCAAGGCGACGACGCTGCTGCTGTGGGTGGGGCCTTTCGCGATCCTGCTGCTGGGCGGGGTGGCGACCGCGCTGTTCCTGCGCGGCCGGCGCGGGGTGGCCGCCGGGGCGGACACCGTGCCCCTGAGCGATGACGAACGGCGGCGGCTCGACGCGCTGCTGCGGAAAGACGACGCGTGATGCTGTTCTGGATTCTCGCCGCCGCGCTGACGGTGGCTGTTCTGCTGCTGATCCTGCCGCCGCTGCTGAAGCCGGCGGACGCGGCGCCCGCCCGCGACGACTACGACCGCGAGGTCTACCGCGACCAGCTCGACGAGCTGGAGCGCGACCTTGCGCGCGGCGTCATCAGCCCGGCCCAGGCCGAGGCGGCAAAGGCCGAGATCGGCCGCCGCATGCTGGCGACCGCCCAGCCCGCTCCGCAGCCGGCCGCCCGTCCCGCCCGCTCGGCGAAGGCGCTGGCGATGGTGCTGGCCCTGACGGTGCCGGTGGGGGCGCTGGCGGTCTATGGCGCGGTCGGCCGTCCGGACCAGCCGGCCCGGCCGCTCGCCTCGCGCAACCTGGAGCAGGAGCGCGGCGGTCCGCCGAAGAGCGTGCTCGCCGCCATCGACAAGCTGAAGCAGCAGTTGGCCGAAAGCCCGGACGACGCCCAGGGCTGGGCCATCCTGGGCCAGGCCTACGTCAAGATGAACCGCCCCGCCGAGGCGGCCGACGCCCTGCGCCGCGCGGTGGCGCTGAACAAGGACGACCTCGAGCTGCTTGGCCTGTTCGCCGAGACGCTGACCGAGGCCAACGACGGCACCGTCCCGGAAGAGGCGCGCGCCGCCTTCGACGGCGTGCTGGCCAGGGATCCGAAGGACGCCCGCGCCCGCTTCTTCGCGGCGCTGGCCCGCCATCAGGCCGGCGACCAGCGCGACGCGCTGGAACGCTGGCGCGCCCTGCTCGCGGAATCGCCGGCCAACGCGGCGTGGGTGCCCACCGTGCAGGCGCAGATCCGCGAGGCGGCCATCGCCCTCAACCTCGACCCCGCCGCCGTGACGCCGAACCCGCTGCCCGCCGAGGAGACTCCCGCCACCGCGCAGGCGCAGGGACAGCCGCAACAGCAGCCCTCCGCCGAGGAGCGCGAGCAGATGGTGCGCGGCATGGTCGACGGCCTCGCGGCGCGGCTGGCAGCCGACCCGTCGGACATCGACGGCTGGGTCCGGCTCGTCCGCTCCTACAACGTGCTGGGCGAGCCGGCCAAGGCCCTGGAGGCGGCCCGCAAGGCCCGTGAACGGGCGCCCGACCGGCCCGACGTGCTGGTCGTCTACGCCAGCTCCATCCTTCAGAACCAGCCGCGCAGCGACCCGCCCGCGCCGATGCCCGAGGAGGCGACCGCCGCCCTGCGCAAGGCGCTGGCCGGCGACGCCACCAACCGCGACGCGCTATGGCTGCTCGGCCTCGACGCGATGACGGTGGGCCGCAAGGCCGAAGCCACCGACTACTGGACCCGGCTGATCGCCCAGTTCCAGCCGAACGACCCGGAATACGCGCTGTTGAAGACGCGTTTGGACGCGTTGAAGACGGGAAGCTGAGCGGCGTTCCAGCCCGGACTTTCCCGCCGGATCATGGCCGCGCTACACTGGCGGCCATGATCGTGCTCTTCACGGATTTCGGGCTGTCCGGCCCCTACACCGGGCAGGTCAAGGCGGTGCTGGCGCGGCAGGCGCCGGGTGTGCCGGTGATCGACCTGTTCGCCGACGCCCCCGCCTTCGACCCACAGCTCTCCGCCTATCTGCTGGCCGCCTACGCCCCCGCCTTCCCATTGGGGAGCGTCTTCGTCTGCGTCGTCGATCCCGGCGTCGGCACCGACCGCCGCCCGCTGGTCGTCGAGGCCGACGGGCACCTTTTCGTCGGTCCTGACAACGGCCTGTTCGAGCTGGTCCGCCGCCGCGCCGCCAGCGTCCGCGCCTGGAGCATCGATTGGCTGCCGGACCGTCTGTCCGCCAGCTTCCACGGCCGTGACCTGTTTGCCCCCGTTGCGGCGCGTTTGGCGACCGGACGGGAGGTGGAGCGCACCGTCCTGCCGGACGGCGCCGTCGCCCGCCCGGATTGGCCGGACGATCTGCCGCGCATCGTCTATGTCGACGTCTACGGCAACGCCATGACCGGCCTGCGCGCCGCCACGCTGCCCGAGGATGCGGTCCTGACGACCGGTGGGCGGACGATGCGCCGGGGCCGCACCTTCGCCGACGCCGAACCGGGCGAGGCGCTGTGGTACGAGAACGCCAACGGGCTGGCGGAGATCGCCGTCAACCGGGGCCGCGCGGATGTGGAGCTTGGGCTTCGGGTCGGTTCGGAGGTGAGCATTACCCGGACCTCAATCCCCTTTCCCCCCCGGGGAGAGGGTTAGGGTGAGGGGGTTCCGCCTGCCGGACGCTCCCCGCCACCGATCCCCCCATCCCGGCTCTCTCCCCGAGGGGCGGGAGAGGGGGGATCTTCACACCCTCAGCTCATAGACCGCGACCGGGTCCGCCAATCCCTTGACCGTGTGGTGGCCGATGGCATCGAGCCGGTGACCGCCGCCCTCCCCGTCCGCCCTGACCAGCGCCGCGAAGGCCGCCGAGGTCAGCACCGTGCGCTCCAGCCGGCCGCACAGCCCCTCGATGCGGCTGACCAGATTGACCGCCGGGCCGATCACCGTGAAGTCCAGCCGCTCGGTCGAGCCGATGTTGCCGTACATCACCTCGCCGACATGCAGCGCGATGCCGCAGCGCAGGGTCGGCTGGCCCCAGGCGGCCCGCTCGGCGTTCTGCGCCGCCATGGTGGCGAGCGCGTCGGCCGCCGCGTTCAGCGCCTTCACAGCGGCGGCGGCGTCGCTTCCGTCCTCCTCCCCGGCCAGGGGAAAGATCGCCAGCATGGCGTCGCCGATGAATTTCAGGATCTCGCCGCCGTGGCGCTCCACCGCGTCGCCCATCGATTCGAAATAGCCGTTCAGCAGCGCGATCAACTCCTCGCGCGGCAGCCGGTCGGCCAGCGGGGTGAAACCGCGCAGGTCGCAGTACCACAGCACGGCGCGGACGTCGGCCCCGGTGCCGCGCCGGATGTCGCCGGACAGGATGCGGGCGCCGGTCTTGCGGCCGACGTAGGTGTCGAGCACCGTCGCCGCCAGCCGCCGCAGCGCCAGCGTCTCCAGCACCGTGCCGAGCGCCGGCAGAAGGGCGTCGAGCAGCGCGAGATCGTCGGTGGAGAAGCCTCCCGCCCGGTCGGTGGCGAAGCTCATCGCGTTGCGCCGCCCGCCGGCGAACAGCACCGCCATCGCCGCGTAGTCGGTCAGGCCCGTCGCGCGCAGTTCCCCCAGCACCGGGTAGGGCCAGGGCGCTTCCATCCGCTCCAGCGGGTAGCGCATGCCGTCCGCCCCCTCGTCGATCAGCGCGGCGAAGGTGCTGGTGCGGTAGGGCTCCAGCAGTTCGGTGCCGTGCGGGGCGGTGACGGCCTCGATCGCCGGATCGCCCCGGCGCCAGAAATAGACCATCGAGCGGATCTGCGGGTGGAGCAGTTGCAAGGCCAGCACGCAGCGCGCCAGCGGCACGCCGGCGGCGATCAGCCGGCCGCAGAAATCCTCCACCAGGGACTCGGCATCGGGCGCGTGGCGTCCCTCCCGCAGCAGCCAGCCGACGACCGAGGCGGCGTCATGGGACGGGGAGGATGGGGCGGCGTGCCCGGTCCGCGAAATCGTCACAACGAAATAGCCCCAAAGGAATAACCGGACCAATCCGGTGCTTGATCCGGCCGGCGATTCTGCCCAAATTTCAGGAGCGCCGCCAGCCCAGTTCGGCGCCGATGGAGGATAGCACCATGTTCATTCAGACCGAGCAGACGCCCAACCCGGCGACTCTCAAGTTCCTGCCGGGGCGAGACGTGCTCGGACGCGGCACCGCCGACTTCACCAGCCGCGAGGACGCCGCCCGCTCGCCGCTCGCCCAGCGCCTGTTCGAGATCGACGGCATCGCCGGCGTGTTCCTGGGCGCCGATTTCGTCACCATCACCAAGACCGACGCCAAGGACTGGTTCCTGCTGAAGCCGTCGATCCTCGGCGTCATCATGGAACACTTCACCGCCGACCGTCCGGTCCTGCTGAGCGACGCCGGCGACGGCCACGCCGCCAGCAGCGGCGACGACGACGAGATCGTCGAGCAGATCAAGGAGCTGCTGGACACCCGCGTCCGCCCATCGGTGGCGCAGGATGGCGGCGACATCACCTTCCAGGGCTTCGACAAGGGCGTCGTCTATCTGGCGATGAAGGGGGCCTGCTCCGGCTGCCCCAGCTCGACCGCGACGCTGAAGCACGGCATCGAGAACATGCTGCGCCACTACATCCCGGAAGTGGTCGAGGTCCGGGCGGTCCAATGACGCCGGACAGCGCCGCGACCAGGTAAGGATAGGACGGAAAAAGGGGCGCTCCCGCGTGGGAAGCGCCCCTTTTTCGTGGCCTGAGCCCCGGCTTTCCTTACCCGCCCCTCCCCCGCCGACGCGGGAAAGGAACGGATGGGAAGCGACCGCGGTCAGTCGGCCTTCTTGGTCAGGTCCTCGCCGGTGGCCTGGTCGACCTGCTTCATCGACAGCTTGACCTTGCCGCGGTCGTCGAAGCCGATGACCTTCACCTTCACGGCGTCGCCCTGCGACACCACGTCCGACACCTTGCCGACGCGCTGCTGCGCCAGCTCGGAGATGTGGACGAGGCCGTCGCGCGAACCCAGGAAGTTCACGAAGGCGCCGAAATCGACGACCTTCACGACCTTGCCGGTGTAGACCACGCCCAGCTCCGGCTCGGCGACGATGCCCTTGATCCACTCGATGGCGGCGTCCGACTTCTTCTGGTCGACCGCCGAGACCTTGACGGTGCCGTCGTCGTCGATGTCGATCTTGGCGCCGGTCTGCTCGACGATCTCGCGGATCACCTTGCCGCCGGAGCCGATCACGTCGCGGATCTTCTCCTTCGGAATGTTGATCACGGTGATGCGCGGGGCGTTCTCGTTGACGCCGTCGCGGGCGCCGGTCAGCGCCTTCGACATCTCGCCAAGGATGTGCAGGCGACCGTCCTTGGCCTGGGCCAGGGCGATCTTCATGATCTCCTCGGTGATCGAGGTGATCTTGATGTCCATCTGCAACGCGGTGACGCCGACTTCCGTCCCGGCCACCTTGAAGTCCATGTCGCCGAGATGATCCTCGTCGCCCAGGATGTCGGACAGCACGGCGAAGCCGGTGTCTTCCTTGATCAGGCCCATGGCGATGCCGGCGACCGGACGCACCAGCGGCGCGCCGGCGTCCATCAGCGACAGCGAGGTGCCGCAGACGGTGGCCATCGAGGAGGAGCCGTTCGACTCGGTGACTTCCGACACCACGCGGAGCGTGTAGGGGAAGTCCTCCTTCTTCGGCAGCAGCGGGTGGATGGCGCGCCACGCCAGCTTGCCGTGGCCGATCTCGCGGCGGCCCGGCGAGCCCATGCGACCGGCCTCACCCACCGAGTACGGAGGGAAGTTGTAGTGCAGCATGAAGTGCTCGCGGTACTCGCCCTCGAGCGCGTCGATGATCTGCTCGTCCTGGCTGGTGCCGAGCGTGGTCACGACCAGCGCCTGGGTCTCGCCACGGGTGAACAGCGCCGAACCGTGGGCGCGCGGCAGCACGCCGACCTCCGAGACGATCGGGCGGACCGTCTTGGTGTCGCGGCCGTCGATGCGGCGGCCGGTCTTCAGCACCGCCCCGCGCAGGATGTCGGCCTCGAGCTCCTTGAACTCGGTGCCGATCTGCTGGGCCTCGTACTCGGCGGCCAGCGTCTCCAGGGCCTTCGCCTTGGCGGCGCCGACCTTCTCGTAGCGCGACTGCTTGACCGTCTCGGTGTAGGCGGCCTCGACGTCGGCGCCGACGGTCTCGCGCAGGCGGGCCTTCAGGGCCTTGCGGTCGTAGGCCGGCTCCGGCAGGTCCCAGGGCTCCTTGGCGGCCAGCTCGGCGAGGTCGATGATCGCCTCGATGACCGGCTGGAAGCCGCTGTGGCCGAACATGACGGCGCCGAGCATGACCTCCTCGGTCAGCTCCTTGGCCTCCGACTCGACCATCAGCACGCCTTCGGTGGTGCCGGCGACGACGAGGTTGAGATCGGTGTCCTCGACCTCGTCGGCGGTCGGGTTCAGGATGTACTGACCGTTCTTGTAGCCGACGCGGGCGGCGCCGATCGGACCGAGGAACGGAATGCCCGAGATCGTCAGCGCGGCCGACGCGCCGACCATCGCGACGATGTCGGGATCATTCTCGAGGTCGTGGCTGAGGACGGTGCAGACGACCTGGGTCTCGTTGCGGAAACCCTCGGCGAACAGCGGACGGATCGGACGGTCGATCAGGCGGCTGACCAGCGTCTCCTTCTCCGTCGGGCGGCCTTCACGCTTGAAGAAGCCGCCGGGAATCTTGCCGGCCGCGAAGGCCTTTTCCTGGTAATTGACCGTCAGCGGGAAGAAATCGACGCCCGGCTTCGGCGCCTTGGCGGCGACGGCGGTGCAGAGGACGGTGGTGTCGCCATAGGTCACCAGGACGGCGCCATTGGCCTGACGGGCGATCTTGCCGGTCTCCAGGACCAGCTTGCGCCCACCCCATTCGATTTCTTTACGATGCACAGTGAACATGATTTTTTCCTTCCATCCGACGCCCAGGACGGCCGGATTGCCGCCCGAGACCGGGGCCGCCAGTCGTAAGGCCCCGCAGAGAGTAAAAGCGTTGGAAACGACAACAGAGATTGATGCGAAAAAGGCCGGTCCCCCGATCGAGGATCGGGGCCGGCCTGTCCATCAAAAAGCTCTAAAGATCAATCGCGTCGCAACAGGAAGACGTGCTGAAAAACGCGACGCCCCAACCGGCGCGCCGCACCCGCCGGAACCCGAGGGTGCGGCGAGGCGGCGGCTGGCTGGGGCGTCGTATCCGGTCACGGTCTGGACAGCGCGCCGATCAGCGACGCAGGCCCAGGCGCTCGATGAGCGTGGCGTAACGGGAATTGTCCTTCTTCTTGAGATAGTCAAGAAGACGACGGCGCTGACCGACCATCACCAGCAGACCACGGCGGGAGTGGAAGTCCTTCTTGTGGCTCTTCAGGTGTTCGGTCAGGTTGCTGATCCGCTCGGTCAGGATCGAAACCTGGACTTCGGGCGATCCGGTGTCAGCCTGGCCGCGCGAATATTCCTTGATCAGCTCCTGCTTGCGCTCGGGCGTAATCGACATCGGGGTCTCCTAAATCGTCAAAGGTTGAGGACGCGCACCGGACGGACCTCCGCCCCCTCGACACGGGCCAGCGCCACCGGCTTGCCGCCGAAAAGCGCAATGACGGTGCCATCCCCAGCGGCAGCCCCGCGAAGCGCTTCGAGGCGTTCGCGATCCTGCCGGGTGAGGAGAGCCACCGTCTGGCCATGTCTCAGTCGGTGCGCTTCCGCTTCGGTCAGGGCCAGCGCCGGGATGTCGTCCAGCGCGGTCTCGATCGGCAGCAGAAGTCGTTCGACGGCGGCACCTTGCTCCAAGGTTGCCAGTTCGTCCAGGGAAATCGCGCCGTCCAGCGTGAAAGGGCCGACGCGCAAACGGCGCAGCAGATGGACGTGGCCGACCGTTCCCAACGCCACGGCGAGGTCGCGGGCCAGCGAACGGACGTAGGTGCCCTTGCCGCAATCGACCTCGAACAGGGCGTGGTCGTCGTCCGGCCGCTCGACCAGGTCGAAGCGGTCGATGCGGACGCGGCGGGTGGCCAACTCGACGGTGCCGCCCTCGCGGGCGATGTCGTAGGCGCGCTCGCCGTCGATCTTGATGGCGGAGAATTGCGGCGGCACTTGGTCGATGTCGCCGAGGAAGGCCGGCAGAGCCGCCCGGATCGCCTCGTCCGAGGGCCGGACGTCGGAACGCTCGACCACCGGGCCCTCGCGGTCGTCGGTGGTGGTGCGCTCGCCCCAGCGGACGCCGAAGCGGTAGGTCTTGGCGCCGTCCATGGCGTAGGAGACGGTCTTGGTCGCCTCGCCCAGCGCGATCGGCAGGATGCCGCTGGCCAACGGGTCGAGCGTGCCGCCATGGCCGCCCTTGTCGGCGTTCAGCAGGCGCCGCACCTTGGACAGCGCCTGCGTCGAGCCCATGCCTTCGGGCTTGTCGAGCACGATCCAGCCATGGATCGGCTCGCCCTTGCGCTTACGAGCCACGGCGCCCGCCCTTGCCGGCCTCGTCCGCGTCGCTTTCGTCCGCGTCGTCGAGGTCGGGATCGTCGCCGTCCTCCTCGTCGCCCTCCTCCTCGTCCCAGGAATCGTCCTCGTCATCCTCGTCGTGGTCGTCGTCGCCGTTGACGCGGCCGAGGTCGCGGGCGACCGCCGGGCTGTGCAGGATGGTGTCGATGTGCTGGGCGTAGTCGAAGGAGGTGTCGCCCTCGAAGGTCAGGGTCGGGGCGTGGCGCAGGTTGACCATGCGGGCGACCTGCCCGCGCAGGAAGGCGGCGGCGCGGCGCAGCGCCGTGTGCGCCTCGTCCATCCGGCCGCCGCCCAGCGTGGTGAAGAACACCGTCGCGTTGCTGAGGTCGGGGCTGATCCGCACCTCGGTCACGGTGATGTTCAGCCCGGAAAGCTCCGGATCGTGGAAATCGCCGCGGCGGAACAGATCGGCCAACGCGTGGCGCAGTTCCTCGCCGACGCGCAGTTGCCGCTGGGACGGGGGTTTGCCGGCGTTGATCGCGCCGCGATTCTTGCTCGCCATGGTCGCTGTCTTTCGTGAATGTCTTGCCCGCCGGATGGCCCGGAACCGGGTTTTCTGGCCGGAAGGCCCTGGAATTCTAGAGGTCGGTCGGCGGCGACCGTGGTCAAGCCGCCCGGACAGTTTCCCAAGCCGGGACGGCTGTCCGGACCCGCGTCCGACGGAAGACGGAAGCGCGTCCCCCGCTTCCGAGGGGGAGAAGCGGAAAGCCCGCCCATCCCCGGCAGGACACCGGGAATGGACGGGCGATCCGAACAACCACCGCTCGCTTGGACGAGGCCTTACAGCTCGCGGGCGATTTCCTCGATCTCGAAGGCTTCGATCTGGTCGCCCGGCAGGATGTTGTCGTAATTCTCGAAGGCCATGCCGCACTCGTACCCTTCGCGGACCTCCTTGACCTCGTCCTTGAAGCGCTTGAGCGTCTTGAGCGTGCCCTCGTGGATGACGACGTTGTCGCGCAGCAGGCGGACACCCGCACCACGCTTGACGGTGCCCTGGGTGACCATGCAACCGGCGACCTTGCCGACCTTGGTGATGTTGAACACCTCGCGGATGGTCGCGTAGCCGATGAAGCGCTCGCGCAGCGTCGGGGACAGCAGACCGGTCAGCGCCGCCTTCACGTCGTCGATCACGTTGTAGATGATCGAGTAGTAGCGGATCTCGACGCCGTCGCGCTTGGCCAGATCGCGGGCCTGCGGGTTGGCGCGGACGTTGAAGCCGATGATCATCGCGTTCGACGCGTTGGCGAGCGTGATGTCGGATTCGTTGATCGCACCGACCGAGTTGTGCAGGACGCGGACCTTGACCTCGGTGTTGGTGGCCGTGAGCTTCTCCAGCGAGCTGGCGATGGCCTCGATCGAGCCCTGCACGTCGCCCTTGATGACGACCGGCAGTTCCTTGGCCTCGCCGGCCTGGATGCGGCTGAACATGTCCTGGAGCGAACCGCGCGCCGTGGCCGCGTTGCTCGCCTCGCGCTTCTTGCGCTGACGGAACTCGGCGATCTCGCGGGCACGGGCTTCCGATTCCACCACGGTGAAGTCGTCGCCGGCCAGCGGGGTGCCGTTCAGGCCCAGCACCTCGACGGGGACGGCGGGGCCGGCCTCGTTGACGTTCTGGCCGCGGTCGTTGATGAGCGCGCGGACACGGCCCCACTCGGCGCCGGTCACGAACACGTCGCCGACCTTCAGCGTGCCGCGCTGGACCAGCACGGTGGCGACCGAACCACGGCCGCGCTCCAGCTTCGCCTCGATGACGACGCCTTCGGCGGTGCGGTTGGCGTTGGCGCGCAGCTCCAGGATTTCGGCCTGGAGGAGGATGGCCTCCTCCAGCTTGTTCAGGTTGCGCTTGGCCTTGGCCGACACCTCGACGTCGAGCACGTCGCCGCCCATCTCCTCGACCACCAGCTCGTGCTGGAGCAGCTCCTGGCGGACGCGCTCCGGCTTGGCGTCCGGCAGGTCGCACTTGTTGATGGCGACGATGATCGGAACCTTGGCGGCCTTGGCGTGACGGATCGCCTCGATGGTCTGCGGCATGACGCCGTCGTTGGCGGCGACCACCAGCACGACCACGTCCGTGACGTTGGCGCCGCGGGCGCGCATCTCGGTGAAGGCCGCGTGGCCCGGCGTGTCGATGAAGGTGATCTTCGCACCCGACTCCAGCTGCACCTGATAGGCGCCGATGTGCTGGGTGATGCCGCCGGCCTCGCCCGACACCACGTCGGTCTGGCGCAGCGCGTCGAGCAGCGAGGTCTTGCCGTGGTCGACGTGGCCCATGATGGTGACCACCGGCGGACGCGACACCAGGACGGCGCCCTCCTCCTCGGTCGCCCGCAGGCCGATCTCGACGTCCGACTCGGACACGCGGCGGACGCGGTGGCCGAACTCGGTGATCAGCAGCTCGGCGGTGTCGGCGTCGATGGTCTGGTTGATCGTCGCCATGACGCCCATGCGCATCAGCGCCTTGATGACGTCCGCACCGCGCTCGGCCATGCGGTTGGCGAGTTCCTGGACCGTGATGACTTCCGGCAGCACGACGTCGCGGGTGACCTTGGCGGTCTCCTGGCGGCTCATCAGACGCAGACGCTCGCGTTCGCGGGCACGGCGGACGGCGGCCAGCGACCGGGTGCGGTCGCCGCCATCGTCGCTGAGCGCCTGCGACACGGTCATCTTGGCGCCCTTGCGGCGGTCGGCGCCGACGGGAGCCTTGGCGGCGGGCCGCGCCGGCGCGGCCTTGGCCGGGCCGGGGCCGCCACGGCCGCCCTTGCGGCGGTTGTCGTCCTCCTCCTCGGCGCGGGCCGGAGCCGCGGCGCCGGGCAGGGTGCGGCCGGGAGCGGCGTCCGAACCCGGACGGGCCGGAGCGGCCGACGAACCGGGGCGCGACTCGCCCGAGCGGGACGGGCCGGCACCGGCGGTGCGGGGGCCCGCACCGTCGCGGGCGCCGTCGCGGCGCGGAGCGGCGGCCTCGGCCTCGCGGCGCTTGGCCTCCTCGGCCTCCTTGCGCCGGGCTTCCTCTTCCTTGCGGCGGGCCTCGGCCGCCTCGGCGACCTTGCGCTCCTCCTCCTGGATGGCGCGCATCTCGGCCATCTCGCGCTCGCGGAGGGTCTCGGCGTCCAGGATGACGGGCGGGGCTTCCTCGACCGGGGCCGGCGGCGGGGCGAGCGCGGCGGCGGCAGCCGCCTCGGCGGCGGCGGCCTCGGCGCGGGCGGCCTCCTCCTCCGCGTCGATGCGGCGCTGCTCGTCGGCCTGCGCGGCACCCTGCAGGGCGCGCATGCGGGACGCCAGCTCCTCGCTGGTCAGCTTGCGGCCGGCGGTCGGGGCGCCACCGCCGCGGGGGCGCTGGCCGGCTCCGCCGCGGATGGGGAGGCCCTGGGCGGCTTGGCGCGCGGCGGCACCGCCGTCGGCGATGCCGGGCACGGCGCCCTTTTCAACATGACGCTTGCGCTTGACCTCGACGGTCACCGGTTTGGACCGGCCATGGGAGAAGCTCTGCCGGACCTGGGTCTCGACCGGCTTCTTCGACTCCAGCTTCCCTTTGCCGGCGCCGGAGTTGAGGTGCAAGACTTTCTTCTGGTCCTGGTCGTTGCTGTCGGTCATCGGTTCCCGAATGGTCAGACGTTACATCGCAGGCCGGCCGGCGCCATCGCCGACTCCCAAGCCCTTATCAGACATCCCCTGCTCACGTTGTTCGCAGGGGCCCTTCAGTCCTTTGAGGCGCGCCGCGTCACGAGCCAGCCCCTTGGCCAGCCTGCCCCGCGCCACCACCGCGTGCACCGCGTGATCGCGCCCCAGGGCGGCGGCCAGATCGGCCGACGCGAAGAGATCGATCACCGGCAGCGACGGCGCGAGCGCCGTCACCTTGCCGCGCTGGTCGAGCGAACCGTCGGCGGCCTCGACCAGAAGGGCTGGCGGGGGACCCGCGCGACCGACCTGGTTGACCTTCAACGCCTCGCGCACCTTCTCGTACCCGGCGAGAACGTGGCCCGCACGGCGGGCGAGGCCCAGACCGTTCAGACAACGCCGTTCCAGCAGCCGCTCCAGCCTTTCGGCCAGATCCGGCGGCACCCTCACCGCCCGGCGGGCGGCCTTGGCGAAGACGGACTTCCCCATGGCCTTCGCCAGCGCCGCCCGATCCGCCGTGACCCACAGGCCCCGGCCGGGCAGCGATTCCTCAAGGTCGGGAACCACCTCGCCGTCCGGCGCGATCACGAAGCGGATCATGCCGTCCTTGCGCTGCACGGCGTGCGAGACGATGCAGCGGCGCAGAGGCCCCTTCTCGTCGTCGGCCGGCAGATGTTCCCCCGCCCCGTCCCCGAACTCGTTCCCAAGCTCGTTCGTCGTCTCCGGCACCGCGCCCTCCCCCGTCTCGGGGGTGTCGGCGGCGTCCGGTGCCTGTGCGTCGTTCCGCGCGGTCATCCGTTCGTCATCCGCCTTCCGCGGTCCCAAAACCGATCAATCCCTGCACACCAGACCAATCAGGCCTGGGCGCCCTGCCCGTCCGCGGCGGTCGCACCGCCGGCCGGAGCCTCGCCGCCCTCACCGTCGAACCAGTGGGCGCGCGCGGCCATGATGATCTCGTTGGCCTCATCCTCGGTCGGGCCGTCCTTGCCGAGAATCTCGACCAGTTCGTCGCCCGCCAGATCGGCCAGATCGTCCAGCGTCTTCACGCCGGCCTCGCCCAGCTTCACGAGCTGCGACGCGGAGCAGCCGGTCAGCTCGGCGACCACGTCCTCGACGCCCAGCTCCAGCCGGCGGTCGTTGGCCTCGCTCTCGCGCACGTCCAGGAAGGCGAGCGCGCGCTGCTTCAGCTCGTCGGCGACCGACTCGTCGAAGCCCTCGATCTC
Organism: Azospirillum agricola; assembly: GCF_020005195.1. Lineage (NCBI taxonomy): Bacteria > Pseudomonadati > Pseudomonadota > Alphaproteobacteria > Rhodospirillales > Azospirillaceae > Azospirillum > Azospirillum agricola. The sequence continues at coordinate 929,728 of NZ_JAIFZR010000005.1, forward strand.
GGCCAGCTCCTCGGTCTCGACGTAGGCGATCTCCTCGACCGAGGTGAAGCCTTCGGCGACCAGCAGGTGCGCGATCACGTCGTCGACGTCCAGCGCCTGCATGAACAGGCCGGAGCGGTTGTGGATCTCCTCGGAGCGGCGCTCCGATTCCTCGTTCTCGGTCAGGATGTCGATGTCCCAGCCGGTCAGCATCGAGGCGAGGCGGACATTCTGGCCGCGGCGGCCGATGGCCAGCGAGAGCTGGTCGTCGGGCACCACCACCTCGATGCGGCGGTTCTCGTCGTCGAGCACGACCTTGGCGACCTCGGCCGGGGCCAGCGCGTTCACGACGAAGGTCGCGGCCTCGCTCGCCCACGGGATGATGTCGATCTTCTCGCCCTGCAACTCGCCGACGACCGCCTGGACGCGGCTGCCGCGCATGCCGACGCAGGCGCCGACCGGATCGATCGAGCTGTCGTGGCTCAGCACCGCGATCTTGGCGCGCGAGCCCGGGTCGCGGGCGACCGCCTTGATCTCGATGATGCCGTCGTAGATCTCCGGCACTTCCTGCGCGAACAGCTTCGCCATGAACATGGGATGCGTGCGCGACAGGAAGATCTGCGGGCCGCGGGCTTCCTCGCGGACGTCGTAGATGTAGGCGCGGACGCGGTCGCCGTTCTTGAAATGCTCGCGCGGCAGCAGCTCGTCGCGGCGCAGGATCGCCTCGGCGCGGCCGAGATCGACGGTGACGTTGCCGTACTCGACGCGCTTGACCAGACCGTTGACGATCTCGCCGTTGCGGTCCTTGTATTCGTTGAACTGCCGCTTGCGCTCGGCGTCGCGCACCTTCTGCACGATGACCTGCTTGGCGGTCTGCGCGGCGATGCGGCCGAAATCGATGGGCGGCAGCGGATCGACCAGGAAGTCGCCGACCTTGGCGCCGGCCTTGCGGCGCTGCGCGTAGGGCAGGGTGACCTGCGTCGCCTCGTTCTCCACCGTCTCGACCACCTCCAGATGGCGGGTCAGATGGATGTCGCCGGTCTTGCGATCGATGCGGGCGCGGATGTCGTGCTCATGGCCGTACTTGGAGCGACCGGCCTTCTGAATCGCCTGTTCCATCGCCTCCAGGACTTCGTCCCGGTCGATGTTCTTTTCGCGGGCGACCGCGTCAGCGACTTGCAGCAGTTCCATCCGTTACACTTCCTGGCGGCGTGTGGTCTTGCGAAATGCCGGGCTGGGGATCAACCCTGCGCGTCCTGGCTGGCGCGGATCAGATCGTCCGTCAGAACCAGCTTGGCGCGCAGAATGTTGTCGAACTCCAACCGGGCGGCTCCCTGTTCGGTTTCGATGCACACGAGGCCGTCCTCGACGCCCTTCAGCATGCCCCGGAAGCGCTTGCGCCCGTCCGACGACGCCAGCCGGGTGTCCAGCTTGGCCTCGAACCCCGCGAAGCGCTCGAAATCCTTCAATCGGGTCAGCGGCCGGTCGATGCCGGGCGAGCTGACCTCAAGCGTGTAGGCGTCGCGAATGGGATCTTCCACGTCCAGCAGGGCCGACACGGAGCGGCTGATGTCGGCGCAATCCTCGACCGTCATGGCCGCGCCGTCGGCGCGCTCCGCCATGATCTGGAGGACCGCCCGCTGGCCGCCGGAGATCTGGACGCGCACGACCTCGTAGCCCATGGCCTCGACCGACGGCGTGATGATCTGTTCGATGCGACCTGTTGCGTCCATTCCACCTGACCCAAGCCTGCGGCCGGGATTGAACCGGACGAGGTTTCCATAGGCTGATAAAAAAATAAGTGGGCCGAAGCCCACCCGCAATGCGTCCCGCCGGCCCAGTTTCCCGGGCCGTCGATCCGTATGAGGTTCCGTGAGGGCTGAATATAGTCATTCCGCCCGTTCCCGCAAGCCTTTTCCCTGGCATTGCCCGGACGTGCAAGCGAGGTTGGCATCACGGGCAAGTTCTTCGGGGGAAAAAGGGATGATCCTGGAAGCGGCGCTGCTGACGATCGGGAAGGAACGGCGGGTGGAATTCGAACGGGCGATGGCCGAAGCACGGCCCTTGATCGCCGCCACCCCCGGCTTTCGCGGCATGGAGCTGCGGCCTTGTCTGGAGGATGCCGGCCGTTACCTGCTGCTCGTCCGGTGGGACCGGCTGGAGGACCACACGGAGGGCTTCCGCGGCTCGGACCGCTACGCGGGATGGAAGCAACGGCTCCACCACTTCTACGACCCGTTCCCGGTCGTCGAGCATTTCGCCGAGCCGGTGGTCGCGGCGCCGGATCCGGCCAGCCCGTAACCCCTACAGCACCTCATGACCGTGCCTGGCACGGTCATCACAGGCGTCCGCATGGATGACCGGGACGAAGCCCGGTCATGACGGGAAGGCAGAGCCTCACCCCCGCGGCTTGCGGACGAAGCGCAGGAACACCGGCTTGCGGCCGGCGGCGATGGCCTTCTCCTCGTAGCGGGTCGCCGGCCAGTCGGCCGGGCGGACGCGCCAGTCGGACGGGACCCGCGCGGTCCACTCGAAATCCGGGTGCTTGACCGTGTGCTCCAGCATCCAGCGAACCAGCCCCATGTCGTCGCTGGCCAGCCGCAGCTCAGCTCCGTCCTTCAGGACGCGGGCGAGGCGGGGCAGATTCTCCGGCCCGATGAAGCGGCGGTCGGCGTGGCGCTTCTTCGGCCAGGGATCGGCGAACAGCACGAAGGCCCGGCCGATCGAGGCGTCGGGCAGGGCGTCGAGCAGCGGGCGGGCGTCGTCGGGCAGCACCCGCACATTCCCCAGCTTGTCGTCGTCCAGCAGACCGAGCAGGGCGGCGACGCCGTTGACGAAGGGCTCGGCGCCGATCAGCCCGATCTCCGGGTTGTGGCGCGCCTGCCAGGCGAGGTGATGGCCGCTGCCGAAGCCGACCTCCAGCCAGACGTCCTGCGCCGGTTCGGACTGTCCGGGCCGGGTGAACAGGGCCTGCGGGTCGACGCGCTCGCCGGGCTTCGGCACCGGGATCTCCAGCGTCGGCAGCAGCGTGTCGAGCAGTTCGGTGCGGCGCTTGCGGAGCGGGCGCCCCTTGCGGCGGCCGAAAAGACGGTTGGACGAATCGGCGGAATCGAAGGGTTGGTCGGTCATGACGTCGCGGCGCGCTTTTCGATGAACGGGGGATGTCGGGGGCAGGGGAAGGCAGGGCCCTCAAAACAAAGCAGGGGCCGTCGCCGGCCCCTGCTGTCGTCTCGTCGGGTGAGGACCCGGCTCAGCGGAAGGCGCTGCGCAGGTCGGCCACCAGATCGGTCTTCTCCCACGAGAAGCCGCCGTCCACATCCGGCTCGCGGCCGAAATGGCCGTAGGCGGCGGTGCGGGCGTAGATCGGCTTGTTCAGGCCCAGATGCGTGCGGATGCCGCGCGGGCTGAGATCGACCAGCTGCTGGAGGATCTCCGACAGGCGGTCCTCGTCGACGTTTCCGGTGCCGTGGGTGTCGACATAGACCGACAGCGGCTTCGACACGCCGATGGCGTAGGACACCTGGATCGTGCACTTCTCGGCCAGTTCCGCCGCGACGACGTTCTTGGCGAGGTAGCGGGCGGCGTAGGCGGCCGAACGGTCGACCTTCGTCGGATCCTTGCCGGAGAAAGCGCCGCCGCCGTGCGGGGCGGCACCGCCATAGGTGTCGACGATGATCTTGCGGCCGGTCAGGCCGGCGTCGCCGTCCGGGCCGCCGATGACGAAGCGGCCGGTCGGGTTGACGTACAGGTTCGCCTCGTCGCACATCCAGCCCTGCGGCAGGCAGTTGACGATGTGCGGACGGACGATCTCGCGCACGGCGTCCTGGTCCAGCCCTTCGGCGTGCTGGGTCGAGAGCACGATGGCGGTGGCGCCGACCGGCTTGCCGTCGACGTAGCGCAGCGTGACCTGGCTCTTGGCGTCGGGCCCGAGCTGGGGAGCGGCGCCGGAGTGGCGGGCCTCGGCCAGCGACTTCAGGATGGCGTGGGAATAATAGATCGGGGCCGGCATCAGCGCCGGGGTCTCGCGGCAGGCATAGCCGAACATGATGCCCTGGTCGCCGGCGCCTTCATCCTTGTTGCCGGCGGCGTCGACGCCGACCGCGATGTCGGCGGACTGGGAGTGGACGAGGCACTTGACGTCCATCTTCTCCCAATGGAAACCGTCCTGCTCGTAGCCGATGTCCTTCACCGCGGCGCGGGCGACCTCGACCAGCTGGTCAACCTTGATGCTGTCGGGGCCGCGGACTTCGCCCGCCAGCACGACCTGGTTGGTGGTGGCGAGCGTCTCCACCGCGACGCGGGCCTGCGGGTCGTGCGACAGATACAGATCGACAATGGCGTCCGAGATGCGGTCGCAGACCTTGTCGGGATGGCCTTCCGACACGGATTCGCTGGTGAAGACGTAGTTAAGCTTGGCCACGGGGAACCTCGGCTTTTCGCGGTGCGCTATTTCACAAGTCGAAACGACAGATCGGTACAGCGCCCGCAGGACACCGACCCAACCCGGTATTTGACAAGGATTCCCGCCGCGGTCAAGCAAACTCCCGACTGCCCGTGTCCTTGACCTGGGACGATCACGGACATCCACCAAGACAACGAATGGGGAATGCGGCCGAGCTTCGCATTCCCCCTTCGGTGGGGCTCATGGCGCGCCGTTATTCCGCCGCTTCGGCGACGGCCGCGTTGGCGACGGCCTTGGTCAACTCGAACAGGCGCTTGCGCACCGACGGGTCGTTGATCTTGTAGTAGGCGCGGACCAGCTCCAGCGTCTCGCGCTTGGCCATCGGGTCCGGCTCGTAGCCGCCGGTCGGCCGCTCTTCCGAACCCGCCGCGTCATCCTCGTCGTCCACGCGGGCGGCGGCAGCCTCGGCCGGCATGTCGTCGAAGAAGAAGGACACCGGAACGTCCAGGACGCGGCTGAGGTCGAACAGGCGCGACGCGCCGATGCGGTTGGCGCCGCGCTCGTACTTCTGCACCTGCTGGAAGGTCAGGCCGATGGCCTCGCCCAGCTTCTCCTGGCTCATACCCAGCAGCGTCCGACGCAGACGGACGCGCGATCCGACATGCACGTCGATCGGGTTCGGCTTTCCGGTCTTCGGACGGCCGGCGCCCGCACGGCGCCCGCGCGGCGCCCCAGTAGCTGCTTGCATCTCGTTTATCCCTGTAACAGTTGTGCAACTTTGATACGACATATCCACGTATGCAGTCAAGCCCGCGTCCTCGCTTCCCTGGCGCGTGGCCACGGCCACGCCCGGGTTGCGCCGGCGGCATCGGTCAACGGTGATATCGAGAGAGCATCGCTCCGAGAAAACAACCCAGAAGCATTAGGCCGAAAATCATGTCCCCGACACGCCCATAGAGCGTGGTTCCAGGCGGCGCTTTCGGCAATGTGGTGTCGATGATCCCTCGTTCACCCAGACCAAGCGACTTTGTCACACGCCCGTAGGCGTCCACCAGCCCGGAAATACCCGTATTGGCAACTCGGACAAGCGGCAGACCTTCCTCCACCGCGCGAACCTGGTTGATCGCGAAATGCTGGTGCGGTCCGGCGGTGCGGCCGTACCACGCGTCGTTGGTCAGGTTGAGCAGCCACTGCGGCCGGTTGTGGGGATCGGTCACGGCGCCGGGGAAGATGCCCTCGTAGCAGATCAGCGGGCTGACCGGCGGGATGCCGTTCAGGCGCAGCGTCGTCGGGCCGGGACCGGGGGAGAACTCGGCCCCGTTGCCGGCGATGGCGCCGACCGGCAGCCAGCGGCGCAGCGGCATGTATTCGCCGAAGGGCACCAGATGGAACTTGTCGAAGGAGCCGGCCACGGCGCCGCTGCCGTCGAGCGCCACGAGGCTGTTGTAGTAGCGCCGCTCGCCCTCCGCGTCGACCGCGCTGCGCGGGGCGCCGGTGATCAGCAGACCGCCGGAGGGGACGACCGACCCCAGCACCTGCCGCACCCGCGCGTCGCCGTCCAGGAAGAAGGGAACCGCGGTTTCCGGCCAGATGACGTGGGTGACCGGCTCGGCCGAGGGCGTGGCGGAAAGATCGAGGTGAAGCTGGACGTTCTTCTCGCGCTCGCCGGGGGCCCATTTCAGGCGCTGGTCGATGGCCGCCTGGACCAGCCGCAGCCGCACGCCCGGAACCGTCTCGTCCGACGCGGTGGCAAGCCGCCACGCCCCCCAGCCGGCCAGCGCCGCGAACAGCGCCAGCCCGGCGGCCAGCGCCGTGCCGGCGCGGCGCGGCCGGATGCCCGGATCGGGCAGGGCGGCGGGCAGGGACGCGACCAGCACGGTCAGCAGGGTCAGGCCGTAGATGCCGACCAGCGACACGCTTTGCAGGACCGGCGGCACCCCGACCCAGCCATAGCCGAGCAGGTTCCAGGGAAAGCCGGTGAAGACGTGCCCGCGCAGCCACTCGAACAGCGCCCAGCAGGCGGCGAACAGCAGCGGTCCCGCCAACCCGGCGCCGAGACCCCGCGCGCGCAGGGCATGGAACAGCCAGGCCGCGCCGCCGGTGAACATCGCCATCAGGATCGGCAGGCCGGCGGCCGACAGCGGCAGCGCCCACCAGAAGCGCTCGATGTCGGTGAACAGGGCGGCGCTGACCCAGTAGAGCCCGAGCAGATGATGGCCGAAGCCGAAGAACCAGCCGATGGCGAAGGCCCGCCGCCCGGTCGCGGCGCCGCCCAGCAGCCAGATCAGCCCCGGAAAGGCGACCAGCAGCAAGGGCAGGGCGTAGGCGGGGGGCAGGGCGAGGGTGGCGAGTCCGCCCAGCGCCGCTGCCATGGCCAGCCGCCGCCAGCCGGTGAGCGACGCGAGACGCGCGGACACACGGCCCAGCCGGGCCGGAACGGGCAGCGTGTCGGTCACGGTCAAAAGGGAAAACTCCGGCAGCGGCAGAGGCAACGCTGCCCATAAGTGGTGCCGCGCGGAGAGGCTGCAAGCCCGATCAAGGACTTGCCCCCGCTCCAGCCCACCCCTGCGGCGCAGGGGAGGGTCGAAGCGGGGGCATGGCTCGCGGCGTTGCGTGGAACGTCCGGAGGACGGTCAGGCCGTCTCGGCGAGATCGGAGCTGTTCGCCGGCGCGTTGCGCACGCGCAGGCGCTTCAGGCGGCGGGAATCCGCCTCGACGATCTCGAATTCGAGGCCCGACGGGTGGATCAGCATCTCGCCACGCGCCGGCACCCGGCCGGCGAGCGAGACGACCAGACCGCCCAGCGTCTCGATGTCCTCGCGCTCCTCCTCGGTCAGCACCGGGCCGACGCGCTCCTCGAAATCCTCGATGGGCAGGCGGGCGTCGGCGATCAGGCTGCCGTCGGGGCGTTCGACCAGGCGCGGCGCGGATTCCTCGTCGTGCTCGTCCTCGATCTCGCCGACGATCTCCTCGACCAGATCCTCGATGGTGACGAGGCCGTCGATGCCGCCGAACTCGTCCACCACCAGCGCCAGATGGCGGCGGCTCTGCCGCATCTGCACCAGCAGGTCGAGCACCGGCATGGAGGGGGCGACGATCTTGACGTCGCGGACGATGCCCTTCAGGTCCGCCTCGGCGGCGTTGCCCTGGGCCTGCCGGGCCATCACCGACAGCACGTCCTTGATGTGGATGACGCCGACGACGTCGTCGAGCGTCTCGCGGTACACCGGCAGGCGGGAATGCCCCTCCTCGGCGACCTTCTGGACCAGCGCGGGAAGCGGCGTGTCGATGTCCACCGCGATGATGTCGGCGCGCGGCACCATGACGTCGGCCACGGTCGTCTCGCGCAGCTTCAGGATGTTGGTGAGCAGCGCGCGTTCGCCGGCCCCCACCGAACCCTCCTCCTCGTCCAGGTCCCCGATCAATTCCTCGATCGTGGCGCGGAGCGTGGAGTCGCCACGCCCGCCCCAGACGGTGCGGACCCACCCCTTGACGAGGTGCCCCAGGGAATTCTGCTCTTCTTCGGCCCCGTTCTCACGGGGCGTCCGACTGTCGGAAATTTCGCTCATCGGTCCGGCGGTTCATGGTTGGTCGGGTCCGCTCCGTCCGGACTGTCCGGCAGGAGACGGTTGGCGGCGTACGGATCGGCGATGCCGAGATCGGCGAGCAGCCGGGTTTCCAGCGCCTCCATCTCCTCGGCCTCGTCGTCCGTCTCGTGATCATACCCCAGCAGATGCAGAACACCATGCACCACAAGGTGGGTCATGTGGTCCGCCGGGGCCTTGTTCTGTTCGGCGGCCTCGCGCCGGACCGTCTCGAAGGCGAGGATGACGTCGCCCAGCAGGACGGGCGCGCCCTCCACCGGTTCCGGCTCGTCGGCCTCGGTCAGGGCGAAGGACAGCACATTGGTCGGCTTGTCCTTGCCGCGGTAGTCGCGGTTCAGCTGGTGGACCAGCGCGTCGTCGGCCAGCACGACCGACAGTTCGGCCGGGCCATCCTCCTCGTCGTAGATGGCGGCGAGCGCGGCGAGCGCGGCCTTCTCGGCCAGCCATTCGGCGTTCTCGGCCCAGTCGCCGGCCTCGCGGGATACGGTGACGTCCACGGCCATCACGGCGTTCCCTCCCCGTTGGAGGTTGGTCTCGGCACCGGCCGCGCGGCCTCGGCCCGCCCATTCTCCAGCTTCTGGGCGTCGGCGCGGTCGTAGGCGCGGATGATGCGGGCGACCATCGGGTGGCGCACCACGTCGGCGTCGGTGAAATGGACAAAGCGGACGCCCTCGACCCCCTTCAGGATGTCGAGCGCGTCGCGCAGGCCCGACCGGGTGCCCGACGGCAGGTCGATCTGCGAGATGTCGCCGGTCACCGCCATGCGTCCGCCCTCGCCCAGCCGGGTGAGGAACATCTTCATCTGCATCGGCGTGGTGTTCTGCGCCTCGTCGAGGATGACGAAGGCGTTGCCGAGCGTCCGGCCGCGCATGAAGGCGAGCGGCGCGATCTCGATCTCGCCGGATTCCAGCCGCTTCTTCACCTGCTCGGCCGGCAGCATGTCGTGCAGCGCGTCGTAGAGCGGGCGCAAGTAAGGATCGACCTTCTCCTTGAGGTCGCCGGGCAGGAAGCCCAGCCGCTCCCCCGCCTCGACCGCCGGGCGCGACAGCACGATGCGGTCGACCTGGCCGGTGGTCAGCAGCGCCACCGCCTGGGCCACCGCCAGATAGGTCTTGCCAGTGCCGGCCGGCCCCAGCCCGAACACCAGCTCGCTTTCCGCCAGCGCCTGGAGATAGGCCGCCTGCATCGGCGAGCGCGGGGTGATGGCGCCGCGCTTGCGGGTGCGCAGCGTGATCTCCGCCCGCGTGATCCCGCTGCCGCCCCCGGCCCCGCCAGCCGCCCGGGCCTCCTCGGCGCCGGGCGAGGTCGCCATGCGGACGGCGCCGTCGACCTCGCCGGGACCGACCGCCATGCCGCGCGTCAGACGCTCGTACAGCGAGTCCAGCGCGGCCCGCGCCGCCTCGGCGGCGTCGGGCGGGCCGGACACGGTCAGCGTGTTGCCGCGCGAGATCAGCGACACACCCAGCAGGGTCTCGATGCGGGCGAGGTGGCGGTCATGCTCCCCGTACAGCATCGGCAACAGCCGGTTGTCCTCGAACTGGACGTCGATCCGCCGGTCGGGCTGGCCGTTCAAGCGCTTGCCTCCAGGGAATGGGCGGGCTGGGAATGGGCCGTCGTGCTGTGCTCGCCGGTGACGACGACGCCGGTCAGGCTGCTGGGCCGCGCCTCGACGATGCGGACCTCGACGATGCGGCCGAGCAGCCGCTCGTTCGCCTCGGCGTGGACCGACTGCATCCACGGGCTGCGGCCGAGCAGCTGCCCGTCGCGCCGTCCGACGCGATCGAACAGCACTTTCATCGTGCGGCCGACGAAGCCGTGGTTGAAGGCGACCTGCTGCGCGCCGATGAGCTGCTGGAGGGCGGCGAGGCGTTCCTCCTTCACAGGCTCCGGCACCTGCCGGTCCTCCAACGCCGCCGGGGTGCCGGGGCGCGGGCTGTACTTGAAGCAGTAGGCCTGGGCGTAGCCGACATCCGAGACCAGCTTCAGCGTCGCCGCGAAGTCGGCGTCGCTCTCGCCGGGGAAGCCGACGATGAAGTCGCCGGACAGCGCCAGATCCGGGTTGACCGTCTTCAGACGGTCGACGAGGCGGCGGTAATCGTCGGCGCTGTGCTTGCGGTTCATCGCCGCGAGGATGCGGTCCGACCCCGACTGCACCGGCAGATGCAGGTACGGCATCAGCTGCGGCACCTCGGCATGGGCGCGGATCAGCTCCTCGTCCATGTCGCGCGGGTGCGAGGTGGTGTAGCGGATGCGCTCCACCCCGTCGATCTCCGCCAGCTCGCGGATCAGCCGGCCCAGCCCCCAGGTCGAGCCGTCGGGACCGTCGCCGTGCCAGGCGTTGACGTTCTGGCCGAGCAGGCTGATCTCGCGCGTGCCGCCGGCCGCCAGCCGTTTCGCTTCCAGAAGGATCTGCGCGGCCGGCCGCGAGAATTCGGCGCCGCGGGTGTAGGGGACGACGCAGAAGGTGCAGAACTTGTCGCAGCCCTCCTGCACGGCGAGGAAAGCGGCGGCCCCCTGGCTGACCGCCTCCTCGGGCAGGAAGTCGAACTTGGATTCGGCCGGGAAATCGGTGTTCAGCACGCTGCCGGCGGCGCGGGTCGCCTTGGCGACCATCTCCGGCAGGGTGTGGTAGGTCTGCGGGCCGAAGACCATGTCGACGAAGGGGGCGCGGGCGACGATCTCCTCGCCCTCGGCCTGGGCGACGCAGCCGGCGACGGCGAGGATCATCCGGCCGTCGCCGGACGAGTCCGCGGCGGTCCCCCCGGCGGCGGCGGCCTTCTCGTCCTTCAGGATGCGCAGGCGGCCAAGCTCCGAGAAGACCTTCTCGGCGGCCTTCTCTCGGATGTGGCAGGTGTTGAGGATCACCATGTCGGCGCCGTCGGGTTCATCGACCGGACGGTAACCCAGCGGTGCCAGGACGTCCGCCATGCGGGCGGAGTCGTAGACGTTCATCTGGCAGCCCCAGGTCTTGATGAACAGCTTCTTGCTCAACCCGCTCCCTTCCGCACAAAAACGAATAGCGCGCTCACACCGGACGGTGTGGCGCGCGCGGCGCCGGTCCGCCGGAGCCGCTCATCGCGTGATGGTAGCACAGGCGGGGCGAATCGAGTCAATGCTCGTCCGTCCCGCCGATCATCCCACAGATCATCCTGGGCCACGGGTCATCCGGAGCCGGGGGTCCGCCGTCACGCGGCGCCGACCGCCATGTCGGCCCACATCCGGTCGCGCCAGGTCCGGGAGAAGAGAAAAGACAAGGGTGCCGCCGCCTCCGTCGCCGCCGGCAGCGCCGGAACCGCCGTTTCCGCCCGCCCGATCATGCCGGACGCGCCGTCCAGCGCGCCCTCGACCAGCTCCAGGCCGAGCAGCCGGTCCATGTCCACCGGACCCGGCATCTGCATGCCGAGCGTCAGGTTCCGCGTGAAGCCGAACCGCTCGTAGTAGGGGGCGTCGCCGACCAGGATGACGGACTTGTAGCCGAGCGCGATGGCCTTGTTCAGGCTCATCCGGATCAGCTTGCTGCCCAGCCCGCCGCCCTGGAGATGCCCCGCCACCGCGATGGGGCCGAGCAGCAGGGTCGGGGTGACGCCGCCGACCAGGACCGGCCAGTAGCGGATGGTGCCCTCCAGGATCTCGTTGCCGTGCTCGTCGTGGTCGATGGCGACGAGGTTCAGCTCGGGGATCGAGCCGACGCCGTCCCGCAGCCGGTAGGCGGTCTTCTGGAGCCGGCCGGGGCCGAAGGACGCGTCGAGCAGGGCTTCGATGACGGGCGCGTGCCTGGGCTGTTCGGTGGTGATGATCATATGCGATGGCTCCCGGTCGGAAGAGGGTCTTCTCAGAGCGGGTCGCGCCGTCGCCGGAGGCCGGGGATCAGGTCCCTTCGATGCCTTTGGCGTTCGCACGCGACCCAAGGACGGCCGCACCCGCGTTCTGCGGTGCGAGGCTCCGTCGTCGGATGCGAAGGGCGTGCGAACGAGACATGTGGAAGGCTCATCGGCCGTTGCTGGGACTTGCGCATATATCATCGGCACCCCCCCGTCGCAAGACCGTGTTGGCCCCAGGGGAACGCATGACTGCATCAATCTGCGCGCGTGCTTTTCCGGCACTTTCCACAGGGCGGTGTTCCGGGCTTCCGGACGCGGCCCTCCGCCGATCCGGCCCCTCATTCTGGACAGGGGATGACCCCCGCCCTTATGCTGGTCGCCTTCCGCGATTCGTCATGCCAGCAAAGCTCCAGGCCGCGCCATGTACACCGCCGTCACCCGCGCCATCCGCGTCACCGTCCAACCCGTGTTCCTGGAGGACCAGTCGGCCCCCGCCGAGGGGCGCTACGTCTGGGCCTACCATGTCCGCATCGAGAACGAGGGCAGGGAGACGGTGCAGCTCCGCACCCGCCACTGGCGCATCACCGACGCCATGGGCCGCGTGCAGGAGGTGCGCGGGCCGGGTGTGGTCGGCGAGCAGCCGGTTTTGGAACCGGGCGGTCATTTCGAATACACCAGCGGCACGCCGCTCGGCACGCCGTCGGGCATCATGGCCGGCAGCTACGGCATGGAATCGTCGGATGGGCGGCCGTTCGACGTGACGATCCCGGCCTTCTCGCTCGACAGCCCGCACCAGCCGATGCGGCTGAATTGATGTTTTTCCCGCCGCCGTGATCGTCCCAGGGTTGAAAGCGGCGAAACCAATGCCATGTCGATTTCGCCGAAAGGCGGATGACGGGGCGGCTTTCCGTTGAACGGCCTATGATCCGCGCGAGGCCCGGCATCGTATCGATGCGCAATCCGGATCACTCCCAACCGAATCCGGACATCGAGAACCAGCCACCGAAAGGTTTTTCCCCGTGACGGCTCCCAAGATTCCGCTCGTTGAGAACGTGCTTCGCGGCCCCGGCGGACTCCCGCGCTCCGGCGCGTCCGAGACCACGCGCCCGTCCCGCGCCGAGGCGGAGGAGGCCGTCCGCACCCTGCTGCGCTGGGCCGGCGACGACCCGGCGCGCGAGGGGCTGCTCGGCACGCCCGACCGCGTCGTCCGCTCCTACGAGGAGTTCTTCGCCGGCTACGGCACCGACCCGGTCGAGCTGCTCCAGCGCACCTTCGAGGAGACCGACGGCTACGACGAGATGGTCGTGCTGCGCGACATCCGGGTGGAGTCCTACTGCGAGCACCACATGGTGCCGATCATCGGCAAGGCGCACGTCGCCTACCTGCCCAAGCACCGGGTGGTCGGCATCTCCAAGCTGGCCCGGCTCGTCGAGGCCTACGCCAAGCGCCTGCAAATCCAGGAGAAGATGACGGCGCAGATCGCCAACACCCTCGACCAGGTGCTCCAGCCGGAGGGTGTCGCGGTGGTGATCGAGGCGCAGCACCAGTGCATGACGACGCGCGGCGTCCACAAGACCGGCGTCACCATGGTGACCAGCCGCATGCTCGGCGCCTTCCGCACCGACCCGTCGACCCGGCGGGAGTTCCTGACCATGATCGGCAACCCGTCCTCGCGCGGCGAATAAGGGCGGCGCTCGCGGTTGACGCAACCGGCGCCCTCTCTGCTAAAGTTTCGTGCGTTTAATAAGAAACGCACGAAACTTTAGCCTTTTGATGACGAGCGGATTCACGCTCCAAACCGATTCCGGTTTTACGCGATCCGCTCTAAGCTCGCGCCTTCGACAGTGCGGAAAGCGGCAGGGGGCGATGGCGGCGAAGGTGACACCGGCGGTCAACGCGGCGAAGGCGGCGGGGGTGAGCTACCGGCTGCTCGAATATGTCTACGATCCCGCCGCCGACGCCATCGGCCTGCACGCCGCGTCGGCCCTCGGGCTGGATCCGGCCATCGTCTACAAGACGCTGATCGTCCAGCTCGAGCCCAAGGGGCTGGCCTGCGCGGTGATCCCGGTGGCGGCGAAGCTGGATTTGAAGGCCATCGCGGCGGCGGCCAAGGCGAAGAAGGCCGACCTCGCCGACCCGGCGCTCGCCGAGAAGACCACCGGCTACATGGTCGGCGGCATCAGCCCGCTCGGCCAGAAGAAGGCGCTTCCGACCTTCGTCGACGCCAGCGCCGAGGGCCTGCCCGAGATGGTGGTGAACGGCGGCCGGCGCGGCTTGCAGATCGTCCTGGCGCCGGCCGATCTGGCCAAGGCGACCAGGGCGGTGGTCTGCCCGATCACGGCGCATTGAGCCGTGCGTCGGGTGCTGGGCGCCAAAGGCGTTGAGCGTTGAAAGGGAATGGCGACCCCGGCAGGACTCGAACCTGCTGCCCCAAGTTTAGGAAACTTGTGCTCTATCCAGATGAGCTACGGGGCCGCTGCGCACGACCATAGCGGCTTTGGCGCGGGATGCCAACCGCGCAGACGAGGCTGCGCGCGGCCGCCTCAGTCCGAATAGCGCTCCTCCGTCCAGGGGTCGGCATGGTTGTGGTAGCCGCGGACCTCCCAATAGCCCGGACGGTCCTCCGCCAGCAGCTCGATCCGCTTCACCCACTTGGCGCTCTTCCAGAAATAGAGCCTGGGCAGGACGATGCGCACCGGGCCGCCATGGTCGCGGCCGATCGGTTGCCCCTGCCATTTGGTCGCCAGCAGAACGCCGTCCGCGTCGAAATCCGCCAGCGCCACGTTGGTCGTGTAGCCGTCCGACGAATGGAAGACGACGAAGCGCGCCTCCGGCTTCGGCCGGGCCAGCGCCAGCAGGCGGCGGGCGCTCACCCCCTCCCACCGGTTGTCGTAGCGCGACCAGGTGGTGACGCAGTGGATGTCCGACAGGAATTGCTCCTGCGGCTGCGCCTGGAGATCGTCCCAGCGCCAGGACAGCGGGCTCTCCACCAGACCGTCCACGGTCAGGCTCCAGCTCCGCTCGGTCACGCCGGGCGTGACGCCGAGGTCGAGCACCGGCCAGTCCTCGACCAGCCGCTGGCCGGGCGGCAGGCGGTCGCGGGCCGGGTCGGCGGCCTGCCCGGTCAGCGCGCGGCCGTCGCGCGCCCATTGCTCCTTGGCGGCGACCAGCCTGGGGCGGACGGCGCCCTCGCTGCCGGGATCGGCGGGTTCCGCCGGGGCTGGAGACGCGCCGGGAGTCTTCGGGGGAATCTCGGCCATGGCCGGTCCTCGCGCAGTGAAACGTGACAGGAAACGGGCGGCGGCCCGCAGCCGTGACTTAAAAAAGGTCCCGCCGGTCGGGTTGGCAAGCGGGTAAGGGGAGATTAACTTCCCGAAGCTCCGATGACTGCCGAGTGACCTGTTGATGGATCGGTACCGAATGCCTGCCGCACGCTCCCGCTGGTCGACCCGCCTTCTCGGCGGATTGGCGGCCCTGCTTCTGCTGGCCCTGTCCTGTGGACTGTCCGCGCCCGGCTTCGCCGCGGCCCCCGCCGCCGGCGGGGCGCCGCTCCCCGTGGCGGCCCCGGCGGCATCCGGCGGCGCGCCGGTCGCGGCCGGCGAGCCGACGATCCAGCAGCTGGAGGCGATGGTCTCCACCCTGGAGAATCCGGAGGCCCGCGCCCGGCTGGTCGAGCAGCTCCGCGCGCTGGTCGCCGCGCAGAAGGGGCTGACCCAGGCCAAGGAGGCGGAGGGCGAGTCGGCCCTGCCGCAGACCATCGGCGCCAAGGCGCTGTCCTTCCTGGCCGAGCGCATGGATGTGGTCAGCCGGCAGCTCGTGCAGGTCGCCAACGTCTTCGCCGACCTGCCGGGCGCCATTTCCTGGGTGCAACGCCAGATCGAGGATCCGTCGGCGCGCGAGCGCTGGGTGCAGATCGGCATCCAGCTCGCCCTGATCCTCGCCATCGGGGCGGTGGTCGGGTTCGGGGTCCGCCGTCTGCTGAACCGGCCGCGCCACGCGCTGGCCGCCCGTCCGGTCTCCTCGACGCTGGTGCGCATCCCGCTGCTGCTCGGCCGCGCGCTGCTGGAGCTGGCGCCGATCGTCGCCTTCATCGTCGTCGCCTACACCATCCTGTCGGTGACCGAGCCGGGGCCGCGCGTGCGGCTGGTCGCGCTCGCCGTCGTCAACGCCACCGTCATCATCCAGGTGCTGCTGATCGGCGTGCGCCTGCTCTTCGCGCCCGAGGCGGCCAACCTCCGCCTGATCCGCACCAGCGACGAGGGCGCGCGCCGGGCCTACATCTGGACGCGCCGCCTGATCGCCGCCGCCGTCTACGGCTATTTCCTGGCCGAGGGCGCCTATGTGCTGGGCCTGCCGCTCGGCGCCTACGGGGCGCTGCTGAAGCTGCTGGGCGTGGTGATCGCCGGCATGCTGATCGTGCTGATCCTGCAAAACCGCGTCGGCGTCGCCGAATGGATGCGCGGCAACCCGCTGTCCGGCAACGGCGACCCGCTGGCCACCGCCCAGCGCGAGGCCGAGGGGCAGGGCGCCGTGCTGCGCACGGCGCGGCGGCGCTTCGCCGACATCTGGCACGTGCTGGCAATCCTGTATGTGGTCGTCACGCTGGGCGTCTGGGTGCTGAACGTCTATGGCGGCTTCGAGTATCTCGCCCGCGCCACCGCCATCACCGTGGTCGCGGTCGCCGTCGCCCGGCTGCTGGTCGGCGGGCTGAACCGCACGCTGCGGCGCGGCCTTCGCATCAACCGCGAGATGCAGGGCACCCTGCCGCAGCTGCACGAGCGCGCCTACTTCTACCTGCCCATCGTCCAGCGCTTCGGCAAGACGGTGATCTGGGTGGTGGCGCTGGGCGTGGTGCTGAACGGCTGGGGCATCGACACGCTGGCCTGGGCCGAGTCGGCGATCGGCCGGCGCATCGTCGGCAGCGTCGTCTCGATCAGCCTGCTGCTGGCCGGCGCCGTGGTGGCCTGGGAGGTCGTCAGCGCGATGATCGAGCATTTCCTCGCCTCGACCGACCGCAACGGCACGAAGATCGAGCGCAGCGCCCGCATGCGCACCCTGCTGCCGCTGCTGCGCAACGCCTTCCTGATCCTGCTGGTGACGATGGTGTCGCTGATCACGCTGTCGGAACTGGGCGTGAACATCGCGCCGCTGCTGGCCGGCGCCGGCGTCGTCGGTCTGGCCATCGGTTTCGGCTCCCAGACGCTGGTCAAGGACATCATCACCGGCCTGTTCATCCTGTTCGAGGACACGGTGTCGGTCGGCGACTCGGTGGATGTCGGCGGCGGCCATTCCGGCACGGTGGAGGCGATCTCGATCCGTTCCATCCGCCTGCGCGACGGATCGGGCGCCGTGCACTCCGTGCCGTTCAGCGCCGTGACCACGGTGAAGAACATGAGCAAGGACTTCTCCGTCACCCTCTTCAACGTGACGGTGTCCAACCGCGAGGATCCCGACCGCATCATCGCCGTGCTGAAGGAGATCGGCGCCTCGGTGCAGGCCGAGCCGCAGTTCGCCGCCGACATCCTGAACCCGCTGGAGGTTCTCGGCGTCGACAAGCTGTCGGACACCGGCATCAACATCCTGGCCCAGTTCAAGACCCGTCCGACCCGCCAGTGGGGCGTCGCCCGCGAGTTCAACCGCCGCATGAAGAAGCGGTTCGACGAGCTGGACATCTCCATGCCGACCCAGTCGATGCAGCTCGTCGTCGGCCAGAACACCCACGACCGCGCGCTGGCGGAGGCGCTGAGCCAAGGGTCCTGACGCGAAAGACCGGCGACCGCCCTACACCGAACGAAACGCGAAACGTTCGGCGGGCCCGCGCGTTTATTCCCCATGGCCGTCCCCTCGCGGGACGGCCGGTCCGGGACGACGCGGCGGGGAGTGGACGTTCGATGAGCGAGGTGTTTTCCCGTTTCGCCCGCTGGATGGAGCGCCTGTCCGGACGGCCGGGCGCCTTCGTCACCGCCTTCGGCGTGGTGCTGCTGTGGGGCGCCACCGGGCCACTGTTCCACTTCTCCGACACATGGCAGCTGGTCATCAACACCGGCACGACGATCGTGACCTTCCTGATGGTGTTCGTCATCCAGAACGCCCAGAACCGCGACACCCAGGCGATCCACCTGAAGCTCGACGAGCTGATCCGCGCCAGCAAGGCCGCGCGCAACGGCATGATCGATCTGGAGAATCTGCCGGAAAGCGATCTCAGGAAGGTCAAGGACAGCTTCGAGAAGCTGGCCAGGACCGCCGACTGCCTCGACCACCGGATCGACGAGAAGCTCGAGAAGGCGGTCGAGCGCGAGGTGGAGCGCGAAGTCGACGAGGAGTTGACCGAACGCGGCCTCACCACCGACGGCCGGGGCTGACGACCCGCCCGGCCGCCCCTATCCGGCGGGGGCCGGCGGGCAGGGCGGGCGGCGCCACGCCCGCAGCGCCTCGTCCAGAGCGCGCGCGAAGGCCGTCCGCTCCGCCGGCGACAGGAAGGCGCCGACGCCGACCGACTGCCCGTGCGAGGACAGCGTGACCTGCCGCCCCTCCGCCGACCGCTCGTCGTGGCTGACCCTCAGCCAATGGGGATGGAAACGCCAGCGCCGTTCCGGCGCCTTCCAATGGACCCGCTGCACCGTCAGCTCGGCCTCGGTCAGGCGGACGCGCTCGTACTGGCGGGCGGCGCGGTAGTTCACGCGGAAGGCCAGCCACAGAACCAGCACGTCGAGCCCGCAGAAAGGGATGACCGGCCACGCCCCGTTCGCGGCGAAGACGCCGGCCACCATGAGATTCAGCAGGATGACGACGCCCATCAGCGTCCGGAAGCCGCCGCGCCCCAGGCTGCGGTGGGGGTGGAGGATGGCGTCGAAGAACAGGCGGGACGGTCCGACGCTCGCGGATGCATCCCCGGGCGTGTCGGTTGGCCGGTCGCTGGGCATCGGCGGATGGTAACGGAGAAGCTTCTGCGGAGAAACGGCGCGATCGGGGGATCAGGCCTCGCCTCGCGTTCGGGACGCCAGCTTACGCCGCCCGCGACACCAGCGGAATCGCCCCGCCATGGAGCACCCAGGCCATGGCGCTCCCGCAATCCGCCTCGAAGCCGTCGGGCTGGACGAAGATGCGCACCTGATCGTCGGTGCCGGCCTCGATCATCGCGTCGGCGAGGACCGACGCCCATTGCCAGTCGCTGAGCAGGATGGCGCAACGCTGGTGCCCGCAGGTCCGCGCCAGCCGCATCAGCCCGACCAGCAGTTCCGGGCGGAAGCCGCCCTCGGCCTGGAAATGGTCGAACTCGATCAGGCTGGTCCAGGCGCGCTTCTGAAGGGCGTAGGCCGCGCATTCATGCTCAACCCGGCGGATCAGCGTGTCGCGCTGCCCGACGGAAAGGGCGCCCTGAAGCCGCAGACGCAAGCCCCAGTCCAGCACCTCCACCTGGAAGGTTCCCATGTCCGCCTTCTCCCCCAAGCCCGGGACCGAGTCCCGCCGCCATCGCCGCCGATCAAGACCGCCGCCAATCGTTTCGGAAACGGTTCTTTTTCTTGGGCGTCCGCCGAACAAACCGGCGACGATCACAGGAATAGCAAAACGGACAACCGGACGAAAGGCCGGATTCTTTACGAAATCTGTCGAAGCATGTTGACGCTCAAGGGAACCACCGCCGGTTTACACGAAGGAGACTCGAAATGTGATGAAATTCGCGAAAAATATACTCCGCTTCCCGGCAATCCGCCGCCCCGGCACAGCCGCCGCTGGCCGGAACGGCGGCTTGCGGCTATGCTCGCGCCCATGAAGCCCGCCGCCATCCAGGAATTCTTCCGCCGCCTCGCCGCCGTCAACCCGGAACCGCGCAGCGAGCTGGAGTACGTCAATCCCTACACGCTGCTGGTCGCCGTCGTGCTGTCGGCCCAGGCAACCGACGTCGGCGTCAACAAGGCGACCGGACCGCTCTTCCGCACCGTCACCACGCCGCAGGCGATGGTCGCGCTGGGGGAGGAGAGGCTGCGCGGCTTCATCAAGACCATCGGCCTGTTCAACACCAAGGCCAAGAACGTCATCCGCCTGTCGGAACTGCTGATTGAGCGCCACGGCGGCGAGGTGCCGCGCGACCGCGAGGCGCTGGAGCAGCTTCCCGGCGTCGGCCGCAAGACCGCCAACGTCGTCCTCAACGTCGCCTTCGGCGAGGAGACCATCGCCGTCGACACCCACATCTTCCGCGTCGGCAACCGCACCGGGATGGCTCCCGGCAAGACGCCGGACGCGGTGGAGGCGAAGCTGCTGAAGGTGGTGCCCAAGCCCTACCGGCGGCACGCGCACCATTGGCTGATCCTGCACGGCCGCTACGTCTGCAAGGCGCGCAAGCCCGACTGCCCGGTCTGCACGGTCGCCGACCTCTGCGCCTTCAAGGACAAGATCATCGCCTGACGGGCGCGGCCCCGGTTTTTCCGCCCCGACGGGATTTTCTCATGAAAACGCCCGGCGCGGCGGGTGCCGGCCGGGCGCGTTCGGGCGCGGGCGCGCGACGGTCAGATGGCGTCCGCCGGAACCGCGACCGGGATCTCGACCGGAGCCGGAGCCGACGTCGGAGCCGGGGCGGCGGCCTTGGGGGCCGCGCTGTAGATCTGGATGTCGCCGCGCAGCTGGCCGCCGGCCTCGACCGCCAGCTCGCCATACTTGATCGAACCGGTGATCTTGCCGGTCGCGCGCACGGTCAGCCGGCCGCGCACGGCGATGTCGCCCTCGAAGCGGCCGCCGATGTCGGCCTCGTCGATCTCGACCGAGCCCTTGAACAGGCCGCCGTCGGCGATCTCGATGGAGCGGCCCTCGCGCAGCTTGGCCTCCACCGTGCCCTCGACCACCAGCACGTCGCAGGAGCCGATCTCGCCCGACAGGGAGATGTCGCGGCCGACGATCAGGCGGCGCTGCTCCGGCAGGGGAGCCAGCGGGGCCGCCGCCGGGGCACCCAGCGGCGCGCCGAGCGGGGCGGAGGGGCTGCCGAGACCGGCCGGCTGGCGCGGGGACACGCCGGGGACGTCGACGGTGCGGCGCGGCACGTCGGTCTTGAAACCGGCGCCCGGAAGGGACGGAGCGGTCGGGGGCTTCGGGCTGCTGCTGTTCATCTCGGGTCCCTTGACGGAAGGCGTCGGAGCGGAAGAGGGGGGCTGGGCGGCGGCCAGGGCGGCGCTCATGCCTCCAGCCGGAGCGGGAGCCGGCGCGGGTGCTGACGCTGGTTGGGGGGCGGACGGCGCGGGCGTCGCCAGCGAGGCCAGGGGCGACAGGGTGGTGGCCGGCTCGGCGGGCCGGGCGACGGGCGCGGGTGCCGGAGTCGCGGCGACGCTGTCGGGTTTGGGCGCGGCGGGCGGAGTCTTTCGTCCGAACAGCATGAACGGTGATCCCCAATCAGGAAACGCGGGTGGGCTGACGGCCGACGCCGCGCGTGGACACGGCGTTCCGTCGGATCGTCCGGTGAGCCCGGACGCGACCGCGCCGCTAGCGGCGTAACACGGTCATCCGGCCCGCCGCAAGGGGCCTGTCATGGACTGGAGGACATGGACCATGAAGGCACTGGCGACGACCGGGACCAGCAGGTTGACGAAGGGAATCGACGAAAGAAAGGCGATGATGACGCCGGCCAAAAAAGGTTTCAGCGGGTACGACCGCCGCAACGCCCGCGCTTCGCGCCGGTCCATCCGGCGGTGGGCCACCATCTCGAAATACTCGCGGCCCAGCAGATAGCCGTTGACCGTGTAGAAGACGACGAGATTCAGGCCGGGGGCGGCGATGTAGAGCGGCAGGGCAACGAGGTTGACCGCCAGCACCAGCGCCAGGAAGCGCAGCGCCGTCCACAGATCGGCCAGCCAGCCGCTGGGGCGCGGCGGCGGCAGGTGGGGGTAGTGGCGGGCCTCGACCCGGCCGACCACCTCGTCCAGGAAGAAGCTCGACACCGTACCGACCGTGGCCGGAAACAGCAGCCACGCCAGGATCAGCACGACCAGCCCGCCCAGCAGGTCGACGACGCCGTCGACCCAGACGTTGCCGGTCAGCGGCGTGTGGAACAGCGCCCACCAGACGGAAACGGACAACAGGGCGTAGGCCAGCGCCGAGGACAGCACGGCGATCCACACCACCCGGCGGGCGCGCGGGTCGGAGAGCTGGCCGAAGGCAAGGAACAAAGCGCGGATCATGCGGGGTTCCGTGTAAGGAAAGGGCGGCGCCCGCTTATCTACGGTGCCGCCTCCCCGCGTTCCAGGCTGCACCGCCCGATTTCCCGGCCACGTCATGCCCGTGCCGGCACGGGCATGACGGAACGGGGAAACCGACGCCCCGTCAGGGCGCCGGGCTGAACAGCAGGGCGGCGTTGGTCCCGCCGAAGCCGAAGGAGTTGGACAGGACGTGGCGGATCCGCCGCTCCTTGGGAACCAGCGGCACAAGGTCGAGGTCACAGCCCTCCGACGGGTTCTCCAGGTTCAGCGTCGGCGGCGCCACCTGGTCGCGCAGCGCCAGGATGCCGTAGATCGCCTCCACGGCACCCGCCGCGCCCAGCAGATGGCCGGTCGCCGACTTGGTCGAGGACATCGACACCGAACCGGCCGCCGCCCCGAACAACCGCTTGACCGCGAGGATCTCCACCGGGTCGCCGGCCGGGGTCGAGGTGGCGTGGGCGTTGACGTAATCCACCGCGTCCGGCGCCACGCCGGCCCGCTTCAGCGCGGCGCGCATCGCCCGGAAGGCGCCGTCGCCGTCCTCGGCCGGCGAGGTGATGTGGTGGGCGTCGCCCGACATCCCGTAGCCCGTCACCTCGGCGTAAATCGTGGCGCCGCGGCGCCTGGCGTGCTCCAGCTCCTCCAGCACCAGCACGCCGGCGCCCTCGCCCATGACGAAGCCGTCGCGGTCGCGGTCCCACGGGCGCGACGCCCGCGCCGGGTCGTCGTTGAAGCCGGTGGACATGGCGCGGGAGGCGCAGAAGCCGGCGATGCCGAGCCGGCAGATCGCCGCCTCGGTGCCGCCGGCCAGCATGACGTCGGCGTCGTCCGACGCGATCAGCCGCGCCGCGTCGCCGATGGCGTGCGCGCCGGTGGCGCAGGCGGTCACCACCGCGTGGTTCGGCCCCTGGAAGCCGAAGCGGATCGAGACGTGGCCGGACGCCAGATTGATCAGGTTCGACGGCACGAAGAAGGGCGAGACGCGGCGCGCCCCCTTCTCGTGCAGGGTCAGCGCCGTTTCGGCCAGGCCGGGCAGGCCGCCGATGCCGGAGCCGATCATCACCCCGGTGCGCTCCAGCGCCTGCTGTTCGGTCGGGCGCCAGCCGGAATCGGCGACGGCCTCCTCGGCGGCGGCCAGCGCCAGCAGGATGAAGCGGTCCATCTTGCGCTGGTCCTTGGGCGGCACCACCGCGTCGGGGTCGAAGGCCCCCTCGCCGGCAGCCGGGATGTGCCCGGCGATGCGGCAGGGCAGGTCGCCGGTCTCGAAGCCGGACAGCGCGCCGATGCCGCTGTCGCCGTTCAGGATGCGGCGCCAGTTGTGGGCCACGCCGGTTCCCAGCGGAGTGACGGCGCCCAGGCCGGTGACGACCACTCGTCTCATCGAACGTCTTCCCTGTGTTGTGTGCCGGTGTGGTGTTGTGTGCCGGTGTGGTGCGTGCCCGCATGGCTCGCCATGTCGGCCGCGACCCGCCCGGCGGCAATGGGGCGGCCGCTGTCGCGGTCGACCAGCAGCGGACGGACGGTCGCCCCGCTGTCCTTGCAGACCAGCCGGAAGGCCCCCTCCGGCATCAGCCAGCGGTTGCCCCACTCCGCCATCGCCAGCAGCACCGGCAGGAAGTCGCGGCCCTTGTCGGTCAGCCGGTACTCGTGGCGCAGCGGCCGCTGCTGGTAGGGGTGGCGCTCCAGCAGCCCGGCCTCGACCAGCGCCCGCAGGCGGCGGGCCAGCATGTTGGTGGCGAGCCCGACGCCGCGCTGGAACGCGTCGAAGCGGGTGCTGCCGAGCATGGCGTCGCGCAGGATCAGCAGCGTCCACCAGTCGCCGACCGCGTCGAGGCTGCGGGCGATGGGGCAGGGGGCGTCGGCGAGGCGGGTGCGCTTCATGGCGGCGACTGTCCCACAGTCACTTTCATGATGCAAGCGACCGCCCGGCCGGCGCGCTTGTGAACGACGACGCCGCCGCTATACTCGCGCCGCAACGCGAATCCCTCCCCGACACGCATATCACATCAAGGAGCGCCCATGGCCTCGGCCGCCTACGACGTCACCGGCATCGGCAACGCCATCGTGGACGTCATCGCCCACGCCGACGACGCCTTCCTCGCCGCCAACGCCATCGAGAAGGGCGCGATGACCCTGATCGATTCCGCCCGCGCCGAGGAGCTGTACGGCCGCATGGGGCCGGGCGTCGAGGTGTCGGGCGGCTCGGCCGGCAACACCATGGCCGGCATCGCGCTGCTCGGCGGCGCGGGCGCCTACATCGGCAAGGTCGCCAAGGACCAGCTCGGCGACGTGTTCGGCCACGACATCCGCGCCTCGGGCGTCGCCTTCGCCAGCGCGCCGCTGCTTGGCGGGGCGCCGACCGCGCGCTGCCTGATCCTGGTGACGCCGGACGCCCAGCGCTCGATGAACACCTACCTCGGCGCCTGCGTCGAGCTGGGTCCGGAGGACGTCGACGAGGCGCTGATCGCGTCGTCGCAGGTCACCTATCTGGAAGGCTACCTGTGGGACCCGCCCGGCGCCAAGGAGGCCTTCCGCAAGGCGGCCGCCATCGCCCACGCCGCCGGACGCAAGGTGTCGCTGTCGCTGTCCGACAGCTTCTGCGTCCACCGCCACCACGCCGAGTTCGTCGATCTGGTGGAGACGCACGTCGACATCCTGTTCGCCAACGAGCACGAGATCGGCGCCCTCTACGGCACCGACCGCTTCGAGGACGCGCTGGAGGCGGTGAAGCGGCTGGGCAAGACCGCCGCCCTGACGCGCAGCGAGAAGGGCTCGGTCATCGTCTCGGCCGGCTCGGTCGTCGAGGTTCCGGCGGAGCCGGTCGGGCGCGTGGTCGACACCACCGGGGCGGGCGACCTCTACGCCTCCGGCTTCCTGTTCGGCTTCACCCGCGATCTTCCACCGGCGGTCTGCGGGCGCATCGGCGCCATCGCGGCGGGCGAGATCATCAGCCATGTCGGCGCCCGGCCGGAGGCGGACCTGCGCGCGCTGATCGCCGCCAAGGGCCTGCTGTAACGCGTCCTGCGTCCCAAAATGCAGTTGCGGCGCACCGCGATTGCATTTTGGGAGGCGACCGCGCTCCTACATCTGCCCTTCCACCTCCGGCCGCTCCGGGGTGGTGACCCTCTTCGTCAGCAGATCCGACGCAGTCTGCGGATCGGGAGCGGCGACCGCCCAGCGCGCCGGCCGGTCGTCGCGCGGCACCGTGAGAAGCCACAGCTTGTCCTTCTCGCCGAAGCGTTCGCTCAGAAGCTCATACTCCCGCCGCCCCTCGCCGCGCAGCGCGTTCAGCCGCGTCTGCGCCGCCTCGACCTCCTCCTGCTTGTCGGCCAGCGCCTTTTCCAGGTGACGCAACGCCCCGTCCTGCTGGCGCACCGAGCGGCGGACGCTGCTGAGGTCGCGCTCCAGATCGGCGTGGCGCTTGTCGAGCACGGCGCGGCGGCGCTGGACCATCAGGACATGGCGCGCGGCGCGCGCGGCCGAGGCCAGGATCCAGGCCAGACAGGCCAGGAGCAGCAGCGTTTCCAGCACCGGAACCATCAGATCCACGCGACCGAGGGCGGCGTTCATGACGGGCACTCCAAAACCGTGGCGTCTCCGGCGACGGGCCGCTTCCGCGACGGCCCCGGCAGCGCCGCGGCCGGCATGATCCTTGCTGCTCCCGTGCCCGGATGAGGGAACGGCAGCAAGCGGCATGCCAGGAGGAGGCGATGACGATCGAAGGATTTTTCGGAGCGGTCCTGCCGGTCGCGGCGATGCTCGGGATGACGGCGCAGCTCGCCTTGCTCGGCGTCCGTCGCGGCTGGGAGGCCATGGCCGGGCTGGACCAGGCGCGCCGGGCGCTCACCCCCCTGCACGAGCGGTGGACGTTGGAGAACGAAGCCCTCCAGGAGGTCCGCCGCAAGGTGGAGGACGCCGAAAAGCGCCTCTCCATCGCCGAGCAGACCCTGCGGCAGACACAGCGCGAGATCGCCAGGACGGAGGGCGCGCCTCCCAGCTTCCTCCACCGCCTGGGCCAGCCCGGACCCGGCGTCCGGCCCTTCCGGGCCGAGGTCAGCTTCGACAGCGCCAGCGCGCGCGCCGTCGGACGCGCGGTCAACCCGGTCTGGTTCCAGGCCAACCGGCTGATCATCCACGCCACCGACCTCGACGCCGCGCGGCGCGAGGCCGACCGCGCCTTTCCCGACAAGGGCGGCTTCATGAAGAGCTTCAACGCCTCCGCCGGCGCCATGGCCCGCGTCTCCTCCGGGCGCTGACCGCGGCGCCCCGACCGCGCGGCGTCGACCCGGCTTCCGCCGGCCGGCCGGGTCGGGTAAGCTGCCCCACCTTTCCTGGCCGGCGATCCCCTCCCATGCAAGTCTATCTGCCGATCGCCGAGATGTCGGTCAACGCGCTGCTGGTGCTCGGCATGGGGTGGCTGGTCGGCTTCCTGTCGGGCATGTTCGGGGTCGGCGGCGGCTTCCTGATGACGCCGCTGCTGATCTTCATCGGCGTGCCGCCGGCCGTCGCGGTCGGCACCCAGGCCAACCAGCTCGTCGCCGCCAGCGTGTCGGGCGTGCTGGCCCACTGGCGGCGCGGCAACGTCGACGTCAAGCTGGGGGTGGTGATGCTGGCCGGCGGCGTGGTCGGCACGGCGCTCGGCGTCTGGATCTTCGCGATCCTCCAGCGGCTCGGCCAGATCGACATCGCCATCACCCTGTCCTACGTCTTCTTCCTCGGCACCATCGGCGGCATGATGCTGGTGGAGAGCAGCCGCGCCCTCATCCGGCGCCGCGCCCCCACCGCAAGGCGCGGCAAGCTGCACCGCCACATCTGGCTGCACGGCCTGCCCTTCAAGATGCGGTTCCAGCGCTCCAAGCTCTACATCTCGGCGCTGCTGCCGGCGGGGATCGGGCTGGTCGGCGGCATGCTGGTGGCGATCATGGGCATCGGCGGCGGCTTCCTGCTGGTGCCGGCGATGATCTATCTGCTGAACATGCCGGCGGGTCTGGTGGCCGGCACCTCGCTGTTCCAGATCATCTTCACCACCGCCGCCGCCACCCTGTTGCAGGCCGCCACCAACCAGACGGTCGACGCCATGCTGGCCCTGCTGCTGCTGATCGGCGGCGTCACCGGCGCCCAGTCCGGCACCAAGATGGGAAGCCGGCTGCGCGGCGAGCAGGCCCGGCTGCTGCTGTCCTGCATCGTCGTCGCGGTGGCGCTGAAGCTGGCCTGGGATCTCTTCGCCCGGCCGGAGGATCTCTTCACCCTGACCTCGGGAATGACGTGATGGTTTCGCTGTCGAAACGTCGTCTGGTCCAGGGGGCGGCGGCGCTGGGCGGGCTGCTGCTGGGCGGCACGCTGGCGGCCACCGTGTGGGCCCAGCAGCTCGTCGCCGACCTGTCGAGCCACCTGATCGCCATCACCACCGGCTTCACCGGAACCGAGGTCGTGCTGTTCGGCACCACCGACGGGGCGGGCGACGTCGCCATCGTCGTCACCGGCCCGCGCGTGCCCGCCACCGTCCGCCGCAAGGAGCGGATCGCCGGCATGTGGATCAACACCGACAGCGTGCGCTTCGAGCAGGTCCCCAGCTTCTACACGGTGGCGACCAGCCGGCCGCTCGACCAGCTCGTCGGTCGCCCGGTGCTGGAGCGCCACCAGATCGGCCTGCCGCAGCTCCAGCTCGGCCCGCGCGAGACGCTGGAGCCCGACGAGCTGGCGGCCTTCCGCGCCGCCCTGATCCGCAACAAGCAGCGCGCCGGCCTCTACGCCCTGACCTTCGGGCAGGTCGCCTTCCTGGGCGACCGGCTGTTCCGCACCAACATCTATTTTCCAGCCAACGTCCCGACGGGGTTGTACAATGTCGAGGCGCTGCTGATCCGCAACGGCGAGGTGGTGAGCGCCCAGACCACGCCGCTGGTGGTGTCGAAGATCGGCTTCAGCGCCGAACTCTACGACATCGCCCGCCACCGTCCGGTCGTCTACGGGGTGGCCGCGGTGGTCGGCGCGGTCGCGGCCGGCTGGGCGGCGGGCGCCGCCTTCCGCCGCGTGTGAACGACAAAAGAACCAAGGGGGGTTGAGATGACCGAGACGACCGAAACCTCGCCGCCGACCTCGCCGCCGCCGGTGCGCATCTTCCTGGTCGTCGTCGACGACAGCCCGGAGCTGAAGGTGGCGCTGCGCTACGCCTGCCTGCGCGCCCGCAAGTCGGGCGGCAAGGTGGCCCTGCTGACCGTGCTGGAGCAGGGCGAGATGCAGCATTGGCTGGCGGTGGAGAACCTGATCCGCGAGGAGCAGCGCAACGAGGCCGAGCTGATGCTCCAGAAGCTGGCCCGCGAGGTCAACCAGCTCACCGGCACCCTGCCGGCGCTCTACGTCCGCGAGGGCAACCCGCACGAGGAGGTGCTGGCCCTGATCGCCGAGGAGCCGAGCATCTCCATCCTGGTGCTGGCCGCCGGCACCGACCCGGAGGGGCCGGGGCCGCTGGTGTCCTACTACACCGGGCGGGGGCTGGGAAAGCTGCGCATCCCGCTGACCATCGTGCCGGGCGGCCTGAGCAACGATGCGCTGGACGCGATCACGTAAGGATGGGAGGCGGGGTTTCCCGCCGCCCCTCACACCGTCTTGGTGTCGAGCGCGTAGCCGGCCGACCGCACGGTGCGGATCAGGTCCAGCTCGGTCTCCTCGTTCATCGCCTTGCGCAGGCGGCGGATGTGGACGTCGACGGTGCGCGGCTCGACATAGACGTCGTGGCCCCACACCAGATCGAGAAGCTGCTCGCGCGAGAAGACCCGCCCCGGATGCTGCATGAAATGGCGCAGCAGGCGGAATTCGGTCGGGCCGAGATGCACGTCGCGGCCGTTGCGCCGCACGCGGTGGGCCGCCAGATCCATCGTCACGTCGGCGAACTGGAGCGTTTCGTCGGTCATCCCCGGCGAGGCGCGGCGCAGCACCGCGCGCATGCGGGCGACCAGCTCGGTCGGTGAGAAGGGCTTGGTGATGTAGTCGTCGGCGCCGGAGTTCAGACCGCGCACCCGGTCGCCCTCTTCCCCGCGCGCCGTCAGCATGATGATCGGGATGTCGCGGGTCTTGGCGTTGCGGCGGAGCTGGCGGCAGACCTCCAGCCCGCTCATCAGCGGCAGCATCCAGTCGAGCAGGACGATGTGCGGGGTCTGCTCCCCGGCCAGCAGCAGGGCTTCCTCGCCGTCGGTGGCGGTGGCGACGCGGAAACCCTCTTTTTCCAGATTGTACTTCAGCAGGGTAACGATGTCGGCCTCGTCCTCGACGACGAGGGCGAGCGGCTTCAACGCCGCGTTCATGGTGGCTCCGTTCACTGCGCGCGGCTCGACATTACCCAGCATCTTCGCTTCCTTCAACACGACAACTTCAAGTCCGCCTGGAACGCCCTCTCCCGCCCCGGGAGAAGGAGGGGACCCACGGAGCGGGGAGGGTGAGGGGCTATCGGTGGCATGGATCGAACCGCACGCCCGATCGCCCCTCACCCTTCCCACCGCTTCGCGGTGGGCCCCGAGGTCGCTCGCAAGTCTCGCGACCGCGCGCCACCTACGATCGCCTTCGGCGCTCGTCCGGCCTGCGGCCGTCGACTCTGCGCCCTCTCCCGGGGCGGGAGAGGGACACGCAAAGAATCAGCCGTAGCGGCCGGTGATGTAGCCCTGGGTGCGCTCGTCGCGCGGGTTGGTGAAGATCTCCTCGGTGTCGTCGCACTCCACCATGTCGCCCAGATGGAAGAAGGCGGTCTTCTGCGAGACGCGGGCCGCCTGCTGCATGTTGTGGGTGACGATGACGATGGTGAAGTTCTCGCGCAGCTCGTCGATCAGTTCCTCGATGTGGGCGGTCGCGATGGGGTCGAGCGCCGAGCAGGGCTCGTCCATCAGGATCACCTCGGGGCTGACGGCGATGGCGCGGGCGATGCACAGGCGCTGCTGCTGGCCGCCGGACAGGCCGGTGCCGGGCTCGCGCAGGCGGTCCTTCACCTCGTTCCACAGGCCGGCGCGCTGGAGCGACTTCTCGACCACCTCGTCCAGCTCGTCGCGGCCCGACGCCATGCCGTGGATGCGCGGGCCGTAGGCGATGTTGTCGTAGATCGACTTGGGGAAGGGGTTCGGCTTCTGGAACACCATGCCGACGCGGGCGCGGAGCTGCACGGCGTCGATCGACTTGCCGTAGATGTCCTCGCCGTCGAGCGCGATCAGTCCCTCGACCCGGCAGTTCTCGATGGTGTCGTTCATCCGGTTGAGACAGCGCAGGAAGGTCGACTTGCCGCAGCCCGACGGGCCGATCAGCGCCAGCACCTTGTTTTCCTGAATCTCGACGTTGATGCCCTTCAGCGCCTGCTTGGCCCCGTAGAACACCTTGACGTCGCGGGCGATCATCTTGTTCGGCACGGCCGGGGCCGAGCGCACGGCGGCCGGGGCGCCGGTGTGGGTCTGGGTATGGACGCTCATGGCTTACCACCGCCTCTCGAATTTCTTGCGCAGGAAAACGGCCAACCCGTTCATCAGGATCAGGAAGCCGAGCAGGATCATGATCGCCGCCGAGGTGCGCTCCGTGAAGGCGCGCTCGGGACTGTCGGCCCACATGTAGATCTGCACCGGCAGCACGGTGGCGCTGTCGGTCCAGCCGTGCGGGATGTCGACGATGAAGGCGACCATGCCGATCATCAGCAGCGGCGCCGTCTCGCCGAGCGCGCGGGCCATGCCGATGATGGTGCCGGTCAGGATGCCGGGCATCGCCAGCGGCAGCACATGGTGCGTCACCGTCTGCAAGGGCGAGGCGCCGATGCCCAGCGCGGCCTCGCGGATCGAGGGCGGCACCGACTTGAGCGCGACGCGGGCCGAGATGATGATGACCGGCAGGGTCATCAGCGCCATCACCAGACCGCCGACCAGCGGCGCCGAGCGCGGCAGGCCGAAGAAGCCGAGGAACACCGCCAGGCCGAGCAGGCCGAAGATGATCGACGGCACGGCGGCGAGGTTGTTGATGTTGACCTCGATCAGGTCGGTCCACTTGTTCTTCGGCGCGAACTCCTCCAGGTAGACCGCCGCGGCGATGCCGATGGGAACCGACAGCGACATGGTGACCAGCAGCGTCAGCAGCGAGCCGACGATGGCGCCCCAGATGCCCGCCTGCTCGGCCTCGCGGCTGTCGCCGGCGCTGAACAGGGTGGTGTTGAAGCTCTGCACCAGCGCGCCCTTGGCGACCAGCGCGTCGACCGCGGCGATCTTGGCGTCGTTCAGCCGGCGCTCGGACTCCGGCCCGCTGCGGGTGAAGTAGCCCTTCACGAACTGGTCGACCTCGTCGTCCGCGCGCACCCAGACGGTCCGGGTGGTGCCGACGATCGACGGGTCGCGCGTCACCATCGCTTCCAGCTCATAGGGCGCGCCCGACGACAGCAGCTCGTTCAGCGTGCGGCGCGCACTGCGCTCGGTGATCTCCGGGAACTGCGCGTAGAGCCCCTGGCGCAGGATGGCGGTGTAGTTGCGCTCCTCGACCTGCGCCTTGTCGAAGGCCACCTCGACGCGGACCTGGGCCTGCCAGAAGGCGGTGTAGCCCTTGGTGACGATCGAGCTGAGCAGGACCACCAGCATCAGCGAGGCGATGGCGATGGCGGCGATGCCGGCGATCTTGAAGTTCCGCTCGGCGGCGTAGCGGGCGCGCAGCCGGCGGGCAAAGGCCTCGCTCTGGTAATGGGATTTGGCGGCGGTGACGGACATGGCCCGCGTATCCT
This sequence comes from Azospirillum agricola, assembly GCF_020005195.1. Taxonomy (NCBI): domain Bacteria; kingdom Pseudomonadati; phylum Pseudomonadota; class Alphaproteobacteria; order Rhodospirillales; family Azospirillaceae; genus Azospirillum; species Azospirillum agricola. The sequence goes on from NZ_JAIFZR010000005.1 coordinate 961,449, forward strand.
GTTGCACGAGATCAGTCATATTTCTCTCGATACTTCTGGACCACCCGCAGGGCGACCATGTTGAGGGAGAGCGTGACGAGGAACAGCACGAGGCCGAGGCCGAAGGCCGACAGCGTCTTGGGGCTGTCGAACTCCTGGTCGCCGACCAGCAGCGTGGCGATCTGCGTCGTCACCGTGGTGACCGCCTCCAGCGGGTTGGCCGTCAGGTTGGCGGTGAGGCCGGCGGCCATCGTCACGATCATCGTCTCGCCGATGGCGCGGCTGACCGCCAGCATCACCGCGGCGACGATGCCGGGCAGGGCGGCGGGCAGCACGACCTGGCGGATCGTCTCCGACTTGGTGGCGCCCAGGCCGTAGGAGCCGTCGCGCAGGGACTGCGGCACCGCGTTGATGACGTCGTCCGACAGCGAGCTGACGAAGGGGATGATCATCACGCCCATGACGATGCCGGCCGACAGCGCCGATTCCGAGCTGACGTCGAGGCCGAGATTCTGACCCATTGTGCGCACGAAGGGCGCCATGGTCAGGGCGGCGAAGAAGCCGTAGACCACGGTCGGGATGCCGGCCAGAATTTCCAGGATCGGCTTCAGCCAGGTGCGGACAGTCGGGTTGGCGTATTCCGACATGTAGATGGCGGACATCAGCCCGATCGGCACGGCGACGACCATGGCGATCACGGTGATCAGCAGCGTGCCGGCGAACAGCGGGATGGCGCCGAAGGAGCCCGACGAGCCGACCTGGTCGGCGCGCATCGCCATCTGCGGGCTCCAGTGGGTGCCGAACAGGAACTCCAGCGGCGACACGGCGGAGAAGAAGCGCAGCGCCTCGAACAGCAGCGACAGCACGATGCCGACGGTGGTCAGGATGGCGACCATCGAGCAGACGATCAGCGCGATGCTGACGACCCGCTCCACCCGGTTGCGGGCGCGGAGATCCGGGCCGATGTGCTGGCGCCCGTAGGCCAGCCCGAGCGCCGCGAGGCTGGCGCCGATGACCAGCAGGCTCCAGCCGCTGATGGCGTGCAGCGCGTTGTAGTGCTTGGCGGCGGCGGCGACGTCGGGGTCGGACTCGCGGCCCGTCGAGATGCCGTGGGCGATGTTGAGGATGTCGGCCTTGAGCAGGCTGAGGCTCTGGGTGTCGCCCGTCGTCAGGCGCGCGGGCAGGGAGGCCAGGACCATCTGCATGATCAGCCAGCCTTCCGACGCGGTCCACAGCACGAACAGGAACAGGGCCGGCAGGCCGGCCCACAGCGCGACGTAGAAGCCATGATAGGAGGGGACGGAATGAAGCTCGACGACGCGCCCGCCAACGGAGGCGGCCGCCCGCGTCCGGCCCATCTGGAAGCCGATCACGGTGAGCAGGGCCAATATCAGGACAAGAACGGTGATCTGCATGCGGAACCGCCGGGGCCAGGGCGAAGGTCGGGGGCGAGGACAATGCCCGCTTCGATACGGCGGGCGGCGGCCCCGATCAAGGCCGCCGCCCGCGCGTCACGGCAGGATCAGAGCTGCAACGGCGTCAGGTTCATGGCCGAGGTGCGGGCCGCGTCGCGGGCGTCCTTCGGCTCGGCGATCAGGCCCTTGTCGGACAGGTAGCCGTCGTCGCCGACCGCGCGCTCCGAGGTGTACTCGGCGATGAACTCGCGGATGCCGGGGATGACGCCGGCGTGCGCGTTCTTGACGTAGACGTAGAGCGGACGCGACAGCTCGTACTTGCCGCCGGCGACGTTCTGGGCGGTCAGCTCGACGCCGTCCATCTTGGCGGCCTGGAGCTTGTCGCGGTTCTGGTCGATGTAGCTGTAGCCGAACACGCCGAAGGCCGACGGGTTGGCGTTCAGCTTCTGGACGATCAGGTTGTCGTTCTCGCCGGCCTCGACGTAGCCGCCGTCTTCGCGGATGGTCATGCAGGCCTTCTCGAAGGCCTTGTCGTCGGTGACGATCTTCTTGACCTCGGGAACCTTCTTGCAGCCTTCGAGCATGGCCAGCTCGTTGAAGGTGTCGCGCGTGCCGGAGGTCGGGGGCGGGCCGAGCACCTCGATCTCGGCGTTCGGCAGCTTCGGATCGATGTCCGACCACTTCTTGTAGGGGTTGGCGACCATCTTGCCGTCGACCGGCACGTCCTTGGCCAGCGCCTTCCAGATGACGGCGGTGGTCAGCTCGATCACCGGGGCCTTCTTGGAGTAGGCCAGCGCGATGCCGTCGAAGCCGATCTTCAGCTCGGTGATCTGCGTGACGCCGTTGGCGGCGCACTGCTCGACTTCCGACTTCTTGATGCGGCGCGAGGCGTTGGCGATGTCCGGGTGGGCCGGGCCGACGCCGGCGCAGAACAGCTTCAGGCCGCCGCCGGTGCCGGTCGACTCGACGACCGGGGTCTTGAACTTGCCGCCCTTGCCGAAGGCCTCGGCGACGGCGGTGGTGAAGGGAAACACGGTCGAGGAGCCGACCGCGCGGATCTGGTCGCGCGACTGGGCCTGGACGGTGCCGGTGGCGGCGACGGACAGAGCCACGGCGGCGGCCGCGGTGAAGACGTGCTTCCTGGTGATCACGGGTAATCCCTCCGATGAACCGGTGGCCGATGGCCGGTGGAGTTGGGGCGCGGCCCGCTGGGCTGGCGCCGGGTTGCGGCCGGGTTCGTGCCCGGTCGCGTTGGGCCGGACCTTAGTCGGGGAGGGCGACGCAATGATTACGGTTCAATGACAGTTTCGTGACGGCGACCGCTGGATGTCCTAGCCGGCCGTCCGCCGTTCCGCCTGGGCGGCGGCGCCGTCGGCGGCGGAAGACAGGGAGGGGGCGGCGGCGGGCAGATAGGCGGTGAAGGCGCTGCCCACCCCGACCTCGCTCTCGATGGTCAGCCGGCCGCGATGGCGGTTGAGGATGTGCTTGACGATGGCCAGCCCCAGCCCGGTGCCGCCCATCGCCCGCGAGCGCGCCGCGTCGACCCGGTAGAAGCGTTCGGTCAGACGCGGCAGGTGGGTGCGGGCGATGCCGTCGCCCTGGTCGCGCACCGCCACCGACACCATGGCGGTGCCGCCCCGTCCGCCGCGCCGCCCGGCGGCGGGCAGCCCGGTGAAGCCGACCGCCGCCCCGTCGACCAGCGCCGCCGACACCGTCACGTCGGTGTCCTCGCGGGTGTACTTGATGGCGTTGCTGACCAGATTGAGGAAGACTTGCGTCAACTGGTCCTGGTCGCCGATGACCGCCGGCAGCCCCTCCGGCGCGTCCAGCCGCAGGCGGATCCGGCGCTGGGCGGCCTTCAGCTCCAGGCTGGCGATGACGTTCTCCAGCTCCTCCACCACGTCGACGCGGCCGTTCGGCGGCATGTGCTCGTCCAGCTCGATGCGCGACAGCGACAGCAGGTCGCTGACCAGGCGGGTCATCCGGCTGGCCTGATCCTGCATGATCGAGAGGAAGCGCTCCTGCGCCTCGGAATCGTCGCGGGCGGGGCCGCGCAGCGTCTCGATGAAGCCCAGCAGCGAGGACAGCGGCGTGCGCAGCTCGTGGCTGGCGTTGGCGATGAAGTCGGCGCGCATCTGCTCGGACCGGCGGGCGGCGGTGACGTCGTGCAGCGTCAGGATCGCCATGCGCGCGACGGTCGCGGCCGGGGCCGGACCCTCGGCCTCCGCGCCCGGATTCGGGACCGGATCGAGCGTCCGGTCCGGGGCGGGCAGAGTGCGCTGGAACGGTTTCACCTGCGCCTCGAAGGTGCGCTCCACCGGAACCGGCAGGGTGAATTCGATGACGCGGGAGGCGCCGCCGCGCAGCACGGAATCCACCGCCTCCAGGACGTTCGGGTTGCGCAGGGTCGAGGCCAGCTCCCGCCCGACCACCTTGTCGCCGAACAGGCCGCGCGCCGCGAGGTTGGCGCGGGTCACCTGCCGCTCGGCGTCGATCAGCAGCAACGGGTCGTGCAGCGCGTCGAAGATGGAAGCGTTGGCGTCGAGCTGCGCCTGGACCCGTTCGGTCCGCCGCGCCCCCACCCGGTGCAGCCGGGCGACGGCGGCGGTCAGTCCGGCCAGCGCCGATGGAACGCCGGGCGGAGTCGCCGGGACGTCCCCGCTTTCCCCGCCGAGCCGGTTGGCGTAGTCGGTGACGGCGGCGATGTCGCGGTGATGGCCACGCACCGCCAGGACGGCCCCGGCCAGCCCCAGCGCCCCGCCCCCGAAAGCCGCGAGGCCGGACAGACCGCCGGTGCGGACCGCGAGCACCAGCGCGACCAGCAGGGGCGCCAGCATCAGGATGAGGGCGAGGATCAGGCGGGGGGGCGGCATCGCCTTGAGGCGCATGGGCGGCACCGGGGTGATGGAGGGAAGGAACGATCCGCCCTTCTACACCATCACGGTCGTAGGCGCGCGACGGTCAAAAAAGATTCACATGGCGCGTGGCGGCGCGGATTCGGGAGCGGATCCAGGGTGGGCTCCGGGCCGGATCCTGGGCGGCTTCGCCGCCATTGACTCCGGTAAAATGGATGATAATTCTATTATAATAGAAAACACCGGATCGACCATCGACGCCCGCCTCGCCGCCCGACTGCGGGGACTGCGGGGCGAGCGCAACCTCACCCTCGACGGGCTCGCCGCGCGGGCCGGCGTCAGCCGCTCGATGATCTCGCTGATCGAGCGCGGCCAGAGCAGCCCGACCGCCAGCGTGCTGGAGCGGCTGGCCGCCGGCCTCGGCGTGACGCTCGCCTCGCTGTTCGCGGAGGAGGAGCGGCCCGACGCGCCCCCCGTCGCCCGGCGGGCCGACCAGACCGTCTGGCGCGATCCGGAGAGCGGCTATCGGCGCCGCAACCTGTCGCCCCCCGGTTTTCCGTCACCGATCGAACTGGTCGAGGTGGTCCTGCCGCCCGGCACCCGCGTCGCCTACGACAGCGCTTGGCGCGCCGCCGCCGTCCACCAGCAGCTCTTCATTCTGGAGGGGGAGATCACGCTGACGGTGGGCGACGACACCCACCGGCTGGCGGCCGGCGACTGTCTGGCGATGCGGCTCGACCGGCCCACCCGCTTCCACAACCCCGCCACGGTCCCGGCGCGCTACCTCGTGGCCCTCACCACCGAAGCCGCGCCAGCCGGGCAGGGCGATGCCAAACGCCGAGGAGTCCCGCCATGACCGAACACAGCCTGTCCATCCGTTCGCTCGGCGCCGAGGAGGCGGTCCGCCGAAACGCCGAGCTGGCCGCGCTTCTCATCGATTGCGTGGAGGGCGGGGCGTCCGTCGGCTTCCTGCTTCCGGTCGACCGGGAAAGGGCCGGCACCTTCTGGCGGACAGTCGCCGAGGGGCTTGCCGCCGGCAGGCGGATCCTGCTGGTCGCCGAGGACCAGGCGGACGGCAGCCTGCTGGGCACGGTGCAGATCGTGCTCGGCCAACCGGAGAACCAGCCGCATCGCGGCGACCTGTCCAAGATGCTGGTTCACCGCCGCGCGCGGCGGCGGGGCATCGGCGCCGCCCTGATGGACGCCGCCGAGGATGCGGCGCGGTCGGTCGGGAAGACGCTGCTGGTGCTCGACACCTCGACGAAGGAGGCCGAACGCCTGTACGAGCGCGCCGGCTGGGTGCGGACCGGAACAATCCCCGGCTACGCCCTCATGCCCGACGGCCGTCCCGGCCGGACAACCTTCTTTTACAAGCATCTCTGAGTTCGAGAGGCACACCCGTCCTGACCGGGCTTGGCCCGGTCAGGACGGGTGAAGTGCTCAAGCCCCTTCGGAGGGTGGAGCCGTCCTTACCAGGGCAGCGAGTCGTGCGCCGCCAGCGCGGCGGCCGTCACGATGTCGTTGACCGACGAGCCCATGCTGACGATCTGCGCCGGCTTGTCGAGGCCGATCAGCAGCGGGCCGATCATCTGCCCACCGGCCATCTTGTTCAGCAGCTTGGCCGAGATGTTGGCGGAGTGCAGGCCCGGCATGATCAGCACGTTGGCCGGGCCGGACAGCCGCGAGAAGGGGTAGACCCGCTTCATCAGGGCGTAGTCCAGCGCGACGTCGGCCGACATCTCGCCGTCATACTCGAAATCGACGCGGCGGTTGTCGAGGATCGCCGCCGCCTCGCGCAGCGGGTCGGTGTTCGGGTGCGGCGTCTGCCCGAAGTTCGAGAAGGAGAGCAGCGCCACGCGCGGCTCGTGCCCCATCTGGCGGGCCTTGGCGGCGGCGCCGATGGCGATGTCGGCCAGCGTCGCCCCGTTGGGACGCACATGCACCGTGGTGTCGGCGATGAAGACGGTGCGGTTGCGCGTCACGAAGACGTGCAGGCCGAACACCGGCTCGTTGGCCTTGGGGTCGATGACCCGGCGGATCTCCTCGAAGGCAACGCCGAAGCTGCGGGTCAGGCCGGTCACCATGGCGTGGGCGTCGCCCTGCGCCACCATGCAGGCGGCGAAGACGTTGCGGTCCTGGTTGACCATCCGCTGGCAATCGCGCAGCAAGGCGCCCTTGCGTTGCAGACGGCGGTAGAGGTGGTCGCTGTAGCGGCGGTTGGCGTCGGACAGGCGGGCGTTGTGGATTTCGAACTGGACGTTCGGCTGCCCCATCGCCACGAGCTGTTCCTTGATGACCTCCTCGCGGCCGATCAGCACCGGCGTGCCGTAGCCGCCGGAACGGAAGGCCATGGCGGCGCGGATGGTGCGCTCCTCCTCGCCTTCGGCGAAGACGACGCGGCGCGGGTTGGCCCGCACCTTCTCCAGGATCAGCTCCAGGCTGTCGGCGGTCGGATCCAGGCGGGTGCGCAGGGAATGCCGGTAGCCGGAGATGTCGACGATCGGCTTGCGCGCCACGCCGGATTCCATGGCGGCCTGCGCCACGGCGGCCGGGACGGTGACGATCAGGCGCGGGTCGAAGGGCACCGGGATGATGTAGTCGGCACCGTAGCGCAGGCGGCGGCCGGAATAGGCGGCGTCGACCTCGTCCGGCACGTCCTCGCGCGCCAGGGCGGCGAGCGCCTTGGCGGCGGCGACCTTCATCGCCTCGTTGATGGTGGTGGCGCGGACGTCGAGCGCGCCGCGGAACAGGTAGGGGAAGCCGAGGACGTTGTTGACCTGGTTCGGGTAGTCGGAGCGGCCGGTGGCGACAATGGCGTCGGCGCGCACCGCCTTGACCTCCTCCGGGGTGATCTCCGGGTCGGGGTTGGCCAGCGCGAAGATGATCGGCTTGGCCGCCATCGACTTGACCATCTCCTGGGTCATCGCCCCCTTGGCCGACAGCCCGACGAAGACGTCCGAGCCGGCGACCGCCTCCTCCAGCGTCCGCTTGTCGGTGTCGACCGCGAAGGAGGACTTCCACTGGTTCATGCCCTCGGTGCGGCCGCGATAGACCACGCCCTTGGTGTCGCACAGGATGATGTTCCCGCGCGGCACGCCCATGGTGCAGAACAGCTCGGCGCAGGCGATGCCCGCGGCGCCGGCGCCGTTCACCACCATCGTGACGTCCTTGATGTTGCGCCCGGTGATGTCGCAGGCGTTGATCAGGCCGGCGGCGGCGATGATGGCGGTGCCGTGCTGGTCGTCGTGGAAGACCGGGATGTCGAGCAGCTCGCGCAGCCGCTCCTCGATGATGAAGCAGTCGGGCGCCTTGATGTCTTCCAGGTTGATGCCGCCGAAGCTGGGGCCGAGGAAGCGCACGCAGTTGACGAACTCGTCGACGTTCTTGGTGTCGACCTCCAGGTCGATGCCGTCGACGTCGGCGAAGCGCTTGAACAGCACCGCCTTGCCTTCCATCACCGGCTTGCCGGCGAGCGCGCCCAGGTCGCCCAGCCCCAGCACCGCCGTGCCGTTGGAGATGATGGCGACGATGTTGCCCTTGGCGGTGTAGTCGTAGGCGAGCGACGGATCCTCCGCGATGCGCAGGCAGGGGACCGCCACGCCGGGGGAGTAGGCGAGCGCCAGGTCGCGCTGGGTCGTCAGCGGCTTGGTCGGGGTGATCTCCAGCTTGCCGGGGCGCCCGCTGGAATGCAGCAGCAGGGCTTCCTCGTCGGTGACGCGCTTGGTCTCGGACAACGTGGGCTCGGACATGGGGGTCTCGTGTTCCTCAACGGATGTTTGATGCCCGCCGGTCGTCTTTGATCCTGGAGCGGTGGCGCTGCCGACGGTGGGGGCCGGATGTTAGTCCCCGGAAGCGGCGCTCGCCAAGCCCGCTGTCGCACGAATCATGCAGAAAAGCGGTCTTACGCGACACATCGCGTCATGTCAGCGCTAACCTGTGCCGCTTTTCTCCCCATCCTCCCGCCTTGCGCATGCCCCGGATGCGAGGCTGGACGCGATGGGGCGGAGCCGGTAGCTTGCCGCCCGTTCACGACCATCCCCGACAACCGATTTCTGGATGATGCCCATGCGCCCCTCCGGCCGCGCCTTCGACCAACTGCGCACCGTTTCGCTCGAACCCGGCTTCAGCAAATACGCCGAGGGCTCCTGCATGGTGCGGTTCGGCAACACGCATGTGCTGTGCACCGCCAGCGTCGACGAGACGGTGCCGCGCTTCCTGAAGAACACCGGGCTGGGCTGGGTCACGGCGGAGTACGGCATGCTGCCGCGCTCCACCCACAGCCGCACCGACCGCGAGGCCGCCAAGGGCAAGCAGTCGGGCCGCACCCAGGAGATCCAGCGCCTGATCGGCCGTGCGCTGCGCGCCGTCACCAACCGCGCGGCGATGGGCGAGAAGCAGATCAAGATCGACTGCGACGTCATCCAGGCCGACGGCGGCACCCGCACCGCCGCCATCACCGGCAGCTATGTCGCCCTGCATCTGGCCTTCCAGCACCTGATCCAGATCGGCGCCTTGAAGACCATGCCGCTGACCGATCAGGTCGCCGCCGTGTCCTGCGGCATCTACAAGGGCAACGCGGTGCTCGACCTCGACTACCCCGAGGACTCGTCCGCCCAGGCCGACGCCAACTTCGTGCTGACCGGCAAGGCCGGCATCGTCGAGATCCAGGGCACCGCCGAGGAAACCCCCTTCAGCGAGCCGCAGTTCAACGAGCTGCTGGCGCTCGCCCGCAAGGGGGTGAACGAGCTGGTGGCGCTCCAGAAGTCCGTGCTCGGCATCGCCTAACCCCGGACCATCGATCGAGAGGGCCAGTCCATGACCGCTCCCCGCCGTTTCACCGGCGACACGCTCGTGATCGCCAGCCACAACAAGGGCAAGGTCCGCGAGATCGCCGACCTGCTGGGCCCCTACGCGGCCAACTTCACCACGGCCGGGGAGCTTGGCCTGCCCGAGCCGGAGGAGACCGGAACCAGCTTCGTCGCCAACGCCGAGCTGAAGGCCAAGGCCGCGGCCGCCGCCGGGCACGTCGCGCTCGCCGACGACAGCGGTCTGGTGGTGCCGGCGCTGAACGGCGACCCCGGCATCTACTCCGCCCGCTGGGCCGGGCCGGAGAAGGACTTCGCCATGGCGATGCGCAAGGTGGAGGAGGGGCTGACCGGCAAGACCGACCGCTCCGCCTATTTCGTCTGCGCCCTGTCGCTCGCCTGGCCGGACGGCCATGTCGAGACGGTGGAGGGCCGCTGTTACGGCACGCTGGTGTGGCCGCCGCAGGGTCCGCGGGGCTTCGGCTACGACCCGATGTTCCGCCCGGACGGCTTCGAGCAGACCTTCGGCGAGATGGATCCAGCCCGCAAGCACGAGATGAGCCATCGGGCCGACGCCTTCCGCCAGCTCGTGGAGCGGTGCTTCCGGTGACCAGCGACCCCGGTTTCGCCATCTACGTCCATTGGCCGTTCTGCAAGTCGAAGTGCCCCTACTGCGACTTCAACAGCCATGTCCGCGAGCGGGTCGACCACGCCCGCTGGCGCGCCGCCCTGGTCCGCGAGCTGGAGCATTACGCCGGCCTGACGGCGGGGCGCACCGTCACCTCGGTCTTCTTCGGCGGCGGCACGCCGTCGCTGATGGAGCCGGAGACGGTCGGCGCGGTGCTCGACCGCATCGCCGCGCTGTGGCCGGTGGCGCCGGGGCTTGAGGTGACGCTGGAAGCCAACCCGACCTCGGTCGAGGCCGACAAGTTCCGCGCCTTCCGCAACGCCGGGATCAACCGGGTGTCACTCGGCATCCAGTCGCTGAACGACACGGATCTCCGCTTCCTCGGCCGCCAGCACAGCGCCCATGAGGCGACCGGCGCCATCGCGCTCGCCGCCCGTCTCTTCGACCGCTTCTCCTTCGATCTGATCTACGCCCGGCCCGGCCAGAGCATCGCCGCCTGGGAGGCCGAGCTGCGTCAAGCGCTCGACCACGCGGTCGGTCACCTGTCGGTCTACCAGCTCACCATCGAGGAGGGGACCGCCTTCTTTCCCCTCCACGCCCGTGGCGATCTGGTGCTGCCCGACGAGGATCTGGCCGGCGACCTTTACGAAGCGACGCAGAGCCTGCTGTCCGGCGCCGGCCTGCCGGCCTACGAGATTTCCAACCACGCCCGCCCCGGCGAGGAAAGCCGCCACAACCTGACCTATTGGCGCTACGGCGACTATGTCGGCGTCGGGCCCGGCGCCCATGGCCGGCTGACGCTGGAGGGCGAGAAATTCGCCACCCGCGCCCACCGCGCCCCGGAAATCTGGCTGGAACGCGTCGAGCGCGACGGCCACGGCGCCGCCTCTCCCGACCCCATCGACCGGACCGCGCGCGGCACCGAACTCTTGATGATGGGCTTGCGCCTGACCGAAGGCATCCGGCTCGCCCGCCTCGCCGAGGAAGCCGGCCGCGATCCGTTGGACGTCCTCGACCAAGCCGCCCTCAAGCGCCTGATCGACGGCGGCTTCCTGGCCCTCGATGCCGAACGGCTCCGCGCGACCCATGAGGGCCGTCAGCGGTTGAACGCCGTGCTGGGCAGCCTGCTCGCCTGATTCCCCTTCTCCGCGAGGACGGGGGAGGGCCGGGGTGGGGCCCCGTGTCCCTTCACCAAGGAGGAGCTTCCCCGCCATGCTCATCAGCCTCATCGTCGCCGCTTCCACCAACGGCGTGATCGGCCGCGACGGCGGTCTTCCCTGGCATCTGCCGAGCGACCTGAAGCGCTTCAAGGAACTGACGCTCGGCAAACCCATTCTGATGGGCCGCAAGACCTGGGATTCCCTGCCGCGCCGCCCTCTGCCCGGCCGCGACAACCTCGTGGTCAGCCGCCATCACCCGGCCGGAGAGCACGACGGCGCCCGATGGTTCACAAGCTTGGACGGCGCCGTCACCTGGGCACGTGAAAGCGGCGCGGCGGAACTGTGCGTGATCGGCGGCGCCGCGCTGTTCCGCGAGGCGCTGCCCATCGCCAACCGCCTGCATTTGACCCGCATCGAGCGGGACACCGACGGCGACACGATCATGCCGCCGTTGGGGCCGGGCTGGAGCGAAATCCAAAGCAGCGACCGCTTCGAGGAGAACGGCCTGCCCTTCCGCTACATCGACTGCGAGCGCGTCCCGGCCTGACCGGCTGGGACGGCCTCAGTCCTCGCCGCCCAGCCGGTGCAGCACGTCGTCGAGCTGGTCGAGGGTCTGGTAATGGATGGTGATGGTGCCGCGCTGCCCCTGCGGGTTGATCGCCACCTTCAGACCGATCCTGGCCGAGATTTCCTCTTCCAGATTGATCAGGTCGACGTCCTTCATGGCCGGAGCGGGAGCCGGGGCCGGACCGGATCCACCGGCGCCCTTGCGGGGCTTGGGCTGGTCGCCGCCGCGCATCAGCTCCTCGGTCTGCCGCACGTTGAGGCCGCGCTGCACCACCTCGCGCGCCACCGAGACCGGATCCGTCGAGGTCAGCAGGGCGCGGGCGTGACCGGCGGTCAGCGCACCGTCCTGCACCATGCCCTTGACGGGATCCGGCAGGGCCAGCAGACGCATCATGTTGGCGACGTGGCTGCGGCTCTTGCCGACGGCGCGGGCCAGATCCTCCTGGGTGTGCTCGAACTCGTCCATCAGGCGGCGGTAGCCCTCCGCCTCTTCCAGCGGGGTCAGATCCTGGCGCTGGATGTTCTCGATCAGCGCGATTTCCAGCGCCTCGCGGTCGCTGAGATCGCGGATGACGACCGGCACCTCGTGCAGGCCGGCGATCTGCGCGGCGCGCCAGCGACGCTCGCCGGCGATCAGTTCGTAGGAGTTGGCCGCCTCGCCGTCACGGCGGACCAGCAGAGGCTGGAGGATGCCCTTGTCGCGGATCGACTCGACGAGGCCCTGGATCGCCTCCTCGTCGAACTTGCGGCGCGGCTGGTAACGGCCGGGATGAACGAACTCGATGGGCACCTGCTTGGACTGGCGCACCTTGTCGAGCTGCGAGTAATCCTCCGTCGCCTCGCCGAAGAGGGCGGACAGGCCACGGCCAAGACTGGCGCGGCGCGCCCCCCCGCCATCCAAACGCTTGGCGTCGTCGATCATGCGCACAGCCTCTTTTCGCGGCGCAGCACCTCGCCCGCCAGATGGATGTAAGCCTGGGATCCCGGGCAGCGCATGTCGTAGATCAGCACCGGCTTGCCGTGCGACGGCGCCTCGGAGACCTTGACGTTGCGCGGGATCACAGTGTCGTAGACCTTCTCGCCGAAGAAGCCCCGCACGTCGGCCGCGACCATGTCGGACAAATTGTTGCGTTTGTCGAACATGGTCAGCACGACCCCGTGGATGTCGAGGTTCGGGTTGAAGGCGCGCTTGACCCGCTCGATGGTGCGGATCAGGTGGCTGAGCCCCTCCAGCGCGTAGAATTCGCACTGCAACGGCACCATGACGGCGTGCGAGGCGACCAGCGCGTTCAGCGTCAGCAATCCCAGCGCCGGCGGGCAGTCGATCAGCACATAGTCGTATTCGAGCGCGCTGTTGGCGACCGCCTCGCGCAGCCGGAACTCGCGCCGCTCGGCCGAGACCAGCTCGATCTCGGCGCCCGACAGATCGACCGAGGAGGTGATGATCGACAGGTTCGGCACCGCCGACGCGATCGCCGCATCCTCCAGTGCCACATTGTCGAACAGCACGTCGTAGATGCCGACGCGGCGGTCCGAGCGCGGGATGCCGAGGCCGGTCGAGGCGTTGCCCTGCGGGTCGAGGTCGATGACGAGCACGCGCTTGCCGATGACGGCGAGCGCGGTGGCCAGATTGATGGTCGTCGTCGTCTTGCCGACGCCACCCTTCTGGTTCGCGATCGCGACCACGCGGGCGAGGGAGCTGGTGACGGCGGACATGGCAGCCTCTTGGGAAGCCTGAGAGCGGGAAGAGGGCGGATTCGCGGCATCAGCCATGGTCGGTCTCACCACGCTCGATGCCGCTGACGCGCAGGATGGTGCCGGTCGGGTCGCTGCGGCTCTCGAAACGCTCGGTCCGCATCTTCCAATATTTGGTGGTAGCGGTCAATTCGTCGTCCAGGTTCTGGCCCTTCAGAAACAGGCCGGTGCCGCGCGATCCCAGGAAGGGAAAGGACCAGCCCAGCAGATCCGCCAACGGCGCCAGGGCGCGGGCGGTCACAACGTCGGCCTCGATGCCGGTGACGGTTTCGATCCGCTTGTTGTGGACGGTGACCGAGGCCCCGGCCACCCGCGCGGCTTCGCGCAGGAAGGCGGCCTTGCGCGAATCGCTCTCGACCAGATGGACCTCGGGAACGCCGAGGATGGCGAGAACCAGACCGGGAAAGCCGGCGCCGCTGCCCAGATCCACCAGCACCCGCGTGCCGTCCGGCAACAGGGGGTGGAGCTGGGCGGAGTCGAGGAAATGGCGGCGCCACAGATCGGGCAGGGTGGAGGGGCCGACGAGGTTGATCCTCGGTTGCCACTTCCTCAGCACGCTTTCATAGGCGGCAAGACGGTCCAATGTTTCACGTGAAACACCGATGTCATCCTGGAAAGCCTGCGCGTCGAACACTGTCATCACTCCGCCGCCTGCAAATCGCGCCGCTTCACATGACGCAGCAGCGCCACCAGCGCCGCCGGGGTCATGCCGGGAATGCGCGCCGCCGCGCCGAGCGTCGCCGGCCGCGACTGGCGCAGCTTCTGCCGGATCTCCGCTGACAGGCTGCCGATGCCGTCGACATCGAGATCGTCGGGCAGAGCCAAAGCCTCGTCCTTGCGGAAGGCGCGGATGTCGGCCTCCTGGCGTCCGAGATAGCCGGCGTACTTGCCGTCGATCTCAAGCTGTTCCGCGATGTCGGCCGGGATCTCCGCCAGTTCCGGCCACAGCCGGGCAAGCACCGCAAGATCCGTGTCCGGATAGCGCAGCAGGTCGGCGGCGCTGCGGCGAACCCCATCCTGGTTCACCGCGATGCCCTGGCGGGCCAGTTCCACCGGCGTCGCCTGCAAGGCGTTGACCAAAGCCCGGCCGGCCTGGAGCGCCTCGCTCTTGGCGGCGAACACGTCGCGGCGATGGGAGCCGACGCAGCCGATGGCGACACCCTTGGCGGTCAGGCGCTGGTCGGCGTTGTCGGCCCGCAGCAGCAGCCGGTACTCGGCGCGCGAGGTGAACATCCGGTAGGGCTCGTTGGTGCCGCGCCCGATCAAATCGTCGATCAGGACGCCGATGTAGCCGTTGGCGCGGTCGAGCACGAAACCGTCGGCGGATCCGCCGGCTACCAGGGCGGCGTTGATCCCGGCCATCAGCCCCTGGGCGGCGGCCTCCTCATAGCCGGTGGTGCCGTTGATCTGGCCGGCGAGGAACAGGCGCGGCGCCCGGCGGGTTTCCAGCGTCGGCTTCAACTCACGCGGGTCGACGTAATCATACTCGATGGCGTAGCCGGGACGGATCATCTCGGCCCGCTCCAGACCCGGCATGCTCTTGAGGATGCCGAGCTGGACATCGCGGGGCAGGGAGGTCGAGATGCCATTCGGGTAGACGGTGTGGTCGTCCAGCCCCTCCGGCTCCAGGAAGATCTGGTGCCGTTCCTTCTCGGCGAAGCGCACCACCTTGTCTTCGATGGACGGACAGTAGCGCGGGCCGGTTCCGGTGATCTGGCCCGAGTACATCGGCGCGCGGTGCAGGTTGGCACGGATCAGCGCGTGCGCTTCCGGCGTCGTCCAGGTGATCGCGCAATCGACCTGCGGCGTGTCGATCCGTTCGGTGAGGTAGGAGAAGGGCGGCGGCGGCAGATCGCCCGGCTGCTTCTCCAGCGCGTCCCAATCGATGGTGCGCCCGTCGAGGCGCGGCGGCGTCCCCGTCTTCAGCCGGCCAAGCGGAAAGCCCAGCCGGGCCAGCGTGTCGGACAGGCCGAGGGAGGGCGCCTCGCCGACCCGGCCGGCCGGGGTGCGTTCCTCGCCGATGTGGATCAGGCCGCGCAGAAAGGTGCCGGTCGTCAGAACCACCGCGCCGGCGGCGATGGACTCACCGGAGCCGGTCACCACACCGGCGATCCGTCCCCCGGCATCGACGATCAGGTCCTCGGCACCGCCGGCCTCGATGAACAGGTTGGGCTGCTCGGCCAACAGGGCCTGCATCGCCTGACGATACAGCTTGCGGTCGGCCTGGGCGCGCGGGCCGCGAACGGCGGGGCCCTTGCTGCGGTTGAGGATGCGGAACTGGATGCCGCCACGGTCGATGGCCTTCGCCATCACGCCGTCGAGCGCGTCGATCTCCCGCACCAGATGCCCCTTCGCCAAGCCGCCGATGGCCGGGTTGCAGGACATCTCGCCGATGGTTTCCACCTTGTGGGTCAGCAGCAGCGTGCGCGCGCCCATGCGCGCCGCGGCAGCGGCCGCTTCACAGCCGGCGTGACCGCCACCGACAACGACGACATCGAAGGTACGGGGGGGAAAAGTGTGCATGGCCGGGACCATAACCGAAGCGTCCCGCCACGCCAAGACCCTGCTCCCGCCGCCGGATCGCGGCACCCATGTTTCACGTGAAACACGGGCGCCGCATCGCCGCCCGCATCGGCCGCCCGCGCCGGTCCATTCGCCGCCGGACTATTTGCCGATGCAGAAATCCCGGAAGATGATGTCCAGCAAATCCTCGACATCGACCCGCCCGGTGATACGGCCGAGCGCGCGGCTGGCCAGCCGGATGTCCTCCGCCGCCAGCTCCGGCAGGGGCGCCGACAGGGCGCGGAGCAGGGCGGTCCGGCACTCGTCCAGAGCGGCGCGGTGCCGAGCGCGGGTCAGGCTGGGTGTGCTGCCCACCGCCAGCCGGTCGGCGCTAAACGCCGTTAAACGCTTTTCCAACTCAGCCAGCCCGTCGCCGTTGCGGGCGGAAAGCAGCACCGGCGTCACACCGGCGATCACCGGAACGGGAGCGCCGGACAGGTCGCTCTTGTTCACGACGACGACCGTGTCGGCGTCAATCAGGGCGACGGTTGCGGGGTCGAGGTCGGGCAGGGCGGAGGCGTCGAAGACGGCAATCTTCACGTCGGCGCGCATCGCCCGGTCCCTGGCCCGCCGGATGCCTTCCTCCTCCACCTCGTCGGCGGCGGCCTCGCGCAGGCCAGCGGTGTCGGCGAGCACCACCGGATAGCCGCCGAGGTCGAGATGCACCTCGATGACGTCGCGCGTCGTGCCGGCGCGGGCCGAGACGATGGCCGCGTCGCGGCGGGCGAGCGCGTTCAGCAGGCTCGACTTGCCGGCGTTGGGCGCGCCGACGATGGCGATGTGCAGTCCCTCGCGCAGCCGTTCGCCCCGGCCGCCGTCGTCGAGATGCCGGGCGATCTCCGCGACCAGCGTCTCGACCACCGGGCGCACCGCGTCGGCCACGCCGCCGGGCAAATCCTCGTCGGCGAAATCGATGTCGGCCTCGATGTGGGCGAGCGACCGGGTGAGACGGTCGCGCCAGCCCTCGTAAAGCCGGCCGAGCGCGCCTTCCATCTGACGCAGAGCCTGCCGGCGCTGCGCGGTGGTCTCGGCGCCGATCAGGTCGGCGACGGCCTCCGCCTCGGTCAGGTCGAGCTTGCCATTCTCGAAAGCGCGCCGGGTGAACTCGCCGGGTTCGGCCAGCCGCAGGCCGGGCTGGGCCGACAGCGCCTCGATCACGCCGGACACCACCGCGCGCCCGCCATGAAGGTGAAGCTCGACCACATCCTCGCCGGTGAAGCTGGCGGGGGCGGCGAAGCGCAGCACCAGCGCGTCGTCCAGCGCGTCGCCGGTCGCCGGATCGCGCAGGCTCGCCAGCACGGCGCGGCGCGGCTCCGGCGGCGGACGGCGGGTGAGGGCGGCGAGGGCGTCGCCCGAAGCCGGCCCCGAAACGCGAACCACCGCCACACCGGATCGGCCGGGGGCGGTGGCGAGCGCGAAAATCGTCGCGGTCATGACCATGCCATCGTCATGGGCCGGTCAGCCGCGCTGGTCGGGACGAAGCTCCCGCTGCTCGGCCGTCAGCATCAGACGGTCGACCCGGCGGCCATCCCGCAGATGGGTCAACAGGATCTCGTCGACGTCGGCGGTGCTGCGGTAGGTGTACCAGACGCCCTCCGGATAGATGACCAGGGTGGGGCCGAGTTCGCAGCGGTCGAGACAGCCGGCGGAGTTGACTCGGATCTTGCCGTCGAACCCCAGTTCGCGGGCGCGGGCCTTCATGTAGTCGCGGAGCTTCTCGGCCCCCTGGGCGGCGCAGGAGCCGCGCTTGTGCCCGTCGGGGCGGCGGTTGGTGCAACAGAAGACATGGGCTTCGAAATAGGGTGTCTGATCGCTCACTTTCGTCCTTCCTGCCCCAGGGCCGAGGCCATCTGGGTCCAAAACATCTTCTGAATCTGCTCCATGCCCTGGATGCCGGCGGGAAGCCAGGTCTTCAGCATGGTTTCGGGGTCCATGGCGTGGAGATTGGCCTGCATGCGGTCCTGGATCTCCCGCATCATGGCGTCCTGCATCGGCTTCACGTCGGGCAGGCCGAGGAAATGCCGGGCCTCTTCGGGGGTGCAGTCGATGTCGATGCTGATCTTCATGCCAAACCCTTTCGACGCGGGCGGGCCGGGCGCCCGCCGAGGTGAGTGTTCGAGGGTGAATTTTTAGGGTTGAGCGCCGCATCGCCTCATGCCCCACTATACAGATAGGGTGCGTTGGCGCAACGCCACCTCCGCGCCATTTGGTTTCCGAACGTCTCGTTGTCCAACGCCTCACCGATGGGAACCCGCCATGACGGCCGAACCGCCGGGTGCCAGCCTGCCCAGTGCCAGCCTGCCCAGTGCCAACCAGCCCAGCGCCAACCGGCTGGGCCGGGAGACCAGCCCCTACCTGCTCCAGCACAAGGACAACCCCGTCCACTGGATGCCCTGGGGACCGGAGGCCTTCGCGCGCGCGCGCGCCGAGAACAAGCCGGTGCTGCTGTCGGTCGGCTACGCCGCCTGCCACTGGTGCCACGTCATGGCCCATGAGAGCTTCGAGAATCCCGCCATCGCCGGGCTGATGAACGAGCTGTTCGTCAACATCAAGGTCGACCGCGAGGAACGTCCCGACGTCGACCAGATCTACCAGTCGGCCCTGGCGCTGCTCGGGCAGCAGGGCGGCTGGCCGCTCACCATGTTCCTAACCCCCGAGGCGGAGCCCTTCTGGGGCGGCACCTATTTTCCGCCGGCGCCGCGCTATGGCCGCGCCGGCTTCCCCGACGTGCTGCGGGGCGTCGCCGGGACCTACGCCGAGGAGCCGGACAAGGTCACCCGCAACGTCTCCGCCCTGAAGGACGCCTTGAACGGGATGGCCGAGAACCGCGCCGCCGAGACCATCGGGGCCGGCGTGCTCGACGATATCGCGGCGCGCTTGCTGCGCGAGGTGGATCCGGTCCATGGCGGCATTGGCTCGGCCCCGAAATTCCCCCAGGTCCCCCTGTTCGAGCTGCTGTGGCGGGCGTGGCAGCGCAGCGGAAAGGCTCCGTTCCGCGAGGCGGTGGTGACCACGCTGGCCAACATGGCGCAGGGCGGCATCTATGACCATCTCGGCGGTGGCTTCGCCCGCTACTCGGTCGACGAACGCTGGCTGGCGCCGCATTTCGAGAAGATGCTGTACGACAACGCCATGCTGCTCGATCTGCTGACCCTGGTCTGGCAGGAGACGCGCGATCCCCTGTTCGAGACGCGCATCCGCGAGACGGCCGGCTGGGTGCTGCGCGAGATGGTCGCCGAGGGCGGCGGCTTCGCCGCGACGCTCGACGCCGACAGCGAGGGGGAGGAAGGCCGCTTCTACGTCTGGAGCGAGGCGGAGATCGACCGGCTGCTCGGCCCCGAGGCCGGCTTCTTCAAGCAGGTCTACGACGTCACCGCCCATGGCAACTGGGAGGGCACCAACATCCTGAACCGGCTGGGCCGGCTGGATCTGGCCGGCGCGGAGGCCGAGGCGAAGCTGGCGGCGTCCCGCGACACGCTGCTGCGGGCGCGGACGCGGCGGGTACGGCCGGGCTGGGACGACAAGGTGCTCGCGGACTGGAACGGGCTGATGATCGCGGCGTTGACCCACGCCGGACTGGCGCTGAACGAGCCGGACTGGATCGCCGCCGCCGGACGGGCCTACGCCTTCGTGCGCGACCGGATGCAGGACGGGAACCACCGGCTGCACCACAGCTGGCGCGGCGGGCAGACCCGCACCCCCGGCATGCTCGACGATTACGCCGGAATGGCGCGCGCCGCCCTGGCCCTGCACGAGGCGACGGGGGATCCGGCGGCGCTCGACCAGGCTCGGGCCTGGGCCGCGGTGCTCGACGCCCATTTCTGGGACCAGGGGAAAGGCGGCTATTTCTTCACCGCCGACGACGCCGAGGGGCTGATCGTCCGCACGAAGAGCGCCTTCGACAACGCCACGCCCAACGGCAACGGCACCATGCTGGCCGTGCTGGCGACCCTGTTCCACCGCACCGGCGAGGAGTCCTACCGGAAGCGCGCCGAGGCGCTCGCCGCCGCCTTCTCCGGCGAACTGAACCGCAACTTCTTCCCGCTGCCGACCTTCCTCAACGCGGTCGAGCGGCTGCACGCGCCCTTGCAGATCGTCATCGTCGGCCCGCCCGGCGCGGCGGAAACCGAGGCGCTGCGCCGGACCGTGCTGGAACGGTCGCTGCCCAACCGCATCCTGACCCTGCTGCCGCCGGGGGCGGATCTGCCCGCCGGCCATCCCGCCCAGGGCAAGGGGATGAGGGACGGCCGGGCCACCGCCTATGTCTGCGCCGGCATGACCTGCTCGGCGCCGGTCACCACGCCGGCGGATCTGGCCGCGGCCCTGCCGACCGCCCATCCCGCACAAGGCCGGCCCTGACCGGAACCGGCCCTTCACCCAGCCCATTATCCCAGCCCACAATCAAGGAGTCTCGCGATGGGACGTTTGACCGTCGACAGCCCGCTCGGGGACCTGCTGCTGTCCAGCGCGGACGGCGCCCTGACCGGGGTGAGCTGGGGCCGCGTCGACGGCGACCGGCCCGACACCGTGCTCGACGCGGCAGCACGGCAGTTGGAGGCCTATTTCGCCGGGACGCTCCTGTGCTTCGATCTTCCGCTGAAGCCGGCGGGAACGCCGTTCCGCCAGAGCGTCTGGTCGGCGATGCTGGCGATCCCCTATGGCGGCACCGCGACCTATGGCGGAATGGCCCGCGCGCTGGGCAGCGGGCCGCGCGCCATCGGCGGGGCTTGCGGCGCCAACCCGATCCCGATCATCATCCCCTGTCACCGCGTGCTCGGCAGCGGCGGCGCGGCCGGCGGCTATTCGGGGCAGGGCGGGCTGGAGACGAAAGCCTGGCTGCTCGACCTGGAGCGACGCCATGCGCCCACACAGCCGGAACCGATCAAAGCCCAGCTTGCCCTGCTGTGACGGGCGCATGAGAGAAACCAACGAACCACAACGATAGGGAACGACGCCACCATGGTTCACGCGATCCGCATCCACGAGCAAGGCGGACCCGAGGTTCTGCGCTGGGAGGAGATCGAGGTCGGGGAACCCGACCCCGGCCAGGTCCGCATCCGCCAGACGGCGGTCGGGTTGAACTACATCGACACCTACCATCGGTCAGGCGCCTACAAGCTGCCGGCCTTTCCGGCCATCCTCGGCACCGCCGCGACCGGAATCGTCGAGGCGGTCGGGCCGGACGTCACCACCCTGAAGGCGGGCGAGCGCGTCGGCTACGCGCCGCTGATCGGCGCCTACGCCGAGGCACGGCTGGTCCCCGCCGACCGGCTGGTGCCGCTGCCCTCCTGGATGGACGAACAGGCGACCGCCGCCATGCTGCTCCAGGGGCTGACCGCGCAATATCTGCTGCGCTCGACCTACGCGGTGCAGCCGGGCGACACCATCCTGGTGCAGGCGGCGGCCGGCGGGGTCGGGCTGCTGCTCTGCCAATGGGCCAAGCATCTCGGCGCCACCGTCATCGGCACCGTCGGCTCGGACGAGAAGGCCGAGCTTGCCAAGGCGCACGGCTGCGACCATGCCATCGTCTACACCCGCGAGGATTTCGTGACGCGGGTGAAGGAGATCACCAACGGGCAGGGTGTGCCGGTGGTCTATGACGGGGTCGGCAGGACCACCTTCCTGAAGGGGCTCGACTGCCTGCAACCGCGCGGGCTGATGGCGCTGTTCGGCGCCGCGTCGGGCGCCCCGGAGCCGCTGGATCTGGGGGTGCTGGCGGCCAAGGGATCGCTCTACGTGACCCGGCCGACGCTGTTCACCTACGTCGCCAAGCGCGAGGATCTGATGGGGGCGGCGGCGGATCTGTTCGACGCCGTGAAGGCCGGCGGCGTGACCATCAAGGTCAACCAGAGCTTCCCGCTGCGCGACACCGCCGCCGCGCACCGGGCCTTGGAAGCGCGGGAGACCACCGGCTCGACGGTGCTGCTTCCGTAAGGGGCGCGTCAAGACAACCGCTTCATCGTCATGCCCGGCTCAAGGCCGGGCATGAGGTGCTTCGGAGGCTTGCCGCCGCTGTTTCCCCCTATCGCCCTGGCGGGGCCGGCGCTACTCCGCCAGCCAGAGCGGATTCTTCAGCTTCTTGAGGAGATCGGCGTGCGCGGCGGTCTCCTCCTCGCTGACGGCGAAGACGCGGGCCTCGCGGAAGGGACGGTCGATGCGGACGGACGAACCGCCGCCGCCCTTGGACGCCGGGCCGGAGGCGAGCGCCAGACCGGCCTGCCGGCCGCCGAGCAACTCCAGATAGACGTCGGCCAGAAGCTGGGCATCGATCAGGCCGCCATGCAGCGTGCGGTTCGAATTGTCGACCCCGAAGCGTTTGCACAGCGCGTCCAGCGTGGCCGGCGAGCCGGGGAACTTCTTCCGCGCCATCGCCAGCGTGTCGATGGCCCGCTCCTTCGGCATCGTCGGGTAGCCGGCGATCTTCAGCTCCCAGTTCAGGAAGGCCATGTCGAAGGCGGCGTTGTGGATCACCAGCGGCGCGTCGCCGATGAATTCGACGAAGCTGGCGGCGACGTCGGCGAAGACCGGCTTGTCGGCCAGGAATTCGTTGCCAAGCCCGTGGACCGCGAAAGCCTCGGCCGGCATGTCGCGCTCGGGATTGATGTAGACGTGGAAGCGCTCGCCGGTCGAGACATGGTTGACCAGCTCGACGCAGGCGATCTCGACCAGCCGATGACCCTCCTCCGGCTTGAAGCCCGTGGTCTCGGTGTCGAGAACGATTTCACGCATGATGGATCCGCCCCTGGTTAACCGTGCTTGGGCCTGAACCTCGACCCGGACTTGGGTTGATAGCCGCGCACCGGCCAGTGCCGGCCGCGGCGGCCGCGAAGGTCGTGCACAATGCACCGAAGCGCCCGCCGCGTCACCAGCCGACCGGCCCCGGTCGGCACGACGTAATCGGCGCGCCGCCGTTTCTCCGCGTCCGGGGTCTGGCGGGCGAGGATGCCGGCGAACTTCTCCGCCGTCATGCCGGGGCGGGCGAGGACCCGCGCCTTCTGCACGACGAAGGGGGCCGACACCACGACGGTGAGATCGACCCGGCCTTCGCCGCCGGTCTCGAACAGCAGCGGGATGTCGAGCACCGCGACCTTGGCGCCGCGCCGCGCCGCGCGGGCGAGGAAATCGCGCTGCGCCGACTGGACCATGGGATGAAGGATCGCCTCCAGCCGGCCAAGCGCCGCCGGGTCGCGGAACACCGCCGCACCCAGCGCCCGGCGATCGACCGCCCCGTCGATCACCACGCCGGGAAAGGCGGCGTCGATGGCCGGGACAGCCCGGCCGCCCCTGGCGAGCAGGCCGTGAACCACCGCGTCGGAATCGCAGACCGGCGCGCCCATCGCCGCCAGCATGCGGGCGGCCGTGCTCTTGCCCATGCCGATGGAGCCGGTCAGGCCCAGCACGATCATCGACCGATCACCCTTCCAGCACGAAGCGGGCCAGATCCGCCGTCACCTCCGGCTCGACGCCGAACCAGGCCGCGAAGCCGGGGCGGGCCTGGTGCAGCAGCATGCCGATGCCGGTGACCACCGGGTTGCCGCGCCGCCGCGCCGCCGCCAGCAGCGGGGTGTCCAACGGCACATAGACGATGTCGTTGACGACCGCCGCGACGGGCAGGGCGCGCAGGTCGAGGTCGAGCGGCGGCTGGCCGGTCATCCCCTGGGTGGTGGTATTGACCAGCAGGGCGGCACCCTCCAGCGCCGTTTCACGTGAAACCCACGGCGCCACCGTGATCGGTCCGCCGATGTCGGTGGCCAGCTCCTCGGCGCGCGCGTCGGTGCGGTTGATCAGCCGAACCTCCGGCGCGCCGGCGTCGAGCAGGGCGACGACCACCGCCCGTGCCGCGCCGCCGGCACCGACCACCACGGCGGGCCCCCGTTCGGCGCACCAGTCCGGCCGGTCCGCCTTCAGGCTTTCCACGAAACCGAAGCCGTCGGTGTTGCCGCCCTCCAGCGTGCCGTCATCATGGACGACGATGGTGTTGACGGCGCCCATGCGCCGCGCGGTGTCGTCCAGCCGGTCGACGGTGCGGAAGGCGATCTCCTTCAGCGGCACCGTGACGTTGCAGCCGCGGAAGCCCAAGGCGGGCAGGGCACGGATCGCCTGCTCGGCGCGCTCCGGCGCCACCGCCAGCGGGACATAGGCCCCGTCGATGCCGTAGCGTTCCAGCCAATGCCCATGCAGCCGGGGCGAACGCGAATGGCCGATCGGCCAGCCCATCACCCCGGCCAGCTTCGCCTTGCCGCTGATCGTCATTCCGTCCCCGCTCCATGAACGCGCAGAAACCCGAGCAGCGGCAGCAGCGGCAGCCCGAGGATGGTGAAGAAATCGCCGTCGACCCGCTGGAAGAGCTGGGCGCCCAGCCCCTCCAGCTGGTAGGCCCCGACCGAATGCAGGACGTCGTCGCCGGCGCGGTCGAGATACTCGTCGAGGAAGGCGTCGCTGAAGCGCCGCATGGTCAGCTTCGCGCGGTCGATCTTGTGCCACAGCCGCTCGCCGTCGCGCACCACCACGGCGCAGCTCACCAACTGATGGGTCTTGCCGCGCAGGGCGAGAAGCTGGTCGCGGGCGGCGGCGCGGTCCGCCGGCTTGTCGAACCAGACGCCTTCGCACTCCAGCATCTGGTCGGCGCCGATCACCAGGGCACGCGGATGGCGGCGGGTGACGCGCTGCGCCTTCAGCTCGGCCAGGGCCTCGGCCACCGCGTCGGCCGGCACGCCCTCGGCGCGGCCGGCGAGCTTCACCTCCTCCTCGTCGACCAGCGGCTTGTCGAGGATGGCGGTCAGGCCGGCGCGCTCCAGCATCGCGGCGCGGGTGCGCGAACCGGAGGCGAGGACCAGCGTCGGTGCGCCTGCGGCGGAAGCGCTCACGAGATGCCGCCCTCGGGCTTGCGCCCGTCCGGCATCAGACCGCCGGTCTGCCGACGGGCGAGCAGCATCATGATCTCCGACGCCGTCTCCTCGATGGAGCGGCGCGAGACGTCGATGACCGGCCATTTGCGGCGGCTGAACAGGCGGCGCGCCTCGGTCACCTCGTTGCGGACGATCTCCGGATCGGCGTAGGTCGAGGTCTCGCCCTGGTTGAGAAGCTTCAGGCGGTTGCGGCGGATCTGGACCAGCCGGTCGGGATCCTTGGTCAGCCCGACGATCAGCGGACGGGTCAGCAGATCCACCTCCGCCGGCAGGCTGGTGCCGGGGACCAGCGGGATGTTGGCCGCCTTGATGCCGCGGTTGGCCAGATAGATGCAGGTCGGCGTCTTCGAGGTGCGCGACACGCCGATCAGGATGACGTCGGCCTCGTGCAGGTCCCAGTTCGACTGCCCGTCGTCGTGCGACAGCGCGAAGTCCACCGCGTCGATGCGGCTGAAATATTCGGCGTCCAGCGCGTGCTGGCGGCCGGGCTGGCGCTGGGATTCGACGCCGAGATAGGCGGCGAGCGCGTTGATCAGCGGATCCAGCACCGGGATGCAGGGCACCTGCATCTCGCGGCAGAAATCCTGGAGCCTGCGGCGCAACGTCTCATCCACCAGGGTGAACATGACGAGGCCGGGCTTGTCCTTGATCCCCTCCAGCACGAGGTCGAGCTGACGGTCGGTGCGGACCAGGTTCCAGAAATGCTCGACCGGACGCACGTCGTCGAACTGGATCACGCAGGCGCGCGCCACGCTGTTGATCGTCTCGCCCGTTGCATCGGACACGAGATGTAGATGGAACTGTTTCATCCGTCCCCAACATGCTGTGGAGAATTCGGCGCCAACCTGTGGACAACCGGATCCCCCTCCGTTCCATACAGAATCCGGGACTCCCCGTCCCCCTCGCGGCCCCCCGCCGAACAAGTCGGCCGACCGGTTCGCAAGCTGGGAGAATCCGCCGTTCGCCACGGTGTTATCCACGGGACTCCCGCGCTTCCATCTATAGCATTTCCGCCGTTTCCGCGGGTAGCCCTCCGAATCGTCCACAGGCTGACGCACAGCCCCGGATCCGGCCCCGGATCTGTGGATGAATCCGGGGAGGACGGGGATCACCGTTATCCACAGGCATCCACCACCTCCTCTTCCTTTCTCCCTTTAAAAAGAATAGTGAAGAGGTAGGAACAAACCCGACCGGGAACGCATCGTCTTGTCCGCTTCCAGCACGCCCGACACCGCCGCCAAGCCCGCCCTGAAGCCGATGCTCGCCGCGCTCGCCGGCGAGACGCGGTCGCGTCCGCCTTTCTGGCTGATGCGTCAGGCCGGCCGTTACCTGCCGGAGTACCGCGAGCTGCGGGCGAAGGCCGGCAGCTTCCTCGACCTCTGCTACAATCCCGACTTCGCGGTCGAGGTCACCCTCCAGCCGTTGCGCCGCTATGGCATGGACGCGGCGATCCTGTTCTCCGACATCCTGGTGGTGCCGCACGCGCTCGGCCAGCCGCTCGCCTATCTGGAGGGGGAAGGGCCGAAGCTGGACCCGATCCGCGGCACGGCGGAGCTGTCCCGCCTGTCGCGCGACCGCTTCCACCAGACGCTGGAGCCGGTCTACGAGACGGTGCGGCGGCTCACCACGGCCATCCCGGCCAACGCCTCGCCCGACACCACGCTGATCGGCTTCGCGGGGGCTCCCTGGACCATCGCCTGCTACATGGTCGAGGGGGGAGGGTCCAAGGAGTACGCCCACGTCAAGCGCTGGGCCTACGGCGATCCTGCGGGCTTCGCGCGGCTCATCGACCTGCTGGTCGAGGTCACCGCCGATTACCTGTGCGCCCAGATCGAGGCCGGGGCGGAGGTGGTCCAGCTGTTCGACAGCTGGGCCGGGGTCCTGCCGATCGGTCCGTTCCGCCGCTGGGTCATCGAGCCGACGCGGCGGATCGTCGCACTGGTCAAGGCGCGCCATCCCGACACGCCGATCATCGGCTTCCCGCGCGGGGCCGGCCACGCCTATCAGGATTACGTGGCGGACAGCGGGGTCGACGCCGTCGGGCTCGACACAACCGTGTCGCCGTTGTGGGCGGCGCGCAACCTTCAGACCCGCCTGCCGGTGCAGGGCAATCTGGATCCGATCCTGCTGGCGACCGGCGGCAAGGCGTTGAGCGAGGGGGCGGCGGAGATCCTCGAAGCCTTCTCCGACCGCCCCTACGTCTTCAACCTGGGGCATGGCGTGATCCAGACCACGCCGCCGGAGCATGTCGGCGCCCTCGCCGACCAGATCCGCCGCTGGCCGGAGCGCGGCTGAGAGCTGGAGGCGGATCCGCCCTCGGATCCGCCCCCGCCGGAGGGCCGGCGGTCAAGCCGCTGAGAAAGTTGAGGGCAGGGGACTGGACACGGACGCGGCGACGCTCCAGTTTACCGCTCCATGCCCGCCCCCTCGTCCCCTCCGCGACGCCTCGCCGTCGTCCTCTTCAACCTCGGTGGCCCCGACGCCCCCGAGGCGATCCGGCCGTTCCTGTTCAACCTGTTCGCCGATCCGGCGATCATCCGGTTGCCGAACCCCTTCCGCTTCCTGGTCGCCAGCCTGATCTCCGGGCGGCGGGCCAAGCCGGCGACGGCCATCTACGCCCATCTCGGCGGCAGGTCGCCGCTGCTGGAGAACACCGAGGCGCAGGCCGCGGCGCTCGAAGCCCGGCTCGGATCCGAGCCGGGGTTGGGAGGAACGGAGTCGCGGGTCTTCGTCGCCATGCGCTACTGGCACCCGATGAGCGCCGAGACGGCGGCCAAGGTGAAGGCCTACGACCCGGATCTGGTCGTGCTTCTGCCGCTCTACCCGCAATTCTCGACGACGACGACCGCCTCCAGCGCCAAGGCGTGGCGCGAGGCGGCCGACACGGTCGGGCTGACGGCGCCGACCCGGCTGGTCTGCTGCTACCCCACCCAGGCCGGCTTCATCGACGCCGCCGCCGACCGGATCCGGCCGCTCTACGAGGCGGCGCGGGCGTTCGGCACGCCGCGCGTCCTGTTCTCCGCCCACGGGCTGCCCAAGAAGGTCGTGACCGGCGGCGACCCCTACCAGTGGCAATGCGAGCGGACCGCCGAGTCCATCGCCGCGGCGCTCGGCGTCGACCATCTCGACTGGGTGAGCTGCTACCAGAGCCGGGTCGGGCCGATGGAGTGGATCGGGCCCAGCACCGACGAGGAGATCCGGCGGGCCGGACGCGACGGCGTGCCGATCCTGGTGGTGCCGATGGCCTTCGTGTCGGAGCATTCCGAGACGCTGGTCGAGATCGAGATCGAGTACCGCCACCTGGCCAAGGAGGCCGGCGTGCCGCATTTTACCCGCGTGCCGACGGTGGGCGTGCACCCCGCCTTCATCGAGGGGCTGGCGCGGTTGGTCGGCCAGACGCTGGCCGGCGACAGGCCGGCCTGCTCGCAGAACGGCGGCCGGCTCTGCCCCGCCACCTTCTCCGGCTGTCCGCAGCCGGGGCGCTGACCCAACGAAGACACCAAGACGGAACGAGGGGGTTGTCCGGTGCTGTATCTGTGGATCAAGGCGCTGCACGTCGTCAGCATCATCGCCTGGATGGCCGGGCTGCTCTATCTGCCCCGGCTGTTCGTCTACCACACCCAGGCCGCCCCCGGATCCGAGGCGTCGGAAACCTTCAAGGTCATGGAGCGACGCCTGCTGCGCGCCATCATGGACCCGGCGATGACCGCGGCCTACGTCTTCGGCATCACCATGATCGTGCTGGAGCCGGCCTGGATGAAGCAGGGCTGGCTGCACGGCAAGATCCTGCTGGTGTTGCTGATGACCGCCGCCCACATCATGATGGGCCGCTGGCAGAAGGCCTTCGCCCAGGACCGCAACACCCGGTCGCAGCGCTTCTACCGGATCGCCAACGAGGCGCCGACCCTGCTGATGATCGGCATCGTCGTCCTGGTCATCGTCAAACCCTTCTGATTCGGGGAAAAAAGCGGGGGTTCCACGGCCCGGCGGTTCCGCTTTCGTTTGACTTGGCGCCGCCGATCCGATAAGTCTGTTTCAACCACGGGGTTTTTCGTCCCGTGGCACCCCACACCCACATCTGCCGATCCGACGCTCTGTTCTTGAGCCGGGCACGGTGGCTGGCGAGTCCCTTCACGCTCGCACGGCGCCACCCGTTGCCCAACCGACGCGACCGCTTCGCGCCAAGCGCTGTCGGCCGGGATTCCAGGCACTCCCCCGCAAAGACCCATCAGACGATGATCTCACAGGCATCCCCATGCATCTCCAAGAGCTGAAGTGCAAAAGCCCCGCTGAACTTCTGGCGTTCGCGGAGGAGTTGCAGATCGAAAACGCCAGCACCCTGCGCAAGCAGGATATGATGTTCGCGATCCTCAAGCAGCTGGCCGAAAACGACGTGCCGATCTTCGGCGACGGGGTGCTGGAGGTGCTTCAGGACGGCTTCGGGTTCCTGCGCTCGCCCGAGGCGAATTATCTGCCGGGTCCCGACGACATCTATGTCAGCCCGAGCCAGGTCCGCCGCTTCGGCCTGCGCACCGGCGACACGGTTGAGGGGCAGATCCGGTCGCCGAAGGACGGGGAGCGCTACTTCGCGCTGCTCAAGGTCAACACGATCAACTTCGACGCGCCCGACAAGGTGCGTCACCGCATCAACTTCGACAACCTGACGCCGCTCTACCCGGAAGAGCGCATCCGGATGGAGGTCGAGGACCCGACCAAGAAGAACCTGACCGGCCGCATCGTCGATCTGGTCTCCCCGCTGGGCAAGGGGCAGCGCGGCCTGATCGTGGCGCCGCCGCGCACCGGCAAGACGGTGATGCTCCAGAACATCGCCCATTCCGTCGCCACCAACCACCCGGAAGCCTACCTGATCGTCCTGCTGATCGACGAGCGTCCGGAAGAAGTGACCGACATGGCGCGCTCGGTGCGCGGCGAGGTCATCAGCTCCACCTTCGACGAGCCGGCGACCCGCCACGTCCAGGTCGCCGAGATGGTGATCGAGAAGGCCAAGCGGCTGGTCGAGCACAAGCGCGACGTCGTCATCCTGCTGGATTCGATCACCCGTCTGGCACGCGCCTACAACACGGTGGTGCCGTCGTCCGGCAAGGTGCTGACCGGCGGCGTCGACGCCAACGCCCTGCAACGGCCCAAGCGCTTCTTCGGCGCCGCGCGCAACGTCGAGGAGGGCGGCTCGCTGACCATCATCGCCACCGCGCTGATCGACACGGGCAGCCGCATGGACGAGGTGATCTTCGAGGAGTTCAAGGGCACCGGCAACTCGGAGATCGTGCTGGACCGCAAGCTTTCCGACAAGCGCACCTTCCCGGCGATCGACATCTCGAAGTCGGGCACCCGCAAGGAAGAGCTGCTGGTCGACAAGGGAACCATGTCGAAGATGTGGATCCTGCGCCGGATCCTGATGCCGATGGGCGTCACCGACGCGGTCGATTTCCTGGTCGACAAGCTGAAGCACACCAAGTCGAACAGCGAATTCTTCGAGAGCATGAACCAATAGTCCAACGGGACTTGGTCATGAAAAAGGCGGGGGGCCGAAAGCCTCCCGCCTTTTTCATGCGTGGGTCATGCCCGACCGGATCCGGCGGCCGATCCTCGGACCGCTGTCCTCAGAACGGCGGCTGCTGGGGCTGCTGCTCGGCGGCGGCCTGGGCGCCGCCCTGGCGGTGGTACAGGTCGGCGAAGTCGATCGGGTTGACCAGCAGCGGCGGATAGCCGCCGTCGCGGGTCGCCGTCGACACGATGGCGCGGGCGAAGGGGAACAGCATGCGCGGGCCTTCGATCATCAGCACCGGGCGGTGATGCTCCTGCGGCAGGCCGGGGAGCTGGAACAGGCCGCCGTAGGACAGCTCGACGATGAAGGCGACGGTCTCGCCCTGGCGGGCCTCGCAGCGGAGCTGGAGGGTGACCTCGTAGACGTCCTCGCCGACCATCTGGGCCTGCACGTCGACGCCGATGTTGACCTGCGGCTGCGGCTGGTTGGGCAGCAGGCTCTGCGGGGCGTTGGGGTTCTCGAAGGACAGGTCCTTCACATACTGGGCCAGGACATGCATCGGCAGCGAGGACGCCTGCTGGGACGGCTGTTCGGCGCCATTGATCTGCGGATCGGACATAACAAGCTCCTGAATCGCCGGTCCGGCCGTCCTGGGGGCGGCGGGCCGTGACGGGTTTGGGGTGGAAAAGCTTTCGCCAGACGGCTGGCTATCACGGATCCGGCGGGCTGCCAACGGAAAGGTCAGGGCCGGCCGGACCCATCGGGAGGGGCCTTTCCCCATTGGGATTCGGACAGGCGCCGGGTTCCCTCGGCCTCCGCCGGGGTGTTCTCCGACACGTCGCGGTAATCGCCGTCGATCACCCCCGGTTGCGGCTGGAACGGGCCGCCGCGATGGCCGGCGGCGCCGAAGCCTGGCCCGGCTCCCGAGGCGGATCCGGCTCCGAAACCACCGTCCGGACGGCCGGATCCGGCCCCGGATCCGGCCCCGAAGGCGGGACCGCCGAAGACCTGGAAGCGGCTCTGGCCGGCCATCATCCGCGCCAGCAGCCAGCGGCCGGCGCCACGGCGCAGGGGGCGGATCAGCAGGGCCAGCCCCAGCAGGTCGGTGAGGAAGCCGGGGATGAGCAGCAGGATGCCGGCGACGACCTCGCAGAATCCGTCGAGCACGGTGCCGATCGGCGCCTCGCCCCTCGCGGCGGCGGCCTGGGCGCGGGTCAGCGCGGTCAGGCCGCGGTGGCGGATCAGGAAGATGCCGAGCAGGGCGGACAGCGCAAGCAGCCCGATGGTCGGCCCGGCGCCGATCCAGTCGCCGACCTGGATGAAACCGACGATCTCCAGGATCGGCAGAAGGAGGATCAACAGCAGGGGATTCATGGCTGTCCTTGCTCTTCGGGCGTTCAGGCCCTATCTACACTTGGCTAGGACGTCCGGTCGATGACCTGGAATTGGCAGCCGGGACGTCCATATGGTCGATGGTTCGAGCTACACGTAATGTGGCTCCACCGGCGGGTCCAGGGGTGCCGCCCCGATTGGGGGCCCCGGAACCGGCTAGATCGCAATCGGAAGGATCGAACGATGGGAGATGGGTTCGTGTTCATCGAGATCGTAATCTTCGCGATGATCGCGGCGTTTCTCGTCTATCGGCTGCGCAGCGTCCTGGGGCGCCGTACCGGCGAGGAGCAGCAGCGGCCGAATCCCTTCACGCCGAACCCCAGCCGGCCGGACAACGTCGTGGCGATGCCCGACCGCAACCGCCCGCGTCCCGATGACGCACCCGTGTCGGACGAGCCGGTGTCGCTGGCCGTGGCGCTGGAACAGATCAAGGCCGCCGACCCCAGCTTCGACGAGAAGCATTTCCTGGAAGGCGCCAAGGCCGCGTTCCGCATGATCGTCGAGGCCTTCGCCCGCGGCGACACCGCGACGCTGCGTCCGTTGCTGGCCGACGACGTCTACGAGAATTTCGCCCGCGTCATCCGCGACCGTCAGGCCGCCGGGGAGAAGCACGAGGTTCTGGTCGAGATGATCCGGGAGGCCGACGTCGCCGAGGCGCGGCTCGACGCCAGCCGCACCGCCATCGTGACGGTCAAGCTGGTCTCCGACCAGATCAACGTCGTGCGCGACCGCAGCGGCGCGGTGGTCGACGGCGA
Organism: Azospirillum agricola; assembly: GCF_020005195.1. Lineage (NCBI taxonomy): Bacteria > Pseudomonadati > Pseudomonadota > Alphaproteobacteria > Rhodospirillales > Azospirillaceae > Azospirillum > Azospirillum agricola. The sequence goes on from NZ_JAIFZR010000005.1 coordinate 993,737, forward strand.
CCCGAACGCGGTGGTCGAAGCGACCGACATCTGGACCTTCAGCCGCAACACCCGCGCTCGCGATCCGAACTGGGCGTTGACCGAAATCCACGTCGCCACTTGATCCGGGGCCACTTGATCCGGCGCCGTCCGGCCCGTGCCACGGCCCTGGCCTTCGCCGGGGCCGTTGCCTTGTGGCTCGCCGCCTGCGACCGCAAGGAGGAGGCCAAGGCGCCCCCGCCGCCCGAGGCGCTGACCCTGACCCCGGTCGCCTTCGTCGACCTGCCGGGATGGAACGCCGACCGGCTCTCGGAGGCGTTGCCGGCTCTGGCGAAATCCTGCGGGCGTTTTGCCGCCTTGCCGGTGGACCGTGCGGTTGGGCCGGCCGGGGTGGGGGGACGCGTCGGCGACTGGCGGGAGCCCTGCGCCCGGCTCGCCACCGTTCCGGCTGGGGATGACGCCGCCGCGCGGGCCGTCTTCGAATCGCACTTCATCCCCTATGCCGCCGCCAACAACGACGACCGCAAGGGGCTGTTCACCGGCTATTACGAAATCGAGCTGGAGGGCAGCCGCAGCCCGGATCCGGTCCACGCCACGCCGCTCTACAGGCGCCCCGACGATCTGGTGATGGTCGATCTCGGCGAGTTCGCCGAGCGCTGGAAGGGCGAGCGCACCGCCGGCCGCGTCGTCGACGGACGTCTGAAACCCTTCGAGGACCGCGCCGCCATTGAGGCCGGCGCCCTGCGCGGCAAGGGGCTGGAGCTGGTCTGGGTGAAGGACCCGGTCGCCGCCTTCTTCCTGCACATCCAAGGCTCCGGCCGCGTCCGCCTGCCCGACGGGACGGAGATGCGCGTCGGCTACGCCGGGCAGAACGGTCACAAATACGTTGCCATCGGCAAGGAGTTGATCGACCGCGGCGCGCTGAAGCGGGAGGAGGTTTCACTCCAGACCATCCGTGCCTGGCTGCTCGCCAACCCCGGCGAGGCGGCGGCGGTGATGAACAAGAACCCCTCTTACGTCTTCTTCCAGACGCTGAAGGGCGACGGCCCGAACGGCGCCCAGGGCGTGGCGCTGACGCCGGGGCGCAGCCTCGCGGTGGATTCCAAGTTTCTGCCCTACGGCGTGCCGGTCTGGCTCGACGCGCAGGACCCGCTCGACGCCACGCAACCGCTGCGCCGGCTGCTGATCGCCCAGGACACCGGCGGCGCCATCCGCGGCCCGGTGCGCGGCGACGTCTTCTGGGGTCATGGCGAGGAGGCCGAGCGCAAGGCCGGCGTCATGAAGAGCCCCGGCGGCTACTTCATCCTGCTGCCGAAGACGGTGGTGGTGACCGCCCAAAACGCAACCCAAGCCACCGCCCAAAAATGAAAAGGGGCGCCGGATCCGGTCCGGCGCCCCTTTTCATGTTTCACGTGGATCACTCGAACCGGATCAATCCGGCTTGACCATCCGTCCCAGGTCGTGGCCGCCGAGGATGTGAATGTGCAGATGCGGCACGTCCTGGCGGGCGGCGGCGCCGCAGTTGGAGATGATGCGGTAGCCGGGCTCGGCGGCGCCGACCTGACGGGCGATGTCGCCGACCGTGCGGAACAGGGCGGTGATCTCGGTGTCGGAGGCGTTGGCGGTGAAGTCGTCCATGTCCACATAGGCGCCCTTGGGGATCACCAGGATGTGGATCGGCGCCAGCGGCTGGATGTCGTGGAAGGCGAGCACATGCTCGGTCTCCAGCACCGTCTTGTTGGGAATCTCGCCGCGCAGGATGCGGGCGAAGACGTTGTTCGGGTCGTAGCTCTTGCTGGCCATGGACGTGCGTTCCCCCTTGGTCCGATGGATGTCCGATGAGAGTCCGACGAGGGACCCGTCAGGGCTTGCGGGCTTTCTTCTCGTCGATGCCGCTGGTGCCCTCGCGCTGGGCCAGCTTGTCCCAGACCTCGGCCGGATCCAGCCCGGCGTCGGCCCACAGCACCAGCAGGTGATAGAGCAGGTCGGCCGATTCCGCGGCGAGGGCGGCCTTGTCGCCGCGCACCGCCTCCAGGATGGCCTCGACCGCCTCCTCGCCGACCTTCTGGGCGATCTTGGCGGTGCCCCGGCTGTAGAGCTTGGCGGTGTAGGAGCTGTCCGGGTCGCCGCCCTTGCGCGCCAGAACGGTGGCGTAGAGCCGGTCCAGCACCTCGGCGGAATTGGAGGCGGATCCGGCGGCCGGCTTGGCGTTCTTTCCGTCAGCCATGGGCTGTGGCCCCCGCCGTCAGCGCCGGGCGCACCGGAATGCCGGCCTCGGCGAGCGCCGCCTTAGCCTGCCCGATGGTGTAGGTGCCGAAATGGAAGATCGAGGCGGCGAGCACGGCGGTGGCGTGGCCCTCGCGGATGCCCTCGACCAGATGGTCGAGCGTGCCGACGCCGCCCGACGCGATCACCGGCACCCGCACGCTGTCGGCGACCTTGCGGGTCAGCGCCAGATCGAAGCCGCTCTTGGTGCCGTCGCGGTCCATCGAGGTCAGCAGGATCTCGCCGGCGCCGTTGCCGACCATGCGCTGCGCCCACTCCACCGCGTCGAGCCCGGTGGCGTTGCGGCCGCCATGGGTGAAGACCTCCCACTTGCCGGGGGAGACCTGCTTGGCGTCGATGGCGACGACGATGCATTGCGCGCCGAACTTCTCGGCCGCCTCCTGCACGAACTCCGGCCGGTGGATGGCGGCGGTGTTGATCGACACCTTGTCGGCGCCGGCCAGCAGCAGCTTGCGGATGTCCTCGACCACCCGCACCCCGCCGCCGACGGTCAACGGCATGAACACCTGCTCGGCGGTGCGGCGCACCACGTCGTAGATGGTGTCGCGGTTCTCGTGGCTGGCGGTGATGTCGAGGAAGGTCAGCTCGTCGGCCCCCTCGCGGTCGTAGACGCGGGCCTGCTCGACCGGATCGCCGGCGTCGACCAGATCGACGAAGTTGACCCCCTTGACGACCCGGCCGTCCTTGACGTCCAGGCAGGGGATGACGCGCATCTTCAGCATCAGTCGGCGTCCTCGACGGCGGGGGCGGAGAGCAGGGCGAGCGCCTCCTGCGGGTCGATGCGCCCGTCGTAGAGCGCGCGGCCGCAGATCACGCCCTCGATGCCGGTGTCCTCCTCCAGCTTCAGCGCGCGCAAATCCTCCATCGACGACACGCCGCCCGACGCGATGACCGGCGTCGTCAGGTGGAAGGCGAGGTCGGAGGTGGATTCCACGTTGACGCCGCCCATGGCGCCGTCGCGGTTGATGTCGGTGTAGATGATGGCCGCGACGCCGCAATCCTCGAACTTCAGCGCGAGGTCGAGCGCCTTGATGTCCGAGGTCTCGGCCCAGCCGGCGACGGCGACGTAGCCCTCCCGCGCGTCGATGCCGACGGCGACCTTGCCGGGGAACTCGCGGCAGGCGGCCTTGACCAGATCCGGGTCGCGCAGCGCCACGGTGCCGAGGATGACGCGGCTGACGCCCTTCTCCAGCCACATGCCGATGGTCTTCAGGTCGCGGATGCCGCCGCCGAGCTGCACCGGGATGGTGACCGCCTGGAGGATGCTCTCTACGGCGGCGCCGTTCACCGGCTTGCCCTCGAAGGCGCCGTTGAGATCGACGAGGTGGAGCCATTCGAAGCCCTGGCTCTGGAACAGCCTTCCCTGGTCGCCGGGGTTGGTGTTGAAGACCGTGGCCTGGCTCATCTCGCCGCGCAGCAGGCGGACGCAGGCACCGTCCTTGAGGTCGATGGCGGGGTAGATGATCATCGCGGCGTCTCGTCCTGTGGCGTGGCTTGATCGAGGTCTTTGGAATAGAAATATCCGGCGGTGCGGACGCCCTTCACCAGCGCGTAGAAGGGGTGGGTGCCCCAGCGCTTGAAGCCGAGCGTCTCGTAGAGCGCGATCGCCGCCTCCTGGGTCTCGCGGACGTCCAGGTTGAGGGCGCGGAAGCCGCAGGCGACCGCCTCGGCCTCCACCGCCTGCGTCAGGCGGCGGGCCAGCCCGTGGCCGCGCGCCCAGGGGGCGACGAAGGCGGTGGTCAGCGACGCGGCGTGGCCCTGCGCCTCGTTGTTGCGCGGCGGCTTGACCAGCTGGGCCGATCCGGCGATCACCCCGTCGAGCCGGGCGACGAACAGGATGCGTTCGGGCACGACCAGCACGCCCTTCCAGTAGCGCTCCATCACGTCGCGCGGCGGCGGTTCGACCCAGCCGAAACCGCCGCCCGCCTTGATGGCGTCGTCGGCGGCGTCGCACAGGTCGTGCAGGTCCCCGGTCTTGAGCGCTTCCACCCGCTCGATGGCGACGTCCGCCATCGTTCAGGCCTTCCAGCGCAGGAAGTTGGCGATCAGGGCGAGGCCGGTCGCCTGGCTCTTTTCCGGGTGGAACTGGGTGCCGACCAGATTGTCGCGCCCGACCACCGCGGCGAAGGGACCGCCATACTCGGCCGACGCGATCAGCGTCTCCGGGTCGGCCAGCTTGAAGTGATAGGAATGGACGAAATAGGCGTGCGCGTTCTCCGGCAGCCCGGCCAGCACCGGGTGGGGGCGGCGGACGTTCAGCTCGTTCCAGCCCATGTGGGGAATTTTCAGGGCCGGATCCGCCGGCTCCAGCGTCGCCACCTCGCCCTTGATCCAGCCCAGCCCCTCGGTCACGCCGTATTCGCGGCCGCGCTCGGCCATCAGCTGCATGCCGACGCAGATGCCGAGGAAGGGGCGGGCGCGGCGGTGGACGACCTCCTCCAGCGCTTCCAGCATGCCGGGGACCTCGGACAGGCCGCGCTTGCAATCGGCGAAGGCGCCGACGCCGGGCAGCACCACCCGGTCGGCGCGGCGCACCGCGTCGGCGTCGGAGGTGACGAGAACCGTGGTGGAGGCTTCGGCTTCGCCGGCCGCCCGCTCGATCGCCTTGGCGGCGGAGCGCAGGTTGCCGGAGCCGTAGTCGATCAGCGCGACCGTTTGCATGGAGGTGGGGAACCTTACGTCAGATCGGATAGAGCCCAGTCGGAGGGGGCGGCGCTCCTGGGGAGGACCCTCAGAGGGAGCCGCCGAGCGTGCCCTTGGTGGAGGGCACGGCGTCGCGCTTGCGCGGGTCGATGTCGACACCGGCGCGCAGCGCGCGGGCAAGCGCCTTGTAGCAGCTTTCCACGATGTGGTGGTTGTTCTCGCCGTAGAGAGTCTCGACGTGCAGGGTCACGCCGGCGGCCATGGCGAAGGCCTGGAACCATTCGCGGAACAGCTCGGTGTCGAAATCGCCGATCTTGTCGCGGGTGAAGGCGACCTTCCAGATCAGGTAGGGCCGGTTGGAGAAGTCCAACGCCACCCGCGTCAGCGTCTCGTCCATCGGCACGTAGGCGTGGCCGTAGCGCTGGATGCCCTTGCGGTCGCCCAGCGCCTTCGCCACCGCCATGCCGATGGCGATGCCGCTGTCCTCGGTCGTGTGGTGGTAGTCGATGTGCAGGTCGCCGTCGGCCAGCACCGTCAAATCCATCAGGCTGTGGCGCGACAGCTGCTCCAGCATGTGGTCGAGGAAGCCGATGCCGGTCTTCACGTCGTAGACGCCGGTGCCGTCCAGGTTCACCGCGACCCGGATGCGGGTCTCGGTCGTGTTCCGCTCGATCGAGGCGCGGCGGGCGCCGTGGGAAGGGCTCTGGTCCATGGGGTTTTTGTAGCAGGAAGCGGTTGCCCGCGCCAGCGGCCGCAAGCCTTGTCAAGTGGGTCCATGGTCCGGGGAGCGATCCGACGATTGTTGTACGATGGTGTGCGGGTTACAGTGTTTTGCACCGAATGCGTGCATAACAGGATATGGGAACCGCCTTGCGCCGCCTTGCCCCGGCCTTGCTGCCCGCTCTCGTCGCGCCGCTGCTCGGCGGCTGCCTAGCCTCCGCGCCGCAACCGCGGCCGACGCTGGCGCCACCCGTCGCCGCCGGAACCACCGAACCGCTGCGCTTCGCCGAGCTGTCGATCGGCTCGATGCGGCGCGGGACCGAGATCGGGCGCTATGTCTGGGGCATCGACTGCGCGCCGCCCTACGACACGGTTTACTGGACCAGCGGCGCCAACATGCGGCGCGGCTCGACCTTCGACGAGCGTTTCGACGAGGTGATGGCTGCGGCCGGCTTCGACGTGGTCGGGCGGCAGGGGGGACCGGACGCGCCCGGCGCCACCCGCAACCGGGCGCGCTTCACCGTGCAGGGCGACCTGCGCGACGTCCGGCTGGAGCTGTGCCACCGCTCCAACTGGCTGACCGGGGCCGACAAGGGCAGCTCGGGCAGCGGCAGCGCGCGCGTGGACTGGACCGTCTACGACGCGCGCAACGGCCGTCTGGTCCACCGCGTCTCCACCACCGGCACCAGCCGGCAGGATGGCGGCGTTCCCCAGGGCGACACGCTGCTGGTCGAGGAGGCCTTCGCGTCGGCGGCGGAACGCCTGGCGGCTGACGGCGGCTTCCGGGCGGTGCTGACGCGCGGCGGGTCGCCGGCCGGCGGCCATTCACCCGTCCCCGGCGGCGCGTCGGCGGCGGGGCTTCCACCGCTGGACGCGCCGCGCATCGACACGGCCCTGATCATTCGGACACCGGCGGCCGATGGCGGCGGTGCGGAGGATCCGACCGCCCGTGCCGGCGCCGCCCAGGTGCGGGCGGGGGAGGGCTATGGGTTGGTCATCGGCGAGGTGCCGGGCGAGACCGGCCGGGACTCCCTGCTGCTGGTGCCCGGCGTCGGCCTCGGCGACGGCGTCACCGTGCGGCCGGCGCGCGGCGTCACCCTGGACGGCCGGGTCGAGGGGCGCGACGCCGCCAGCGGGCTGGCGCTGGTCCGGGTTCCGGCCCGGCTGACGGCGGTTCCCGTGCGGGGCGGGACGGTCGAGGTCAGCGAGCCGGTCAGCGTGGCGATGCGGCGCGGCGCGGTCTCCGCGGCCGGCATCGTCGGCGCCGTCCGGCCGGATCCGGTGCGCGGGATCGCGGTGATCCAGGCGGATCTGGGCTCGGTCGCCCTGTTCGGCGCGCCGGTCGCGGCCGGCGACCCGCTGATCGACGAGGCCGGGGCGGTGGTCGGGGTGGCGCTCGGCCCGCAGGCGATGTCGGCCGCGACGCCGCCGGGGCTGGTCGCCTTCCTGCCGGTCGGGCCGCTGCTGGCCCGCATGGGGGCGGATCTGCTTGACGCAAGTCCGGCGCCCCTGCGCCGGTCCCGAACGGCGGCGGAGTTGCGTCAACCGGACAGGGACGGGCGGGGAAGCCGGTTGCGTCGGGCCGGGCGTGACGGGGCGTTCGACGAAGAGCCTGACGGCGAAGGTGACGGGGAACTTGACGAGGCGGGCGACCCTCCCACATAGACCGGATGCCGGACGCGCATTATCCTGAACGGGTGGATCCGGTACCGGATCCGGGCGCGGCTCATCCTTTTCACATCATGGTTGCGTATGACCTTCTCAGCTTCCAACCCCCATGACCCGATCCAGTGGCACGGCACGACCATCCTGTCGGTGCGCAAGAACGGGCAGGTGGTCATCGCCGGCGACGGGCAGGTGTCGGTCGGCCCGACGGTGATGAAGTCGAACGCCCGCAAGGTGCGCTGGCTGGCCGGCGGCACGGTGATGGCCGGCTTCGCCGGGGCCACCGCCGACGCGCTGACCCTGTTCGAACGGCTGGAAGGCAAGCTGGAGCAGCATCCCGGCCAGCTCACCCGCGCCTGCGTGGAGATGGCGAAGGACTGGCGGACCGACCGCTACCTGCGCCGGCTGGAGGCGATGATGGCGGTGGCCGACAAGAGCGTCAGCCTGGTGCTGACCGGCAACGGCGACGTGCTGGAGCCGGAGGACGGGCTGATCGGCATCGGGTCCGGCGGATCCTACGCCCTGTCGGCGGCGCGCGCGCTGATCGACATCGACGGCATGGACGCCGAGGCGGTGGCCCGCAAGGCGATGAGGATCGCCGCCGGCATCTGCGTCTACACCAACGAAAACGTCACGCTCGAAAAGCTCTGACTCCGGAATCCGCGCCATGACCGCCTCCTTCACCCCCCGCGAGATCGTCTCCGAACTCGACCGCTACATCGTCGGCCAGAACGACGCCAAGCGCGCCGTCGCCATCGCGCTGCGCAACCGCTGGCGCCGCCAGCAGCTGCCCGAGGCGCTGCGCGAGGAGGTTCTGCCGAAGAACATCCTGATGATCGGCCCGACCGGCGTCGGCAAGACCGAGATCGCGCGGCGCCTCGCCAAGCTGGCGCAGGCGCCCTTCCTGAAGGTCGAGGCGACCAAGTTCACCGAGGTCGGCTATGTCGGCCGCGACGTCGAGCAGATCGTCCGCGATCTGGTGGAGGCCGCCATCGGCCTGACCCGCGAGCGTCTGCGCAAGGAGGTCGAATCCAAGGCCGAGCTGCGCGCCGAGGAGCGCGTGCTCGACGCGCTGTGCGGCGAGAGCGCGAGCGCCGACACCCGCGCCAAGTTCCGCAAGATGCTGCGCGAGGGGACGCTGAACGACAAGGAGATCGAGATCCAGGTCGCCGACACCGGCGCCGCCGGGATGCCGACCTTCGACATTCCGGGCATGCCGGGCGCCCAGATGGGCATGCTGAACCTGAACGACATGTTCGGCAAGATGATGGGCGGCCGCACCAAGACGCGCCGGCTGACCGTCGCCGAGAGCCACACCGTGCTGATGGCCGAGGAGTCCGACAAGCTCCTCGACAACGAGAAGGTGGTGTCGGAGGCGATCCGCGCCGTCGAGCAGAACGGCATCGTCTTCCTCGACGAGATCGACAAGATCACCGCGCGGTCGGACACGCGCGGCGGCGCCGACGTCAGCCGCGAGGGCGTCCAGCGCGACCTGCTGCCGCTGATCGAGGGGACGACCGTCTCGACCAAGCATGGCGCGGTGAAGACCGACCACATCCTGTTCATCGCGTCCGGCGCCTTCCATGTCGCCAAGCCGTCCGACCTGCTGCCCGAGCTTCAGGGCCGCCTGCCGATCCGCGTCGAGCTGAAGGCGCTGACCCGCGAGGACTTCAAGCGCATCCTGACCGAGCCGGAAGCCAGCCTGATCCGCCAGTACCGCGAGCTGCTGAGGACGGAGGAGGTCGATCTGGTCTTCACCGACGACAGCATCGACGAGCTGGCCCTGCTGGCGACGGAGATCAACGCCTCGGTCGAGAACATCGGCGCGCGGCGCCTGCACACGGTGCTGGAGCGTCTGCTGGAGGAGATCAGCTTCGCCGCCAACGACCGCGCCGGCGAAACCGTCACCATCGACGCGGCCTATGTCCGCGAGCGGGTCGCCGGTCTGGCGAAGAACGCCGATCTGTCGAAGTTCATCCTGTAGCACCGGAAGCTTTGATACCAGAGCCAGAAAGTTTTGACTTCTGGCTCTGGTATCGGCCGCGACTGCGGCCGCGCGGGCCCATGCCCGCGAAGCCAAGGCCCGCGGAGGCGGGCCGCCCGGCGTTTGAGGGACCGGAAAGTTCCGACCACAGGTCGGAATTTTCCGGTACTGGTATGACTCGCCGGCCCCTTTGACTTGCCGGCCCATGAACCGTCACCCCGCGAAGATAGGGATGGCGGGTGGAGAGGTCGGGATTCAAAGCCGTTGATGAGACGCCTCCGCCCACTCTCCCTTGTCGTGCCCGGCCTTGTGCCGGGCCCGGCAAGGGGGGCTGGTTCTACAGCGGCAGCAGACGGGTCCTGGGAAGCCGCATCGTCACCACCGTTCCGGCCCCGGCCTGGGAGCGGATCGCCAGCGAGCCGCCGTGCCGTTCGGCCAGGGAGCGGGCGATGCTCAGGCCGAGGCCGATCCCCTCGTAAGCGCGGTCCAGTCCGGACTCGCCCTGGACGAAGGGCTGGAACACCCGTTCCATCAGCTCGTCGGTGATGCCGCAGCCGGTGTCGCGCACCTCGATCAACAGGTCGCCCTCCGCGTCCAACCCGGCGCTGACCCCGACCATGCCGTTCTCCGGCGTGAACTTCACCGCGTTCGACAGCAGATGCAGCAGCGCCTGCTTCAGCGCGCGCGGGTCGGCGGTGAGGGGCGGCAGTTCGCCGGGCGGCGTCATGGTGACGGTCAGCCGGCCGCGTTCCGCCCGCTTGGCGATCAGCCGCAGGCAGGAGGCGACCAGCTCGGCCGGGTCGACCAGCGTCTCCTCCAGCGCGCCGCACCCGGCCTCGATGGTGGCGATCTCCAGAAGATCGTTGATGTTGGCGAGCAGCAGTTCGCCCGAGCGCCGGATCTCCTCGGCGCCTGCCAGGAGCAGCGGGTCATGGGAGCGGCCTTCCATCCGCTGGCGCAGCAGGTCGGCGAAGCCGAGGATGCCGGTCAGCGGGGTGCGCAGCTCGTGGCTCATGTTCGCCAGGAAGGCGGTCTTGGCGCGGTCGGCCAGTTCGATCGCGGTTTTGGCGTCGCGCAGCGCGCGCTCGGTCTCCTTGGCGGCGGAAATGTCGCGCAGCATGGCGACGAAGATCCGGTAGCCCGGCAGGTCGATGTCCGACAGGGTCAGCCAGAGCGGAATGTCGACCCCGTCGCGGCGCCGGCCCGTGACCTCGCGCCCGATGCCGACGACGTGCGGCTTCATGGTGGACAGGTAGCGCGAGAGGTAGGCGCCGTGCGAGGCGCCGGCCGGCATCAGGCAGTCGATCGGCTGGCCGACCAGCGCGCCCGGCTCGTACCCCAGCAGCCGCTCGGCCGAACGGTTGGCCGACAGGATGGTGCCGGTGGCGTCGGCGGTCAGGATCGCGTCCACCGCCTGTTCGACGATGGCGCGGTTGCGCGCCTCGCTGCGGCGAAGCGCCTCCTCCGCCGATACCGTCTGTGCCGACGAGGCGGGTGGAGGAATGGATGAAGGAATCCGGTCGGTCATGTCGCGGTCGTCCCGGCGCTGTGCCTGCCTTAACGAAAGACATAGATCCGCGGAACGGGAAATTCGACTCTCAACAATGCCGCAGGCGGGCAGGACGCCGGCGGCCGGCCACCCGGATCCGGTCAGCGACGCCGGGCGGCGCCGCGGCGGCGGCCGCCCTTCTGTAGCGGCACCGCGTCGAGAATGGCGAGAAGCCGCTCGATCGCCGCGTCGTCGAGGTCGCCGATGCGTTCCGACAGCCGGTTGGCCAGTTCGGTCGCCCTGGCGCTGAGGCCGGAGGTGTCGACCGTCACGCGGGGGTGCGACAGATCCGCCAGCCGTTCCAGATCCTCCGCCTCGTCCCAGATGATGCCGAAATAGGCGCAGATCTGGCGGACGAGCTGGGGCGAGGGCTGGCCGCGCTTGCCGTGCTCCAGCGCCGACAGGTAGGCGGAGGAGATGGACAGATCCGTCGCCATCTGCTTCAGCGTCACGCCCTTGGCGTCGCGCAGCGAACGGACCCGTTCGCCGAACGGGGTCATCGAAGACAATCCTTGTTGAACCGCTCAGTCCTTACGGTCGCGGCGGCGCTTGATCAAGACATAGAGGGCGCCGTCGCCGCCGTCCCTGGGTTGCGCCGGCTGGATCGCCAGCACCATCGGGCGCAACGCCGGGTCGCCGAGCCAGCGGGGAGCCGCCTGCCGCAGCACGCCGGCCCCGCCGGTGAAGCTGCCCTTGCCGGTGATGACCAGCACGCAGCGCCGGCCCTCGTTCCAGGCGCGGTGGACGAAGGAGGCGAGTGCGGTGTGCGCCTGGGCCTGGGTCATGCCGTGCAGGTCGATCCGCCCTTCGATCTCCAGCTCGCCACGGCGGAATCGGTCGCCGGTGCGGCGGTCGATGTTGGCGGTCGAGCCCGGGGTCAGCGGCGGCAGCGGCGACCGTCCCGGCCGGGCGGAGGGGGAATGCTGTTTCGCCGTCGGCGGCGGGGCGAGGCTGGTCGCCACCGGCTCGTCATAGCCGGGGAAGGGGGGCGGATCCGGTTCGGGCTCGACCGCCCGGCCCGGCATCGGCTCCGCGTCGCGCATGGCGATCCGCCACAGGCGCCGCTCGTCGGGCGTGGGCAGGCGGCGGCGGGTCATCGGCGCGGAACCTTCTTCGGGCTGGAGCGGCGGGAGCGGAAAAACGGGACCGGGCCGGATAAATCCCGACGCGGCCCCTGTGTCAATGTGTGTTGCCGCAGCGCGAAGAAAAAGAGCGCCGGCCTTACGGTTCCCTGCCCAGCGGGTACGCGCGCAGCGCCTCGTAGACCGAGCCGCCGTTGCCGAGATGGCTGCGGTAGAGCGTCAGGTGGTCGACCGCCATCGGCCCGGCGCGGAACAGGCCGCGCTCGCCCAGGAAGCGGGCGACGCGGTCCTGTGGCGGGTCCTTCAGCCGGGCCAGGGTGACGTGGGGGCTGAACTTGCGCTCCTCCGCCGGCAGGCCGCAGCGGACCAGGGCGGATTCCACCTTGGCCTGGAGGTGGTTGAGCGCCTCGTTGCGCTCCACCCCGGCCCACAGGACGCGGGCGCGCCGGCCGCTGCCGAACACGCCGACCCCGTCCAGCGTCAGGGCGAAGGGCGGGGCGCGCACCCCGGCCAGGGCCTCGTCGATGTCGAAGGCCTGGTCCTCCGGCACCTCGCCGATGAAGCGCAGGGTGAGGTGCAGGCTGGCCGGATCCATCCAGCGCGCCCCCGGCACCCCGCCGGACAGGCCGGCGAGGCGCTGGCGGATCTCCTCCGTGACGTCGAGGGCGACGAACAGACGGATCATGGGCGCATCCTTGGGAGTGAGGCTGTGGAAGAGGCGATCAGGGGCAGGGATCGGGCAGGCGCTCGTGGACCGCGTCGATCTCCGCCAGAACCTCGTCGGACAGGGTGACGTCGATGGAGCCGATGTTGGAGAGCAGCGTCTCCATCGTCGTGGCGCCGATCAGCGCGGAGGTGACGAAGGGCTGGCGCAGGGTGAAGGCGATGGCCATCTGCGTCGGCGACAGGCCGTGGCGCCGGGCGATGTCGAGATAGGCCCCGGTCGCGGCGTCGGCGTTGACGGTGGCGTAGCGCGACGGCCGGTGGTCGATGGCGCGGCGCGAGCCGGGCGGCACGGCGCCGTTCAGGTACTTGCCGCTCAGCGTGCCGGCGGCGAGCGGCGCGTAGGCGAGCAGCCCGACATCCTCGCGCAGCGACACCTCCGACAGCCCCTGCTCGAAGGTCCGGTTCAGCAAATTGTAGGCGTTCTGGACGCTGGCGACGCGCGGCAGCCCGGCGACCTCAGCGGCGCGCAGGAAGCGCATGACGCCCCAGGGGGAATCGTTCGACAGGCCGACATGGCGGATCTTGCCGGCGGTCACCAGCTCGCCCAGCGCCGCCAGCGTCTCCTCGATGGACACGTCGTCCTTCTCGGGCTTGTGGCTGTAGAGGCGGGCGCCGAAGCGGTTGGTCACGCGGTCGGGCCAGTGGATCTGGTAGAGGTCGATGTAATCGGTCTTCAGCCGCGCCAGGCTGGCCTCGACCGCCGCGAACAGGTTGGCGCGGTCGAGCCGCGACTTCCCATCGCGGATCCAGCCGAAGCCACCGGCCGGGGCGCCGATGATCTTGCTGGCGAGCACGATCTTGTCGCGGCCGCCGCGCGCCTGGAACCAGGAGCCGATGATCTCCTCGGTCTTGCCATAGCTCTCGGCGGTGGGCGGCACGGCGTACATCTCCGCCGTGTCGAAGAAATTGATGCCGCGGTCGACGGCGGCGTCCATCTGGGCGTGGCCCTCGGCCTCGCTGTTCTGGCGGCCCCAGGTCATGGTGCCCAGGCCGATGGCGCTGACCGACAGGCCGGTGCGGCCAAGCGAACGATACTGCATCCGAAACGATCCTTACAGGAAAAGGGTCAGTACGCCTGTGTAACCATACAGGCGGTTGTGGGAAATTTCACCGGAGGCGAAGAAGCCGGTCAAGGGCACGTCGCCGAAGGCCTCGCGGATCAGCGACAGCTCGGTGTTCGCCTCGCCGAACAGGCTGGGGCCGCGGGCGATGCAGCTGACATAGACCGCCCCCCTGGGCGTCGTCCTCACCCGCTTCCTCAGGCCGTCCAGCATCCGGCGCATGTCGGCGGCGGCGCTGGCGCGATCGCGGCGGGTGAACAGGATGGGTTGGCCGGTCGTCACCCGCTCGGCGATCGACAGCCAGCCGGCACGCGGGTCGATGGCGATCAGGTCGCGCACCAGATAATCCTGGGTGTCGGACCCGGCGATCGGCAGTCCGGCGCAGATGGTGCCGGCCACTTGACGCAAGTCGGCGGCCAACTCCGGACCGATGTCCTCCTTGAAGACGTCGAGCGCCGGGCGGCCATCGATTTCCAGGATGACGTTGTCGTCGCTGGCGGTGACGCTGCGCTTCGGCCCGATCGGCAGGCAACCCTGGGTGCGCGCGGTGGCGACCTCGACGGATGGGGCGAACAGCACGCCGGAGACACCGTTTTCGGCCACGGGGCCGCCGTCGAGCGGGTCGGTGAATTGCGGGAAGGCGGTGCGCGACGCGCTGGTGCCACCGACCAGGAAGGCGCTGGTCGTCTCCGACAGGCTGGCGACGAGGTCGGCGAGCTGCGGCGTGCGCGGGTCGGCGTGGACCAGCGCCAGCGAGGCGCCGTGCTTGTCGAGCCAGCCGCCGGCCGAGCGGCGCAGCGGTTCCAGGTCACCGCTCACCGCCGGGAACGGGCGGAAGCTGTCGGCGGGCAGGCGGGCGGCCATGACGGCGATGCCCGGCTCATCGAAGATCACCTCGCCGTTGGCGCAGACGCCGATGCCGACCGTGCCGGTCCAGTCGCGGATGCCGGTGATGGCGCGCAGCAGCGTGACGATGCTGCCGGCGTGCTCGGCGAAGCCGTCGGTGATGTACAGGAAGCCGAGGTTGCAGCCGGTCACCGGCCCCAGCCGGTCGAGGCAGGCCTTGGTCGTCGGCCCCCAGTCGGTGCCGGCGGCGCTGGCCGCGCGGAAGAAGACCTCTCCGGACGTCTCTTCGGACGTTGCGCGGGTGGCTGTGGTCATGGCGGCCTCAGCCTCCGGTCTTGGGCAGGGAGTCGAGCAGGCGGGTGACGTCGGGCAGGATGCGCTCGACGATGACCGCCACCCCCTGGGCGTTGGGGTGCAGCCCGTCGGCCTGGATCAGCGCCCGTTCGGTCGCCACCCCGTCGAGGAAGAAGGGGTAGAGCGGCACGCCGTGCGTCTTCGCCAGCTCCGGGTAGAGCGCGTTGAAGCGCTCGGTGTAGGGGCGGCCGAGGCTGGGCGACGCCAGCATGCCGGCCAGCAGGGTCGGAATCTTGCGTTCGTTCAGCCTGGTCAGGATGGCGTCGAGGTTCGCCTTGGCGGCGCCGGGGTCGAGGCCGCGCAGCATGTCGTTGGCGCCCAGCTCGACCAGAGCCGCGTCGGGCTTGTCGGCGAGCGCCCAGTCGAGCCGCGCCAGCCCGCCGGCCGTGGTGTCGCCCGACACGCCGGCGTTGACCACGGTGACCGAATAGCCCTTGGCGGTCAGCGCCTTCTGGAGCTGGCTGGCGAAGCCCTGCGGCTCCGGCAGGCCGTAGCCGGCGGTCAGGCTGTCGCCGAGCGCCAGCAGCTTGACGGGAGCGGCGGCGGCCGAGGCGGGAGAGGTGGCGGGAAGGATCGTCATCGACACCCCTGCGGCGAGCAGCATCGTGAAAGCCGCGTTGAGAAGGCCCGTGTTGAAAGCGCGGCGGGCCGTGCCATATGGCGAACGTCCGTTCCGCATGATCGAGAGACGCATGTCCAAGGTCCAATCCGCTGCAACGTCGTCCGAAACCATCGCCGATCGAACCATCGTGGATCTCGACGACGTCCACTTGAGATTGGACAGCGGGGCCGGACCCGTCAACATCCTGAGGGGCGTGAATCTTCACGTCGGCCGCGGCGAGCGGGTCGGGGTGGTCGGTCCCAGCGGCTCCGGCAAATCGACGATGATGATGGTGATGGCCGGCCTGGAACGCCCGAGCGGCGGCCGGATCCGGGTCGCCGGGCAGGATCTGGGCGCGCTCGACGAGGACGGGCTGGCGCGCTTCCGCCGCGACCATGTCGGCATCGTCTTCCAGGCCTTCCATCTGGTGCCGACCATGACGGCGCTGGAGAATGTGGCGATCCCGCTGGAGTTCGCCGGGGCGCGCGACGCCTTCGACCGCGCGCGCGTCGGGCTGGAGTCGGTCGGGCTCGGCCACCGGATCCACCATTATCCGGGGCAGCTCTCCGGCGGCGAGCAGCAGCGCACGGCGCTGGCCCGCGCCTTCGTCGCCGAGCCGTCGCTGCTGCTGGCCGACGAGCCGACCGGCAACCTCGACATCGACACCGGCGCCACCATCGTCAAGCTGCTGTTCGACCTCGCCGAGCGGCGCGGCACCACGCTGGTGCTGATCACCCACGACCCGGCGCTGGCGGCGCGCTGCGACCGCACGGTGCGGCTGGCCGACGGCCGGATCGCCGACGATGGGCTCGGCGGCGGTGATTTGGACGGCGTCGCCCTGGCAGCCCGGCGCGAGCGCGCCCGGCTGGCGGGGGAATGACGGGGATGGCGACGGAAAACGGTGCCATGGGGAGCGGGGTGATGGGCGGGGCCGGCACCTTGCGGCTCGCCCTGCGGCTGGCCCGGCGCGAGCTGCGCGGCGGGCTGAAGGGATTCTGGATCTTCCTGGCCTGCCTGACGCTGGGCGTCGCCGCCATCGCCTCGGTCCAGTCGGTGTCGAGCGGCCTGCTCGACGGGCTGGCCAGCGACGGGCGGTCGATCCTCGGCGGCGACGTGGCGCTGCGCCAGCTCTACACCCCGCCGACCGACGAGCAGAAGGCGGTGCTGGCCGGGGCCGGTCCCAACGTCGCCCGCGTGTCGAACTCGGCCGAGATGCGGGCGATGGCGCGCGCCGACGACGAGGTCCGCGCCTCGCTGGTCGAATTGAAGGCGGTGGACGGCGTCTACCCGCTCTACGGCACCCTGACCCTGCGCGGCGGCGGCGACCTGAAGGAGGCGCTGTCCCGGCGCGACGGGCGCTGGGGGGCGGTGGTCGAGGCCAGCCTGACCGACCGGCTCGGTGTCGGGATCGGCGACCCGATCCATCTCGGCGACAGCGTCTACCGCGTCGCCGGGGTGATCGACCGCGAGCCGGACCGGGCATCGTCCAACGCCTTCTCGCTGGGTCCGCGCCTGATGGTGGCGTTGGATTCGCTGCCCGACACCGGCCTGCTGCAACCGGGCAGCCTGACCTGGTGGAGCGCCAAGGTGGCGTTGCCGGAGGGCACCGACCTCCGGGCGTGGCAGGAGTCCCTGAAGGCGCGCTTCCCCGACGCCCCCTGGCGGGTGCGCGACTTCACCAACGCCTCGCCGCAGATCGAGCGCTTCATCGACCGCATGACGCTGTTTCTGACGCTGGTCGGGCTGACCGCCCTGCTGGTCGGCGGGGTCGGGGTCGGCAACGCGGTGCGCAGCCATCTCGATTCCCGCGCCCGCACCATCGCCATGATGAAGTGCATCGGCGCGCCCGGCGCGCTGGTCTTCCAGCTCTATCTGGCGCAGATCCTGGCGCTGGCGCTGGTCGGCATCCTGCTCGGGCTGGCGCTGGGGGCGGTGGCGCCGCTGGCGCTCGGCCGGCTGCTGGAGGATGTGCTGCCGGTCTCGGCCCACATCGGGGTCTATCATCCCGGCGCGCTGGCGCTGGCGGCGCTCTACGGCGTGCTGACGGCGCTGACCTTCTCGCTGTGGCCGCTCGGCCGGGCGCGCGAGGTGCCGGCCGGCGCCCTGTTCCGCGACGTCATCACCCCGGCGGGCGGGCGGCCCAGGGCGCCCACCCTCGCCGCCATGGCGCTGTCGGTGCTGGCGCTGGCCGGGCTGGCGGTGGCGACCGCCGACAACAAGCTGTTTGCCGGCTGGTTCGTCGCCGGCTCCATCGCCACCTTTGTCACCTTCCGGCTGGCCGCCGGGCTGGTGACGATGGCGGCGGCGAAGGTTGGCCGGGTGAGGCGGCCGGGGCTGCGGCTGGCGCTCGCCAACCTGCACCGGCCGGGCAACCCGACGGCGGCGGTGGTGCTGTCGCTTGGGCTCGGGCTGACCGTGCTGGTCGCCATCGCGCTGGTCCAGGGCAACTTCGCCCGCCGGGTGTCGGAGACGATCCCCAAGGACGCGCCGAGCTTCTTCTTCGTCGACATCCAGCGCGACCAGTTCGACCCGTTGCGCGATCTGGTGACCGCAATCCCCGGCACCAGCGCCTTCGAGGCGGTGCCCAGCCTGCGCGGCCGCATCGAGAGCGTCGACGGGGTGGAGGCCGAGAAGGCGCTGGCCAACCCCGAGCAGGCCTGGATCCTGGCCGGCGACCGCGGCATCACCTACGCCGCCACCCTGCCGGCGCGCTCGCAGGTGGTCGCCGGGTCGTGGTGGGCGGCGGACTACAAGGGACCGCCGCTGATCTCGATCCACCAGAGCGTCGCCGAAGCCTTCAACATCGGTCCCGGCGCCAAGCTGGCGGTCAACATCCTCGGCCGGACCATCGAGGCGACGGTGGCCAACGTCCGCGCCGCCGATTTCAGCAGCATGGCGATCAACTTCACCATGGTCTTCGCCCCCGGCACGCTGGAGGGCGCCCCGCAGACCTGGATCGCCACCGTCCGCGCCACGCCCGACGCCGAGGAGGCGGTCCAGCGCGCCGTGTTGCAGCGGTTCCCCAACGTCACGCTGGTGCGGGTGAAGGACGCGCTCGACACGGTGGGCGACATGCTGGGCCACATCGGCACGGCGGTGCGCATCGTCGCCGGCATCACGCTGGTCGCCGGCACGCTGGTGCTGGCCGGGGCCGTCGCCGCCGGCCACCGCCGCCGGGTCTACGACGCCGTGGTGCTGAAGGTGCTGGGGGCGACGCGGGCCGACGTGCTGCGCGCCTTCCTGCTGGAATATGGCCTGCTCGGCCTGATGACCGCCGCCATCGCCGGGGCGATCGGCACGCTGACCGCCTGGGCGGTGATGCGCTTCCTGATGCGCTGGGAGTGGAGCTTCCTGCCGTCGGCTGTGGTGACGACGGCGCTGCTCAGCACCGCGATCACGCTGGCCTTCGGGTTCTATGGTACCTGGCGCGCCCTGGGGCAGCCGGCGGCGCCGTTGCTTCGCAACGAATGAAGAGGGTCGGGACGTTCCAAAGTCACGGGTTCATGAAAGCTTTTTCATCCCGTGGACGAGTTTCCGATTCCTGTTGAACGGCATGGCGGACTCGCCAATATGTCAGGTCGACGGGACAACCTTCTTTCACCGAGGATACGACCATGGCTGACCCGACCTTTAACCGCTTCGCGACCGTGGGCCGCGCGACAGATCGGGGATACTTCGACGAAGGCCTGCGGCAGCACATGCTGCGCGTGTACAACTACATGGGCGCCGGCCTGATCCTGACGGGTCTGGTCGCGATGCTCGTGTCGTCCAGCCCGACCATGATGGCGGCGATCTTCGGAACGCCGCTGAAGTGGGTGGTGATGCTGGCGCCGCTGGCCTTCGTGATGGTGCTGTCCTTCGGCATTCAACGCCTGTCCTTCGCGTCGGCGCAGCTGGTCTTCTGGGCCTACTGCGGCGCGATGGGCCTGTCGATGTCGGCGATCTTCCTGGTCTTCACCGGGGCGTCGATCGCGCTGACCTTCTTCGTCACCGCCGCGACCTTCCTGTCGATGAGCCTGTACGGCTACACGACGAAGGCCGACCTGTCGAAGATGGGCTCCTTCCTGATGATGGGCGTGATCGGCCTCGTCATCGCCGGTCTGGCCAACATCTTCTTCCAGTCGCCGGCCCTGCATTTCGCGATCTCGGCCATCGGCGTGCTGATCTTCACCGGCCTGACCGCCTACGACACCCAGGCGATCAAGGAAAGCTACGCCGAGGGCTACGACCATGAGAGCACCGGCAAGCTGGCTCTGATGGGCGCCCTGACGCTGTACCTGGACTTCGTGAACCTGTTCCAGTTCCTGCTTCAGTTCCTGGGCGTGCGCAACAACGACTGAGCGTGACCAATCGTCGGATCGGTTGATCGAAACGATGAACCGCCCGGAAGCAGCCGCTTCCGGGCGGTTTTTCTTTGGGAGTGAGGGGCAGGGGAGGTGTCCCACCCCCGCCTGACAGCCTCACGCCGGCTCGGTGCTGACCACGCGGTCCTTGCCGGCCTGCTTGGCCTGGTACATGCGCTGGTCGGCCAGTTCCACCAGCGCTTCCCAGTCGATGGAGCGGTCGGCGTGCTGCTCGGCGATGCCGATGCTGGCGGTCTGGAGGGCGCCGTCCGGCCGCTTGCCGAAGCCGGCGGTGCGCATCCGTTCGACCGCGATCATCGCGCCGTCGATCGGGGTATCCGGCATGATCACCAGGAACTCCTCGCCGCCCCAGCGGACCAGCGCGTCGGATTCCCGCAGCAGGCTGCGGATGGTGGTGGCGGCGTGGCGCAGCACGCGGTCGCCCTCGTCGTGCCCGAAGCGGTCGTTGACCGCCTTGAAATCGTCGAGGTCGACGAAGATCGCCGACAGGGGCTGGTGCGAGCGCTGGGCGTGCGCGAGCTGGAGCCGCAGCAGCTCCTCGCCGATCCGGCGCGACAGCGCGCCGGTCAGCACGTCGTGCGCCGCCTGCTCCAGCAGGGCGATCATGAAATGGAGCTGGCTGATGGCGGCCAGCGTCGCCACCACGGCGATCAGCACCAGCAGCCAGAGCGCGCTGATGTAGGACGGGAAGGGCAGGACCAGCGAGCCGTAGAAGCCGGCGCCGAGATGCGCCGCCAGCATCGGGGCGGCGAAGAGGGCGCCCTCCTTGGCGGTCAGCGGGAAGACGCTGAGGCCGGCGACCATGACGAAGGGCAGGTAGCCGTAGCCGGCCGTCACCGCGATGCGCAGGTCGTCCATCCCCTGCTCGTAGAGCAGCGGGTGCGAGATGGTGAAGAACAGGGTCGGGATCGCCAGCAGCGCGGCCAGCCGCCACCACGCGTCCTTGATGTCGTCGCAGGGGCGCGGGTCGAGGGCGAGCGCCAGGAAGGCGCCGCTGGCGGTCAGCCGCAGCGCGGCGAGGGCGGCGGACAACGGCCAGTTGAACACCGTCACGTCGATGATGATCCACAGCGGCGTCAGCAGCCCGAAGACCATCGCCACCATGCGGACACGCGAATGGATCATCGCCGCCCGCCGCCGGTTCAGGATGGGCGAATGCCCGGACGGCACAATCAGGTCTCTGATCTGGTCGCTCCGGATGAAATCCGCGAAGGACGGGTTACCGAGCATGACGCGGCCTGTTCCCAGCACAGTCAAAGGGGAAACGCGTTGGCAAATTGCACAGGCATGTTTCGCCCGGCAATGGCTTTCGCCAAAAAAGGTACCCTATCAGGGTGGGGCGGCCGCGACAAACATCATACAAAAAAAGAGGCGGCATTGCGCCGCCTCCGTTCCGTTTCATGGGCTTTGAAGCTTTTTGAAACTTTCAATCCTTCAGGTCTTCCCACAATTCCTTCACCTTGGCGAAGAAACCTTCTGATTGTGGATTCGAACCTTCTTTCCCGCCACTCTCGAACTCGCGCAGCAATTCCTGCTGGCGCTTGGTGAGGTTGACCGGCGTCTCCACCACCGCCTGAATGTACATGTCGCCGCGCTGGGGGCTGCGCAGCACCGACATGCCTTTGCTCTTGATGCGGAACTGGTGGCCGGACTGGGTGCCCGGCGGCACCGTCACCTTGGTGCGGGTGCCGTCGATGGTCGGCACCTCCACCGTGCCGCCCAGCGCCGCCGTGGTCATCGGGATCGGCACGCGGCAGTGGATGTTGGCGCCGTCGCGCTGGAAGATCGGGTGAGGGGCGATGGCGAGGAAGATGTAGAGGTCGCCCGCCGGCGCCCCGCGCAGCCCCGCCTCGCCCTCGCCGGCCAGACGGATGCGGGTGCCGTCCTCGACGCCGGCCGGGATGTTGACCTGGAGGGTCTTCTCCTTGCGCAGGCGGCCGGCGCCGCCGCAGGTCTTGCAGGCGTCCTTGATGACCTTGCCGGCGCCGTGGCAGCCGGGGCAGGTGCGCTCGATGGTGAAGAAGCCCTGCTGGGCGCGCACCTTGCCGTGACCCTGGCAGGTCGGGCAGGTGATCGGCTGGGTCCCCGCCGCCGCACCCGAGCCGTTGCAGCCGTCGCACTGGACCGACGTCGGCACGCGCACGTTGGTCTGGGTGCCCTTGAAGGCCTCCTCCAGCCCGATCTCCAGATTGTAGCGCAGGTCCTGGCCGCGCCCCGAGGCGCCGCCGCCGCCGCGCCGGCCGCCCATGAACTCGCCGAACATCTCGTCGAAGATGTCGGCGAAGCCGCCGGCCCCGCCGCCGAAGTCGAAGTTGAAGCCGCCGGCCCCGGCGCCCGGCCCGCCGCGTCCGCCGCCATTCTCGAAGGCGGCGTGGCCGAACCGGTCGTAGGCCGCGCGCTTCTGGTCGTCCTTGAGGATCTCGTAGGCCTCGCTGACTTCCTTGAACTTGTGCTCGGCCTCCTTGTCACCCTGGTTGCGGTCCGGGTGGTACTGCATCGCCATCTTGCGGTAAGCCTTCTTCAGCTCATCCGCGCTGGCGCCTTTTTCCACACCGAGCAGCTCGTAATAATCCTGTTTCGCCATGGGGGCCGACCGCCTTACGTCTGGTCCAAACTGTCCGGGTCACGCTGCAACCTGACCCCAGCATACCGAAGGCCCGCCGCCGGGGAAAGGCGGCGGGCCAACGATGCTCGCGTCAGGTCCGTATCAAAAAGAAGCTGCCCAAGGGATGGGCTTAGGCCGACTTCTTCTTGTCGTCCTGGACCTCCTCGAAGTCGGCGTCGACGACGCCCGGCTCGTTCGGCTTGGCGCCCGCCGCGGCGGCGTCGTCGCCGCCGGCGCCGGGGGCCTCGCCCTGGCCGGCCTTGTACATCGCCTCGCCCAGCTTCATCGAGACCTGGGCCAGGGCCTCGGTCTTGGCCTTCAGCGTCTCCAGGTCGTCGCCGTCGAGCACGCCCTTCAGCTCGGCGACGGCGGCCTCGGCGGCGGTCTTGTCGGAGGCCGGGATCTTGTCCGCGTTCTCCTTGATGGTCCGCTCCGTGGTGTGGATCAGCGCGTCGGCGTGGTTGCGGGCGTCGACCAGCTCGCGGCGCTTCTTGTCCTCGGCCGAATGGGCCTCGGCGTCCTTCACCATCTTCTGGATGTCGGCGTCCGACAGGCCGCCCGAGGCCTGGATGCGGATCTGCTGCTCCTTGCCGGTCGCCTTGTCCTTGGCGGTGACGCTGACGATGCCGTTGGCGTCGATGTCGAAGATCACCTCGATCTGCGGCACGCCGCGCGGGGCCGGCGGGATGCCGACCAGATCGAACTGGCCCAGCGCCTTGTTGTCCTGCGCCATCTCGCGCTCGCCCTGGAAGACGCGGATGGTGACGGCGTTCTGGTTGTCCTCGGCGGTCGAGAAGACCTGGCTCTTCTTGGTCGGCACCGTGGTGTTGCGGTCGATCAGGCGGGTGAAGACGCCGCCCAGCGTCTCGATGCCCAGCGACAGCGGGGTGACGTCGAGCAGCAGGACGTCCTTGACCTCGCCCTTCAGCACGCCGCCCTGGATGGCGGCGCCGATGGCGACCACCTCGTCCGGGTTGACGCCACGGTGCGGCTCACGGCCGAAGAACTGCTTCACCGCGTCGATGACCTTGGGCATGCGGGTCATGCCGCCGACCAGGATCACCTCGTCGATCTCGCTCGCCTTCAGGCCGGCGTCCTTGAGGGCGGCCTTGCAGGGCTCGATCGTGCGCTGCACCAGATCGTCGACCAGGGCTTCCAGCTTGGCGCGGGTCACCTTGATGTTCAGGTGCTTCGGGCCGGTCTGGTCGGCGGTGATGAAGGGCAGGTTGACCTCGGTCTGCGTCGTCGAGGACAGCTCGATCTTCGCCTTCTCGGCGGCCTCCTTGAGGCGCTGCAGGGCGAGCTTGTCCTTGCGCAGGTCGATGCCCTGCTCCTTCTGGAACTCCTCGGCCAGATACTCGATGACGCGGCTGTCGAAGTCCTCGCCGCCGAGGAAGGTGTCGCCGTTGGTCGACTTCACCTCGAACACGCCGTCGCCGATCTCCAGCACCGAGATGTCGAAGGTGCCGCCACCGAGGTCGTAGACCGCGACGATGCCGGTGCCCTTCTTCTCCATGCCGTAGGCGAGCGCGGCGGCCGTCGGCTCGTTGATGATGCGCAGCACTTCCAGGCCGGCGATCTTGCCGGCGTCCTTGGTGGCCTGGCGCTGGCTGTCGTTGAAGTAGGCCGGGACGGTGATGACCGCCTGCGTGACCTTCTCACCCAGATAGTTCTCCGCCGTCTCCTTCATCTTGCCGAGGATGAAGGCGCTGATCTGGCTCGGGCTGTACTTCTTGGCGTGGGCCTCGACCCAGGCGTCGCCGTTGTCGCCGGAAATGATCTTGTAGGGAACGAGGCCCTGGTCCTTCTTGGTCAGCGGATCGTCGTAGCGGCGGCCGATCAGACGCTTGATCGCGAAGAGGGTGTTTTCCGGGTTGGTGACGGCCTGGCGCTTGGCGGGCTGGCCGACGAGGCGCTCGCCGCCCTGGGTGAAGGCGACCATCGACGGCGTCGTGCGGGCGCCCTCGGCGTTCTCGATGACCTTGGCGCTGCCGCCTTCCATCACGGCGACGCAGGAGTTCGTGGTGCCGAGGTCGATACCAATCACTTTGCTCATGTTCAGCCTCTTGTGTTCGGCAGATGCGTGGCGGCCCGTCGGTTCCGGCACCGCCGCGATCCCCTGGGATCGGTGGAACGGTTTGGGTGGATCACTTCTGGCGGAGATATAGGCGGGCGCGTTTCGGGCTGCAACGGTGTGCTGGTCGGTTCAACCCGCAAAAGCGGGGAAAAGCACGCCGGCGGGGAGACCGGCTGCGTCGCGGCGGCGGTCTCGCTTCTGAATAGAATACCCCCGTATTCAAGGATGCATCGTATATACCCCGATATTCACCGCGTTTGAATCATATCGTTTCTCCTGTTACAAGTCTTTAACCGAGAAACCGATAAGTAGACAAGGTCATTAACTTTTCATTAACAAGAAACCGTGTGATTATTATCCAGGAATCAATTGCCAGTTGCCGTGTCTATTCAATGTCCCAAGATTCTAATAGTGAAATCGAGAAAGGATGATGCTACCTTCTTTGGAGGTAAGGGAGCTGCCGTTCGCCCTGTTTCCGGTTCGGCTCGGTTCGGCCATCCCGGCTGGCGGCGGCTCGTCCTTTCATTTTCCAGGCAGCGCCCGACAAGGCGTCCGGCGGCACAAACCAGCGGCACAAGAGCGTGAAAGGGAAGCGCTATGACGGATGAACGACGCGACGTGGCTCTGGCCATCAAGTCCTGCCTGGACAGCCTGATGAGCGACGCGGCGCGCTGCGACCTCGACGACCTCGCGCGCTTCCTCAGTCTCGCCTCCCTGGCCGCCGAGGAGGCGGCCGTCGCCCACGATCCCAAGGCCACGCGCCTGAAGGTGCTGATGGCGAGCGGCGCCGGCCACTGCTGAACGGCGGTCGCCGTCCCGGCCGCGGCGACGGGCATGGGGGTGCCCGCCGACCGACGCCGCGGCGTTAGAGGATGTCGGCGGTGCGGATCGCCTCGTCGATCCGGCCCAGCATCGCGGCGCAGGATTCGTCGCCGTCCAGGATGGCGGGCAGGGCGAAGCTGAACATCGCCACCGCCGCGCGACCGTCGCGGGCGGTGCCGACCAGCCAGAGATAATGGGTCTCCGCCCGGCCGTCCTCGTCGGTCATCATCATCGCCTGCGCGATCGTCGCGCCGTCCTCGCGGGTTTCGACGCTGCGGTCGCTCGCGCGCGAATCCTGGGGGCGGACGAAGCGCAGCGCCATCTCCTGCAAGGTGGCGGCGACGCCGCCCGCGTCCGGCTTCGGCGTGACCCGGTCGGTCACCAGCCGCAGGGTTCCGCCGGCCGGCGGCGGCGGACGGAAGGTGGCGACGGGCTGGCCCTCATGCTCCTCGACGTCGGCGGCCCAGCCGGGGGGCAGGCGGAAACGGACGGTGTCGTTCCAGCCGATGATCCGGCCTTCGGTGGTTTCGCCGCCCTGCGCTCGTTCGCCGCTCATGCCTTGTCCCCTGTTCCGGTCGCGGCGCACTGTAGGCGCTCGAACGAACCGCGCCAATCGCCACGTGTCGGTCATCGGGAATGGCTTTTTTGACCCGGCCTTGATGCGCGGGCGGCGGATGCCCATCCTGGTCCGATGATCGTTTCGTGCAGCTACAAGACCGACATCCCGGCCTTTTACGGCCGCTGGTTCCTCAACCGCCTGAAGGCCGGCTATTGTCGGACGGTCAATCCCTATGGCGGGCAGACCTACCGCGTCGATCTGACGAAGCCGGCGGTGGAGGGCTTCGTGTTCTGGACGAAGAATCTCGGGCCGTTCCTCGACGGGCTGGGCGCGGTGTCGGAGGCCGGCTTTCCCTTCATCGTCCAGTACAGCGTCACCGGCCTGCCGACCGCGCTGGAGCGCTCGGTTCCCGACTGGCGGGTCGCCGTCGATCACATGAAAGCGGTGCGCGACCGCTGGGGACCGCGGGCGGTGGTCTGGCGCTACGATCCGGTCGCCGTGACCGACGCCACGCCACCGGCCTGGCACCGCGAGACCTTCGCGCGGCTGGCCGGCGCGCTGCGCGGCGTCAGCGACGAGGCGGTGCTGTCCTTCCTGCAACCCTATCGCAAGACGGCGCGCAACCTCGCCGCCGCCGGCATCGGCTGGCGCGACCCGGAGGCGGGGGAGAAGCGCGCCCTGCTGGCCGATTTGGCCGGCATCGCGGCGGGGGAGGGGATGGCCCTGACGCTCTGCACCCAGCCGGATCTGGCCGGGGTGGCGGGGGTCGGGGCGGCGCGCTGCGTCGACGCGGCGCGGCTGTCGGAGGTGGCCGGGCGGGTTCTGGCGGCGCGGGAGAAGGGCAACCGGCCCGGTTGCCTCTGCGCCGAAAGCCGCGACATCGGCGAGTACGACACTTGCCCGCACGGCTGCGTCTATTGCTACGCCGTGGCGGACCGGGCGACGGCGCAGCGGCGCTTCGCGGCGCACGACCCGGAGGGCGAGTTCCTGTTTCCCCGCCCAATCCGCTGAGGCCCGGCTCGGCGGGATCCCGCTTACGGGCAGACCTTCCTGACCGTCTCGACCAGCTTTTCCGGGTTGAAAGGCTTCACCAGCCAGCCGGTGGCCCCGGCCTCGCGGCCGGCGGCCTTCTTGGCCGGGTCGGCCTCGGTGGTCAGCAGCAGGATCGGCGTGGCGCGGTTGCCGGCGTTGGCGCGGATGGCCTTGGTCAGCGCCAGACCGTCCATGCCCGGCATGTTCAGGTCGGTGATGACGCAGTCGAACTTCCGCTGGTTGACCAGGGCCAGGGCGGCGAGGCCGTCCGCCGCCTCGGTCACGGCGTAGCCCGCCTTTTGCAGCGTGAAGCCGACCATGTCGCGGATGGTCTTGGAATCGTCGACGGTCAGGACGCTCTTGGGCATGAGGCTTTTCCTCCTGGGGGCCGCATTGGTTCGGGCCGTAAGGATTGCGCGTCCCGAAGGCGTAGGAAGTTTCGCGCCCCGCGTCAACAGGCGCCCGCAAGGCCGGCCCATGTGCGGCCGGCCTTGCGGATCGTTTCAAAGCCGAACCGTTACGCCTTCGTATCGATGTGCTGGCCGCCCGGTTCGTTGGCACCGCCCTTGGCAACGCCGACCATGGCCTCGCGCAGCAGGCGGCCGTGGATGGTGTAGCCGGGCTGGAGCACCTGCACGACGGTGCCGGCCGGCTTGCCGGTGTTCTCGATCTCGAACATCACCTGATGGAAGTTCGGGTCGAACATCTCGCCGGCCGGGTCGATGCGCTTGACGCCGGCGCGGTCGAAGGCGGCGAAGAGCTGGCGCTCGGTCGCCTCGACGCCGACGGCGAGGCCCTTCAGCATCTCGTCCTGCTCGCGGCCCTCGGCGGGAACGGCGTCGAGCGCGCGGCGCAGATTGTCGGCCACCGCCGCCAGCTCCTTGGCGAAGCTCGTCACGGCGTATTTGCTGGCGTCCTCGCGATCGCGCTGGGCGCGGCGGCGGGTGTTCTCCGTCTCGGCCATGGCGCGCAGAAGCTGGTCCTTCAGCGTGGCGACCTCGGCCTCCAGCGCGGCGACGCGGTCGTCGCCGGTGCCGGCTGCGGCGGCTTCGGGAGCGGGGGCGGCGGTCGGCTCGACCTCGGCGTCGGCGGGCTTGTTCTGCTCTTCGCTCATGGGATTCTCGGCTTCTTCGTTCGGTCGATTGAGGCGGGTGAAAGGGGGCGGTGGGTCCGGCGCGGGATCAGCCGACAAGACGGCTGACCACCTTGGCGGTGTAGTCCACCAGCGGGATGATGCGGGCGTAGTTCATGCGGGTCGGGCCGATGACGCCGATGGCGCCGATCACCTGTTCCCGGCTGTTCTGGAAGGGCGAGATGATCATCGTGCAGCCGGAATGGTTGAACAGCACGTTCTCGGCCCCGATGAAGATCTGCACGCCGTCGCCCTTGCCGGTGGCGTCCAGCATGCGCAGCATGGCCTCCTTGGTCTCCAGCGCCTCGAACAGGGAGCGGACGCGCTCCAGGTCGGTCAGCGCGGTGACGTCCTCCAGCAGCCTGGACTGGCCGCGGACGATGAGCTGCCCGGCGTTGGCCCCGCTGGTGCCGGCCCAGGTCGCCAGCCCGGCGGAGACGACGCGGCGCGACAATTCGTCCAGCTCGGTCTTCTGCTCGCGGATCTCGTGCAGGACCTCCTGGCGGGCCTCGTCGAGGGTGCGGCCGACCAGCCGGGCGCTGAGATAGTTCGACACCATCTGCAAGGTCGAGGCGGGCAGGCCGAGCGGCACCTCGATGACGCGGTTCTCGACCAGCCCGTCCTCGTTGACCAGCACGACCAGCGCGCGGCCGGGCCCCAGCGAGACGAATTCGATGTGCTTGAGCGGCCGGTCGGTCTTGGGCGCCATCACCAGCCCGGCGCAGTGCGACAGGCCGGACAGCATGGTCGAGGCCTCCGACATCACGTCGGGCAGGGCGCGGCCGGAGGCGGAGCATTTCGCCTCGATCGACACCCGCTCGTCCTCGGTCAGCGAGCCGATCTCCAGCAGCCCGTTGACGAACATCCGCAGGCCGGCGTCGGTCGGGATGCGCCCGGCCGAGGTGTGCGGGGCGTAGAGCAGCCCCTGTTCCTCCAGGTCGGCCATCACGTTGCGGATGGTCGCCGGCGACAGCGCCATGCCGAGCCGCCGCGAGATCGTGCGCGAGCCGACCGGCTCGCCCGACGCCACATAGGCATCGACGATCAACCGGAAAATCTCGCGCGACCGCTGGTTCAACTCGCTGATCATGGCCCGTACGCAAAGGACGGCGCCGACGCGGTTGCGTCAACGCCGTCCGAATTTAGGAGGGTCGGGCCTTCGAATCAACGTGCGGGGTGTGGTCTCCGGGCAATCGGCCGCGGTCCCTCTCCCTTGGCGCAAGGGCAAGGATGGCGGCGGACCGCTCAGGCCTCGGCGAGGAAGGCCCGGTACTGCGCGGCGATGGCGCCGACCGCCGCCTCGTGGAACTGCCGGCCGTGCTCCGGACGGGCGAGGCCGGGGGCCGAGCCGATGCGGCCGTCGGGGTAGCGGCGGCGGAAGTCGCGGGCGTCGTGGAATCCGCCGGCCGGAGCCTGCTCGGGCTCCATCGCCACGCTCTTGATGGAGTCCGGGTAGGCGTACTGGGTCAGCGACACCTCGCTGGGGGTGGCGTGCGAGCCCTCCTTGCCGGGGTAGAACTCGCGCGACAGGCGGCCGACCTCGGCGTTCTCCCACCAGTTGACCAGGGTGCAGCGCAGGTCCGGGGCGTCGCGGCCCTTCAGCGCGCGCTGCTCGGCGTAAATCTCGTAGAAGGCGGCGCGCACGGTGGCGATGTTGCCGCCATGGCCGTTGACGAAGAAGAAGCGCTCGAAGCCGTGCTCGGCGAGTGAGCCGACATAGTCGCGCAGCAGGGCGATCAGGGTCGAGGGCTTGAGCGTCATGGAGCCGGGGAACTCCATGTGGTGCACCGCCATGCCGACCGGAATGGTCGGGCCGACCAGAGCGCCGGTCGCCTCGCCGACGCCGCGCGCGATGACCTCGGCGCAGATGGCGTCGGTGCCGACGAGGCCGTTGGGGCCATGCTGCTCGGTCGAGCCGATCGGCATGACGATGCCCTTGGAGGTCTTCAGATAGGCCTCGACCTCGGCCCAGGTGCTCAGGTGAAGCTGCACGATGTTGGTTCCTCGATGCGGGGGTCCGGCGCGGATCAGCAATCCCGGAATGGCAATCCTAGAGCGTCGGCGCCGCCGGGCAACCGCTCAAATGCGGGGGGCGGCCCGGCGCCGCCGTCGGGTCGGGGGGCGGTCTCCGCATCCCAGGCTGGCGCTTTCGTCGGCCGGCCCCTACACTCGCGTGCATTTCCTGAAATCGAGGTGTGTCGGTGGTTGCGCGCGTCAACACGGTGGCGTTCCAGGGCATCGAGGTGCTGGGCATCGACGTGCAGGTCCAGATGTCCGGCGGGATCGTCGCCTTCACCGTGGTCGGGCTGCCCGACAAGGCGGTGGGCGAGAGCCGGGAGCGGGTGCGCGCCTCGCTGCACGCTCTGGGTCTGGCGCTGCCGGCCAAGCGGATCACCGTCAACCTCGCCCCCGCCGACGTGCTGAAGGAGGGCAGCCATTTCGACCTGCCGATCGCGCTCGCCCTGCTGACCGTGATGGGCGTGCTGCCCGACGTCGAGATGGCCCGCTACGTGGCACTCGGCGAGCTGGCGCTGGACGGGGCGCTGAGCCCGGTGGCGGGGGTGCTGCCGGCGGCGATCGACGCGCTGGCCCGCGACCGCGGGCTGATCTGCCCGGAGCCCTGCGGCGGCGAGGCGGCCTGGGCCGGGCCGGGGCTGGACGTGCTGGCGCCGCCGACGCTGCTGGCCCTGATCAACCATTTCAAGGGCAGCCAGGTGCTGACCCCGCCCAGGCCGCGCGTGCAGGAGGCGGAGGCGCTGGCGCCCGACCTGCGCGACGTCAAGGGCAACGAGACCGCCAAGCGCGCGCTGGAGGTTGCCGCCGCCGGCTCGCACAATCTGCTGATGATCGGGCCGCCCGGATCCGGCAAGTCGATGCTGGCGGCGCGGCTGCCCGGCCTGCTGCCGCCGCTCGACCCGGCGGAGGCGCTGGAGGTGTCGATGATCCACAGCGTCGGCGGCCTGCTGGAGGGCGGCAAGCTGCTGCGCCAGCGGCCCTACCGCGCGCCGCACCAGTCGGCCAGCCTGCCGGCGCTGGTCGGCGGCGGCTCGCGCGCCAAGCCGGGGGAGATCTCGCTGGCGCACCAGGGCGTGCTGTTCCTCGACGAGCTGCCGGAGTTTCCGCGCCCGCTGCTGGAGGCGCTGCGCCAGCCGCTGGAGACCGGCAAGGCGGTGGTCAGCCGCGCCAACCACCACGTCACCTACCCGGCGCGGGTGCAGCTCGTCGCCGCGATGAATCCCTGCCGCTGCGGCCATCTCGACGACGCCGCGCTGGCCTGCGCCCGCGCGCCGAAATGCGCGGGGGACTACCAGTCGAAGATCAGCGGCCCGCTGTTCGACCGCATCGACCTGCACATCGACGTGCCCGCCGTCAGCCCGGCCGACCTCAGCCTGCCGCCGCCGGCGGAGGGCAGCGCCGAGGTCGCCGCCCGCGTCGCCGTCGCCCGCGCCATCCAGGCGGAGCGCTACGCGGCGCTGGCCCCGGCCGGCCGGGCACCGCTGCGCACCAACGCCGAGGTGGATGGCGAGCTGCTGGAACGGGTCGCCGGTCCCGACGCCGCCGGCCGCGCCCTGCTGACCGAGGCGGCCGAGCGGCTGAAGCTGTCGGCGCGCGGCTACCACCGGGTGATGCGGGTGGCGCGGACGCTGGCCGACCTGGACGGCGTCGACGGCGTGCGGCGGCGCCACATCGCCGAGGGGTTGAGTTATCGCCGCATCGCGCCGGGGCGCTGAGCGGGCCGGAGTCTTCAGGCAGGCGTCCGGGCCAGGGCGATGGCCGCCTCGATGGCCTTGCGCGCCTGCGGGCTGTTCTTCCAGCAGCTGCTGCCGAGCATCGCGGCGGCGGCGCCGCACAAGGCGGCGGCGTCCTGTTCGGCCAGCGTGGACAGCCGCTCGATGCCGAGCTGTTCGAGCCGCGCGATCACCGTCGGGCCGACGCCCTTCACGGACAGCAGGCGGTCGCGTTCATCGCTGGGGAAGGGCATCGCGGGTTTCCTGGAAAAGAGGGGGGACGGGGGTCACGGCCCGTCGAACTGGGGCGGCCTGGCGGCGCCGGGGCAGATGTTGGCGGGCAGGGTCTCGGTCTCGACGAAGGTGACGGCGGCGGCCATCGCGCAATCCTCGCCGGAGGTGACGAGATGGCCGGCGCTGCGGAACACCAGATGGCGGCTGCGCGGCAGGGTGGCCGCCGCCCGCTCGCCCCATTCCGGCGGCGTCACCGGGTCGTAGGCGCCCGACAGCAGCAGCACCGGCAGCGGACTCGCCACCGGCAGGCGCTCCGTCGGCTCCTGCGTTCCCGCCGGCCACAGGCGGCACACGCGCCGGCCGGGGTCGTCGGCGGCGATCGTGCCGTAGGGCGGGAAGCGGCGGGCGCTTTCGGCGCGTCTGGCGGGATCGGCCGGGTTCACCGTCTCCCGGCATTCGACGGAGAAGGCGAGGCCGTCGGCGATCTCGGTGTCGCCCAGCCAGCTCGACGGAGCCCACTCGGCGACCATGTCGTAGCGGCCCCTTGCGGTGCGGTCGATCATCGCCGGCACCGAGGGCACCGCCTCGCCGGTGGACATCGCCTCCATCCCGGCGGCGATCAGCGCGGCGCCGGTCAGGCGCAGGGCGCGGCGCGCCTCGAAGTCGCCGACGATGAGGTCCACCGGGTTGCGGTCGAGCCGCTCCACCAGATCGAGGAAGCGCTTTTCCAGATTGGGGTAGGCGGCCCGGCAGGCGCGGTTGGCGGCGCAGTCGTCGAACAGCCGGCGGAACACGCGCTGGGCCAGCCAGGGCGCCTCCTCCTGCGCGTTGACGTCGGGCGGGTAGACCGAATCGAGAACGGCGCTGCGCACGCGGGGACCCTGCCGGCGCAGGATCTCCAGCGCGACGCGGGTGCCGTAGGACACCGCGAACAGGTTGACGCGTTGGGCGCCCAGCGCGGTCGCCACGTCCAGCGCGTCGTCGGCGGCGATCGGGGTGGAGAACTGGGCGCTGTCCAGCCCGGTCGCCTTGAAACGGTTCAGACAGGTGGTGACCGCCGCTCGCTCGGCCGCCGCCCGCTGCTCGCGTGGCATCGGGCGGATGTGCGGAGTGGCGCCGGCGGCGTCCAGCTCCGGGCAATCGGTGTCCGGTTCGGCCCGGCCGACCCCGCGCGGGTCGAACAGGATCACGTTGCGGGTGCGGCGGAAGGCGGCGGACAGCTCCCACCACACCTCCATCCGTTCCTCCACCGCCTCGCCGCTGCCGAAGGGGGAGGCGCCGGGCCCACCCTCCAGGAACAGGACCGGGTCGGGGGCGGGCTGGCGCGCGGTGCTCAGCAGGACCGCGACCGGCAGGCGGAAGCCGCCCGCCGCCGCGCGGTCGCGCCGTTCCGGAACGGCGACGGTGCCGCACAGCGCGGCCTCGCCGTCCGGAACGCTGAACCAGCAGGGGCCGGGGGTGAAGCGCGCCTGGGTCGCCGTCTGGGCCGCCGCCGGGGCCGGACCGGCCAGGGTCGCGGCTGCCAACGTCGCGAGGGCCAGCCCCGACAGGGCGATCCGCGACCACCAGGGCCGCGCGGGACGGGCGCAGACGGGCACGGGCGAGGACTCGCGTGAAGGGAAACAGGCGGGGTGGACGCGGGGGTTCCCCGGAACCGGATTGTTTGACCGAGCCACCACCAATTGTCCAGTCGCGCCGGTCCCCCGGCTTTCGCGCCACAAAACACCGATGGCACGGTGCAAAATTGTCACAGCGGCGTTTGGGCGCTGTCGAGCGGACCCGGATCACCGCTTGACGCAACACATCCGAGAGCGGAATTATTGCGACACCCGACGCCGGATGGTCCGACGGCGGGAATTCATGCGGAAGGAACAAGACCATGCCGACCTTGTGGACGGCGTTGCGGAGCCGCTGGCTCGATTCCGGCGGCGGGACGGACCGGCTGGAAGACGGGCTGGGCGAGCATCTGCGGCGCGACATCGGCCTGACCGCCGGGAGCCCGGCCGCCGGGGAGCGGCGGTTCGATCCGGCCTATCCCATCCGCGATCGGAACCTTTCTGACGCGCGGACATTTTTGACGTTGCAACCGTATCGCTGACCGGCGATACCGGATCCGCCGGTGCGTTCGCCCCGGCGCCACTCAACCCCTGGAGCATCACGATGAAAACCCTCGTAACCGCCTGGATCGCCCGATCCGGCGACCCGGCCGCCCCGGCCGCCACCCATGCCCAAAACCGCAACATGCGCGTCCCGACCTTCAAGCCCTTGGGCGAACGTGACTTCCGGACATCGAGAGGATCCCATGAGTGTCTTTCTGGGCTTTTGCGGTCACCGTCTCTTCGTTGAACACGCCCTCTGGGCAGCGCCGAACGGGTCGTTCGACCTGCGGCGGGAAAACGGGGAAGTCATCCTATGGCTTGGACGCCTGAACATCATCTACACACCGGCCCGCTGGGGACCACCGTCGCGCGCGCGGTAGCGCCGGACGTCGTGGAGGCAGTCTGATGCCGGCCCGCGTCCGTCACGACGAGGTTGCCACCGTCGTCCAGGTGCTTGAGGCGTTCCGCAAGCTCGACCCCGACCTGCCGATCCAATACGCGCTGAGTTTCATGACCATCGCGCAGAGCGAAGGCATTTCGATCGGAGAGCTGGCGGAACGCCTGGGCATCGCCCAATCCTCGGCGTCGCGCAACGTCGCCGCGCTCAGCCGCTGGCACAGCTTCGGCAAGGCCGGGCTGGATCTGGTGCAGGCGCAGGAGGATCCGCGCGAGCGCCGCCGCAAGATCGTCACCCTGACCGACGCCGGCCGCGCCTTCCTGGCCGGGCTGCGTGTCATCGTCAACCCGCCGGACAGCCGCCGCGCCGCCAAGCTGGCCTGAGCGCGCCGTTCCGCGCGCCGGTCGCGGTGGAAAATCAGCCGACCCTGTCCAGGGCGCGGCGCAGCATGTCCACCAAAACCCGCCCGGCCAGCTCCTGCCGTTCCAGCGCCAAGCCGTGCTGTCCCCTGGCCGCCTGCGCCTGCTCCGGCAGCGGCGGCATGTGGAAGAAGCCCATCGGCGCGTCCATCCCCGCCGTCTCGACGATGTGGCGGGTCCGGTAGAACAGGTGGTTGCCAAGAAAGCCGCCGGCAAAATCCCCGAACGTCACCGGCAGGCCGGCCATCGCCAGTTCCCGCATCACGTGCGGCACCGGCAGGGTGGAGCCGTAGGCGGTCGGCCCGTCCGCAACGATGGTGTGCTCCTCGCGCACCGTTCCGGCGGCGTCGGCCTGTGCGCTCTCGTCGCGGTTCCAGGCGAGGCGCTCGATCCGGATGGAGGCGGTGCGCTCGGACAGGGCGAAGGCCAGCACCGCCATCGGCCGGTGGCGGTCGAGCAGGGCCGCCATCTCCTCGCCGCAGACGTCGTAGAGCGGGGAGAGGGTGGCGGCGACGACCCCCGGCTCGCCAGCCAGCCGTTCCATCAGCAGGGCGGTCGGATCGACCGTCCGGTCGCCGAAGGGGTGGAAGCCGGTGAGCAGGATGGGGGCCGTCATCGCGGGCACGCCGTCTTATGGCCGCAGCAGGCCGATGATGTCCTTGACGTCGTTCAGGTTCTTCTCGGCGATGGCGGCTGCGCGCTCGCCGCCCTTGCGCAGCAGGCGGTCGATCTCCGCCTTGTCGGCCAGCAACTCCTGCATGCGGGTGGTGATCGGCGCCAGCTTGGCCACCGACAGATCGACCAGCGCGGTCTTGAAGCCGGAGAACTGGGCGCCGGCGAACTGCGCCAGCGTCTGCTCGCGGCTCTGGGCGGCGAGCGCGGAGTAGATGGTGACGAGGTTGTCGGCCTCGGGCCGCGCCTCCAGCTCGGTGACGGTCTCGGGCAGGGGTTCCGGGTCGGTCTTGGC
This sequence comes from Azospirillum agricola, assembly GCF_020005195.1. NCBI lineage: Bacteria > Pseudomonadati > Pseudomonadota > Alphaproteobacteria > Rhodospirillales > Azospirillaceae > Azospirillum > Azospirillum agricola. Next base: position 1,029,668 of record NZ_JAIFZR010000005.1, read on the forward strand.
CTTGCGGATCTTCTGCGCGATGGTGTCGGCGTCGTCGGTCATGTTGATGCGCGAATATTCGGACTCGTCCGACTTCGACATCTTCTTCTTGCCGTCGCGCAGGCTCATGACGCGCGTCGCCTCGCCGAGGATCTGCGGCTCGGGCTGCGGGAAGAACTCAGTGCCGTAGCGGCGGTTGAAGGCGCCGGCGATGTCGCGGGCCAGTTCCAGATGCTGCTTCTGGTCCTCGCCGACCGGGACATGGGTCGCCTTGTAGAGCAGGATGTCGGCGGCCATCAGCGTCGGGTAGGCGTAGAGGCCGAGGTTGGCCATGTCCTTCTGCTTGCCGGCCTTCTCCTTGAACTGGGTCATCCGGTTCAGCCAGCCGAGCGGCGTGTGGCAGGACAGGATCCAGCTCAGTTCCGAATGGCCTGGAACGAAGGACTGGTTGAACAGGATGTTCTTGTCCGGGTCGATGCCGGCGGCGATGTAGGCCGCGGCGACCTCGCGGATGTTGTTGCGCAGGACCTCGGAATCCTGGTCGATGGTCAGGGCGTGCAGATCGACGACGCAGAAGATGCATTCGTAGCTGTTTTGCAGATCCACCCAATTGCGCAGCGCCCCCAGATAGTTGCCGAGGTGAAGCTGCCGGGTCGGCTGCATGCCGGAGAAGATGCGGTTCACGGGTGGTCTCGCTCGAAAACTCTGGGAGGCCGGAGTTATCGCCCCCCCCGGCGCGGTGGTCAAGGCGCGCCGCGCAGAACCGGCGCGGCGAAAGGGGGCATCGGGCGCGTGCCATGACCCGGAGCCAGGACGAAGCGGCAGGGAAGCGACGCTTCAGTCACATCCTCGTGGTTGAGTGGAATGCGTTCGTGTGCTACCGAGATCCGGTGTGGTCGGGAGGGGGCGGACCGGCCGCCCCCGCCACACAGGAGGAGATGCAGGATGCGGGACATCCTCACTCTTCTGGTCCTGCTGCTGGAGATCATCAAGCGTCTGCTTGACCTCTTCCGCTAAGGACCGGACCTGGGGCGACGGGAATCAGCCGTCGTCCCCATGGTCACTAAAGATATGGCCGCCCCCTCGGCAACGCAAGGGGACGGCCATCGCCGGAAACGCGGAAAATTGCAGGGAGCTGCCGGTTTTTCCCGCCGTCAGGTGGTGGCGCGGCGGCGCTCGATGGCGTCCCACAGCAGGGCTTCCAGCTGCACGCCGTCCAGGCGGTTGATCTCCTGGATGCCGGTCGGCGAGGTGACGTTGATCTCGGTCATGTAGTCGCCGATCACGTCGATGCCGACGAAGAGCAGCCCCTTCTCGCGCAGCACCGGGCCGATGGCGGCGCACATCGCGCGCTCGCGGTCGGTCAGTTCGGTCTTCTTCGCGCTGCCGCCGGCGTGGAAGTTGGCGCGGGCCTCGCCCTCCTGCGGCATGCGGCTGACGGCGCCGGCCGGCTCGCCGTCGATCAGGATGATGCGCTTGTCGCCCTGGCGGATCTCCGGCAGGTAGCGCTGGACGATCACCGGCTCGCGGTAGAGCTGGGTGAAGAGTTCCAGCAGCGAGCCGAGATTCTCGTCGTCCGGCTTCAGGTGGAAGACGCCGGCCCCGCCGTTGCCGAACAGCGGCTTGACGATGATGTCCTTGTGCTCGGCGCGGAAATCCAGGATCGACTGCTTGTCGCTGGTGATCAGCGTCGGCGGCATCAGGTCGGGGAAGCGGGTGATGAAGATCTTCTCGGGCGCGTTGCGCACCTCGGCCGGGTCGTTCAGCACCAGAACCTTGGGCTGGACATGCTCCAGCAGGTGGGTGGAGGTGATGTAGGCCATGTCGAAGGGCGGATCCTGCCGCAGCAGGATGACGTCCATGGTCGACAGGTCGGTCAGCACCGGCTCGCCCAGCGTGTGGTGGGCGCCGCGCTGGCGGACGACGGTCATCGCGCGGACGCGGGCGGTCAGCCGGTTGCCGGTCAGGATCAGGTCGCGCGGGTGGTAGTGGTACAGGCGATGGCCGCGCTTCTGCGCCTCCAGCGCCATCATGAAGCTGGAATCGGTGTCGATGTTGATCGACTCGATGGGGTCCATCTGGAACGCGACGGCGAGGCTCATGGCGGGTCTCCGGCCACTCAGGGTCTTGTCAGTTCAGGCGTTTCTTCAGCTGCTGGATCAGCGAGGCGGTCTGCATCCGGTGATGCTCGTCGCCGGTCAGCGCCATGAAGGTCTCCAGCGCGACGATGGCGTCCCTGATGTTGCCGGTGTGGGCTTCCAACAGGCCGGTTTCGCGCCACAGCGCCGGCTCGTGCGGGGCGAACAGGCGCATGCCCTCCAGCACCTCCAGCGCCTTGGGCACCGCGTGGGCCGACAGGTGGCGCAGCTTGATGTTGTTCTGGAGCCGCAGCAGCACGTCGCGGTTCGACACCGGCTGGTAATGCTCGGGCTCCAGCTCGGCGGCGCTGCCGGCGGTGGCCTTCAGCAGGTCGCGCAGGTCGACGACGGTGCGGATCTGCCCGTCGTTGAAGGGATCGACGATGGCGCGGGCCGGTCCCTGGTCGATGCGGACGAGGAAATGGCCGGGGAAGTTCAGCCCGACCATCGACCAGCCCTGCGAGCGGGCGGCGTGCATGTAGAGGATGCCGAGGGCCACCGGAAGCCCGCGCCGCCGGTCGATCACCCGCAGCAGGTTGGCGTTCTGGAGGTCGTCGTAGGTGTCGTGGTCGCCGGAATAGCCGTGCCGTTCGCCGATCACCCGGCGCAGCCGTTCGATGCGGGAGTCCAGGCTGTCGCCGTCGGGAGCGTCCTGCGCGGCCATATCCTCTACGATCGCCCGGATGTGGCGGCGGTAGCCGTCGAGGTCGCTGTTGGGCATCTCCAGGGCGCCGAGCGCCAGGGCGGCTTCAGCCAGATCGATCTCGTCGTCCGGCTGGTCGCCGGTGCGACGCAGGATCTCGCGGGCTTCGGCTGTGCTGGTCAAGGAGCTGTCCTTCGTCTCGCTCGTCAGATCCGCCACGCGTCGATCAGGTGACGGGGCCACGCCCAAGGCGTAACGAGCATCACGTCGAAGCGCAAGACATAGCCGGCGTATCGGGGGTTCGCCGCCAGATAGACATGGGCCGCGCGGGCCAGACGGCCACGCTGGCGGGCGTTCACCGCCTCGTTGGCGGTGTCCCAGTCGCCGCGCGCCTTCACCTCGATCACGGCGATGGTCTGGCCGCGCCGGGCGACGATGTCGATTTCCCCCATCGGGGTGCGCAGCCGGTTGGCGAGGATGCGGTAGCCCTTCAGACGCAGCGACAGCCGGCACAGGCTTTCGGCGAAACGGCCGAACGCCTCGGCCCGGCGGCGCAGCGCGTCGAACTCAGACATGGCCGCTTCCCTTGGCCCCGCTTCCCCTTGGCCCGTCCCCATCCTCGCGCGCCAGCTCCAGGGCGCGGGCGTAGACCCCGCGCTTGGGCTGGCCGGTGCGGGCGGCGACGTCGGCGGCGGCGTCGCGCACCGACAGGCGGGTCAGCGCCTCGCGCAGCAGGGCGTCGATGTCGGCCTCGCCGGGGGTCTCCTCGGCGCCGGGCGGGCCGATCACCAGCACGACCTCGCCGCGCGGCGGGCCGGCCTCGGCGTAATGGGCGGCCAGTTCGGGCAGGGTGCCGCGCCGCACCTCCTCGTAGAGCTTGGTCAGCTCGCGGGCGACGGCGGCCTCGCGCGGGCCCAGGATGTCGGCGAGGTCGGCCAGGGATTCCGGCAGGCGTTGCGGGGATTCGAAGAAGACCAGCGTGGCCGGCACGCCCTTCAGCTCGCCGGCGGTGGCGCGCCGGGCGCTGCTCTTGTTGGGCAGGAAGCCCGCGAACAGGAAGCGGTCGGTCGGCAGGCCGGAGAGCACCAGCGCCACCAGCGGCGCCGAGGCGCCGGGCAGGGTGGTGACCGCGACCCCCTCCGCCACGCACTCCCGCACCAGCTTGTAGCCGGGGTCGGAGACCAGCGGCGTGCCGGCGTCGGTGACCAGCGCGATGGAGTCGCCGCTTTTCATGCGTTCGATGAGGATCGGACGCATCTTCGCCGCGTTGTGCTCATGGTAGGAGACGAAGGGGGTGTGGATGCCGTGGATGCCCATCAGCTTGGCCGTGACCCGCGTGTCCTCGCAGGCGATCGCCGAGGCGCGCGTCAGGACATCGAGCGCGCGCAGCGTGATGTCGGCGGCGTTGCCGATCGGCGTCGCGACGACATAAAGGCCGGGCGCGAGTTTACTTGCAGGGCCGGTGCCGCTACCTTGAGCGCCACTTTGGGCCGCAGCGGATGTGGAGACGATCGGTGGCACGCTTGGCAACAGCTTTCTCACGGGGTCTGAAACGTCACGGCGTGGCAGCCTTGGTGGTCGCCGGGTGGCTTTCGGCCTGCTCGACTGTAACGGCCCCACCGCCGGTGGCACAAGCGCCGCAACCGGTGGCGCCGGTTCCGTCGGCGGTCGTGCCGCAGACGGTCAAGGTGGCGCTGCTGCTGCCGCTGACCGGGCCGAGCGCCCAGATCGGCCAGCCGATGCTCGACGCCGCCCAGCTCGCCCTGTTCGACACGGCCGGCGACCAGTTCGAGCTGCTGCCGCGCGACACCAAGGGCACGCCCGCCGGGGCGGCCGAGGCGGCGCGGCAGGCCATCGCCGAGGGCGCCCGGCTGATCCTCGGCCCGCTCTTCGGGGCGGAGGTCGCGGCGGTGCGGCCGGTGGCGCAGAACGCCGGCATCGACGTGCTGGCCTTCACCAACGACTGGACCCAGGGCGGCGCCGGCACCTATGTCATGGGCTTCGTGCCGGGCGACCAGGTCAACCGCGTCGCCGGCTTCGCCCGCTCGCGCGGCGTCACCCGCTTCGTGGCGCTGGCCCCGCGCACGCCCTACGGCGACGCCGTGGTCAGCGCGCTCCAGGCCACCAGCCAGCGGCTGGGCGGCACGGTGACGCAGGTGGAACGCTACGACCCGGCGGTGCCGGACCTGTCGATCCCGGCCAAGCAGGTCGCCCAGGGGCCGGGGGCCGGTGCCGGCCAGCCGCAGGCGGTGCTGCTGGCGGAAGGCGGCCCCCGCGCCCAGGGCATCGCCTCGGCGCTGGCGGCCAACGGGATGGCGCCGCAGCAGGTCAAGCTGCTCGGCACCGGCCTGTGGGACGACACCCAGGGCGTCGCCGCGCTGGGGCAGGAGCCGGCGCTGGTCGGCGCCTGGTACGCCGCCCCGGCGCCGCAGGCCCGCGCCGAGTTCGAGAGCAAGTTCGAGCGGACCTACGGCCGCAAGCCGCCGCGCATCGCCACGCTGTCCTACGACGCGACGGCGATCGCCGCGGTGCTGGCGCGCACGAACGGGCCGGCGGCGCCGTTCGACCGGATGGCGATGACCAACCCCAGCGGTTTCGAGGGCATCGACGGCCTGTTCCGCCTGACCCCGACCGGTCTGGTCGAGCGCGGACTGGCCGTGCTGGAAGTGACCCCGAACGGCGCCCGCGTCGTCGATCCGGCGCCGCCGAACTTCGACGTGCTGGGGCAGTAAGGGGCTGTCGTCTCCCTCCTCCGCGCGAGCGGGGGAGGGGTAGGAAACCGCTATCGCCGCGCCGCCAGCGAGGCGAGCTGGAACAGCACCCGCGCGCAGATCGTCTGGTCGGGCATGTTGGTCCGCTTGCAGTCGGCCTCGGCGTCGACCAGCCGCTCCAGCGCTTGACGGACGGCGTTGGGCGACCAGCGGCGGGTCTGGCCGATCAAACGATTCTTGAGCTTGAAGAAGACCGGCGGGCGGATCGACTCGACCGCGGCCTCGGCCGACTTGCCTGCGGCGATCTGGGCGCACAGCAGTTGCAGGCGCTGGAAATGCCGCTGCGCCCCGCGCAGGATCGGCACCGGCGAGGTCCCTTCGGCGAACAGCCGGGCCAGCGAGCGGTCGAGCGTGGCGAAGTCGCCTTCCGCCGCCGCCCAGACCGGTTCATCCATCGACAAGGCGGCGCTGTCGCCGATGCAGGCCTGGGCGTCCTCCAGTGTCACGCGCCTGGTCCCGCCCATGTAGAGCGCCAGCTTCTCCGCCTCGTTGCGCGCGACCATGCGGTCGCCGACGAGGTTGGCGGCCAGGAAGGTCAGCGCGTCGGGATCGGCGGTCAGGCCGTGGCCGTGCAGGATGTCGGCGATGACCCGGCCGAGCGACGCCTCCTCCTCGACGTAGCAGGGGATGGCGGCGGCGGCGTCCGCCCCCTCGAACAGCAGGCGCAGCTTCGAGCGCGCCGACAGGTCGCCCGACTCGACGAGGATCAGGCTGTCGCCGGGCGGCGGGGTGTCGAGGAAGGCGGCGAAGGCGGCGGTGGCGTTGTCCTCGGCGTCGCGCACGCGGATCAGGCGGCGCCCGCCGGTGAAGGACAGGGCGGCGGCCTCGTCGGCCAGCCGGGCCGGGTCGTCGGCGACGGCGCGGCCAAGGAACTCGGCGACGCGGAAGGGATCGGCCAGATCGTCGACCACGGTCTTGCCCAGCGTCTGGGCGCGGTCGCGCACGAGGCCGGAGTCCGGGCCGTACAGCAGGACCGCCCGGATCTTCGGATCGGGCTTGCGCAGGAAGCCGTCGATTGCCCTGGCTTGCAGCTTCACCGGCGGCCCCCCGTCGCTGGGACGCGGGTCGCCGGGTTACGACCCACGGCCGAGATGCATCGCGACGCGGGTCGTGATGTCGTTGGAGATTTCCAGCAACGCCCGGTCATAGGCGTTCTCCACCGTCAGCAGCCCGGCGTAATGCTGCTCTAGGATGTTGTAGCTGATCATCGACCGGGAGCTGGACGCGAAGACCACCTGTCCGTTGGTGGTGTCGGTCAGCCGGTAGGGCGCGTTGACCAGAAGCTGGGACCGGACCGCCGAGGCATCCTTCTGCAAGGCCAGCTTCTGTTCGACCGCCGTCACGGAGACGTCCAGACGGTAGCGCGTCTTTTCTGGCCGGCTCGACTCGTAGAAGCGGTCGATCAGCAGGTTGCGCAGCTTCTGCCCTTCCCGATCGGGGATCGAGGCGATGTCGACGCTGTGCAGCTTCTCCGACGCTCCGGCCCCGATGCCATGGTCGCCGTAGAGCGGCTGGAAACCGCAGGCCGCCGTGGCGGTGACGGCGAGGGCGAGAAGCCCCCGCGTCACGGCACGGCTCACGGCACGGCGCAGGCTCGGGAAGCGGCGGAAACCGCCGAGGTCAGACGACGACATTGATCACCCGGTTCGGGACGACGATGACCTTGCGCACCGGCTTGCCCTCCAGCGCGCGCTGCACGTTCGGGTCGGCGAGCGCGGCCTGTTCGGCGGCGTCCTTGGCCATGTCGCGCGGCAGCTCCAGCGTGGCGCGCAGCTTGCCGTTGACCTGGACCGCCATCTTGACGCTGTCCTCGACCACCAGGGCGGCGTCGGCCTCCGGCCAGGGCTCGTCGGTCAGCAGGGTCGTGTGACCGAGCTGGACCCACAGCTCCTCGGCGAGGTGCGGCATCATCGGGCCGACCAGACGGACCAGCGACTCGAAGCCCTCGCGCAGAACCCAGGCCTCGCCCTCGCTCTGGCCGTCCAGCTCGCCGAGCGCGTTCGACAGCTCGCGGACACGGGCCACGGCCTTGTTGAAGCGGAACTTGTCGAGGTCGTCCGACACGCCGGCGATGGTCTTGTGGACCAGCCGGCGGGCGGCGTCGGCCTTGGGGCTCAGCGTTTCGGGCTTCGGCGTCCCGGCCGGGGGCAGGGTGACGGGCGCCTCGGTGATCATCCGCCACAGGCGGTTGATGTAGCGCCACGCACCGTCGATGCCGGCCTCGGTCCATTCCAGGTCGCGTTCCGGCGGGCTGTCGGACAGCATGAACAGGCGGGCGGCGTCGGCCCCGTAGGTGCCGATGATGTGCGCCGGGTCCACCACGTTCTTCTTGGACTTCGACATCTTCTCGACGCGGCCGACGGTGACCGGCGCGCCGGTGTCGGCGCGGACCCACTGGCCGGCGTCGCTCCTCGTCAGGTCGGTCGGGGCCAGCCACGCGTTGGTGTCGGCGTCCTTGTAGGTCTCGTGGTTGACCATGCCCTGGGTGAACAGGCCGGTGAAGGGCTCGTCCAGGTTCAGGTAGCCGCAGCTCTTCAGCGCGCGGGTCCAGAAGCGCGAATAGAGCAGATGCAGCACCGCGTGCTCGATGCCGCCGATGTACTGGTCGACGCCCAACCAATAGTCCACCGCGTCGCGGGTGAAGGCGGTGCCCTCTTCCTTGGGCGAGCAGAAGCGGGCGAAATACCAGGACGACTCGATGAAGGTGTCGAAGGTGTCCGTTTCGCGCACCGCCGGTTTGCCGCAGTCCGGGCAGTTCACATGCTTCCAGGTCGGGTGGTGCGACAGCGGGTTGCCGGGCTTGTCGAAGGTCACGTCCTCGGGCAGCACGACGGGGAGCTGCTCGGGCGGGACCGGGACGATGCCGCAGGCGTCGCAATGGATGACCGGGATCGGGCAGCCCCAGTAGCGCTGGCGCGACACGCCCCAGTCGCGCAGGCGGTACTGGGTGGTGCGCTCGCCCTGGCCGGTCGACTCGAGCCGCTCGCCGACCGCCTGCTTGGCGGCCTCGCTGTCGAGCCCGTCGAGGAAGCGCGAGTTGCGCAGCAGGCCGGGGCCGGTGTAGGCGTCGTCGCCGACCCTGAAGGTCGCCGGGTCGGTCCCCTCGGGCACCACCACCGGCAGGACCGGCAGGCCGTACTTGCGGGCGAAGTCGAGGTCGCGCTGGTCGTGCGCCGGGCAGGCGAAGATCGCGCCGGTGCCGTATTCCATCAGAACGAAGTTGGCGACGTAGACCGGCAGCTCCCAGCTGGGGTCGAGCGGGTGGACGACCTTCAGCCTGGTGTCGAAGCCGCGCTTTTCCGCCGTCTCGATGGCCTCCTCGCTGGTGCCCAGCCGGTTGCACTCGGCGATGAACTCGGCCAGCTCGGGATTGGTCGCGGCGAGTTCGGCGGCCAGCGGGTGGTTGGGCGAGATCGCCGCGAAGGAGGCGCCGAACAGCGTGTCGGGCCGGGTCGTGAAGACCTCCAGCGTGTCGGCGCGGTCCTTGATGGCGAAGCGGAAGCGCAGGCCGGTCGACTTGCCGATCCAGTTCTCCTGCATGATGCGGACGCGCTCGGGCCAGCGGTCCAGCGTCTCCAGCCCCTTCAGCAGATCCTCGGCGAAGGCGGTGATCTTCAGGAACCACTGCGACAGCTTGCGCTTCTCGACCAGGGCGCCGGTGCGCCAGCCGCGGCCGTCGATCACCTGCTCATTGGCCAGAACGGTGTTGTCCACCGGGTCCCAGTTGACCCAGGATTCCTTGCGGTAGGCGAGGCCCGCCTTCAGGAAATCGAGGAACATCCGCTGCTCGTGGCGGTAATACTCCACGTCGCAGGTGGCGATCTCGCGGTCCCAGTCGATCGACAGGCCCATCGTCTTCAGCTGGCCGCGCATGGTCGCGATGTTCTCGCGGGTCCAGCTCGCCGGGTGGGTCTTCTTCTCCAGCGCGGCGTTCTCGGCCGGCAGGCCGAAGGCGTCCCAGCCCATCGGGTGCAGGACGTTGAAGCCCTTGGCCCGCTTGAACCGGGCGATCACGTCGCCGATGGTGTAGTTGCGGACGTGGCCCATGTGGATGCGCCCCGACGGGTAGGGGAACATCTCCAGGACGTAGTATTTCGGGCGGGAAGCGTCCTCGCGCGCGGTGAAGCAGCCTTGGCTGTCCCACGCGCTCTGCCACTTCGCCTCGGTTTCCTTGACATTGTAACGCGACATGGACGCGACGCCGTTTTCCGTGTGTGCCGATCAGCTTGAAATGCGGGTGCCGCCGCGCGTCAGCGCGTGGCGGCCGCCTGCGAGACGCGGAGCTGGCGGGCGCGGGTCAGCACCGCGTCCTCCAGCGTGCCGGCGGTCTCCGGCCCGACGTTGGCGTCGCGCCATTCGCTGCCGTTGCGCTGCTGCTTGAAGACCGAGACGCGCACGCCGTCGGCGCGCAGCTGGCGGTCGAGGATGTAGAGGTTGACCTTGAAGCGCTCGTTCGGCGAGTCCGGCGGGGTGTACCAGTCGGTCAGGATCACGCCGCCGAACGGGTCGGCCGAGGCGATCGGCATGAAGGACAGGGTGTCGAGCGAGGCGCGCCACAGGAAGCTGTTGACGCTGAGGCCGTTGGCGCTGTCCTGCTCGCCGCCGCGCTTGTTCTTGCCGAACAGGTTGAGCCCGCCGTCGGTGCCGAGCAGGCTGCCGAACTTGTAGTCCTTGTTCTTCATCTGCTCCTCCACCGTCTCGGTCTTGCCGCCCCAGCTGGAGCAGCCGGCGACGGTGACGGAGGCCGCGAGCAGGACGGGGACAAGGCGAAGTGCGGTCAAGCGGCGCATGGTCGGAAACCCGGATCAGACAAGAGGGCACCGTGCGCCTGGTCGCGCGCGGAATGCCGGTGAAAAGACCATAAATGGACGGGCCGGCGCAACAGCGGAAGCGGGCGCCGAGCCGTTGCGCAATGACTCGGTGTGCGTTGCGGAACGGCCATTCCTAGTGTGCTCCGTGCGACACACTGTCCCCCCAATGCAGCATTCCGCCCGATTTGACGCTTGCTGGCTCGGGCCGGGGTGCGTACGAAAGTCTCAGCCAGGACGTCAACCAGGCTGAAACATCTGCTGCCAGGATGGAGGCAACTATCATGAACCGTTATCTGCTGGCCGGCTCCGCCGCCGTTGCTCTCGCTCTCGGTGCTGGCGCTGCCAACGCCCAGGCCAAGTTCGATGTGAAAGTCGGCGGCGACTTCTACTTCGAGGGTGGCTACGTCGACCAGGACCTGGACACGGGCACCCGTTCGACCGAGTTCACCAACCGGATGCGCATCAACATCATCCCGTCCGCCAAGGCCGACAACGGTCTGGAGTACGGTGCCCGTCTGCGCTTCCGCGCCGCCAGCGGCCAGAACAACGGCCGTACCACCGACGCCGACCGCGCCTATCTCTTCGCGCAGGGCACGTTCGGTCAGGTCCGCCTGGGCGTCCAGAACTCCTTCAACGACGAGACCTACGTCACCGCTCCGCAGGATTACCTGCCGCTCGGCATCTATGACGGCGTCGCGTCCTTCCTGAACATCAACACCGACATCGCCTCGGCCAACGGCCCGGCCGGCGTCAACGGCAGCCTGATCGGCCAGTCGCTGGTCGTCGAGAAGAACTCGACGAAGATCGTCTACTTCTCGCCGCGCTTCGCCGGTCTGCAGCTGGGCGCCAGCTACCTGCCGCGCAACGACAGCTCGCACACCGACGTGAACCGTCAGAAGGTGATCGGCACGGTCGCCGGCCAGTTCAACACCACCTTCCAGGACATGGTTGAAGTTGGTGCGAACTACAACAACACCTTCGGTGGCGTTTCGGTGAAGGCCAGCGCCGGCTACTTCTGGGGCCAGGCCGCCGACAACACCACCATCGCCGGTGTGTCGTCGAACTACAAGGACCTGAACGCCTGGCAGGTCGGCGCCCAGCTGGGCTACGCCGGCTTCAGCGTCGGCGGCAGCTACGTCGATTACGGCAAGTCGGGCCAGAACGAGCGCGCCGGTTACTTCACCGAGAACACCCGCAGCTGGGTGGTCGGCGTTCAGTACACCACCGGCCCGATCGTCGTCGGCGCCAACTACAAGAACGGCAAGGACGCCGGTTCGCTGGCCGTTGCCGGCGAGCGTGAGCTCCAGGTCTACGAAATCGGCGTCGGCTACACCGTCGCTCCCGGCCTGACCCTCCAGGCCCAGTACGACTACTTCAAGGCTGACAGCGACCTGTCGACCGCGGCCGTTGACCGCGACGACAAGGGCAACGTCGTCATCCTGCGTTCGGTCCTGGCGTTCTAATAAAACGTCCGGCAACGGAACAGGAAAGGGCGGTGGCTTCGGCCACCGCCCTTTTTTTTGTGCCCAATCTTTGCACCCATCGCCTGTTCGGTGGGCAGCGAATGTGCTGTTTTTGCGGCAGTGCCATAATAGTGTTGTATATCAATAGGTTGTCTGTGTGTCGCCAATGCCACTGTGTGGCGTGAGGGAGTGTTTCATGACACTTTGCCTCTTGCCTGCGGAAACGGGGCGCGGTTAAGTCAAAGTCACAAAGACAACCGCTCGACCCCGCAACAGGGGTGCCTGCCTAAAAGGATGGACAATCCATGAAGCGTTCTCTCGTTATCGGCTGCGCCGCCGTCGCCCTCGCGGCTGGTTGCGGCTCCGCCTCGGCCCAGTCCAAGTTCGACGTCCTGCTGGGTGGCGACGCCTTCTTCCAGGGCGCCTATGTCGACCAGGATCGCGACCAGAACCAGCGCACCACCGAATTCTCCAACCGTCTCCGCCTGACCATCACCCCGACGGCCAAGGCTGACAACGGTCTGGAATACGGCGCCCGCCTGCGTCTGCGCGCGGTCGGCAACGGCAACAACCGCACCACCGACAACGACCGTGCGTTCATGTTCGTGAACGGGTCCTTCGGCTCGATCCAGGCCGGCGTGACCAACGGCCTGTCGGACGACTCGGGCATCATCGGCCCGAACCCGGACGGCATCGAGGGCTCGCCCGACGGCTTCGTCACCACCTTCTACACCTTCCCGGGCCTGGTCGGCGCCGGCGCGCTGCCCTACGTCATGGGCAGCCTGCGCACCCTGGAGTCGGGCGACGCCAGCACCAAGCTGGTCTACCAGACCCCGACCTTCGCCGGCTTCAAGCTGGGCGCCGCCTACACTCCGGTGATGGGCAGCAGCAACACCAACGTCAACCGCCAGAAGAACACCACCAATTACCGGGACGTCGGCGAAGTCCAGGCCACCTACACCGGCGCGTTCGGCGCCGTCGCCATCGAGGCGAGCGCCGCCTACCAGTTCGGCAAGGCCGATTTCAGCAACACCGAGGACCTGTCGTCGGTCCATGCCGGCCTGAACGTCGGCTTCGGCGGCTTCAAGATCGGCGGCAGCTACGCCTTCAGCGGCGACAGCGGCTACGCCAAGGGCGCGACCGGCATCGACGACGCGCAGGTCTGGATCGTCGGCGTCAACTACACCACCGGCCCGCTCATCCTGGCCCTCAACTACACCGACGCCAAGGGCATCGACAGCAACTACTTCGGCGTCAACGCCCGCACCCACCTGTGGCAGGCCGGCGTGACCTACACCGTCGCTCCGGGCCTGACCACCGGTCTGGAATACAGCTATTTCGACAACAAGGTTGGCACGCTCAACAACGATGCCAATGTGTTCCTGTGGGACACCCGCTTCGCTTTCTAAGCGATCGGTTCCTGGCAGCACAAACGTGGGCGGCGGAGCAATCCGCCGCCTCTTTTTGTTTCAGGCCGTCCTTGTTCCAGACGGCCCTTCAGGCGTTTCGGCCGGACCGGATCACGGCTTCTTCGGCGCGGCCGCGTCGGTGTCGCACATCATCAGCAGGACCGAGGTCTCCATCGGCACCCAGACCATCAGAAGACGGCGCTTCTCGCGGTCGGCGAGGAAGACGATGGTTTCCGGATCGACCACGGCCTTGGGCTTGACCTCGCCCACCAGATAGCCGGTCCGTCCGAAGCCGATCATCGTCCCCTGGAAGATGCGGTCGAGCCGCGTCTGGTCGTCCTTGGCGAGCTCCCAGCCGAACTGCTCCTGGCGCACGCAGCGGCGGCCGTATTCGGCCATGATCCTGCCCATGTAGTCGCGGTAGGTGCCGTCATCCGTCAACAGGTAGGCCGGTTCGCCGAAGCGGACCTGGGCCATCGGCGAGCCCTGCATCGTCTTGGACTGGGTCGGTTTCGCCGGCTTGGCCGGAGCCGCCGCCCTTGGGGCCGCCTTGCCGGACTCCTGGGCCAGCGCGGGGGCCAGGGGGGAGCCGGCGGCGACCAGGACCGCGAACAGGGCGGACAGGAGGGGGCGGAACGGGCTCCGCATGCGGAGGTCTCCTCGGACGTGCGTCGTGTTGGGGATGCTTGCGTTTCCCAAGCCTGTCGGCTACCACGCCGAACGGTCCCCTGTACACCGGGACCGTCCAGATTGAGGGCCGCCATGACGCCGACGCAGGGCATCGAACCGCCGCATTCCTCCCCCGATCCCGAGGCGACGGGCGTCGCCGGGCGCCTGGCCGAGGTGCGGCGCTCCATCGCCGCCACCGCCACCGCCTGCGGACGCGCCGCGGAGGCGGTGACGCTGGTCGCGGTGTCGAAGACCCACCCGGTCGAGGCGGTGGAGGAAGCTCTGGCCTCCGGCCAGCGTGTCTTCGGCGAAAACCGCGTGCAGGAGGCCAAGGGCAAGTTCCCCGCCCTGAAGGCCCGCTTCCCCGATCTGGAGCTGCATCTGATCGGCCCGCTCCAGACCAACAAGGTCAAGGACGCGGTCGCCCTGTTCGACGTGATCCAGACGCTGGACCGCCCCAGGCTGGCCGAGGCGCTGGCCGAGGAGATGGCGAAGACCGGCCGCCGGCCGCGCTGCCTGATCGAGGTCAACACCGGCGAGGAGCCGCAGAAGGCGGGCATCCCCCCGGCCGGGGTCGAGGCGTTCCTGGCGGATTGCCGCGACCGCCTCGGGCTGCCGGTCGCCGGTCTGATGTGCATCCCGCCGGTCGACGAGGAGCCGGCGATGCATTTCGCCCTGCTGTCGGAGATGGCGCGGCGCCTCGGTCTCGCCGAGGTCAGCATGGGGATGAGCGGGGACTTCGAGACCGCGGTCCGCTTCGGCGCCACCCATGTGCGGGTCGGCACCGCGATCTTCGGGGCGCGGCCCTACCCGGCGGCCTGACCGGCCCCGTCCGGCAGGGGCAGGGGAAGGGGCTGGGGTGGGACGCTCAGCGCGCTTCCCGGCCCGCAGTCCCTCAGCAGGCGCAGAAGATCGTCGAGGGCGAGCGCGATGCAGCCCTCGGTCGGTTCCCAGCCCGGCCGCGCGACATGCAGGAAGACGGCGCTCCCCCGGCCCGGAACGACCGGATCGTCGTTGTGCCCCATCACCACGATGACGTCGTAGACGCCGTCCTCGCGCCACAGCGCCTCGTGGCTGGCGGGGTGGGGGCGCGTGACCGGACGGTTGTAGGCGGGGTCGTCGGGGGCGTCGCACCAGCCGTCGTCGGCGGCGATGGGCCGGGCGGGCAGCCCGGTGTCCGGCCGCTCCAGCCGGTCGCTCCGCCACAGGACGCGGCGCAGCGGAAAGCGGCCGACCGGCGTGCCGCCGTCGCCCTCGCGCTTGTCGGCGCGGATGCCGCCACGGCCCAGCGCGCAGCGGACACGGCCGCCCGGCCAGACCAGATGACCGTCCGGCTCGACCGCGATCTCGACCGGACCGCTCACCCCGACACCCGCAGGGTGGGGGCGGCGGGCTGTGCGGCCTTGCGGGACTGCTCGTACTTGGCGAGGTTGCGCATCATGGTTTCCGACAGCGTGTCGGGAGTCGCGGCCGGGATGGCGCCGGGAGCGGCGGCGTTGCCGTTGGCCGGCGGCGCCGGGTTCCCGTTCGCGGCGGGCGCCTGTCCGGCGGCCTGGGCCTGGGCCTGGATCTGGGCGTTCGTTCCGGCATTCCCATGGGCAAGTCCCTGGGCGCTCACCGGGACGGAGCCGGGCATCGGGGCGGCGAATTTCGGAACGCTGTGCTTGACCATCGTCGAGCTGGCGAGCGGGGTGTCGCGCGGCGGCATCTTGCCGGGAGGGGAGAACGCCCCGTGCGCCGATCCGGCGGCGAGCTGGGCGGCCAGCGACGGCGCCCCGGCTTCAGCCCCGGCGGTTCCCGTGGCGCCGGGCTTCACGGGTTGCCCGGCCGCCGCCGCGGGGAATGCCGGCGTTGCGGCCGTCTGGACGGCCTGCGGCCCTCCGCGCAGCTCCACGGGGGAGCCGGCGGTGGCCGGCCCCCCCGCGGCGGCCGCGACGGCAACGGAGTCGGTGGGATGGGCATCGCCCCCGAAGCCGAGCGACGCCATGATCTGGTCGCCGATGTCCTGCCCCTGGGCCTCCTCCACCACGGCGTTGGCGATCGCCGTCATGCCGCCCAGCGGGCCGCCGTAGAGGATGCCGCCGATCACGCGCGATGAAGGCTGGATCGTGTCGCCGGTCAGGTTCCGGTAGATGGTGTTGACGATCGGGATGTGCTGGAGCGGGTTGATGACGTCGAGGAAGTCCCAGAAGGACATCTCGCCCCGGATCTCGACCCCGCCGCCCATGTGACCATCGTTGATGATCGGCGACGGCCGCTCGCGCGGCGCCGTGCGTTGCGCGGCGCTGCTGTCGATGGTGGTGGCGTCGATGGCCATGGGCGGTCTCCCGGCGCTGAGGTCACCCGTCGGAGAAGCAAGCCTTGTGCCAGCCTTGACGCGGCGTCGGGCGGTCCTTTCGGGCCCTCCACCCGGAATCCGATTCCGGTCCGCCGGCCCGAGGGCGGCTTCCGGGCGGAGAGGCGGCAAGAACTGCCGGGGCGGGGTGCGATTCCTGCCCGCCTCCTTCCGGCGGCCGGGCCGGCCGGGACCGGGCTTCAGAACATATGGCCGCTGCGTTCCGCCTTGGTGCGGAGATAGCCTTCGTTGTGGCCGTTGGCCGGGAAGATGTGGGCGACGCGCTCGACCACCGCGATGCCGCAGCGGGCGAGCTGGCGCAGCTTCTCCGGGTTGTTGGTCATCAGCCGCACCGAGCCGAAGCCGAGCTGCCGCAGCATCTCCGCCGCCGGCAGATAGACGCGCTCGTCGGCCTCGAAGCCGAGGATCTCGTTGGCGTCCACCGTGTCGAAGCCCCGGTCCTGGATGCGGTAGGCGCGCAGCTTGTTGACCAGGCCGATGCCGCGGCCCTCCTGGGCGAGGTACAGCAGCACGCCGCTGCCCTGCCGGGCGATCTCGGCTATCGCGCCGCGAAGCTGGTCGCCGCAATCGCAGCGGAGGCTGCCCAGCAGGTCGCCGGTGAAGCATTCCGAATGCAGGCGGGCCAGCACCGGCTGTTCGGGGTCGGGATCGCCGATGACGATGGCAAGATGCTCCGGCCCGCCGTCGGCCGGGCGGAAGGCGTAGATGCGGGTGTCCTCGGCTCCGCTCAGCGGCACCCGCGCGTCGGCGACGCGGCGCAGCGTGCGCACGACATGGACGCGGTAATCGGCGACGTCGCGGGCGCGGACCAGCAGCAGGTCATGCTCGGCCGCCCACTCGTCGGCGCTGGTGCCGGGGTCGGGGACGTCGGCGGTGATGGCGGCGGGCAGCAGCCGGGCCAGCCGGGCGAGGTCGACCGCCGCCGCCTCGCGCGTGCCGGCCGGCATGGCGGCGGCGGTCAGGCCGGCGGGCAGGGTGGTGGCGTCCGGACGGTGCTCGGGGTCGGCCAGCGCGTGCGCCTGATCGGCGGTCAACCCGCCGGCGCAGCCCAGCGCGACCACGCCGGGTCCCGCCGCGCCGGGTCCCGCCAGGCCAGGTCCGGCAGCCACGCCCGGCGCCTCGTCATTGCCGTCCCCGGCCAGCCCCAGCATGATGGCGCGGCGGCGGGTGACCGCAAGGCTGGGGGTGCCGCCGGTCAGCGCCTTGAGCCGTTCCACCGCGTCGATCGGCACGGATTCGACGGACACCGCGGCGCCGACCGTGCCGTCGGCGGTCTCGATGGCGACCACCTCGCCGCGTCGGAGAGCGGCCAGCGCACGGTCCACCGCGCGTACGGCGGCTTCGTCGATCGTGGGAACGGTGTCGGTGCGGCGTTGGGCGTGCATCTTGCGGGGTACTTCGTGGCGAAAGGCGGAAGATGGTGCGGACGGCGGGCGAAGCAAAGCGCAGGAGGCGCGCCCCTGTCCAGCGTTTCCCGCGCGCCACTCCGTTGCCGGGACCGCAACGATCCCCGTGACGCGGTCGTGGTTCCGACGAACGGGCAGTGCCCGCGGACCGCCGCGCCGCGCTAGGATGGAGAAAAACAGCGAGGGAGCGTGTTTCCGTGACGACGAGCGACCCACCGGACCCGCAACGGCCGGCTGCGCAGGCCCAAACCCTGCATGTGGTGCTGCCGGCCGGCCTGCCGCCCGGCTCCTACAGCCTGCGCATGGTGGAGGCGCTGCGCTCGGCCGGGCAGGGAATGACCGTCCACGCGCTGCCCGGCCCGCACCCCCAGGTCGATCCGTCGGCCATCCTCGCGGCCGACGTCGCGCTGTCGCGCCTGCCCGACGGTGCGCCGGTGCTGATCGACGGTTCGGCGCTGGCCAATCTGGCAGCCACCCTGCCGACCGACGACCGCCGGCTCCGCTTCACCGCGCTGGTCGACCGGCTGCACTGGACCGACGAAGGGCTGAGCCCGGAGGAGGCGACGGCGCGCCGCCATCTGGAACAGGGGGCGCTGGCCCTGATGCGCCGCATCGTGGTGCCGGACGCCGCCGCCGCCGCCGCCGTCGCCGAACTGGGGATTCCGCCCGACCGGGTGACCCGCGCGGAGGCTCGGGAGGAGGAGGTGCCGGCGCTGTTGACGCAACTGCCCGGCTTTGCGGCCGGCGCGGTGCTGCGTGAGGGCGGCGCGTGACGACGACGCGTGGCGACAGGGACTCGAGCGCCATGCTAAGGTCCCGGCCTTTCCGACGGTCCGGTTCCGTGCCCCCATGACGCCTCCCAAACGCATTCTTCTGGTCGATGACGACACGGCGCTCCGCCAATCGCTGGCCGAGCAGCTCCGTCTGCTGGAGGAGTTCGAGACGGCGGAGGCCGGCGACGGCGCCGCGGCGCTGGAGGCGGTGCGGCAGGGAGGAGGCGGCTTCTCCGCCATCCTGCTCGACGTCGGCCTTCCCGACATGGACGGTCGCGACGTCTGCAAGCTGCTGCGGCGCGCCGGAGTGCGCTGCCCGATCGTCATGCTGACGGCGTCGAGCACCGACGCCGACACCATCCTGGGGCTGGAATCCGGGGCCAGCGACTACATCGCCAAGCCGTTCCGGCTGGGCGTGCTGATCGCCCGGCTGCGCGCGCAGCTCCGCCAGTTCGAACAGAGCGAGGACGCCGTCTTCACGATCGGCCCCTACAGCTTCCGGCCGGCCGCCAAGCTGCTGCTCGACGAGGCGGCGAACCGGAAGGTCCGGCTGACGGAGAAGGAGACGGCGATCCTCAAATACCTCTACCGGTCCGGCGATCTGGTGGTCGGGCGCGACACGCTGCTCGGCGAGGTGTGGGGCTACAACGCCGGGGTCACGACCCACACGCTGGAAACCCATGTCTACCGCCTGCGCCAGAAGATCGAGCGCGACCCGTCCAACGCCGAGATCCTGGTGACCGAGCCCGGCGGCTACCGTCTGGTGCCGTAGGGATTCCCGCCCCCGCGCCCGGCGATGGTGATCTCGCCGGCGTAGCCCGGCCAGCGGCGCCGTTCGCGTTCCAGCGCCGGGGGGCGTTTGCCGGGGCTTCCCCACAGGCCGCGGCCGCGCGGCACCACCGGCAGCAGGCGAAGCTTGCGGCCGACGATGGCGAGCCGGCGGCGCCAGTGGCCGACGATGTGCGCCGACACGCCGACGCGCCGGGCGATCTCCTGGTCGGACAGCAGGGCGCTGCCGGGATCCTGCAACAGCTCCAGCACGGCGCGCCGCTTGTCGCCGCTGGTGTGGCGGGAATGCTTGCGCTCCAGCGCCTTGCCCATGTCCCACAGCTTTTCCGCCGTGTCGCGCGCCAGGCTGCGCCAGCGGTCGGCCTCGTCCCTGTGGCGGTCGCTGTCGCCCGCCGCCTTGTCGAGCTGGCGGCGCAGGGTGGCCAGCTCCAGCTCCAGGTCGCGGACCTGGCGGCGCAGCCCCTGGACGAGCTGGTCGGGCGGCGGCGGCTGGGCCGGGGCGGCGGGGGTGACGACGATGGTGGGGTCGGGAGCCGGACCCGCCGGGTCGGAGGGACGCGCCCGCTCCGCCAGGTCGCGGAAGGAAAGGCCGGCGCGCGACAGCATGATCCGGGCCGCGCGCAGGGCGGACAACGCCTCGCCCTGATGCTCCGACTCGGCCATGGCGAGGACTTTGGCGAGCTTGTCTGGGTCCATCCGTCGTCGGGTCCGTCGTCGGGTCCGGCGGCGCATCCCCATGGCGAGGGGGCTGCCGCAAGAAGGGAGCCGCGCAATGCGCGACCACCGGCACGCTACCACATCTTATAGGTTCGGACACACGCCCATCGTGGGGGCGCCGGAGGAGAAGAGAGGCGATCGATCGGGGAGGAGGGGTAGGAAAGCCTCCCATCGGCGCTTAGGCCGTTCGGGTGGTTTTTGCTCGACTTAGGTCACTGGCCTCGCCAACATGGCGCCGAAATGACCGCCGGAACCACGACCACGCCCGCCTCGGCGACCACGCCCTTCACCGTCCGTTTCTGGGGCGTCCGCGGCAGCATCGCGTCCCCGGGACCCGGCACCGTGCGTTACGGCGGCAACACCGCCTGCATCGAGGTGCGCTGCGGCGACGCCCACATCGTCTTCGACTGCGGCACCGGCATCCGCCCGCTCGGCGAGTTGCTGGCGCGCGGCGGTCCGGTCGACATCGACCTGCTGCTGACCCACAGCCATCTCGACCACATCTGCGGGCTGCCCTTCTTCGCGCCGGCCTTCAACCCGGCCAGCCGGCTGCGGCTGTGGGCCGGGCACCTGCCGCCCGACCGGCCGTTCCGCACCGTGCTGTCGGACATGATGACGGCCCCGCTGTTCCCGGTTCCGGTCGACGTCTTCCAGGCCGACTGCGATTTCCGCGACTTCTCGGCCGGCGAGACGCTGGACCTCAAGCCCGGGGTGGTGGTGCGCACGGCGCCGCTGAACCACCCGGACGGCGCCACCGGCTACCGCATCGAGTTCGGCGGGCGCAGCGTCTGCGTGCTGACCGACACCGAGCATCCGGCGCAGGGCCGCGACCCGGTCCTCGTCGAGCTTCTGCGCGGCGCTGACCTGATGGTCTACGACAGCACCTACACCGACGCCGAATACCCGGCGCGGGTCGGCTGGGGCCATTCGACCTGGCAGGAGTGCCTGCGGCTGGCCGAGGCGGCCGGGGTCGGCCGCGCGGTGATCTTCCACCACGACCCCGCCCGCACCGACGCCGAGCTGGACGTCATCGCGGCGGAGGCCGAAGCGATGCGGCCCGGCTCCATCATCGCCCGCGAAGGGATGGAATTGGCGCTCTGACGCCGGCTCCCGCCACGCTTACCCTTTGATTCCGGTTGATTCGCCGCTATTGATTCGCAGGGCGGAAACCCCTTGGCCGTGTCGTTCCCGTCACACAGCCCGGATGTCACGGGGACCTCGTGTGACAATTCTGCTAGAACTGCGCCGCGCAACCGTGTGGGGAAGCTCCGGGGGGAAGCGATGCGGTCGATCCTGCGTGCCGTCATTCACCATGCCGCCATCCGTCATCTTGCCGTGCCGTGCCTGTTCGCCGTCGGGCTTGCCGGCTGCGCCACCGCGCCGGACGGCGCGGCCGGGCTGGGGGAAGGGCCCCGCTCCATCGTGCTGACGCACCCCAGCGGCGAGACCGTCGCCGTCACCTACTGGCGGCCGGGCGGCTACGACGCCGACGCGCTGCGCGAGATCGCCATCCTGTTCCGCGACCGCCGCAGCGGCGAGACGATCCCGGTGGATCCCGCCCTGGTCGACATGCTGGTGGAGCTGCGCCGACGCACCGGCGCGCCGCCGGAGGCGCCGATCCGCATCACCTCGGGCTACCGTTCGACGGCGACCAACGCGGCGCTGGCGCGGACGAACGCCAACGTGGCGGAGAACTCCTACCACATGCGCGGGCAGGCGGCGGACTTCTCCATCCCCGGCGTGTCCCCGGCCCGGCTGGCCGAGGAAGCGGCGGCGATGCAGCGCGGCGGCTATGCGCTCTACCCGCACACCGGCCACGTCCATGTCGACACCGGGCCGTTCCGCACCTGGACGCCGAAAAGCGGCGGCGAGCCACGCGGCGTTCCGGCGACGCAGGAGGCGAGGGCTGCGGCGCGCAACCGCAACCCGGCGCGGGCCCCGGCGCAGGTCGAGGTGGCCGAGGCGCCGGTGGCGGCTCCGCGCCCGGCCGGCAAGCCGGCGCCCGAGCGCCCCGCCGCCAAGCCGGCGCTCGCCAAGGCCCCGGCGCCGCCCGACCTGTCGAAGGTCCGCATGGTGCTGGCGCAGCTGAAGGAACAGCCGGCGCCGGTGGGCAAGGACCGGAAGAAGAACTGAGGGGAGGGGGCGCGTCGGCCCCGCCCCCTCACACGTCGAGATCGACGATCACCGGCACATGGTCGGACGGCTTGGGCTCCCAGCCACGGGCGTCGCGCAGCACGCGCTGGCCGCGCAGGGCGTCCTTCAGCGGCGGCGTGACCCACACATGGTCGAGCCGCCGGCCGCGGTTGGACGCCGCCCAGTCCTTCGCCCGGTAGCTCCACCAGGTGTAGAGCTTCTCGTCGGGCGGCACGAAATGGCGCATGGCGTCCACCCAGCCGACCGAGTTCTGCATCGCCGTCAGCTTTTCCACCTCGATGGGCGTGTGGGAGACGACGGAGAGCAGCTCCTTGTGGCTCCAGACATCCTGCTCCAGCGGCGCGATGTTGAGGTCGCCGACCAGCACCATCCGGCGGTCGGGCGACCGTTGGGTGCGCAGCCAGTCGGTCATCTCGTCGAGGAACCGGAGCTTGTGGGCGAACTTCTCGTTCACCGCCGGATCGGGGATGTCGCCGCCGGCCGGGATGTAGACGCTGTGCAGCTCGATGCCGCCCGGCAGATGGGCGAGCGCGTGGCGGCAGTCCTGCTTCCCGCACCAGTGCCGCACGTCGTGCGACTCGAAGGGCAGGCGCGACAGGATGGCGACGCCGTTGTAGCTCTTCATGCCGTGGATGTGGGTGTGGGCGTAGCCGCGCTCGACGATGGGCGCCAGCGGGAAGTCGGCGTCCACCACCTTGGTTTCCTGAAGGCAGATCACGTCCGGCCTCTCCTCCTCCATCAGGCGGAAGAGGAGATCCAGACGCATGCGGACGGAATTGATGTTCCAGGTCGCGATGCGCATCGGGCGGCTCAGCCGATGGTCAGGGTCAGGGTGCCGACGCCCTCGACCGCGCCGGTCAGCACGTCGCCGGCCACCACCGGGCCGACGCCCTCCGGCGTGCCGGTGTAGATCAGGTCGCCGGGCTGGAGCTCGACGAGGCCGGACAGGTAGGAGATGGTCTCCGCCACCGACCAGATCAGGTCGGACAGGTCGCCCTTCTGGCGCAGCGCGCCGTTGACCGAGACGGTGATGGCGCCCTTGTCCGGGTGGCCGATGTCGGCGACGGTGCGGATGGCGCCGCACGGGGCCGACCGGTCGAAGCCCTTGCCCATGTCCCAGGGCTTGCCTTCCTTCTTGGCCGCGTTCTGGAGGTCGCGCCGGGTCATGTCGAGCCCGACCGCGTAGCCGAACACATGGTCCAGCGCCTCGGCGACCGGGATGTCGCGGCCACCCTGCGCGATCGCCACCACCAGCTCGATCTCGTGGTGCAGGTTGGCGGTCTTGGGCGGGTAGGGGATGGTGGCGCCGTCGGCGACGATGGCGTCGGCCGGCTTCAGGAAGAAGAAGGGGGGCTCGCGGTCGGGGTCGGCGCCCATCTCGCGCGCGTGGGCGGCGTAGTTGCGGCCGACGCAATAGATGCGGCGCACCGGGAACGGATCGCCGCCCGTCACCGGAACGGAAGGCTGGGTCCACAGGGGAATGGCGTAGGCCATGGCAGCGGCTCTTTGCGTTGGGAACGTCGGAGGAACGTCCCCAACAGGTAACCCGAAAGCGCGCGATGGACCAAGCCTCTCCGGCGCGCGGCTGGAGCGCGGGGCCGTCGCGCGACTCGCAAGCGGGGCGATTCGGGAACCCGGACACGAAGACGCCCGGTCTGGGGGGGACCGGGCGTCGGAAGCTCCGTTTACGGAACCCGCTTGCGGCAGGGGAAACCGTGCGGCGGGCGATCGTTTCCGTATTCGGGCACGATCACTTCTTGACTCTTCAAGATGGAGTTTGTTTGGTGGGCAACCAATGCGTATAACGCATGTCAGATATGCATCGACCGTGGACTGTGCGGTTCTTGCTGACAAAGATACCCCTTGGCCCCATTTTATCCGTTGATCCGACAGTTTCTTGAAAGATGGCAGAAGCGGTGACTGACAACGAGCGTTCCACCCCCGCCGACCGGCGTTCGCGCCTGCGCCCCGGCAAAAACGGCAAGCTCGCCCTTGGACCCCTTCCCGAGCTCGTGGGCTACAACCTGCGCAAGGCTCAGGTCGCGGTGTTCCAAAGCTTCCAGACCGCCGTCTCCCCCCATGACATCACGCCCGGCCAGTTCGGCGTGCTGATCATGATCCGGGAGAACGAGGGCCTGTCCCAGTCCGACCTCGGCACGGCGGTCGGCATCGACCGCTCGACCATGGTGGCGGTGATCGACCGGCTCGAGTCGCGCGGCCTCGTGGTGCGCGCGCCCTCGCCGAACGACCGCCGCTCCTACGCGCTGCGCCTGTCGCCGGAAGGCCAGTCCCTGATGGACGAGCTGATCCCGCGCATCCAGGCGCACGACCAGGGCATGGTCAAGGATCTCTCGCCGGAAGAGCAGGTCCAGTTCATCGACTTCCTCCGCCGGGTCTCCCGCGCGAAGTGACGCCGAAGGGCTGAAGACGGCTTGGTTGTGACGAAGGGGAACCGGCCCGATGGGCGCGGTTCCCTTTGTCGTGTCTTGCCTTTGCCGTGTCCTGATGGCTGCGTCCCGGTTCAGCGGCGGACTCAGCGGCGGACGCGGCGCTGGGCGTGCTCGACGGCGGCCGATCCGAAGGCGCGCAGCAGGGCGGCGGACAGCGGATCCTCCCAGAAGCGCCATTCCGGGTGCCACTGCACCGCCAGCGCGAAGGAAGGGGCGGCGGTGACGCGCACCGCCTCGACTAGCCCGTCCTCGGCCACCGCCTCGACGCTCAGCCCCTCGGCGACCCGGCGCAGCCCCTGGCCGTGCAGCGAGTTGACGGAGACCGACTCCGCGCCGTTGGCGAGGCCGGACAGCAGGCCGCCCGGCGTCAGCCGCACCCGGTGGGCCGGGCCGTACTGCACCGGCAGCGGCGCCGTCTTGTCCTCGCGGTGGTCGTTCAGGCCGGGGACCTCGTGGACCTTCTGATGCAGCGAGCCGCCGAGCGCGACGTTCAGCTCCTGGAAGCCCCGGCAGATGCCGAGCAGCGGCACGCCCATCTCCAGCGCCGCCAGGATCAGCGGCAGGCTGGTGGCGTCGCGGTCGGGGTCGTGCAGGGTCCCCGGCTCGCTCGGCTCGCCGCCGTAGCGCTGCGGCTCGACGTTGGACGGGCTGCCGGTGACGAGCAGACCGTCGAGCCGCCCGACCAGATCGTCCATGTCGAGCGCGTTGCCGAGGGCGGGGATCAGCAGCGGCACGCCGCCCGCCCCGTCCGACACGGCGCGGACGTACTTGTCGCCGCAGACATGGAAGGGGTGCTCGCCGAGCTGGCGGGTGCAGGCGGGGATGCCGATCAGGGGCTTGAGCATCATGAACGGGAACCTCCGGTGGCCGCGTCCACTATGCCGTGTCGCGGCGCTCCGGAAAAGAGACGCTCACACCATCGGCATCGCGGTGGGGCCGGGCCGGTTGGAGTCGGCGTGGCAGCGGCGCAGGCGCAACGCGGTGGCGAGCGCCAGCACCCCGAAGGCGATCAGGTAGGCCGCCACCCCCCAGGCGAGCGCCAGCAGCCCCAGCGCCGGCAGCACCCACATGCCCAGCCCGAAGGCGATCGACAGGGCGCCAGCAATCCCCCAGGCCCATTTGCCGTGGGTGCGGTTCATGCGCCACGCCCCCATCACCTCGGCGAAGCCGGTCATGACCGACCAGGCGGCGATCAGGAACACCAGGGCGAACAGGCTGGCCGCCGGCCACAGGGCGGCGACGATGCCGGCGATCAGGCTGACGATTCCCTCCAGGATGAAGGGCAGGGCGCGGCCGTGATGGCGCGAGGCACGGATGCCGGCGAGGATGGCGAAGATCCCGTCGAGCAGCAGATAGGCGGCGAAGGTCAGGGCCAGCGTCGCCACCGTCACCCCCGGCATCGCCAGGGCCAGCACGCCCAGCAGGATAGCGGCGGCCCCGCGCAGCGCCAGCGCCCACCAGTTGCGGGCCAGCAGGTCGTTCATGCCCTGGATGCGGGATGCCGCCGTTCCGGGAGTTGGGCCTTCGGGAGTCGGAATGTGGGACATGGGAACCCTCCCGTTGCGTCTCGTCCGGAAAGGCAACAGGAAGGGAAGGGCTTTGTTTCCGCCTTTGTCTTCGATGGAATGGCTGGGGACGCCGGTCAGTTGCCCCGGCCGTAGTCCGAACCCTTGGGCGGCTCCTTGAAATAGAACATGTCGCGGTCGAAGCTCACGTCGGTGCGCGGGTTCAGCAGCGCCACCTCCGTCGTCAGGCCCTGGCCGTCCAGCACCCGCCACTTGCGGAGCTGGAAGGGGTGGTCCTCGAACACCAGCGTCAGGGTGCCCTTGCCGGAATCCTTGCTCTCGACGAGGCTGACCTCGACCACGCCGGGGGCTTGGAAGACGTTGGTGACGACCACGTCGCCGGACAGCCGGATGGTCTTGCGCAGGATGAAGTCGGCCATGGTCGAGCCGATCGGCGCGCTCGACTGCTGGCGCATCTCGCCGTCCCAGTAGAAGATGAAGGAGCCGTCGGCGACGACGAAATCCTTGATCGGCTTGTCATACTCCAGCCGCATCCGGCCCGGCCGCGCCATCGAGAAGATCCCCGTGGTCTGCTGGCCGTTGGGCGCCACCTGCACGAACTTCGATTGCAGGGTGTGGATGTTGTTCAGATACTCCTCGACCCGTGCGACGGTGGCCTGGTCCTGCGCCGACAGCCGGGCGGCGGTGGGCGCCGCCGACGCGGCCGGCGGGGCGCCGGCCGCCACCCCGGTCAGCGAGGCGGAGACGAGAAGCGTGGCGAGAAGGCGGCGAAGCACGGCGGTCATCCCTGGAAATTCCAAGCCCGGCGGTTGTAGCCGGGCCTTGTGGCGGACATAAGGCGCCGCCGGGCCGGATCCAAGTCGTCCTTATGGGCCGTCCTTACGGGCAGCCCTTTGTGAAGGGCTTGCATTTGTGGAGGGCTTACAGGGGAACGCCACGGATCATTCGCGGCAGGTCGCCGACGACGCCCATGGCGTGCCGCATGAAGAAGCGCTTGACCGGCGGCAGCCGGTTGACCACCGCCATGCCGAGGTCGCGCGCCAGCCGCACCGGCGGGATGTCGTTGGAGAACAGATGCACCAGCCCGTCGCACACCGCGGCGAGCAGCACCGTGTCGAAGCGGCGCCAGCGCTGGAAGCGGGCCAGCACCTCCGGCCCGCCGACGTCCAGCCCCAGCCGGTGGGCGTCGACGATCACCTCGGCCAGCGCGGCGACGTCGCGCATGCCGAGATTCAGCCCCTGGCCGGCGATCGGGTGGATGGCGTGGGCGGCCTCGCCGATCAGGGCGAGGCGGCCGGCGATGAAGCGCTCGGCCAGCAGGACCGACAGCGGCCACGCCTCGCGCCGGGTCAGCAGCTCAATGTCGCCGAGGTAGCCGCCGGACCGCCGGGTCAGCTCCTCGATGAACTCCGCGTCGGGCAGGCCGAGGTAGGTCTTCACCAGCGACGTCTTCTCGCTCCACACGATGGAGCAGCGGTTCTCCGTCATCGGCAGCACGGCGAAGGGGCCGGTGGGGAAGAAATGCTCCAGCGCGATGCCCTTGTTCGGCTCAGAATGGCGGATCGTGCAGATGATGGCGCTCTGGTCGTAGGACCAGCGCCGCACCTTGATCCCGGCGCTCTCGCGCGCCAGCGAGCGGCGGCCGTCGGCGCCGATCACCAGCCTGGCCCGCACGGTGCGCCCGTCGGCCAGCGTCACGGCGGCGCCGGAACGGGTGCGCTCGACGCCGGTGGCCTTGGCCGGGGCGAGGTGGACGAGGCCCGGCAGCTCGGCGGCGCGGGCGAACAGGGCGCGGCGGATGTCCTTGTTGTCGAGAATCCAGCCGAAGGGCTGGTTCTTGCCGTCCATCGCCAGTTCGGTGTGGTCGTAATGCACGAACAGGGACGAGAACTGGTCGGCGATGCGGATGTCCAGCATCGGGCCGGCCTGGGCCTCCATGTGGCGCCAGACGCCCGCTCCCTCCAGCACCTTCATCGAGGCGTAGGAGATGGCGGTGGTGCGGATGTCGAAGCCGTCGCCGGCCTGCCGGTCCGGGCTGTCCTGGTCGATGCACACCACGGGCACGCCGGCGCTGGCCAGCGCCGCCGCCATGGTCAGCCCCGCCAGCCCGCCGCCCAGGACCACCACCTCGGTCGTGATGTCGGCGCCGCCGGGGGTGTGGTTCGGCGGCGTGTTGCCCGATTCGGCCATGATCCTGCTGTCCTTCGTTGCGGTCCGGTCCGCCGCGTCCTTGGCCGCGACCCCGTGCGCAGCAACAATTGTCCCCGCGTCCGCCCGATGTCCAGAGCCGCCGCGATCCGGTGCGCCCGGACGGATTGTCGCTGAATGAAAAATAGGCATATGCTTCCGGATTGAGCGCCAAAACATCCGGCATATCCCGAATGTTGCGGCGCAATTCAACCGGCACGATTCTTGTAATCGTTGATTTTTGCGGCAGACGCGAACAGGCTCGGTCCACGAACGGGACACCCACTCCGGCCAGGGGCGGGGAAAATCCCGCGACGGGCCGGGCAGCGGGCTGAGGCCGGAACAACGCTTTAAGGGGAAGCCACATGAAACTGGTTATGGCCATCATCAAGCCGTTCAAGCTCGACGAGGTCCGCGAGGCGCTGACGTCGCTCGGGATCCAGGGCCTGACCGTCAGCGAGGTCAAGGGCTTCGGCCGCCAGAAGGGTCAGACGGAGATCTACCGCGGCGCCGAATATTCGGTGAGCTTCCTGCCCAAGGTGAAGGTCGAGGTCGCCGTCTCGGACGACCAGTTCGAACAGGTGGTCGAGGCGATCCAGAAGGCCGCCAACACCGGCCGCATCGGCGACGGCAAGATCTTCGTGCTGGAAATCGCCCAGGCCGTCCGCATCCGCACCGGCGAGACCAACGCCGAGGCGCTGTAAGGGCTTCCCTAAGCCCTCTCCCGTCCTGGGAGAGGGCGGGGCGATCGGTCGTGTGACCGGATGCATGTCCCGACAACCCCTCACCCTTCCCATGCTTGCGCATGGGCCCCTTCCCTCTCCCGGGGCGGGAGAGGGAGGAACGGCCCGAACCCCGTGTCCGGTTTTGTGCGCTTGTGCCCTCCGTCCCTCGCCGATAGGATCGTTTCCGATTCGTACGGGTAATGCCCGTATGGATGAGCGCGTGGTCTTGGGAAGGTTTGCGGCGTCATGGTCTCTGCGGATTTCAGCGTTCATCCCGGTGCCGTCTTTTCCGAGGCGATCGGCAACGACCGGCTGGATCGGCTGACCGACTACCCCTTCACCCGGCTGGCCAACCTGCTGTCCGGCATCACGCCGCGCGCCAACACCGCCCCGGTCCTGCTGTCGGTCGGCGAGCCGCAGCACCCGCCGCCCGCCATCCTCGACGAGACGCTGCGCGCCAACGTCGCCGGCTGGAGCAAGTACCCGCCGGTCGGCGGCAGCCCGGATTTCCGCGCCGCCGCCGGCGACTGGCTGACCCGCCGCTACGGCCTGCCCGCCGGCCTGCTCCAGCACGACCGTTCCATCCTGCCGGTGTCCGGCACGCGCGAGGCGCTGTTCATGCTGGCGCTGCTGGCGGTGCCGTCGAGCAAGGCCGGCCGCCAGCCGGCGGTGCTGATGCCCAACCCCTTCTACGCGCCCTACGAGGGCGGCGCGGTGCTGGCCGGGGCCGAGCCGGTGTTCCTGCCCGCCACCCGCGAGACCGGCTTCCTGCCCGACCTCGACGCGCTGACGCCGGAGCTGCTGGAGCGCACCGCGCTGTTCTATCTCTGCACCCCGGCCAACCCGCAGGGCGCCGCCGCCTCCGCCGCCTATCTGGCGCGTGCCATCGGACTGGCGCGGGAGTATGGCTTCGTGCTGGCGGTCGACGAGTGCTACGCCGAGATCTACCTCGACACGCCGCCGGTCGGCGCGCTCCAGGTCGCGGCCGGCCTGCCGCAGGCGGCCGGGGACACGCCCTGGGCCAACCTGCTGGTCTTCCATTCGCTGTCCAAGCGGTCGAGCGCCGCCGGCCTGCGCTCCGGCTTCGTGGCCGGCGACCCGGTGCTGCTCGGGCGCTTCTCGCGACTGCGCAGCTACGCCAACGCCGGCATGCCGCTGCCGATCGACGCGGCAAGCGCCGCGCTGTGGCGCGACGAGGTGCATGTCGAGGAGAACCGCCGTCTCTACCGCGCCAAGTTCGCGGCGGCCGAGGCCGAGCTGAAGGGCCGCTACGGCTACTACCGGCCGGACGGCGGCTTCTTCCTCTGGCTGGACGTCGGCGACGGCGAGGAGGCGGCGCGCCGCCTGTGGGCCGAGGGCGCCATCCGCGCGCTGCCCGGCGCCTACCTGACCCGCAGCAATCCGGGGGAGCCGAACCCCGGCGCCCCCTTCCTCCGCATCGCCCTGGTGCAGGACGCCGAACTGGTCGGACAGGCCTGCGCGGCCATCGTCCGCATCCTCGGCTGAGGTCCTGGACCGAGTTTTTTGGCTGACTGCGTCCGCCCCCGTCCGGGACGGACCGAGAACGAGGTTTCCACCCCATGGCCCGACCCGCCGGCCCTCCCTCCGCGCGCCCCCGGCCCACCCTGGGGCGGGCCGCCAACGCGCGCGCGAACGCCAAGGACGACAAGCCCACGCTGAAGGACAAGCTGCGGCCGGCGGGCGCCCGGGGGGAGCGGCCGCCCTTCTTCTCGCCGGCCACCCGCGCCTTCGTCGTCGCCCGCGCCCGCGAGGCGATGGGTTTCGTGCTGGGGCTGTTCGGCCTGTTGCTGATGGTCCTACTGGGCAGCTACAACCCGGCGGACCCGTCCTGGAATTCGATCCCGTCCGGCTCGGTGCGGACCTTCAACCTGTTCGGGACGCCCGGCGCCTATCTGGCCGACCTGCTGATCCAGTCGTTGGGCTGGGCCTCCTTCGTCATCGCGCTGGTGCCGATGTTCTGGGGCTGGCGGCTCGGCGCCCAGCGCAGCCTGGGCAACCCGGTCTTCCGCACCGTGCTGGCGCTGTGGGGCGTCCTGCTGGTCGCCATGGCGCTGGCCGGGCTGACCACCGAATCCTCCGACCCGCTCGCGGCGCTGCCCGGCGGCAGCGTCGGCGCTGTGCTGCTGCGCGGCGTCGGCAACCTGTTCGGCGCCGAGTCGATGGTCGCCACCGTCGCGGCCTTCGGCGGCGGCTTCGTGCTGTTCCTCGCCGCCGGCCTGTCGATCGCCGAATGGATCAGCAGCTTCAAGGCGCTCGGCACCGGCACCGTGGCCGTGGCGCGCTTCCTCACCCGCACCGCCAAGGCGGGGGCGGGAAGCCTCGGCCAACGGGCGCGCACCGCCGCGCAGGCCGCCGCGCAGACCGCCAGCGGCGCCGTCGACGACGAGCTGAAGCGCGAGCAGCCGCCCGCCGTCCGCGGTCGGGGGCGCAGCGCACCGAGCTTCGACGACACGCCGCGCGCCGAGTCGGGGGCCGCGCAGGTGCTTCCTGGCCAGGCTTACAAGGCGCCCCTTTCCCAGCCCGAGGATGCCCGGCCGCCGCGCCCGATCCCCATCGTTCCGCCGCACAAGCCGGTCGAGCCGTCCAGCGCCCCCGAGCGCGACGACCCGCGCCAGACCCGGCTGCCCTTCGAACCGGAGGAGCCGGAGGGCTACGAGCTGCCGCCGCTCGACCTGCTCCAGTCACCGCCCGCCGGCGCGCGCGGCCAGCAGGTCGATGAAAGCCTCCTGCAACGCAACGCCGGCCAGCTTGAGGGCGTGCTCGGCGATTTCGGCGTGCGCGGCGAGGTGCAGAAGGTCCATCCCGGCCCGGTCGTCACCCTCTACGAGCTGGAGCCGGCCCCCGGCACCAAATCGTCGCGCGTCATCGGTCTGGCCGACGACATCGCCCGCTCGATGAGCGCCGTGTCGGTGCGCGTCGCCGTGGTGCCCGGCCGCAACGTCATCGGCATCGAGCTGCCCAACGCCAAGCGCGAAACGGTGCTGCTGCGCGAGCTGATGGCGTCCGACAGCTTCGACAAGAACGGCGGCAAGCTGGCGCTGGCGCTCGGCAAGGACATCGGCGGCCAGCCGGTGGTCGCCGACCTCGCGCGCTTCCCGCACCTGCTGGTCGCCGGCACGACCGGCTCGGGCAAGTCGGTGGCGATCAACACGATGATCCTGTCGCTGCTCTACCGGCTGCCGCCGGAGCGCTGCCGCTTCATCATGATCGACCCGAAGATGCTGGAGCTGTCGGTCTACGAGGGCATCCCGCATCTGCTGACGCCGGTCGTCACCGACCCGAAGAAGGCGGTGGTGGCGCTGAAATGGACGGTGCGGGAGATGGAGGACCGCTACCGCAACATGTCCAAGCTCGGCGTCCGCAACATCGAGGGCTACAACGCCCGCCTGCGCGAGGCGCGCGAGGAGGGCGAGTCGCTGACCCGCCGCGTGCAGACCGGCTTCGACCCCGACACCGGCAAGCCGCTGTTCGAGGAGCAGCCGCTCGACCTGACCGAGCTTCCCTACATCGTGGTCATCGTCGACGAGATGGCCGACCTGATGCTGGTGGCCGGCAAGGACATCGAGGCGGCGATCCAGCGGCTGGCGCAGATGGCGCGTGCCGCCGGCATCCACCTGATCATGGCGACGCAACGCCCGTCGGTCGACGTCATCACCGGCACCATCAAGGCCAACTTCCCGACCCGCATCAGCTTCCAGGTGACGTCGAAGATCGACAGCCGCACCATCCTCGGCGAGCAGGGGGCGGAGCAGCTGCTGGGGCAGGGCGACATGCTCTACATGGCCGGCGGCGGCCGCATCACCCGTGTCCACGGCCCCTTCGTGTCCGACCAGGAGGTCGAGCACATCGTCAAGTACCTGAAGGCGCAGGGCGAGCCCAACTACGTCGACGCCATCACCGAGGACGAGGACGGCGACAACCCCTTCGACGAGGGCGGCGTGTCGGGGGCCGGCGGCAACGGCGGGTCGGGCGACGACCTCTACGACAAGGCGGTCGCGGTGGTCTGCCGCGAGCGCAAGGCCTCGACCAGCTTCATCCAGCGCCAGCTCCGCATCGGCTACAACTCCGCCGCCCGGCTGATCGAGCGGATGGAGACGGAGGGCGTCGTCAGCAAGCCCAACCACTCCGGCAAGCGCGAGGTCCTGGCGCGCAACATCGACGAGTGAGGGGGCCGGTTGTCGGCCAGTGTGCCGGGTTTTGCGGTGGGGCCGGTTGACAGCCGCCGGCCGGAACACCACTATCGGGGGTAGGCAGGCCGGAGGTCCAACGCTCCGACCCGCCCGCCCGATCTTAGTGCAGAAGGTCAAGCAGACGCTTGACGATCTCCAGCACCAGGATCAGGAGAGTGAGGATCTTCTCCATCCTCTTGCCCTCCGTTCGTGCGGCGGCGGTGGCGGCCAATCCGCCACCGCGTCCGCACTCGGATTATGGTGCAGACCCTTTACGCGGTGAACGGGAAACGACTGCAAATGTCTTCTTTTCCCGGTTGTTCTTGACCGCGCTGAAAACCCCTTCACTCCCGCGTCGGCACCACCGACCCGATCAGGAACAGCGCCGCCGCCGCGACCACCACGCTGGGGCCGCCCGGCAGATCCCACTGTAGCGAGGCCATCAGCCCGCCCACCACCGCCACCACGCCCAGCACCGAGGCCAGCAGGGCCATGCTCTCCGGGTTGCGGGCGAAGCGGCGGGCCGCCGCCGCCGGGATGATCAGCAGCGAAGTGATCAGCAGGATCCCGACCACCTTCATCGCCACCGCGATGACCAGCGCGATCAGCAGCATGAAGGCCAGCCGCAGCGCGTCCACCGGCATGCCCTCGACCCGCGCCAGATCCTCGTCGACGGTGACGGCGAGCAGCCGGCGCCACAGCAGCGCCAGCCCGGCCAGCGCCACCACCCCGCCGCCGTAGATCCAGGCGAGGTCGGTCATCGTCACCGACAGGATGTCGCCGAACAGATAGGCCATCAGGTCGATGCGCAGGGTTTCCAGGAAGGCGAGCGCCACCAGACCCAGCGACAGCGAGCCGTGCGACAGGATGCCGAGCAGCGTGTCCGCCGCCAGCGTGCGCCGCCGTTGCAGCGCCACCAGCGCCAGCGCCAGCGCCACGCACACCGCCATCACCCCGATCATCGGGTTGACCCCGAGCAGGAAGCCGAGCGTCACCCCGAGCAGGGCCGAGTGGGACAGCGTGTCGCCGAAATAGGCCATGCGCCGCCACACCACGAAGGACCCCAGCGGCCCGGCGAGCGCCGCGATGCCGCAGCCGGCGGCCAGCGCGCGGAGCACGAAGTCATCCATGGCAGCAGTCCCCGTCATGCCCGTCGACGACCCGGCGGGCCTCGTCGTGGCTGTGGTCGTGGTGGTGGAGGTAGACCGCCAGCTCCGCCGCGTGGCGGCCGAACAGGGCGTGGTATTCGGGATGGCGGCTGACGTCCTCGGGCCGGCCGTGGCAGCAGACATGGCCGTTGAGGCAGACCACCCGGTCGGTGCGCGCCATCACCGTGTGCAGATCGTGGCTGACCAGCAGGATGCCGCAGCCGCGATGGCGGCGGACATGCTCGATGCGGGCGAACAGCTCGGCCTGGCCGTGGACGTCGACCGCCTGGTCGGGCTCGTCGAGCACCAGCAGCTCCGGGTCGGACAGCAGGGCGCGGGCCAGCAGCACCCGCTGCATTTCGCCGCCGGAGATCGTCTGCACGGCGGCGTCGGCGAGCCGGGCGACCCCGGCCTCCTCCAGCGCCGCTTCGATCCGCCCGGCCGGCACCGGGCGCCACAGCGCCAGGAAACGCCGCACCGTCAGCGGCAGGGTGGCGTCCACCGTGAGGCGCTGCGGCATGTAGCCGACGCGCAAGGCCTCGCGCCGCCGGACCCGCCCCCCGGTGGGCCGGACCAGCCCCAGCACGGCGCGCACCAGCGTGGTCTTGCCGGCGCCGTTGGGGCCGATCAGCGTCACGACCTCGCCCGGATGCACGGCGACGTCGACATGGTTCAGCACGGTGCGGCCGCCGAAGCGGACCGAGAGGTCCTCCGTCCACACGAGCGGAGCGGAGGAGGATGGCGAGGCGATTGACATGTTACGTTATAACGTGACAAATGGACGCGAGGTTTCCCCTATGCGCCCAAACCGCCGGCCTGTCCAGTCCGACAGAGGCGGGAGAAAAGGATTGCACCCATGCGCCGTTTCGCGCTGCCCATCGCCATGACCGCTTTTCCTGTTCTGGCCCTCCTGGCCGCCGCGTCGCCCGTCCTGGCGGAGACGCCGAAGGTCGTCGTCTCGATCAAGCCGATCCATTCGCTGGTGGCGTCGGTGATGCAGGGGGTGGGCGAGCCGGCCCTGCTGGTGCGCGGCGGCGCTTCCCCCCACACCTACACGCTGAAGCCGTCCGACGCGAAGGCCCTGTCCGCCGCCGATCTGGTCGTCTGGATCGGCCCGGAGATGGAGGGCTTTCTCGAAAAGCCGCTGGTGTCGAACGCCCCCAAGGCCAAGGTCCTGACCTTGATGACGGCGCCGGGCATGGCGCTGCTCGACGCGCGCGAGGGCGGGGCGTGGGAGGCCCACGACCATGGCCACGATCACACGCACGGCGGCCACGGCCATGGCGACAAGGCCAAGGACGCCCACAAGGACGCCCACAAGGACGCCCACAAGGACGCCCATGGGCACGATCACGACGACGACCATGATCACGACGAGGTGAACACGCACATCTGGCTCGACCCGGCCAACGCCCGGCGGATCGTCGCGGCGACGGCGGAGGCGCTGGCGGCGAAGGACCCGGCCAACGCCGAGACCTACCGCACCAACGCCGAACGCACCGCCCAGTCGATCGACGCGCTCGACGCCGAACTGAAGGCGGCGCTGGCGCCGGTGGCGGCCAAGCCCTTCGTCGTCTTCCACGACGCCTACCAGTATTTCGAGGCGCGCTACGACCTGTCGGCGGTCGGCTCGATCACCGTCAACCCGGACCGCCGGCCCTCGGCCAAGCGCCTGTCGGCGATCCGCGCCAAGATCGCCGGGCTCGACGCCGCCTGCGTCTTCGCCGAACCGCAGTTCGAGCCCGCCCTGGTCCGCACCGTGGTGGAGGGCACCAGGGCGAAGACCGGCGTGCTCGATCCCGAGGGCGGCGACCTGCCGGAAGGGCCGGCGCTCTATGCGTCGCTGATGCGCAACCTTGCGGCCGGGCTGCGCGGCTGCCTTGGGACTTAAGCGCCGCCCGCCGCTGTGCTAAATCCTTGAGGGAATAGTCCTCGACGGACTTTTGAGTTCAGGGAGAGCGTCATGAAGATCGGTGTCGTCGGGTGCGCGGGGCGCATGGGGCAGATGCTGGTGCGCGAGATCGCGGCGACCGCCGGCTGCACGCTGGCCGGCGGCACCGAGCGGGTCGGCGGGCCGGCGCTGGGCAAGGATCTCGGCCTGCTCGCCGGGATCGAGGCGCTGGGCGTCACCGCCATCGACGACCCGGCCGAACTGTTCGCCCTGTCCGACGCGGTGATCGACTTCACCAGCCCGGACTCGACCGTGCGGCACGCGGCGCTGGCGGCGCAGTCGGAAACCGTGCTGGTCGTCGGCACCACCGGGCTCAACCCGTCGCAGCAGGCCGCCATCGAGGCCGCCGCCACCCACACCCCGGTCATCCAGTCGCCCAACATGTCGCTGGGCGTCAATCTGCTGCTGGCGCTGGTCGAGCAGGTCGCCCGCACCCTGGGTGACGACTACGACATCGACATCCTGGAAATGCACCACAACAAGAAGGTGGACGCGCCGTCGGGCACCGCGCTCGGGCTTGGCCGGGCCGCCGCCGCCGGGCGCGGGGTGGCGCTGGAGGATGTCTGGCAGAAGGTGCGCGACGGCCACACCGGCGCCCGGCCGCGCGGCGAGATCGGTTTCGCCACCCTGCGCGGCGGCGACGTGGTCGGCGACCATGTGGTGATGTTCGCCGGCGACGGCGAGCGGATCGAGCTGACCCACAAGGCGTCGGGCCGCCAGATCTACGCCAAGGGCGCCGTGCGCGCGGCGCTGTGGGCGCGCGACAAGACTCCGGGCCTCTACAGCATGAAGGACGTGCTGGGGATGTGATCCCCGCTCACCCCGGCAGCGGCACCCCGTCGCGGGCCAGCACGGCCAGGAAGGCGTCGACCACGCGCGGGTCGAAATGGCGTCCCGCCTCGGCGCGCAGCAGGTCGAGCACCGCCTCGATCTCCCACGCCGCCTTGTAGGGGCGGCGGTGCAGCAGCGCGTCGAAGACGTCGGCCACCGCCACGATGCGGCCGGCCAGCGGGATGGCGTCGCCGCTCAGGCCTTGCGGGTAGCCGCTGCCGTCGAACTTCTCGTGATGGCTCTCGGCGATCTCGGCGCCCATGGTCAGGATGTTGGGAGCGCCGTCGCGGCCCCCGGCGGAGCCGCCCGCCTCGCGCAGGATGGCGCCGCCGATGGCGGCGTGCTCGCGCATGTGGCGCATCTCGTCGGCGTCGAGCCGGCCGGGCTTGCGCAGGATGGCGTCGGGGATGCCGACCTTGCCGACGTCGTGCAGCACGCTGGCCAGCCCGATCATGCCGCAGAAGGACTCGTCCAGCGTGCCGGTGAACTGGCCGCGGTCGCGCAGCTCCCGCGCGATGGCGGTCGCCCAGCGGCCCAGCCGCTTCACATGGTCGCCGGTGACCTCGTCCTTGTATTCGGCGAGCTTGCCCAGCGCGTGGACCGTGGCGACCTGCGCCTGGTTCAGCCGCTCGTAGAGGTGCAGGTTGTCGAGTCCGATCCCCGCCTTGGCGCAGAACAGCTCGGTCAGCTGGTGTTCCAGGTCGGAGAGCGGCGGGTGGCCGAGCAGGCAGAGCGCCAGCGGCTCGGCGTTGCCGTGGCTGCGCAACGGCACGACGCTGTGGCCGGCGCCCCAGCGCGGCTGCCGGTCCGCCAAGGCGGCGGCGACGTCGTCGCCGACGGGCCGGGGCAGATTCTGGACGCCCCTGGTGGCGGCCAGGACGGCCGGCGGCGTCCCGCCTCCGCACAGCAGGATCGTGTCGGCGCAGGGCAGCAGCGCCGCCGCCCGTTCGACGGCGATCCGCAGGAAGCCGGCGAGCGAGCGCTGCTCATAGAGGCGGTCGGCCGCCTCCATCACCGCCTCCAGCCCCTGGCGGCTGCGCTCGATGGTGGCGATGTGCCGGTAGGAGCGCAGCGCCGACACCGTCGTGGTGAACAGCTTCTGGGCGGTCAGCTCGCTCTTGGCCTTGTAGTCGTTGATGTCGTACTGGGCGATGATCTGGCGTTCCGGCGCCTGCCCCGGCTGGCCGGTGCGCAGGATGATGCGGATCTGGCCGTTGCCGAGCTCCTCGCGGATGTGGCGGACCAGCGTCAGGCCGGCGTCGTCGGTCTCCATCACGACGTCGAGCAGGATCGCCGCGATGTCCGGATGCTCGGCCAGCAGCGCCCGTGCCTGGATGGCGGAATAGGCGGAGAGGAATTTCAGCGGCCGGTTCTCGAACCGCACGTCGCCCAGCACCACGCGGGTGATGGCGTGGACCTCGTGGTCGTCGTCGGCGATCAGGATCAGCCAGGGCGGGGGGCGTCGGACGCCGCCGGTTTCCTCCGGCGTCTCGCTGGCGAACAGCAGAGCGTCGCCGTCACCTTCCGCCCCTGCCGCACCAGCCATCGCCCGCTCCCGCCGCTCACGATCGGCCGCGCCGGCCGGTCCCTTCCGGCCCAGGCGCGCGCAACCGACCGAACGGATACAATTTTCCGCTTAACAACAGCGCTCTGTCAACGCCACCGCGCTGCGGCATGGCCGCCGCAGGAACCGCACCGGGCGTGTCAGGCGGCGGCCTTCTTCCAGGCGGCGGTCAGCAGCCCGGCGCCGACCAGCAGCGAGCCGCCGGTGCGGTTCACCGCGCGCTGCACCGACGGGGTGCGCACCGCGCGCCGCGCCGCCGAGGCGAGCAGGGCGTAGAGCGTGGCGTTCAGCGTCGCCAGCACCAGGAAGGTCGCCTCCATCGCCACCATCTGGGCGGCCAGTGGCCGGGCGGTGTCGAGGAACTGTGGCAGGAAGGCGACGAAGAAGACGATGCTCTTGGGATTCAACGCGGTGACGGCGTAGGTGTGCAGCATCATCCGCAGCGGGCTGACGCCGGGCTGCTCGGTGGCGTCGGCGCCGATGGTGATCGGCGCCCGCCACAGCTTGACGCCGAGATAGACGAGGTAGGCGGCGCCGACCCATTTCAGCCCGGTGAACAGCGCGGCGGAGGTGGAGAGCAGGACGCCGAGGCCCAGCATCGAGGCGGTCATCGCGGTGAAGTCGCCGAGCGCCACGCCGGCGACGGTGGCCATCGCGGAGCGCCGGCCGTGGCCCAGCGCGTAGGACACGACGATCAGCACCGTCGGTCCGGGAATCAGCAGCATGACGGTCGAGGCGGCGGCGAAGGCCAGCCAGAGTTCGAAGGACATGGGACGGGTCTCCAGACGGGAGGGACGATCGGCTCATCAATCCACAGT
Organism: Azospirillum agricola; assembly: GCF_020005195.1. Classification (NCBI taxonomy): domain Bacteria; kingdom Pseudomonadati; phylum Pseudomonadota; class Alphaproteobacteria; order Rhodospirillales; family Azospirillaceae; genus Azospirillum; species Azospirillum agricola. The sequence goes on from NZ_JAIFZR010000005.1 coordinate 1,069,136, forward strand.
GGCGCGCGGCGCGCAACGTCCGCGTTGCGCGGCCCTAATCGGCCCCGTCCGTCATGACCGGGCTTGTCCCCGGAGGCGCTCACTTAAAGCCCTTCTTCCCTTGTGGGGCGCATCCCAGAGGACGCCAGAGGCATCCGATGGGTGCGCGGGTTGGGATGAGAGGGCAGCCCGGCCACAGAGGCCGGGACGCAGGCTATCCTTACCTACCCATCCTTACTTGCGCGCGCTCAGAACCCCGGCGATGAAGGGAACCGCCAGCGCCACCTGGAGCGCCGCCCAGCCCAGCGCCTCCCAGTTCGGCAGGGTCCAGTCGATCTCGTGCAGCGCCTCGCGGAAGGGGAGCTGGCCGTGGATCAGCGACTCCAGCGGCACGAAGCCCTCGGCGACCACCGTCAGGACGGCGCCCAGCAGCAGGCCGGCGGCAAGCGCCGACTCGACCGGCAGGCGGCGGACGGCGCCGCACAGGCAGCGTGCGGGCGCGTCGGCGACGGGAACCGCCGGGCGGAACAGCGCGGCGATGCCGTGGGCGTCGCGCGGCCGCGTGCCGGCCGGGCGGCGGGCGGCGCGCAGCGCGCCCAGCGCCGGCAGGGCGATGGCCGGGATCAGCAGGTAAGGGTTGGGGAAATCGCGGTAGCGCCCGTCGAACACGATCAGCAGCGACCAGACCAGAGCCACCACCCCCAGCGCCAGCGCCGACCAGCGGCCGACCGACTCGACCGGCGACAGGGAGGGGCGTGGGTGATAAAGCCCGCTCAGCGGCTCGCGCGCCAGCCCGCCGCTGGCCAGCGTGCGGTGGGCGGCCAGCAGCACCGCCAGCGACAGGGCCGCGGTCAGCATCAGCATGCCGGCGGCCAGCGCGTTGTCCTGCCAGTAATGTTTCCCGTGAAACGCCGCGTGGACGGCGTGGACGTAGAGGGTGGAGAGCGTCTGCGCCAGCAGGATCAGCGCTGCCCAGCCCGAGCCGGGCAGATGCCGCCGCGTCAGCGCCAGACCGGCCAGCAGCGCCAGCGCGACGCCGCTGGAGATCGCGAACAGGCGGGGCCAGTCGCGCGTCTCCACCACCGGCCCGGCCAGCGAGAACTTCGCCACGCGGTCGGAGCCGTAAAGGCCCCAGTGACCGCCGACGGTGCCCTCCAGCTTGGCTTTCCAGCCCTGGTCGAAGGCCTCGATGACGTTGTAGTCGAAGCCCTCCTGCTCGGCCATGCGGACGAAGCCGTTGACGAAGGTCGCCTTGTTGACGAGGCCGGGCACGGCGGCGCCGCGCGAGCGGCCGGCGGTCGGCCAGCCGGTCTCGCCGACCAGGATCGGCTTGCCGGGGAAGCGCTGGGCGATGGTGCGGTAGGAGGAGCGGATGCGCTCGGTCGCCCCGGCGACGCCGGCCGGCACGTCCTCCCAGTAGGGCAGCAGATGGATGGTCAGGTAATCGACGTGATCCGCGATCTGCGGGTATTTCAGCCACCATTCCCAGACGTCGGCGTAGGAAACCGGCTGTTTCACCGCCGCCTTGACGCGGTCGATGTAGCCGGCGACCTGCTCGGGCGTCAGCTCGCGGCGCAGCAGCACCTCGTTGCCGACGATCACGCGGGTGATGACGTCCGGGTAGCGGTTGGCGAGGTCGATCAGCGAGGCGATCTCCGCCTCGTTCTTCTCGGTCTTTGACGACAGCCAGGCGCCCATCGTCACCTGGAGCCCGTGCCTGCGCGCCAGCTCCGGCACCACTTCCAGCCCTTCCAGCGCGGTGTAGGTGCGGATGCCCGCCACCTGCGGGGCGAGGGCGGCCAGATCCTCCTCGATCTGGGCGACGCTGGGGAAGACCTGGGTCAGCGGACTCTGGCCGTCGCGGAAGGGCGCGAAGGACACGCTCCGCAGCTTGCCGCCGGGGGGAGGGTCGAGCGGAACCGGCCGGTTGGGCAAGGACCAGACGGCGAGGTTCGCGAGACCGGCCACGCACAGCGCGGCGAGGATGAGGATCAGGCGCATGGGCGGGATGTCTACACCAAAGGCTTGGCTGTTTGAACGGGGATGGCGGGGGACGGGCGCCTGGGGAGGGCGCAGGGAGACACGGATGAACACGGATTTTGCCGGATGAACACGGATGGCCGCCGTTTATTCAGTCTCATCCGTGCGCGGGCGAAGCCCGCATCCGTGTTCATCCGTGTCTCAAACCCCGCCCAACGAAGAAAGGCGCGTCCCCGGTGAGGGGAACGCGCCTGCAAGTCGTATCAAGGATTGGGTGACGTGCCGACGTCACGGATCAGCGAACAGGGCGGGGTGCCGGTTTATTCCGGCGGCGTCCGCGATGTCCGCTTTTCGTCACCGCTCCACGAAGGCCTTTTCGATGATGTAGCTGCCGGGCTCGGCGTTGGTGCCCATGACGAAGCCCTGGCGGTCCATCATCGCGCTGGTCTCGGCCAGCATCGCCGGGCTGCCGCAGATCATCACGCGGTCGTGCTGCGCGTCGAGCGGCGGCAGGCCGAGGTCGCTGTACAGCTTGCCGGTCTCCATCAGCGTGGTCAGGCGGCCGCTGTTGCGGAAGGGCTCGCGCGTCACGGTCGGGTAGTAGAGCAGCTTCTCCTTGACCTGCTCGCCGAAGAACTCGTTCTCCGGCAGGGCGTGCTGGATCAGCTCGTCGTAGGCCAGTTCGGCGACCGTGCGGGTGCCGTGGGTCAGGATCACCCGGTCGTACTTCTCGTACATCTCCGGGTCCTTGATGATGCTGAGGAAGGGCGCCAGGCCGGTGCCGGTGCTGAGCAGATACAGGTTCCGCCCCGGCAGCAGGTTGTCGGAGATCAGCGTGCCGGTCGCCTTGCGGTTGACCAGCAGCGTGTCGCCTTCCTTCAGGTGCTGGAGGCGCGAGGTCAGCGGGCCGTCCGGGACCTTGATGCTGAAGAACTCCAGCGTCTCCTCGTAATGGGCGCTGACGAGGCTGTAGGCGCGCAGCAGCGGGCGCCCCTCGACCTCCAGGCCGATCATCGTGAACTGCCCCGGCAGGAAGCGGAAGGACGGGTCGCGCGTGGTGGTGAAGGTGAACAGCGTGTCCGTCCAGTGGTGGACGCTCAGCACGCGCTCCTTGATGAGATTGCTCATTGGAGATCCAAAACCGTATCGATGCCAGGGCCGGGGTCGGGCGCTGCGCACGGATGGCTATGATCGACCGCTTCGGACCGGAGGACCGGCTTTGGACCGGAGGACCGGGAGCGCGGGATCGGGCTGCCGAGGCGCAACGCGCGGACCCTAACAACAAATCAACCGGAAGGCCATGGCTTTATACCAGCACGGCCGGCGTGGTCTTCGGAAAACAACACGAAATAAACCGTGAAAATTTGATCCAGATCAATCCCAGCTCAATCCCAGGTCAGGCCGGCGTCATTCGGCACTGGGCGGCGCGAACAGGTAAGGCGACAGGCCGCGCAGGTTCTCGTCGACGATAAGCCGGTGATTCAGCGGCGGAAACGCCCGCTGGGAGCAGTCCAGCCGGGGGCAGAGCCGGCAATTCACGCCGATCGGCGTCGCCGCTTCGGTGTTGTTCAGGTCGAAGCCGTCCGCATAGGTGACGTGCGCCGCGTGCTGGGCGTCGCAGCCGAGCGCCACGGCGAATTGCTGGGGCGGGCTGCGGTGGCCGCCGCCCGCCTTCACCACCGTCCGGGCGATGGAGAAGTAGGTGGTGCCGTCCGGCATCTGCGCCACCTGGCTGTGGATTTTGCCAGGAGTTCGGAACGCTTCGTAAACGATCCAGCGCGGGCAACCCCCGCCAAAGCGGGCGAGGTGGAATCCGGCGCCCGAGAAGCGCTTCGACACGTTGCCGGCGCTGTCGACCCGCATGAAGAAGAAGGGCACGCCCTTGGCGCCGCCGCGATGGAGCGTGGTCAGGCGCTGGCAGACCTGCTCGAAGGAGGCGTCGAACCGCCGGCGCAATATTTCGATATCGTATCGAACCTGTGTGGCCGCCTCCTGGAAGCGCTGGTAGGGCATCAGCACGGCGGCGGCGAAATAGTTGGCGAGCCCGATGCGGGCCAGCCGCCGCGCCTCGTCGCCCGACAGGTTGGCGCCCTCGACGATGCCGTTCAGCAGCTCGCGGTGGCGCAGCAGGGCGATCTGGCAGGCGAGCTGGAAGTTGCGGCCCGACGGCGCCAGCATCTCCGACAGCAGGATGCGCCGGCTGTGGCGGTCGAAGCGGCGCACCGCGTAGCCCATCACCTCCGACGGCAGCAGCCGGACGCGGACGCTGTGCTGCTGGTTCAGCCAGTCGACCAGCCCGCGGTAGAGATCGCCCTTCTCCAGCCGGCCGTCCCGCCACAGGGCGTCGGCGGCGTCCTCCAACTCGGGGAAATGGTTGGAATGCGCCTGGAACAGGTCGCGCACCTCGTCCTGCGGAAAGCCGGTGCTCTGCACCAGATGCAGCTTCTCGCGGTCGGCGACCCGCTCGGCGAGCGCCTGGAGATCGTCGCGGGCGCCGCGGAAGCCGCGGTAGAGCGCCACCACCGCCTGCCCCAGCGTCGGCGCCACGGCGGCCAGCTCGCGGAAATCCTGGTTCTTGATGTCGGAGCCGGCGAAGAGCGGGTCGGCGAACACCTCGCGCAGGCCGGCGACCAGACGGCTCTCCTCGTCCTCGGCGAAGGCCTGGAGGTCGACGCCGAAATTGTGGCCGAGCTTGAGGAGCAGCGGCACCGTCACCGGGCGCTGGTTGTGCTCGATCAGGTTCAGGTAGCTGGGCGAGATGCCGAGCTGGTCGGCCATCTGCGCCTGGGTCAGCCCGTGGTCGCGGCGCAGGCGCCGGACCTTCGGACCCAGCATCGCCTTCTTGTCCATGACCCCGCCGGCCTCCGAGCGAACTTTACAAGATTTACGGATTTACAGAATTTTTCTGACGGCAGTTTACAAGTGGACCTTTTTACAAACAAGGGCTTATTGCAACGCAACCGGGGTCGGTTTACCTCTTGTCTCAAGGACGCACTGTAAAGCCAAACGGCACCGACCGCTGGACCAAGAAAAACGGACGGCGGTGTCAAAGAAAATACGCCCCGAGATTTTCCCACCGCCCCCGATAAAGGGGGTATTCGGACAGAAGGACACCGACCATGTCGCTCGATGAGAAGACCAAGGCCGCCCTGCGCGCCGCCCGTTACGAAGGCATCCGCCGCGACTACACCATGGACGACGTCAAGCGTCTGAGCGGTTCGGTGAAGATCGAGTACACGCTGGCCGAGCTGGGCGCGCAGCGCCTGTGGGAGCTGCTGAACACCGAGCCCTACATCAACACGCTGGGCGCGCTCACCGGCAACCAGGCGATGCAGGCGGTGAAGGCCGGCCTGAAGGCCATCTACCTGTCGGGCTGGCAGGTCGCCGGCGACGCCAACTCGGCCGGCCAGATGTACCCGGACCAGAGCCTGTACCCGGTGAACTCGGTGCCGGCGGTGGTCGAGCGCATCAACAACGCCTTCAAGCGCGCCGACGAGATCCAGACCTCCGAGGGCAAGGGCGACACCTACTGGTTCGCGCCGATCATCGCCGACGCGGAAGCCGGCTTCGGCGGCCCGCTGAACGCCTTCGAGCTGATGAAGGCCATGATCAAGGCCGGCGCCGCCGGCGTGCACTGGGAAGACCAGCTGGCGTCCGAAAAGAAGTGCGGCCATCTCGGCGGCAAGGTGCTGATCCCGACCCAGCAGCACATCCGCACGCTGAACGCCGCCCGCCTGGGTGCCGACGTCTGCGGCACCTCGACCCTGGTCATCGCCCGCACCGACGCCGAGAGCGCGCAGCTCATCACGTCCGACATCGACGAGCGTGACCACCCGTTCATCGACTTCGACAGCGGCCGCACCTCGGAAGGCTTCTACCGCCTGAAGAAGGGCCTGGGCGTCGAGCATTGCATCGCCCGCGGCCTGTCCTACGCGCCCTATTCGGACCTGATGTGGTGGGAGACCTCCAAGCCGAACCTGGACGACGCCCGCCGCTTCGCCGAGGCGATCCACAAGGAATTCCCCGGCAAGATGCTCGCCTACAACTGCTCGCCCTCCTTCAACTGGAAGGCCAACCTGGACGACGCGACCATCGCGAAGTACCAGCGCGAGCTGGGCGCCATGGGCTACAAGTTCCAGTTCGTCACGCTGGCGGGCTTCCACTCGCTGAACTACTCGGCCTTCACGCTGGCCAAGGGCTACGCCGAGCGCGGCATGGCCGCCTACTCCGAACTCCAGCAGGCCGAGTTCGCGGCCGAGAAGGACGGCTACACCGCCACCAAGCACCAGCGCGAGGTCGGCACCGGCTACTTCGACGCGGTCGCCACGGCGATCTCGGGCGGCCAGTCCTCGACCACCGCGTACAAGGACTCCACCGAGGCTGACCAGTTCCATTGATCGGGACCTGGTCCGTGATCCGGTGTGCGAGCCGGATCTTTCTGAACGGCTGATGCTTTGACTCAACACAACGGCCGGGGGCTCACGTCCTCCGGCCGCTTTTTTTGCGTGAGGCCGGCTGGCCGGTTCCGTTCTTTGGCGGTAGGCCGTCCGCGAAGCCCCGCCCTCAAGGTATGGCTGCGTTGCGCAGCATCAACCGATGGTGTCCGTCAAGTCGGCCGAAAGTCTTGAACGGAGCCGGGAAATGGCCGCTGCCGGCCCTTGGATCGTTGATTTCCGGGCATCGCCCCGTCCGCTGCGCTGCGGAATCCCTTATTGACTTGGGAACGCTTCAAGACCACTTGTGTCGCATGCTGAAAACACCCCGATCCGGGACGTAGGTCCCACACGCCGGCCGCCCAACGCGGGTTCCGGCGGAGGGTCCGGCCGCCGCGCCATTCCGTACCCCTCGGGGGGCCGGCCCGGCGCGGTGAAGGCCGGGTCCTCCCTGCCGCATTTCCGCGCATGGAGCCACACCCCCGGCGTCTCCGGTCGAAACGATGAAGAGGACAGTCAAGTATGGATAACACGCTCACGGGAAAGACCATTGCCATCCTCGTCTCCAACGGCTTCGAAGAAGCGGAGATGACCGAACCGCAGCGCGCCCTGCTCAAGACCGGCGCCACCCTGCGCACGATCTCGACCGAGACGGGCCTGGTGAACGGCTGGCACGGCAAGTCCTGGGGCCATTACTTCCCGGTCGATAAGCAGTTGGGCGAGGCGCTCGGCGCCGATTTCGACATGCTGCTGCTGCCGGGTGGCGAGCGCAGCGTCGCCAAGCTCCAGAACTCCGCCCACACCCGCCGCATCGTCGGCCATTTCCTGGACGCCGGCAAGCCGATCGCCGCGATCGACCACGGAATCCAGCTGCTGGCCATTCCCGGCAAGCTGCGCGGCCGTCTGCTGGCCGCTCCGGAAGCCTACCGCGCCGACCTCCAGGCCGCCGGCGGCAAGATCAGCGACGAGGCCCTGGTGGTCGACGACATCACGGTCAGCGCGCTCGGCCAGGAGCAGCTCGTCGAGTTCGTCGAGGCGGTGGTGAAGCTGTTCACCGACGTCGCCTCGGTGCGCAAGGCCGCCTGACGGTCCGACGTTTCGCAAGCCGGCTTGTGACAAGGCCGCGGCACCTCGGGTGCCGCGGCCTTTTTGCGTTGCAGCATTGTGTGAGCGTTGATAATTTTAAACGTCTTTCGCGCAAGCGCCGGACACCGGATGATCGTCGTCACCGCACTGCCGCCGCCCGCACGAGGCGGGGCGAGGAGGTTTGCGAATGGCCAAATCCATGGAATTCGCCAAATTCGGGGCGTTCACCAGCATCACCATCCGCGCGAAGATCATCGGCGCCGCGCTCGGCGCCGTTGTCATGGCGGCCGGATTTGGTCTCTTCACGGTCAGCCGGCTCGATATTCTAAACGGTACCGCCGAGACGATGCGCGGCACCTCGCTGCCCAGCACCCAGATCGCCGGCCAGCTCTTGGCCGCCGCGCAGGGTTACCGCATCGCCGAGGCGGCCTACGCGCTCTCGACCAACGCCATGCAGATCGAGCAGGTGGAAACCAACCTGCGCAACGCCGCCGCCGCCCTGGCGACGCTGCGCGGCGAGGCCGGGCCGCTGTTCGCGGCGGGCGAGGGGGCCGAGCGGCTGGCCGCCTTCGACGCCGCCTGGACGGACTACGCCGCCGCCGCCGACCGGGTGCGGAGCCTGGTGCGCGACAACCAGGGCCAGTCGGCCGCCAGCGTCTTCAAGCGGCCGAGCGCCGTCGCCTTCACCCGCGTGCAGGAAACGCTGGGCGCCCTGGTCGACACCACGGTCCGCGAGGCCGACGCGGTGGCCGACCGCAGCGGCGACGTCTACCGCGAGGCCCACGCCCTGGTGCTCGGGGTGGTGGCGTTCGGCACCCTGCTGTCGCTGGCCTTCGGCGCGGCGCTGGTGCGCAGCGTCTCGCGCCCCATCCTCGACATGGCGGCGGCGATGGAGCGGCTGGCGGCGCGCGACGTCTCGGTCGATTTTCCGGCCGGCCGGCGCGACGAGATCGGCCGCATGGCCGAGGCCGCGCGGGTGTTCAAGGACAACATGCTGGAGACCGACCGCCTCCAGACCGAGCAGGACCGGCTGAAGGCCGCCGCCGCCGAGGAACGCCGCCGCGAATTGCAGGGGCTGGCCGCCGGCTTCGAAACGACGGTGAAGCGGCTGGTGGAGGCGTTGGCCGCCTCGACCGCCGGCATGGCGACGGCGGCCACCGGCATGGCGGGCAGCGCCGCCGAGACGGCCTCCCACGCCGACGCGGTGTCGTCGGCGGCCGGCCAGGCCTCGGCCAACGTCGACAGCGTCGCGGCGGCGACCGCCGAACTGTCGGCCTCCTTCGCGGAGATCGAGCGGCTGGTCGCCGATTCCGCCGGCATCGCGGCCGGCGCCACCCGCGACGCCGAGCGCAGCACCGCCGTGATGGGCGAACTGGCGGCGGCGGCGGCGGAGATCGGCAAGGTGGTCGATCTGATCGCCGGCATCGCCGGCCAGACCAACCTGCTGGCGCTGAACGCCACCATCGAGGCGGCCCGCGCCGGGGAGGCCGGCAAGGGCTTCGCCGTCGTGGCGTCGGAGGTCAAGAGCCTCGCCGGCCAGACGGCCAAGGCGACCGGGGAGATCCAGGCGCGCATCGCCGAGATCCAGGCGGCGTCCGGCACGGCGGTGGACAGCATCGGCGGCGTCGCCCGCACCATCGCCCGCATCAACGAGATCGCCGGGGCGGTCGCAGCGGCGGTGGAACAGCAGACCGCCGCGGTCGGCGAGATCGCCGCCAGCATCCACGACGCCGCCACCGGCACCCGCACCGTGTCCGGCAGCATCGCCGCCGTCACCGCCGCCGCCGCCTCGGCCGAGCAGGCCTCGTCGGCGATGGTCGGCACGGTGGAGACGGTGTCGGAGGACACGGCCCGCATGCGCCGCGAGGTGGACGGCTTCCTGTCGGCCCTGCGCGCGGCGTAAGGGGGGCTTACGCCGGCTCCTCGACACCGACGCGCGCGGCGGGGAAGACCAGCCGGACCGTGGTGCCGCGGCCGGGAGCGCTGTCGATCTCCAGCCGGCCGCCGTGCAGCTCCATCAGCGCGCGGGTCAGCGGCAGGCCGAGGCCCGACCCGTGCTGGGGCACCGTCATCCGGTCATGCACCTGGGAGAAGGCGCTCAGCGCCAGGGGGATGTGCTCCGCCGCCATGCCCCGTCCGGTGTCGGCGACCCACAGGCCGAGGCTGCCGTCCGCGTCCAGAGCGGCGCCGACGGCGATGCGCCCGCCCGGCGGGGTGAACTTCACCGCGTTGCCGATCAGGTTGGTCAGCATCTGGCGGATCAGCGACGGGTCGCCGAACAGGCCGGGCAGGTCGGGTGGCAGATCCCAGTCCAGCGCGATGCCCCCCCGCGCGGCGCGCTCGCCCATCATGGCGATGGTGGCGTCGACCAGCAGGGGCAGGGAACAGGATTCCTCGTACAGCTCCATCCGCCCGGCCTCGATCCGCGCGAGGTCGAGCAGGTTGTTGATCAGCTCCAGCATGTAGTCGCCGGCGGTGACGATCTGCCCGGCCGCCTCGCGGTAGCGCGGGTTGTCGAGCGGCCCCATCAGCGCGTCGCGGATGATCTCGGCGAAGCCGATGACGGCGGTCAGCGGGGTGCGCAGCTCGTGGCTCAGGTGATGGACATAGTCGGACTTGCGCCGGTTGGCCTCGTCCGACTGGTCGCGGGCGGCGGCCAGCTCCAGCTCGCGCAGCTTCAGGTCGGTGATGTCGGTCCGCACGCCGACGGTGCCGCCGTCGCGGGTGCGCCGTTCCTCGATGCGCAGCCAGCGGCCGTCGCGCAGCTGCACCTCGGTCGGCGGGCCGCCCTGGCGGTGCAGGGCGAGGCGCCCTTCGACCCAGGCCTCCGCCGCCTCCGGCGCCACCCGGTAGAGACCGCGGCGCACCCCCTCGCGCAGCACCGCCTCGAAGCGGGTGCCGGGCTGGGCCAGATAGGGATCGCTGATGAACAGGTCGCGGTAGCGCTGGTTGCACAGCACCAGCCGGTCTTGCGCGTCGTAGAGGACGAAACCCTCGGTCACGCTGTCGATGGCGTCGAGCAGCAGCGGGTGGGCGACGCGGTCGGCGACCCCCTCGATCAACAGGAGCGGCGGATCATGGTCGGCGGGGCCTCCGGGCACGCGGGCGATCCGGGCGTCGAGCTCCAGCGGCGGCAGGGGCGGAGCGCGCCCGAAGGTGACCACGGCCTCGGCCCGCCGGCCGTCCGCCGGAGCGTCCGCCAGGACGGCGAGGGTGTCGGCGTCGGGGATCAGGCGGACATCGCCGGGATCGGCGCCCGACGCCACGCCGAGAAGCCGGCCCGCGGACTCGTTGAGCCACAGCACCGTGCCGTCGGGGCGCGCCAGCCAGATCGGGGTCGCCAGTCTCGCCAGCAGGCCAAGCCCCGGCGGGCCGCCTTCAAGCCGGCCTTCAAGCCCGATGCCACCGCTGCGCGACCACGCCATCGCCGTTCCATGATGTGAGGGGCAACATCGTACCATCGTGCGCAATAAACAGCCACGAGTCGTGTAAGTCCGACCGTTCCCCGGTTGAGGCCGGAAGCGGGCCCGGAAGATCCTACGGCGTGTCCCAGTAATGGCAGGCGACACGGTGTCCGGGAGCGATTTCCTCCAGCACCGGCACCGCCTGGCTGCAAAAGGAGCGGGCGTTCGGGCAGCGCGGCCGCAGCGGGCAGCCGTCCGGTGCCGCGAGGGCGGAGGGGGCCTCGCCGTCGAGCTGCGGCGCTTCGCCGCGGGCGGCGGCCAGCATCGCCCGCGTCAGCGGATGGCGGGCGCCGTTCAGCAGCACGCCGGCCCCGGCGCTCTCGACCACGCGGCCCATCAGCATGACCAGACCGCGGTCGGCGTGGCGCAGCCCTTCCCCGGCCTGTTCGGTCGCCAGCAGCAGCGCCAGCCGGCGGCGGTCGCGCAGGCCCAGCACATCGTCGCGGAACGCCGTGCGCTCCCCGGCCGAAAGGGCCGCCGCCGGCTCGTCGCAGACCAGCGCGCGCGGCTCCGGCAGCAGCGCGCGGGCAAGCCCGACGCGGGCGGCCTCCGTCGCGGAGAGCGTGGCGGGCCAGCGCGGCGCGATCTCGGCGCGCAGGCCGGCCTCCTCCAGCGCGTCGGCGATCCGGCGGGCGCGGCGGTCGGCGGGGATGTCGGGGCGCAGGCTTTCGAGGGTGCCGGCCAGCTGCGCCCCGACCGTCTGGGCGGGGTCGAGCGACGCCGCCGGATCGGGAAACAGGATTTGCAGGTCGCGGCGGACACGGCGCATCCCGGTGGCGTCGGCCGCCGCCAGATCGCGGCCCATCCACGAGACCCGGCCGCCGGACGGGGCCGGCAGATGGGCGAGCGCGCGGGCCAGCATCGCCTTGCCGCTGCCGGTCTCGCCCAGCAGGGCCACGGTCTCGCCCTCCGCGAGGTCGATGTCGACTGCGTGGACGGCGGTCAGGCGCCGCTCCGCGCCCTTGGCGGTGCGGCCGAGCGCGAAGGACACCGACACGCCACGGCCGCTCAGCAGCGGCGCGCCGGTTCCGCCGGTGCGGGGGACCAGGACGGGGGAGGGAAGGGGCGGCGGGGCGGGCAGCAGACGGCCGCGCCGCAGGGCGAGGACGCGGCCCGCCGGGCCGGCGACGCCGTCCTCCGGGCGTCCGGCGAGGATCAGGGCCACCGCGTTGCCGCGCGCCCAGTCGGCGAGCCGGTGCAGCAGCCGCAGCCGCACGGTGGGGTCGAGTCCGGCGCCCGGCGCGTCGGCCAGCAGCACCGCCGGTCCCACCGCCAGGGCCAGGGCGAACAGCGCCGTCCAGCGCAGGCCGTCGGGCAGCCGGTCGGGCGGCAGGTCGAAGCGGCGGGCGGCGGCGGGCACCCCCAGCCGGTCGAGCGCGTCGGCCACCCGGCGCAGCGAGGCGCTGGCGTCGAGCCCCAGATGGTGGCCGACGATCTCCGCCGCCTGCATGGTCAGCGGACGGCGCGGCGCCAGCATCCCGCCCTGGGCGATCAGCAGGCGGCGGCCGTCGACGCGGGCGCTTCCGGCCTGGTCGATGCCGGGCAGCGGCAGGCCGGCCAGGGCGCGCAGCAGCAGGCTCTTGCCCGCCCCGGCGCCGCCGGTGACGGCCAGCACCTCGCCGGCCCCGACGGCCAGGGTGGCGCGGTCGATCAGCACGCGGTCGCCGGACAGCAGGGTCAGGGCGTTGGTCTCGACGGGTGGGGGAACGGGACGGGAGATCACCGGCGCAGCCCCTCGGCGAAGGCGCACAGCCCCCACAACGCCACCGCCAGCAGCAGGGCGGGGGGCGCCAGCGCCAGCCCGTCGCCCAGCCGCGCCGCCAGCCCGACCGAGCCGCCCCAGCTTCCGACCGGCGCCGGGAGGCCGAGGCCGAGCAGGCTGGCGAAGCTCTCCGCCGCCAGGGCGCGGGGCAGGGCCAGCGCGCCGGCCGCCAGCAGCGGGCGCCGCGCGTTGGGGATCAGGTGGCGGCGCAGGATCGTCCCCTCCGACAGCCCGGCGGCGCGGGCGGCGGTCAGGAACTCGCGGCGCATCAGGGCGCGCAGCTCGGCGTGGGCGAGGGCGGCGACCGCCGGGGCGGTGGCGGCGGCGACGGTCGCCGCCAGCAGCCCGACGCCCCCGCCGGCCAGACCGGCGGCGAGCGGCGCCAGCAGGATCAGCGGCAGCGCCAGCAGCCGGTTGGCGGCGTCCATCATCCGGCGTTCGGCGCGCTGGCCGAGCGCGCTGGCGGCGATGGCCCAGCCCAGCCCCAGCGCGGCGCCGAGCAGCCCGGCCAGCAGGGCGAAGGACAGGCTGCCGCGCCCGTCGAGCAGGGCGGCGACCACCGGGTCGGCGTCGTGGCGGCGGATGACGGACCCGTCCGCCATCAGCGGCGCCACGGTGCAGGCCAGCGCCAGCCCGGCCAGCACGGCCATGGCGGCGGCGGCGCGTCCGCCGTTCCGGGAGTCGGGATCGCCGAGGGTCATCGCGCCGTCCGGTCGCTCAATGGGTCGCTCGGTGGGGCGCTCGATGGCTGGCGGTTCAACGGCGGATCCTGCGGTTGTCGGCCCAGCGGTTGTCGGCCCAGTCGCGGGCGGCCGCGCCCAGCGCCGTCAGGAAGGCGGTCAGCCCGCACAGCCCGCACAGCGCGGGAAGCACGCCCGTCACCGAGCCATTGCGGGCGGCATCGATCATCAGGGCGCCGGCCCCCGGCAGGTCGAGCAGGCTTTCCAGCGCGACCGCGCCGACGAGCCCCGCCAGCACGGCGTTCTGGAAACCGCCCAGCGCCGGGGCGATGGCCGCCGGCAGCGCATGGCCGCGCAGCACCGTGCGCTCGTCCAGCCCGAAGCCCTGGGCGGTCAGCAGGGCGCCACCGCCCAACGCGCCGCCCAGCGCCTGCTCCATCGCCGGGCGGGCCAGCCGGGCGGCCTGGCAGGCGGCGGGCAGGGCGAGCGCCGTCCAGCCGAGCGGGGCGGCGGAGGCGCCGGCGCGCACCGCCAGGGCGGCGACGGCGGCGAGCAGGAATCCGGGGATCGTCGGCCCGGCGGCGGCGAGCAGCCGCCCGAGCCGTCCGGCGGCCGACGCCGGAGCCAGCCCGGCCCAGGCCCCGGCCAGCGCGCCGACGGCGGTGCCGACCGCGAGTGCCGGCAGGACCAGCAGCAGGGTGAGGGCGAGCGCCGCGAGCAGGCCGAGGCCGCCGCCGGCCTCCGGCCCCAGCAGGGCGGCGAGCGCCAGCCCGGCGGCGACCGGCAGCAGGGTGGCGGGCAGGGCTTCGGTCAGACGGCGGAGGGCGTAACGCGGCATCGGGCGAGGCGTAGTCTTCCCACGGAGGCGACAGGCCGACCGTAAGCGCCCCGGCCCCGACGGGGCAACGAAATTGGGCGGCGGCTGTCCATTTCGGCGCGAATTTTCACGAAAGGTCAGGGGTAAGGAAGGAATCGCGTTCCCAGATGTTAAGGCGACAGACGCAGCCATGACCGGTCCCTTGATGTTCGCCCAACCGTCCGACCCGCTCCGCGATCCCCTCCGAGCCCCCGGCCCGTCGCTGGCCTGGGCGGCCGGAACCCAGGCGGCCGGAACCCAGGCGGGAGGGACGCGCCCGATCCTGGAGCCGGGGCGCACCTGCTGGCGGATCGAGGACACGCGGCGGCTCGGCGTGATCGTCGACGCCGAGGATTACTTCACCCTGGCCAAGACGGCGATGCGCCGGGCCAAGCGCAGCATCTACCTGACCGCCTGGGACTTCGACGCGCGGATCCGGCTGACCCCGCAGATCCGCCGGCCACGCCGTCCCGACCGGCTGGGCAACCTGCTGAACTGGCTGGCGACCAGCCGGCCCGACCTGCACATCCATGTGCTGAAGTGGGACTACGCCGAGCTGTTCGATCTGGCGCGCTGGTCGCACCCCTTCATGCTGCGCAACTGGCTGACCCACCGGCGGCTGCAATACCGGCTGGACGGCGACCACCCGACCGGCGCCTGCCACCACCAGAAGATCCTGGTGATCGACGACAGCGTCGCCTTCTGCGGCGGGCTGGACATCACCGCCAACCGTTGGGACACCCGCGCCCACCGCGCCCACGAGCCGCTGCGCCGGCAGCCCGACGGCAAGCCCTACGAACCCTTCCACGACGTCATGATGGCGGTGGACGGCGACGCCGCCCGCGCGCTGGGCGACCTGTTCCGCGAGCGCTGGCGGCGCGCCACCGGCGAGACGCTGGCGCCGCCCGTGCCGCCGCCGTCCGATCCCTGGCCTCCGGCCCTGCGCCCGCTGGTGCGCGACGTCCGCGTCGGCGTCAGCCGCACCGATCCCGCCTGCAACGGCCGGGCGGAGGTGCGCGAGGTCGAGGCGCTGCATCTGGAGGCGATCGCCCAGGCGCGGGAGTCCATCTATCTGGAGAGCCAGTATTTCGCCTCCGACGCCGTCGCCGAGGCGCTGAAGGCGCGGCTCGCCGAGCCGGACGGGCCGGAGGTCGTCGTCGTCAACCCGGTGCGCACGACGAGCTGGCTGGAGAACACGGTGATGCTCGGCGCCCGCGCCCGCATCGCCCAGGAGCTGCGCGACGCCGACCGGCACGGGCGCTTCGGCCTCTACGCGGCCAAGACCGACGGCGGCAACTGCATCACCGTCCACGCCAAGGTGCTGGTGGTGGACGACCGGCTGCTGCGCATCGGTTCGGCCAACATGAACAACCGCTCCATGGGGCTGGACACCGAGTGCGACCTGTCGCTCGAGGCCGATCCCGTGGCGCCGGAGGAGGCGCATGTCCGCCGGGCCATCGCCGCCACCCGCGACGATCTGATCGCCGAGCATCTCGGCCTGCCCCCCGAAACCGTCGCCGCCGAGATCCGCCGGCGCGGCTCGCTGGTCGGCGCCATCGAGGCGCTGCGCCGGCCCGAGGGAGAGGGCCGCACGCTCGACCCGCTGCACGAGCCGGCGCCCGACGGGCTGGCCGCCGCCGTGGCCGACGCGCGGGTCTTCGACCCCGAGCGCCCGGTCGACGCGGTGGAGATCGTGCGCCGGGTGCTGCCGTCGCGGATTCCGCGCACCCGCCATTGGCTGATGATGCTGGGCGCGCTGCTGCTGGTCGGCGGGCTGTGGTGGATGTGGCGCTACACCGCGCTCAGCGAATGGGCGACGCTCGACGCCGTGCTCGGCGCCTTCCACCGGCTGCGCGACACCGGGATGGCGCCGCTGTGGCTGGTGCTGGTCTATGTCGCCGGCGGCTTCACCATGTTCCCGCTGACCCTGCTGATCGCGGCGACCGCCATCGTCATGGGGCCCTGGTGGGGCTTCCCGACCGCGATGGCGGGGGCGCTGGCCTCGGCCGCCGCGCTGTTCTGGGTCGGGCGGCTGGCCGGGCGCGACCTGATCGAGCGCTACGGCGGCACGCTGGTGGCGCAGGCGAACCGGCGGCTGTCGGACAGCGGCATCCTTGCCATCGCCGGGGTGCGCGCGGTGCCGGTGGCGCCCTTCACCGTGGTCAACCTCGTCGCCGGGGCCTCGCGCGTCCGGTTCAGCGATTTCATGATCGGCACCATGGTCGGGCTGGCGCCGGGAGCCCTTGCCTTCAATCTTTTGGGGCACCAGCTTGAGCGCACCATCACCGATCCCGGCGCCGGCGACATCGCCCTGCTCGCCGGGCTGGCGGGTCTGGCGCTGGGACTCGGCTGGCTGACCAGCCGGCTGCTCGGCGCGCGAAAGGGGAAGGACCAACCGTGATTCGATTCAGCCGAGACCGCGTGGAGCGCATCGCCGCCGCGTTGCGCGCCGCCCGCGCCCGCCGTCCGCGCCGCCGCCAGGAGGGCCGCAGCGGCCCGGTGCCCGACGGCATGACCGGCTTCACCGTGGCGACCTGGAACATCCACAGCTGCGTCGGGCTCGACGCCCGCTTCGCGCCCGACCGGGTGGCCCAGGTGATCCGCGACCTCGACGTCGACCTGATCGGCCTCCAGGAGGTCGGCTGGCACCACCGCGGCGAGGCCGGGCTCGACCAGTTCGCCTTCCTGGAGCGCGCCACCGGCCTGAAGGCCCACGCCGGCCCGACCAAGCACAGCGAGCGCGCCCATTACGGCAACGCCCTGCTGACCCGCCTGCCGGTGCGCTCGCTGAGCGCCATCGACCTGTCGGTCGGCCGGCGCGAGCCGCGCGGCGCCATCGACGCGGTGGTCGAGGTTCAGGGGCGGCCGGTGCGGGTGATCGTCGCCCATCTCGGCCTCGACCCGTGGGAACGCGCCAAGCAGGTCGGCGACATCGTGGCGCGCGTCGCGGCGCAGCCCGACCTGCCGACCCTGTTCATGGGCGACCTCAACGAATGGACGCCCAACTCCCCGCGCCTGAAGACGCTGGCCAAATCCTTCGCCGACGTCGCCAACCCGCGCAGCTTCCACGCCCGCATGCCGACGCTGCGGCTGGACCGCATCTATGTGTCGGGCGGCTTGCAGATCCCGGCCTTCGAGGTGATCCGCACCGTGCTGACCCGCCGGGCGTCGGACCATCTGCCGGTGCGCGCGACCATGGCCCTCCCCTGATGCCCGGCTCTGACTTCTGATCCGGCCGCCGGTCAGACCCTTGGGATCCGACCTTTTTCCTGACCGCACCGTATGGAGGAAAGGTGCCTGTCGAACGTCATACGGATAATTGCGCCAGGAACATTTTTGTGCAGTGCATTGTTGTTTCAACAACAGAGCCTTGCATGAATCGGGGGTGCTCTTGACCTATACGAACACCATATCAAAGGTTATGGTTGGTCATACGATCAATCGGACCTGACGGGTTCGAACCGGGTTCAACGGCCCCTCCCCATACGGGGACGCAACGTGACGTGAGGACGGGACTTGCTGTATCACCTGTACGACATGCAACACGCGGCCCTGGGGCCGATGCGTTTCTGGGCCGAAGCCGCTCAGCACACCTTCCAGAATCCCCTGGTCCCCCTCTCCCACACCAAGCTCGGCCGCGCGGTCGCGGCCGGCGCCGAACTGATCGAGCGGACGACCCGCCGCTTCGGCAAGCCGGCCTTCGGCCTGGAGGAGACGGTGGTCGAGGGGCGGACGGTGGCGATCACCGAGCGGATCGTGACCCGCACCCCCTTCTGCAACCTGCTGCATTTCTCCAAGCCCGAGGGCACGCCGGTCCAGCCGCGCGTTCTGCTGGTCGCCCCGATGTCGGGCCACCACGCGACGCTGCTGCGCGGCACGGTGGAGGGGCTGCTCGCCGACCATGACGTGTTCATCACCGACTGGATCGACGCCCGCCATGTGCCGCTGTCGGCCGGCCGCTTCGATCTCGACGACTACATCGAGACGGTGCAGGGGATGATCCGCTTCCTCGGCGAGCGCACCCACGTCGTCGCGGTGTGCCAGCCGGCGGTCCCGGTGATGGCGGCGGTGTCGCTGATGGCGGCGGCCGACGAGCCGGTGCAGGCGCGCTCCATGACCCTGATGGGCGGCCCGATCGACCCGATGGCCAACCCGACGACTCCGGTCAAGCTGGCCGTCGAGCGCCCGCTGTCCTGGTTCGAGAACAGCGTCATCACCACCGTGCCGATGTATTATCCGGGCGCCTTCCGCAAGGTCTATCCGGGCTTCATCCAGCTCTCGGGCTTCATGTCGATGAATCTCGACCGCCACATCGACGCCCACGTCAACCTGTTCCGCCATCTGGTGAAGGGCGACGGCGACTCGGCCGAGCAGCACCGCCGCTTCTACGACGAGTACCTGTCGGTGATGGACCTGTCGGCGGAGTTCTACCTCCAGACCATCGAGACGGTGTTCCAGAAGCACGCCCTGCCCAACGGCACCTGGGTGTCGCGCGGCCGCAAGGTCGAACCGGCGGCGATCCGCAAGACCGCGCTGATGACGGTCGAAGGTGAGCTGGACGACATCTCCGCCCCCGGCCAGACCATCGCGGCGCACCGCCTGTGCTCGTCGCTGCCCGACGGCATGCGCAAGACGCATTTCCAGGAGGGGGTCGGCCATTACGGCATCTTCAACGGCCGCCGCTGGCGCCAGAACATCCTGCCGGAGATCCGCGACTTCATCCGCGGCCACGACGCGTAAGGATGGGTGAATCGAGGGGCCGTCGGCCCCTCGGACGCCCTTTGACGGGCGTCGTTCCGCACGCCTCAAGCCTCGTCGTGCCCGGCCTTGTGCCGGGCATCCATGGCCGCAAATCCTCAGGGATAGGGGGCCCGACCGGCCCTCCCGATCGAGTCGCCCCTCACAGCTCCTGCGGAACGGTCACGACGATCGTCGTCCCGGTGCCGGGGACGCTGTCGATCGACAGGCGGCCGCCGAGCGGGCCGGTCACCGTGTTGAACACCACCGCCAGCCCGAGCCCCTTGTGGCCGCGTCCGCGCGCGGTGGTGAAGAAGGCGTTGGTCAGCGCCGGCAGATGGTCGGCGGGGATGCCGGCCCCCTGGTCGCGCACCGTCACCGCCCAGGCGGCCTTGCCGTCGAGCAGGGCGGGCTCCACCGCGACCTCGGCCACGCCCGGCCCGCCGCGGTAGGCGTGGGCGGCGGCGTTGGCGAACAGATGATGCAGCACCCGCTCCAGATGCAGCCCATGGCCGAGCCACGGGCAGGGCGCCCCCGGCGCCACCCGCACCGTCAGCGGAACCTCCGGATGCAGGGTGGCGTGCAGCGTGGCGGCCTGTTCGGCCACGTGGCGCACATCCAGCGCCTCCAGCGGTTCGGCGTGCTGGCAGGCGGCGATGGCGGTGAAGGCCTCCACCAGATCGACGGCGCGGGCGAGGTTGGATTGCAGCAGCGCCGCGGGCTCGTGCAACTCCTCGGCCCCCTGGCCGGCGAGATCCTGGAGATGGCTGGCCGCCGTCACGCAGATGCCGAGCGGCGTGTTCAGTTCGTGCGCCAGCCCGGTCACCGCCTGGGTGATGGCGCGGTGGCGGGCCAGCTCGGATTCGGCGATGCGGGTGCGGCGCTCCAGATCCTCCCGCACCACCCGTTCCGACACCTCGCGGATCATCCGGCTCAACTGGCGCAGCAGCTTGGCCAGCAGGTCGGGGGAGGGGGAGATCAGGGCGAGGAACAGGTCGCGCTCCAGTTCGAACACCGTCACCGGGGTGGCGGCGATCACCGAGGCGGAGCGGGTGCCGCCGTCGACCAGGGCCATCTCGCCGAAGCATTCGCCGGTCTGCCGGAAGCCGACCTCGACCTGGCCGCCGACCGAATCGCTGCGCACGACGCGGACGGTGCCGTCGATCAGCACATAGAGCGAATCGGCCTCCGCCCCCTCGCGCATCAGGACGCTGCCGGCGGGGGCCTTGAACACCCGGCCCCGGGCCTCGACCGCCGCCCGCTCCTCCGGCGTGAAGGAATCGAACAGGGCAATCCCGTCGAGGACGCCGGATGAAGTTGGCATGGCTGTCAAGGGCTCCGGGGGATTACGTCCATTTAGCATAAACCAACCCCGCCCCCACGGCGAGACGCTATCGGCGTCGCGCGGTCAAGGAATTCCCCTTGCCCCCGCATGTCACGGCGCAACCGGTCCCCGCGCCAGCGCGGGTCGAACACCTTCTCGAAATGCGCGCCCTCGCCGTAGGAAGGCGCCGTAGGAAGGGGCGGGCACCTCGCGGCCGGTCAGGCCGGGCGCGTCGTCGAGGGCCTGGGGGGCGGCCGGCTTGCCGTGGGTTTCCGGGCGCCGGGCGATTTTCCTTATTTGCGAAGAGATCAAGCAAGACCGCATCCGCACCCGCAGTCTCGGCTCGCGGAATGTTCATGGGGATTTCTTGGCGTTCACGTCCAAGCCTTCACGGCAAGGATTCCCCAGGTGTCAGAATTGTTCATATTACAATGAATGCCAACCAAATATTCCGCATTGGAATGGAAAGCGACGGGGGTATAATATGCGCCATAGGATATGGATCGGACCCTGGCAGCCGAGTTGGCGGCGTGAGCGGTAAAGCATGGAACATCATCGTCGCCTGTACCGCACCCTGCGGCTGATCCGCGTGGTCGAGGAGGAGGTGGCGCGGGTCTACCCGACCGACGTCATCAAGAGCCCGGTCCACCTGTCGATCGGCCAGGAATTCATCGCGGCCGGGGTCTGCGACGCGCTGGAGCCGGGCGATCATGTGTCGATCACCTACCGCGGGCACGCCGCCTACCTCGCCAAGGGCGGCGACCTGAACGCGATGATCGCCGAGATGTACGGCAAGAAGACCGGCTGCTGCGAGGGGCGCGGCGGGTCGATGCATCTGGTCGACATGAAGGCCGGCGTCATCGGCGCCTCGGCGGTGGTCGGCACCTCGATCCCGGTGGCGACCGGCTTCGCCCTGGCCGCCAGGCGCAAGCGGACGGGCGGCGTGGTCGTCTGCTTCATCGGCGACGGCGCCACCGAGGAGGGCTGCTTCGCCGAGAGCCTGAATTTCGCCGCCCTGCACAAGCTGCCGATCCTGTTCGTCTGCGAGAACAACGGCTACGCCATCCACGAGCCGCTGGCCAAGCGCTGGGCCACCGACCGGCTGTGCGAGCGGGTGGCGACCTACGGCATTCCCGCCCGGCGGATCGAGGACGGCGATACCGTCACCGTGCGTGACGCGACGCTGGAGGCGGTGGCGGCGATGCGCGGCGGCGGCGGTCCGGCCTTCCTGGAGATCCTCTGCTGCCGCTGGCGCGAGCATGTCGGCCCGAACGAGGATTTCGACCAGGGCTACCGCTCGGCCGAGGAGAAGGCGCCGTGGGCGGAACGCGACGAGGTCGCCCGGCTGGCCGCCTTGCTGCCGCCCGAAGACGTCGCCGCCATCGAAACCGACATCCTGGCAACGGTGAGCGCCGCCTTCGCCTTCGCCGAGGCCAGCCCTTTTCCGGTGGCCGGGGACCTTCATGACCATGTCTACGCTTGAGGCCATGTCCGGTTCCGTGTCCGGGGGCCGGCTGCTGCGCTACGTCGATGCCCTGCGCGAGGCCTTCGCGCAGGAGATGGAACGCGACGAGAACGTCTTCGTCTTCGGGCTGGACGTGGACGACCACAAATCCATCCAGGGCTCCACGGCCGGGCTGCTGCAACGGTTCGGGCCGGAGCGGGTGTTCACGACGCCGCTGTCGGAGGACGCCATGACCGGGGTCGCCATCGGGGCGGCGATGGCCGGGATGCGGCCGGTCCATGTCCACATCCGCATGGACTTCCTGCTGCTCTGCATGAACCAGCTGGTCAACATCGCGGCCAAGGCGCGCTACATGTACGGCGGCACGGTCAAGGTGCCGCTGGTCGTGCGCTCCATGGTCGGCAAATCCTGGGGGCAGGGCGCCCAGCATTCCCAGGGGCTGCATTCGATGTTCATGCATGTGCCGGGGCTGAAGGTGGTGGCGCCCAGCAACGCGCACGACGCCAAGGGCTGCATGATCGCCGCCATCCGCGACGACAACCCGGTGATCGTCATGGAGCACCGGCTGCTCTACCCGACGGAGGCCTATGTCCCCGAAGCCGCCTACGAGGTCGCTCCCGGCAAGGCCCGCGTGGTGGCGCCGGGGAGCGACGTGACCCTGGTCGGCATCTCCCACATGGTGGTGGAGTGCCTGCGCGCCCGCGAACTGCTGAGCGAAGCCGGTGTCTCGGCCGAGGTGATCGACCCGATCTGGCTGTCGCCGCTGGACATCGACACCATCGCTGAATCGGCGCGGCGGACGCGGCGGCTGGTGGTCGCCGACAATGGCTGGACCGCCTGCGGCGCCGGGGCGGAGATCGTCGCGGCGGTTCTGGAGCGTCTTGGACCGGAGGGGGGAATCGCGGTCAAGCGCATCGGCTTCGCGCCGACCACCTGCCCGCCGTCGCCTTCGCTGGAGGCCGCCTTCTACCCCAATCCCGGCACGGTCGCGGCGGCGGTCCATGCGCTGGTCCGCCCGCGGGAGGCGGCCTGGACCCCCGACCCGGAACGCGCCGGACTCGCCCACCAAGTGCAGTTCCGCGGCCCGTTCTAAGGCAGGCTGGATCTGGATTGAGGAGAGCGCAAACGATGTTCTACGAGCTGGCGGCATCCACCTGGGGGCCTGAGGAGATCGCGGCAATCGAGCGTGTGGTGGCGTCGGGCCGCTTCACGATGGGCGAGCAGGTGGCGGCGTTCGAGCGGGAGTTCGCCGACTATTTCGGCGTCCGCCACGGGATCATGGTCAATTCCGGCTCGTCGGCCAACCTCGTGGCCGTCGCCGCCCTGGCCTACAAGGCGGAACGCCCGCTCCAGCGCGGCGACGAGGTGATCGTCCCGGCGATCTCCTGGGCCACCACCTACCACCCGCTCCAGCAATACGGCCTGAAGCTGCGCTTCGTCGACGTCGAACTGGACACGCTGAACATCGATGTTTCAAAGCTCGAGCAGGCGCTGACGCCGCGCACGCGCGCCATCGTTCCGGTGTCGATCCTCGGCAATCCGGCGGCGCTCGACGTCATCCGCGCCTTCGCCGACGCCCACGGCCTCTACGTGCTGGAGGACAACTGCGAGTCGATGGACGCCGAGCTGAACGGCCGGAAGGCCGGCACCTTCGGCGACCTCAACAGCTTCAGCTTCTTCTTCTCGCACCACATCTCGACCATGGAAGGCGGGATGGTGCTGACCGACGATCTGGAACTCGCCCATCTCTGCCGCGCCATGCGCGCCCATGGCTGGACCCGCGACCTGCCCGCCGACACGCCGCTGTACCAGCGCGGGGATTCGGACCATTTCGAGGCCTACCGCTTCATCCTGCCCGGCTACAACGTCCGCCCGCTGGAACTGGAGGGCGCCATCGGCCGCGAGCAGCTGAAGAAGCTGCCGGCCCTGACAGCCGCCCGGCGCAGGAACATGGCGCTGTTCCAGGAGCTGTTCGCCGGGGACGGGCGCTTCATCATCCAGCGCGAGAACGGCGTCTCGTCCTGCTTCAGCTTCACGATCATCCTCAACCCCGAGCGCGATCCCGACCGGGAGACGGTCTTCGCCGCGCTGAAGGAGGCCGACATCGGCTTCCGCATCATCACCGGCGGCTGCTTCCTGCGGCACGACGTGCTGAAATATTATGATTACGACACGGTCGGCGCGATCCGGAACGCCCACACGGCGCACGACCTGGGCTTCTTCGTCGGCAACCACCCCTATGACCTGACCCCGCAGATCGAGCGGCTGCGCGCCGTGCTCGACCGCGTGTGTTCCTGACGCGGCGGGAAGCGGAGAGACATCATGGCGGACAGCAAGAGCATCCTCGTCACCGGCGGCGCCGGCTATCTCGGGTCCATCCTGGTTCCGGCCCTGCTCGACGCCGGGCACAGGGTCACGGTTCTGGACAGTTTCCTGTTCCGGCAGGCGCCGCTGGCCCATGTCTGCGCGCACCCGAACTTCGACATCGTGCGCGGCGACGCCCGCAGCGAGGACGTGCTGCGGCCGCTGATCAAGAGCGCCGACGTGGTGATCCCGCTGGCGGCGCTGGTCGGGGCGCCGCTGTGCGACGCCGACACGCTGGCGGCGGCCAGCACCAACCGCGACGCCGTGCTGACGCTGGTCCGGCTGCTGTCGAAGGACCAGCGCATCATGATGCCGGTGACCAACTCCGGCTACGGCATCGGCGAGGCGGGCAAGTTCTGCACCGAGGAGACGCCGCTGCGTCCGCTCTCGCTCTACGGCCGCACCAAGGTCGAGGCCGAGGCGGCGGTGCTGGAGCGCGGCAACGCCCTCTCCTTCCGGCTGGCCACCGTGTTCGGCATGGCGCCGCGCATGCGGATCGACCTGCTGGTCAACGACTTCGTGCATCGGGCGCTGAACGACCGCGCCGTCGTGCTGTTCGAGCCGCATTTCAAGCGCAACTACATCCACATCCGCGACGTCGCCCGCGCCTTCCTGCATGGGTTGGACCATTTCGAGGCGATGAAGGACCGGCCCTACAATGTCGGCCTGTCGGACGCCAATTTGTCGAAATGGGAGCTGTGCGGGGTCATCGCCCGGCATCTTCCCAAATTCGTCTTCCTGGAGGCGCCGATCGGCGAGGATCCGGACAAGCGCGACTACATCGTCTCGAACGAGCGGATCGAGGCCACCGGCTACAAGCCGGCCTTCTCGCTCGACGACGGCATCCGGGAACTGATCAAGGGCTACCGCATGCTGCGCAACAGCCGCTACGGCAACGTCTGAGACGGACGAGAGGGGGGCGTTTCCCTCACCCAGCCGGGTGACTCCGGCGCAGGCCGCCGCGCGTCGCCCCTTGCCTTTGGTCGGATTGGCCCGATGTCGCAGCCATGGGCCGTCGCAGCCATGGCCCTCCTCCGCCATTCCCTTGCCGTCCAAGGCTTTCGTCCAAGGCTTTCCTCCAGGGTTTTCCACCACCATGACCTCCGCCCTCGCCAGCCTCCGCCTGCATCCGGCCGATTCCATCGTCATCCTGACCGGGGCCGGAATTTCCAAGGAATCCGGTCTGGACACCTTCCGCTGCGCCGGCGGGATCTGGTCGCAGGTCGATCTGGAGGACGTCGCCACCCCGCAGGGCTTCGCCCGCGACCCCGATCTGGTCCACCGCTTCTACAACGACCGGCGGCGCGGGCTGCACGATCCGGCGATCCGGCCCAACGCGGCGCATGTGGCGCTGGCCGGACTGGAGCGCCGCTGGAAGGGCTCGGTCCTGATCGTCACCCAGAACATCGACGACCTGCACGAGCGCGCCGGCTCGACCAGGCTGCTCCACATGCACGGCGAGCTTCTGAAGGCCTTCTGCCAGCATTGCCGGACGGTGGTGGACTGCCACGGCGACCTGTCGGTGCACGACCATTGCCTGACCTGCGGGCGCAAGGGCGGCATGCGGCCGGACGTCGTGTGGTTCGGCGAGATGCCCTACCACATGGAGCGCATCCAGCAGGCGCTGGCCGACTGCGACCTGTTCGTGTCGATCGGCACCTCGGGCAACGTCTACCCGGCCGCCGGCTTCGTCGCCGAGGCGCGGGCCGGCGGCGCCCACACGGTCGAGCTGAACCTGGAACCGTCGGAGGGGGCGAGCCATTTCCATGGTGCCGTCCACGGCCCGGCCACCGAGGTGGTGCCGGCCTTCGTCCGGGATTTGCTGGCGCTTGTCTGAGATCGAGAGACTGTTCGCTAAGGTCCGCGCCTGCACGCTTTGCGCGGGCGTGCTGCCGCACGGCTGCCGGCCGGTGCTGCGCGGAACGCCGACGTCGCGCCTGCTGATCGTCGGGCAGGCGCCGGGCGCACGGGTGCACGCTTCGGGCATCCCGTGGAACGACCCGTCGGGCGACCGGCTGCGGCGCTGGCTCGCCATGGACCGCGACGCCTTCTACGACGAATCGCGGATCGCCGTGGTGCCGATGGGGCTGTGCTACCCCGGCACCGCGCCGAAGGGCGGGGATTATCCGCCGCGCCCGGAATGCGCGCCGCTGTGGCATCCGCCGCTGCTCGACGCGCTGGGCGGCGTCCGGCTGACGCTGCTGATCGGGCAGTACGCCCAGGCGCGCTATCTGGGCTCCCGGCGCAAGGCCACCATGACCGGGACGGTGGCGGCGTGGCGGGAGTACGGGCCGGGTTTCATCCCGCTGCCGCACCCGAGCTGGCGCAACACCGCCTGGCTGAACCGCAATCCCTGGTTCGACGCGGAACTGGTCCCGGCCCTGCGCCGCCGGGTCGCGGAGGCGCTGGACGGGTAGGGCGTCCTTGCCCCGTCGCCCTCACTCCATCGCTTCGAGCCGCTCCATGTCGTCGTCGGAGAAGCCGAAATGGTGGCCGATCTCGTGGATCAGCACATGGCGGACGATGGCCGGCAGCTCCTCCCCGGTCTCGCACCAGTAATCGAGGATCGGGCGGCGGTAGAGGAAGACCATGTCCGGCCCGCCGCGCAGGTCGGCGACGCTTTGCCGCGTCATATCCACCCCCCGGTAGAGGCCCAGCAGGTCGAAGGGGCTTTCCAGCTCCATCTCGCGCTCGGTATCCTCGTCGGGGAAGTCCTCGACATGGATGACGAGGTTCCCGACCGGGGCGAGCAGCTCCGCCGGGATGGTGTCGAGGGCGTCTTCGGCCATCCGTTCCAGGTCTTCGACCGTGGGCGGAACCGTATGGGGACCAGCGGGTTTCCGTATCATGGCCCAGAAGGTAGCGAGGGGCGGCGCGTCCGCCAAGGACCGCCGCCGCAACAAAATGCAAGGAGGAGCAGTCGTCATGTCGGATCGATTGGTCGGAGCGCATCGCCAGACGGCGTTGAAGGAGCTGCACGGCTGGGCCGAGGTTCTGGAGCGCGACGCCATCCGCAAGACTTTCCATTTCGCCGACTTCCCGGCGGCCTGGGGCTTCATGAACCAGGTGGCGCTGCTGGCCGAGAGGACCGGCCACCACCCGGAATGGTTCAACGATCTGGGCCGCGTCGAGGTGATCCTCTACACCCGCTCCGCCGACGGGGTGACGCAGGCCGACGTCGAGTTCGCCCACCGGCTGGACCAGATCGCCCCCGCCCACGACCGGTAGGGACCGCTGGCGGGCAACCGCCGGACTCTTGCGCTCTTCCCCGCTGCGCCGCATCATCGCGGCAACAAACAAACGGGGGAGAGGACACCATCATGCCGAACCGCAAGCCCTGCGCTGCGCTGGCGATCCTGGCCGTCGGGGCGGCGCTCGGCGCGCTGCCGGGGGCCGCGCCGTCCTGGGCGCAAGTCCGCACCGACCTCGTGGTCGGCATGGCGCTGGAGCCGCCCCACCTCGACCCGACGGCCGGAGCGGCGGCGGCGATCAAGGAGGTCACCTACGCCAACCTCTACGAGCCGCTGACCCGCATCGACGCCGAAGGCAACGTCGTCCCCGGCTTGGCGCGGAGCTGGACGGTGTCGGATGACGGCCTGACCTACCGCTTCACCCTGCGGCCCGGCGTCCGGTTCCACGACGGCACCGCCTGCGATTCGGCCGACGTGAAGTTCTCGCTCGACCGCGCGCGGGCGGCGGATTCGGTCAACGCGCAGAAGGCCTACTTCGCGCCGATCGCTTCGGTCGAGACACCCGATCCGGCCACCGTCGTCGTCACGCTGTCACGGCCCGACGGTCTGTTCCTCTTCCACATGGCCAGCGGCGACGCCGCCATCGTGGCGCCGGAGAGTGCGGCGACCAACAAGCAGAAGCCGGTCGGCACCGGGCCCTTCAAGTTCGAGCGCTGGGTGGCCGGCGACCGCGTCGTGCTGGCGCGCAACCCCGATTACGACGGGCCGAAGCCGGCGCTGGAGCGCGTGTCCTTCCGCTTCATCAGCGACCCCGCCGCCCAGGTCGCGGCGCTGAAGGCCGGCGACGTCGACGCCTTCACCCTGTTCAGCACCTACGAGGCGCTGCCGGAGTTCCGCAACGACCCGAAATTCGCCGTCACCGTCGGCACGACGGAGGGCGAGACGATCCTCTCGACCAACAACGCCCGCAAGCCCTTCGACGACGTCCGCGTTCGCCGCGCCATGGCCCACGCCATCGACCGCCCGACGCTGATCGAGGGCGTGCTGTACGGCAACGGCGCCGCCATCGGCAGCCACTTCCCGCCGCACCGCGCCGGCTACGTCGACCTGACCGGGCTCTATCCTTACGACCCGAAGAAGGCGCGGGCGCTGCTGGCCGAGGCCGGCTACCCCGACGGCTTCGAGACGACGCTGCGCCTGCCGCCGCCGCCCTACGCCCGGCGCGGCGGCGAACTGATCGCCGCCATGCTCGCCGAGGTCGGCATCCGCGCCAGGACCGAGCCGATGGAATGGGCGGCGTGGCTGGAGAAGGTGTTCAAGGGCAAGGATTACGACCTGACCCTGATCGCCCACACCGAGCCGCTGGACATCGACATCTACGGCCGTGCCGACTACTACTTCAACTACAGGAACGACCGCTTCCGGGCGGTGGAGGAGGAGCTGAACCGCAGCCAGGATCCGGCCAGGCGCAACGCGCTCTACGGCGAGCAGCAGCGGATCCTGGCCGAGGACGCGGTGAACGGCTTCCTGTTCATGTTGCCCTCCATCACCGTGCAGAACGCCAAGCTGGCGGGGATGTGGGTGAACCGGCCGATCCAGGCGAACGACGTCACCGGCGTGTCGTGGAAGTAAGGATAGACGTTTGCTCGCCTTCCTGCTGCGCCGGCTGCTGACGCTGCTGCTGACCGCCTGGCTCGCCACCGTCGCGGTCTTCGCCGTGCTGGAGGCGGTGCCGGGCGACCCGGCGCTGGTGATGCTGGGGGTGAACGCCCAGCCCGACACGCTGGCCGCCCTGCGCGCCCAGATGGGGCTCGACCGGCCGCTGGCCGAGCGCTACCTGCGCTGGACCGGCGGGCTGCTGCGCGGAGACCTCGGTGTCAGCCTGACCTACGCGCGGCCGGTCGCCGATCTGGTGGCGGAGCGGCTGGTGGTGACGCTGCCGCTGTCGCTGCTGTCGCTGGTGCTGAGCACGGCGGCGGCGATCCCGCTGGGGCTGCTGGCGGCGGCGCGGCGCGGGCGCGGCGGCGACTGGGCGGTGCTGGGCTTCACCCAGCTCGGCGTCGCCATGCCCAGCTTCTGGATCGCCATCCTCTTGATATTGTTGTTTTCTGTGACGCTCGGCTGGTTTCCGGCCGGTGGTTTTCCGGGCTGGGAGGCCGGCGCCGGACCGGCCTTGAAGGCGCTGCTGCTGCCCGCCGTGGCGCTGGCGGTGCCGGAGGCGGCGATCCTCGCCCGCGTCACCCGCACCGCCATCCTCGACACGCTGGGCGAGGATCATGTCCGCACCGCGCGGGCCAAGGGGGTGGGGCGGACGGCGGTTCTGCTGCGCCACGCCCTGCCCAACGCGCTGCTGCCGGTGGCGACGGTGCTGGGGCTGCAACTGTCCTTCCTCGTCGCCGGGGCGGTGGTGGTGGAGAACGTGTTCACCCTGCCGGGGCTGGGGCGGCTGCTCTATCAGGCCATCGGCCAGCGGGATCTGATCGTGGTGCAGGGGGTGGTCGTGCTGCTGGCGGTGTTCGTCGTGGTGGTCAACGCGCTGGTCGACATCGCCTGCGCCTTGGTCGACCCAAGGCCGAGGGCGGGAGCGTGACGCCAGTGCCTATCCTTACCTGCACCTCTCTGATTTTTGTATCCCCGCACCCTTTCCCCTCTCCCCGGAAGGGGAAGGAGAGCGGGGGGAAACGGTCATGACGGCCCGGCGCCTTCCCCTCTCCCTCCGGCTCGGCCTTGTCCTGGTCGCGCTGCTTCTCGCGGTGGCGCTGCTGTCGCTGGTGTGGACGCCCTTTCCGGCCGACAAGGTCCGCATCGTTGCCCGGCTGCGGCCGCCGGGCGCCGAGCATTGGCTGGGCACCGACCACTTCGGGCGCGACGTGCTGTCGATGATCATGGTCGGCGCCCGCAACTCGCTGTCGATCGCGGCGGCGGCGGTCGGGCTCGGGCTGCTGTTCGGGGTGCCGCTCGGGTTGGCCGCCGCGGCGCTCGGGCGCTGGGGCGACGAGATCCTCGCCCGGCTCGGCGATCTGGTCTTCGCCTTTCCCGCCGTGCTGTCGGCGATCCTGCTGACCGCCGTTCTGGGGGCCGGCGCCGTCAACGTCGTGCTGGCGCTCGGGCTGTTCAACGCCGCCGTCCTGGCGCGGGTCACGCGCGGCGCGGCGCTGGCGGTGTGGCGGCGCGAGTTCGTGCGCGCGGCGCTGGCGCTCGGGCGCGGGCCGCTGGCGGTGACGCGCGTGCATGTGCTGCCGAACGTGGCCGGGGTGGTGGTGGTGCAGGCGACCGTGCTGTTCGCCGTCGCCATCGTCAACGAGGCGGCGCTGAGCTACCTCGGTCTCGGCATCCAGCCGCCGAGCCCGAGCTGGGGCAAGATGCTGGGCGACGCCCAGACCCACCTGTTCAACGCGCCCTTGCAGGCGGTCTTTCCCGGCGCCGCCATCGCGTTGAGCGTGCTGGGTCTGACGCTGCTGGGCGACGGCTTGCGCGACTGGCTCGATCCCCGTCAGCGCGGCGAGTCGGGGCTGCTGTGACCGTCCTTCGGCCGGCCAAGCTCAGGGGGTCGAGCGGGCGCGGTCGGACAGCTCGATCAGGTCCATCAGCTCGTTGCTCTTCCAATAGCGCGACTTGCCGACCTCGGTCCGCGCGGTGGCGACGAGGTCGTCGATGATCGACTGCTCGTCGTCGCCCAGCGGGCCGCCGTGCTCCAGCCGGTGCGACAGCAGGCGGGTCATGTTGTGGCTGAAGGTGGGGATCCAGGCGCTGATGCGCTGGCCGAACACGCTGCTCAGCGTGTTGATGCGCAGCAGATGCTCCATCCGCTCGTCGAGCGGGTCGTCCTCCTCGAACTTCATCGCCCGCTCGACGTTGGCGCGCAGTTCCTCCAGCAGGGTCTCGCGCCACTTCACCAGGTCGTAGGTCTCGAAACCGAAGTCGCGGGCCATGCGCTGCCACTGCCACAGCAGGCGGTTCAGCCAGACGATGTCGCCATGGTCGATGACCGGCTGGCGCCGCGCCGCCGCCGCCTGCCCGGAACGTTCCATCGCCACCGCCGCCACGCGCGAGCCGATGATCTTGCTGGCGCCGGCCCAGGCGTTGCGGAAGGCCGGCTCGCTGCGCCGGTCCTCCATCAGCCCGGCGGCGGTCGCCGCGTCGGTCAGCTCGGCCAGCCGTTGCATCAGCGATTCCAGCCGGGTCTTTTCCTTGGCGCTCGGCCGGATGGCGGAGCCGGGAACCCGCTCGTTCAGCTTCAGGATGACCGTCAGCGCCGCCGTCAGGGCACGGGTCACGCCGATGAAATGGCCGGTCAGCGCCGCCGTCACCGTGCCGCCGCGCCCCGGATCGACGCTGCTCTGCCGGATGTAGAGCGCCACCACGCCGTAATTGCGTTTCACCGACAGCACCGACAGCGGCAGCAGGTTTGCATCGTCGTCGCCGTGGCGGTCGCGCAGCGCCTCGGTCGCCTCGACCAGGGCGTCGGCCTTGCGCTCGCGGTCCGCCTCGCCGGCGGAGGCGGCCGGGAAGCCGTCGAGCCGGGTGGCGACGGCCTTCATCGAGCCCTCGGCGTTCGCCAGGATGTGGTGCATCAGCCGCAGCGTGCCGATCTCGACCGGCGGGGTCTTTTCCAGGAAGCCCGACATCAGGCGGGTGCGGCGCGGCCGGTTGCGCGACATCGAGGCAAGGATCTCGTCCGTCGCCTTCTTGGTGGCGAGAAGGCCGTCGAGATGCCTGACCGCGGCGACGCGCATCCGTTCCTTCAGGACGGTGGCCTCGGAGGATTTCAGGACGCGGTCGATCACCTCGTCGCGCGCCATCTCGTCCAGCAGCTCCTGCGCCTCGACCGCCAGCAGGGGGAAGGCGTCGCGGCTCAGCACCTCCCACAGGGCGCCGGCGTCGATCCGTTGCAGCATGCCGGGCACGGAGACGCCCGCGTGATAGAGCGCGTCGTCGTCGATCAGGAAGGCTTCGAACAGGTTGGTGAACAGGCGCCGCGCGCGGTTGGTGCGCTGGCGGTTCAGATATTCGATGACGTATTGGCGGATGAGCAGGACCCGGTCGGTCGGCTCGCTGTCCATGCCCTCGATCTCGCTCAGCAGGCTGTAGACGAGGGTGGCGGGCAGACGGGCCACCAGATCGTCGATTTTTGCTCGCAGATCGTCCTGGGAATCGTCGGTCATGCGCCGGGAATCACGCGGGAAAGGTTGCGCCGGTTGAGCGGTCCGCCGCCGTTGTAGCGGCGGATCGGTTAATTTTGGCGTAACGAATTTCCGCCGGAACGATGGGGGGAACCCTGCCTTCCGGCCGGGCGCCGGGGCTGAGCCGCCCCCACCGTCGTCACCGTCCTTGCGGAGGGTTTCAGCCGTTGCGCTGCTTGGCGATGGGCTGGGAGAATTGCAGCTCGATGTCCCAGGGGAAGTGGATCCAGGTGTCCTGGCTGACCTCGGTGATGAAGGTGTCGACCAGCGGCCGGCCGGCCGGCTTGGCGTAGACGGTGGCGAAATGCGCCTTGGGCAGCATCTTGCGCACGATCACCGCGGTCTTTCCGGTGTCGACCAGATCGTCGATGATCAGCCAGCCCTCGCCGTCGCCGGCATGGGAGCCCTCGACGCCCTTCAGCACCGCCGCCTCGCGCTGGTTCTGGTGGTCGTAGCTGGAGACGCAGACCGTGTCGATCAGGCGGATTTCCAGTTCGCGCGCGATGATTGCGGCGGGAACCATGCCGCCGCGCGTGATCGCGATGATGCCCTTCCACGGACCCTTGTCGATCAGGCGCCAGGCCAGCGCCTTGGCGTTGCGGTGCAGCTCTTCCCAGGACACCGGGAAATGCTTGTTGGATGAGGCTTCGGCCACGGGAGGACACTCCAGAAAACAGATGCGGCCTGTATATCGCAGGCTGGCTTTTCCGGCAATCGGGGGCCTCGGCGCGACGCGTCTCCACGGGCAGGGAGAAAGAGTGAAAAAAGCGCTTGCGGGGTCGGAGGCTTTTGAGTAAGTTGCGCGCCTCGACGCCAGCGGGCAACCGACGGCGCCGGGAAAGAGTGATGTTTCGGATGCGCCCGTAGCTCAGCTGGATAGAGCATCAGACTACGAATCTGAGGGTCAGGAGTTCGAATCTCTTCGGGCGCGCCATCCTCCTCGAACAACGAGCAAGGCCACCTTCGGGTGGCCTTCGTCGTTTTCGAAGGCTTTTCTTGGGACGGATGACGAAATTCTTTCAAAGAAGGGCTTGCGCGGGCCTGAGGATTTGAGTAGGTTGCGCGCCTCGACGCCGGTGGCGGCGAGACAGGAAGTGGACAAGGCGCCCGTAGCTCAGCTGGATAGAGCATCAGACTACGAATCTGAGGGTCAGGAGTTCGAATCTCTTCGGGCGCGCCATCCTTCCTAAAAAAGATCAGCGACTTACGAGTGGGCGGCCTTCTGGCCGCCTTTCGTCGTTTTGGGCTTTCGCCGGCAACCGTTGGCGCGGTTCGAAAGTTCCGGACAGCCCGGAGCCCTGTCCGATTCATATCTGAACGAATTGCTTGTGTGGAATATGGCCGCATCTGAACAGGCGTGGTCGCAATTTCATACAAGTCGTAACCTCTCTGAAAATCATACCTGAGTATGCTCCATGGCGGATTGCTCCTATCAATGGACGGGCTAAGTCATGGGCGGATTTCTGGCGCGGATAAGCATCAGCCGTAAAATTTCTGTTGTGGTTGGTCTGATGACCGTTATCGCCGCGGTGATCGGAGGCATCGGTTTCGTTGGAATGCAGACGTATGACGGCCGGATCGACGACATTCAGGCGCGGTCGCAGAGGGCGTTGTTCGGCGAGCAGGTCAGCGGGCTGGTCTACAAGATCGTCATGGACAGCCGTGGACTCTACGCGGCCAAGACCAGGGACGAGGTTCTCCTGTTCAGCAAGGCCATCCAGGAATCGACGGCGACGATGGGCAAGCGTCTCGCGGCGTGGGAGAGCCTGCTGCCGCCGGGCAGCCGGGCCGATTTCCAGAAGATGGCCAAGAGCGGCCACGACTTCATCGCGATCCGCAACGAGGTGGCCCGCCTCGGTGTCGAGGCCGGTCCGGACGCGGCGGAGAAGCACGGCAACACGCCGGAGGGCCGGGCCAACCGCATCGCCTTCGGCAAGGAACTCGAAGCGACCTCGCAGCGGAACATGGAGGCCATCCAGCAGGCCAACGACGAGCTGGATGCGTTCAACTCCCGCATGATCACGCTGATGCTGGTGGTCGGCATCGGCGGCATCGGCGCGACGGTCGTCGCCAGCGTCATCATCTCCCAATCCGGCATCGCCCGGCCCGTCGCCGGGATCACCGGCATGATGGAGCGGCTCGCCAACGGTGATCTGTCGGTCGAGGTGAAGGGAGCCGAACGCGGCGACGAGATCGGCGGGATGGCCCGCGCGGTGGCGATCTTCCGGCAGAACGCCCTCGACCGCGAGCGCATGGCCGCAGCGGAAGAGGCCGAGCGCCAAGCCAAGGAGCGGCGCAACGTCGCGGTCGAGCGGCTGATCCGGGACTTCGACTCCGGCATGTCGGGCATCCTGCGCACGGTCAGCGCCGCCGCGACCGAGCTGGACGCCACCGCGCAGGGGCTGGCGCACACCGCCGAGCAGACCAACCGGCAGGCCGCCGGCACGGCGGCGGCGGCCGAGCAGGCGTCGGTCAACGTGCAGACCGTGGCGTCGGCGACCGACGAGCTGTCGGCGTCGATCCGCGAGATCAGCGGGCAGGTGTCCCGCTCCACCGCCATCGCCGGGCAGGCGGTGGGCGAGGCGCAGGCCACCAACGGCCGGGTCCAGGGGCTGGTCGATCAGGCGCAGCGCATCGGCGACGTGGTGAAGCTGATCACCGACATCGCCAGCCAAACCAACCTGCTGGCGCTCAACGCCACCATCGAGGCGGCCCGCGCCGGGGAGGCCGGCAAGGGCTTCGCCGTCGTGGCGTCGGAGGTCAAGAACCTCGCCAACCAGACCGCCAAGGCCACCGAGGAGATCGCCAGCCAGATCGCCTCGATGCAGCAGGCGACCAGCGAGGCGGCGTCGGCGATCACAGGGATCGGCAGCACCATCGGCGCGATCAACGAGATCGCGACCTCCATCGCCTCGGCCATCGAGGAGCAGGGGGCCGCCACCGGCGAGATCGCCCGCAACGTCCAGGAGGCGGCGCGCGGCACCGGAGTCGTGACCGAGAACATCACCGAGGTCAGCCGCGGCGCTACCCAGACCGGCTCCGCCGCGACCCAGATGCTGGGCGCCGCGGGCGAGCTGTCCCGCCAGTCGGAGATGATGAAGGGCGAGGTCGAGCGCTTCCTGGCCGGCATCCGCGCCGCCTGAGCAGGGCCGGAGACAGGAGGGCTGCCATCGCAGCCCCCTGTCCCCGTTCACGGCATCGCGTTGAAGTCGTCCAGCAGGGTGGCGATGCGGCCGCTGTCGCTCTGGTCCATGATGACGCGGGCGCGGCGGCTCGCCTCCATCATGTCGAGGCCGCGGATGCGCTTCTTCACCGCCGGGACCGAGGGCGGCGCCATCGACAGCTCGCGCACGCCCAGGCCCAGCAGCAGCGGCGCGTAGCGCGCGTCGCCGGCGATCTCGCCGCACACCGCCACCGGGATGCGCGAGCGCAACGCCGCCTCGATGGTGAACTGGATCAGGCGCAGCACCGCCGGGTGCAGCGGGTCGTAGAGCGTCGCCACCTGCTCGTCGGCGCGGTCGATCGCCAGCGTGTACTGGGTCAGGTCGTTGGTGCCGATCGAGAAGAAGTCGGCGGCGTAGGCCAGCGCGTCGGCGGCGAGCGCCGCGCCCGGAACCTCCACCATCACGCCGACCGGCGGCAGCGGGTCGGCGATGGCGACGCCGCGGCGGCGCAGGCGGCGCGCCACCTGCCCCAGCATCTCGCGCACCTTCTGCACCTCCGGAACCGAGGTGATCATCGGCAGCAGGATGCGCAGCGGCCCGTGCGCCCCGGCCCGCAGCATGGCGGCGAGCTGGGTTTCCAGCAGCTTGGGCTCGCGCAGGCCGAGGCGGATGGCGCGCAGGCCAAGCGCCGGGTTGGCCGGCTCGCCGTAGCGCCCGGCCATCCAGCCGGCCAGCTTCTCGCCGCCGACGTCCATGGTGCGGGCGGTGACGGTGCGGCCGCCCATGCCCTCGACGACGGCGCGCAGCACGCCGTACTGCTCCTCCTCGTCGGGCAGGTGGTCGCGGTTCATGAACAGGAACTCGGTGCGCAGCAGCCCGACGCCCTGGGCGCCGTTCTCCAGCGCGTGCTCCAGGTCGCGCGGCAGCTCCATGTTCGCCAGCAGGGTGATGGCGGTGCCGTCGCGGGTGACGGCCGGCAGCTTGCGCAGGCTCTTCAACTGCTCGCGCTCGCGGTCGCGGGCGGCGCGGCGGTCGCGGTACTCGGCCAGCAGCTCGGGTGGCGGGTCGATGACGACGCGGCCCTGCACGCCGTCGACCACCACCAGCACGCCGTTGCGCACCCCGGCCAGCAGGCCGGCGGCGCCGAGCACGGCGGGCAGGCCCAGCGAGCGGGCGAGGATCGCGGTGTGCCCCTCCGCCCCGCCCAGCACGGTGGCGAAGCCGGCGACCGCCTTGGGGTCGAGCAGCGCGGTGTCGGCCGGGGTCAGCTCCTCCGCCAGGATGATGCTGCCGGGGGGCAGGGTGGAGAAGGCCCGGTACTCGTGCTTCATCAGGTTGCGGGTCAGGCGGCGCCCGACCTCGCGGATGTCGGCGATGCGGGCGGCCAGATAGGCGTCGTCCATCCCGGCGAAGGTCTGGGCGATGGTGGCGATCTCCGCCTGGATGGCGGCCTCGGCGTTGACGCGCTCCTCCTTGATGCGGCGTTCGACGCCACGGGTCAGGCGGGAGTTGGTGACCATCGACAGATGGGCGTCGAGCAGGAAGCCGATCTCCTCCGACGCCGAGTCGGGCAGCACCAGCGCCTTGCTCTTCAGCTTCTTGATCTGGCGCCGCGCCTTGGCGGCGGCCTCGTTGAAGCGCAGCAGCTCGGCCTCGACGCCCTCGGGCGCGATCGGGTATTCCGGGATGGCGACGGAGCCGCTCTCCACCACATGGGCGGGGCCGATGGCGATGCCGGGCGACACCCCCAGGCCGCGCAGGGAACGGATCGGGGCGGCGGCCGGGGCACCCGGCGGCGTGTCACTCTTCATCGAACTTGCGGTTGATCAGGTCGAGCAGGGCGGCCATGGCGTCCTCGGCCTGGATGCCGTGGGCGCGCAGCTCCACGGTGGTGCCGGGGCCGGCGGCGAGCATCATCAGTCCCATGATCGATTCGCCCGACACGACGGATTCGCCGCGGCGGACCTTGATGTCGGCGTCGAAGGTGGCGACCAGCTTGACGAACTTGGCCGAGGCGCGGGCGTGCAGGCCGCGCTGGTTGGTGATGGTGGCGGTGCGGCGCAGCTCGCCGTCCAACGGGGCCGGATCGTCTTGGCTCATGCGGGGTCAGTCCGACAGCAGGGAGGAGGCGACGTTGATGTATTTCTGCCCGGCGTCGCGCGCGGCGATCACCGACTTGTCGAGCGGCTCGGTCTTGCGGACGCTGGCCAGCTTGATCAGCATCGGCAGATTGACGCCGGCGATCACCTCGACCTTCGCCTTGTCCATGATGGAGATGGCGAGGTTCGACGGCGTGCCGCCGAACATGTCGGTGAGGACCACCACGCCCGACCCGTCATCGACCTCGGCGACCGAGTTCAGGATGTCCTGGCGCCGCTGCTCCATGTCGTCGTCGGGGCCGATGCACACCGCGCGCACCTGGCTCTGCTCGCCCACCACGTGGAACAGAGCGGCGATGAACTCTTCGGCGAGTCGCCCGTGGGTCACAAGAACCATGCCGATCATGGGACATCCTTCAAGGTTGGAGCCTCCCCAGGAAACGTCGTTGCGGTGATTTTGATCATCGCCTGCCGGCTTTTGGATGATTTGTCGGGCGCATGGTCGTCAAGGCGCAAATTGCGTCACCCCTGTCCGGCGGCCGGCGGGCCGCCCGGCCCGCCCGCCGCTCCGCCTGTTTGCCCGCCCGCCGCGGCGCCGGGGCGGGCGCCCAGGCGGTTCAACTCGCGGTGGCTGAGGTTGACCTTGATGCCGAGCCCGGCCAGCCAGGCCGCGAGCCGTTCGGCGACGAACACCGAGCGGTGCTTGCCGCCGGTGCAGCCGATGGCGATGGTCAGGTAGCTCTTGCCTTCCTGGTTGTAGCGCGGCAGCAGCGGCCGCAGCAACTCGGTCAGGTTGTGGAAGAAGGCGGGGAAATCGGCGTCCCCCGCCACCCGCGCGGCGACGGCGGGGTCGAGCCCGGTCAGCGGGCGCAGGGCCGGGTCGTAATGGGGGTTGGTCAGGAACCGCACGTCGAAGACCAGATCGGCTTCGCGCGGCAGCCCCAGCCGGAAGGAGAAGGAGGTCACGAACACCTGAAGCGCCGCCTGCGCATCGCGTTGGAAATGTCCCGACAGGATGCGCCGCAAATCATGAATGGACAGTTGCGTCGTGTCGATGGTCAGGTCGGCCCGCTCCTTCAGCGGGAACAGCAGGGTGCGCTCGCGCGCGATGCCGTCGGGCACCGTGCGGTCGATGGCCAGCGGGTGGCGCCGCCGCGTCTCGGTGAAGCGGCGTTGCAGCACCTCGTCGCCGCAGTCGAGGAAGACCAGCCGGACGTCGAGGTCGTCGCGCGCCTCCAGGTCGTCCAGCTCGTCCAGGAAGGTCTGGGCGGAGAAGTCGCGGGTCCGGCTGTCGATCACCAGGGCCAGCGGCCGGCGGCGCGGGTCGGCCTGCTGGAGCAGCGCCGGGACCAGGGACAGGCGCAGATTGTCGACAGCCTCGTAGCCGAGATCCTCCAGGGCCTTCAGCGCCACCGACATGCCGGCGCCGGACAGGCCGGTGACCAGCACGATGCGGCCGCGCTGCGCCGCAGGAACGGTGTCGAGGGTCTCGGTCGAGGCGGTGTGGGGGGGCATGGTCGGCACGGGATCGTTTTAGGGATGGGCGTCGAGGATGGCCGGCACCCGGCCCAGCGTGCCGGCCCGCGCGGCGGCGGCGGCCAGACGCAGCTTCGCCGGGGTCGAGGCGTCGAAGGGCGACAGGGCGAGACGGGGCAGCGGCACGCCGTGGATCGTTTCGAAGGCGGGCTCGGGTAGCCGTTCCACCCGCTCCGCCGGGACGAGATCGACGACCAGCCCGACGTCGG
Source organism: Azospirillum agricola (assembly GCF_020005195.1). NCBI lineage: Bacteria > Pseudomonadati > Pseudomonadota > Alphaproteobacteria > Rhodospirillales > Azospirillaceae > Azospirillum > Azospirillum agricola. The sequence continues at coordinate 1,108,648 of NZ_JAIFZR010000005.1, forward strand.
CGGCGGGCGCGGTCGGCACCGGCAGGATGCCGACGCCGCGCACCTCCAGCAGGCCGGCGAGCGGCGCCGGGGCGCTGGCGATCAGACGGCCGTCCTCGACGCGCAGCAGGATCCGGTCGTCGGCGACCAGCCGCGCGCCACCGTCGATCAATCGCAGAGCCACATCGGATTTTCCGCTTCCCGAATCCCCTCTCAGCAACACGCCGATCTCGGAGAGCAGGACGCAGGTGCCGTGCATCGTCACCATGATCCCGCGAAGGTGAGCGGTGCCGCGGTTTCTGTCAATGGAGTCGGGGTAGGGGGGGCCGGAGGGAAGGCGGGGGAGCCTGAACAGGGGGCCGCCATCCGCTTGCGCGGGGCGCCGCTTGCGCGCAGCGCTCCCCGCACGGGGCATCGGAGAGGCCCGTTCAGGTTCCGGTGGATCCGCGCCCGCCGCGGCGGATGCTTTCCAGTTCGTGCACCAGCGCGTCGCGGCGGCGGATCATCTCGTCGAGATCCTCCAGTTCCGCCGCTTCCTGGCAGGCGTCGCGGAAATCCTTTTCGCGCTTCAGGCGGACGAGCAGGATCTTGTAGCTCTCGGCGATGCGGGTCAGGTGGCGCTGGGCGCCTTGCAGCGCCTCGGCCAGCTGGGTTCGTTCCTGCGCGGAATCGCGCATCATGCGGGCCAGCTCACCCTGCTGGCGGCCGGCGTCGCGGATCAGCCGGGCCAGGCGATAGCGCCGGATATCAATGACTTGAGCGGGGACTTGAGCGGGTGCGGACATGATGACCCCCCATGGTTGCCCAGAGTCAGGCGCACTCGCGAACGAAAGCCGGCGAACAATGCGGGCGGTGATGACCATGGGCATGATCGACCCGCATTCGGGCCTTGTCCACATCTTATCGAGAAAAAGCGCAACTTTTCGGCAAATCATCGCCCCAACGGCAGCGTCACGCGGAAGTCGGCGCCAAGGATGCGACCATCGGGGGAAAGTCGATTTTGTGCGTCAACCAAACCATCGTGAGCCTGAACTATTTGCTGCGAGATGGACAACCCGAGTCCGGAATGGGTGCCGAACTTCTCGCCGGCCGGCCGCTCGGTGTAGAAGCGCTCGAAGATCGCCTCCTCCTTGCCCTCCGGGATGCCGGGACCGTCGTCCGAGACGACGACCCGCAGCAGGGAACCGGCACGCCTTGCGGTGACGCGCACCGTTCCGCCGGGCGGCGAGAAGGACAGGGCGTTGGCGATCAGATTCTGGAACACTTGCGTCAAGCGTCCTTCCAGACCCGGAACGATCAATCGTTCCTCATCCGGAACGTCGATGACGACGCGGGGGCCGTCGCCGGCGCTTTCGCCGTCCTCCGACACCTTGGCGGCGCGCTGGATATCGGCCAGCGTCGCCAGCATGGCGCCGATGTCGACCGGCTCCAGTTCGGCCCGCGACAGCTCGGCGTCGAGGCGCGAGGCGTTGGAGATGTCGCTGATCAGCCGGTCGAGCCGCTGGACGTCGTCGGCGATGATCGCCATCAGCCGGGCGCGGCGTCCGGGATCCTCGATGCGTCCCACGGTCTCCACCGCGCTGCGCAGCGAGGTCAGCGGGTTCTTGATCTCGTGCGCCACGTCGGCGGCGAAGCGCTCGATGGCGTCCATCCGCGCCCACAGCGCGGCGGTCATGTCGCGCAGCACGCCGGACAGCTCGCCGATCTCGTCGCCGCGCCGGGTCAGGTCGGGGATCTCGGTGTGGCGGCCGTGGCCGGTGCGCAGCCGGTCGGCGGCCTGGGCCAGCCGGCGGATCGGCCGGGCGATGGTGCCGGCGAGGTAGAAGGACAGCGCCACCGTCACCAGCAGCGCCACCGCGAACACCCGCAGGATGTCGAAGCGGACGGAGCGGATGGCGCGGTCGATCTCGCCGCCGCCGCGCGCCAGCAGCACGGCGCCCAGCACCTCGCGGTAGCGCTGGACCGGCACGGCGACGGTCAGCAGCAGCTCCGGCTCGCCGGCCGCCGACTCCACCCGCCAGACGGTGGCGCCGGTCTCGCCGGCCAGCGCGCGCTCGACGTCGGGGTTGGGCCGGCCGGTCTCCTCGCCGTGCAGCGGCAGACCCTCGCGGCTCGGCGCCACGTCGATCAGGCGGCTGTACAAAGTGTTGATCGCGCGCGACACGGCGTCGCCGGCGGGCGGGGCGGGCAACTCGCGGATCTCGATGCGGCCGGTCGAGCCGGTCAGCACCCGGCTGTCGGACAGCATGCGGCCGTCGATGTCGAACAGGCGGGTGCGGGTCGCCGTCGCCTCGGCCAGCCGGCGGATCATCTGGCGGGCCAGCTCGGGTGCCAGCTCGAACCGTTCGCGCCCGCCATCCTCGCCGCTGGGCGACGGCGGGACGAGGATGCGGTTCACGGCGCCCTCGCCGAGCGCCGAGGCGAAGATGCGCGCCTCCGTCGCCAGCGCCTCCATCTCCGCCTGGATCAGCCGGTCCTGGTAGCGGCCGAGATAGAGCAGCCCGGCGACCAGCAGCGCCAGCGCCAGCACGTTGACCGCCAGGATGCGCAGGGTGAGCTTCGAGACGCCCCGGCGTCCCCGCCGCGAGGCGCTATTCCCGGTAACGGTAGCCGACGCCGTAGAGGGTCTCGATCTGGGCGAAATCGGCATCGATCGCCTTGAACTTCTTGCGGAGCCGCTTGATGTGGCTGTCGATGGTGCGGTCGTCGACATAGACATGCTCGCCATAGGCCGCGTCCATCAACTGGTCGCGGTTCTTCACATGGCCCGGCCGCTGGGCCAGGGCCTTCACCAGCAGGAACTCGGTCACCGTCAGGTCGATGGGCTGGCCCTTCCAGGCGCAGGCGTGCCGCGCGCCGTCGAGCAGCAGCGGCCCGCGCGTCACCACCTGTCCGGGATCGACCGCCTCGCCGGCCTCGCCGCGCAGGGCCTCGCGGCGCAGCAGGGCGCGGATGCGCTCGACGAGCAGCCGCTGCGAAAAGGGCTTCTTGATGTAGTCGTCGGCCCCCATGCGCAGGCCCATCAGCTCGTCCAGCTCGTCGTCCTTGCTGGTCAGGAAGATCACCGGAAGCCGGGAGGTCTGGCGCAGGCGCTGGAGCAGCTCCATGCCGTCCATGCGCGGCATCTTGATGTCGAGCACGGCGAGGTCGGGCGGGCGCTGGGTCAGGCCGCGCAGGGCCTCCGACCCGTCGGTGTAGGTGCGCACCTCGAAGCCCTCGGCCTCCAGCGCGATGGAGACGGAGGCCAGGATGTTGCGGTCGTCATCCACCAGGGCGACGGTGTGGACCATGGTCGTCGGCACGTCCTTTGTCGAAGGCGGGGGCAGGGGGGCGATGGGGGCGGCCATTCGGACCGATTATGACAGAGTCAAGGGAACGGCGGCAGTTTTCACTTTTCCCGCGCCATTTTTCTGGGCCAATATGGCGTCAATGCGGCGCCGAGCAACGGTGCCGCGCGGGAAGAGCGCACGCGCGGTTCGGTATGAGGTCCACACAAGCCTTTGGCGCGTCCTCCCCATCCGGGAAGGACGGCGCGGCGCCGTTCCCGGCGTCCCCTTCACCGTCCGCCCGGCCCGCGGCCCCGGCCGATGCCGCGCGCCGCCTGATGCGCGCCTGCGACCGCGCGACGCTGGCGACCGCGCAGCGCGGCGACGCCGCGGGGGCCGACGCCGCCGGCTGGCCCTACCCGTCGCTGGTGCTGGTCGCGCTCGACCATGACGGAAGCCCGCTTCTCCTGCTGTCGGGGCTGGCCGACCACAGCCGCAACATCGCCGCCGACGGGCGCGTCGGGCTGCTGTTCGACGGCACCGCCGGCCTGGCGCAGCCGCTGACCGGCGCCCGCCTGTCGGTGCTCGGCCGCGTCGCGCCGACCGACGAGCCGCGCCACCGCGAGCGCTACCTGCGCCGCCATCCGGACGCCGCCTTCTACGCCGGCTTCGGCGACTTCGCGGTCTACCGGGTGGAGGTGGAGCGGGCGCATCTCGTCGCCGGTTTCGGCCGCATCCATTGGCTGTCCGCCGGCGATCTGGGCTTCCCGAAGGTCGAACTTGCGCTGGCGGAGGCCGAACCCGATATCCTCGCGGGCATGGACGAGACGCACGCCGCCGCCCTGTCGACGCTGGTTCCGCCGCTTCCCGCCGGGGGCGGCGACGGGGCCGGCTGGACCGTCACCGGCATCGACCCCGAGGGGTGCGACCTTCGGTGCGGGGGGTACGTCGCCCGCGTCGATTTTGACGAGAGAACACACGATCCCGAATCGGCTAGAATGGCCTTGGCCATTCTGGTCCAACGCGCCGCCTCACGCGGCGGCGCGGACGGCTCCCGTTGACTTCCGTCGGCAAGGGGGCCGGAGCCACTGGCGGAACGAACGCCCGGAGAGGCGTCGCCGTCCAAGAAAACCAACGGGCAGACCGAGCAAGCGGACAGCATCACCCGAGGACCAGACCGTCACCAACGGACGCCGCACCAAAAACAAGAACGCGGCGCACGACCAGCGCAACCAGGAGAACATGTCAGTGGACCATAACGGATCGACCCGTTTCCCGTCCGGGCCTCTCGCCCTTGGACCGCCTTTGGGACCGTTTCGTCGCGGCCTCCGTCCGGCGCGGCTGTCCGGCGGCTTCGGCCGCCGGTGCGCCGCCCGTCTGGGGCGCGGCTGATCCTGCGGCATCGCCCGCACCCTTGAGCACGACAACGGACAAAAGCAGGACCGGAACGGCCGACGCCCCACGCACCGTCTGACGGTGCCATCCGCCCGCGGCTCCCGATCGGCATCCGACGCCGGGGAGGAGGCTGGGCGATGGTTCGGGGGAGGGGAGGAATGGCCGGTACCGGTACCGCATTCGAGAGGAAGACGATGACTGCAAACACGCGGACGCGGAACACGAAGCTCCTGGCCTGGGTCGAGGAGATCGCGCTGAAATGCAAGCCGGAGCGCATCCACTGGTGCGACGGCTCGCAGGAGGAATACGACCGTCTCTGCAACGAGATGGTCGAGGCCGGCACCTTCATCCGCCTGAACGAGGCCAAGCGCCAGAACTCGTTCCTGTGCCGGTCCGATCCGGGCGACGTCGCGCGCGTCGAGGACAGCACCTACATCTGCTCCAAGACCCGTGAGGAAGCCGGTCCGACCAACAATTGGATGGACCCGGCCCAGATGAAGGCCAAGCTGGACGGCCTGTTCGAGGGCTGCATGCGCGGCCGCACCCTCTATGTGGTGCCCTTCAGCATGGGGCCGCTCGGCTCCGACATCGCCCACATCGGCGTGCAGCTCTCCGACAGCCCCTACGTCGCCGTCAACATGCGGCTGATGACCCGCATGGGCCAGAAGGTGCTGGACGTGCTGGGCGACGGCGATTTCGTGCCCTGCCTGCATTCGGTCGGCGCCCCGCTGGAGGCCGGACAGGCCGACGTCGCGTGGCCCTGCAACGCCGAGAGCAAGTACATCGTCCATTTCCCGGAGGAGCATTCGATCGTCTCCTACGGCTCGGGCTACGGCGGCAACGCGCTGCTCGGCAAGAAGTGCTTCGCGCTGCGCATCGCCTCGTCGATGGGCCGCGAGCAGGGCTGGCTGGCCGAGCACATGCTGATCCTCGGCGTCGAGAGCCCCACCGGCGAGAAGACCTACGTCGGCGCCGCCTTCCCGTCGGCCTGTGGCAAGACCAACTTCGCCATGCTGGTCCCGCCCGCCGAGTTCGAGGGCTGGACGGTCCGCACCATCGGCGACGACATCGCCTGGATCAAGCCGCAACCCGACGGCACGCTGCGCGCCATCAACCCGGAGGCCGGCTTCTTCGGCGTGGCGCCGGGCACCAGCGTCAAGTCGAATCCGAACGCGCTGAAGACGCTCGACCACAACGTCATCTTCACCAACGTCGCGCTGACCGACGACAGCGACGTCTGGTGGGAGGGGCTGACCGATACCCCGCCGGAGCATCTGATCGACTGGCAGGGCAAGGACTGGACGCCGGGCTCGGGCCGTCTGGCGGCGCACCCGAACTCGCGCTTCACCGCGCCGGCGGCGCAGTGCCCGTCGATCGACCCGGCCTGGGAGGATCCGGCCGGCGTTCCGATCAGCGCCTTCATCTTCGGCGGCCGCCTGTCGAAGACCTTCCCGCTGGTGTTCGAGGCCTACAACTGGCGCGAGGGCGTCTATTGGGCGGCGACCATGGGCTCGGAGGCGACCGCCGCCGCCGTCGGCCAGGCCGCCATCCGCCGCGACCCCTTCGCCATGCTGCCCTTCTGCGGCTACAACATGGCCGACTACTGGAACCATTGGCTGTCGATGGAAAGCAAGGTCGAGAGCCTGCCGCGCATCTACCGCGTCAACTGGTTCCGCAAGGACGAGAACGGCAAGTTTGTCTGGCCGGGCTTCGGCGACAACATGCGCGTCCTGAAATGGATCGTCGACCGCGTGCGCGGCCGCGCCGCCGAGGTCGCCGAATCGCCCTTCGGCTACTCGCCGCGCTACCAGGACCTGAACTGGAACGGGCTGAGCTTCGGGCAGGAGAAGTTCAGCAAGATCATGGACATCGACCGCAAGGAAGCCGAGGCGGAAGCCAAGGACCAGGAGGAGTTGTTCAACCGCTTCGGCAGCCGTCTGCCGGCGGAGATCGAGGAGCAACGCCTCGCCCTGCTGAAGCGTCTGGAGCAGAGCCCGGACGTCTGGCGCATCGGCTGATCCGTCCGGGGCGGACACGCTCCGGCGGTGACGGGTGTGGGGAAGGGGCTGCCGCAGGGCGGCCCCTTTTCCGTTTCGGCCCTGCCGCGCCAGATCATGCCGCGCAAACCATGCCAGGAGCGTGCCGGACCGGCGCGCGGTCCGCGCGGGGCAGCCACGCGAGACGAAGCGGGCCATCGATCGCTCAATCATATTGCGCACAATTAAATTTGACGCTATCAATAAGCCCATCGAACACGACCCTCCCCCAGACGAAGGAAACCACCCGATGACCACGCTCTACACCGCCAACGCCCGCACCTCCGGTGGCCGCGAGGGCCATGTCCAGACCGACGACGGCCTGCTGAGCTTGGACCTCGCCATGCCCAAGAGCCTGGGAGGCAAGGGCAACGCCACCAACCCGGAACAGCTCTTCGCCGCCGGCTACGCCGCCTGCTTCGAGAGCGCGGTGCGTCACGTCGCCCGCCTGAAGAAGCTGCCGCTGGCCGACGCGTCGGTCGCCTCCACCGTCAACCTGTTGCAGACGCCCGAGGGCGGCTTCGCCCTGTCGGTGGCGCTGGCGGTCACGGTGAAGGGGCTTGAGCAGGCCGCGGCCGAGGAACTGGTTGCCACCGCCCACACCGTCTGCCCCTATTCCAACGCCGTTCGCGGCAACATCGACGTGGCTCTCAGCGTTCAGGCGGCATGACCGACGATCAGGACACAACCGGGCAGGACACAAGCGGGGGGGCGGCAGCGCCGCCCTCCTCCTCGGCCCCCCAGGATGGCGGCGAGCTTCTGCGGCTCGACCGCCAGCTCTGCTTTGCACTCTATTCGGCGAGCAACCGGATCACCCGGCTCTACCGGCCCCTGCTCGACAAGCTGGGGCTGACCTACCCCCAGTATCTGGCGATGCTGGTGCTGTGGGAGCGGTCCCCCCGCACGGTGGGGGAACTCGGCGACGCGCTGGATCTCGATTCCGGCACTCTGACCCCGCTGTTGAAGCGGATGGAGGCCAACGGCCTGGTCGCCCGCCGCCGCGACCCGGCCGACGAACGCCGGGTGATCGTCGAGTTGACCGACGCGGGGGCCGCGCTGCGCGAACCGGCGCTGTCGGTGCCCGTGACCTTGGCGTGTCATTTCGCCCTGCCGCTCGACGAGGTCGGCCCGTTGCGCGACCGCATCAAGGCCCTGCTTCCCCCGGAGAAACCCTGACGCGCCAGTCCTTTCGTGACAGGGGAGGGTGGTCCCGGTAGGATCGCCGCGCCCTGTCGCGATCGCGGTAGGCCGTTCGGGTGATTCACGGAAACTCAATGGATTCCGTCGCCATTCTGTCGCTGCGGCCTGGTGCCGGGCATCACGGTGCAAGACATCGGGGTGTCGCGCATCGGCCGCCGGCATCGGTCGGCGCCGTGGCCGGATTCAAGAGGGAAGAAACCACATGTTCGTGATGATCGGCTTGGCGGTCGTGATCTTCAGCGTGTTCGGGGGCTATGTCCTCGGCGGCGGCCATATGGGCGTGCTGTGGATGCCGTTCGAGTTCATGATCATCCTCGGCGCCGGCGTCGGTGGCTTCTTCATCGCCAATCCAAAGAGCGTGATCACCCACACCGGCAAGGAGATGGGCCACCTCTTCAAAGGGCCGAAATACAAGAAGGAGGATTATCTCGAAGCCCTGACCATGATGTATCAGGTCTTCAAGATCGCCAAGACCAAGGGCCTGCTGGCGCTCGAGCAGCACATCGAGAAGCCGGAGGACTCGCCTCTGTTCCAGCAATTCCCGAAATTCTACGCCGACCACCACGCCATCGAATTCCTGTGCACCTATCTGCGCCTGATGTCGCTCGGCGCCGACAACCCGCACGAGCTGGTCGACCTGATGGACGAGGATCTCGAGGCGATGCACCATGAGCACCAGGCGGTCGCCGACGCCGTCCAGGCGATCGCCGACGCGGTGCCGGCGCTGGGCATCGTCGCGGCGGTGCTTGGCGTGATCCACACCATGGGCTCGATCTCCGAACCGCCCGAGGTTCTGGGCAAGCTGATCGGCGGCGCGCTGGTCGGCACCTTCTTCGGCATTCTCGTCGCCTACGGCTTCATGGCGCCGATCGCCAGCGGCCTGAAGGCCATCTACCACGCCGAAGGCAAGTATTATCAGGCGATGAAGACCGGGCTGATCGCCCATCTGTCCGGCTACGCGCCGGCGATCTCCGTGGAATACGCGCGCAACGTGCTGTCGCCCGAATACCGGCCGACCTTTGCGCAGGTGGAAGAGGCCACCGCCGCCCTGCCGCCGGCCTGACGGGGACGCGACATCATGGCCGAGGTCACCATCGCCTGGAACGCGGGCACGGTCGGCGAGTGGGACGCCCTGTTCGCCCGCGTCCGCTGCTCGACCCTCACGCAGAGCTTCGCCTATGGCCGGGCAATGGGGCGGACCTACGGCTACCTGCCCAAGCTGGGCGTGATCCGCCGCGACGGCGAGCCGGTCGGTCTGGTGCAGATCCTCGAACGCCGGATGCTGAAGCTGTTCCACGACCGCCAGCTCCACCGCGGCCCCCTCTGGCTGGACGGCATCGACCCGGACCCGGAGATTCTGGAGGCTGCCTTCCGCCTGCTGCGCAAGGCGTGCCCGCGCTCGCCCTTCAGCCGCGCCAGCCTGCTGCCCGAACTGCCGGCCTCGCCGGAGAACGAGGCGCTGCTGCAACGCTGCGGTTTCCGCCGCGCCGGCCCCGGATACCGGACGGTCTGGCTCGACCTGACCCCCAGCGCGGACGCGCTGATGGCCGGACTCGCGCGCGATTGGCGCCAGCGGCTGCGCGGGGCGGAAAAATCAGGTTTGCTCATCGACGCCGACTGGCAGGCCGGCAATCTTCCCTGGCTGATGAAGCAGGAGCATGACCAGGCTGCCGCCAAGGGTTTCCGCCCGATGACCGGCACCCTGGCGGTGCGGCTGCGCAACGCCATGGTCAAGGGTGGCGGGGCCGGCGACGGCGTGCTGATGGTGACGGCGCTGGAGAAGAAGACGCCGGTGGCCTGCGCCTTGGTCTTCCGCCACGGCGCGGCGGCGACCAGCCAGATCAGTTGGGCCAACGAGGCCGGCCGCAAGAGCGGCGCCATGCGTCTGGTCCTGTGGCGGGCGATGCTGGCGCTGAAGGAACGCGGTGTGCGCGCGCTCGACCTCGGTGGCGTCACCGACAGCGCGCCCGGCGTGACCGAATTCAAGCTGGGAACCGGCGGTCGCGCCGACGAGACGGTCGGTCAATACCGCTGAGCGCACACCGGTTGCCGGCCGTCGCCGCTTGGCCCATGCTGTGTCCATACAACGTCCGGGGAAACGGATCGCCTACCATGTCCGACAACGAAGTGATGAAGCCGGGCGAGGCCGAAGTCGCCATCGAACGCGCCATGAACCAGAAGCCGCAGGCGATGCTGATGCGTGAGAAGCTGCAAAAGCTGCTGAGCAGCGATGAGAGCGCCAAACAGCTGGTCGGCGCCATCCGCAACATGATGAAGCAGGGCTGACGGCGAAACCGCCACCCCGATCCGCCGGCCACCCCGATCCAGCGTGGGTTCCGATCAGCAGGTCGTCGCCTTGGTGCAGCCCTTCTCCTCGCTCGGGCCGGGGCTGCGGGCCAGTTGCAGGCCGCTGCGGGCATCCTCGAAGGATTTGTCCAGCGACCGGACGGTCTGCTGGAAGGCTTGCAGCTCACGCCCTTGGAGCTTTTCGCCGGTCGGCAGGTCGACCGAGCGCGGGTTGACCTGACGGCCGCCCTTCAGCACCTCGTAATGCAGATGCGCGCCGGTGACCCGCCCGGTGGCGCCGACATAGCCGATGACGTCGCCCTGGTCGATCCGCGCGCCGCGCCGCATGTCCTTGGCGAAGCGGCTCATGTGGGCGTAGGCGGTGGTGATCTCGGTGTTGTGGCGGATGCGGATGTAGTTGCCGTAGGCGCCGAACGGCCCGACCTGCTCGACCACGCCGCGGCCGGCGGCGTAGATCGGCGTTCCCTTCGGCGCGCCGAAATCGACGCCCTGGTGCATCTTGCTGAAGCCGAGGATCGGGTGGTGCCGCATGCCGAAGCCCGAGGTGATGCGGGCGCCGTCGATCGGGGTGCGCAGCAGGGCGCGGCGGATGCTCTCGCCGTCGCGGTTGTAATAGTCGATGCGGCCGTCGCGTGTCTTGTGCCGGTAGATCGGCATTTCCTCGCCGCTCAAGGTCAGCGAGGCGTAGAGCACGTCGCCCTCGCCGACCGCCTTGCCGTCGGATGTCACCATCTTCTCGTAGAGGATCTCGAAACCGTCGCCCGGCTGTAGGTCGCGCTGGAAATCGACGTCGTAGGAGAAATCGCGGATGAAGGCCATCATTACCGACAGCGGAACGCCGGCGGCGCTTCCGGCCTCGAACAGACTGGAACGGACGGTGCCCTGGGCCGCCACGAGCTGCCGCGACACCGGCTTTTCCGTCTGGGTCGAGACGAAACCGGTCTCGCCCTTGCGCGCGATGGAGACGGAGCGCACCGGGTCCGGCACGAACTCCAGGCCGACGAACTTGCGGGCCCCTCCCCGGCGCGGCTCGAACAGGACGGTCACCTGCTGGCCGACCTTCAGCTTGCGCGGATCATAGACATCGCGTAGCGCGGCGATGGCGCCGCTGGCCTCGTTGCGGGGGACCGCGGCGCTGGTCAGCAGATCCATCAAGGTGTCGCCGCGGCC
>NZ_JAIFZR010000005.1:1125000-1427500 GCF_020005195.1 Azospirillum agricola
AGCTCGTGTGGAGCCAACCTTGAAATACCACCCTTGAGGTCTCTGGCATCTAACCGCGGCCCGTTATCCGGGTCCGGGACCCTGCATGGCGGGTAGTTTGACTGGGGCGGTCGCCTCCCAAAGTGTAACGGAGGCGCGCGATGGTGGGCTCAGAGCGGTCGGAAATCGCTCGTCGAGTGCAATGGCATAAGCCCGCCTGACTGCAAGACTGACAAGTCGAGCAGAGACGAAAGTCGGCCATAGTGATCCGGTGGTTCCATGTGGACGGGCCATCGCTCAACGGATAAAAGGTACGCCGGGGATAACAGGCTGATGACGCCCAAGAGTCCATATCGACGGCGTCGTTTGGCACCTCGATGTCGGCTCATCACATCCTGGGGCTGGAGCAGGTCCCAAGGGTTCGGCTGTTCGCCGATTAAAGTGGTACGTGAGCTGGGTTTAGAACGTCGTGAGACAGTTCGGTCCCTATCTGCCGTGGGTGTAGGAGTTTTGCGAGGATCTGTCCCTAGTACGAGAGGACCGGGATGGACGCACCTCTGGTGCACCGGTTGTCACGCCAGTGGCATGGCCGGGTAGCTAAGTGCGGACGGGATAACCGCTGAAAGCATCTAAGCGGGAAACCCACCTCTAAACCAGACCTCCCTTGAGAGCCGTGACAGACCATCACGTCGATAGGAGGCGTGTGGAAGGGCGGCAACGCCCGAAGCTAAGCCTTACTAATCGCTCGATTGGCTTGATCCCTCACCGACAAAGCGCGCCGCGCGCAGCGGCAAGCCCGCTTCAAGCCCAGACGGCAAACGCCGTTTCGATCCTCAAAACACGTCACTTGCACGACAGCGCGAACGCGAAACGCTCCGGTTGGACGAGACGTCCGGTTCCTGTGCCTCGGTGACCTGGTGGTCATGGCGAGGTGACAAACACCCGATCCCATCCCGAACTCGGCCGTGAAAAGCCTCTGCGCCGATGGTACTGCGTCTTAAGGCGTGGGAGAGTAGGTCGCCGCCAGGTCTCCAAGGCACAGGGTCAAAACCAGACATCACAAAACTCTCCAAACCAAACGCTTCCGAAAACGCGCGCCATCTTCACGCACACCGGCAACCGCGGGGTGGAGCAGCCCGGTAGCTCGTCAGGCTCATAACCTGAAGGCCGCAGGTTCAAATCCTGCCCCCGCAACCAAACCAAAGCCCCTGAAAGCAACAAGCTTTCAGGGGCTTTTTCTTGTTTCTATCCAGAGAGCACGTCGAACTCGGCCTCGTCCATCAAGGCGGCCAGTTTGGAGAAGCGCGGCCGCAGGCTGTCGGCGACGTGTCGCCACTGCTCGTGGGCGGCCTGGGCGGTCTCCTGGGCAAAGGCGGTGCGGATGGTGGCGGCGACCATCGTCTGGTGCGCCTTGCCGACGCAGGCCAGGAGGTTCCTCATGCAATGAACACGACACCGTTGGAGTGTCGCGCCCAGCACCTTGGAAGCGGCGGCCTTCAGCCCGAGATGAGCATCGGCGATCACCAGTTTCACTCCGCGCAGCCCCCGGCGCGTCAAGGAGCGCAGGAACTCGCTCCAGAAGATTTCGGCTTCCGACAGCCCGAGACCGAGCCCCAGCACCTCGCGCCGGCCATCGGTGGTGACGCCGATGGCGAGTATGGCGGCAACCGAGACGATGCGGCCGTCCTGGCGCACTTTGACATAGGTGGCGTCCAGCCACACAAAGGGCCAGTCACCCTCCAGCGGCCGGTTCAAAAACGCCTGGACGCGCTCGTCGATGTCCTGGCACAGGCGGCTGACCTGGCTCTTCGAGATGCCGGTCATGCCCATCGCCTTGACCAAGTCATCGACGTTGCGCGTCGAGATGCCCTGCACGTAGGCCTCCTGGATCACCGCGACCAGCGCCTTCTCCGCCGTGCGCCGTGGCTCCAGGAAGGCCGGGAAGTAGGAGCCGCGCCGAAGCTTGGGGATCCGAAGGTCGATGGCCCCGGCGCGGGTTTCCCAGCTCCGCTCGCGATACCCGTTGCGCTTGGTCTGCCGCTCGTCCGTGCGCTCGCCGTAACCGGCGCCGCACAAGGTTTCGACCTCCAGTTCCATCAGCCGCTGGGCGGCGAAACCGACCATCTCGCGCAGGAAGTCAGCGTCGGCGCTCTTCCCAATCAGGTCCTGAAGAGCGATCCTGTCCTCGGTCATCGTGGTCTCCGTCACAGTTGATGGTCGTCAAGCAACCTCAACTTACCGAAGACACACGGTGACCGCCTGCTTCCGAACGGCTGGCCCGCCTGCGCCAGCTAGGGGGGAGCGCTCCGGCGGGCCAGCCTCACGTTCGGACACCACTCACCGGGACGCGACCAGCACATCCAGCGGGAGCAGCTGCTGGAACAGTTGCAGAAGGCGAACGCGGCGCTGGAGGCGGAATCCTCCACCGATGCCCTGACGGGGCTGCCGAACCGGCGCTTCGCCCTCATGGCGCTGGGGCGCATGTTCACCCTGGCGGAGAGGACGGGGCAGCGGGTGCTGATCGCCTTCATCGATCTCGACGAGTTCAAGAGCATCAACGACACCTACGGGCATGACGCCGGCGATGCGTTCCTCATCGAGGTCGGGCATCGCCTGTCCGGCGGGCTGCGCACCGGTGACGTGCTCGGGCGGCTCGGGGGCGACGAGTTCATCGTCGTCGGTCTGGTGCCGTCGGGCGAGATGGCGGGAGCGTCGGTGGCCGAGGCGACGCGTCGGAGGCTGGCGTCCCTGATCGAAGGCGAGTTCGCTCTCGGCCCGTGCAGCTTCGCGTATCCGGGGGCGAGCTTCGGCGTGCTCCACGCCGACCCCGTCTCGACATCGCCCGAGCAGGCGCTGCGCGACGCCGATGCGCTGATGTATGCCGACAAGCGGGAACGGCGCCGGGAGGTCGATCGCTTCCGGGCGCGGATCGCGGGGGTGCGCGAACGCGCGTAGCCTGTCCGGGAGGTGGTGGGACCGGGCGTCAGACCCGGTTTGCCGTCGCCATCAGCCCGCCGATGCCGACGAAGGTGCCGCCGGTGACGCGGTTGAACCAGCGCCCATGGCGGCCGAGCCAGGGGGTGATGCGCTGGGCCATGCCGGCCAGCACCAGTTCGTAACAGAATTCCGTCAGGGCGAAGGTGCCGCCGAGAACGGCGAATTGCAGCCAGAATGACGCGCCCGGAACCATGAACTGGGGCAGGAAGGCGGCGAAGAAGATCATCGCCTTCGGGTTCGACGCGGCGACCAGGAAGCCCTGGGCGAACAGCCGCAGCGGGCTGGCGTGCCTCGCGGTTCCCGCATCGGCGTCGGCGCTGACGGTTGCGCCCGGCGCCCGCCACAAGCGGATGCCGAGATAGACCAGATAGGCGGCGCCGATCCATTTGGCGATGGTGAAGGCGGTTTCGGAGGCAGCCAGCAGCGCGCCCATGCCGGCCAGCGACGCCGCGACCAGCACCAGGAAACCGCAGACGCCGCCGAGCACCGTGAAGACGGTGCGGGCGAAGCCGAAACGCACGCCATGGGTCAGCGACAGCAGGCCGTTCGGTCCCGGCGTCAGCGACAGGCCGATGGCCGCGAGCGCGTAGACGATCCAGAGTTCGAGCGTCACGGCGGTATCCTCATCCGATGGGCAAGGGGAAAGGGCTTGGACGCGCACTATGGCACCGGCGCGCCCGGGCCGCCATCCCGCAGCTGGGCTACCGTGCCGAGGGGGGAAATCCGGCGGTTTCGGAGAGCCCGGCGTCCGCCGTGTCCGCCGCAGGCCTGTTCATTCCCGCTGCGTCGGCACCGGCCGCGACCAGCCGCCACAGCTCGGTCATCCCGGTGCGGCCGCGCAGGGAACGCCCGCCCTGGCGCACCAGCGGGGCCGCGCCGCCGCCCTTGGCCGCGGTGACGCCGCTGGTCAGGATAATCACCTCCGCCTCGCCCTGGAGGGCGGCGGACAACTCCTCGATGCGCGCCGCGACGTTCACCGTGTCGCCGATGATGGTGTAGTTCATCCGGTTGTCCGAGCCGATGTTGCCGACCACCACCGGGCCGCTGTGCAGCCCGATCCGCATCTGGATCGGCGCCTGCCCGGCGGCGGCCCGGCGCCGGTTGTCGGCGCACACCGCGTGGTGGATGGCCTGGGCGGCGCGCAACGCGCGGGCGGCGTGGTCCTCCTGTGCTTCCGGCGCGCCCCAGAAGGCCATCAGCGAATCGCCGATGAACTTGTCCACCGTGCCGCCCTCCGCCTCGATGCAGGCGGCGAGCAGGGTGAAATGCTCGTTCAGCAAGGCGGCGGTGTCGGCGGCGGCCATGCGCTCGGCCATGCGGGAAAAGCCGCGGATGTCGGTGAACATCACCGTCACCTCGCGCTGCACCGAGGCCAACCCGCCTCCACCGGCGTCGCCGGGCAGCCCCTCGCGCTGGCGCATCAGCCGCAGGACCAGGGCCTTGGGGACGTAGGTCTCGAACCAGCGCAGGCCGGCGACCATGGCGTTGAAGGCGCTCGCGGCGCGGGCCATCTCGCGCAGACGGGAATCGGGGAGTTCCGGGATGGTGCGGAACTCGAAGGCGCGGACGCGGTCGGCGGCCTCGGCCAGCCGTGCGACCTGCCGGCTGATCTTGCGCCCGACGTACAGCGCCACCCCGACCGAGACCAGCAGGATGGCGAGCCCGACCAGTCCGGTCTTGTAGAGCCGGCGGACCTCGCCGTTCATCTCGCTTTCACGAAAACCGATGCCGATGATCCAGTCCTGCTGGCCGTAGCCGGACATGGCGCGCATCAGGAACAGGTAATCGTCGCCCATGACGCTGACGGCCTTGCCTTCGACCCGCTTCTTCAGCGCCTGCACCGGCGTGCCGCTGGTCCACAGCGCCGCCAGGGCCGGGTCGTCGACCTGGTCGGTGCGCGGCAGGGGGGGGCCGTCCGGCTTGTTGGAGAAGTCGAAGCTGCGGCCGACCAGCGCCGGATGGGCCAGCACATGGGAGTGATCGTAGAGGACGAAGGCGTTCAGCCCCTGCTCGACATAGAGCAGAGACAGGAAGCGTGACAGGTCTCCGAGCGACACCGCGACCGCGAGCTGCCCCAGATAGCGACCGTCGCGCCGCACCGGCTGGTAGAGCGAAACGAAGCTGTTCGACGCCTCCTTCGACCAGCGCGGATCGACCCAGGTGGCGGCGCTGCGGTTGGGGCCGTCCAGAACCTCCGGCGGGATGTCGGGTTCCCCCTGCATGTCGAAAGGACCGGCGACCAGCCCGCCGTTCAGCCGCCCGGCCCGCAGGCCGGTCAGGTCGGGGCGGAGGAAGGCGACGCCGGTCACATCGGGTGCCGCCGCCAGGGCGCCGCGCAGCGTCATGAGCATCGCGTTCGAGTCGGCGGGGTCGAGGTCGGCGCGCTCGATCAGGTTGGCGAGGAAGCGTGCCATGTCACGCGCCGGGTCGAGCTGGTGGCGGACCCGCACCTCGACCCCGGCCAGAGCCAGATCGGCCTTGTCGTTCAGCAGGGCGAAGGTGTTGGTTCCGGCGCTGACCAGCCCCAGCACCAGCACGCTGGCCACCGCCAGCAGCATCAGCGAGCCGAAACCGGCGACCAGAACCGCCGCGATGGGCAGCCGCAGCCGTTTGCGGGCGGCCCGGCCGGCTCCCGCTCCGGCCGCCATCCTGGCTGCCCGCGCGCTGTCCGCCGGGGGTGCTGTTGGGGCGTCGACCATGGCCGGCAGGGTACCCAGGCGCACCGGCGGGAGCAACCGTCGCGCGACGCGAAATCTGTAACAGGGAAACCCGTCAGCGGCTCTCGATCAGCTTCACCGCCTGTCCGGGAGCCAGAGGCGTTCCCGGTGGCAGATCATTGATGATCCGGAACAGTTCTTCCGCATAGGGCTCCTGCGGCATGCGGCGGACGAACGTCTCGACGCTGTCGCCCGGCCGGACGGCGACGACCCGGAGGCGGCGTGGTTGAAGCTGCGCCGCCTCCTGCCGGGTCAGCCGGTGGAAGCTGTTGGCGGTGGCCTGGAAATCGCGGTCGGCGCGCGCCAGCCCGCCGGCCGGGGCCAGGAAGGTGAAGCGATAGAATGTATCGTTATCGAAACGGATGGCGACCAGCCGGATGTCGGCGGCTTCCCCGCCGGTTTCCCCACGGGTCACGGCGGTCGCGGCGGGCAGGCCGCCGATGGTGGTCGCCTGGAGGCCCTGGAGGCTGGCGCCCTTGCCCCAGACCCGCGCCAGATAATCGGCCGGGTCGCGGACGCCGCCCGCCGGGCCGCCGTCGAAGGCGAGCGCGGCGCCGCTCTTGCTCTTGGCGATGACCTGATCGGCTCCGTTCAACAGGCTGTATCCTTCCGGAACCGAAAAGGAGATGCCGAGGCCGGGATGGGCGAAGGTCCGGCCACGGACGAAGCCGTTCTCCGGGCTGTCGCCGTAGATCATGCCGTCGATGGCGGCGAGGTAGGGCTCGCGCGGCCGGGCGCCGCCGGGCGGGCGGGCGCGGGCCAGGTCGGCGGCGTGGCGGACTCGGTCCTCGGTCTGCGGGTGGCTGGCGAAGAAGTCGAAGCCGCCGTCGGTCCTCCGGCCTTCCCGCAGGCCCGCGTACTGGCTGTCGCGGCGCAGCGTCTCCAGGAAGGTCGCCATGGCGAAGGGATCGTAGCCGGCGCGCTCCAGCGTGGCGACGCCCAGCTCGTCGGCCTCGGTCTCCTGCTCGCGCGAGTAGCTGGCGACCAGCGCGGTGCCGCCGAGCCCGGCGAGCTGGGCGACCGTTTCGTCGCCGAACAGAAGACCGGCTCCGGCGGCCAGCAGCCCGGCGATGGTTTCGCGGGTCTGGCGTTGGGCGGAGTGATGGGCGGTGACGTGGCCGATCTCGTGGGCCAGCACGCCGGCGACCTCGGCCTCGTCCTTGGCGAGCGCCAGCAGGCCGCGGGTGACGTAGATGTAGCCGCCGGGCAGGGCGAAGGCGTTGACAACCTCGCTGTCCAGCACGGTGAAGGTCCAGGGATCGCGAGCGCGTTCGGTGGTGGCGGCCAGCCGGCGGCCGAGCTGGTCGATGTAGCCCTGGAGCCGGGCGTCCTTCACGGCGCCGCCGAACTGCGCCAGGATCTTCGGGTGCTCCTGGGCGCCGACGGCCTGTTCGTTGCCGTCGAACAGGCCGGCCTGGGCGGGGGATGGCGGGGCCGCGACCAGCCACAGCGCGGCCATGCCGGCGGCCAGGGTGCTGGCGATGGAACGGCGGAGGTTGCGGTTGGATTGGAAGCTCGGCATACCGATCAGAACCCCGCCGTGCGGCGGTTGTTCCCACCCGACTCCGTGGCTCCCGATCGACCGCCATGCGCCGCTTCTGCCTGCTCGCGCTCAGCCTGTTGCTGGCGGCCGCCGCGCCGGTGGAGCGCTGGCGCGTGACCGCTGTTCTCGACGGCGACACGCTGGAGCTGGAGGACGGGCGCCGGATCCGGCTCGCCGGCATCGAGGCCGCCAAGCCGCCGCGCAACGCGCCTTCCGACGAGGAACGGCGCTGGCCGCTGGCCGAGGCGGCGGCGGCGGCCCTGTCGGAGCTGGCGCTCGGCCGGCTGGTGACGACGCATGGCGAGACCGCGCCGGACCGGCACGGCCGGACGATGGCGCATCTGCTGCGCGACGACGGGCTGTGGCTCCAGGCGGAGATGCTGGCGCGCGGCCATGCCCGCGTCCACACGCGGCCGGACGCGCGGGCCTACGCCCGCGAGATGCTGGCGACGGAGGACGGCGCGCGCGGCGCGCGGCGCGGGCTGTGGCGGACCCGCGTCTACGCCGTGCGCGATGCCGATCCCGGAACGCTGGCGCGCGACCGCGACAGCTTCCAGATCGTCGAGGGGCGTGTGCTGCGCGTCTCCAAGACCGGCGGCGAGGCGTATCTCGATTTCGGCGAGGACTGGCGCACCGACGTGACGGTCCACATTTCGCGCCCGGTGATGCGCGATTTCGCCAAGGCCGGCATCGATCCGCTGTCCTACGAGGGGCGGCGCGTCCGCGTTCGCGGCTGGATCGGCCTGCGCAGCGGCCCCATGATCGACATCACCCACCCGGAGCAGATCGAGCGGCTGGAGGGCGGCGCGGCGCCGGCGCGGCCTTCCGTGCCGCGCGCGGGCGCCGGTGCCGCCACGGACGAGGACGTCGAAGAGGAGGATTCCGAATGAACATACGCTTGCTGGCTGCCTGCTGGCTGCTCCTCGCGGCGATGGTCCCGGCCCCGGCATCGGCCGGCGGGCCGGAGCTGACCGTCGCCGTCGGCGGGATCGAGCGGAGGTTCGACCGCGACGCTCTGCTGGCCCGCCCCGACGCGGTGACGGTGGACATTCCGGCTGACGTCTCCTACGGCCGTCCGATGCGCTACCGCGCGGTGCCGCTGGCCAGCCTGATCGGTCTCGACCGTTTTCCGGCCGACGCGGTGCTGGAGGGGGTGGCGAGCGACGGCTTCGCCGCGACCCTGCCGCCGGAGCTGTGCCTGCAAACCGACGACCGGGGGTCGGTCGCCTTCCTGGCGGTGGAACCGGCCGACCGGCCCTGGCCGCAACTGCCCGGCAAGACGGTGTCGGCCGGCCCCTTCTATCTGGTCTGGGTGCGGCCGGAGGCGTCGGGCGTCCGCAGCGAGCAGTGGCCCTACCAGCTCGCCCGCCTCGTCAGTGTCGACGACCCGCTGAAGCGCTGGCCGCAGCTCGCGGTGGACGCCGCGTTGCCCGCCGACTCGCCCGCCCGTGCCGGGCAGGCGGTGTTCGTCACGCAATGCATGGCCTGCCACCGGCTGAGCGGCGCCGGGAGCGCCGAGGTCGGGCCGGACCTGAACCGGCCGATGAACCCGACCGAGTATCTGACCCCGGCCGGGCTGGCCCGGCTGATCCGCGACCCGCGTTCGGTGCGGAGCTGGCCGGAGCAGAGGATGCCCGGCTTCGACCCGGCGATGCTGAGCGACGCCGACCTGGAGCGGGTGGTCGCCTATCTCGGGCACATGGCCGGACGGAAGGCCCCGTAAGCGCCGCGGTCCGGGCGTCCGTTGAGGGCTTTCCACTCTGGCGCAAGGTGCGGCCGGTCCTCTACACTCGATCACCGCATCACAGGACCGACCACCATGCCCCGCAGCGAATTCTACCCGCCCATCGACCCGTACCAGACCGGCACGCTGGCCGTGGACGGCCTCCACACGGTCTATTGGGAGCAGGCGGGCAACCCGCGCGGGGTGCCGGTGATGTTCCTGCATGGCGGGCCGGGGGCGGGCGCCTCGCCGACCCACCGCCGCTTCTTCGACCCGGCCCATTACCGCGTCGTGGTGATGGACCAGCGCGGCGCCGGCCGCTCCACCCCGCTCGGCGAGATCCGCGAGAACACCACCGAGCGGCTGGTCGAGGACATCGAGACGCTGCGCCGCCATCTGGGGATCGAGCGCTGGCATCTGTTCGGCGGCTCCTGGGGCTCGACCCTGGCGCTGGCCTACGCCCAGACCCATCCGGAGCGCTGCCTGGGGCTGATCCTGCGCGGCATCTTTCTGATGCGGAAGAGCGAGATCGACTGGTTCCTCTATTCGATGCGCGTGCTGTTCCCGGAGGCCTGGGCCGCCTTCACCGCCCACATCCCGGAGGCCGAGCGCGGCGATCTGCTGGAGGCCTACTGGAGGCGGCTCGACTCGCCCGACCGGCTGGTGCGCATGGCGGCGGCGCGGGTGTGGAGCGTCTATGAGGGGAGCTGCTCGTCGCTGCTGCCCTCGCCCGAGCTGATCGCGGCGAGCGGCGAGGACACCCACGCGCTGGGGCTGGCGCGGATCGAGGCGCATTACTTCCGCTCCAACCGTTTCGAGCCGGAGGACAAGCTGCTGCGCGACGTCCACCGCATCCGCCACATCCCCGGCATCATCGTGCAGGGGCGCTACGACGTGGTCTGTCCGCCCATTTCGGCCGACGAGCTGCACCGGGCCTGGCCGGAGGCCGATTACCGGATCATTCCCGACGCCGGCCATTCGGCGATGGAGCCGGGCATCCGCGCGGCGCTGGTGCAGGCGACGGAGCGCTTCAAGGAGTACCGTTGACCCCGTTGGCCTGGGCCAGCATCCAGGCGCGGAAGGCACGCATCGCGGGCGTGACGTGGCGGGATTTCAGCCAGGTCAGCCAATAGGCGCCCAGCGACACCTCGACGGCGAAGGGGCGGACGATCCGCCCCGCCTCCAGCGGGCGGGCGAACATCAGCGGCGGCGCCAGCGCGACGCCGTCGCCCTCGATCGCCGTCTCCACCATCATCCAGGACGAATCGAACACGGTTCCCCGGATCGGCGGCGCCTCCAGCCCGGCCGCCGCGAACCAGCGCGGCCATTCGTCGGAGCGGTAGGAGCGCAGCAGCGTCTCCCCCAGCAGATCGGCCGGGCCGGTCAGCCGCCCGGCGATGGCCGGCGCGCAGAGCGGCGACAGCGGGGCGTCGAACAGCGGCTCCGCCTCCATTCCGTGCCACGCCCCGTCGCCGAAGCGGATGGCGCAGTCGAGCCCCTCGGCGGCGATGTCGACCCGGTTGTTGTTGGTCATCAGCCGCAGGTCGATGAAGGGGTGCGCCCCGGTGAAGCCGCGCAGCCGGGGCAGCAGCCAGCCGACCGCGAAGGTCCCCACCGCGCCCACCGTCAGCACCTCGCGGACATGCCCGGTCTCGAAACGTTCCAGCAGGTCGCCGATGCGGTCGAAGGAGTCGCGCAGCACCGGCAGCAGCGCCAGCCCTTCGTCGGTCAGGGCGAGGCCGCGCGGCAGGCGGCGGAACAGCACCGCGCCCAGCCGCTGCTCCAGCGTCTTCACCTGATGGCTGACCGCCGCCTGGGTGACGCACAGCTCGATGGCGGCCTTGGTGAAGCTGAGGTGGCGGGCGGAGGCCTCGAAGGCCCGCAGGGCGTTCAGCGGCAGATGGGGGCGGACCATGCTCCGATCCAAATTTTTCTAGGGGCTCGCCCGATTTATCATCGTTTGCCGCTGCCCATCCAGCCCCGTATCCCTGTGCCGGGCCACCAGCGAGGAGAAAAAAGGTGATCGACCGGCGTCAACTCACAAAGGGAATTTGCATCGGGCTGGGGATGGGGGCGTTGGGAGCGCCGCTTGGCGCGCTGGCGGCCGAGGCCACCCGCAAGTCGGCCAAGGCCGTCGACAGGATCGTCTGCTCGGTGGTGCTCGACGCGGCGTCGGGGGCCGTGCTGTTCCGCGAGGGGCCGTGCGGGACGCGCTTCAGCCCGGCCTCGACCTTCAAGGTTCCGCTGGCGCTGATGGGCTATGATTCCGGCATCCTGGAGGACGAGCACCGCCCGGTCTGGGACTACCGGCCGGAGTTCAACGCCACCGACCGCGAGAAGAAGACCACCGACCCGACGATCTGGGAACGCGACTCCATCGTCTGGTATTCGCAGGAGATCACGCGCCGGCTCGGCATGAAGCGCTTCCAGGGCTACATCGACCGTTTCGACTACGGCAACCGCGACCTGACCGGCGATCCCGCCAGGAAGGACGGCCTGACCAGGTCCTGGCTGATGTCGTCGCTGGCGGTGTCGCCCGACGAGCAGGCTCGGCTGCTGAAGCGGCTGCTGGACGGCGCCCTGCCGGTGTCGGAGCGGGCGCAGCGGATGACGATGGCGATCCTGCCGCAATTCGCCGCCGCCGACGGCTGGGCGGTGCGCGGCAAGACCGGCAGCGGCTGGCTGCGCAACGCCTCGGGCGTCAAGGATCCGACCCTCCAACTGGGCTGGTTCGTCGGCTGGGCCGAGCGCGAGGGCCAGCGCGTCGTCTTCGCCCGGCTGGAATCCGGCGCCATCCAGTCCGACAAGTTCGCCGGCCTAGTCGTGCGCGAGGCGCTGCTCGCCGGGTTGCCGGGGATGATCGCCCGCTGACGGGGATCGGTGGCCGGAGCGGTATCCGACACGGATGAACACGGATGCCGGCTTCGCCGGTGCACGGATGAACGGGATCAGGACGAAACAAAATCCGTGTTCATCCGTGGATATCCGTGTTCATCCGCGTCTCCGGACGATGCCTCTTGTGATCGGCGATCCTAAAGCGTATAAGGCGACCCTTCCACGGGCGGCGAGGCTGGACCGCAAGGCCCAGGGCATGCCCAACCGTCCGCTGGAAGTCGACCCTATCCGATAGGAACCCAAAATGCCCAAGCTGAAGACCAAGAGCGGCGCCAAGAAGCGTTTCAAGGTGACCGCGACCGGCAAGGTCCGCGCCCAGGCGGCCTTCAAGCGCCACTGCCTCGAGCAGAAGTCTCCGACCATGAAGCGCAACGCGCGCGGCATGATGACCCTGTGCGACGCCAACGCGCGCACGGTGTTGAAGAACTGGCTGCGCAACGCCTGATACTGGGAAGGATCTGACTTATGGCTCGTGTTAAGCGCGGCGTCACCACGCACGCCCGTCACCGCAAGATTCTGAAGCTCGCCAAGGGCTACCGGGGTCGCAACTCCAAGAACTTCCGCATTGCGATCGAGAAGGTCGAAAAGGCGCTTCGTTACGCCTACCGCGACCGCCGCAACAAGAAGCGCGATTTCCGCGGCCTGTGGATCCAGCGCATCAACGCCGGCGTCCGTCAGTACGGCCTGACCTACTCGCGCTTCATCAACGGCATCAAGCTCGCCGGCATCGAGATCGACCGCAAGGTTCTCTCCGATCTGGCCGCGCGCGAGCCGGAGGCCTTTAAGACCTTGGTGGATCAGGCCCAGGCCGCGCTCGCCTCCAAGGCCGCCGCGTAAGGCATCCGCGATCGCGCGGACGCTTTCCACAAGGCGCCAGATGACAAGAAGGGAGCCGGGCCGCTGGGTCCGGCTCCCTTTTTTGTGTTTTTTGCTCTTCCGTCCCCACGTTTGCCGGGAACCGCCATGCTCGACGCGCTGAAAGACGAACTCCTGTCGATGGTCAACGCCGCCGCCGATCTGCCGGCGCTGGACGAGGTGCGCGTCAACGCGCTCGGCAAGAAGGGGCGCATCACCGGCTTCATGAAGGAACTCGGCGGCCTCGGCCCCGAGGAGCGCAAGGAGCGCGGCCAGGCGCTGAACGCGCTGAAGGACGAGATCGCCGCGGCGCTCGACGCCCGCAAGGCCGACCTCGCCGCCGCCCACCTGAAGGCGCGGCTCGAGGCCGAGCGCGTGGACGTCACCCTGCCGGTGCGTCCGGAGACCGAGGGCCGCATCCACCCGATCAGCCAGACCATGGACGAGATGGTCGCCATCTTCGCCGAGATGGGCTTCGCGGTCGCGGAAGGGCCGGACATCGAGGACGACTTCCACAACTTCACGGCCCTGAACTTCCCGCCCGGCCACCCGGCGCGCGACATGCACGACACCTTCTATCTGCCGGATGCCGGCGATAAGAGGATGCTGCTGCGCACCCACACCAGCCCGGTGCAGGTCCGCACCATGCTGAACCAGAAGCCGCCGATCCGTATCATCGCGCCGGGCCGGACCTACCGCTCCGACTACGACATGACCCACACCCCGATGTTCCACCAGATCGAGGGGCTGGTCATCGACGAGGCGACCAACATGGGGCACCTGAAGGGCTGCCTCGTGGAGTTCTGCCGCGCCTTCTTCGACGTGGACGACCTGCCGCTGCGCTTCCGTCCCAGCTTCTTCCCCTTCACCGAACCCTCGGCGGAGGTCGACATCGGCTGCTCGCGCCGGGGGGGCGAGCTGAAGCTCGGCAATTACGGCGACTGGCTGGAGATCCTCGGCTGCGGCATGGTGCACCCCAACGTGCTGGAAGCTTGCGGCATCGACAGCACAAAGTACCAGGGCTTCGCCTTCGGCATGGGGGTGGAGCGCGTGGCGATGCTGAAATACGGCATCCCCGACCTGCGCACCTTCTTCGAAGCCGATCTGCGCTGGCTGAAGCATTACGGCTTCGTGCCGCTCGACATCCCCAACATCGCCCAAGGCCTGACGCGGTAAGGAGCCAAAGCCATGAAGTTCACGCTGTCCTGGCTGAAGGACCATCTCGACACCGACGCCACGCTCGACCGGATCACCGAGACGCTGACCGCTCTCGGGCTGGAGGTCGAAGGCGTCCACGACCGCTCCAAGGAGCTGGCTCCCTTCCGCGTCGCCCACGTCGTCTCGGCGGAGAAGCACCCGGACGCCGACAAGCTGCGCGTGCTGGTCGTCGACACCGGCACCGAGAAGCTCCAGGTCGTCTGCGGCGCCCCCAACGCGCGCGCCGGCCTGAAGGGCGTCTTCGCCGCCGAGGGCGCCTACATCCCCGGCTCCGACATCACGCTGAAGAAGGGCGTCATCCGCGGCGTCGAATCCAATGGCATGATGTGCTCCAAGCGCGAGCTGAAGCTGTCCGACGAGCATGACGGCATCATCGAGCTGCCCGAGGACGCGCCGGTCGGCGCCAGCTTCGCCGAGTATGCCGGGCTGAACGACCCGGTCATCGACATCAACCTGACGCCCGACCGCGCCGACTGCGCCGGCGTGCGCGGCATCGCCCGCGATCTGGCGGCGGCCGGGCTCGGCACGTTGAAGCCGCAGACCGGGGGGCGCATCGACGCCACGCCGGTGCCGGGCGCCTTCCCCAGCCCGATCGGCGTGACCATCGAGGCGCCGGACGCCTGCCCGATGTATGTCGGCCGCACCATCCGCGGCGTGAGGAATGGCCCGTCGCCGCAGTGGATGCAGGACAAGCTGACCGCCATCGGCCTGCGCCCGATCTCGGCGCTGGTCGACGTGACCAACTACATCACCTTTGACCTGTCGCGCCCGCTGCACGCCTTCGACGCCGACAAGGTGACGGGCGGCATCGTCGTGCGCATGGCGCGGGAGGGCGAGACGCTGGTCGCGCTGAACGGCAAGGAGTACGCGCTCGACCCCGCCATGACGGTCATCGCCGACCATGAGAAGGCCGAGGCGCTGGCCGGCATCATCGGCGGCGAGGCGTCGGGCTGCACCGAGACGACCACCACCCTGTTCCTCGAAGCGGCGATCTTCGACACCGTGCGCACCGCGCAGACCGGCCGCCGGCTCGGCGTCGAGTCGGACGCGCGCTACCGGCTGGAACGCGGCGTCGATCCGGCGGCCGTCGTCTCCGGCGTCGAGCGCGCCACCCGCCTGATCCTGGAGATCTGCGGCGGCGAGGCGTCGGAGCTGGTGATCGCCGGCGCCGAGCCGGCGTGGCGCCGCACCCTGACCCTGCGCCCCGGCCGGGTGAAGAGCCTGGGGGGCGTCGATCTGGAGCAGGGCGAACAGGTCCGCATCCTGACCGATCTCGGCTTCACCATCGAGGGCGAGGACGACAACGGCACCCTGCATGTCGGCGTCCCCTCCTGGCGCGCCGACGTTCATGGCGAGGCGGATCTGGTGGAGGAGGTGCTGCGCGTCCACGGCTTCGACGCCATCCCGGCGACGCCGCTGCCGCGCGAGACCGTGCTGGCCCGCCCGGCCCTGACGCTGAGGCAGCGCCGCGTCGCGCTGGCCAAGCGCGCGCTGGCGTCGCGCGGCCTGTCGGAGGCGGTGACCTGGTCCTTCCTGGCGTCGCCGGTCGCGGCGCTGTTCGGGGCGGAGAATGAGGGGCTGCGGCTGGTCAACCCGATCAGCAGCGACCTCGACGTCATGCGCCCGTCGATCCTGCCCAACCTGATCCAGGCCGCCGGCCGCAACGCCGACCGTGGCATCGCCGACGTCCGGCTGTTCGAGGTCGGCGCCGCCTTCCGCAGCCCGGCCCCCGACGGCCAGGACACGGTCGCCGCCGGCATCCGCGCCGGCAACGCCGTGCCGCGCCATTGGGCCGAGAAGGCGCGCGTCGTCGATGTCTTCGACGCCAAGGCCGACGCCCTGGCGGTGCTGGAAGCGGCCGGCGCCCCGACCGCCAACCTCCAGGTCACCACCGACGCGCCGGGCTGGTACCACCCCGGCCGTTCGGGCGTGCTGCGGCTCGGCCCCACGGTGATGGCCCGCTTCGGCGAGATCCACCCGTCGGTGCTGGAGACGCTGGGCGTCAAGGGGCCGGTCGTCGGTTTCGAGGTGATGCTCGACGCCGTGCCGCTGCCCAAGAAGAAGGGCGGCACCGCCAAGCCGATGGTGCAGCTGCCGGCCTTCCAGCCGGTCGAGCGCGACTTCGCCTTCCTGGTCGGCCGGCAGGTCGAGGCCGACAAGATCCTGCGCGCGGTGAAGGCCGCCGACAAGGCGCTGGTCAAGGACGTCGCCGTGTTCGACGTCTACCAGGGGCCGGGCGTCGGCGAGGGGCAGAAGTCCGTCGCGGTGTCCGTCACCTACCAGCCGACCACCGCCACCCTGACCGACGAGGCGATCGAGGCGGTCGGGCAAAAGATTGTCGCGGCGGTGGTGAAGGCGACGGGCGGCTCTTTGCGCGCCTGACCCGTCTATCCATTTGTTTGCAAAAGGCCTCTGCTTCGGCGGAGGCCTTTTTTTATGCCGCTTTCAGTTGCAAAGTCCTTGTTCCTGAGAATGCACGCATATGCAATTTTTCGGAATTGAGAGTCTTTGCCATGAGATTATAAGGGATGATGCTTGAAGTTTTGCGAATTGGCATAAAGGACGTTCTGAATCCTTGGATTAAAATTTCCAAACCTTTGATATATTTTTTCTTCCAAACGTACGAATCAGTCAATATCACGAAAAAGCCACAGCCATTGGTCTGATTGCTCATCTTTCCTTGTTTTAGCCTAAAAAGTGTCGAATGGATCGGGGGAACCGGACGATGGCGGACGACGCGGAAGAGCGGGCGGCGGGTGACGGTGATTCTCGCGCGGATTTACCGTCTTTGGTTGTCGTGGTGGACGATGACCGGGCGATCGTCGAGGGTCTGTCCCTGCTTCTCGACGGCTGGGGCTACGAGGTGTTGGCGGCCCTGAGCTTCGACGCGCTGGAGCACGCGCTGCCGGGCTTGCACCGTCCGCCGGGGCTGATCATCGCCGACCATTTCCTGCCCGCCGGACGCACCGGGGCCGAGGCGGTCGAGCGGCTGCGCGAATTTACCGGAATCCAGGTGCCTGCGATCATCCTGACCGGCGACACCACGCCCGAGCGCCAGGACGAGGCACGCCAGCACCGCTGCACGCTGCTGCACAAGCCGGTGCAGGTCGCTCCCCTGCGCGACGCGGTGGAGCGGCTGGCCCGCCACTGAGCGCCCCGTCCAAGTCCTGGCCGTGCCGGAGCGGTCAGGACGCCGCCAGATCCGGCGCGATGATCAGGAAGGCATCGACCACGGCGGGGTCGAAGCGGCTGCCCGCCTGCTCCCGAATCTCGGCAACGGCCCGCTCATGGCCCAGCGCGGCGCGGTAGGGCCGGTCGCGGGTCATCGCGTCGTAGGCGTCGGCCACCGCGACGATGCGGGCGGCGACCGGGATCGCCTCCCCGCTCAGCCGGTCGGGATAGCCGGTGCCGTCCCAGTTCTCGTGATGCCAGCGCGCCACCTCGGCGCCCAGATGCAGGTGGGTGTGGCCCTCGGCCAGACGGCTGGCGCGGTCCAGCAGCAGGGATCCGGCGATGGTGTGCCGCTGCATGGCGGTGCGCTCCGCCTCGGTCAGGGGGCCCGGTTTGCCCAGTATGGCCGGATCGATGGTGGCGTTGCCGACATCGTGCAGCACCGCCGCCAGCCCGATGATCGCCAGGAAGGCGTCGTCGACGAGGCCGGGGAAGCGGTTCTCCTCCTGGAGGCGCCGGGCGATGCGTTCCGTGATGGTGGCGATGCGCAGCGAGCGGGCGAAACGGGACTCGTCGCCCGCTCCGCCGTCCTCCGGCCCGCCGTCCCCCTCCCAGTCCGGCTCCCCGCCCCGCTGGCGCTCGGCCAGGTCGGCGAGCGCCGCCAGCGTGCCCTGCTGGGCGCGGTGGAGTTGCTCGTAGAGGTGCAGGTTGTCGAAGCCGACGGAGATCCGGCCGCAGAACACCTCGATCAGTTCGCGGTCGAGGTCGGACAGCGGCCGGTCGGAGCGCAGATAGACCACGTTCTCGCGGTCGTTGGGGGTGCGGATGTAGAGGGTGCAGTGGTCGGCGGCGTACTGGTTGGCGCGGCTTTCCAGGCAGGCCACCACCGCCGCCAGGACCGCGGGTTCGACATGCTCGCAGGCCGGCTCGTTGATGACCGTCTCGAAGCGGCCGGACCCGGCCAGCACATACAGCCCGTCGCTGGCGGCGCCCAGCACGGACCCGCGCTGCACGCAGAGGATGGCGTCGGGGCCGACGGCCAGCAGGCCGGAGAGTTGCGTCAACACCCCCGCCGCGAACAGCTTCATCGAACGCGCCTGGAACAGGGAGGAGGACGCCTCGATGATCTTCTCCAGGCCGCGGCGGTTGGCCTCGATGGCCATGATGTCCTCGTAGGACCGCAGCGCCGCGACCGTGGTGGTGAAGAGCTGCTGGGCGGTGAGCTGCGTCTTCGCCTTGTAGTCGTTGATGTCGTAGTCGAGGATGACCGCCCGCTCCGGCGCCTGCCCCGGCTGGCCGGTGCGCAGGATGATGCGGACGTGGCGGTTCTTCAGCTCCTCGCGGATGTGGTGGACGAGCTGGAGGCCGGCGTCCTCGGTCTCCATCACCACGTCCAGCAGGATCATGGCGATGTCGGTCTCGCGCGCCAGGATCTCCCGCGCCTCCGCCGCCGAATGGGCGGAGATGAAGTGCGCCGGGCGCCCCTTGTAGGAGAAGTCGGACAGCACGAGCTTGGTGATCGAGTGGACTTCCGGCTCGTCGTCGACGATCAGCATCTTCCAGCGGTTGCCGATGCCCGGCGGCGCCGTTCTCGGTTCATCCGTGGAGGAGGCACCGTCCCCATCGTCCAGGAAGAAGAGATCGTCGTCGCTGGCGTCATCGGGGGCAGGCGTGTCGGCGTGGGGCATGACGAACCGTCCGGAGGGCAGGGCCGCAACACAATGGCCACCAAACCTTAAGGAATCATGGTTTAACGAGTCTCAAAACGTGTCCAACTCGATCACCGTGCAATCCAGCCCACGCTGCGCCAAGGTGCCGCAGGCGGTGTCGACCTGCAAGCGTGTGAAAGGGCCGACCCCGATGTCGTAGAGCGTGCGGGCGCCCTTGAAGACCGGCCAGACCATCGGCGGCAGATCGCGGTAGGCGCTGCCGGGACCGGCGGTGAACTCCTGCCAGGCGCGCAGCCCCTCGCCGTAGCTGACATACTCGCCGAGCTTGGCGGCGTAGAGCATCCCCGGCTCGATCGGCGGCATGCCGGGCAGCGGGTAGGGGGCGACCACCCCGACCAGCCCGTCCACCGGCGCCGTCGCGCGGGTTCCGGCGGGAAGCGCCAGCGTCGCCTGCCCGCTGGCGACGCTGATGACGCCGACGACGTCGCCCTTGCGCAAGGTGAAGCCGCGCCGCTTCTTGTTGCTGAGGAACTCGGTGGCGCCGACCGGCTTGGCGGCGACGACGTAGCCCTGGGCGGGAACCTGCGCCGCCTTGTCCCACGCCTCGCGCGGGACGACGGCGGCGGTTCGGCCGCTGGTCGCCGGTTCGGCCGGCTTGCCGGCGGCGGGCCTGGCCGGGCGCGGCCCCTCGCCGCCGACGGCGGGGCGGCCGGTGACCATCAGGGCCGGGTCCAGGCTGTCGGCCGGGACATAGCCGATCGGCTGGCCGCCGATGGCGACCTCGGTCCAGTAGGTGCCGCGCGGCGTGCCCAGCGCGTTCAGCGCCTTGCCCTGCTTCAGGGTCATGACGATGCGGGCGTCCTCGTTGGGGCCGATCCGCACCTCGATGTCGCGGTTCAGGATGACCTCGCCGGTCAGCGGGGCGCCGGTGGCGACCGGGCTCTGCGCCCACGCCGCTGGGGAGGCCGCCAGGGAGGCCGCCAGGAACAGGACGGCCAGCAGGGCGATTCGCGGGAGCGCCGCGCGGCGTCTCATCGCGCGGTCTCCCCCACCAGATCGTGGATGGCGTCGGCCAGCAGCCGGACCGGCTTCGCCAGTTGGCCGGGGGCCCGGTGCAGGGCGATGTGGATGTCGGGCAGCTCGGGAAAGCCGTCGGCCGGGCCGATCCGCCGCAGCGAGGGCGGCACCGTGCATTCCTCCATCGCCGTCACCCCCAGCCCGCCGAGGATGGCGCCGTGCACGGCGACGACGCTCTTGCTGGTGAAGGCGACGCGCCAGTCGCGGCCGATGCGGTCGAGCGCGTCGACGGCGAGGTCGCGCACGACGCAGCCCTTGGGAAACAGCGCCAGCGGCAGGGGATCGCACTGTTCCACCGGCCGCACCCCGGGCGCCATGGCCGGGTCGAGCGGCGGCGCCACCCAGGCGACCGGCTCGCGCCGCACCAGTTCGCCGGCGCGGTCGTCGGAGCGGCGGGTGACCAGCGCCAGATCGTAGCGGCCCTTGTCGATCTCGGCGACCAGATCGGGGCTGTTGTCGCAGACCACCTCGACCATCACATCGGGGTAGCTGGCGTTGAAGCGGGCCAGCACCTCGGGCAGCAGCATGGTGGCGTAGTCGTCGGGCGTGCCGATGCGCACGCTGGCGACGGTGGTGGTCCGGCGCATCAGCGCCATCACCTCGTCGTTCAGGGTCAGCATGCGCCGGGCGTAGGCCAGCAGCACCTCGCCGTCGCGGGTCAGGCGGACGCCGTGGGTGTCACGCTCGAACACGCGCTTGGCGACGGTGTCCTCCAGCCGGCGGACCTGCTGGCTGACCGCCGCCTGGGTGCGGCCGAGCCGTTCGCCCGCGCGGGTGAAGCTGAGCTGTTCGGCGACGGCGACGAAGGCGCGCAGCAGGTCGGTGTCGAGATTCGCGAGCATGGCCATGGGACCGGAAGTTGCCTCCCATTCAAGCAGAGGCGCCCGGCCGCCGCAACGGCTGGTCATCACGAATCGTAATGACCTCATAATGCCTATTCGTTTCCAAGGGAATGCGCGCCGCCCCATGTTCCGTCTCCAAGACATCCCCAAGACCTGCGAGACGATCATGCTGCTGACCATGGCCCTGACCAGCGTGGTGCTGGAGGCCGCCCGCCTCGACCGCCCGCGCGACCGCCCGCGCGACCGCCCCGCGCGCCCGGCGGCCGAGCGGGAACCCTTCCGGCTGGCCTACGCGCCCGCCATCGCCCCGCGCGCGGAGCCCGGCCCCTCCATGGCCTTCTGTTCGATGGTGTCCCCGGCACCGGCCGCTTCCGCCCGGCTGCACGGCCGCGTGCTTGTTGAGGACTGAAACGCTCCGTCGTATCGTTCGCGCTCGCGACGGGCGAGCGGCAAGGGGGCGAACGATGGCGAAGGTCCATGTCCTGTACACCGGCGGCACCATCGGCTGCGTTCCCGACGCCCAGGGGGCGCTGGCCCCGGTTCCCGGTCCGGAGTTCGAACGGCTCGTCCTCTCGATGCCCGGCCTGTCCGGACACCGGGTGGCCGATCATCCCGGCCTGACCTGGACGATGGGTTGGCTCGACCGGACGCTCGACAGTTCGGCGATGACGCCGGCGGACTGGATCGTCATCGCCCGCCGCATCCTGGACGTCTACGACGAGTATGACGGCTTCGTCGTGCTGCACGGCACCGACAGCATGGCCTACACGGCCTCGGCCCTGTCCTTCCTGCTGCCCGGCCTGTCCAAGCCGGTGATCCTCGGCGGTTCCCAGGTGCCGCTGACCGTCGCCCTGAGCGATGCGCTGCCCAATCTGGTCGGCGCCCTGGCGCTGGCCGGAACCCTGCCGGTGCCGGAGGTCTGCGTCTTCTTCGACACGCTGCTGCTGCGCGGCAACCGGGCGCGGAAAATCGACGCCAACCGCTTCGCCGGTTTCGGGTCGCCCAACTTCCCGCCGCTGGCGACGGTGGGGAGTTTCGTCGCCCGGAACGGCGCGCTGTGGCTGCCGATGCCCGGTGACGACGCCGCGCTGTCGGTGCCGGCGAACCGCGCCGGGCGCCGGGAGGAGTTGGACGCCCAGGCGGCGGCGCTGGATGGGTTCTCCGTGCCGATGCTGTGGCTCCATCCTGGCATCCGGGCCTCGACGGTGTCCGCCATGCTGTCGGGCACCGTCCCGGCGGCGAAGGGGCTGGTGCTGCTGGCCTTCGGCGAGGGCAACGGCCCGACCGATCCGGCCTTCCTCGCGGCGCTGGCCGGCGCCGACCGGTCCGGCGTGGTGGTGATGGACAACACCCAGGTCCAGGCCGGCGCGGTGCTGCCCGGCGCCTACGCCACCGGGCTGGGCGCGGTCGGGGCGGTCGGCGCCTACGACATGACGCCGGAGGCGTCCTACGCCAAGCTGGTCTGCCTGCTCGCCGCCGGCCTCGATCCGGTCGCGGTCAAGGGGCTGATGGCGACGCCGCTCGCCGGTGAGCTGACCGTCATCGACGCCTGACGGGGCGTGCGCGACCGGCGCGTCTCCGGTGACGGAATGGGCATGGCGCGCAACGCGGCGCGTCGGCAGAATGACGGTTGTCCAGCGGCTTTCACAGGGCTTGAGGTGTCCACGGAATGAGCGACAATCCCGATTGCCTGGGCATGTGCGCCATCGACGGCGATGTCTGCACCGGCTGCGGCCGGACCCTCGACCAGATCAACGCCGCGCTCGGCGATGAGGACGACGAAGCGCCGGAGGGGTGACGGCCCTTTCCATGCAGCCGGCGATTGCGCAGGCGCCCGGATTCCATTGAAGCCTTGACCGGCGGAAGGGGAAGCGCAATATCGGGGGTAGGCGTGCCGAGGCTCCAATCCCCGGCACGCCCGCCCGATCTTAGTGCAGACGGTCAAGCAGCCGCTTGACGATCTCCAGCACCAGGATCAGGAGAGTGAGGATTCTGTCCATCCTCTTGCCCTCCGTCAGTGCGGCGCGGGCGGTGGCCATTCCGCCGCCCCGACCGCCCCCTCAATCTGACGAAACGCTCCGCCTCCTGCGGGCGAAAAGCGCGGATGTTTTTCATCCGGGCGCTGTGCCGGCGCTGCGGAAAGGGGCTTCCTTGACGCCCTTACTTGATGGTGCCCAGGCTCCCCGCACCCGTCGCCGCCGCACCGCCCGAGGAACTGCCGGAGCCCGTGGCGCCCTGGCGCTCGTACTGGGCGCGCTGGTCGAGCGCGCTGGGGTCGTGCATGACGACGACGCTGTCGCCGCGTCGTTCGAAGTCGGAGGCGCCGAGCATCAGCGGACGGTCGTCGTTCGGCCGCTTCAGCGCGATGACCGCCTGGCCGTCGGAACCGGTGGTGACGTCCTGGATGGTGCCGGCGACCGGACCGCCATGGCGATGGACCACCGGCTTGCCGATCAGGTCGCGCGAGGGCACGAGGTCGCGGGCGCCGGTGTCCATGGTGCCGGCGGCCACGGCCTCGGCCTTGCTCGGGGGCGTGGCGGTCTGGGCCTGACCCGGCATGGCGGTCATCAGCAACAGAAGGGCCGGGACGGCGGCGGCGAAAAGCGTGCGCATGTCATGCTCCCATGTCGGACGGAACGGGCCGCGCGGTGGCGGCGCTTGTCCAGGCATTGACACGCCGGCGCCCGATTCGTTGCATGCGGGCTGCGTCTTTCCCTCAAAAAGCTCAACCGCGCGTGCGGTTGCGCGGACCGCCGCGTCCGGTCGGCTTCGTCTTGAGTTCACCCAAGCCATGGGCCTGAAAATAATCGGCAAGCGCCGATGTCAGCACCCCTTGTATGGACCCGCGTGCGGAGTCGCCGCTCATCTTCAGAGCGAGGGCGTGCTCATGGACAACGCGCCAGTCGTCACGTTCGAGCTTTACAGTCAGGGCAACAAGGTCATCCGCCATGCGGAGACGATGCATCAGCGAATTTTTGAAAGCAATTAATTAGCATACTAAGTAAATACGCAAAACTCAAACATATAAAGTATCAAACTACGTACTTACGGAGAATATACACGCTGTGGTACACCCATCCATCGCTTGAAGGAGGCGCTGCATGGTGAGCCGCGTGTTGACCCTCGACGGCACGCCCGTCACGGTGAGCCTGGAGCCGATCTTTTGGGAGTTGCTCCAGGCGCGGAGCGCGCGGGAGGGGCTTTCGGCGGACCGCTACGTTGAGCGGAATGCGCCGACCCGAAACCCGGCGGCCCTGGCCCGCTGGGTTCGAACCACCTGCGTCAACGATCTGCGGGAACGGGTGGAGAGGATGCGGAACCGACTTGACCGGCGGGGCGGCACGGCCCGATAACCCCGTCCGGTCGGGAAAAGCGGTGGGTGGTAAGGGCGGCCCGCCGGTCGCGACGCACCGCCCTCCCTTCGCACTGATGGGGATCAGCGGTGACGCTCGATCCGCTGCGTCTCGACCTCGGTCCGGCGGACGGTGTCGCGGATGGTTTCCTGGCGCTCCTGGCTGTCCTTGGTGATCTCGACCTCACCGATCAGGCGGGCGGCCTTGCGGATCTCGGCCTCCTCCGAGACACCGGTCACCTCGACCGTCTGTTCCTGGAAGGCGGCCTCGGCCTCCTCCGGGCTGAGGTCGCGGCCGGCGTCGCGGCGGCGGGCCTGGACCGTCTCGTCCTTCAGGGTCACCGTCTTGTGGACCGGGCGCTCGGTGACCGTGCTGCGGGCGCGGACGCCGGTGGTCACGCTCGTCTTCGCCACGTCGATGCTCTCCTCGGCTTCGGGCAGGACCAGCCGCTCCTCGTCCGGCCCGTCGAAGACGTCGGTCCCTTCCGCGCCGTTCTCCGTCATGATCTCGACAACCGCCTCGGCCCGGTCGGCGGACACCCGCGCGGTGACGACCAGCGCCCGCCGGTCCAGAGAGCCGGCGAGGGCCTGGATGTCCGCGTCGTCGATCTCCAGACCGGACAGCGAGGCCCGCAGATCGGCCGCCGTCCCGTCGCCGCCGGAGCCGAAGATCCGGATGTCCGCCCCGCCGTCGCCAAGGGCATGGAACGCCTTCCGGGCTTGATGGGCGGCGGTGGCGTCGGTGAAAAGACCGATGATCGTCGTCATGGCTGTTCTCCTGAGGACGGGGGCAGGCGCGGCGGCCGCCCCGTCACGGGCGTTGTCGTGGGTGTCGTTGCTGGTGTGGTCGTTGGTATGGTGGTGGGCTCTGATGGCGGTGCCGTCGGCGGCGATGGCCTCGATCTCAGCCCGTTCGCGGCGCACGGGAACGGCGGTGCGCAGGGGGCGGATGGAGGATCGCCGCGTCACATGGATTTCCTCGACCAGCCGCAGGCGGGTCTCGATGACGGCGACCTCCTCGACGATGGGGATGATCGTCGTGTCGCCCTCCTGGCGCTGGCGGGGCGCCTCGTCGATCCAGCGGCCGGCCGGGACGCGGCGGACGGTGACCTCCTGGGTCCTCACCGTCTCGTCGATGTCCTGGAGGGTTTCCTGGACCGTCTTGCGCACCCGCACGCCGCCAGAGGCGCGGGCGGTCTTGTGGACGGTCGCGATTTCTTCGGCAAGGGGAACGATCACCCGCTCCCCGGTCGATCCGGTGTCCATGATGGTCCCTGCCACGATGATGGTCGGAAGCGTCGGCGGGGGCGGCGCCTCGGCGCCCGCGTCCCTGCACCCGACAACAGGGCGTCCGGACGATCATCTCGCGGGTGCGAAAGAATCATGGTTTCTTTTTTGCGCATGCACACAAACGAAAAAGGCGGGCCTGAGCCCGCCTTCCCGTCATCCGATCGCTGATCGCCCGGTCATTCGTCGCCCATCTTGAGCGCGGCGATGAAGGCGCTCTGCGGGATCTCCACCTGGCCGAACTGGCGCATGCGCTTCTTGCCTTCCTTCTGCTTGTCCAGCAGCTTGCGCTTGCGGCTGATGTCGCCGCCGTAGCACTTGGCGAGCACGTCCTTGCGCATGGCGCTGATGGTCTCGCGGGCGATGACGCGGCCGCCGATGGCGGCCTGCACCGCGATCTTGAAGAGCTGGCGCGGGATCAGCTCCTTCAGACGCTCGCAGAGCTGGCGGCCGCGGCGCTCGGCCTGGCTGCGGTGGACAATCATCGACAGGGCGTCGACCGGCTCGGCGTTGACCATGATCGCCAGCTTGACGAGGTCGCCTTCCTCGTAGCTGTCCATCTGGTAGTCGAAGCTGGCGTAGCCCCGGCTGATCGACTTCAGCCGGTCGTAGAAGTCGAAGACCACCTCGTTCAGCGGCAGCCGGTAGACCAGCATGGCGCGGGCGCCGGCGTAGGTCAGCTCGATCTGCTGGCCGCGACGCTCGGTGCAGAGCTGGAGGATGCCGCCGAGATACTCGTCGGGCAGCATGATGGTGGCCTTGATCCACGGCTCGTCGATGTGGTCGATCTTCACCACGTCGGGCATGTCGGCCGGGTTGTGCAGGTCCTGCACCGTCCCGTCGGTCATGGTCAGCTTGTAGACCACCGAGGGGGCGGTGGTGATGAGGTCGAGGTTGAACTCGCGCTCCAGCCGCTCCTGGATGATTTCCAGATGCAGCAGCCCGAGGAAGCCGCAGCGGAAGCCGAAGCCCAGCGCCGCCGAGGTCTCGGCCTCGTAATGGAAGCTGGCGTCGTTCAGCTTCAGCTTGCCCAGGCTGTCGCGCAGCCGCTCGAAATCGGCGGCGTCGACCGGGAACAGGCCGCACCACACCACGGGAACCGACGGCTTGAAGCCGGCCAGCGGCTCGGCCGCCGGCTTGCGCTCCTCGGTGATGGTGTCGCCGACCTTGGTCTGGGTGATGTCCTTGATCGCGGCGGTGATGAAGCCCATCTCGCCGGGCCGCAACTCGCCGGTCAGCAGCGCCTTCGGCGTGAAGACGCCGACGCGCTCCACGTCGTGGGAGCTGCCGGCCGCCATGAAGCGGACCTTCTGGTTCACCTTGAGGACGCCGTCGACCACGCGCACCAGAATGACGACGCCGAGGTAGGGATCGTACCAGCTATCGACCAGCAGCGCCTTCAGCGGCGCGTCGGCGTCGCCCTTGGGCGCCGGCAGTCGCTTGACGACGGCCTCCAGCACGGCGGCGATGTTCAGGCCGGTTTTGGCCGAGATCTCCACCGCGTCGGTGGCGTCCAGCCCGATGACGTCCTCGATCTGCTGCTTGATGCGGTCCGGCTCGGCGGCGGGCAGGTCGATCTTGTTGAGGACCGGGATGATCTCGTGGTTGTTGTCGATCGCCTGATAGACGTTGGCGAGCGTCTGCGCTTCCACGCCCTGGGAGGCGTCGACCACCAGGATCGAGCCCTCGCAGGCCGACAAGGACCGGCTGACCTCATAGGCGAAGTCGACGTGGCCGGGGGTGTCCATCAGGTTCAGGGTGTACTGCTTGCCGTCCTCGGCCTTGTAGAGCAGGCGGACGGTCTGGGCCTTGATGGTGATCCCGCGCTCGCGCTCGATGTCCATGCTGTCGAGCACCTGCTCGCGCATCTCGCGCGCGTCGAGGCCGCCGCACTGCTGGATCAACCGGTCGGCGAGCGTCGACTTGCCGTGGTCGATGTGGGCGATGATCGAGAAATTGCGGATGTGCGAAAGGTCAGTCATCGGGGCCCGGGACTTTAAGAGTTTGCCGGGGAACATAGGGCGGACGCGGGATGGGCGCAACGACGCTGTGCGCGGGCGAAGTGCCTGATCGCGCGCAGGCCGGCGCTTCGGCACGGCCATCATGACGATACGGGGAGAATACCGGACGGGTAGAGCCGACGGTCATCACCGTTCATCTGTGTCTATCTGTGTTCATCTGTGTCAAACAAAACGGCTATCCCGAGCAGACTCTGGCCGGGCAGGAAGTTTTTGACACAGATGAACACAGATGAACGAAAATGATTGATCGTGGTCTGATGGTCGGCTTCTTTGTCCGTTACGAGCGGCCGGCGATTCCCCGGTACAATTCCATGTACTCCTCCGCCGGGCCGTGCCAGCCGAAATCGCGGGTCATGGCGCGGCGCTGCATGGCCTGCCAGCGTTCGGGCTTGCGGTAGAGGTTCATGGCGCGGCGCAGCGACCACAGAAGCTCCTGGGCGCTGGCGTTGACGAACTGGAAGCCGGTGGCGCTGCCGTCGTTGGCCGCCGCCGGGTTGGCGTCGATCACCGTGTCGGCGAGACCGCCGGTGCGGCGGACCAGCGGCAGGGTGCCGTACTTCAGCGCGTACATCTGGGTCAGGCCGCAGGGCTCCGACCGCGAGGGCACCAGGAACAGGTCGGAGCCCGCCTGGATGCGGTGCGACAGCGGCTCGTCGTAGCCGATGCGCACGCCGACCGAATGGGAGTGCCATTGCGCGAGGTGGCGGAAGCCGGTCTCGCTCGCCGCGTCGCCGCTGCCCAGCACCACCAGCTGCCCGCCCCAGGCGACCCATTGCGCCGCCGCCTCCAGCACGAGGTCGAGGCCCTTGTGCCAGGTCAGCCGGCTGACCACGGCGGCGAGCGGCGCGTCGGGGCGGCGCTCCAGACCGAAGGCGGATTGCAGGTCGGCCTTGCAGGCGTCCTTCCCGCCGAGATCGTCGGGGGTGTAGCGGGCGGCGATGTGCGGGTCGCGCGACGGATCCCAGATGCCGTAATCGACGCCGTTCAGGATTCCGGTCAGGTCGTCGGAGCGGGTGGCGAGCAGCCCCTGCAACCCGGTGCCGTGCTCCGGCGTCTGGATCTCGTGGGCGTAGGTCGGGCTGACCGTGGTCAGGCGGTCGGCGTAGTAGCAGCCGGCCTTCAGGTAGCCGATGTTGCCGTAATACTCGACGCCGTCGATGCGGAAGGCGGCGGAGGGCAGGCCGAGGTCGCCCATCATCCACGGCCCGACAAGGCCCTGGTAGGCGATGTTGTGGATGGTCAGCGCGGTGCCGGGGCGGAAGGGGCCGGCGAAGCGGTCGGGGCGCAGCGCGAGGTAGGCGGGGATCAGCCCGGCCTGCCAGTCGTGCCCGTGCAGCACGTCGGGCCGCCACCAGGGATCGTAGCTGTCCTCGGCGGCGAAGCCGGCGGCGGCCCAGGCGAGCGCGGCGAAGCGCAGGGCGTTGTCCGGCCAGTCCTGGCCGTCCGGTCCCAGATAGGGGTTGCCGGGACGGTTGTAGAGCGACGGCGCGTCCAGCGCGTAGGCCATCACCCCGTCCGCCGTGCGGCCGACCAGCAGCCGGGCGCGGTCGCAGCCGGGCAGGTCGGTGATCAGGTCGCCGACCTCGTGCAGGTTCGACAGGCCGTTCAGCACCGCCGGATAGCCGGGCAGCAGCAGGCGGACGTCGGCCCCGGCGGCGTTCAGCGCCGGCGGCAGGGCGGCGGACACGTCCGCCAGCCCCCCCGTCTTCACCAGCGGGTAGCATTCGGACGTGACGTAGAGGACGCGCATCGGGACGGCACTCGCGGCGGGGCAGGGGAAGCGGCCGGGGAAAGGCCGCACCCTTATAGCGCCATTCCCGCGCGGGCGGGAATGGCGGGAGGACGGAAAAGCGAAGGGGAACTCACTCCTTCGGCAGCGCCTCGATCATCTCGCGGGTGATCAGCACGACACCGCCCTCGCTGCGGAAGAAGCGCTTGGCGTCCGCCTCCGCGTCCTCGCCGACGACCAGCCCGTTGGGGATGCTGACGCCACGGTCGATGACCACCTTCTTCAGGCGGCAATGGCGGCCGATGTCGCACTCCGGCAGCACCACCGCCTCGTACAGCTCGCTGTATGAGTTCACGCGCACCGAGCTGAACAGCAGCGAGCGCCGCACCGTCGAGCCGGAGATGATGCAGCCGCCCGAGACGAGGCTGTCCACCGCCATGCCGCGCCGGTCCTCGTCGTCGAAGACGAACTTGGCGGGGGGAAGCTGCTCCTGGTAGGTGAAGATCGGCCAGTCGCGGTTGTACATGTTCAACTGCGGCGTGACGTGGCAGAGGTCGAGGTTGGCCTCCCAATAGGCGTCGATGGTGCCGACGTCGCGCCAGTAGGGGGTGTCGTCCGGCGCGTCGATCACCGCGCTGTCGGCGTAGTTGTGCGCCATGATGCGGGCGCCGCTCTTGACCAGATGCGGGATGATGTCCTTGCCGAAATCGCGGCTCGACCCCGGCGTCGCGACGTCGCGCTCGAGCTGGTCATAGAGGAACTGGGCGTTGAAGACGTAGATGCCCATGCTGGCCAGCGCCATGTCGGGCTTGCCGGGCATCGGCGGCGGGTCGGCCGGCTTCTCGACGAAGTCGATGATGCGGCGCTCCTCGTCGACGTGCATGACGCCGAAGCCGGTCGCCTGCTCGCGCGGGACCTCGACGCAGGGCACCGTCACGTCGGCCTGCCGGGCGATGTGGTCGAGCAGCAGCGCGCCGTAATCCATCTTGTAGATGTGGTCGCCGGCCAGGATCAGGACATATTCCGGCTCGTGGTCGCGCAGGATGTCGAGATTCTGGTACACCGCGTCGGCGGTGCCCTGGTACCAGGAGGTCTCGTCGATGCGCTGCTGCGCCGGCAGCAGGTCGCAGAACTCGTTCATCTCGCCGCGGAAGAAGTTCCAGCCGCGTTGCAGGTGGCGCAACAGGCTGTGCGACTTGTACTGGGTGATCACGCCGATGCGGCGGAAGCCGGAATTCACGCAGTTCGACAGGGCGAAGTCGATGATGCGGAACTTGCCGCCGAAATAGGTCGCCGGCTTGGCGCGGCGGTCGGTCAGTTGTTTCAGACGGCTGCCCCGTCCCCCGGCCAGCACCAGCGCCACCGCGCGGCGCGGCGCCAGACGCAGATCACGTTTGTCGAGCATGGCCGACACTCCCCCTGCCTTATTCGTCTTGAGGCCGTTCTTGGTGCCACCGGTCGTGTGCGAACGACCGCATGGGGCAACGACGGTGCCACATCTGCGCCGCCCGGCCAATAGGCGCAGCGGACGGTGGGCGCATAGACCGCAGCTCCGGACTGGTCCTAGATCGAATGGTTTCCCGGCGGCCGTCTGCGCAAGAGTGCGGCGCACCAAATGCCTATTTTTTGTTCATCCGCCAAAAAAGAAGCCTGACCGGGGCGCGACGTGGTGCAGCGGCGGTGTTTCAAGGATCAAAAACCCGAAAATTGCTTTCCTTTGGTCAGGGCGGCACCTGCCTTTTTTCTGGGCAAAGCAGCCCCGCGACTCGAAAGGGGATGCCCGATCGGGGGGCCGGGGCTTCGACAACCCTGACGATTCCCCGCCATTTTCGGCTGGCACGCTTCTTGTAGAGGTTGGGGCGTCCTTGGTCCCGTCCGCCGCCCCGTCTTCGCCGGGGACGGGGCGACCGGGACGGGGTCGCCCCTCGCGGCGTCCATTCGGCAAGGCTTCGGATGGACGCCGCGAGGGGCGGGAGCGATTTTGAAGAAATGAGGAGCCTCGATGAACCGTCTGTTCCTTCTGGCCGCACCCATGATGGCGGTTGCCCTGGGCCTGGTGGCCGGCGTGCCCACCGACGCCCTCGCCCAGGACGCGGCCGCCGCCGCGCCGGCGCCGACGCTCAGCCCCGGTGACACCGCCTGGATGCTGATGTCGACGGTCCTGGTCCTGTTCATGACCATTCCGGGCCTGGCCCTGTTCTACGGCGGCATGGTCCGCAAGATGAACGTGCTGTCCACGGTCATGCAGAGCTTCGCGATCTGCTGCCTGATGTCGATCCTGTGGATCGTCGCCGGCTACAGCATCGCCTTCACCGAGGGCACCCCGTATTTCGGCGGCCTCAGCAAGGTGCTGCTGAACGGCCTGACCAAGGACAGCCTGACCGGCGTGATCCCGGAGACGGTCTTCATCACCTTCCAGATGACCTTCGCCATCATCACCCCGGCGCTCATCACCGGCGCCTTCGCCGACCGCATGAAGTTCTCCTCCATGCTGGTGTTCATGACCGTCTGGTCGCTGCTGGTCTACGCGCCGATCACCCACTGGGTCTGGGGTCCGGGCGGCTATCTGGCGGGCGACGGCGTGCTCGACTACGCCGGCGGCACCGTGGTGCACATCAATGCTGGCGTCGCCGGTCTGGTCGCCGCCATCGTGCTCGGCAAGCGCAAGGGCTACCCGAAGGAGAACTTCGCTCCGCACAACCTCGTGCTGAGCCTCGTCGGCGCCGCCATGCTGTGGGTTGGCTGGTTCGGCTTCAACGCCGGTTCGGCCGCCGCCGCCGACGGCCGTGCGGGCATGGCCATGCTGGTCACGCAGATCGCCGCGTCGGCCGCCGCGCTGAGCTGGCTGTTCGCCGAGTGGGTCATCAAGGGCAAGCCCTCGGTGCTGGGCATCATCTCGGGCGCCGTCGCCGGTCTGGTCGCCATCACCCCGGCCTCGGGCTTCGTCGGTCCGATGGGCGCGCTGGTCATCGGTGTGGTCGCCGGCATCGTCTGCTACTGGGGCGCCACCGGCCTGAAGCGCGCTCTCGGCTATGACGACTCGCTGGACGCCTTCGGCGTGCACGGCATCGGCGGCATCGTCGGCGCCGTCCTGACCGGCGTCTTCGCCCAGGAAGCCATCGGCGGCACCGCCGGCCTGCTGGAAGGCAACGCCGGCCAGGTCGTGACGCAGCTCTACGGCATCGTCGCCACCATCGTGTACTCGGGCATCGCCAGCTTCATCATCCTGAAGGTGATCGACGTGGTGATGGGCCTGCGCGTCGACGAGGACGTCGAGCGCGACGGTCTCGACCTCGCCCTGCACGGCGAGAGCATCCACTAAGC
This sequence comes from Azospirillum agricola, assembly GCF_020005195.1. NCBI lineage: Bacteria > Pseudomonadati > Pseudomonadota > Alphaproteobacteria > Rhodospirillales > Azospirillaceae > Azospirillum > Azospirillum agricola. Next base: position 1,157,401 of record NZ_JAIFZR010000005.1, read on the forward strand.
CCGCAAGGCTTGGACGGACGAAAGGCCGCCGGGGCTTCCCCCGGCGGCCTTTCGTTTTTGTGGGCCTTTCGCTTTCGGGCCTTCCGGGTTCGGGCGCGCGCGGGCCTGCGTTCAGCGGCGCAGGTGCATCTTGCCGACGCCGCCCAGCGCCTTGAAGAGTTGTTGGAACTGGAGCAGGAAGGCGTCCCAGGTCACTCCGGCGGTGGCGGCGACGGCGGCGTGAATCTCGCCCAGCGTCGCCCGGCCGTCCGCCCGCGCCAGGATAGGGCCGGCGAGGCGGGGCAGGGGAAGCGCCACGAAGACGCCCTGCAACTCCACCTCCAGGCTGCCGCCGGGCGGCATGGACTTGGCGAGCGCCGCGCCGTCGAGGTCGCGCAGCACCGGCACGACGTCGGGCCCGTCGGGCTGGGCGATCGCTCCGGCGAGGTCGGCGGGGCGCAGCAGATAGGCGATGTGCTTGGTCATGCCGCCGGTGATCCGTTCGGTCCAGGCGGCGCGCTCCAGCCAGGATATCCCGTCGAGCCGCTTCAGGATGCGCGGATCCTTGATCCAGGTCGCCGGCTCGTAGCGCGCCGGGTCGATCAGCGCGCCGACGGCGAGCCCGGCGCTTTCGGCCAGGGCCGCCAGCTCGCCGACGCTGTAGGGCCGGTCGCAGGAATGCAGCAGCAGATCGTAGAGGTTGGCGTCGGCCTGCCGGTGGTCGGTGACAAAGGGGTTGTTGAGCAGCCAGTTGGAGGCCGGCAGCTGCTGGATCAGCCGGCGGGCCAGCGCCACCTTCTCCGCCGGGGGCAGCCCCTCGGTCATGCCGCGCAGGGCCTCCTGCATCGGGTAGACGCCGGTGCGGCCGAGCGGCGCGTAGACCATCATCCCGATCCCGCCGCCCGGCGCCAGCGCCCCCGCCAGCGAGCGCAGCCCCGCCGCCGGATCGTCCAGATGGTGCAGCACGCCGCAGCAATCGATGTAGTCGAACGGTCCGAGCCCCTCCAGCTCCAGCAGGGACCCGCGCTGGAACGTGATGTTGGTCAGGCCGCGCGCCGCCGCCCGCGCCTCGGCAATGGCGCGGCTGGCGTCGGACAGGTCGAGGTAGGTGACGTGGCCGGCGTGGCCGGCGTCGGCGAGCTGCTGCGCCAGCATGATCGCGCCGTCGCCGGTGCCGCCGCCGGCGATCAGCACGCGCAGCGGGCGCGAACGGTCGAGCCGTCCGCCGAAGACGTAATGGATCACCTCGTCGAGATGGCTGGGCGAGCCGGTGATCAGGCGCTTCTTCTCGTCGGCCGGGTCGCGCGCCGGGTAGGGGTAGGCCTCGTACTGGGCGCGCAGGTCGTCGATGCTCATGGGCGGAGGCTCGCGGGAAGAGGGGCGGACGGACCGGGTGACGGTCGGGCGGGACCTTAGCACCCGTGCCGGCCGGTGGGCAGCCCTTGGCGGCGTTCCATCCGCGTTGCCCCCCGCCCCTCCCCCGCCCGGCGGGGGAGGGCTAGGGTGGAGCGAGTGCCCTACGCCAGCGGCACGCAGATTCGGGTCAGCCATTCCTCCGGCGGCAGGCTGCGCGGGTCGTTCAGGTATTCCTCGTAGCAGGGCTGGTCGGCCGGGACATGGCCGCTGGCCGGGAGCCAGTCGCGGTAGAGGCGGCGGTAGACTCCTCCCAGCTCCGCGTAGGGACCCTTGTGGACGAGGACGGCGTAACGGCCGGCGGGAAGCGTCACCGACCGTGCTCCACCGTCAGCCGGCAGATCGGGGGACGTCACCAGCCCGGCGAAGGAGCGCAGCGCCTCCGGGGCCACCGATTCCGGATCGTCGTAATAGATGGCGGCGCTGCGCGCGCCCGGGCCGATCAGGCCGCGCCCGGCCGCCCAGGCGAGCATGCGGTCGAAGGCGGCGCCGATCCCCATGTAGGGGCCGCGGTGGTCGAAGCCGGTCAGGTGGAGCGCCGGCTGGCTCTCGATGGTGACGGTCTGCATGGCATCCTCCGTTCGGGTGTGGGGCCAGGCGAACGGCGTCAGATGGCCCCGGCGGCGGTAGGTGGCCGGGGGAATGCCGTAAGCCTGGACGAAGGCGCGCGTGAAGGCCGCGACGCTGCCGTAGCCGGCCCGCCGGGCGATGCCGGCGATGCCCGTCCCGCCCTCCGCCCCGCCCCGGACCAGTTCGCCGGCCGCGCGGTGCAGGCGCTGGCGGCGCAGGGTGTCCGCCACCGTTTCCCCGGTCATCGCCCGGTAGAGGCGGTGGAAGTGGTAGGGCGAGAAGCAGGCGACTTCCGACAGGATCTCCAGGTCGAGCGGATCGTCGAGATGGGTGGCGATGTGCGCCGCCACCCGTTCGATCCGCCGCCCATAGTCCAGCCGCGTGTCGGGTTTGGCCGGCCTGCCGGCCGACGTCCTGCTCGTCAGCGTCGTGCTCATTGTCGGGCGCCTCCAGTCCCGCAACCTACCCCGCTCCGGCTTGATCGCGCTTGCGGAGTTCCGCAGGGCGACGCCCGGCCATCAGGATGTTGGCGTCAGGACGCCGCCGGCCAGGCTCCGGCGGCGCGGATGGTCCCGACCTCCAGCCCGGCGCGGTTGGTGATCGGCGTCGCCAGCAGGCCGGCGGCGCGCGTCCACTGCTCCTCGGTCAGCGCGTTGGTCGAACGGATCAGCGCCGCCAGCGCCACCTCGCGGGCACGGGCGCCGCCGTCCTCGATCTTCAGCGCGATGCCGATCCCGGACTCGGGGAACACGACGCAGCCGACGCCTTCCGCCCCGCCCTTGACCAGGACGCGGCCGTCCGACGCCTGCATCATCGCGGTGTCGAAGGTGTCCTTGCCGCTGATCAGGTAAGGGTGCGCCCTCCAGGCGGCGGCGATGCGGGTCACCGCCTCGGCCCGCGCGTCGGGCAGGTCGACCGGGTCGGCGATGCGCGCCATGGCGTAGGCGATGGCGCCGAGCGGAACACCGATGGTCGGGATCGAGCAGCCGTCGACGCCCCAGGGAGCCCGCGACAGATCCTGCCCGGTCATCTGCTCCATCACGCCGAGGATCCGCTGCTGCACCGGGTGGTCGAAGCGGACATAGCCCTTCGTCGGTTCGCCCTTGTGGCGGGCGGTGGTCAGGAAGCCGGCGTGCTTGCCCGAGCAGTTGTTGTGGAAGGCGGTCGGCGCCTCTCCGGCGCGGACCAGGGCGGCGGCGGTGTCGGGGTCGTAGGGGATCTGCGCCCCGCACTCGTAATCCTCGACGCTCAAACCGATGCGGGCGATCCAGGCCGCGACCCGCCGGGTGTGCTCGACCTCGCCGTTGTGTGAGGAGCAGGCGAGCGCCAGCTCCTCGTCGCCCAGCCCGAAGGCGTCGAGCGCCCCGCTCTCCACCAGCGGAATCGCCTGGAGCGACTTGATGGCCGAGCGCGGGTAGACCGGCGCGTCGATGTCGCCCCAGCGGGCCAGCACATGGCCGGCGGCGTCGACGATGCAGGCGCGGGCGCGGTGGACGGATTCCACCATGGCGCCGCGCGTCACCTCGACGACGATGGGACTTTCGGCCGGGCCGGACAGGTCGGCGGCGCCGGTGGCGGGATGGGCGTGGTCATGGCCGTGGTGGTCATGGCCATGGCCGCCGCAGCAGGAGGAAGGATCGTGGGTCATGGCGGCAAGCTTGCCTCCGCCGGTCCCGCGAGGCAAGCTCCCGCCCGCCCTGTCCTTACCTCTGTCCCACGGTTCCCTTCATGCGCGGTTATTTCGCCATCGGCGTCGAACGCATCAGCAAGCCCGGCAACGTCGGCAACCTGATGCGCACCGCCCACGCCTTCGGCGCCTCCTTCTTCTTCGCCATCGATCCGGAGCCCGATCTGCGGGAGACCAAGCTGGTCGACACCTCGGGCGCGACGATGCACCTGCCGCTCTACGTTCACGACCGGGTCGCCGACCTCACCCTGCCCAGGGACTGCGCGCTGGTCGGGGTTGAGCTGACCGACGACGCCATCGAGCTGCCCAGCTTCCGCCACCCGAGCCGCGCCGCCTATGTGCTGGGGCCGGAGCGCGCCAGCCTGTCGCAGCCGCTGATCGACCGCTGCGACTTCGTGGTGAAGATCCCGATGGCCTTCTGCATCAACGTCGGGGTCGCCGGGGCGCTGGTGATGTACGACCGCATGATCTCGCTGGGCCGCTTCGCCGAGCGCCCGGTGCGGCCGGGCGGCCCGCTGGAGGCCCCCTCGGCGCACCGGCACGGCCGGCAGATCATGCGCAGCGCCGACCGCCGCCGCCGGATCCGCGGCGAACAGAAGCCGGTGGAGGACGGGGAGGAGTAGCCTCCTCCCCTCCGGCTTCCCCGGCCTCTTACTTCTTGACCAGCGGGCACTGGCTGTCGGCGATCGGCAGGAACGCCTCCTCGGCCGGGATGGTGCGCAGGATCTTGTAATAGTCCCACGGCGCCTTCGAGTCCGCCGGGCTCTTCACCTGGGCCAGATACATGTCGTGGACCATGCGGCCGTCCTCGCGGATGCGGCCGTTGCGGGCGAAGAAGTCCTCGACCTTGGTCTCCTTCATCTTGGCGACGACTTTGTCGGTGTCGTCGGTGCCGGTCGCCTCGACCGCCTTGAAGTAATGCATCAGCGAGGAATAGACGCCGGCCTGCACCATGGTCGGCATCTTGCCGGTCTTCTCGAAGAAGCGCTTGGACCAGGCGCGGGTCTTGTCGTCGAAGTCCCAGTAGAAGCCGGTCGTCAGGTTCAGCCCCTTGGCGGTCTCCAGGCCCAGCGAGTGGATGTCGGAGATGAAGACCAGCAGGCCGGCCAGCCGCTGCCCGGCCTCGACGATGCCGAACTCCTTGGCGGCCTTGATGGCGTTGATGGTGTCGGCGCCGGCGTTGGCGAGACCGATGACGTTCGCCTTCGACGCCTGGGCCTGGAGCAGGAAGGACGAGAAGTCGGACGCCGGGAAGGGATGCTTGACCGAGCCGACCACCGTGCCGCCGCTGGCCTTCACCACCTTCGACACGTCGTCCTGCAAATTCTGGCCGAAGGCGTAGTCGGCGGTCAGGAAGTACCAGCTCTTGCCGCCCTCCTGCACCACGGCGCTGCCGGTGCCGATGGCCATGGCGTAGGTGTCGTAGGTCCAGTGGATGCCGCCCTTGAAGCAGTCCTGGTTGGTGATGCGCGAGGAGGCGGTTCCGGAGATCAGGCTGATCTTGTTGTTGGTCTTGGCGATCTCGTTGACCGCCAGCGCGACCGAGGTCGTCACCAGCTCGGCGAAGACGTCGACCTTTTCGGTGTCGGCCCATTCGCGGGCCTTGTTGGCGGCGATGTCGGCCTTGTTCTGATGGTCGGCGGTCAGCAGCACGATCGGCTTGCCGGCGACCTTGCCGCCCATGTCGTCGATGGCGAGCTTCGCGGCGGCGATGGCGCCCGGCCCGGCGACGTCGGAATAGGCGCCGGTCATGTCGGTCAGCAGGCCGATCTTCACCGCGTCGCCGGAAATCTGTGCCTGCGCCGTGGCGGCGCCGGCCAGCAGGGCGCCGGCGGTGGCGCCCAGCGCCAGGGCGGTCTTGAAGCGCATGTGCGTGTACTCCCAGTTCGTTGTTCTTGTCGGTTCTGTGTTCTTGCCGGTTCGGCGTCGTCACCGCTGCGCGCGGCGGAACGGCTCCACCGGCCACCGGAAACTATCCGTATGAAAGATTGTGCGCCACACCATCTTTGTGAGCGGATGTTAGCCGGCAATCTTTGCGGAAATGTGTCTGGTGCCGACGTTCGTGTGCGGCGTGCCGAACGAGCCGTCAGCGCTCGTCCTGGGTCAGCGTCAGCCACGCCATCGCGGCGGCCAGCGCCGCGCCGCGCGCGTCCTCGGCGCGCACCGGCAGGCCGAGGTCGCGGATCAGGCTGTCCAGCCGCAGATCGACGGCGCTTTTCGAGGCGCTGCGGACCTTGCGGTCGTAATAGAGGCCGGACACCTCGACGCGCTCGTTGGGCAGCGGCGTGCCGGCCAGCCGCTCCGCCATCGCGGCCGAGAAATCCAGGAAGTAGCCGACCAGCGGGCGGTCGGCGACAAAGCGCCGCAGCCGCTCGCCGACCATGGCGGCGGACCCGTCCACGCCGGGCCGCAGGTCGAGTGCCTGCCCGGTCAGGATGCGGTCGCCGCGGATGCGCAGGGCGACGACCCGCAACGGCTGGGCGTTGGCGGCGTCGAAGCTGGTCGCCTCGCAATGGAGGGCGATGCGGTCCTCGGGCCGCGTGGCGGTGCTGGCGGCGGTGCTGCCGGCGGCCGAAATAGCGGTGGTCGGCATCGCCGGCCCCTCAGTGGTTCAGACGGAAGTGATAGGCGATGGTGTCCTTGAAGCTCTTCACCAACGCCAGGCAGTCCTTGAACTGGTCGCGGTCGAGCTTGCCCAGGGTTTCCAGGCGGACGAGGTTGTCGATGGCGAGTTCCGTCCCCGCTTCGCCGTCGGCCGGGGAATCGACCCGCGCCTTCAGGCGGATGGTGGAGAGGATGGCGAAGGCCTCCGCCAGGTCGCCGGCCAGCTTGCGGTCGAGCGCGCCCAGCTCGGCCAGCGCCCAGATGCGGGCCACCGTGTTGGTTTCCGTCATGCGCTTTTCCAGCGCCAGGGCGCGGACGCCGTGGACGATCGGGAAGATGCCGGCCTTCTTGATGTCGACCGGCTCGGCCCGGCGCCGCTCGAACAGCGCGGCGAACAGCCCCGACGGCGTGTCGAAGGCCAGCGTCGGCCGGGCGAAATGGGTGAAGAACATCTGGTTGTCCTGAAGGCGTCCCAGCAGGTAGCCCTTGGCCTCGTCGAGCAGCGCCGGATCGCCGGCCACGGCGGCGGCGTCGTAGAAGATGGCGAGGTTCATCTGCGCCGCCTCGTCCGGGCGGTGGATCCAGTGGAAGATCGCGTCCTTGTAGGCGGCGAGCGGCCGGGTCCAGTCCGGGTTGGAGACCATGATGCCGCCGGGGCAGGGCGGGTAGCCGAAGGCCACCAGATGGCGGCTGAAGTCGGCGGCGATGCGCGGCAGATCGGGGCAATGGTAGCCGTCGCGCAGGATCAGCCCGTTGTCCTGGTCGGTCTTCAGCAGCTGCTCGCCGCGCCCCTCGCTGCCCATCACGATCAGGCAGGAGTTCGCCAGCAGGTCGGGCGGGGCCAGCAGCTCGAACAGCTTGCGGAAGATGCGGCGGTTCAGCTCGGTCACCAGGTCGGCGATGAAGGCGACCTTCACCCCGGTGGCGTGCAGCGTGCGGATCAGCTCGACGGTCGACAGGCTGGCGCGGCGCAGATCCTCGGGATCGGTGGCGTGCTCGACCTGGAGGCCGATGACCTGGGAATGGTTGGACAGCACCGCCAGCAGGTCGCTTTGGCCCAGCAGGCCGACGACGGCGCCGTTCTCGGTCACGACGATTCGGCGCACGGCGTGCTTGGTCATCAACACCAGCGCGTTGAACAGCAGGTCGTCGCGGTCGAGCGTCAGCAGCCCGTAGCGGGCCAGCGGCCCGACCGGCGCGTCCACCGAGCGTCCCTCCAGCACCACGAGGTCGCGCAGGTCGGTGCCGGTCAGGATGCCGATGCGCTCGCCGCCATCCGGCCCGGAGTCGCGGACCAGCACGCTGCTCGCCTTGCCGCGCTTCATGGCGTCGGCGGCGTCGCGCAGGCTGGCGGTGCCGGGGACGAACAGCGGCGGGTGCAGGTAGGCCTGCCGGATGCGGGCCATGGTCAGCGCCGCCATCTCGCGGTTGGAGCGCTCGCCGGCGAGGTCGCTCATGCGCTGGGCGAAGGCGCCGAGCACGGCGGCGCCGAAGGCCGGGTTGTCGCGGGCCGCCGCCTCCAGCGCCGGGCGCGGGATCAGGTGGCAGACGGTGTCCTCCGCCGCGACGAAGCTCCGTGCCGGCCCGGCGCCGTAGAGCGCCGCCAGGTCGAAGCGGTCGCCCGGCCCGTGCAGCGCCGCGGCCTCGCCGCCGTGACGCTCCAGCACCGAGCCGCGCAGCACGACGAACAGGGCGTCGACCGGCTCGTCGCGGGTCAACAGGGGGCGGCCCTTGGCGTAGATCCCGATGTCGAGCGCCGACGCCAGCCCCTCGCGCTCCCCGGCGGTCAGCAGGTCGAAGGGTGGCAGGCCGAAGTCGAATTCGGCCGGATGGATGGAGGAAGAGGGGGCGGAAGGAATGTCGGACAAGCGGCCCGCTCCGTCGGTGGCGAGGTTGCGCGTGTGTCGGGCAGAAAGAGGTCGTGCAAAAAAAGACGCCCCTGGATGATCCAGGGGCGCTTCAGGCTACACCCGCCCCGCAGGGCGCGAAAGCGGGTGCGACAATTGGCGTGCGACGCGGGCGTCGCGCGGTTCGTTAGTGGGCCGAGGCACCCTCGGCGCCCAGGCCGGTCTGCGACCGGATGTACTGGGCCTCGAAGGCGCGGCGCTCGTTCTTCGCGGTCTCGCTGTTGTCGGTGATCGAGAAGAACCAGATCGCGACGAAGGACAGCGGGATGGTGAAGAAGCCGGGGTTGTCGTACGGGAAGATCGCTTCCGGGTGACCCAGCACGGCCTTCCACACGGTCGGGCCGAGGATCAGCAGCGTGACCGCCGAGATCAGGCCGAGCGCACCGCCGATGACGGCGCCCCGCGTGGTCATCTTGCCCCAGAACATCGACATCAGCAGGATCGGGAAGTTCGCCGAGGCCGCGATGACGAAGGCGAGGCCGACCATGAAGGCCACGTTCTGGTTCTCGAAGGCGACGCCGAGGAAGATCGAGACGATGCCGATGACCACCGTGGTGATCTTCGACACGCGGATCTCGTCCGCTTCGGTGGCGCGGCCCTTGGCGAAGACCGAGGCGTAGAGGTCATGGGAGACCGCCGAGGCGCCGGCCAGCGTCAGGCCGGCGACCACCGCCAGGATGGTGGCGAAGGCGACCGCCGAGATGAAGCCGTAGAACAGCGAGCCGCCGACCGCGTTGGCGGTGTGGATGGCCGCCATGTTGGTGCCGCCGATGATGCTGGTGACCACCGCCTTGGCGCCGGCCGCCGGGGCCGCCGTCAGGAACGGATAGGCGCCGGTGGCGTCGGGGCGCAGGATCATCAGGATCGCGCCGAAGCCGATGATGAAGGTCAGGATGTAGAAGTAGCCGATGAAGCCCGTGGCGTAGAAGACCGACTTGCGGGCTTCCTTGGCGTCCGACACCGTGAAGAAGCGCATCAGGATGTGCGGCAGGCCGGCGGTGCCGAACATCAGCGCCATGCCCAGCGAGATCGCCGAGATCGGGTCGGTGACCAGGGCGCCCGGCGACATGATCGCCAGACCCTTCGGGTGGACGTCGACGGCGGCCTTGAACATCGCCTCGGGGCTGAAGTTGAACTGGGCCAGGATCATGAAGGCCATGAAGGAGGCGCCCGACAGCAGCATCACCGCCTTGATGATCTGCACCCAGGTCGTCGCCAGCATGCCGCCGAAGGTCACGTAGCCGATCATCAGCACGCCGACCAGGATCACCGCGACGATGTAGTCGAGGCCGAACAGCAGCTGGATCAGCTTGCCGGCGCCGACCATCTGGGCGATCAGGTAGAAGGTGACGGTCGCCAGCGAGCCGCAGGCCGCCATGGTGCGGATCGGCATCTGCTGGAAGCGGTAGGAGGCGACGTCGGCGAAGGTGTATTTGCCGAGGTTGCGCAGGCGTTCCGCGACCAGGAACAGGATGATCGGCCAGCCGACCAGCCAGCCCACCGAATAGATCAGCCCGTCGAAGCCCGAGGCGTAGACGAGGCCGGCGATGCCGAGGAAGGAGGCCGCCGACATGTAGTCGCCGGCGATGGCCAGACCGTTCTGGAAGCCGGTGATGCCGCCGCCGGCCGCGTAGAAGTCCTTCGCCGATTTCGTCCGGCGCGCCGCCCAATACGTGATGCCCAACGTGGCCAACACGAAGATCAGGAACATGATGATGGCTTCCCAGTTCGTCGCCTGCTTCTGCACGGCGCCGCCGATGGCGTCCGCGAAGGCGGTGACGGGAAGCAGGGCGGCGGCCGCTGCGGTCGCGGCGGCGATGCGGTTGATGGCGCGCATCACTTCGACTCCTCCAGGATCTGGCGGTTCAGCTCGTCGAACTCGCCGTTCGCCCGCCGGACATAGATGCCGGTCAGGATGAAGGCGGAGACGATGGTGAAGACGCCGATGGGAATGCCCCAGGTGGTCACGCCGGAACCGATGGGCGTGCCGAGAAAACCCTTCCCGAAGGCCACCAGCAGAACGAAACCAAAGTAGATGACAAGCATGGCGATCGACAGCGTCCAGGCGAAGGCCGACCGCTTGGCGATCAGCTCCTGGAATTTTGGATTGTTTACAATCCGTTGTGCGTTTTGACTCATAGTGCGTCCCCTCGCGAGTGCCGAGCGATTGTTCGACGGTCCTTTAAGACACTCGGGCTGTACCGTCCTTACGTACGCCCTTGATCCACCCAATTGTTTGATACAGATCACTGTTGGGTGCACCCCCGACCTTGGTCGGTGGGCGGGCTCCGGCGGCATGGGCGGGCGCGGATGCGCGAAAGGCGTCCCCGTTCCCGGGGACGCCTTGCAAACAGTCGGCTTTTCAAATGGTTTCGGGTGGAATCAACCCGTGCCGGCGCGGGAGGGCGTCAGGAATCGGTGCGCGGCAGCCAGGGGATGCGGTGAAATGCCACACCTTCCTCATGGAGCTCCTCGACCTCGTCGGACGAGGCCTCGCCGTAGATGCCGCGCGGATCGGTCTCGCCGTAATGGATGCGGCGGGCCTCCTCGGCGAAACGGTCGCCGACATAGTCGCAGTTCTTCTCCACCGTGCGGCGGACCTCGGCGAGCTGGCGCATCACCTCGGCCACCGCCTCGCGCTGGGCGTCGTTCAGCGAGGGCGGCAGGGAGGCGACGACATCGGCCGGGGCGGGCAGCGCGGCGGGGGCCGGAACCGGCAGCTGGGCGGAGGGCCGGGCGGCGGGCGGCGCCGACTCGGCGGCCGGCTGGGCTGCGTCCTCCGGCGGGCGGTTGCGGTCGGCGGCCTTGGCGACGCCCTTGGCGATGCGCGGCGCCATCGGGGCCTTGGTGATGAGGGTGTCGCCGCAGACCGGGCAGGCGATCTGGTGGGATGCGGCCTGCTCCTCGTAGGCGGCGCCGTTGCGGAACCACGCTTCGAAGCGATGCTCGGCCGTGCATTTCAACGCGAAGAGGATCATGTCCCCACCAACTTCCTGACGGTCACACGAAAAAGCCGGGCCGGGTTGCGGCCCGGTCTGAAAACGGCTTAATTCAGCACGCCGGACGCGCGCCGTCAAACGACATGCCGTTCGATTTCGAAACATCCTTGCGGGCCATGGACCACGGACCGCGACAAGGACGCCCCGCCGCCATGCCGACCCCTTCGCCGCACGCCGCCCTGACGCCGCCCTCGCCCTGGGTGGCCCGGTTCGCGCCGCTGGTCGCCGCGGGCGGCGCCGTGCTGGATGTGGCCTGCGGGTCGGGGCGTCATCTGCGGCTGTTCCACGGTCGTGGCCATCCGGTGGTCGGGCTCGACCGCGACCTGCGCGGGGTCGCCGATCTGGCCGGCGCCGCCGGGGTCGAACTGGTCGAGGCCGATCTGGAGGCCGATCCGGAGGGCGGGAATTCCTGGCCCCTGCCGTCGGGACGCCGCTTCGCCGGGATCGTCGTCACCAACTACCTGCACCGTCCCCTGCTGCCGCGCCTGCTCGACGCGCTGGAGCCGGGCGGCGTGCTGCTCTACGAGACCTTCGCGGTCGGCAACGCCCGTTTCGGCCGCCCGTCCTCGCCGGCCTTCCTGCTGCGCAGCGGCGAACTGCTGGAACTGGCGCGCGGCCGGCTCCAGGTCGTCGGTTTCGAGCAGGGGGAGGTCGCGTCGCCGAAGGCGGCGGTGGTGCAGCGGCTCTGCGCGGTCAACGACCTTGCCCCCGGCGCCGGTCTGGACACCGGGTCAGGGGGCGATCCGGAACCGAGGCCGCTGCCCGCATCGTAAGCGCCCGCGCCGGCTCAGAAGCCCTCGCGCACGACCTCGAAGCCGCGGTCGTGGGTCAGCGCCGGCACCATGCGGCGGGCCTCCTCGACCCGCGCCATGTCGAGGTCGGCGACGACGAAGCCGACACCCTCCCCGGCGTCGGCCAGCACCTCGCCCCAGGGGGCGACGATCAGCGAATGGCCGTAGGTCTGGCGCCCCTCGTCGTGGGTGCCGGTCTGCGCCGGGGCGATCACGAAGCAGCCGGTCTCGATGGCGCGGGCGCGCAGCAGCGTGTGCCAGTGCGCCCGGCCGGTCGGCACCGTGAAGGCGGCCGGCGCGGTCAGGATCGAGGCCCCGGCCTTGGCCAGCGCGCGGTGCAGGTAGGGGAAGCGCACGTCGTAGCAGATGGTCATGCCGACGCCGCCCCAGGGCGTGGCGGCGACCACCGCGCGCTCGCCGGGCCGGAAGGTCGCCGATTCGCGGTAGCTCTCGCCGTCCTTCAGGTCGACGTCGAACATGTGGATCTTGTCGTACTGCGCGACGGCGCGGCCCCGCGGGTCGAACAGGTAGCTGCGGTTGGCGACCCGCTGCTCGTCGAGCAGGACGTGCAGGGTGCCGGACAGCAGCCACGCTCCCGTCTCGCGCGCCAGACCGGCGAAGAAGGGCACGCCGGGGTGCTCGGCCTCGCTTTTCACCCGCGCCATCGTCTTGGCGCGGCCCTGGACGATCCAGCCGACATTCTCCGGCAGAGCGATGAAGTCGGCGCCGGCGTCGCGCGCGCGGCGGACCAGATCGCCCGCCGCCGCGAGGTTCGGTTCCAGCTCGGTGCCCGCGCTGACCTGGACGCAGGCGGCCTTCAGAACGCCGCTCATGCCGGCAGGCCGAGCAGCGGGTTGAGCTTGCCGGCGCGGTCCAGCGCGTGGATGTCGTCGCTGCCGCCGTAGGGCCGGCCGTCGATGAAGATCTGCGGGACGGTGGTGCGGCCCTCGGCGCGCTCGATCATCTCGCTGCGGCGGCCGGGCTGGACGTAGAGGTCGATCTCCTCGTACTGGACGCCCTTGCTCTGCAACAGGCTCTTGGCCCGCGAGCAGTAGGGGCAGAAGGGCGTGGTGTAGATGACGACATCGGCCATGGGGCTCGGCTCCTGGGGAGTGTTGGAACAAACTATAGGATCAACACCCCCGGGGCACCAGACGTCGCGCCGGACGCCGCGCCGCCGGTCTGCCATGCCGTCCCGCCGCCTTGTTGCCGCGGCCCTCCCACCCCGTTCTCAGCTCTCCTTGACCACGCGGGCGAGCGTCAGGACGTCGACCCGCGCCGCCCCCGCCCGTCCCAGCACCCGCGCGCATTCGGCCAGCGTCGCCCCGGTGGTCAGCACGTCGTCCACCAGCACCACCCGCTTGCCCTCCACCGACGCCGGGCCGCAGCGCAGGCGGAAGGCGCCCCGGACGTTGCGGTGCCGGCCCTCGCGGTTCAGCCCGCCCTGGGTCGGGGTGGCGCGCTGGCGCAGCAGCAGGTCGGGGACAGCCGGGACGCCGCTCCGCTTCGCGAGCGCCTGCGCCAGCAGGGCGGCCTGGTTGTAGCGGCGGCGGAACAGGCGGCCCCGGTGCAGCGGGACCGGGGCCAGCAGGTCGGCGTCGGCCAGCAGCTCCTTGCCGGCGCGGGCGAGCCAGCCTCCATAGGCGTCGGCGGCGTGGATGCGGTCGCCGTGCTTGAAGCCCAGGACCAGAGGGCGGCTGCCGTCGTCGTACACCAGCACGGCGCGGGCGCGGGCGAAGGCGGGCGGGGCGGCCAGACAGGCGCCGCAGACGTTGCCCTCCTGCGCCGCGTACTCGAAGGGCAGGCCGCAGCGGGCGCAGAAGGGCGGGGCGATGAAGCTCAGGCCGCTCCAGCAGCCGGGGCACAGGCCGCCCTGCCGGTCCACCGCCGTGCCGCAGCACAGGCAGCGCGGTGGCAGCAGCGCGTCGAGCAGGGCGCCGGACGCGGCGGCGGCGAGGCGGCGGAGCGACGGCATGGTCGGCATGGGCATGGGCGAGGGCCCGCGCCGGCTATTGCAGCATGGCGATGCGTTCGAAGATCAGCAGGGTGTAGTCGCGCAGCGCGATGAAGATCGCCGGGCCGGTGACGAACAGGATGGCCAGCGTCGTGAACAGCTTCAGATCCTGCTGGATCGAGGCCTCGTTGATGTTGGTCACCGACTGGAAGATGGTCAGGATCGCGGCGAGCGCGGTGGTGATCGCCAGCGCCGGGAAGGTGATCTTGATGATGACGATCAGCGCCTCGTAGGTGACGCCGATGGCTTCCTCGATGCCCATGCGAATCCGCATCCCTGCCGGTCGGTGAAGGTGGGGGTGTCCCATGGTAGCACGGTTGTCGCCCGTCGGCGCTGGGGTATAGTGCGGCCATGGCCAGTTCCGACAGCATGACCGTCTTCGACCGCGCGCTCGTTCGCCGCCGCCGCGACCGCGCCGTCTCCGAATTCACCAACCATTCCTTCCTGTTCGACGAGATCGCCGAGCGTCTGGCCGACCGGCTGGAGGATGTGCTGCGCCCCTTCCCGATGGCGCTCGACGTCGGCTGCCACGATGGGGCGGTCGGCCGGGCGCTGGCCGGGCGCAAGGGGATCGAGCGTCTCGTCGCCTGCGACCTGTCGCCCGGCTTCGCGCGGGTGGCGCGCGGGATCGCCGCCGACGAGGAGTTCCTGCCCTTCGCCCCCGGCAGCTTCGATCTGGTGGTGAGCAACCTCAGCCTTCACTGGGTCAACGACCTGCCGGGGGCGCTGGTGCAGATGCGGCAGGCGCTGAAGCCGGACGGCTTCTTCTGCGGCGCGATGCTGGGCGGGGAGACACTGTTCGAGCTGCGCCGCTGCCTGTACGAGGCGGAACTCGAACAGGCCGGCGGCGTGTCGCCGCGCGTGTCGCCCTTCGCCGAGATCAAGGACGCCGGCGGCCTGCTCCAGCGCGCCGGCTTCGCCCTGCCGGTGGTGGACAGCGACACGCTGACCGTCACCTACTCCGACGCCTTCGCCCTGATGCGCGAACTGCGCGGCATGGGCGAGACGAACACGGTGCTGGCCCGCCGCAAGGTTCCGGCGACGCGCGGGCTGCTGTTCGACGCGGCGCGGCGCTACGCCGAGCTGTACGCCGAGCCGGACGGGCGCATCCCGGTGACCTTCCAGATCCTCTATCTGGCCGGCTGGTCGCCGCACGAAAGCCAGCAGCAGCCCCTCAAGCCGGGCAGCGGCGAAATCCCGCTCGGGCAGGCGTTGAAGAGCGGGCGCGCGACGCACTGAGGATTCGGGCGGAAACCACCGTTCCGTTTGGCCGTTCCGTTTGGCCGCTCCGTTTCCCGGCGGACGCCCGCCGGTGCCGGTTGTGCCCGCCCAGCTCCCGGCCGAACGGGAGCGGAGCGGGCACGGCCGCGTCAGCTGCGCTTGATCGCGTCTTGCCAGTGACGGTGAAGCGCCGCGACGTCGCCGCTGGTCAGGATCGGCATGGCGCCCCGCAACTGGTCGTCGGACCAGTCCCACCATTTCATCTCAAGAAGCAACGCGACGAGGCCGTCGTCGAAGCGTTTCCGGATCACCCTGGCCGGGTTGCCGCCCACGATGGCGTAGGGCTCGACGTCCCGCGTCACCAGAGCCCTCGTGCCGATCACGGCGCCGTCGCCGATGGTGACGCCGGGCATGACGATCGCCTCCGAGCCGATCCAGACGTCGTTGCCGACCACCGTGTCGCCCGCCGGCCGATAGCCGTTCCGCGCGCCGGCGAATGCCGGCGCCTCGGGCATCCAGAAGAAGGGAAAGGTGCTGATCCAGTCGTTCCGGTGGCCCTGGTTGCCGGCCATGATGAACGCCGCGCCGGACCCGATCGAGCAGAAGCTGCCGATCACCAGCCTGTCGACGCCTTCGTCCGGCAGAAGGAAGCGGGCGCAGTCATCGAAACTGTGGCCATGATAATAGCCGGAATAATAGCTGTACCGGCCGACGATGATGTTCGGGTTGGTAACCTGCTGTTCCAGCGGGATGCCCTTGAACGGGCTTTCGAAGACGTTTTCCATGTGAGCCACTCACTGCGTGTGAGGCGCCGAACCGGCGGCGTCCCGCCTGCGCGTGGGCGCAGGCGACCAGCGCGGGCAACCTTGCTAGGCCGCTCGCGTTCACGCTCTCCGCGTCAGGCGCGTGAGAGCGGGATGCAGGTGGTACTTGGGCTCGCCTTCATAAGGGGCAGGTGTACACCGGGGAGGGCCGCTCACCAAGGGCAAAGCTTTGCGCACCGGGTCCGGAGGAAAGGGGTCAGGCGACCAGCTTCCAGGCCATCCAGCCGAGCACGCCCGCGTTGACCAGCATGATCGCCGGCGCGACGCGGGCGACCGCCGTCCTCCAGGTCCGCCCGGCGAGGTGCCCGGCGAGACCGACCGCCAGCAGGCCCGGCACCGTGCCGACGGCGAAGGCGGCCATGCCGAGCGCGCCGGTCAGCGCGCTGCCGCTGGCCGCCGCGACGGCGACCGCGCCGTAGAGAAGCCCGCAGGGGATGAAGCCCAGCGCCACCCCCAGCCCGTAGCCGCGCCACCCCGTCGGGTTGCCGAACAGCGGGCGGGCGAGGCGCGACACCCGGTCGCCCCACCAGCGCTGGAACGGCGCGCCGGATGCGATCCGGAGCCGGGGCAGCCACGCCGCCAGGCTCTTCGCCGCGTAGCCGAGGAAGAACAGCGCGGCGAAGGCCAGAAGCCCGACCGACAGCCAGCGCAGGCCGGGCAGGGCGCCGACATGGCCGGCGACCGAGGCGGCGACCGCGCCGATCAGCGCGTAGGTCGTCCCGCGCCCGAGATGGTAGGGAAGAACGGCCGCCCCGGTCAGGCGGTGGAGCTCCGACATGCGCGCCGCCGGGACATGCTCCAGCCGGGCGGAAACCTGGGCCAGCACGAAGGGGCCGCACATGCCGCTGCAATGGGTGGCGCCGCCGACCAGCCCGGCCGACAGCAGGGCCAGCAGGAAGCCGCCGTCGCGGTCGATGACCAGGGCGCAGTGGTTGAGGCCGTCTTGCAGCAGCGACAGGGCGTCCAAGGGGGGATCTCCGGATGCGATCCCCGGACCATAGCGCAAGGGTGCGCCGCGCACCCATGACGTGGGTCAATGGGCTGCCCGGCGCGCTCCGCAGGGCTTCTCCGGCACCCGGCAGGGCTTCTGGCGGACTCAGTCGGACCCGGCCTGGGCGACCTCGTGGACCTCGGCCGGGCGGACGGCGTGGCGGTTCAGGATCTCGACCGCCGCCCGCTCGCGCGCCGCGTCGCCGATGTTGACCCACAGCAGGATGCCGCCCTTGTCGAGATGCTGGAGCATCGGCTCGTTGCGCTTGTCGGTCAGCCATTGCGACAGGTAGGAGCCGGCCGCGCCGCTGCCCACCCCGGCCGCCGCCGCCGCCGCCGCCGCCGCCAGCGCGGTGCCGCCGGTCGCCAGCACGGCGCCGGTCGCCAGGATCGCGCCGACATAGGCGGGGAAGCCGACCGCGACGCCCTGGCCGCTGCCGATGTCCTCCGGCGAGACGAAGGACTGGCGCGGGGCGTCGGGGTCGTGGGCGAGATCATCGACCCGCTGCGGGACATGGCCCAGCCGGTCGCGGATGGTCTGGTCGTTGGCGAGCAGGCTCAACTCGTGGCGCTGGAAGCCGGCCATCGTCAGGTCGTCGATGGCCTGCTGGAGGGAATCGCGGCTGTCGAAGACGGCGACCGCCTCGCGGATGCTGCCGCGCGGCGCGGCTCCGCCGGTCTCCGCCTCGCCCGTCCAGGCGCTGGAATCGATGGTCTGGTTGGTGTCGGTGCTGTCGGCCATGCTTCCACCCCTCCGTTCGCGTGCTCGTTCCGTCGGCCCGAATCCAACGGCCCGAATCCAACCCGCCGGACGCGCGGAGGTTCCGTCAGGGCTTCCCGGCGGCAGCGGGCGGCGGCGGTGCCGCGCCGCGCGGCTCCGGCATGGAGGCCAGGAACCACCAGAGGCCGAGCGCGATCAGCGCGGCCTTGACCAGCAGGAACAGCGCGATGTGACGGGCGAGCGGGTTGCGCGGCATGATATCCGTCGGGCGAAGGTGGACAAGACCGGGCCGGCCGAGCATAGATCCTTTTGAGGGTCGGCCCTTTTGGCTAGTATCCGGCTTATCTCGCTGTCAAGGAAGGACACCCGCCATGAAGCGGCTGCTGATTGCGTGCCTGTTCGCCGCCGGGCTGAGCGTTTCGGCCCACGTCCCGGCCCATGCCCAGATCAGCCTGTTCCAGGACACCGGCGTCATGCAGGCGGTGAACCAGGGCGACCTGTCCAAGCTGAAGTCGGCGCTGCTGCGGGGCGACAACCCCAACCAGACCGACATCCACGGGCGCACCGCCCTGCTGACCTCGGTCATCGCCGGGAACCCGTCGATCGTCGGCACGCTGCTGGACGGCGGCGCCAACGTCAACCGCGCCGACAAGGCCGGCAACACGCCGCTGCTGGCGGCGGTGGAGGGCGGGCATTTCGAGATCGTCGACCTGCTGCTGAAGAAGGGCGCCAAGATCGACCAGGACAACCGCGAGGGCATGACTCCGCTGATGGCCGCCGCGCGCGGCGGCCGGGCCGACCTCGTCGACCGGCTGCTGAAGGGCGGGGCCAAGGTGGACCGCTCCGACTTCACCGGGCGCACGGCGATGAACTGGGCCGAGGACGGCCGCAACGCCCGCGTGACCAGCCTGCTGCGCCAGGCCGGCGCGCGCTGACGCCACGGGAGAGGCGGCGATGTTCGGCACAGCCTTCGGCGGTCCCGGCCCGCTGCTGATCCTGCTTCTGGCGCTGGCGATCGAGGCGGTCTTCGGCGACTGGCTCGACCGGATCCTGCCCGATCCGGCGCGGCTCGCCGTCCGCTTCTGCAACGCGGCCGACGCGCGGCTGAACCGGGCCGGGCGCGGCGACACCGACCGGATGGTGCGCGGCGCGCTGGTGGTGCTGGCGCTGGTGCTGATGGCCGTCGGGGCCGGGCTGGCCGTCGAGTGGATCGGCTCGTTCGGGCGCGGCTGGCTGCTGGAATTGCTGGTCCTGCTGTGCGGCCTGCGCGGGCGCGCCGCCTGGACCAGGGTGCGCGCGGTGCGGCGCGCCCTGGAAACGGGCGGGGTCAACACCGGGCAGGAGGCGGTCCAGGGGCTGACCCGGCGCCACGCCTACGGGCTGGACGAGCATGGCGTCGCCCGCGCTGCGGTGGAGGCCGCCGCCCGCGCCTTCGACCGCAAGCTGGTGGCGCCGGTCTTCGCCTACGCGCTGCTCGGCGTGCCGGGGCTGCTGGTGTGGACGGCGATGGACGGGGCCGACGCGGCGCTGGGCAGCCCCGGCGTGCGGCACCGGCGCTTCGGCTCGACCGCCGCGACGCTGGACGACGCGCTGAACGCGCTGCCGGCGCGGCTGGCGGCGCTGCTGCTGGCGCTAGCGGCCCCCTTCGTCTCGGCCAAGGGCGGCGGCGCCTTCCGCGCCCTGGCGCGCGACGCCCGCAAGCACCCGTCGCTGAACATGGGCTGGCCGATCGCGGCGATGGCCGGCGCGCTCGGGCTGTCGCTGGGCGGTCCGCACCGCGACGGCGGCGTGGTCATCACCGAGGCGTGGATCGGCGACGGCCGCGCCCGCGTCACCCCGGTCGACATCGGGCGGGCGCTGGCGCTCTACGCGGTGGCCGCGCTGATCCTGGTTGGGCTGGTCGCCCTGCTGCTGTGGGGCGTGGCGGGGATTTGACGCTTGGATTTTTCCTGAACACAGATAGACACGGATTTAAGTAAGCACAGTTTTTTAGCGATACGGCCTGTGTCTCGAAGAAAAATTTATCGGTGTCTATCTGTGTTCATCTGTGTCTAAAAATAATGGACAATCCAGACGGAGGCCAATTCAAGCCGCCTCCACCCCACCCGCCGGCCCGACGTCCTCAACCACATAGTGCGACCCGCGCCGGTCCTCGCCGATGCGCAGGATGAAGCGGTTGCGACCACCCGCCTTCATCGTCCACAGGCCGTCATGCCCGTCGAGCGGACGCAGATCCAGCTCCGCCGGAATCGGGCTCTCGCCCAGCCGCTTCAGCGCGCGGTCGGCGCGGACGCGGTCGGCGGCGCTGAGGCTCTGGAGGGCGCGGGCGTCGAAGCGGTTGCTCTTCACATAGCGGGTGCCGTAGCCCTGGATCGGGCTGGACGGACCGCCGGGATCGGCCAGGACCCGCAGCGCCATCAGCCGCCAGCGCGCCGCGCCGCAATGAAGCGCGGCCTCCGCGTGCGCGGGACGGATGCGGTCGAGCAGCGGCGGGAACAGCGGCATCAGCTCCCGCCGCTTGAAGGCGACCCGCTGCATGACGTCGTGGACGGCGCTGTCCGCCGCCTCGGCCGCCCGCGGCAGCCCCTCGGTTTCCGTGCGCAGCAGCGGGGTGATGTGGGCCGGGTCGCCGCTGGCGCCCAGCGCCTCCGCCTGGGCGCGCCACTGGCCGAGGGCCTCGGCGATCCGCCGCAGCGCCGCGTCGATCACCGGCCGGGCGCTGTCGAGAGCCCGCTCACGGGGCGTGTCGGCCGACAGGTCGGCCAGCCACGCCTCGGAGAAGAGGCGGTGGGTGGTCAGCATGATGGGGTGTGAAAGGGTCAGCCGTCCGCCCGCATGCGGGCGACGATGGCGTCGAGCGCCGCCTCGGCCTGGTCGTTGGGAACCTGGCAGGTGCCGGCCGCCTGATGGCCGCCGCCGCCATACTCCAGCATCAGCGGGCCGATGTCGGTCTTCGACGAGCGGTTGATGATCGACTTGCCGCAGGCCAGCACGGTGTTCTGCTGCTTCAGGCCCCACAGCACGTGGATCGACACGTTGGTGTCGGGATACAGCGCGTAGATCATGAAGCGGTTGCCGGCGTAGATCGTTTCCTCGTTGCGCAGGTCGAGGACGACGACGTTGCCGCGCACGGTCGAGCAGCGCTTGAGCTGGTCGACGAACGGCCCGGCGTGCTGGCTGTACAGCTCGACCCGCTCCCTGACGTCGGGCAGGGCCAGGATCTCGTCGATGCTGTGGTTCCGGCAATAGTCGATGAGGTCCATCATCAACTGGTAGTTCGACACGCGGAACTCGCGGAAGCGGCCGAGCCCGGTGCGCGCGTCCATCAGGAAGTTCAGCAGGGTCCAGCCGGTCGGGTTCAGGATGTCGTCGCGGTCGTAGCGCGCGGAATCGGCCTGATCGACCGCCCGCATCATCTCGTCGGAGATGGTCGGGAAACGCTCCTTGCCGCCGTAGTAATCGTAGACGACGCGCGCCGCCGAGGGGGCCTTGGGGTCGATGACGTAGTTCGGCTTCTCGCCGACGCGGATGGTTTCCGACAGATGGTGGTCGAAGACCAGATGGGCGCCGTCGACGTAGGGCAGGTTGGTGGTGATGTCGCGGTCGGTGATCTCGATCTTGCCGTCCTGCATGTCCTTGGGGTGGACGAACTTGATCTCGTCCAGGATGCCCAGTTCCTTCAGCAGGACGGCGCAGACCAGACCGTCGAAGTCGGAACGGGTGACGAGCCGGTATTTCTCGGCGACGGACATGCGGGCGACCCCTGGCGGACATGGTGGTTGTGCGGTGCCGGAAAGGTAGTCGCCAACCCCTCCGGCGCGCAATCCCCTAACCGCCGGGGCCCGCCTCAGCCCCAGGGGCCGGGGCGGTTCTGGCGCTGGGGCATGAAGCCGCCGCGCGGCTGGGCGTAGCCCGTCGGGGGGACCGCCATCGCCCGCAGGCGGCGCACCCGCTCGCCCATGTCGGGGTGGGTGGAGAACAGGCCCGACAGGCCGGTGGCGGCCAGCGGGTTGGCGATGAACAGGTGGGCGGTGGCCGGATGGGCGGCGGCCTGGTAGTTCGGGATCTGGTTGGCGGCGTTGTGGATGTTGGTCAGCGCGTCGGCCAGCCACAGGGGGCGGCCGCAGATCTCGGCGCCGATGCGGTCGGCCTCGTACTCGCGGGTGCGGCTGATCGCCATCTGCACCAGCGAGGCGGCGACCGGCGCCAGCACCGCCGCCAGGACGGCGCCGACCATGCCCAGCGGGTTGCTGCGCCCGTCGTTGCTCGACCCGCCGAAGAACAGGCCGAAATTCGCCAGCATCGACACGGCGCCGGCGATGGTCGCGGTGACGGTCATGATCAGCGTGTCGCGGTTCTTCACATGGGCCAGCTCGTGCGCCATCACGCCGGCGACCTCCTCCGGGCTCAGCATGCGCAGCAGGCCGGTGGTGGCGGCGACGGCGGCGTGCTCCGGGTCGCGGCCGGTGGCGAAGGCGTTGGGCTGGTCGTTCTCGATGATGAAGACGCGCGGCATCGGCAGGCCGGCGCGCTCGGCCAGCCGGGCGACGATGCCGTAATATTCGGGGGCGGAGTAGGCGTCGACCTCGCGGGCGCCGTACATCGACAGCACCATGTCGCCGGAATTCCAGTAGCTGAAGAGATTCATGCCAAGCGCGGCGACGAAGGCGACGATCAGGCCAGTCTTCCCGCCCAGCAGGAAGCCGACCGTCATGAACAGGGCCGTCAGGGCGGCGAGGAGGATGGTGGTCTTCAGGGTGCTGGTCATGGCAGTCGCATCGGTTCAGGATGGGGCCGGCGGGCTTTCCGCCCCGCCTCGCCGATGATATGGGCTTGGCCGAAGCCCCCGTTCAAGATGGTTGCACGCAGGTTGCCATGACCGACAAGACCCCCGCCGCCCCCGCCCCCGCCGCACCGACACCCCTTCCGGTCGATCCGAAGGCGGACGCCACCACGCCGCCCGCCGGGACGGCTTCCGACGCCTCCGCCCTGACGGGGCCGGAGCAGAAGCCCGGCGAGATCGGCGGCCCGCAGGGGCCGGAACCGACCCGCTACGGCGACTGGGAGTTCAAGGGGCGCTGTTCGGACTTTTGAGGCGGACCGGGTGATAGGGAGAATAGGATTTCTGTCTGATTGTGGGCCGGAATCCAAATAGAATACAAAGGTATTCAGGAATAAAAGCCCTTATGCGCCTTGCTCCGGCCGGGCGGGCGCGGTAGTCTCGGCGCCAAGGACACGCTTTCCGTTCCTTGGCCCGAGGTTTCCTCCCATGCACGCGCTCCGCCGCTGGACATCGACCGCCACGCTGGCCGCCGCCTTGGCCGCGGCCTGGGCCCCGTCGGCCGGCGGTGCGCCCGCCACGCTGCCCGGCCCGATCCCGGCGGAGGTCGTCGAGGTGGTGGACGGCGACACCCTGACCGTCCGCGCCATCATCTGGCTCGGGCAGTCGGTGGAAACCAAGGTGCGGCTCGACGGCGTCGACGCCCCCGAAATGCGCGCCCACTGCCCGGAGGAGAAGGCGCTGGCGGAATCGGCGCGCGACGCGGTGCGCGAGCTGGTCGGCGTCGGGCTGGTGCATCTCCTGGACGTGCAGCCCGACAAGTACGGCGGCCGGGTGCGCGCCCGCGTGCGGGTGGCCGGCGGCGGCGACCTGACCGAAGCCCTGCTGAGGACCGGCCTGGTCCGGCCCTATCATGGCGAGCGGCGCCAGCCCTGGTGCGGGGAATCCGGGCCGAGTTGAGAGGGCCAGGCCGGGAGGGGAGGCGTGGGGTTAAGCGACCGGTCGCCTCACCCCACGGCGCCCGCCGGGACCGGCCTCAGGCCAGCAGGCGGGCGATCGGCGGGCGGCTGGGGTGCAGGACCACGCCGTCGTCGGCCGGCTCGACCTTGGCGTCGGGGTAGGCGGCCAGCGCGTATTGCAGGGCCTGCACGAATCGCGGCTTGAAATGCTTCATCTGGTCGTAGCCGGCGCCGAACTGGGCGTAGAGCGACGGCCAGGAGATCGGCTGCGGCCGTTGCAGCGAATGCAGCCGGTAGGCCAGCCAGACATAGAGGTCGAGGCTGAGCGAGCGGTCCTTCAACTGCCGCACCGCCTCCTCCAGCAGCGGCACCGGGTGATCCTGGAGCGCCTGGAAGAAGGTCTCGTCCAGTTGCACCACGTCGTTCCACAGCGTGCCCTGCCGCTGGTCGCCGAGATCGTCGTGGAAGATCAGGCCGCGCTTGACGATGCCGCCCTTCTCGAAGACGTCGGCGTTCTCGCCGTCCCAGAAGAACTTCAGCGTGCAGGCGGAGATGCGCAGCGACTGTTCGCGGAAACCCTTGAAGGTCTCGCCGCCGACGCTGATCCCCATGCGGGTCAGCCAGTCGCGCATCGAGCGGCCGAGTTCCACCTCGCGCCGGCCGGTGCGCACCGCCTGGGTTTGCAGATAGATCAGGATCATGCGGGCGCGGGCGCCATAGGGCACGCCGAACAGCTTCACCTTGCCGTTCACCTTCAGGCGGCCCGGCTCGACCAGCAGCGTCACCTGATGGCCGCGCTTCTCCCAGGGGGCGTCGTCGGCCAGCTTCTTGTGCGGCAGGCTGGTCAGGCAGAAGCCGCTGTAGGTGATGCCGAGATGCTGGTTCTCGTCCGCCAGGATGTCGGCGGCGATGTCGACCAGCGGACGCTCCTCCGGCCGGACGAGCGCCCTCGCGCGGTCGCGGCCATGCTCGATCACCAGCCTGTGTATGTCGCCCATCGCCGCCCCACCAAAATGTTGAGGCATCCTGGTGAGCCGGCGGCGGGGGAGTCAATGTGGGGTTAGGCGACCGGGCTATTTGCGGCTAGTTGGATTTCTTATTAGTTGATTCGCCGCTTCTCCCCAGGGGAAAGCCCCGAGTCGCGCCGCTTTCCCCCACGGTCCGGCCGCTTTCCCCCACGCCGGGGGACGGGGAAAAGCGGGCCGGTCGCTTTTCCCCACGGCCGACTCCGCGACGACTCCACAGCGCCGCCAGGGCGACTCCGGCGGGAGCGGTCGCTTAACCCCACAGGCGCCTCAGTGGCTCATCAGCACGGGCACGGTCATGTGCTGGAGCATGAAGCGGGTCATCCCGCCCAGCACCAGCTCGCGCAGGCGCGACCGGCCGTAGGCGCCCATCACCAGCAGGTCGCAGCTTTCGTCCGCCGCGACGTTCAGCAGCGTGTCGCCGGCCTCGACCACGTCGGTGCTGATGTGCGCCGCCTCGACCTTGCAGCCGTGGCGGGACAGGTGGCGGGCGATGTCGGCGCCGGGCTCGTCGCCCAGGCCGTTCGGGCCGGGCTTCGGGTTGGCGGCCATCACCACCACCCTGCGGGCCTGCTCCAGCAGCGGCATGGCGTCGCCGATCGCGCGGGCGGCCTCGCGGCTGCCGTTCCAGCCGACCAGCACCCGCTCGCCGATGCTGGCGAAGCGGCCGGCGTAGGGCACGACCAGCAGCGGGCGGCCGGTTTCGAACAGCAGGTCGGCGGGCTGGGCGACCGGCGTTTCGCGGTCGTGATGCGGGTCGGGCTGGCCGACGATGATCAGGTCGGCGTAGCGGCCGCGCAGCGCGGCGGCGGCGGTCGGATCCCCCTCGATGGCGACCCATTCCGACCGCTCGGTCCGGCCGTGGCGGCGCATCGCCTCCTCGAAGCGGCGGGCGGCGGCGGCGGCCTGCTCGTCCAGCGCCTTGCGGCGGTTCGCGCGCAGCTCGGCCGGAAGCTCGGCCTGGATGTAGCCGGGAAGCGCCACGTCGGTGAAGGTGTAGAGCGCGGTCAGATGGGCGTCGGTCTGCGTCGCCAGCCGGGCGGCCAGATCGAGGCGGGCCTCGGATGCGGCCCCGCTGTCGACAACGACCAGCAGATCCTTGAAAGCCATGGCGTCGTTCTCCCCTGATGCCGTTGATCCGGGGCGCCGGCCGGGCCAACGCCCCTATTTGTCTTGGCAGTATAGGGGGAAAGCGCCGGTGCTGGCGACCGTTCGAATGGGAAGCGCAGGCATGCCCGTTGCGCGCGACTCTCTCAAAACGGATTGGTTTGGCGAATTGAGCAACCTTGGATTTTTTCCCGGTAACGGGTGGAAGAATGATACTTCTCAGGCGTCGCGGCAGGAGCAATCGCATGGGCACGCAAGATCAATCGCAAAAACAATTTGATTCCCTGCCCAGCCGCAACCCCGGCTTGCGTGAATACTGGAGTATGAAGCTTGATTGTCGGTTCCGATCTCGTGGAAACGGCAAAGATAAGGCTCGTTTCGGTGGCTTTGGTTTTGACGCGAAGGCAACACATCGCGTAAGTGTTGGGCGACGATTTCCCGCTGGTTGCTCCGCTCTTTCCTCGCCATGAATCCGGACCCCCACATCTCCGCGCTGGTCGAAGCTTTGTCCGGGACCGCCTCCGGTGCTCCGGCGCTCGACACGCTGCGCCAGATTCTTGACGCGATGCCGGTCAAGGTCGGGCTTCTCGATCGCGAGCGCCGCCACATCTACGCCAATCGCGCGTATCTGGAAATGATGGGCGCCACGCTGGATCGCGCGCTCGGCTCCACCATCGGCGACATGCTCGGGCCGGAGGTGCAGCGCAGCACGACCAGCCTGGTCAAGCGCGCGCTGAACGGCGAGGTCGCCGGCTCGGAAGGCTGGATGACCCAGGCCGACGGGCAGCAGCGCTACATCCTGCGCGTCCACGCTCCCCACCGCACGCCGGACGGCGCCATCGCCGGCTATTTCGTCATCATCCAGGACATGACGGAGCGGCGGCAGGTGCAGGACGACCTGTTCCGCCTCGCCTACTACGACCCGGTGACCGGGCTGGCCAACCGCCTGATGCTGCTCAAGCACATGGCCGACT
Source organism: Azospirillum agricola (assembly GCF_020005195.1). Lineage (NCBI taxonomy): Bacteria > Pseudomonadati > Pseudomonadota > Alphaproteobacteria > Rhodospirillales > Azospirillaceae > Azospirillum > Azospirillum agricola. The sequence continues at coordinate 1,183,966 of NZ_JAIFZR010000005.1, forward strand.
ACCGCAACATGGGCGAGCCCTTCACGCTCGTCATCATGGACATCGACCGCTTCGCCGACATCCGCACCAGCCTGGGCCAGGCCTTCGCCAACGAGCTGCTGGACGACCTCGCCCACCGGCTGGGCGCGCACGGGGCCGCCTTCGACCTGATCGCGCGCGTCAGCGACCACGCCTTCGCGCTGCTGGTCGCGGGGCCCTGCGACCGGCCGGTGGTCGAACGCTCGCTGGACGAGCTGTCGGGCGTCGTGCGCTCGGCGCGCTCCAGCTCCGGCGGCACGGTGTTCCTGTCGGCCAGCATCGGCGTCGCCGTGGCGATGCCCAGCCACGAGCGGCCCGAGGACGTGCTGCGCGACGCCGAGATCGCCACCGGCCGCGCCCGCGAGCAGGGCGGCGGCCGCCAGAGTTGGTTCGACCCGGCCATGCACGCCCATGTGGTCGAGCAGGTGCGGATGGAGAACGACCTGCGCGGCGCGCTCCAGCGCGGCACCGACCTGTGGGTCGCCTACCAGCCGATCGTCGAGATGGTGACGGGGGGCCTGGCCGGCTTCGAGGCGCTGGTCCGCTGGAACCACCCCGAGCGCGGCAACATCCCGCCCGGCGTCTTCATCCCCATCGCCGAGAGCACCGGCCTCGTGGTGTCGCTCGGCACCTGGGTGCTGCGCGAGGCCTGCCGGCAGATCGCCCTCTGGCAGGACCACCGCGAGCCGGGATCGGCGCCGCTGTTCATGAGCGTCAACCTGTCGACCCGCCAGCTCTCCGACCCGAACTTCGTCGAGGTGGTGCGCGAGGTGCTGCGCGAGACCGGGGTCGAGCCGTCCTGGCTGAAGCTGGAGCTGACCGAAAGCGCGGTGATGGACAAGGCGGAGCAGTCGATCCGCCTGCTCCAGGATCTGCGGGCGCTCGGCATCAAGCTGTCGATCGACGATTTCGGCACCGGCTATTCGTCGCTCTCCTACCTCCACAAGCTGCCGATCGACAGCCTGAAGGTGGACCGCTCCTTCGTCTCGGCCATGCACCAGTCGGAAGAAAACCGCGCCATCGTGCGCATCATCATGGATCTGGCGCGCCTGCTCGGCTTCGACGTCATCGCCGAGGGCATCGAGACCAGCGCCGACGCCAACCTGCTGCGGGCGCTGGCCTGCGACTATGGCCAGGGCTACCACTTCGCCCGGCCGCTGCCGCCCGAGGACGCCGGTAAGCTGGTCGGCGGCGAGCTTCCCTGGCAGGCGCCGCGCTGACGCGCGGGAGCGTCCTGTCCCTCTCCTGACCGACACGGATAGCGGCGCACCCGCGCCGCCATTCCGCGATTCATGGAAACCGCCGCTTTTTTCCCGCCACCGCGCGGTTCCCGGCGTCGTCGCCGCACGCCTGCACGCTTCGCTTTCGAAGAAATGCACCCCAGGATTTTGTTTTTCTTTGTGTGACAACCTGGAATTTACCCGTTATCCTGTCCTTCCGGCATGTGAACTCTCGTGGGATCGCTGAGGCATCATGAGCAGCCTGTCGTCTCTCTCGTTCGGAGTCTCCAGCCCGGTCAACCGTTCCGACATGGTCGAGCGGTTCACGGCGGGCGGCTCGGTCACGGCGGGCAAGGCCGCCGGCACCGGCTACGGCGCCGTCGCCGACAGCGTTTCCCTCAGCCCGCTGGGGAAAGCGCTGCGCGACGAATCCCTGACCGCCTTCAACGCCCTGTCCGACAAGCAGCGCAACCAGTTGGTCAGCCTCGTGGACAGCGGCAAGATGACCGGCGAGGAGGTCCACGACGCGCTCAAGCAGCGGGTCAAGGAAGCCCGCTCCGGCGCCCTGGCGGCGATGCGCCGCATGTTCGACAACGACAACGCCGGCCTCGACCTCGGTGGCGGCGACCTGCGCAACGCGCTGGGCGCCACGCTCGACCGCCGCTCCTCCCTGATGGACAAGCTGGCCGCCGCCACCGATCCGGGCGAACGGAAATCCCTGTCGGACACCCTGTCGGCGCGCGGCCTCAACCCGTTGCTGAGCAGCGGCCGTTCCGGCACGGACCGCTCCGTCATGGCCTCCTTCTTCGAGGAGAATCCCGGCGACTCGCGGCTGAACAGCACCCGCAAGGAAGGCGACGCGGCCTACAAGCTGGAGTCCCTCGGCGTCGATCTGGGCGGCATCGACGAGGCCCTGCGCCCCATCGGGGAGGAGGACGCCAGGGCCATCCTGTCGGAGCGGGCCGGCCTGCCGTCGTCGCGGGCGGTGGCGCACGACGCCTCCTTCTTGGCGGCCGACGCGCTCCGGCAGGGCTTTACGATCGGGGCGCCCCGTGACGGCGTGCTGGACGGGCTGGGCGCCCCTCCGCCCCGCTTCGACACCGGCGGCGGCCCGGTCGGCCAGCCGCGCCGGATCGATGTGCCCAAGGCGTCTCCCCGCGTCTCCGACATCGCCCCCGCCGCCGCCAGCGCCAAGCCCGACCCGATTGTCGATTATCTCAAGGGGCTCCAGGTCCGTTATTGACCGGGCGTGTCGGCCGGGCGGCGCCCTACCCGGCGAGACCGGCGTCGATGGCGATGCGGACCAGGGCGCGCGGACCGTCGGCGCCCAGCTTGTCCTTGATCTGGGTGCAGGCGTTGGCCACCGTCTTCCGGCTGATCCCCAGCGAATCGGCGATCGCCGCCGCCGTCAGCCCGCGCCCGAGAAGGCCGAGGATCTCGCGCTCCCGCAAGGTCAGCGGGGCCAGCGGGTCGGGCGGTGGCGACAGGGACATCAAGGCGAGGTCGCGCGCCAGTGCGTGGTCGAGGTGGATGCCGCCGGCCAGAACCCGTCCGACCGCCGATAGCAGGGTGTCCAGGGCGCTGTTCTTGGCGACGTAGCCCTTCGCCCCCGCCTTCAGCGCGCCGGCCGCGACCGCCGGATCCCCGTACCCCCCGCCCTGACCGCCGCCCTGACCGCCGCCGCGCCCGCCGAAGACCAGGACGCGCGCCGCCGCGTTTTCCGCCAGCATGGCCCTCATCACCCCCATGCCGCCGTCCGGACCGGGAATGTCGGGGTCGAGCACGACGATGTCCGGCCGCTCCGACCGCCACAGCGCCAGCGCGCCGCCGGCATCCTCCGCCTCGACGACCCGTCCCAGACCGGCGTCGCCGAACAGCCGCCGGCAGCCGGCGCGGATGATGGGGTGGTCGTCCACCAGCAAGATGGTCGCGGTCATCGGAAGCCCTCGCTGGCTGGGATTGCGGCTGTGCGGAAGGGTAGCAACCGCGCCGTCCGCCCGGCCATGAGCCCTTCGATCAAGCTCCCGCGGGCAGGATATTTTCCCGGATCACGATAGGAATTCATCCTATTTGTTGGGGGAATTCATCATCCGTCCAACGTCCCATTGTCGCCGCCCCGGCTTTCGGAGAAACAATAGGACACGGCAAGACGACGAAGGCCGATCCGTGCGGGGGTCTGCTTTCGCCGGTCTCAGGCGGATCTTGCCGGATCAGGGCTTTTTCTTGGAAGCGGCGCCCTTTCGCGCGTTCCGTCATTCCCGGCCGGGAGGCATCGCACTCCCGTCTTCCGGCCGGATGGCGATGGACGGCCGCGGGCCGGCGCCGGCCGCTCCGCCGAAAGTCCGATTGCCCATTCTGCTCAAAGTCCGGCCACCCGGATTCGGATCGCCCGAATCCCCAAGGGCCAAACATTCGGGGGAAACGCATGACAGCTTGGTCCCATAAGGCGCGCTCTCGCCTCACGCTCGGCGCCAGTGTGGCCGCCATCGTCGCCGGTCTGCTCGGCACCGCCCTGACCGCCGCGCCGGCCTCGGCCGCCGACGTCACCTGGGACGACATCGCCAAGGACGGCAAGACCAACCACGACGTGCTGATGTACGGCATGGGCGTGGAAGGCAAGCGTTTCAGCACCCTGAAGCAGATCGACACCTCCAGCGTCTCGCGCCTGGTGCCGGCCTGGTCCTTCTCCTTCGGCGACGAGAAGCAGCGCGGGCAGGAGACGCAGGCGCTGGTGCATGACGGGGTGATCTACGTCACCGCCTCCTACTCGCGCATGTTCGCGCTCGACGCCAAGACCGGCAAGCGGCTGTGGTCCTACGCCCACCGCCTGCCCGACGACATCCGCCCCTGCTGCGACGTGGTGAACCGCGGCGCCGCCATCTATGGCGACAAGGTGTTCCTCGGCACGCTCGACGCCTCGATCGTCGCGCTGAACAAGAACACCGGCAAGGTGGTGTGGAAGCAGAAGTTCGCCGACCACAAGGTCGGCTACACGATGACCGGCGCGCCGACCATCGTGAAGGACCAGAAGACCGGCAAGATGCTGCTGATCCACGGCTCCTCGGGCGACGAGTTCGGCGTCGTCGGGCGGCTCTACGCCCGTGATCCCGACACCGGCGAGGAGATCTGGATGCGCCCCATGGTCGAGGGGCACATGGGCCGGCTGAACGGCAAGGACAGCACCGTCACCGGCAACAAGGAAGCGCCGTCCTGGCCGCGCGACAAGGACGGCAAGCTGGTCGAGGCGTGGAGCCACGGCGGCGGCGCCCCCTGGCAGAGCGCCACCTTCGACGTCGAGACCAACACCATCGTCATCGGCACCGGCAACCCGGCGCCGTGGAACGGCTGGGCGCGCTGGCCGGGCGACAGCCTCTACACCTCGGGCCAGGCCTACGTCGATCCGACCACGGGCGAGCTGAAGGGCTTCTACCAGCACACGCCGAACGACGCCTGGGACTTCTCCGGCAACAACGAGCTGGTGCTGTTCGACTTCACCGACTCGTCGGGCAAGACGGTCAAGGCGACGGCGCACGCCGACCGCAACGGCTTCTTCTACGTCACCGACCGCAACAAGCTGGCCAACGCCGGCGGCGAGGCGAACAAGCCGAACAGCGTGCTGGCGGCCTATCCCTTCGTCGACGGCATCACCTGGGCCAAGGGCATCGACCTGAAGACCGGCCGCCCCATCGAGAACGAGGGCCAGCGCCCGCCGTTGCCCGTGGGCGACGAGAAGCGCGGCAAGTCGGTCGAGGTTTCCCCACCCTTCCTCGGCGGCAAGAACTGGAACCCGATGTCCTACAGCGAGGACACCGGCCTGTTCTACATCGCCGCCAACCACTGGAAGGAGGATTACTGGACCGAGCATGTCGGCTACAACCCCGGCTCGGCCTATCTCGGCATGGGCTTCCGCATCCACAAGCTGTTCGACGACCATGTCGGCACGCTGCGGGCGCTTGATCCCAAGACCGGCAAGATCGCCTGGGAGCACAAGGAGGAACTGCCGCTGTGGTCCGGCACGCTGGCGACCGCCGGCAACCTGGTCTTCACCGGCACCGGCGACGGCTACGTCAAGGCGTTCAACGCCAAGACGGGCGAGGAGCTTTGGAAGTTCCAGACCGGCTCGGGCATCATCTCCTCCCCGGTCACCTGGGAGCAGGACGGGGTGCAGTATGTCGGCATCACCACCGGCTACGGCGGCGCCGTGCCGCTGTGGGGCGGCGACCTCGCCGACCTGACCACCCGCGTGACCCAGGGCGGGTCCTTCTGGGTGTTCAAGCTGGCCGACGTGAAGGTGTCCAGCGTCAAGTGAGGCGCTGTCCGTGACGGGCGGGGCGGTTCGGCCGCCCCGTCCTTACCGCTTCCTTGCCCTCCGTTTTTTGCCGGAACCGTGGAGACGTTGATGAACGCGAGCCTGCGCGCGCTGTGCCTGTTGAGCGCTCTTGCCCTGCCCGCCGCCTTGTCCGGGACCGGCGCGCTGGCGCTGGCGACGGAGAGCGAGCCGAGCGAAACCTCCACCGAAGCCCTCGTCGGCGGCGGCGAGGAGCCGAGGCCGACCGAGGTGGCCGGCTGCAAGCTGGTGCCCAAGGCCGTCTGCCCGAACCTGGATCTGCGCCACCGCAACCTGCGCAACATCGACCTCGGCGGCGCCGACCTGCGCGGGGCCAACCTGATGCGGGCCGACCTGCGCCACGCCAACCTGCGCAACGCCGACCTGCGCGGCGCCATCCTCGACGCGGCCGACCTGCGCACCGCCTTCCTGCAAAACGCCAAGCTGGAGGGCGCGCGGATGCGCGGCGCCAACCTGGAGCAGGCGCGGGCGAGCGGCGCCGACTTCCGCCACACCGACCTGACCGCCGCCAGCCTGGAGGCGATCAAGGCCGACAAGGCCGACCTGACCGGCGCCAACCTGGAAGGGGCCGACCTTCAGGAGGCCAAGCTCGCCAACACCAACCTGTCGGGCGCGGTGATGGAGGGGACCAAGATCCGCTTCGCCATCTTCCAGGGCGCCTTGATGGACAATTGCCGGGGCTGCCCGACCGACTGGTGAGCGGCCAGCGGGAAGGGGAGGGCGGCTTTTGGGAAAAATGCGGGAGACCGCGTTTTTCTGCTTGCGGGAGCGGTCGGATTTCCGTAGAAAGCCGCTCCCGGACGACGGGAACGCGGGCGTAGCTCAGGGGTAGAGCACAACCTTGCCAAGGTTGGGGTCGAGGGTTCGAATCCCTTCGCCCGCTCCAGTTCGTCAGGGCACGGCAGGTGCTGGACAGCACGGGCCGGACAGCACAGCGAAGACCAAAGGGCCGGGCGCGCACAGCGCACCGGCCCTTCGCTTTTCCGGCCTCCGTTTTCCAGCCTGTGCCGCGTGACGATTATTTTTCGGCGCGGCGTCAGATTCCCTGTTGCGGAGCCGGCCGGATTTCCGTAGAAAGCCGCACCCGGACGACGGGAGCGCGGGCGTAGCTCAGGGGTAGAGCACAACCTTGCCAAGGTTGGGGTCGAGGGTTCGAATCCCTTCGCCCGCTCCAGTTCGTCAGGGCACGGCAGGTGCTGGACAGCACAGGCCGGACAGCACAGCGAAGACCAAAGGGCCGGGCGCGCACAGCGCGCCGGCCCTTCGCTTTTTCCGCCCTTCCGCTCGGAACGACGGATCAGAAATACGGAGCCGCCAGCCCTTCCGCCGCGAAGACGGCCTTCACCGCCGGGCGTTCCAGGACGCGGGCGAGGTAAGGCCCGAGATTGGGCAGGCTGCGGGCCGGGCGCCGCATGAAGCGGGTCCAGCGGCACAGCATGAACAGATACGGATCGACCGCCGAGTAGCCGCCGTCCAGCATCCACTCGCGCCCGTCCAGCGCCCGGTCCAGCCCGTCGAACTGGTCGTTCAGCCGGGCCTCCGCCACCCGCCTGAAGGCGGCCTGGGCGTCGGCGCCCTCGACGTAGCGCTCCGGATAGAAGTACAGCAGCATGTCGGCCTGGACGCTGTTGGTCAGGTAGACCAGCCATTTGTAGAAGGCCGCGCGCTCGGGCGTGCCGACGGCCGGGGCGAGGCGGGCCTCCGGGTGCGCGTCGGCCAGATGCAGGCAGATCGCCGCCGCCTCGTACAGCACCAGATCGCCGTCGACCAGCGTCGGGACCCGGCCGTGCGGATTCAGCGCCAGATAGTCCGCGCGCTTGTGCTCCGCCTTGTCGCGGTCGAGCAGGACCAGATCGAAGGGCGCGCCGATCTCGCGCAGCAGGATGTGCGGCGCCATCGCGGCGGTGCTGGGCATGGCGTAGAGGGTGGTCAAGGGAGCCTCCGGATCCGTGGAACGACGCGTAGCGGGGCAATAGCGCCGGACGCGGCCGTCGGTCCAGCGGTCATCGCCCTCTCCCGTGCCCGCGCATGGCACGATTGCCCGAAGCGCGGGTTTGTCGCGAGACCGAACTGTGCGTATGATCCCCGAGGCTGTTTAACATATCGAACACCCCGCGACGAATTGGGGGTTCGTTCCTCGAACAGGAAGAGCAAGATGACCGCGATCGGCAACTCGGCGGCAAGCCGCGACAAGGCCTTCGTTCTCCACCCCTACACCAACCTGCACGCCCACGAGACCCAGGGCCCGCTCGTCATCGAGCGCGGCGAGGGCGTGCGCGTCTTCGACGACGCCGGCAACGCCTACATCGAGGGCATGGCCAGCCTGTGGTGCGTCTCGCTGGGCTGGGGTGAGGAGCGTCTGGTCCAGGCCGCCGCCAAGCAGATGCGCCAGCTCTCCAGCTACCACATCTTCGGCCACAAGTCGCACGAGCCGGGCATCGACCTCGCCGAGAAGCTGATCGCGCTGGCCCCGGTGCCGATGTCGAAGGTGTTCTTCGCCAATTCGGGATCGGAGGCCAACGACACGGCCATCAAGCTGATCTGGTACTACAACAACGCGCTCGGCCGGCCCGAGAAGAAGAAGATCCTGGCGCGGACGCGCGGCTATCACGGCGTGACGGTGGCGACCGCCAGCCTGACCGGCCTGCCGAACAACCACCGCGACTTCGACCTGCCGATTGCCCGCATCCTTCACGCCGACTGCCCGCACCACTACCGCAACGCCAATCCGGGCGAGAGCGAGGAGGACTTCGCGACCCGTCTGGCCGAGCAGCTGGAGGCGCAGATCCTGGCCGAGGGTCCGGACACCGTCGCCGCGATGTTCGCCGAGCCGATCATGGGGGCCGGCGGCGTGGTGGTTCCGCCCGCGACCTACTATGAGAAAATCCAGGCGGTGTTGAAGAAATACGACATCCTGCTGGTCGCCGACGAGGTCATCTGCGGCTTCGGCCGCACCGGGAATTTCTGGGGCAGCCAGACCATGGGGATGCGTCCGGACATCCTGACCTGCGCCAAGCAGCTGTCCTCGGGCTATCTGCCGATCTCGGCGGTGATGGTGTCGGAGGCCGTCTATCAGGCCTGCGTCGACGAGAGCAAGAAGATCGGCACCTTCGGCCACGGCTACACCTACTCCGCCCATCCGGTGGCGGCGGCGGTGGCGCTGGAGACGCTGGCGATCTACCAGGAGCGCGACATCGTTTCCCATGTCCGCGACGTCGCCGCGCCCTTCCAGAAGCGGCTGAAGGCGCTGGCCGACCATCCGCTGGTCGGCGAGGCGCGCGGCACCGGCCTGATCGGCGCCATCGAGCTGGTCGCCGACAAGGCGACCAAGGCCAATTTCGAGCCGGTCGGCCGCGCCGGCGCCGTGGTCAACGGCCTGACCCAGGAGAACGGCCTGATCATCCGCGCCATGGGCGATTCCATCGCGCTGTGCCCGCCGCTGGTCATCACCGAGGCCGAGGTCAACGACATGTTCGACCGCCTGACCACGGCGCTCGACGCCGCGATCCCGGTCCTGCGCGGGTAAGGAGATCGGGCCTTCCCGCTTCGCCGCCTCCAAGCATCGTCATGCCCGGCCTTGTGCCGGGCATCCACGCGCAAATCTCACGTGCGCTCGGGGATGGCCGGGCCAAGCCCGGCCATGACGAAGGGGGAAACCGTCTTCCAGACTTTGGTATGAGGGACCCGCTGGAACCGGCGGCGACCGAGGCCGTCGGCTCGTGCGAATGTCCCAGTGGGGCGGTCTTGATTTCGATCAATGCCGGATGGCACTTTGATGATGAAGATGCCATCCTCCCGTTGCGCAGGGACGGAGCGAAGGGTTTATCCCCTCCGGGCCGGCGCAGCAGATCGTTGGTACGACCGCGAACGGAACCCGCGCGATGGATTACGAGAGCTTCTTCCGCAGCCAGATCGCAACGCTGAAGCAGGATGGCCGCTACCGGTTCTTCGCCGATCTGGCGCGGCAGGCCGGCAACTTCCCGACGGCCACCTTCCGCGACGGGCAGGGGCGGGAGCGGACCGTGACGGTCTGGTGCTCCAACGACTATCTCGGCATGGGCCAGCACCCGACCGTGCTGAAGGCGATGCACGACGCGCTCGACGAGGTCGGGGCCGGGGCCGGCGGCACCCGCAACATCTCCGGCACCAACCGCTACCATGTGCTGCTGGAACGCGAGCTGGCCGACCTGCACGGCAAGGACGCCGCCCTGCTCTTCACCTCGGGCTATGTGTCGAACGACGCGACGCTGACCACGCTGGGCAAGATCCTGCCCAACTGCGTGATCCTGTCGGACGCGCTGAACCACAACTCGATGATCACCGGCATCCGCAACTCGGGCGCCGAGAAGCACATCTTCCGCCACAACGACCCCAAGCATCTCGACGAGCTGCTGTCCGCCATCGCCCCCGGCCGACCGAAGGTGGTCGCCTTCGAGAGCGTCTATTCGATGGACGGCGACATCGCCCCCATCCATGACCTGTGCGACGTCGCCGAGAAGCACGGCGCCATGACCTACCTCGACGAGGTGCACGCGGTCGGCATGTACGGCGCGCGCGGCGCCGGCGTGGCCGAGCGCGACGGCGCGATGGACCGCCTCACCATCATCGAGGCGACGCTCGGCAAGGCGTTCGGCGTGCAGGGCGGCTACATCACCGGCTCGGCGGCGCTGATCGACTGCGTGCGCAGCTTCGCCGCCGGCTTCATCTTCTCGACCTCGCTGGCCCCGGTGCTGGCGGCCGGCGCCTTGGCCAGCATCCGCCACCTGAAGACCAGCCAGACCGAGCGCGAGCGCCACCAGGAGCGCGCCGCCACGCTGAAGCGGCTGTTCGCCGACGCCGGACTGCCGGTGATGCCCTCGGTCAGCCACATCGTCCCGCTGATGGTCGGCGACGCCCACCGCTGCAAGCGCGCGTCCGACGAGCTGCTGGAGCGGCACGGCATCTACGTCCAGCCGATCAACTACCCGACCGTGCCGCGCGGCACCGAGCGGCTGCGCTTCACCCCGACCCCGCTGCACGGCAACGCCGAGATGGAGCGGCTGGTCGAGGCGCTGCTCGACGTGTGGAGCCGGCTGGATCTGCGTCTGGCCGCCTGACCGGACTCCCGGGCGGACTCCGGTCGCGGGCGCTTCCCCCGCGGTACGAATATTTTCCCCTCTGGACAGACGGGGCGCGCGGCCCTAACTTGACAGGGTGGTTGCGATTGACTCGCAGCCATCCTGTTCGCGCCCGCCCGTCCCTAAACCTGTCCAGGGGTTTGCCATGTACCGTGACAACTCGCTGATGCCGAAGGAGGCCGTGCGCCTCGTCGTCCTGGGCACGCTGATCCAGGGCGGGCCGTTGCGCTACGCCGACCTCGCCGGGTCGGTGCGCCATTTCCTCGACCGCCTCGTCGGGCCGTCGCTCGACCTGATGGGCACCTCGCTGGAGATGCTGCGCTACGAGGGGCTGATCGAGGCGCTCGACGGCAGCGGGATGGAGGACAACGCGCTGCTCGGCCCGACCGCGGCCGGCCGCGCCGAGTTCGACACGCTGATCCGCGCCAACGTCCGCGCGCCCTCGGCCGACGGGCTGAACAAGCTGGTCATCGCGCTGAAGCTGCGCTTCCTGCATCTGCTCGACACCGAGTCGCAGAAGGAGCAGGTCGACAACCTCGTCGCCCTGTACGAAACCGAACTGGCACGGCTGGGCGACCTGAAGCGCGCCAACACCGCCTCCACCGGTCATTTCGCCGCATGGCTGGAGCAGGACGTCGCCCAGGCCGAAGAACGGCTGGCCTGGTTCCAGGATCTGCTGAACCGTCTGTAACCTTTTATTTACCGAATTCTTGCGCGGACGCGACCTTTTCGACCGGGGTCGCGTCCGCGTTTGTTTTGGGGCCGGATTCTGGTGTAGCTTGGCGGCGACATCAACCTGCCGGAATGACCCCTCCATGGCCTCGACCCTGTCGACCGACGACCTTGAAGACCGCCTTCGCATGGAATTCGTCGATGACGCGCGGGATCGGCTGGAGCTGATGAACGGCGCGTTGGCGGAACGGGCCAAGGGCGCGCGCGGCGACGCCGAGACGATCGGCGTGCTGCGGCTGGAGGCCCACAACTTCAAGGGCATGGGCACCAGCTTCGGCTATCCCACGGTCAGCCTCGTGGCGCACCGGCTGGAGGATTACCTGAGCGGCCTGAAGCAGCTCGACATCCGGCAACTCACCGACGCCCAGACCTTCATCGACCGCATCGCCGAGCTGGTGGACCGCGCCGAGCAGCCGCGGCTGGCCGAGACCAACCAGATCATTCGCGCGCTGCCGGTGCGCTACGAGTTCCAGGTCACCGACATCGAGGTCCGCAACGTCGAGATCATGCTGGTGACGCCGTCCAAGGTGATCGCCAAGAAGCTGGGGGCGGAGCTGGCCGCCTGCGGCTTCCGCACCATGACGGTGACCGATCCGATCGAGTCGATCAGCCTCGCGGTCCGCGTGCCGCCCGACATGGTCATCGCCTCGATGGTGATGGACGGTCTGTCCGGCCTCGACCTGATCCGCGGCCTGCGCGCGATGAGCGTCACCCACAACGTGCCGATGGCGCTGCTGACCTCGCTGAACCTCGACCACCCGTCGCTCAAGGAAATTCCGCACGGCGTCTCGGTGATCCGCGTCGGCGAGCATTTCGGCGACGATTTCGCCGCGGTGGTGGCCAAGCACAATCTGGGCTGAGGGAATTCGGTTGGGGGCGGCGGGCCGCCCCCTGTCCCTTCCTCACTCCGCGATCGGCGAGGCGCCGATCTTGCGGCGGGGGGCGGCCTTGATCGACGGGCCGGCGTTGTCGGCCGGCTTGGCGATGGTGGTGGTCGTGCCGCGCGATCCGGCGGGGGCGCTGCCCTTCAGCCGCAGCAGATGCAGCCGGACATAGGCGGTGGAGCCGCCGGCCTTCACCGCGATCCAGTCGCTGTTGCGCACCCGCCCCAGCACGCTGACCGCCTGCCCGGCGCCGATGGTGGCGACCACCGGGCCGCTGGCCGAGGGCTGGCTGCGCAGCTGCGTCGCCTTGTCGGCCTCCCATTGGCCGTAAACGGGCTCCAGCCCCGTGCCTTCCGGCGCGGAGCGCACATCGGGCGGGTTGGGAATGCGCTCGCGCGGCATGCAGCCGGGGACCATCAGCGTGGTCAGGGCCAGTGCCACGGGGAGAAGGCATGGAAGAAGACGCGCAGGCCGGATCATCGGACACCCTGGGGATCGCTCAACCGTTGGCGCGACCATACAGGAGGAACGCCGCTCTTCGCCACCGCAGCGCAACCGGACGGGGTATGCGCTTTTTGGGGCGGCCGTTTCAGAAGGCTGCCCTGTCGGCGAGGGCGCCGATGCCGAACAGGTCGCGCAGCACGGCCCGCCCCTGCGGCGTGGTGGACAGGGTCCGGCTTCCGCCGCTGCGCCGGATGACGTCCCGCTCCAGAAGATGGGCGCACAGCGCGGCGCCGACGGCGCCGGCGACGTGCGGGCGGCGCTCGCTCCAGTCCAGGCAGGGCCGGCAGAGCGGGCGCGACGAGCGGGGCGCCGGGGCCACCACGATGCCGAGATCGCGGAAGAAGGCGACGCCCTGGTCGGTGACCAGCCCGGCCCCGTCGTCGAACTCGATGGCGCCGCGCGCCAGCAGGGCGTCGGTGATCGCCACGCCGAGCTCCCCGGCGAGGTGGTCGTAGCACAGGCGCGCGTGGCGCAGCGCCGCGTCGCGCGGCCCGGTGCGCGGCGGCTTCGCCAGCGGCGGCGCGGTGAGCGCCGCGATCTGCATCACGGTTTCGAGCAGCCGGGCGATCTCCGGGCCGGCCAGCCGGTGGTAGCGGTGGCGGCCCTGCCGCTCGGCCGTGATCAGCCCGGCCCCGCGCAGTTGCCCGAGATGGCCGCTCGCCGTCTGCGGCGTGACGCCCGCCACGGCGGACAGCTCGGTCGCCGTCAGCGCGCGGCCGTCCATCAGGGCCGCCAGCATCGCGGCGCGCGCCGGCTCGCCGAGCAGAAGGGCGATCTCCGCGATCCGGTTCGTGTTCATCGCCGGCCTCCTTTCACCTCCAGGCTACAGGGGAAGCTCCCTCGCCGGTTTCGGTCAAGACCGAAGCGTCGGCGATCGCGGCCGTTCAGAAGGCGAAACCGCAGCCGCCGGGCTTCACCGTGCGCTCGGCCACGGGCGGGTTGGCGGCCAGCTTGGCCGCCGGACGGATCGGCCGGCGGACCAGCTCGCCGCCGCAGTTGGGGCAGCGCTCGCCCGGCAGCCGGCTGCGGCAGCCGCCGCAGAAGGTGCATTCGAATGAGCAGATGTAGGCATCCACGGAGTCGGGCGGCAAATCCCGGTCGCAGCATTCGCAGTTGGGGCGGAGTTGCAGCACGGCGGGCGTTCCTTCCAAGGGGGGCGATGCGGGGAAGGATAGCGGAGGCGCCGCCGCCATGACATCGGCGGGATTGCCGACAGCCGTCAACATCGCGCCAATCCGCGAGGGCAAACGAAAACGGCGCGGCCCTCCACGGAGAGCCGCGCCGTTCTCAGTCACGCCGGTGAAGGCGTTGTCGTCTTACCAGGACTTGGCGCGGGCGTGCGCCGGCTTGCCGCTGGCGTGCGGCTCGCGCCGCGCGTGGCTGTGGTCCGGGCGGCCCTGGCCGTGGTGGTTGTCCGACCGGGCATGGTCCGGACGGGCGGAGCGGGCCGGGTGGCCGCCCTTGCTGTCGCCGCTGTGGTTGTTGTTGCGCTGCCACGGCTTCGGACCGCCGCTCGGGCGGCCGTTGCGGCTCGGCGGACGGCCGCCGGCGGTGAAGGGACGCTGCGGCTCCAGGCCGGGGATCGTGTGGATCGCCAGCGTCGCGTTGGTGTAGCGCTCGATGCGGAACAGCGTCTCGCGGTCGGCGCGCGAGGCGAAGGAGATCGCGATGCCCGAGGCGCCGGCGCGGCCGGTGCGGCCGATGCGGTGAACGTAGTCCTCCGCCGAACGCGGCAGGTCGAAGTTGATGACGTGGGTGATGTCACGGACGTCGATGCCGCGCGCCGCCACGTCGGTCGCCACCAGCAGGCGGACCTGGCCGGTGCGCAGGCGCTGGAGCGTGCGGTTGCGCTTGCCCTGGTCCATGTCGCCGTGCAGGGCGGCGGCGGCGTGGCCGGCGAGGCTCAGCTCCTCGGCCAGCGTGTCGGCGTCGCGCTTGGTCGCGGCGAAGATGATCGCCTTGCCGACCTCCGGGGTCGCGGCGATGTGCTGGAGCAGACGGCGCTTGTGGTCGAGGTCGTCGGCGTGGTGCAGGCGCTGCTCGACGTTGATCGAGGTCGCCTGGCTCTCGACGGCGACGCGCTCCGGGTTGCGCAGCAGGTTGCCGGCGAGCCCGGCCATGCGGCGGTCGAGCGTCGCGGTGAACAGCAGCGTCTGGCGGGTCGGCGGGCAGCACTTGGCGATGGTCTCGACGTCGTCGAGGAAGCCCATGTCCAGCATGCGGTCGGCCTCGTCGAGGATCAGAACCTCGACGGCCTCAAGATCGATGCGGCGGCGCGACACATGGTCGAGCAGGCGGCCCGGGGTGGCGACCAGCACGTCGACCGGGCGCGACAGCAGGCGGAGCTGCTCGCGGTAGGGCATGCCGCCGACCACGTCCACGATGTTCAGCTTCATGAACTTCGCGTATTTGCGGGCGGCGTCGGTGACCTGCTTGGCCAGCTCGCGGGTCGGGGCCAGCACCAGAACGCGCGGGGCGGCGACGCCCAGGCGCGGCAGCTCGGCGATGCGGGTCAGGGCCGGCAGCATGAAGGCGGCGGTCTTGCCGGTGCCGGTCTCGGCGGTGGCGAGGATGTCGCGGCCTTCGAGCGCCGGCGGAATGGCGGCGGACTGGACGGGGGTGGCGGTGGTGTATTCGAACGCCTCGAGGGCCTTCAGGACGAGCGGGTGCAGACCGAGTTCGGAAAACGACAAAGCGAGTCAACCTTCTCAAAGCAAGACGGCACGCCCACGCGCGCCCGGATGGCGGACGTGGGAGAAGCCGGCGGTTTCGCCGGGAGGAGGTCGAGAGGGAGAGGCGTCTATCCGAAGCACGGACCGTCCGTCCCCAGCATGGGGTGGACGCCCTGCGAAATCTAAGCGCGTCTCGCTCAAGAGACGCGCGAGCCTCCAGCGATCAAGACGCACTACATAGTCTATTGCGGCGCACAAACCAAGATCTTTCCACCAGGGAAAGCCCTGCGCCTGTCACGGACCCTCCATGCGTTTGCCGGGGTTGCCCCGCCGGTCAGGCCGGACGGTCCGGCGGAGGCGCCGTGTCGGGAGTGGCGGCGCGGGCGCGGAGCGCGTCGCGGATCTCCTCCAGCAGCACCTCCTGGCGCGACGGTCCGGCCTCGGCCTTGTGCATGAAGTGCAGGCGGTTGACCTGCCGGACGATCAGGAACAGGGCGCCCGAGACGATCAGGAAATTGATCAGCGCGTTGATGAAGCGGCCGTAGTTGATGGTCGCCGCCCCGGCGGCCTCGGCGGCGGCGAGGCTGTCGTAGCGGCCGCCGGACAGGCTGATGAAGTAGTTGGAGAAGTCGATGCCGCCCATGATCCAGCCGATCGGCGGCATCAGCATGTCCTTGACCAGCGAGTTGACGATGCCGGTGAAGGCGGCGCCGATGATGATGCCGACCGCCAGTTCCACGACGTTGCCGCGGCTGATGAATTTCTTGAACTCGTTGAGCATGGCGTCAGTCCCCGAACCGTTCGGTTGAGGAAACGGTGCGAGGCTGCCATGGTTTCCGTCGCCGCGCCGTTGCGTCCGGGTGGAGCGGCGGGTGTACCACGATCAGGCTGCGATACCGCCAAGCGGAAGCGCTGGCACACCCAGCTTCCTTTCCGTCATGACCGGGCTTGTTCCGGTCATCCGCGCCCGGTCTCCTTCCGATCGTTCGCGGCCGTGGATGCCCGGCTCAGGGCCGGGCATGACGAGTCAGGGGGCTGTCAGGACTTGCGCCCGGCGCTATGAGAGTTCGGGTGGGTGTATGTGGGGCAGGACTTGCGTCAAGCGGATCGGAGGAGATGGAATGGTCGATGCCGAACGGGGTTTCCGAAACGGCGAGGTCCGGATCGTCGCGGTGCCGGACATCCGCGTTGCCGTGCTGGAGCATCGCGGCGACCCGGCGCTGATCGGCGAGTCGATCCGGCGCTTCATCGCGTGGCGCAAGGCGGTGGCGCTGCCGCCCAGGCTCGGCGCCACCTTAAACATCCTGTACGACGATCCCCTGACCACGCCGCCCGCCGCGTTCCGCCTCGATCTCTGCGCCGCCACCGATCGCGCGATCGAACCGAACGACGCCGGCGTCGTCGTCAAGACCATTCCCGGCGGCCGTTGCGCCGTGCTGAGCCACACCGGCTCCGAGGAGTCGCTTCGCGCGGCGATCCTGCATCTCTGCATGGATTGGCTGCCGAGCAGCGGCGAGCAACGGCGCGACTTTCCACTCTATTGCCAGCGGATCGCCTTCTTCCCCGAAGTGCCGGAGGACGCGGCGGTCACCGACCTGTTCCTGCCCATAAGATAGCGCCACAACGAAAAGGGCGGCCCCCGATCCGGAAGGCCGCCCCTGTCGTGATTGTCCGGCTTTCCGCCGCGTCCTACGCGATACGCCCGTGGCAGTGCTTGAACTTCTTGCCCGAGCCGCAGGGGCAGGCGGCGTTGCGCTGGGTGGTCGCCATCACGTCGGCCGGAAGCGGCTGGTCTTCCGGAATCCCGGCGGCGGAGGCGCGGACCATGCCGTCGGGAAGCTCCTCGCCGCCGGCCAGCGCCAGCGCCGGGTCGTTGCGGCCCTCGTGCATCTCCTGCATCTGGCGGGCGAACAGCTCCTCCGGCGAGGGCGACATGCGGATCTCGACGTGCATCAGCACCGAGGTGACCTGCTCGCGCAGCGCCATCAGCATGCCGTCGAACAGCTCGAACGCCTCGCGCTTGTACTCGTTCAGCGGATCCTTCTGGGCGTAGGCCCGCAGGGAAATGCCCTGGCGCAGATGGTCGAGCTGGAGCAGGTGGTCCTTCCATTCCTGGTCGAGGATCTGGAGCAGCAGGCTCTTCTCGACGTGGCGCATCGTCTCGGCGCCGTAGGACTCCTCCTTCTCCGCGTATTTGCGGTCGGCGGCCTCGCGCACGCGCTCCTCGATCTCCGGCTCGGCGATGCCCTCTTCCTTGGCCCACTCGTGAACCGGCAGATCCATGCCCAGCAGGCGGTTGGCGGCCTCGTGCAGGCCGTCGATGTCCCACTGCTCGGAGTAGCTGTTCGCCGGGATCGCCGTCGCCACCATGTTGGCGACGATCTGATGGCGCATCTCCTGGATTTCCTCGGCGATGTCGGCGCTCTCCATCACCTCGCGGCGCTGCTCGTAGACGACCTTGCGCTGGTCGTTCATGACGTTGTCGAACTTCAGCAGGTTCTTGCGGACGTCGAAATGATGCGCCTCGACCTTCTGCTGCGCCTTCTCCAACGCCTTGTTGATCCAGGGGTGGATGATCGCCTCGCCCTCCTTCAGGCCGAGGCGCTGGAGCATGCTGTCCATCCGCTCCGACCCGAAGATGCGCATCAGGTCGTCTTCCAGCGACAGGAAGAACTTGGAGGTGCCCGGGTCGCCCTGGCGGCCCGAACGGCCGCGCAGCTGGTTGTCGATGCGGCGGCTCTCGTGCCGCTCGGTGCCGACGACGTAGAGGCCGCCGGCCTCCTTGACCTTCTCGCGGGCCTCGGCGATCTCCGCCTCGATCCGCTTGATGGCGGCGTCGCGCTCGGGACCTTCCGGCAGATCGGCCAGCTCGACCTCGATCCGCATCTGCAGATTGCCGCCGAGCTGGATGTCGGTGCCGCGGCCGGCCATGTTGGTGGCGACCGTCACCGCGCCGGCGCGGCCGGCCTGGGCCACGATGTAGGCTTCCTGCTCGTGGTGGCGGGCGTTCAGCACGTTGTGGGGAATCCCACGCTTGTTGAGCAGGTCGGACAGCAGCTCCGACTTCTCGATCGAGGTGGTGCCGACCAGGACCGGCTGGCCGCGCTTGCGCGCGTCCTCGATCAGGTCGATCATCGCGTGGTACTTCTCGGTCGCGGTCCGGTAGACCTCGTCGTCGTGGTCGATGCGCTTGACCGGGACGTTGGTCGGGATGTCCACCACCTCGAGGCCGTAGATCTCGCCGAACTCGGCGGCCTCGGTCAGCGCGGTGCCGGTCATGCCGGCCAGCTTGGGGTAGATGCGGAAGTAGTTCTGGAAGGTGATCGAGGCCAGCGTCTGGTTCTCGCGCTGGATCGTCACCTTCTCCTTGGCCTCCAGCGCCTGGTGCAGCCCTTCCGAGAAGCGGCGGCCGTCCATCATGCGCCCGGTGAACTCGTCGATGATGATGACCTTGTCATCCTTGACGATGTAGTCCTTGTCGCGCTGGAACAGCGTGTGGGCGCGCAGCGCCTGCTGGGCGTGGTGGACCAGCGCCACGTTCTGGATGTCGTAGAGCCCGCCCGACTTCAGCAGCCCGGCCTCGGCCAGCAGCCGCTCCATGTGCTCCTGCCCGATCTCGGAGAAGCTGACGGAGCGGTGCTTCTCGTCCTTCTCGTAATCCTCGGGCGTCAGTGCCGGGATCAGCGCGTCGACCTGCATGTACATCTCGCCCGCGTCGGTCGACGGGCCGGAGATGATCAGCGGGGTGCGCGCCTCGTCGATCAGGATCGAGTCGACCTCGTCGACGATCGCGTAGTTGAAGGGCCGCTGGACCAGCTCCTCCAGGCGGAACTTCATGTTGTCGCGCAGATAGTCGAAGCCGAACTCGTTGTTCGTGCCGTAGGTGATGTCGCAGGCGTAGGCGGCGCGGCGCTCCTCGTCGTCGAGGCCATGGACGATGACGCCGGTGGAGAGACCCAGGAAGCCGTAGACCCGGCTCATCCAGCCGCTGTCGCGGGTCGCCAGATAGTCGTTGACGGTGACGACGTGGACGCCCTTGCCCTCCAGCGCGTTCAGGTAGACGGCCAGCGTGGCGACCAGCGTCTTGCCCTCGCCGGTCCGCATCTCCGAGATCTTGCCCTGGTGCAGCACCATGCCGCCGAGAAGCTGCACGTCGAAATGCCGCTGGCCGAGCACGCGCTTGGCCGCCTCGCGCACGGTGGCGAAGGCGTCGGGCAGGATGTCGTCCAGCGACTCGCCCTTCGACAGGCGCTCGCGCAGCCAAGTGGTGCGCGCCTTCAGCTCGTCGTCCGACAGCGCGATCAGCGACGGTTCCAAGTCGTTGATTTGCTGGACGGTTTTGTGCAGCGCCTTGACCGCGCGCGTGTTGGCGGTGCCGAAAATCTTGCGGGCGAGAGCGCCGAACATGAAAACCTCGGAAGTAAAGCGGAGTTGGGCCAGCCTATCGACGGGTCTGACATAGGACTATGGCAAGGCCCTGTCAACGAGACCCGCCCCTTTGCCACGCCGGAAACCTTCGGGAAAGCGGGCGGAAACCCGCCGGAAAACGCGGCGGGGGACTGGTATCGGCGGGTGGGCGGTCACAGTTGTGTGACGGATCGATGGGACCCTTGCCCCGTGCGCGCGACCCATGCTTAATCCACGCGGAATCGGGCGCGGAGCGGCGGATGGCTCCGGCGCCTCGGGAGCTTGCTTTCGATAACATCCGCCGGAAGGAAAAGACAGGTCATGGTCAATCGTATGTTCCGCACCGCGCTTCTCTCGATGGCGGCCTGCGGCATCGCCCTGGCGGCGCACGCCCAGACTCCCGCTCCGGCTACTCCCGCTCCGGCTACCCCCGCCCCGGCGACCGCCGCCGTCGCCGACCCCGTGGTCGCCCGCGTCAACGGTGAGGAGCTGCACCAGTCGGACGTCACCCGCATGGTGTCGCAGCTGCCGCCGCAGGTGCAGCAGATGCCGATCGAGATGATCTACCCGGCGGTCCTCGACCAGCTGGTCAGCGGCAAGCTGGTCGCCGCGGCCGGCTACAAGGACAAGCTGGCCGACAGCCCCGAGGTCAAGGACGAGATCAAGCGCGCCGAGGAGCGCGCCGTGCAGCGCGCCTACATCCAGAAGGAGGTGAAGGCCCGCATCACGGCGAAGTCGCTCGACGACGCCTACCAGGCCTTCCTGAAGCAGAACCCGCCGCAGGAGGAGGTCAAGGCCGCCCACATCCTGGTGGAGAAGGAGGACGAGGCCAAGGCCATCCTCGCCGAGCTGAAGAAGGGCGGCGACTTCGCCAAGATTGCCAAGGAGAAGTCGAAGGACACGGTCGCGGCCCAGGCGGGCGGCGATCTCGGCTACTTCACCAAGGACGCGATGGTCGAGCCCTTCGCCAACGCCGCCTTCGCCATGAAGAAGGGCGAGGTGAGCAAGGAGCCGGTGAAGACGCAGTTCGGCTATCACATCATCAAGGTCGAGGACAAGCGCACCCAGCCGGCGCCGACGCTCGACGAGGTGAAGCCGCAGCTGGAGCAGACGCTGTCCAAAGACATCGTGACCGCCCTGGTCGACGAGCTGCGCGCCGGCGCCAAGGTCGAGACCTTCCAGATGGACGGCTCGCCGATGCCCAAGGAGGAGCCGAAGGCCGCCGAGCCCGCCCCGGCCGCCGCCGCGCCCGCTCCGGCGGCCGAGCCGAAGAAGAACTGAGGACACCGGCCAAGCCGCCGCTCTCTTGCCTCCACCCCGACCCTCCCCCGCATCGCAGGGGAGGGGGTAAGTGGCGGAGCGGCGGCAGTCCCCTCCTCTGCGAAGCGGGGGAGGGTCGGGGCGGGGGCCTGTGTTCCCCACCCCCGCCATACTCCCCGACACCCCGCACCACGCGCCCATCACGGGAATCGCCCCATGGCCACGACGCTCTCCCCCTTGGCTCCCGCCAGCTTTCCGACGCTGCCCTCGATCGCCGGCGTGCGCATCGCCACGGCGAACAGCGGCATCCGATACAAGGGCCGCGACGATCTGCTGCTGGCCGTGCTGGATCCCGACACCGCCGTCGCCGGCGTGCTGACCCGCTCGCTGACCTGCTCGGCCCCGGTGATCTGGTGCCGCGACAGCCTGCCCAAGGGCTCGGCCCGCGCGGTCGTGGTCAACGCCGGCAACGCCAACGCCTTCACCGGCAAGGCGGGCGACGCCACCGTGCAGGCCACCGTGCAGGCCGCGGCCTCCATCGCCGGCTGCGCGCCGGACGAGGTCTACATCGCGTCCACCGGGGTGATCGGCATCCCGCTCGCCGCCGACGCCATCGGCAAGTGCCTGCCGGGCATGGTCCCGGCGCTCAGCCCCGACTCGGCCGCCTGGGAGAAGGCGGCGCGCGCCATCATGACCACCGACACCTTTCCCAAGGGCGCGGTGCGCACCGCCAGCATTGGCGGCACGACGGTGACGATCTCCGGCTTCGCCAAGGGCTCGGGCATGATCGCGCCGGACATGGCGACGATGCTGGGCTTCGTCTTCACCGACGCCGCCATCGCGCCGACCGCGTTGCAGGACATGCTGTCGGAGTTCACCGAGCGCACCTTCAACGCCATCACGGTGGACGGCGACACCTCGACCAGCGACACGCTGCTGCTGTTCGCGACGGGCAAGGCCAACAACGCTCCGGTCGCCAGCGCCGACGCCGCCGAACTGACGGAGTTCCGCGCCGCGCTGGAGGATCTGCTGCTCGATCTGGCGTTGCAGGTCGTGCGCGATGGCGAGGGAGCGACCAAGTTCGTCGCCATCACGGTGGACGGCGCCGACAGCAACCCGGCGGCCAAGCGCATCGCGCTGACCGTCGCCAACTCGCCGCTGGTCAAGACCGCCATCGCCGGCGAGGACGCCAACTGGGGCCGCATCGTCGCCGCCATCGGCCGCGCCGGCGAGCGGGCCGACCGCGACCTGATCAGGATCACCGTCGGCGGCACGCTGATCTGTGCCGACGGGATGGAGGTTCCCGGCTACGACGAGACTCCGGTCGCCGCCCACATGAAGGGCAAGGAGATCGACGTCCACATCGACCTCGGGCTCGGCCGCGGCACCGCCAAGGTGTGGACCTGCGACCTGACCCACGGCTACATCGACATCAACGGCAGCTACCGGAGCTGAGCCGGCCATGGCCGCCTGTTTCGATCCCAGCTCGACGCCGGCCCGCGGCTCGCTGCCGACGCTGCTGGTGGTGGCGGTCGCCCTGGTCGACGCCGACGGCCGAGTCCTGCTCGCCCAGCGCCCGCCCGGCAAGTCGCTGGCCGGACTCTGGGAGTTTCCCGGCGGCAAGGTCGACGAGGGCGAGACTCCCGAGGCGGCGCTGGTGCGCGAGCTGAAGGAGGAGCTGGGGATCGACACGGCGGCGAGCTGCCTCGCCCCCTTCACCTTCGCCTCGCACAGCTACGAGAGCTTCCATCTGCTGATGCCGCTCTATGTCTGCCGGGTGTGGGAAGGCGACGTCACCGCGCGCGAGGGGCAGACCCTGGCCTGGGTCCGGCCGGTCCGCATGGGCGACTACCCGATGCCGCCGGCCGACGTGCCGCTGGTGGCGATGCTGCGGGATCTTCTGTAGACCCTGCGTTGAAAAGCGTTCCAACCGGGGGTATCTTGTCTGGAGGTAGCCGGTGGGTGTTCCCGCACCCACCGGCACGCTCCTGATGCGCCTAGCGCCGGAACCTTTCAGGTCCGAATGGGGCGGATCCCGATCCGCCATTTCCGCCACTGGAGCACCAGGAAGAAAGGCATCGTCTTCATGCCGTTTTCTTCCTTCTGAAACGGCGGGCGGCCCACTCCGCCCGCCGTTTTCAGTTTACGCGCGCAGGAGGAGCAACGCCATCGCTTCACACGTCTGTGTGGCAGCCCAACGCTTGTTCCAGCCCCCGCCCGTTCCGGCTTCCGATTGCGGCTTTGCCGGTGGGGCGATCTGTGCCACATGATGGACCCAGAAACGCAAAGCCGGTTTCCGGCCCCACCAACTGAACCGCATCGGCGTGGATTTGTTGTTTTCCCTTTCCGGCCGTGACCCCGACGGGGGTTTCGGCAAAGGCTCCGACGCGGCGCTGAACGCGCTGCGGGCGGTGTTCGGCTACGATTCCTTCCGCGGCCAGCAGGCGGACATCATCGACCACGTCGTCCATGGCGGCGACGCGCTGGTGCTGATGCCGACCGGCGGCGGCAAGTCGCTGTGCTACCAGATCCCGGCGCTGGTCCGCGACGGCGTGACCGTGGTGGTGTCGCCGCTGATCGCCCTGATGCGCGACCAAGTGATGGCGCTGCGGGAACTCGGTGTGCGCGCCGCCTTCCTGAACTCCTCGCTGGGCGCCGGAGAAGCGCGCGAGATCGAGCGCGACATGGTGGCCGGCGACCTCGATCTGGTCTATGTGGCGCCGGAGCGGCTGGTGACGCCGCGCTTCCTCGATCTGCTCGACCGCACCAACCTTGCCCTGTTCGCGCTGGACGAGGCGCATTGCGTGTCGCAGTGGGGCCATGACTTCCGGCCCGAGTATCTCCAGCTCTCGATCCTGCACGAGCGCCACCCGATGGTGCCGCGCATCGCGCTGACCGCGACCGCCGACGTCCAGACCCGCAACGAGATCAAGGAGAAGCTGGGCCTGACCGACGCCCGCGTCTTCCTGTCCAGCTTCGACCGCCCCAACATCACCTACCGCGTGGTCCCGAAGAAGAGCGAGCGCCAGCAGATGCTGGCCTTCCTGAACGAGAACCACCCGGAGGACGCCGGCATCGTCTATTGCATGTCGCGCGCGAAGGTCGAGGACACAGCGGCCTGGCTGAACGCCCAGGGGCGCGAGGCTCTGCCCTACCACGCCGGCCTGCCGGCCGACGTGCGCGAGGCCAACCAGGACCGCTTCATCAAGAGCGAGGGCTTGGTCATGGTGGCGACGGTCGCCTTCGGCATGGGCATCGACAAGCCGAACGTGCGCTTCGTCTGCCACCTCGATCCGCCCAAGAGCCTGGAGGCCTACTACCAGGAAACCGGCCGTGCCGGGCGCGACGGCCTGCCGGCCAACGCCTGGATGTCCTACGGCATGGCTGACGTGGTGATGCTGCGCCAGATGCTGGAGCAGTCGGAGGCCGGCGACAGCCACCGCCGGGTCGAGCGCGGCAAGCTGGAGGCCCTGCTCGGCTTCTGCGAGACCGCGCATTGCCGGCGCCAGGTGTTGCTGAACTACTTCAACGAGACGCTGGCCGAGCCCTGCGGCAACTGCGACACCTGCCTGGAGCCGGTCGAGCGCTGGGACGGCACCATCGCGGCGCAGAAGGCGTTGTCGGCGGTCTACCGCACCGGCCAGCGCTATGGCGCCGGCCACCTGATCGACGTGCTGCTCGGCAACACGACGGAGAAGGTGGCGCAGCAGGCGCACGACACGCTGAAGACCTTCGGGGTCGGCAAGGATCTGTCGAAGGCGGAGTGGCAGTCGGTCTACCGGCAGTTGGTGGCCAACGGCCTGCTGACGGTGGATCTGGAGTATGGTGGCTTCCGCCTGACCGACGCCGGGGTCGCCGTCATCAAGGGCCAGCGGACGGTGGCTCTCCGCAAGGATCCGGTGCAGGAGCGCCGCCGTGGTGTGAAGGACGCGCTGCGCCGCCAGAGCGGGCGCGGCGGTTCGTCGGGCGACGGGGTGTCGCGCGGCGGCGCGCGCGGGGCGCTGTCGGCGGCCGACGACGCGCTGTGGCACGCGCTGCGCGACTGCCGCACGGGGCTTGCCAAGGCGCAGGGGGTGCCGCCCTACGTGATCTTTCACGACAGCACCTTGCTGGAGATGGTCAGCCAGCGTCCGCGCGACCACGCGGCCTTCGGGCACCTTCCCGGCGTGGGCGGGCGGAAGCTCGAACGCTACGCCGACGCGTTTCTGGAGGTGATCCGCCAGCATGGCTGAATGAGCGATTTTCTGAAATTGTTCGCTTGCATCCGGCAAGGCACGTCGCTATGTTCCCCGCCACGACGACGCCGCAGTAGCTCAGGGGTAGAGCAACTGATTCGTAATCAGTAGGTCCGGGGTTCAAATCCCTGTTGCGGCACCAGTTTCTAAGGCCCTGGAAGGTAATGCCTTCCGGGGCCTTTCCATGTCTGGGCCATGGTAAAGCTCAGCGTTTCGCCAACTCTGAATTCAGAGGGCGCTTGGCGGCCGGTCCGTCATGGCTGGCATCAGGCGTGCCTTGACTGGGCGGTTCGCTCCCCCACAGGCACACCCCTTCGAACCAAGTCCGTTCAGGTCGCCGTGGTGGCGGCGACAGCCGGTGCCGGTGCAGCCGGCGGCGTGACGGGGAGCGGCTGGTCGGCAAGCTCGTGGCGGCCGGAGACGGCGCGGGCCACGCCCAGGGTGACGGTGCGGTGGCAATGCTCGGCCAGAGCCTTGCGGCTGGAGAAGCCGTCGATGGTCACCGGCGGATGGAACTCCACCTCCACCGTCATGCCGCCGAGCTTGAACGCCTGCCACAGATGCGGCGCGAGGTCCATGTCGCCGTACCAGGCGTAGAAGGGGCGGAAGGCGAAGCCCATGGGAATGTTGTCGAGCCGCGTCGGCGTCACGCTGACCGGCTGCACCGTCAGCGGCTTGTCGCCGATGCGCCGGGCGGCGACGGCGAACAGGGCGGTCTTGAAGGGCAGGGTGCGGTTGCCGTCGCTCGACGTCCCCTCGGGGAACAGGATCAGGCTGTCGCCGGCGTCCAGGCGGCCGCCGATGTCGTCGCGCTGCTTGCCGACCTCGGTCCGCGCCTTGCGCTCGACGAAGACCGTCCGTTGCAGCTTGGCGAGCAGCCCGAAGAAGGGCCAGCCGGCCACCTCGGTCTTGGCGACGAAGGAACCGGGAATGACCGAGCCGAGAACCGTGATGTCCAGGTAGGACGAGTGGTTGGACACGAACAGGACCGGCCCGTCGGCCACCCGCTGCCCGCGGACCACCACGTCGATGCCCAGCAGGCGGGCGCAGCTCCGGTGGTAGAAGACCGGCAGGCGGTGCCGGAGTGGCCAGCCACGGGCCACGGCCAGCGCCTGAAGGGGAATCAGCAGCAGCGTCCACGCCGCGTACAAGGTCAGACGCAACGCCCCGCGCCCGGTCGATCCCAACGCTCGCGCGGTGTCCGTCATCGCTGTCTTCAAACCTTCAGCCGGGTTGGCCGTCGCGGCTGCGACGTTCGTAATGCTTGAAATACTTGTCGGTGATCAGGTCGGTCTTCACCACGATGCAGACGTCGGTGGTGTTGAACTGGTGGTCGATCACCACCCCGTCGCCGATGAAGCCACCCAGACGCAGATAGCCCTTGATCAGCGGCGGCAGGATGTTCAGCGCGCGGCGCGGGTCGATCGCGTCTTTCTCCATCAGGTTCATGGAGACGTAGCGCTCCGGCAGCGCGGTGGCGCGCAGTTCCGGCGGGGCCAGATGATGGTGGTGCAGGTAGGCCAGAGGTTCGGCCAGGGCGCCGGGATCCGTGCCCGGCAGGCTGGCGCAGCCGAACATCAGGGCGATGTCGTGCTGGAACACATAGGCGGCGATGCCCTGCCACAGAAGCTGCATGCTGCCGCGCGTGCGGTAGCCGGCATCGACGCAGGAGCGTCCCAATTCCAGGATCTCGCCGGGCCAGGCGACCAGCGGGGAGATGTCGTACTCGTCGCTGGAGTAGAAGCGGCCGGCCCGGGCGGCGGCCGGGCGGCGGATCAGGCGGTAGGTGCCGACCACCATGTCCGGGCCATTGCCGCGCGCGTGGTCGATGACCAGCAGATGGTCGCACAGCGCGTCGAACTCGTCGAAGTCGCGGAGCTGCGCCTTCATCGCGTCCGACGGAATCGCCGTCATTTCCTCGTAGAACACGCGGTAGCGCAGAGCCTGCGCCCAATCGACCTCGGCGGCGGTCTTGGCCAGCCGCACTTCCAGGGATCCCGTCCGAATGCCGGACATCTCGCCCTGGTCAACGCTCGTATCAGCCATGTCGACGGTTCGCTGCCGTGGTTCGCGACGGTGCGGCGCACCGGCCTTCGTCACCGGGAACAAGCGGCCGGTGACGATGCGCGAAGGTGCGATCGCATCGCAAGGGATAACACGAAGCGGCGGGCGGCGGTCAACCGACATCGTCGGGGCTGCCGGCTTCCTGTCCGACTTCCCGCCCCGCTTGCCAGGCAGCGGCCGGAAGGGCCGCGCTCCGTCACAAATCCGTCAGCATGACGCCGGGCTGGGCCGCCCCGGTCAGGCACAGCCCCGGTCAGGCGGCGCCGCGGCGGGCGCGCGTGCCCAGGCCGATCTGCTTGGCCAGCGAGCTGCGCTGGCGGGCGTAGTTGGGGGCGACCATCGGGTAGTCGGTCGGCAGGCCCCAGCGGTCGCGGTATTCCTCGGGCGACATATTGTACGCCGTCTTCAGATGCCGCTTCAGCATCTTCAGTTTCTTGCCGTCTTCCAGGCAGACGATGTAATCGGGAGTCACCGACTTCTTGATCGGAACGGCGGGCTGCGGCCGCTCCTCCGCCACCACGGGTTCGGTGCCCACATTGGCCAGCGACTTGTAGACCTGCTCGATCAGCGTCGGAAGATCGGTGAGAGCGACTGTATTGTTAGAGACATGCGCCGCCACGATCTCCGTGGTCAGAGACAACAGCGCGTTGGAAGGGGACCCGTTGCTCATGTAAGCTTGCTCCGCGGCATTCGTTCCTCTCCATATAAAGAGGTTTCACCCGAGGTGCAATATCCATCCTTTGCTCATAAAGAGGAAGCAGTGGGCGAAAAAATCTCCACGGACTTGTTTCTCGACATCACCACCCAGCTCTGCCCGTTAACCTTCGTCAAGACCAAGTTGATGGTGGAGCGGATGGCGGCGGGGCAGACCCTCGAAGTCCGCCTGAACGCTGGCGAACCCTTGGAAAACGTGCCCCGTTCCTTGGCGGAACTGGGGCACAGCATTCTGTCGGTCGTTCCCGAACGACCGGAGGAGCCGATGGGCGTTCACCGCCTGGTGGTGCGGAAAAATTAACCCCCCTGCTCCGGGAGGGCCGGGGCGAGGTCGTGGCGCAGAACCAGGGCGGCCACCCGCCCGTCCCGCCGCCTGTAGTAACCGGGGCGGCGGCCGACGGAAAAAAAGCCGCAAGCCTTGTATAGAGCGCGCGCCGCGTCGTTGTCCTCGGCCACTTCAAGAAACAGCGCAGTCGCGCCCAGGTGCCGGGACCCGCTCAACGCCGCCTCGACGAGGCGGCGCCCGACCCCGGACCGGCGGCCGGCGGGAAGCACGCCGATGGCGAGGATCTCGGCGTCCTCCGCCGCGACCCGGGTCATGACGAAGCCGACCGGTTCCTCTCCCCGCAGGGCCAGCGCGGCGAAGCCGCCGGGGGGGCCGATCAGCGCGGCGACGGACGCGACGTCCCACGGATCGTCGGGGAAGCAGGCCTGCTGGAGCGCCGCCACCACGCCGGCTTCCAGCGGGCCGGCGGCGTGAAGGCGCGGATCGTCCCGCCCGGCGGTCATGATCTGGGCTTCGGCAGCGTGACGTCGGGCGGGCGCAGGTAGAAGGGCTCCGCCGGCAGTCCGGCGGGCCGCGCGGCCCCCAGCGCCGCCACCACGGCGGCGTCCGGCACGCCGTCGCCCGTCGCCCAGGACAGGTCCGGGCGCCCGTCGAGAACCGGGCGCAGCGGACCGGCGCCGTCGCCGGCGATCAGGAGCGGGGCGCCGCTGGGGAGGCGGGCGTCCAGCCAGGCCGGCACCGCCGCCGGCTCCAGCATCGCCGGCTCGCCGAGCGGGGCCAGGGCGGCGTCGAAGAGCTGGAGGAAGGGCTCCGTCCGCCGGCTGTCGACCGTCACCAGAACGGCCCGCCCGGCGCGCTCCGCCTCCGGCAGGCCGTGGGCGACGGCGTCGAAGGTGGTGACGCCGATCACCGGCAAATCCTGCGCCACGGCGATGCCGCGCGCGGCGGCCAGCGCGATGCGCAGGCCGGTGAAGGCGCCCGGCCCGACCGTCACCGCGATGCGGTCGATCCCGGAGAAGCCGATCCCGGCGTCGGCCAGCACCGCCTGGGCCAGCGGCACCAGCACCTCCGCCTGACCGCGCGCCATCGGCGCGCTGCGGCGGACCGTCAGCGCGCCATCGTCCCACAGCGCGGCGGAACAGCCCGACGTCGCCGTGTCCAGTCCCAGAACCTTCATCGTCCCGTCAAACCCGTGCTAGACAGCACCCCTCGGCCCTCCCATCCGTACACAAACGGTTTCACGCATCATGCTGATCGACATCGCGCCGCCGGATTACGACATCGACCTGGACCTTCTCTACGCCACGGCGGACAATTTGTCCGGCGTGCCGATCTACCGCGCGCCGGTGTGCCTGCTGCACCCCGAGGCCGCGCGGCGGCTGCGCGCGTCGATCGCGCTGGCGCGCGGAATCGGCTGCCGGCTGCGGGTGTACGATGCCTTCCGGCCGGCCGAGGCGCAATGGAGGCTTTGGCAGGCCTTTCCCGACCCCACCTACATCGCCGATCCCCGGCTGGGCTCCAACCACACGCGCGGCGTCGCCATCGACCTGACGCTGGCCGACGCGGCGTCCGGCCGGCCGCTCGACATGGGGACCGGCTTCGACGAGATGACCGAACGCTCGCACCACGGCCGCGCCGACCTGACCACCGAGCAGCAGCGCAACCGCGCCCTCCTGCTCGGCGTCATGAGCGCCGCCGGCTGGGACCATTACGCGTCGGAATGGTGGCACTACCAGCTTCCCGACGCCGAGCGCTACCCGCTGCTGGCCGACACCGCCGCCGGCGGCCGGATGATGTGAGCGCGGGCGGCGGGCGGGCCCGCGCACGAAACGAAGCCCGCCGCGCATCGGTTGTTGCATGCGCGCATCGCATCGCCGGCGTTGGTGGAAAAACGCTGTGGCGGACTTGTTCCGGCATGGGGGACTGTGGCACATCTCTTGCGATAAGCCGGGTTTTTGATCCGGCTTCCCGTTGTCACAGGACGCCATGCCGTTTCGCCGTGCCGTCAGGGTGCTCGCCACCGCCATTCTGACCGTCTGGACCGCCCTGGTTCCGGCGGGACGCGGGGCCATGGCGGCGGACCCCGGCCCCAGCGCGGTGGTGTTCGCCTACGACCGCTTCGGCGAGGACCAGAACCCGTCGATCAGCATCCGCATCGACCAGTTCGAGGCGCATCTCGACGAGCTGACCGACGGCGACTATCAGGTCCTGCCGCTTCCGAAGATCCTCGACGCGCTGCGCACCGGC
Source organism: Azospirillum agricola (assembly GCF_020005195.1). Classification (NCBI taxonomy): domain Bacteria; kingdom Pseudomonadati; phylum Pseudomonadota; class Alphaproteobacteria; order Rhodospirillales; family Azospirillaceae; genus Azospirillum; species Azospirillum agricola. Next base: position 1,214,674 of record NZ_JAIFZR010000005.1, read on the forward strand.
AAGCCGCTGCCCGACCGGGCGGTGGCCATCACCATCGACGAGGCCAGCCGCTCCGCCTACACCGAGGCGTGGCCGCGCCTGAAGGCCGCCAACCTTCCCTTCACCCTGTTCGTCGCCACCGACGCGGTCGACCGCGGCTCGCCCGCCCACATGAGCTGGTCGGAGATCCGCCAGATGGCGGCGGCGGGGGTGACCATCGGCGGGCTGGGCGGCTCCACCCAGTCGCTGGTGCCGCGGTCGCCGGCCGAGGTGGTGGCGGAGCTGCGCCGCATGTCCGACCGCTTCCAGACGGAACTCGGGCAGCGGCCGACCCTGTTCGCCTACCCGCAGGGTGAATATTCCCTGGCGGTGCGCAAGGCGGTGGCCGAGCAGGGCTTCGTCGCCGCCTTCGGCCAGCAGTCGGGCGTGCTGCACCCGCAGGCCGATCCGTGGGGCCTGCCGCGTTTCGTGATGAACGAGACCTACGGCAGCGTCGACCGCTTCCAGCTCGCCGCCAACGCGCTGCCGCTGCCGGTGTCGGACCTGACGCCGGACGATCCGCTGATCACGGTGAATCCGCCGCCGCTGGGCTTCACCATCGCCGACAGCGTCGGCGACAGCGCCAAGCTGGCCTGCTTCGCGGCGGGGCAGGGGCGCACGGTGCTGGAGCGCATCGCCGAGGACCGCGTCGAGGTCCGCATCAAGGATCCCTTCCCGCCGGGCCGGGCGCGGGTCAACTGCACCCTGCCGACCCCGGAAGGCCGCTGGCGCTGGCTGGGCGTGCAGTTCCTGATTCCGGATTGAGTCTTCACCCCCGGTAGCGGTGCGTCGCTCCGGTGAAATCCTCGACCCTGTAGTCCCCCTTTCCCTCATCCGCGATCCAGGCGGGTGCGGCGGGGGCCTTGCCGTGGCCGCCGGGGATGTCCAGCACGTAGGTCGGTTGGCAAAGGCCGGACACCCGCCCGCGCAGCCCCTTCACCAGCGCTTGCCCCTCGGCCAGCGTGCTGCGGAAATGGCTGGTGCCGGCGGCGAGATCGGGGTGGTGCAGGTAGTAGGGCTTGACCCGGTTGCGCACCAGCCCGCGGAACAGCGCCTCCAGCGCCGCCGGGCTGTCGTTGATCCCCTTCAGCAGCACCGTCTGGCCGACCAGCGGAATGCCGGCCTCGACCAGCCGGGCCAGCGCGGCGCGGACCGGCGGCGTCAGCTCGTCGGCGTGGTTGACGTGGACGGCGACCCAGGTGGCGAGGCCGGGGGCGGTGAGCGCCTCGACCAGCTCGCCGGTCACCCGGTCGGGGTCGGCGGCGGGGATGCGGGTGTGCAGACGGACGATTCCGACATGCGGCATGGCCGACAGCGCCTGGACGATGCCGCGCAGCCGGCGCGGCGACAGCAGGAACGGGTCGCCGCCGGTGACCACCACCTCCCACACCTCGTCATGGTCGCGGATGTAGGCGAGCGCCGCGTCCAGCTCCTCGCCGGTCAGCGCCTCGCCGCCGGGGCCGACCATCTCGCGGCGGAAGCAGAAGCGGCAATAGACCGCGCAGGCGTGCAGCGGCTTCAGAAGCACCCGGTCCTGGTAGCGGTGGACGATGCCCTTGACCGGGCTGCGCGCCACGTCGCCGATCGGATCCTCGCGCTCCTCCGGCGCCGTGTACGCCTCCTCCGGGGAGGGGACGTACTGGGCGTACAGCGGGTCGTCCGGCGTACGCCCGGCGAGCTGGTCGCGCAGGTACGGGGTCACCGCCACGGCGTAGCGTTCGGCCACCGTTTCCACGGCCTTGCCGGCCTCGGGGGTCATCAGCCCGGCGGCCACCAGATCGGAAACACTGTGAAGGGCCTTCATCGCTCTTTCCCGCCTCGGCGGATTCCGTCATGTAAGGAAGCGTCCGCTCTTACTCCCGTGAGACCCATGCTGTCGACTCTTCCCCGTCTGATCGGCCACCGCGGCGCCAAGGAAAGCGCGCCGGAGAACACGCTCGCCTCGATCCGCGAGGCCGCCAGCCAGGGCGCCCGCTGGGTCGAGGTCGACGTCATGCTGACGCGCGACCAGCGGCCGGTGCTGATCCACGACGACACGCTCGACCGCACCACCACCGGCAAGGGCCCGGTTCCGCTGCTCGACCTCGCCGAGTTGCGTCAACTCGACGCCGGCTCCTGGTTCGACCCGCGCTTCGCCGACGAGCGGGTGCCGACGCTGGAGGCGGCGGTCGGGCTGATCCGCGAGCTCGGCCTCGGCCTCAACCTGGAGATCAAGCCCTATCCGGGGCAGGAGGCGGCGACGGCCAAGGCGGCGCTGGAGGTGCTGCGCCCGCTGTGGCCGGCCGACCGGCCGCTGCTGCTCTCCAGCTTCGAGGTGCCCTGCCTGGAGGTCGCCCGCGACCTGTGGCCGGAGATCCCGCGCGGCTACCTGATCTGGGAGGAGCCGGCGGATTGGGCGGCCATCGCCGACCGGGTCGGGGCGGCGAGCCTCAACGTGAACCAGGAGTGGCAGACGGCGGAGAGCGTCGCCGCCTACCGCGCTACCGGGCGGCCGGTGCTGGCCTACACCGTCAACGACGCGGAGCGGGCGCGGACGCTGTTCGGCTGGGGCGTGGCAGCGGTCTTCACCGACGCGCCGGGGCGGCTGGCGGCGGAGTTGGCGGAACCTTCCGTTCGCGGTTGCGGAAAAGTGTGAACGTTTTTTGCGTGCCGGGCCGAATCCACTCGTAGGATGGGCCGTTTCCTCATATATAGAACCGCATGGCGCGCCCTGCCGGAACCGGTCCGTTTCCGGCGGGGTCTTTCGTCGTCTGGTATCCGCCGCTTTGATCCGGCGCCCCCATGGGTGCACGTACGGTTTTTGGAGGGTTCGTTGAAGGCGTTGAAGCCGTTGCCGATGTCCGGCCGGGATGTTCTGCCGCTCGTCGAGGGTGGCAAGGGGATTGCCGTGTCCAACGGCGAAAGCTCCGGCGCCTGGGCGGCGGCCGGCGGCATCGGCACCTTTTCGGGGGTCAACGCCGACAGCTACGACGAGAACGGCAATCTGCTGCCGCAGATCTACAAGGGCAAGACCCGGCGCGAGCGGCATGATGAGCTGATCGCCTTCGGCATCCAGGGTGGCATTTCCCAGGCCCGCATCGCGCACGAGGCGTCGAACGGCCAGGGCCGCATCCACATGAACGTCCTGTGGGAGATGGGCGGCGCCGAGCACATCCTGCACGGCGTGCTGGAAGGCTCCAAGGGCATGATCCACGGCGTCACCTGCGGCGCCGGCATGCCCTACAAGGTGGCCGAGATCGCCGTCAGCTACGGTGTCCACTACTACCCGATCGTGTCGTCGGCCCGCGCCTTCCGCGCCCTGTGGTTGCGCGCCTACCACAAGTTCCGCGACAACCTCGGCGGCGTCGTCTACGAGGATCCCTGGCTGGCCGGCGGCCACAACGGCCTGTCCAACTCGGAGGATCCGCAGAAGCCGGAGGATCCGTTCCCCCGCGTCCTGGCGCTGCGCCAGATGATGAACAGCTTCGGCCTGAACGACACGCCCATCGTCATGGCGGGCGGCGTCTGGTGGCTGTCGGAGTGGGAGGACTGGATCGACAACCCCGATCTCGGCCCCGTCGCCTTCCAGTACGGCACCCGCCCGCTGCTGACCCAGGAAAGCCCGATCTCCGACGCGTGGAAGAACCGGCTGCTGAACCTGAAGCCGGGCGACGTCTTCCTCAACCGCTTCTCGCCGACCGGCTTCTATTCGTCGGCGGTGAAGAACCCGTTCCTGCTCGACCTGATGGCGCGGTCGGAGCGGCAGATCGCCTACCTGTCCAAGCCGGTGGGCGAGCATTCCTCGGAATTCCCGGTCGGTCCGCGCGGCCGCCCGGTCTACGTCACCGAGACCGACAAGGCCCGCGCCGAGGGCTGGCTGAGCCAGGGCTTCACCACCGCGCTGAAGACGCCGGACAGCACGCTGGTCTTCGTCACGCCGGAGCAGTCGGAGAAGATCCTGCGCGACCAGGTGGACTGCATGGGCTGCCTGTCGGCCTGCGGCTTCTCCAACTGGATGCAGAACGAGGCCGGCACCACCGGCAAGAAGGCCGACCCGCGCTCCTTCTGCATCCAGAAGACGCTCCAGGCGGTCAGCCACACCGACGACTGCGAGAACCAGCTCATGTTCGCCGGCCACAATGCCTACCGCTTCGCCTCCGATCCCTATTACAAGGACGGCTTCATCCCCACGGTGAAGCAGCTGATCGAGCGCATCGCCAGCGGCTACTGAGCGGTTTTCAGCACCCGGTACACCCCCGATACCGCCGCGCGACGCAGTTTCTTGCGTCGCGCGGCGGATTCGTTCTACAGTGGAACGATCTGCGGCCTTCCGCCGCAAGTCATCGTGCCTCACGTCGTGCCCCGTATCGGATCTCGACGTATCAGCGGGTTGCTGCCCATGACGACCGCCCACCGCCCCTTCAAGCGCGCCCTCGACCGCCTGCACGGTGCCGGCCTGCGGCCGACCCGCCAGCGCCTGGGACTCGCCCGTCTGCTCTTCGAGGGATGCGACCGCCACGTCACGGCGGAGCAACTGCATGGCGAGGCGGTGTCGGCCGACCTGCCGGTGTCGCTGGCGACCGTCTACAACACGCTGAACCAGTTCACCGCCGCCGGTCTGCTGCGCGAGGTGGTGGTGGAGGCCGGAAAATCCTATTTCGACACCAACACCAGCGACCATCACCATTTCTTTCTGGAGAACACCGGCCGGCTGGAGGACATCCCCGGCGACCATCTGGCGATCCAGAACCTGCCGAGCGCGCCGACCGGAACGCGAATTGCCCGCGTCGATGTGATCGTCCGTCTCGTCGAAGACGGCGAGTGATCGTCCGGGGCGACTGCGACTTACTCTCAGAAAACCTTTTGTGCACGGCGGTTTGCCGGGGTTTTTAGAGGGTCTCCAGACTGTTGACCTGACCAACGGTTGGTGCGAAGATCCCGCTCACGCCAGCGCGTCGCGCCGTGGGCGTGGCGACGCCGGGCGCAACCGTCCGGAGGAACCAGTCATGTCGCTGAAGGGTACCAGGACCGAAGAGAATTTGAAGGCCGCCTTCGCCGGCGAGAGCCAGGCCAACCGCCGCTATCTCTATTTCGCCCAGAAGGCCGACGTCGAGGGCTTCAACGATGTCGCCAGCGTCTTCCGCTCCACGGCGGAGGGCGAGACCGGCCACGCGCATGGCCATCTGGAGTTTCTGGAGGAGGTCGGCGATCCGGCGACCGGCCTGCCGATCGGCGCCACCGACGCCAACCTCAAGGCGGCCATCGCCGGCGAGACCCACGAATACACCGACATGTATCCGGGCATGGCCAAGACCGCCCGCGACGAGGGCTTCGACGAGGTTGCCGACTGGTTCGAGACCCTCGCCAAGGCCGAGAAGAGCCACGCCGGCCGTTTCCAGAAGGCGCTCGACGCGCTGTAAGGGGAGACTTCTCCCGCACCGACACGGGCGCGCCGGTCCTTCCCATGGACGCCGACAAAGCCCTTCTCCCTGAGGGAGAAGGGTTGGGATGAGGGGGAGCCGCCGGAGGTGGAAGGATTTGCTTGCCCCCTCACCCCAACCCCTCTCCCGCAAGGGGAGAGGGGCTCTTCAAAAGCATCACCAGGAAAAGAGCGCCAGAAGAAAATCCCAAGGGAGACACGCCCATGCGCGAAGGCAGCCTGGAGCCGCCCGTCCGCCACCCGCTCGACTGGCAAAACCCCGACTTCTCCGACGAGGCCAAGCTGGACGCGGAGATGCGGCGCGTCTTCGACATCTGCCACGGCTGCCGGCGCTGCTTCAACCTGTGCGACAGCTTTCCCCGCCTGTTCGATCTGATCGACGCGGCGGGCGAGCCCGAGCTGCACGGCGTACCGTCCGGGTCCTTCAAGAGCGTCGTCGACGCCTGCACGCTGTGCGACATGTGCTTCATGACCAAATGCCCCTACGTGCCGCCGCACCCCTGGGCGCTCGATTTCCCGCATTTGATGGTGCGCCACCGGGCGGTGGAGGCGCAAAAGCACGGCGTTCCCTTCGCCCTCAAGCAATTGACGCAGACCGACCGCAACGGCGAGCTGGCGCGGCCGGTCGCGGCCATCGCCAACTGGGCCTCGGCCGAGACCAACAGGATCACCCGGCCGCTCCTGGAAAAGGTTGCCGGCGTCCATCGCGAGGCGCATCTGCCGAAGTTCAACGGCAAGACCCTGGCCATGCGGGCCAAGGCCGAGCCGCTGGAGCTCAACCGCGCGGCCCCGGCCTTCGGCAAGCGCAAGGCGGTGCTCTACGCGACCTGCTTCGCCAACTACAACAACCCGGCCATCGGCATGGCGACCCGAGCCATCCTGGCGCGCAACGGCGTCGAGAGCGCGGTGGTCTATCCCGCCTGTTGCGGCATGCCGCAGCTGGAGCAGGGCGACCTCGCCAAGGTCGATTCGCGGGCGGCGACGGTGGCGGCGGCGCTCGGCCCCTGGATCGACAAGGGCTACGACGTCATCGCCCTGGTGCCGAGCTGTGCTTTGATGCTGAAGCTGGAATGGCCGCTGATCGTGCCGAGGGACGCGCCGCACCGCGCGGCGGTGGAGAAGCTGGCGCAGGCGACCTTCGACGTCAGCGAATACATCGTCGACATCGCCCGGCGCGACGGGCTGGCCGAGGGGCTGGAGCCGCTGCCGGGCGGGATCGCGCTGCACGTCGCCTGCCACGCCCGCGCCCAGAACATGGGGCAGAAGGCGGCGGAGATGCTGCGGCTGATCCCCAAGGCCGACCTGAAGGTGATCGAGCGCTGTTCCGGCCATGGCGGGTCATGGGGCGTGCTGACCGGGAATTTCCCGGTGGCGCTCAAGGTCGGCAAGCCGGTCGCCACCCAGGCTTTGAAGGCCGGCAAGAGCTACGTCGCCTCGGAATGCCCGATCGCCGGGCCGCACATCATGCAGGGCATCGACCGCCTGAACGGCGGCGGGACGGACGGTCCCAGGCCGGAGAACCTGCACCCCGTCGAGCTGTTCGCCCGCGCCTACGGAATCACCGTTTGAACGCAGGAGCCGCCATGGCCGCCAAGACCGAGATCACCCGCGCCGACATCATGCCGATGGCGCAATACGCCGAGGAGCGGCTGGCCCGCCGCAAGGCGCTGGTCGCGGTCAAGAGGAACCGCCGCGTTTCGGTCGGTCCGCACGCGACCTTCTATTTCGAGAATTACGAGACGATGTGGCAGCAGATCCACGAGATGCTGCACATCGAGAAGGGCGGGGAGGAGCAGATCGCCGACGAGCTCCACGCCTACAACCCGCTGATTCCCAAGGGACGCGAGCTGGTCGCCACGGTGATGTTCGAAATCGACGACCCCGAGCGCCGCGACCGGGTGCTGAGCGCGCTCGGCGGGGTCGAGGGCTTCATGACGATCCGGCTCGCCGGCCAGGCCATCGCCGGCCGTCCGGAGGGCGACGTCGAGCGGACCAACGCCGCCGGCAAGACCTCCTCCGTCCATTTCCTGCATTTCGACTTCACCGACGAGCAGGTCGCCGCCTTCCGCGAGCCGGGCGCCCAGGTGCTGGTCGGAATCGGGCATCCCAACTACGGTCATCTGGCGGTGATGCCGGAGGCGGTGCGGGCGGAACTGGCGAAGGATTTCGCCTGAAAAACCTTTCCGGCCTTACTCCACCTTTTCGCCCGGATAGGTGCCCCAGAAATCGGCGCGCTGGAGCCAGCCGCGATAGCCCTTGATGTCGATCTCGCACCAGTCGCCCTGGCACTTCTTCAGCGAGCCGATGACGCCGGTCTCGGCGCGGGCGACGACCGGGGCGTCGGCCTGCGGCGCCTTGCGCAGGGCGCGGACGCCGCCGACCACCAGGGCGCCGCGCTTTCCCGACAGGGCGCTCTGGTGGACCCAGCCCTCGCTGCCCTCCCAGTCGCGGATGCGGCGCCAGGTGTCGAACTCCTGGATGATCTCCACCGGCATTTCCTTGCGGGTGAACACCCAATCGATCGGGTAGCTGCCGTTGGGACCGGAGCGCAGGTTGACCTCGCCGACGCGCATCGTGACGAAGCGCGGGATCGGCAGGCCGGACGCGTGGGTCGGGTCCTTCTCCTTGCGGGCCTGCGCGTCGGCGGCGCCGGACGCCAGACCGACTCCCATCCCGGCAAGCAGGACCAGCGCGGCGGAGGCGAAACGGCGGACGGGCATGGACGACACCGGGGGCAAGCGGGGGTGCGACGGCGGGACGGCACTATAGATAGGGGTGCTCCCTGGGGGCAAGGCTCGCCGCCGCCGGAGCGTGGCCGGCGGGCGGTTGTCACGGGCCGGGGGAGGGCCGGCAGGGCGTCGCCTTCCACAGGGCGGTCATTCGTCACAGCCGGCTGGACAGTGCCCCAACCGCTTGGTATGGCAACGACTGGCCGATCCACGCCGCGCGGCGCGGACGGTCGAGGTTAGGGAGGCCCCGCTCGATGACCGACAAGAAGAAGCCGCTCGTTGTCGTCACCCGCAAGCTGCCGGACGTCATCGAGACCCGGATGATGGAGCTGTTCGACACCCGGCTCAATCCGGACGACGTGCCGCTGACACCGGTGCAGATGCGCGACGCGGTCGCCACCGCCGACGTGCTGGTTCCCACCGTCACCGACCGCATCGACCGCGAGCTGATCGAGCAGGCCGGGCCGCAGCTCCGCCTGATCGCCTCCTTCGGCACCGGCGTCGATCACATCGACCTGCGGGCGGCGCGCGAGCGCGGCATCGTCGTCACCAACACGCCGGGCGTGCTGACCGAAGACACCGCCGACATGACCATGGCGCTGCTGCTGGCCACCGCGCGGCGCGTGGCGGAGGGCGAGCGGCTGGTCCGCTCCGGCCAGTGGACCGGCTGGGGGCCGACGACGATGCTCGGCCACCGCATCACCGGCAAGCGGCTGGGCATCCTCGGCATGGGGCGGATCGGGCAGGCGCTGGCCCGCCGGGCGCGCGCCTTCGGCATGTCGATCCACTACCACAACCGCCGCCGCGTCCATCCCGAGCTGGAGCAGGAGCTGGAGGCGACCTACTGGTCCAGCCTCGACCAGATGCTGGCGCGGATGGACGTGGTGTCGATCAACTGCCCGCACACCCCGGCCACCTACCATCTGCTGTCGGAACGCCGGCTGAAGCTGCTGCGGCCGCACTGCTACATCGTCAACACCTCGCGCGGCGAGGTCATCGACGAGGTGGCGCTGACCCGCATGCTGTCCAAGGGCGAGATCGCCGGCGCCGGCCTCGACGTGTTCGAGCACGAGCCGGCGGTGAACCCGAAGCTGCTGCGGCTCGACAACGTGGTGCTGCTGCCGCACATGGGCTCGGCCACCATCGAGGGCCGCATCGACATGGGCGAGAAGGTCGTCATCAACATCAAGACCTTCACCGACGGCCACACCCCGCCCGACCGGGTGCTGGAGACGCTGCTGTAGGCGGAAGGAGCGGGCCGGGGGCCGTGAGCCCCCGGCCCGCCTTGGGCCCTACAGCGCCTCGGTCTGCTTGCGCAGGACGAACTTCTGGATCTTTCCGGTGGAGGTCTTTGGCAGGGGGCCGAAGACGACGGTGCGCGGGCACTTGAAATGGGCCATGTGGGCGCGGCAGAAGGCGATGATGTCGGCCTCCGTCGCCGCCGCGCCGTCCTTGAGGGTGACGAAGGCGCAGGGCGTCTCGCCCCATTTCTCGTCGTGGCGGGCGACCACGGCGGCCTCCAGCACCTCGGGGTGCCGGTAGAGCACGTCCTCCACCTCGATCGACGAGATGTTCTCGCCGCCCGAGATGATGATGTCCTTCGAGCGGTCCTTGATCTCGACATAGCCGTCGGCGTGCCACACCGCCAGGTCGCCGGTGTGGAACCAGCTGCCGGAGAACGCCTCCGCCGTCGCCTTCGGGTTCTTCAGGTAGCCCTTCATCACGTTGTTGCCGCGCATCAGGATCTCGCCCATCGAGCGGCCGTCCTTCGGCATCGGCTCCAGCGTGCCGGGATCGGCGACGATCACCTCCTCCAGCATCGGGCCGCGCACCCCCTGGCGCGCCTTGATCGCCGCCTTGTCGTCGAGCGGCAGATCGTTCCAGCGGTCGTGCCAGACGTTGACCACCGTCGGGCCGTAGCATTCGGTCAGGCCGTAGACGTGCGTCACCTCCCAGCCCATCCGCTCCATCCCGGCGATCACCGCGGCCGGCGGCGCGGCGCCGGCGGTCATCGCCTTGACCGGCTGCGTGATGCCGGCCTTCAGCTCGGCCGGGGCGTTGTTCAGCATGTTCAGCACGATCGGCGCGCCGCAGAAATGCGTCACCTTCTCCTCGCGGATCAGGCGCAGCACGGCGTCGGGGCGGACCTGGCGCAGGCAGACGCTGGTGCCGGCGGTCACCGCGATGGTCCAGGGGAAGCACCAGCCGTTGCAGTGGAACATCGGCAGCGTCCACAGATAGACCGGCGCGTCGCCCATGTTCCAGGACAGCGCGTTCGACACCGCGTTCAGGTAGGCGCCGCGGTGGTGGTAGACGACGCCCTTGGGGTTGCCGGTGGTGCCCGAGGTGTAGTTGAGCGCGATGGCCTGCCACTCGTCGGCCGGCAGGACCCAGGGATGCTCGGTGCCGACGTCGGTGAGGAAGGATTCGTAGTCGCGGTCGCCGATCAGCTCGCCGCCGCCGTAGGCCGGGTCGTCGATGTCGATGACCGGGATCGGCGCGTCGAGGCTGGCGAGCGCCTTTTTGGCGACGGCGGAGAACTCGCGGTCGACGATGAGGATCTTCGCCTCGCCGTGCTTGAGGATGAAGGCGATGGCGTCGGCGTCGAGGCGGGTGTTGATGGCGTTCAGCACGGCGCCGGCGAGCGGCACGCCGAAATGCGCCTCGAACAGTTCCGGGGTGTTGGCGGCGAGCATGGCGACGGTGTCGCCCGTGCCGATGCCGGCGTTCGCCAACGCGGCGGCCAGCCGGCGGACGCGGACGAAGGTCTCCGCCCAACTGCGGCGGATCGTGCCGTGGACGACGGCGGTGCGCTCGGGCCAGACGGCGGCGGCGCGCTCCAGATAGGTCAGCGGCGTCAGCGCCACGAAGTTCGCGGCGGTGCGCTCGAGATCGCGTTCGTACATGTTCGGCTGGGCCGTGGGTTGGGCAATGGGCTGGGCGGAAACCTCGTTCATCGGACCGTTCTCCCTCGTGATTCTTGTTGGTTGTGCGGCGCTTGCTCGCGGCCGATCCTCTCAGCCGGCCGCCACCGTGTTGTCCTTGCGGCGGGACAGTTGGACCTGCCCGTCCAGGCATTTGACGTAGCCGGTCTTGCCCGGCTTCAGCCCGTCGAGGATCGTCACCAGCGCGCGCGGGATCGCCGCGAACTCCTTCGAGCCGCGCGACTGGCTGTTGTAGTGGGCGATGTGCTGGCGCAGCGCCTCCTTGGACACCGGCTTTCCGTCATTCCCGATCATGGTGCGATGGCCTTCTGGCGGTGATGGTCGATGCGGCGAAGTCTCCGGGGACCGGGCCTATCTTGCCAGGAATCTCATATAGGGGAACGCTTCGAAATCGTGCCAGACCACCGATGGGACCGCACCGCACCGCGCCATCCAGTCATGCACGCAGTAGGGCGCCGTCTGGTCCAGGGTCCAGAACGCCCGTCCCCGGTCGAAGGACCAGCCGATGTGGGCGACCACCCGGTCGAGGAACGCGCGGCCGGCCGGGGTGGGGTTGAACGCCATGAAGCCGGCGGCCCGGGAATGGTCTCCCGTCTGGAGGCGCGGCACGCCCAGAAGGTGCCAGGCGGCGGCCACCGTGGGATCGGCGTCGAGGGTGCGTTCGTAGAGGCTGGCCGCTTCCGGCAGGCGGTTGCCCTGGTGCAGGCCGACGGCGATCCGCAGGGCTTCGGAAATGGTGGCCATGGATGGAGCCTTTCCGCTCCCGGTTGTTCATCGACCCATGACGACGGCGCCGAGATTGCGCACGCTCCATCCTCTACCCCACTCCGTGCCCGTCTGCAAAGCGGGTCGGGGGCGGATCGGAGCGGCTCAGGCCGACCCCGCGACCTTCGCGACCGTCGGGATGCCGGCCCGCGCGGCGGGGAACAGGATGGTGACGGCGGTCCCCCGGCCCAGCTCGCTGTCGATGACCAGGCTGCCGCCATGCAGCTCGACCAGGTTGCGGCTGATCGACAGACCGAGCCCGGTGCCGCCGAAGCGCCGGGTGATGGAGCTGTCGGCCTGCTGGAACGGCTCGGCGATGCGGGCGAGGGCGTCCGGGGCGATGCCGATGCCGGTGTCGCGGACGGTGATGGCGAAGCCGCCCGCCTTGCCGTCGCCGTCCGGCCGGACGCCGGCCTCGACCTCGACCCGCCCGCCCTCGGGCGTGAACTTCACGGCGTTGGCGAACAGGTTCAGCAGGACCTGGCGCAGCGCGCGCTCGTCGGCGAGGAGGGCCGGCAGGTCCGGCGGGCAGGCGACGGTCAGCGACAGGCCGCCATGCTCGGCCGGCACCGCCATCAGCGCGCGGCAGGATTCCAGCGTGTCGGCGACGTCGACCCAGCCCTCCTCCAGCGTCAGGCGGCCGGCCTCCAGCTTCGACATGTCGAGCACGTCGTTGATCAGCTCCAGCAGATGGCGGCCGCTGTTCTGCACATGGCGCGCGTAATCGTGGTAGCGCGGGCTGCCGAGCGGGCCGAACAGCTCGTGCAGCATGATGTCGGAAAAGCCGATGATGGCGTTCAGCGGCGTGCGCAGCTCGTGGCTCATGGTCGCCAGGAAGGCGCTCTTGGCGCGGTTGGCGGCCTCCGCCTGATCCCTGGCCGCGGCCAGCCGTTCGGCCGTCTCGACGCGGTCGGTGATGTCGCGGGCCAGCACCATCACCATCGGGCGGTTGCCGAAATCGGCCGCCAGCATCTGCGTGCGCCCCTCGAACCAGCGCTGTCCGGCCTGGACGGCCAGCGGGTATTCGGCCCGCTGCGGCTGGCCGGTCTCCAGCGTCCGCCGCAGCGTCTCCATCAGCCGGTCGGCGATGTCGGGCGGAAGAAGCTCGTGCAGCTTGCGGCCGACGGTGTCGCGGACGGGACGCGGCAGCAGGGTGCCCTCGCTGGCGATCACCTCGCGGTAGCGGCCCTCCTCGTCGAGGATGAAGACCAGATCGGGCAGGGCGCGGACCAGCGCCGACAGGCGGCTGGTGCTGGCGCGCAGCGCCTCCTCGGCGAGGCGGCGCTCGGTGACGTCGCGCGCGACGCCGAGATAGAGGCCGTGCTCCAGCCGCACCGCGTTGACCTCGGCGCGGACGATGCCGCCGTCCTTGCGGCGCAGCGCCATCTCGCCGCGGAACAGGCCGGTCTCCTTGACCGCCAGGAAGCCGGCGAGGCTCGCCTCGCTCAGGGGATGCTCGCGGGCGACCAGATCCGGCACCCGCATCGCCAGCAGCTCGTCCCGCGAGAAGCCGAGCGTCTGGCAGGCGGCCGGGTTGACGTCGATGAAACCGCCGCCGTCGCCGCTGATGAAGAAACCCTCCATCGCGGCGTCGACGTAGGAGCGCAGGCGCGCCTCGCTGTCGCGCAGGCTGTCCTCCATGCGCTTGCGCTCGGTGATGTCGCGCCCTTCCACCACCAGCAGAACGACGGTCCCGGTTTCGTCGAGGATGGGCTTGATCGACACGTCCATGACGCGGAGGCCGTCGTCGGTGGCGAGGTCGGTTTCGTAGCGCAGGAAACGGCCGGCGGCGGCGGTCTCGATGGATTGGCGGAACTGGGCGGCGATCGCGTCGGTGCCGGCGAAACCGCGGAAGCTCCAGACCGGCCGGCCGATCACCCGGTCCGGCGGCAGGCCGGCGAGCGCGCAGGCCGAGCGGTTCAGCGCCACCACCGTGCCGTCGGGGGCGATCAGCCCCATGGTCTGGAAGCTGCTGTCGAACAGGGCCTGGAACTGGCGCTCGCTGGCGCGCAGCGCGCGGGTGGTCTGTTCCAGCCGGCCCAGATGGCGCAGCACCTGCGTGGCCAGCAGGATCAGCACGGCGGACAGGGCGGCGGTCTCCAATCCGCGCTGCCATAGGTCGGTGCGCCAGCTTTCCAGATAGTCGGCGGCGCCCAGCCGGACGACGATGTTGAGCGGCAGCCCTTCGATCCGGCGGACGACGCCGACGCGCTCCTCCCCGTCGAAGGCGGACAGGCCGGTCAGGGTGTGGACCGGCTCGCCGTCGTCGTGGCGCGGGAGCGCGGCGGCGAAGGCGTAGGGATCGGCCTCCAGCCTCGTGCTGCCCCGCGAATTGGCGAGGACCGCCCCGCTGTCGTGCCACAGGCCGATGAATCCGTGGGGGCCGATGTCGACCGAGGCGTAGAAGGCGGAGAAGCGCCGCAGGTCGATCACCGCGGCGGCGACGCCTTCGAAACCGCCGTCGGAATCGGTCAGGGGGCGGCTGACGGCGACGCGCCAGCCATCCTCCCGCCCGTCGCGGAAGGGGGCGGAGATGTGGAAGCCCCGGCTTTGCCGGACGGGGGGGGAGCGGTGCGCCTCGAACAGGTCCAGTCCGGCGACCGAGGCGAGGGAGGTGGCGCCCGAGACGTGGCGGACGCGGCCCCCGGCGTCGGCGACCAGCAGGGAGCGGACGGCGGGCAGGGGGACGGCGGGCAGGGCGTCGGTGGCGTCGGCCCGTCCCGTCGCCGGCTGGGCGGTGCCGGCCATATGGGCGAACGGTGACGGCACGCTGTCGATCAGCGCCAGGACGGCCTGGTCGGCCGAGCGGACGGTGTTGAGGGCGTCGGCCTCCAGCGTCAGGGCGAGGTTGCGGCTCTGGCGCAGCGCCTCCTCGACCGCGCGGTCGCGCGCGCGCTGCAAATCCTGGTAGGCGACGAAGGCGAAGCCGCCGATCAGCACCGCGACCAGCGCGATGCGCAGCCCGACGACCCGGCCCGGCAGGCTCCACCGCGCCTCGGTGTGCCGGCCGCCGGATGGCCGAGTGTCGCGGGCCTGTCCAGGCCCGTGTTCTGAGGTGTCCGCCAAGATCGTCCGCCGATGGTGCCGCCGGGACCCTGGGCCGGATCGCCGCGGCCGGAGTGTAGCACGCGGTCCCGCCCGATCCACCGCTTCCGGGGCGGATCAGGGATTCCCCCGGTGGAACAGGTCCGGGGATGGGCATGGCGGCAAACTTTGCTCGACAAACAGGGGAAGCCGCGCTTACCTCTCGCCCGGTTCCGCCTCCCCCTCAACCCGCGCCCTCAACCCGCGCAAGCCGGAGAGGTTTCGTGCAGGAGTTCCTTCAGGACGTCGTCAACAGCCCGCTGTTCGGGCTGCTGCTGTTCAACGTGGCGATCGTCTGGCCCTTCTGGCGCATCCTGCGCCGCGCCGGGCTGCCGACCTGGTGGGCGCTGCTGGTGCTCATCCCCTTCGGGCTGGTGCCGGTGATCGGCGTGCTCGCCCACAGCCGCTGGCCGGTGCTGCCGGAGCGGCGGACGCGCGCGGTCAAGGCCCGCAGGAGCGTGTGATGGCCTTCATCAACGATCTGGAACCCTGGCAGTTCTATCTGATCATCTCGCTGGTCCTGACCTACACGATGGTCGCCGGCGGCTGGGTGCTGGCCAAGGCCGGGCGCAGCCCGCTGTGGGTGCTGCTGCTGCTGTTCCCCTACGTCAACGTGCTGGCCGTCTGGATCTTCGCCTACATGCGCTGGCCCTTCGTCGATCCCGCGGTTCCGCCGAAGGGCGACCGGTAAGGGCCGAAGGCCGGGCGTGCGACGGCGGAGGACTTGAAGGCGGGGGGGAAAGGCCGTACGGTCGCGGCGGTATTTCCCCCTTCCCATCCGCATGAGCAGTCCCATGAGCGGCGCGTCCAAAAAGCAGGTCAAGAAAGTGGTGCTCGCCTATTCGGGCGGCCTCGACACCTCGGTCATCCTGAAGTGGCTTCAGGAGACCTATTCCTGCGAGGTGGTGACCTTCACCGCCGACCTCGGCCAGGGCGAGGAGTTGGAGCCGGCCCGCAAGAAGGCCGAGCTTCTGGGCATCAAGCCGGAGAACATCTTCATCGACGATCTGCGCGAGGAGTTCGTTCGCGATTTCGTCTTCCCGATGTTCCGCGCCAACACGCTGTACGAGGGCACCTACCTGCTCGGCACCTCGATCGCCCGGCCGCTGATCGCCAAGCGCCAGATCGAGATCGCCAACATGGTCGGCGCCGACGCCGTCTCGCACGGCGCCACCGGCAAGGGCAACGACCAGGTCCGCTTCGAGCTGGGCTACTACGCGCTGCGTCCGGACATCACCATCATCGCGCCGTGGCGCGAGTGGGACCTGAACAGCCGCACCACGCTGCTCGACTACGCCGAGAAGAACCAGATTCCGATCGCCAAGGACAAGCGCGGCGAGGCGCCCTATTCGACGGACGCCAACCTGCTGCACATCTCCTATGAAGGCAAGGCGCTGGAAGACCCGTGGGTCGAGCCGGACGAGGACATGTTCACCCGCTCGGTCGCCCCGGAGAAGGCGCCGGAAACCCCGACCTACATCGAGGTCGAGTTCAAGAGCGGCGACGCGGTCGCCATCAACGGCGTCGGCATGACCCCGCGCGAGATCCTGACCGAGCTGAACCGGCTGGGCGGCGAGAACGGCATCGGCCGCCTCGACCTCGTCGAGAACCGCTACGTCGGCATGAAGTCGCGCGGCGTCTACGAGACGCCGGGCGGCAGCATCCTGCTGGTCGCGCACCGCGCCATGGAGAGCATCACGCTCGACCGCGGCGCCGCGCATCTGAAGGACGAGCTGATGCCGCGCTACGCCGAGCTGATCTATTGCGGCTACTGGTGGAGCCCGGAGCGTCTCGCCATCCAGTCGCTGATCGACCAGACCCAGGACGTGGTGAACGGCACGGTCCGTCTGAAGCTCTACAAGGGCAACGTGACGGTGGTCGGCCGCAAGTCGCCGAACTCGCTCTACCGCATGGACTATGTGACCTTCGAGCAGGACAGCGTCTACAACCAGAAGGACGCGGAAGGCTTCATCAAGCTGAACGCGCTGCGTCTGCGTCTGGGGGCGATGGCCAAGCAGAAGCTCGGCCAGTAAGGAAGGAAAGGCGGGAGGGCGGCGCCCTCCCGCAACCCACCCGCCAAGGGCCGCCCATCGTCGGGAAGGGGGCCCTTGGAACCCGTCATTCGGTGGGCAGGGACAGGTTTCCCGCCTCGTCGAGCGGGAAGAAGGGGTTCCAGGCGACCTCCCACGGGTGCCCGTCCGGATCGGCGAAATAGCCCGAATAGCCGCCCCAGAAGACGTCCTGCCCCGGTTTCAGGATCCGCGCGCCGGCCCGTTCGGCCAGGGCCAGCACGGCGTCCACCTCCGCCTTGGAGCGGACGTTGTGGGCCAGCGTGATGCCGCCGAAGCGCGCCGGATCGCCGGCGTCCGGCAGATGGGCGTCCTTGGCCAGCGCGGTGCGGCCGTACAGCCCCAGCGCCATGCCGCCCAACTGGTAGAAGGCGACCTGCTCGCTGCCGCCCGGCGACGGCGTCCAGCCCAACCCCTGTTCGTAGAAGCGCCGGGCGCGGGCGAGATCGCCCACACCCAGGGTGACGAGGCTTATCCGAGGTTCCATCAGAGTCTCTTTCCAAAAAGACGACCATGCCACAACGGGGCAGCGGTTCCCATGGAGGCGCTTTGCAGCCGCGGCGGAGCCATGGGTTTGGCGATGCACGCTTCCATGTTGATGGATTTTCAACCGAATGCATGCATCGCCATGGGAAGTATCCGCTGAGTTGATTTCCTCTAATGATTGTTGGGATTGCGTGCTTCTTCAAAAAATTGATGAATCTCATATTCATGCAGCCTTGGCTTGGAGGCTTGGTTATACTTGAGCCGTTGGTTGGAGCCCCCGGCTTTGACTGACGCGCGCGTTGCAATTCACCCGGCTTTGAAACACGGCATGACTCGCCCCCTTCTGTCCGCTCCCGGTCATGCGTTCGTCTGGGCCACCGTTTCGGCGGTTGCCTTCGCTGCCAGTTCGGCGGCCGCGAAGTTCCTCGGGGAAAAGCTGCCGGCCGCGGAACTGGCCTTCTTCCGGTCGGCCTTCGGGGTGCTGCTGCTGGTCGGGGTGTGGCGATTCGTTGCCGACCTCGGGAAGGCGCGCGACCTCTGGGGCTATGTGATCCGCTGCGGCCTGGGCGTGGTGTCCCTCTACAGCTTCATGTACGCCATCACGACGATCCCCCTGGCCCTGGCGAGCCTGCTGTTCATCACGCGCGTGCTGTTGCTGCCGGTGAGCGCGCGGGTGATGCTGGGGGAGCGGTCGGGGCCGCTGGTGTGGAGCGCGGTGACGGTGGGCTTCGCCGGAGCGGCGGTCTCCCTCTGGCCCGCCCTGACGGTGCCCGAACTGCGTCTGGGGGTGCTGGCCGGCTTGATCGCCTCGGTTGCCTCGGCGGGTTCCCAGACGGCGGTGCGGCGGTTGACGGCGACGAATTCCGCCAGCCTGATCGTGCTGATCTACACGGCGGTTTCCGTGGCCGCCACGCTGCCGCTTGCCGCGGTCGATTGGAGGACGCCGCCGTTCGCCGATTGGACGGTCCTCGCCATCCTCGGGCTGTTCGCCGTCATGGCGCAGTTCGCCGCCGCGAGGGCTTTCAGCGCGGCTCCGGTCGGTTTCCTCGCTCCGTTCGATTTCCTGACGGTTCCGGTGGCGGCCATGTTCGGATTCCTGCTGTTCCACGAGGTGCCGACCATCCATGACATGGTCGGGGGAAGCCTTATCCTCATGGCCGCGGCCTTCGTCGGCTGGACCCGCACATCCCGAGTCGCGGGCTGACGCTCGACCGGAGCGGCATGTTCACCCCATCGGCCGGATTGAATCAGACCTTTGCACCCCTCCCGTCGGGAGAGCGGATGCCGGTGTTGCGTCCAAGCGCAATAAATCAACAAGCTTTACATATTTTCGTATGTGATTTTGGGTCATACCCTTTTGGATGATGCGCGTGTCGCCGAAAGATGGCACTATCCATGAGTGTGTGAAACGGATCATGGACCCGCATACCGATGGGCAGTGCGTTCAATTGCCGCCGGACCGATATACCGGAGCAGTTCCAAAGCTGGGCCAGCGCCGCCGACGACATGGGCGGTGCCTTCTTCGCCTATGATGTCGACGACATCGTGCTGGCGAACGGTCCCGGTCAGCGGCTTTACCCGGACGCGGACTGGACCGGGCCCGTCCCATTCGACGAGTGCTTCTGGTACGGGCTTCGGGTGGGCGCCACCCAGGACCAGCGGATCGCGGCGAATCCCGATTTCCACCTTCAGACGGTGAAGGCGTTCCGCTCCATCAGTCCCGCCTTCCGCTTCCAGCGCCGTTACGGCGGCACGCTGTTCGACCGCCATCACGTCAGGCTGGACGCCCGTTGGAACGCACAGCTCTGGCTGCCGGTCCAGGACGAGAGGCGGATGAGCGAGTTCACATTGACTCCGCGATCGACGGCCGTCGACCTGCAACGGCACAGCGTCCAGGAAAGGGCGCTCGCGCGGCTGATGGCGCTGGTGGACGGGATGGGGGTGTGCGTCGGGGTGGTCAACGCCGCCGGCCGGATGGTGGACTACACGCCGTCGATGGTGTCGTTTCTCAGCGAAGCCAATGGGTTGTACCTCGACGAGCATGACGTGCTCACCTGCACGTCCCCGCCGGTGACGGAACGGCTCAGGGCGTCCATCGCCCAGATCGCCCTGGGCCGCCTGCCCGCGACCATGGTCTCCGTCCCCGTGTCCGGAGCGGCGCCGCTTCAGGTCGGGCTGCTCGCGTCATCGCCGGGTGATCCCTGCGCCATCGTCGCCGTCTCGCACAGCGATGACTCGGACCGCTTCGCGGAGATTCTGCGTGAGGCCTACGGGCTGACCCCGGCGGAAGCCGAGGTGGCCATCCAGATCGGGGCCGGGGTCCAGATCGACGAGATCGTCGCGGCGTCGGGGCGAAGCCGGCACACGGTGAAAGCCCAGGTGGATTCGGCAAAACGGAAAATCGGCGCCGACCGTCAGCATGCACTGGCGCACCTGCTGACCAAGGCGGCGGCGATTGTCGGCGGGCTTCGGTCCGCAAAACACTGAGGAGTTGAGAATGACGAACCTTGCTTTCATTGAAGCCTATGACTTTTCCCACATTGTTTCCCGTCTCCAGGCCGCGGGAACCGAGGCCGGCCCCGCGTCGGCGGCCTGCGAACAACTGCGCCAGTTCCTGTCCCTGCGCGCCATGTACCCGGCCACGCCGCTGACCGCGTGGGAATCGATGGACAGCGCCTGGCATGCCTTCCTGGAGGACGATGGCGAATACGCGGCCTTCTGCGACGCGGCGTTCGGCGCGCCGGCCGTGCATGACGCCGACGTGTTCGGGACGGCCGATTTCTGGGTGGGCTGGACCAACAGCTGCGCCCTGATGATGAAGCATTTCGGCGTCGAGCTGGAGACGGACCGTTCGGCGGCGCGCCAGTCCTGGAACGCTGCGGCCGGCTGCATGCTTCAGCCGATCGCGGCCTGATCCGCGCACGCCCCGGCCGCGTCTCGCGGCTGGGGCGGCCTTCCGACACGACAGACGCCCGGCTGCGCTAACAGCCGGGCGTCCCGTCGGCGGTACGGAAGACCGGGCCGCGAACATGATCCCCACGGAGCCTTGGAAGAAGCCATGAAGACCGTTGATGAAAATACGCCCTATCCCTTGGAGCGCAAGCCATTGCGCGAGGCGTTCGCGCCATTTCGCGGCCTTCCGCCGGGACGTGCCCGCCGCGCCGGGGACGGAGGCCGGATGGCATGAGCCCAGTCTGTCTTCCCATCCGTGACCGGAGGGCTCAGAGCCCGACCTTTCCGGTGATCGAGATCACGCATCTGACGCTGGCCGACGCGGCGGACTGGCAGGTCGCCGTCGTGACCGAATGCCGCCGGCGGAAGGCGCTGACGCCGGCCCTGGCCAACTGGCTGGAACGCGTCGGCCTGTTGTCCCGTTGCAGTTTCCTGTCCAGCTCCGGGCCGGGCGAGCCGCTGTCCCTGTTCCGCCCCGGCCGGTCGGCCTCGCCGGTTTCCGGCAGGCCGTGGGGGGAGGGGGGCCTGGAGCCGGACGGAGCGGAGACGGCCGCCGTCACGCCGGATCCGCTCGTCGCGTTCGCCCGGGATGTCGGCGCGGAATACGCCGAGAGCGTCGGCCCTGGTGAAACCGCTTTCAGCCGGGTGATCGTGTCCGGCGTCGGCCGCCCTTTCGTCTACACGCACGCCCTCTACGGCTGGGAGGATCGCGGCCGCCGCATGGTCCTGTCCGCCGTCGACATCCAGACCCTGCATTGAAGGAGGTCGCGGTGACGACACCCGTCGACACGCCTCCGATGGGAGATGCCTTCGTGGTTTCCGATGCCGGCCGGGAGGAGGCCGCCCATCTGCCCCAGATCGATCATCTGTCCATTGCCCAGCTTCGCCAGCGCGCGGCGGGCAACCGCGACGATGCCCGGCGGATGAAGGGACGGGGCTTTGCCGGCTGCGTCGCGATGCTGCTCGCCGATGCCGAGCGGTGCGAAGCCCGGATTCGGGAGTTGGAGGCGATGTGCGGGCGCATAGGCTCCGGCAGCGCCCGCCGCGCCATCGCCGCCGCGGCCCGCTCGATATCCTGAGCCTGCCCGCGGCGTCGGTCGGGACGGGGACTCGCTTCCAGCCTCGGAGCGGCGCCCGGTCCGGGGCCGCTCCGAGGCCGGGGCGACGGAAAAGCCGTTACTGCGGGGCCATGCGGATGGCGCCGTCCAGGCGGATGACGTCGCCGTTGAGCATCTCGTTTTCCACGATGTGCTGGACGAGACGGGCGTACTCCTCCGGCTTGCCGAAGCGCTTGGGGAAGGGGACCGTCGCGGCGAGGCTGTCCTGGACCTCCTGCGGCATGTTCAGCAGCATCGGCGTGCCGATCAGGCCGGGCGCCACCGTCATCACGCGGATGGCGTTGCGGGCGAGGTCGCGGGCGGCGCAGATGGTCAGCGCGACGATGCCGCCCTTCGAGGCGGCGTAGGCGGCCTGCCCGACCTGCCCCTCGTAGGCGGCGACCGAGGCGGTGTTGACGATCACGCCGCGCTCGCCGGAGTCGAGAGGCTCCAGCTTCGCCATGTCGGCCGCGGCCAGACGCAGGACGTTGAAGCTGCCGATCAGGTTGACCTCGATCACCGCGCGGAAGGATTCCAGCGGCATCGGGCCGTCGCGGCCGACGATGCGCTGGGCCGGGGCGATGCCGGCGCAGTTCACCGCGATGCGGGCCGGGCCGTGCGCCGAGCGGGCCTGGTCGAAGGCGCGCTCGGCCGAGCCGCTGTCGGTCACGTCGCAGACCAGACCCAGACCGCCGATCTCGTGCGCGGTCTTCAGGACCGCGTCCTCGTTGACGTCGAGCACCGTCACCTTGGCGCCCAGGCTGGCGAGATGACGGGCGGTCGCCGCCCCCATGCCCGAGCCGCCGCCGGTCACGATGGCGGACAAACCTGCGATGTTCATGGCGTCTCCTCCTTAATTGCGGCTGGCGGACCGTTGCGCCGGCCTTGCGGGTGTCGCTGCGCGATCGCACCTGTATAACGGATGTGCGCGATCACCACACCCTACCGTATGGTCAAGCCCACCGGGAGAGTCCATGCCGACCGGCACCGATCTGGTTCTCTACGACCCCGTCCGCGTGGAACGCGAGGAGCGCTTCGTCCGTCGCAACTTCTGGCGGAAGCTGCGCGCCAACCTGCATCGGATTCCGTTCCTGGAGGAGTTGCTGGCGGCCTATTTCTGCGCGACCGATTCGGGGACCCCGTTCAAAGTGAAGGCGATCCTGCTGGGCGCGCTGGCCTATTTCGTTCTGCCGGTGGACGCCTTGCCGGACTGGCTGCTGGTCGCCGGCTTCACCGACGACGCGGCGGTGCTGGCGGCCGCCATCCAGGCGGTGCGCACCAACCTGATGCCGGACCATTGGCTGCGGGCACAAGAGGCGCTGCGCGTGGAAACGGCCGGCCTGGACAAGGCTGGGATGGGGGACGGACCCCAGCCGGCCGGCTGATTGGCCGGCGGCCAGTCACTCACCTGCTCCGCCGGCCCTGGGTGGCGTCGCGGTGCATGGTGTAGACCGCCGAGCCGGCGATGATCGCGGCGCCGGTCCACCCCCACACATCCATCGTCTCGCTGAAGGCGAGCCACGCGATCACCGCGCTGAAGGGGAGCCGCGCGTAATCGTAAGGCATCATCGTCGAGGCTTCGGCGAGCGCCATCGCGCGGGTCATGGCAAGCTGGCCCAGCGTCAGAAGCGCGCCCAGCGCCGCCAGCCAGCCGAGCATCGTCCAACTCGGCCAGACCCAGACGAACAGGGCCGGAACCAGCGCCATCGGCGTGACGAACAGGCTGAGATAGGTGACCACCACGGCGGTGCCGTCCGTCCTGGCCTGCGTCCGCATTTGCAGAATAGTGGCGGCGGCGGTCATGCAGTGCAGCAGCAGCATGGAGAGGGCGAGAAGCGCCCCTTCCCCGGCGGCGTCCCCGCCATTGGGCCGCAGCACGATCAGCACCCCGGCGAAGCCGACGCCGATGGCGCCCCAGCGGCGCATCCGGACCGATTCCCCCAGGAACAGGGCGGCGCCGATGGCGACGAACAGCGGGGTGGCGAAGCTGACCGCCGTCGCGGTGGCGAGCGGAATGTGGGCGACGCCGTAGAACCACGCCATCATCGCGACGAGGCTGGTCAGCGACCGCGACACGTACAGCCCCATCCGCCCGCCCGACGCCACCGCGCGGAAGGTGGCGGCGCCGCTGGTCAGCGCCCAGGGCAGCATGATCATCAGGCTGAACAGATTGCGGAAGAACACCACCTGGAAGGGATGAAGCTCCAGGGTGACGTGCCGGATCGCCGCGTTGCCGGCGGCGAAGACCAGGGCTGAGCCGAGCATCCAGAACACCGCCTCGACCATGCGGCTGGAG
This sequence comes from Azospirillum agricola, assembly GCF_020005195.1. Classification (NCBI taxonomy): domain Bacteria; kingdom Pseudomonadati; phylum Pseudomonadota; class Alphaproteobacteria; order Rhodospirillales; family Azospirillaceae; genus Azospirillum; species Azospirillum agricola. The sequence goes on from NZ_JAIFZR010000005.1 coordinate 1,238,534, forward strand.
GTCGAGGGGAGGATGGCCAGGCTTGGGGCTGGTGCTGACACGATCGCGTGGTCCGGCATCGGTGCGGGGAGATGCGAAGGGCGGTGTGTTTCCCATCCGGGAAAACAACCCCGCTGACGTCCATCTTCCACCTTGCCCGCGGGTTCCGCAAGGGATACCGCATCCTTATGATTGTCTCTTTCGGCGATCATATCCCGGTATGAGTGTGTCTCCGACCGCCACCACCGCTCCTTGCGGGCGTGCGGCGCGTCGGTGCGGAGACGCGAACATGGGGGGCCCGCCCTTCAGGCCGGGCGCGCGGCGGGCATGCGGACGGTGAAGCGGGTGCCGGGGGCGATCGGTTCGACCGCCAGCGTCGCGCCGAGCTGGCCCGACAGCGTGTGGATCAGGCGCATGCCCAGGCTGCGGCTGCGGCGCCAGTCGAACCCGGCCGGCAGCCCGACGCCATGGTCGGACACCGTCAGGCGGATCGCGCCCGACGGCTCGCGCGCCAGCCCGACGGCGATCGGGTGCGGCGGCCCGTTGGCGCGGCGGTCCGGGTAGGCGTGCTTGATCGCGTTCATCACCAGCTCGTTGGCGATCAGCCCGAGGGGGACGGCCTGGTCGGTCGGCACCTCGACCGGCTCCACCGCCAGTTCCAGCCGCCAGCCGCCGCCCTCCGACAGGGCCGAGCGTTCGAGGTCGCGGCACAGCGCGGTCAGGTAATCGTGGAAGGGGATGAAGCGAACGTCGTCGATCCGGTAGAGGAGGCGGTGGATGTCGCTGATCGCCTGCACCCGCCGCCCGGCCTCGTCGAGCTGGGCGCGCAGCCGCAGGTCGCCGGCCGACTGCGCCTGAAGGCTCAGCAGGCTGGAGACGACCTGCAGGCTGTTCTTGATGCGGTGGTTGACCTCGCGCATCAGCAGGTCCTTTTCCGCCAGCGCGCTGTCGCGCTCGCCGACCGCCTGCTCCAGCGAGGCGGTGCGGTCGCGCACCCGCGCCTCCAGCTCGCTCTGCACCAGCCGGGCGGCCCGCGCCTGCCGGAAACCGAAGAGCGACAGGGCGAGCAGCGCCAGGGCGGCGGCGGCGGCCAGCCCGACATAGGGCGCGATGGCGCGGCTCCAGGCGTCGAGCACCGGGGCGACGTCGTGCTGGACGACGACGTGGACCGGCCAGTTCTCCACCTGGCGGTGGGCGAAGATGATCGACTCGTCGCTGACGATGCCGCCGGCGGGGGTGGCGCGGATGGCGCGGCGCCCGGTTTCGGACAGGGGGGTGGGAGCACCGGCCGAACGGTCCGGTTCGCGGACCAGCACGCTCAGGTCCTGGTCGCGGACCATCGCCGTCACCGGCTCGTAGGACAACTCCAGCTCCTTGTAGAAGCCGGACAGATAGGCGGGATCGATGGTGACGGAGGCCATGCCGCGGAAGGCGCCGTCCGGGGCGGACAGGCGGCGGCTCAGCAGGAAGGACGCCTTGTTGGTGATCCGCCCGACAATGCGCTCGCTGATGTAGGGGCGGTCCGGGTTGCTCCGGTGGAAATGGAACATCTCGCGGTCGGAGGCGTCCGACGGCGGCGACGGGAAGGCGACGGTGGTCAGGCGCAGCTGCCCCGTCCGGTCGTTCAGCCAGACGGCGTCGAGAAAGGGCAGGCGGGTGCGCTGGCTGTTCAGCCGTTCCCACAGGGTCCGGGAGCCGGCGATGCCGTCCCAGTCCAGCCCGGTCGTCTCCTGCGCCGCGTATTCGACCAGCAGGTCGGCGGCGTCGAACAGGCGGGCGGCGTGTTCCGCCAGCACGCGGACGGCGGCCTGGGCGCGGTCCTGGGCGTTGGCCAGGGCGCGCTCGCGCGACTGCACGCCGACGATGAGGGTGACGCTGGCGAGGAAGACCAGACCGCAGGCCGCGAGCCAGCCGATGGCCGCCTCCAGGCGCGGCTTCCGGAACGAGGCGGGGGCTCCCGTCGAAGGCGCGGCGGCCGGTGGCTGGGGCAGGTCCATGCGGTCGGTCGTCTGACGATCCCTTCGGTCCGGGTCAGGATGGTGGCACGGCAACGCAACATCGTAACCCTGCCTTTCGGCGGTGTCACGCGGCTGTCGATCGACCGAAGGCCGGAGCGTCAGACGAGCCGGACGGCGATCACGGCGAGCAGCGCGGCGATGACCCACAGGGCGGCGCGCTCGCCGCGCCGGCGGCGGTTCCAGCCCTGGAGCATCTGGCGCACCGTCGCCGGATGCAGGCGTAGTCCGCCGTCGGCCATGTCGGCGACCACCCGCTCGGCCTCGCGGACCAGGGCGGGGACGCGGCGGATCGTGGAGAGCGCGGCCCCGGCGTCCTCCAGGAACTGGGCCTCCGGTCCGCGGTTCTCGCGCATCCACTCCTCGATCAGCGGCCGCGCCAGCTCCCACATGTTGATGTTCGGGTTCAGCAGGCGCCCGACCCCCTCGGCCGTCAGCATGCTCTTCTGGAGCAGCAGGAGCTGCGGCTGGGTCTCCATCTCGAACTGCTCGGTGACGGCGAAGAGCTGGGCGAGCAGCCGGCCGACCGAAATCTCGTTCAGCGGCTTGTTCTGCAACGGCTCGCCGATGGCGCGGCAGGCCTGGGTGAAGACCTCGATCGACTGGTGGCGGGGGACGTAGCCGGCCTCGAAATGCACGACGGCGACGCGGCGGTAGTCGCCGGTCAGGAAGCCGATCAGCATGTCGGCGAGGTAGGTGCGCGTCGCCCGGTCGAGCCGGCCCATGATGCCGAAATCGACCGCGGTGATGGTGCCCTGCTCGTTGATGAACAGGTTGCCGGGGTGCAGGTCGGCGTGGAAGAAGCCGTCGCGGAACACCTGGTTGAAGAAGCTGGCGGACGCCATCGCCAGGATCTCGTCGCGGTCGAAGCCGGCGTCCTCGATGCGCGCCGCCTCGTCCACCTTGAAGCCGCGGATGCGCTCCAGCGTCAGCACGCGGCCGCCGGTGCGCTCCCAGTCGATGCGGGGGACGTTGAAGGTCGGGTCGTTGGTGAAGTTGCCGCCCAGCTCCGACGCGGCGGCCGCCTCCATCCGCAGATCCATCTCCAGCCGCGAGGTGCGGGCGAAGGTGTCGACCACCTCGCGCAGGCGCAGGCGGCGCAGCTTGGGCAGGACGAACTCGGCGAGCGCGGCCAGCCAGTAGAACAGGTCGATGTCGCGCTCGAAGGCGGCTTCGATGCCGGGGCGCAGCACCTTGACCGCGACCTCCTCGCCGTCGGCCGTCACCGCGAAATGCACCTGCGCGATGGAGGCGGCGGCGACCGGCCGGTCCTCGAAGCTCCGGAACAGCGCCTGGACCGGCTGGCCGAACTCGGCCTCGACGATGGCGCGGGCCTGGGCGCCGGGGAAAGGCGGCAGCTTGTCCTGCAACTCGGCCAGATCGACCGCCATCCGCTCGCCGACGAGGTCGGAGCGGGTGGAGAGAAGCTGCCCGAGCTTGATGTAGGTCGGCCCCAGCTCGGCCAGCGCGCGGGCCAGCCGCTCGCCGTCGCGGCCGGGCACGTTGCGGCGGGCGACGCGGCGCCACAGCCACAGCAGGCCGGGCGCCGTGCCGAGCAGGGTCGCGGGCAGCGCGTCGTGGCGGGCGGCCGTGCGGCCGATGACCGCGAGGCGGACGAGGTTGCGCAGGATGCGGATCACGGGAAAGGGTCGCCTCTAGATGCGCCAGCCGGAATGGATGGCGGCGATCCCGCCCGTCAGGTTGCGCACCCGCACCGACGCGAAGCCGGCGGCCTCGATCCGCCTGGCGAGATCCGCCTGGGGCGGGAAGCGGCGGATGCTCTCGGCGAGGTAGCGGTAGCTGTCCTCGTCCTTGGCGACGATCCGGCCGATCTTCGGCAGCACCTGGAAGGAGTAGAGGTCGTACAGCTCGCGCAGCACCGGCAGCACGACGTGGCTGAACTCCAGGCAGTAGAATTTGCCGCCGGGCTTCAGGACGCGGTGCGCCTCCTTGATGGCCTCGTCGATGCGGGTGACGTTGCGCAGGCCGAAGGCGATGGTGTAGGCGTCGACCGAGCGCGGGGCGACCGGCAGCCTCTCGGCGTCGCCGACGGTCCAGTGCACGCCGGACAGGATGTTGCGGTCGATGGCGCGGTCGCGGCCGACGCGGACCATCGCCTCGGTGATGTCGCAGACCACCGCCGCCCCGCCGCCGCCGTTCAGGAAGCGGAAGGCGATGTCGCCGGTGCCGCCGGCGACGTCGAGCAGCGTCATGTCCGGCTTCGGCGCCACCATCGCCATCAGCGTGTCCTTCCACAGCCGATGGATGCCGCCCGACATCAGGTCGTTCATCAGGTCGTAGTTGGTCGCCACGCTGCCGAAGACGGCGCGGACGAGCCCCGACTTGGCGTCGGGATCGACGGGCGTGAAGCCGAACCAGTTGCCTTCGGAACCGGAGACGGGGCCGGAGGCCGGCTTGCTCTGACGGGGGGGCGTGTCGCTCATGGCCGGGAACATAGCGCGGCGCGGGGGGCGACGCCAGCGGGGGCTTGGGCGGGGGATGCGGCGATTTGCGTGTCCGCCCCCCTCCCACGCCCGCTTCTGTCAGGAATGGACGGGCAGCATCGTCCGGAGGGTGACCATGATCTCCTCGACGCGGACGGGCTTGCTCATGACCTGGATCGGCGCCTGGAAGCTGGCCTTCAGCCGCTCGGCCAGATCGGGGGTGGCGTAGCCGCTGACGACGACGACGGGCAGGTCGGGGGCCTCGCCGCGCAGGTTCCGGATCAGCTCGTCCCCCGCCATCACCGGCATGCGCAGGTCGGTGACCACGGCGTCGAAGCGGCCGCCGCGCCAGCGCTCCAGCGCCATCTTGCCGTTGAAGGCGGTCGTGACGCGGAAGCCCTCCTCGACGAGCCCCTGCTCCAGCGCCATGATGGCGAGCACCTCGTCGTCGACCAGCAGGATGTGGGGGCTTTCGGACATGGCTGCTCTTCCATGACGGTGGGACACGCGTCGGGGCGCACGCGCCGCGCGGAACCGATTTTTGCATCGAACCGGTCCGGCATCCTAGCCCGACGGGAAGGGGTAGGGCGATAGGGAAAAGCCCTGAACAACCTTTGGTGCGGCGCGCCCGGACTTTGTGGTGGCGCACCCGGCCCTCGCCGTCCCCCGCGCTTTCAGGCTATGATGCCCGGAGCTGGGCGTCCGGCCTGTGACCGGAGCCCGTGCACGGACGAGGGGCGTGCGATCGTGAGGGCAGGGCTGAGGACGGTGCTCGCGGCGTGCCTGGGAGGGGTCGGGCTGGCCTTCACCATCGGCACGGCGGCCTTGCTCCAGGCGGAGGCCGGCGGCCGGATCCGGCAGATGATCGGCGTCCAGCTCCACGGTTACGCTGGGCAGGTCGCCGACAAGCTGGACCGCGGCATGTTCGAGCGCTACCGCGACCTGCTGGTGGTGACGAGCCTGGAGGCGATCCGCTCGGCCGAGGCGACCCGCGAGTCCCGGCGCGCGGTGCTCCAGAAGCTTCAGGACACCTATCCGGACTACGCCTGGATCGGCTTCATCGAACCGCGCGGCATCCTCCAGGCCGCGACCGGCCGCGTCAACGAGGGGCGCGACGTCAACGGGCGGGACTGGTGGCGGCAGGCGCTGGAGCGTCCCTACGTCGGCGACGTCCACGACGCGGCCGTCCTCGCCAAGCTGCTCTACGCCGACCGCCCGGAGGTTCCCCGCTTCGTCGATCTCGCCGCCCCGGTCCGCGACGAGGGCGGCGCCGGCCTTGGCGTGGTGGCGGCGCATCTGAGCTGGGACTGGGCGTCGGAGGTCGAGCGCTCTGTGCTGGGCGAGGTCGTGGAGGGGCGCCGGCTGGAGGCCATGATCCTCGCCGCCGACGACACCGTCCTTCTCGGGCCGAGGCCGCTGGTCGGGCAGCGCCTCGCCGACCTGCCGGCGCCGTCGGCGGAGGCGGGCCTGCGTGTCTGGCCGGACGGCACCGCCTACATGACCGGGCTGGCCGTGACGAAGGGATACCGCGACTATCCGGGCCTCGGCTGGAAGGTGGTGCTGCGCGAGCCGGCCGCGCTGGCCATGGCCCCCGTGACGGCGCTGCGCGACCGCGTGATCGCCTGGGGCGTGGCGGGCAGCCTGCTCGCGGTGGTCGTCGGGTATCTTCTGGCGACCTGGATCGCCGCCCCGCTCCGCGCCATGGCCGGGGCCGTGGGGGCGGCTCCGGAGGGGGCGTTGCCGACCCTGCCGGCGGCGAGCCGCTATGCCGAGGTCGCCACCCTGTCCGCCGCCATCCGGAGCTATGTCGGGAAGCTGTGGCGCGCGGAACAGAGTCTCAAGGAGTCGCTGGAGGAGAAGACCACCCTGCTCCACGAGGTCCACCACCGCGTGAAGAACAACCTCCAGGTCGTCTACGGCCTGATGATGATGGAGATGCGCAAGCTCCCCAAGGGCGATCCCGGCCGCGACCGGCTGGAGGCGCTGTCGCGGCGGATCACCGCGATGGGGCGCCTGCACGAGCAGCTCTGCCTGTCCGACGACCTCGCCCGGCTCGATTTCGCCGACCATCTGCGGCGGCTCTGCGACGCGCTGTCGGGCTTGCGGCCGCATGAGGCGGTCGCGATCCACGTCGAGGCGGAACCGACCATCTGCTCGCTGGAGGCGGCGACCCCGCTCGGCCTGATCGCCAACGAACTGGTCAGCAACGCGCTCAAGCACGGGTTCCCGGCCGGCCGGCCGGGCTGCGTCTCGGTCACGCTCGCCCATGACGCCGCCGGGCTGCGGCTGGTGGTGGCCGACGACGGGGCCGGCTGCGCCGGCGGGCTGCCGTCGGGCGGCGTCGGAACCGCGCTGGTCAACGCGCTGGTCGTCCAGATCGGGGGAAGGCTGACCTTCGACATGCGGGACGGCTGCCGGGCCACCCTGACGGTGCCGGCCGCCGCGCGGAACGGCGTGCGGGAGGCGCCGCAGCCGGCCGTGGCCGTGTGACGGCCGCAGCCGGCTGCGTGGCTGCGTGACGGCTGCCGCCGTCACCGTGGTCGTGTGACGGCTGCCGCCGTCGGCGCGGCCGTCCCCTCTTGCGTTCCGGTCCCGTTCACCCCACCCTCTGCCCCATGCCCGAGCTTCCCGAAGTCGAAACCGTGTGCCGGGGCCTCGCCCCGCACCTCGAAGGCCGCGTCCTGGTCCGAGTCGATCAGCGCCGCCCCAACCTGCGCATGCCCTTCCCCCCCGGCTTCGTCGAGCGGCTGACCGGCCGCCGCGTCGAGTCGGTGCGGCGGCGCGCCAAATACATCCTGGTGCATCTCGACGACGGGGCGGTGCTGATCGCCCATCTCGGCATGTCCGGCCGGATGGTCATCACGCCCGAGCGGCCCGACAGCCCCGGCAAGCACGATCATGTGGTGTTCGAGACCGACGCCGGCACCATCGTCACCTTCAACGACGCCCGCCGCTTCGGCTTCATGGATCTGGCGAGCGCCGACGCGCTGGGCGACCACCCGATGCTGCGCACGCTGGGGCCGGAGCCGCTCGGCAACGCCTTCTCCGGCCCGGTGCTGGCCGAGCGGCTGGCGGGAAAGATGACGCCGATCAAGGCGGCGCTGCTCGACCAGACGGTCGTCGCCGGGCTCGGCAACATCTATGTGTCGGAGGCGCTGTTCCAGTCGCGCCTCAGCCCGACCCGCATCGCCTCCACCGTCAGCGGCGCCAAGGCCGACCGGCTGGCCGCCGCGATCCGCGAGGTGCTGGGCCGCGCCATCGAGGCCGGCGGCTCGTCGCTGCGCGACTATCGGCAGGCGTCGGGGGAGCTGGGTTATTTCCAGCACCAGTTCGCCGTCTACGATCGCGCGGGCGAGCCGTGCCCCGGCTGCTCCTGCGACGTGGCCGCGACCGGCGGCGTGCGGCGCATTGTACAGTCCGGGCGCTCGACTTTCTATTGTGCGGCGCGCCAACGCTGATATACCTGGATCCATGACGGCTTTTCCGGCCACGCCTCGGGCGGCGCTCGTCGCCGCACTCCTCCTTGCCGGCCCCGCGGTCGCGGGCCTGGGGAGCCTCGCTTTTTCCTCCATTCCGGCCGAGGCGGCGGACCCTGCGCCTTCCGCTTCCGGGTCCTTCGTTCCCGGCCCCTTCGTTCCAGGACTGCCCGACATTCCGGCCATGCCCGGATTGAGTGCGGCGGAGGCCGAGCCGCTGGTCTTCGACAAGCCGGGCGGGCGCATCGTCCAGGCGGTGCTGTCGGGGGCGGTGCCGCGCAACGCGGTGCTGGCCTTCTACGACCAGACCCTGCCGCAGCTCGGCTGGCGGCGAACCGCCGAGCGGGTCTTCGTCCGCGAGGGCGAGGAATTGAGGCTGGAATTCACCGGAACGGTGAAGTCCGCCGCGGCGAGGGCCGAACCGACGACCATCCGCTTCACGCTGAACCCGCGCTGAGGCGGCCGTCGCCAGACAACCATAACACGCGAAACGCGAAACCAACCGGGGTGCCGCAACGCCGGCCTCCGCCAGATCGGGAGAGTGCTGCAACCATGTCGTACGAAACCATCCTCGTCGAGACCCGCGGCCCCGTCGGGCTGATCACGCTGAACCGTCCGAAGGCGCTGAACGCGCTGTGCGACCAGCTGGTGACCGAGCTGGGCCAGGCGCTCGACGCCTTCGAGGCCGATTCCGCCATCGGCGCCATCGTCATCACCGGGTCGGAGCGCGCCTTCGCCGCCGGCGCCGACATCAAGGAGATGGCCGGCTTCTCCTACATGGACGTCTATAACTCCAACTTCATCACCGCGAAGTGGGAGCGTCTGGCCAAGACCCGCAAGCCGACCATCGCCGCGGTGGCGGGCTTCGCGCTCGGCGGCGGCTGCGAGCTGGCGATGATGGCCGACTTCATCCTGGCGGCCGACACCGCCAAGTTCGGCCAGCCGGAGATCACCATCGGCACCATCCCCGGCGCCGGCGGCACCCAGCGCCTGACCCGCTTCGTCGGCAAGTCCAAGGCGATGGAGATGGTGCTGACCGGCCGCATGATCGACGCCGCCGAGGCCGAGCGCTGCGGCCTCGTCAGCCGCGTCGTCCCGGCCGCCGAGCTGGTCGAGGAGGCGGTGAAGGTCGCCACCAAGATCGCCTCGCTGTCGCAGCCGGTCGTCGCCATGGCCAAGGAGGCGGTCAACGCCGCCTACGAGACCACGCTGGCCGAGGGCGTGCGCTTCGAGCGCCGCCTGTTCCACTCGACTTTCGCCACCGAGGACCAGAAGGAAGGCATGGCCGCCTTCGCCGAGAAGCGCCAGCCGACCTGGAAGAATCGCTGATTCCACAGCGGATCCCTCCCCCGCATCTGGTGGGGGAGGGACAGATCCGGTCAAGATGTCGTCGCGCCGCCGAAAGAACAGACGGACGGCGGCGGGCGCCTTGACTCGGATGTCCTCGGCGCGTATAAGGCGCGCTCGCATCACGACAGCCGTGTCGTTCGGAGTAGGGTTTCCATGGCCAATCATAAGTCCGCTGAAAAGCGCATTCGTCAGACCGAGCGTCGCACGGAAGTCAACCGTGCCCGCGTCAGCCGCATCCGTTCCTTCGTGAAGAAGGTCGAGAGCGCCATCGAGGCCGGCGACAAGGCCGTCGCCGCCGAGGCCTTCAAGTCCGCCCAGCCGGAAATGATGCGCGGCGTCTCGAAGGGCGTGCTGCACCAGAACACGGTGTCGCGCAAGCTGTCGCGCCTTTCGGCCCGCATCAAGGCTCTGTGATCTAGAGTCTTCACGCTGGTTTCAAAAAGCCGCGCCCGTGACTCGGGGCGCGGCTTTTTGCGTTTAAAGTGAAGATCTGCAAGTTCGCTCGCTGTCCTGGATTTTCGATAATTTGGCCTATGGATTCTGTTATCGGTCTTTTGCCTGGCACGAACGATTTCGTCTTTTTGGCCCGTTCGCCATCTGTCCCATTGCCAGACATCTTGGCTGGGATTAAAGTTTTCTTCCGTTCGGGAGTGCGAAACGATGTGTTCGCCACGTTACGCCCCGCTCGGGAACATGACAAGAAAGCGGAGGTCTTGGACCAGCCGGTGATGAGGGAGTCACGGCGGGGAGCGGGATCTTCTTTTCCTTAAAACACGTTGCGTTCGTGGCGGGATTTACAATTTCGCCTTTTGTGTCGTTGGGCCGATCCGATCGTGGGCATCCATCCTGGGAGTCTTCCGGGGGGGGACAAGCCGGCGGTCGAACAGCCATGTGTATGGAACGGCCGTGGAATCGAACGGCCACGGGAACAAGCGCCGGCCGGTTCCGGTGGCGGGATGATCCCGGCCTCCCGTGGCGTGTGCGTCCGGGGCGGGGAGCAGGGGCAGGGGGAGCATGTCGGTCGGCGTGTCGTTGGATCAGCAGTGGGCGCGCATTCGCGGGCGCCTGAAGGATGAGGTGGGCGAGATCGCCTACCGCAGCTGGCTTCAGCCGCTGTCCGTCGCCAGCATGACCGGCGGCGAGGTGTGCATCGTCGTGCCGACGCGCTTCATGCGCGACTGGGTGCTGACCCATTACGCCGACCGCATCCGCGCCCTGTGGAACGGGGAGAATCCCGAGGTCCATTCCATCGACGTCATCGTCGCCTCGACCAGCGCGCCCGCCGCCCTCGTCGCCGACAACGACGACCGCGACGACCCGGCGCCCGGTCGTCCGGCCGAGCGGTTCGAGTCCCGCGCCTCCTTCGCTTCCCCGCCGGCCGAACGCCGTCCGGCACCGGGCGGCGATACGGCTCCGGCCGCCTCCTACACCTCCGCCTCCTACGGCGGGGGGGCGTCGGACGAGTCGCCGAACGCCGTGCCGGCGATCCTGGAGGACCGTTCCGACCTGTCCGCCGCGCTCGACCCGCGCTTCACCTTCGAGAATTTCGTCGTCGGCAAGCCGAACGAGCTGGCCCACGCCGCCGCCCGCCGGGTCGCCGACGCCACCGCCGTCACCTTCAATCCGCTGTTCCTCTATGGCGGCGTCGGGCTGGGCAAGACCCACCTGATGCACGCGCTGGCCTGGCAGATCCGCAAGAACGACCCGAACCGCAAGGTGCTCTACCTGTCGGCCGAGAAGTTCATGTACCAGTTCATCCGCGCGCTGCGCTTCAAGGACACGATGGCCTTCAAGCAGCAGTTCCGCTCGGTGGACGTGCTGATGATCGACGACGTGCAGTTCATCAGCGGCAAGGACTCCACCCAGGAGGAGTTCTTCCACACCTTCAACGCGCTGGTCGACCAGAACCGGCAGGTCATCATCTCCGCCGACAAGAGCCCGTCCGACCTGGAGGGCATGGAGGAGCGGCTGCGCTCCCGTCTCGGTTGGGGGCTGGTCGCCGACATCCACCCGACCACCTACGAGCTGCGGCTCGGCATCCTCCAGGCCAAGGCGGACGCGCTTCAGGCGACCATCCCGCTGAAAGTGTTGGAGTTCCTCGCCCACAAGATCACGTCGAACGTGCGCGAGCTGGAAGGGGCGCTGAATCGCATCGTCGCCCACGCCGAGCTGGTCGGCCGCTCCATCTCGCTGGAGACGACGCAGGAGGTGCTGCACGACCTGCTGCGCGCCAACGACCGCCGCGTCACCATCGACGAGATCCAGAAGCGCGTCGCCGAGCACTACAACATCCGCGTCGCCGACATGCATTCGGCCCGCCGCGCCCGCGCCGTGGCGCGCCCGCGCCAGATCGCCATGTACCTCGCCAAGCAGCTCACCGCCCGTTCGCTGCCGGAGATCGGCCGCAAGTTCGGCGGGCGCGACCACACCACCGTGATGCACGCGGTCAAGAAGGTGGACGAGCTGCGCGCCACCGACCCATCCTTCGCCGAGGACGTCGAGCTGCTGCGCCGCATGCTGGAAAGCTGAGCGGTTCCAGTCCCGTTCGCGTATGACGAACGCATGAAGTTTGGCGGGGCCCCCGTGTGGAACATGGACGGCCCCCGGTTCTCTCGGGCACACTCGCGGACTTGAGCGGGACGGCACCCAGACCGTCGCCGCGTGGAACGCGACAACGCCCAAGAACAGGGAGAACGGCGCCATGCCGAAGATCGACACGAAGATCGGCCCGACCAGCCTCGCCACCATGACCGAGGCCCAGCGGTCGAGCGCGGAGACCCAGCGCGCCGCCAAGAGCTTCTCCCGCCGCCTGCTGCTCAAGAGTGCGGCCGCCGTCGCCGGCGTCGCCTCGGTCGGGCCGTTCGTGCTGCGGGAGGGCCGCGCCGCCTCCGGTTCGGTGAAGATCTTCTCCTGGGCCGGCTACATCAGCCCGGACATGCTCGCCGACTTCGAGAAGAAGACCGGCGTCAAGGCGACCCTGACCGAATACGGCACCAACGACGAGTTGCTGAACCAGCTCAAGGCGACCGGCGGCGCCGGTTTCGACATCATCCACCCGACGGTGGACCGCGTGCCGAACTACGTCGAGTTCGACCTCGTCCAGCCGCTCGACGAATCGAAGGTCAAGTGGGACGGCTGCCTGAAGTCGTCGGTCGAGGGCTCCGCCGGCATGGGCGGCGTGGTCGGCGGCAAGCGCTTCCTCGCTCCGGCCGATTGGGGCACCGAGGGGCTGGCCTACGACCCGAAGGCCGCCCCTCTGGCCTACGGCAGCGCCAGCTACGGCGACCTGTGGGCGCCGGCCAACGCCGGCAAGGTGACGGTGCGCGGCCATTCCTCGCTGATCGGCATCGGGCTGTGGCTGGAGAGCCAGGGCAAGCTGCCGCACCCGATCCGCGACCAGTTCAAGGACGAGGCCAAGGCCCGCGCCAACTTCGACGCGATCCTCAAGGTCGCCGCCGCCAACAAGAAGTCGGTCGCCCAGTTCTGGACCAACGAGAACGAGGCCCAGGGCGCCTTCCGCACCAACGGCTGCGTCATCGGCCAGACCTGGGACTCGACCGCCGTCGCGCTGCGCAAGGAGGGGCTGCCGGTCCGCTTCGTCGCCCCCAAGGAGGGCGCGCTCGCCTGGATGGAAGGCTTCGCCATTCCGAAGAAGGCCGAGAACCTGGAGAACGCCTACGCCTGGATCAACTGGTTCTACACGCCGGAGGCGGGCGCGCTCTACACCAACTTCTCGGGCATCTCCAGCACCGCGGTCGGCGCCGAGGCGCATCTGACCGACCTGAACAAGCAGTTCTTCGCCGACGCCTATCCGGGCGACGCGTTGCAGAAGCTGTGGTGGTGGCCGATCCAGGAAGCCTGGTACGTTTCGATCCGCAACGAGTACCAGGACCGCTTCCTGGCGGCGTGAGGTCCGTGTTTCCAGGACACGGATGAACGGGCTCAAGCATCCCTGTTCATCCGTGTCCATCCGTGTTCATCTGTGTCTCAATTCACAGGCCGGTCAGTTTGGTCTTTGACACTGATGAACACGGATAAACACGGATGACTTTGAACAATCCCTGCCGGATCACCGTTCATCCATGAGCCAGGACGTCCAACTCGATTCCGTCACCATGCGGTTCGGCGAGACCGTCGCCGTCCGCGACGTCTCGCTGACCATCCGGGCCGGGGAGTTCTTCAGCTTCCTCGGGCCGTCGGGCTGCGGGAAGACCACCATCCTGCGGATGATTTCCGGCTTCATGGAGCCGACGGGCGGCGCCATCCGCATCGGCGGCAAGGACATGCGCGGCATCGGTCCGAACAAGCGGCCGACCGCGCTGATCTTCCAGAATCTGGCGCTCTTTCCGCTGATGACGGTGGCCGACAACATCGGCTTCGGGCTGGAGGTGCGCGGCGTGCCGTCGGCCGACCGCAAGCGGCGGGTGCGCGAGCTGCTGGAGCTGGTGGCGCTGCCCGACACAGCCGAGAAGCGGGTGACCGACCTGTCCGGCGGCCAGCGCCAGCGCATCGCCATCGCCCGCGCCCTGGCGGTGGAGCCGGCGGTGCTGCTGCTCGACGAGCCGCTGTCGGCGCTCGACCTCAAGCTGCGCCAGCACATGCGGGGGGAACTGCGCGAGCTGCAACGCCGCACCGGCGTGACCTTCATCTACATCACCCACGACCAGGGCGAGGCGCTGACCATGTCCGACCGCATCGGCGTGATGTCGCGCGGCGTGCTGGAACAGGTTGGCGACGGGCCGAGCGTCTATGACCGGCCGGAGACCGCCTTCGTCGCCTCCTTCGTCGGCGAGACCAACCGCTTCGCCGGCACGGTCGCCGAGACCGGTGAGGGCTGGGCGGTGCTCGACACCGGCTTTGGGCGCTTGCGCGGGCGCAACCCGCGCCACCTCGCGGCGGGCGACCGCGCCACCCTGTTCGTCCGGCCGGAGCGGCTGGCGCTGGGGCGCGACGAGAACGCGCTGGAGGCCCGCGTCACCCACAGCGATTTCGAGGGCGCCTTCGTCAACGCCTTCCTGGAGGGCGGGCTGACCGTGCAGGTGCCGCATCTCGGGCAGGAACCGGCCTTCGTCCCCGGCCAGCCGGCCCGTCTCGGCTTCCGGGCGGAGGACGCGGTGGCGCTGCCGGCCGCGTCCTGACCGGCTCTACTTGTCCACCGGGAGCGTGGAGCGGAAGATCGCCTTCTCGAAATCGTCGATCAGGGCGTCGATCCGCAACTCCCAGCGCCCATCCACCGGCAGCGCCAGCCCGTCCAGCCGGTAGGCTCCGGGACCGTCGCGGACCGGCTTGCGGGCGAGCGGCTCAATTCCGGCAGCGGGTTGCGTCAACTCCATCGTCAGCTCCTTCGGGTCGAAGGGCGTGCCGTCGGCCTGCGCGAGGTGCAGGGTCAGGCGGTTCGCTCCCGTCCGCGCCGGATCCAGCTCGATGACGGCCTGACGCCCCTTCGCCGTCGCCACGCTGCTGTAGCCGGCCGCCTCGGCGACGGGCTGGGCCAGGGCGCGCGGCGGCGGGGTGGTGCCGAGTCCGGCGGTCAGCAGCAGCACGACCGCCATCAGCGCCATCTCCGACGCGACGCTGAGCATCAGCAGCCGCTGCGCCCGGTCGCGCTCGGAACGGCTGCCGTCCCGCAGCGCCGGGGTCAGCCGCAGCCGGTTGACCGAGGCCAGCCCCAGCAGCAGCGCCACCCCGACCATCTTCGCCAGCCAGAGCTGGCCGTACACGGTGGTTCCGATGGCGGCCGGGCTTGTGATCTGGAGCAGGCTCAGGCCCGCCCCGGCGACGAGGAGCACGGCGACGGCGGCGAGGGCGCCAAGGGAAAAGCGCCGGACCAGCCGCGCCGATTCCGCGCTTGGCGCGTGGCGCAGCACCGCCCGCAGCGGCATCAGCGAGCCCAGCCAATAGGCGGCGGCCAGCCCATGCAGCGCCACCAGCGGGGCGGCCAGCCCGCGCGGCGGCGCGGTCGCGGCGTGCCCGGTGGCGGCCAGGGCGCCGACCGCGACCAGCGCGCCGGCCAGCGTCACGGCGCGCCAACCGCCCCGCAGCCCGGCCGCCAGCAGGGTCAGGCCGGCGAGCGCGATGCCGGCGCTGGGGCCGCCGGTGCTGGCCAGGGCGGCGCGCCAGCTCTCCGCATCGAACAGGGCCGTCGGCGGCCCGCCGGTCAGCACCACCCCGGCCAGACCGAGGTTGAGCAGCACGGCGGCCGCCGCGATTCCGACCTGGGCGGGCAGCCGGATCCGGCGAACCAGCGGCACCCGCGACCGCCCGGCGGGCAGAATCAGGCCGGGCGCCACCAGGGTGACGAACAGGGCGCCCCCGGCGGCGGCGAGCAGGCTGCCGTAATGCAGCGCGCGGGCCAGCGCGGCGACGAGCAGCGCGGCGTCGCGTTTGCGCTCCCCCGCCTGTTCGGGACGCTCGGGGGTCACGCCCACGCCGAACAGCAGCGATCCGGCCACCGGGTGCCCGTCGCCGGAGGTCACCCGGTAACTGACCGTGTAGGTTCCCCGCGCGGGGGAAACCGCCGGCATGGGAATGCGCAGCTCGTCGTTCTCCACCGTGGTCGGGCCGGGCAGGGCCAGTTCGCCCGCCGGTCCAAAGGCGCGGACGGTGACCGGCGACACCGCCTCGTTGAAGCGCAGCCGGATTTCGGCCGGCGGGCGCTCCATCCGCACCCCGTCGGCCGGGCTGGAGTCCAGCAGCACGGCGTGGGCCCAGGCCATGGAGGGAAGGAAGAGGGCCGGAAGAATGACCGCCAGCCGCAGAAGCCCCTTCCTCCCGGCGCCGTTCCCCCCCACCCCGACCCTCTCCCCAGGGGGGAGAGGGAAATTGGCAGGTGCCTCAGCCTTCACGGCTTGGCCGTCAGCGTGACGGTCGGCGCCGGCTCCTTGTAGTCGTCGGCGCTTCTGCCCGGTTCGGGGATCTCGATCCAGCGGTGCACGCCCTTCTCGCACTCCTGGACGATGGGGAAATGCAGGACGGTGCCGGCGGCCTTCTCCGGCAGCTTGGCCCGGAAGACGAACTCGTCGTACCAGGCGTCGGGCAGGCTGCCGCCGGTCCACGCCACCTCGGTGACGCCCTTGGTGATGGTCTGGCCATGGCTCTCATAGGGGGTGGCGTAGGTCCCCTCGACGGTGGACAGGGTCCAGCCGGTCTTGGGCATCGGCTTCACCGCGACGACGCCCTCGGGAACGCGGACGCGGACGGTCGTGGTCGGGCTGCCGTCGCAGCCGTGGCCGATGCGGATCACCGCCTTGTAATAGCTGCCGCTCGGCGCCTGCGCGGTTTCCAGCGTGGCATGGGCGAGGGCGGCGGCGGGCAGGGCGAGCAGGAAGGCGGCCGCAAGGGCGGCGCGGGTCGTGCCGGTCATGGCGGGAGACTCCGGAAAAACGGTCTGACGATGGGGGTGGAAAAGGGTCAGACCGCGGCCGGAGGCGCGCGGGCGGAGAAGCCGGCGGCGGTGCCCGCAAGATGGGACGGCGCCGCGGCCGGCCATGCGGCGGCCACGCCGGTCCGGTCCGGCGGCGGGACCGCCGGTCCGGTGACCGGGCCGAGCAGCTTGCCCCCATCCACCGACAGGCAGGTCGGGCAATGGGCGAGATGGTCGGAGGGCGAGGACGGCGTGTCCGGCGCGTCGTGTCCCGCCGGGTCGGCGTGGCAGATGCCGGAGGCGAAGGCGCCCTGGAGGCCGCCGTCGAGCGCGGCGAGCACCCGCAGCGACGGCGGCACATGCCAGCCCATGACCAGCGCGTGGGCGAGCAGAACCGCCACGGCGACCAGCGCCGCGACCGGATTCGGCCCCTTCGTCCACCCGTGCGTTCCCATGCCGGTGACTATGGCGGGCAACCCTGCGCCTGCAAAGGAGGAAATGCGCGGCCCGCGCCGCGCCGTGCCGCGCGACCGTCACACGGCCGCGCTTGCGCCGCGCGAAAGCCCCATGATAGGCGTCGGACGAGCGCTCTCCAAGGCCATCCCGCCCACCAAGCCCGCTCCAGGAGGCACGCGTCGCCGATGACGGAGGTTCTTCGCCGCTACGGCCCGGTCCTGACCGGGGTGATCCTGCTGGCGGTGGCGCTGTGGCTGGCGCTGCTGGTCGTGCTGCCGCAGTTCATGATGGTCGATTTCTCCTTCCGGCCGTCGCTGCCGCCGGCCAGGCTCGGCGGACCGGAGGACGTCTACACGCTCCGCAACTACACGACGCTGTGGACCAACCAGATCCATCTGGCGATCTTCCTCAAGACGATCTGGGCCAGCGCGCTGGTCACCGCCGTGACGCTGGCGGTCTGCTACCCGGTGGCCTTCTATCTCGCCCAGGTGGCGCCGAGGCGCCGGCTGCCGCTGCTGCTCCTGATGCTGGTGGTGCCCTTCTGGATCAACGAGCTGCTGCGCACCTTCGCCTGGTACATCATCCTCGCCTTCAACGGGCCGCTGAACGCCCTGCTGCTGGGGCTGGGGATCATCGACCAGCCGCAGCGCTTCCTCGGCGGCGACGCCGGGGTGATCCTCGGCATGGTCTACGTCTACATCCTGTTCATGGTGTTTCCGCTCTACAACGCCATCGAATCGCTCGACCGCAACCAGATCGAGGCGGCGCGCGACCTCGGCGCCGGCTGGCTGCGCATCCACTGGCGGGTGGTGCTGCCCCACGCCAAGCCGGGCATCGCGGTCGGCTGCATCATGACCTTCATGCTGGCGGCCGGCAGCTACGCCGTGCCGGCGCTGCTCGGCGGGCCGCAGAGCCGCTGGTTCACCGAGGTCATCTACAACTGGTTCTTCGAGGGCGGGAACTGGAACCAGGGGGCGGCCTACGCCTTCATCCTGCTGGTCCTGTGCATCGGCTTCATCCTGGCGGCGCTGCGGCTGTTCCGCGTCGGCCTCGCCGACATCGCAAAATAGACCGGCCTCGCCGACATCGCAAAATAGGTCGGCCTTGCCGACATCGCCAAGTGACGCAAGGATGGACCGATGAGCGCCGACCGTTTCCGCCGCATCCTGACCGGCTTCTACCTTGTGGTCTTCTTCGGCTACCTGTTCCTGCCTCTGGCGGTGATGGCGGCGGCGACCTTCAACACCAGCCGCTTCCCGACCGTGACCCCCTGGCTGGGCTTCACGCTCTCCTGGTTCTCGGCCCTGTGGGCGGACCAGCGGATGTGGTCGGCGCTGGGCACCAGCCTGATCGTCGGGGCGGGGGTCATCGCGCTGGCGGTGCCGCTGGGGCTGGCGGCGGCGCTGCTGCTCGACCGGCTGCACAGCCGGTCCAGGACCTTCCTCTACGCCGTGATGGTGTCGCCGCTGCTGACGCCGGGGGTGATCGTCGGCATCTCGACGCTGGTGTTCTGGCGGGAATGGTTCGGCGTGACGGGGGGGATTTTCCTGACCGTGGTCGCGCAGTCCAGCTACATCGCGGCCTACGCGATGCTGCTGTTCTCGGCGCGGCTGCAACGGTTCGACACGGCGCTGGAGGAGGCGGCGCTCGACCTCGGCGCCACGCACGGGCAGGTGTTCCGGCGCATCACGCTGCCCTACCTGACCCCGGCGATCCTGTCGGCGGCCCTGCTGGCCTTCCTCCAGAGCTTCGAGAACTACAACACGACCTTGTTCGTGCGCGGGCTGGACACCACGCTGACGGTCTACATCGCGTCCAAGGTGCGCACCGGCCTGACGCCCGCGGTCAACGCGCTGTCGCTGATCCTGATCGGGCTGACCATTCTGGGGGCGGTCGCCTACGAAATCCTGCGCCGGCGCGAGGCGCGCCGGCAGGCAGGGTCCGCAAGCCTGGCCGCCTGAGCGATGGCCGCTTGAGCGACGCGGAGGTTAGTCCTCGTCGGCCTCGTCGGCGTCCGACTCGATCTGCGAGGCGAGGTCGCGCAGCATGTCGATGACGTCCTGGTGGCTCGTCTCGTCGACGGCGGCGTTGACGGCGGCCTCGATCATGGCGACGGCGATGTAGGGGCCGAGCGGGCCGCCTTCCTTGATCGCCTCGTCCAGATGCTTCTCGGCGATCGACAGCGCCTTCTCGAACAGCGCTTCGGCCGTCTGGTTGGTGTCCTTGCTCATCTTGCGGTCCGTTGCGAAGGGTTGGTCGGACTCCAATAACACGCCCCCGCGCGGCTTGGCGCGGGAATTCGCGGGCGTGGACGCAAATACAGGCGAGCCTTGCGCATCCCCTTGCGCGGCCCGGTCCGCTCGGTCACAGTTCCCCCGATTGACCTTAACGGCATGTGACGGACATGAGCGAGCTTCCCGACCTGACCCGCCCCGACCCCTACCGCTTCTGGTGGGAGGAGCGCGTGCGCTTCAGCGATCTGGACGCGCTCGGCCATGTCAACAACAACGCGATCGGGGTCTATTTCGAGCAGGCCCGCATCGCGATGGTGATCGAGGGCGGCGGCTTCCGCGAGGGGAACGACTGGACGGTCGTGCTGGCCCGCAGCGTGATCGAGTACAAGGCGGAGCTGCTCTTCCCCAACAGCATCCGGGTCGGCGTCCGGCCCTTGCGGGTGGGCAACAGCTCGCTGACCATCGGGGCCGGCATCTTCCTCGGCGACCGCTGCATCGCGACCCAGGAGGCGGTCTGCGTCACCGTCGACAAGGCGGCCCACCGGCCGACCCCGATTCCGGAATCGTTGCGCGCGGCGCTGGCGAGGGCGTAAAGGGGGCCGGTCGGTCCCTCTTCTTCTGATTCCAGGTCCTGTCCCATGAAGCGTCCCGCCCCCAAACGGCGCCCGGCCCCCGCGACGCGCGCCGAGCCGCGCGTCCTCGATGTCACCATCGCGGAGGTCGGCGCGCGGGGCGACGGCATCGCCGCAGCGGAGGGGCTCCGGCTGTTCGTGCCGCTGACCGTGCCCGGCGACCGGGCGCGCGTGCGCGTCGCCGATCCCGCCGGACAGGGGACCGGAAAAGGGGAGGGCGTGCGCGCCGAGCTGCTGGAACTGCTGGAGGCCGGACCCGGCCGCGGCGATCCGGCCTGCCGCCATTTCGGGCGCTGCGGCGGCTGCACGCTCCAGCATATGGACGACAACGCGTACGCCGCCTGGAACGTCGCGTTGGTGCAGGGCGCGCTGGCGCGGGTCGGGCTGGGCGACACGCCGTTGGAACCGCTGTCGCGGACGCCGCCCGCCGCCCGCCGCCGTGCCCGCTTCGCGGCGCTGAAGCGCGGCAAGCGTGTGTGGTTCGGTTTCAACGAGCGGCAGAGCCACCGGCTGGCCGATCTGGAGGAATGCCCGGTGCTGGCGCCGCGCCTGCTCGCGCTCGTCGGGCCGTTGCGCGCCCTGCTGGCCGACATCCTGCCCGAGGGTGGGGAGTGCGACGTCGTGACGACCGACCTGGAGGGCGGCGTCGACCTGCTGCTGGTCGGCCCGCGCAGCCTCGGCCGCGACGCGCGGGAGAGGCTGGTGGCCTTCGAACCCGAGGCGGTCGCCCGCATCGCCTGGCAGGCCGACGAGCGCGGCGCGTCGGAGCCGGTGGCGAACCGGCGCCCGGCGGCCGTGCGTTTCGCCGGCGTTCCCATCGTGCCGCCGCCCGGCGCCTTCCTCCAGGCGAGCGCCGAGGGCGAGGCGGCGCTGGTCGAAGCGGTCGCCGGGGCGGTGGGGGACGCGGCGCGGATCGCGGATCTGTTCGCCGGACTCGGCACCTTCTCCTTCCCGCTGGCGCGGAAGGCGGCGGTCCATGCGGTGGAGGGCGACGCGGCGGCGGTGGCGGCGGTCGGCCGGGCGGTGCAGGGGCTGCGCCTGACGGCGGAGCGGCGCGACCTGTTCGAGCAGCCGCTGACCGCGAAGGAGCTGAACCGCTTCGACGCCGTGGTGTTCGATCCGCCGCGCGCGGGGGCCTCGGCCCAGGCCGGGGCGCTGGCGGCGAGCAAGGTGCCGCTGGTGGTCGGCGTGTCCTGCAACCCGGCCACCTTCGCGCGGGACGCGCGGATCCTGGTGGACGGCGGCTACCGGCTGGCACGGGTGCATCCGGTGGACCAGTTCCTCTGGTCCGCCCATGTGGAGCTGGTCGGCGTGTTCGAGCGGGGGTAGGCGCGAGCCCCGTGCCCCCACCCCGGCCCTCCCCCGCCGGGCGGGGGAGGGGGCTGGCTCAGTCCAGTTGCAGGACGATGGCCTTGAGGTAGGCCGACTCCGGCAGGTTCGGGTGCACCGGGTGGTCCGGCCCGGCCCCGGCGCTGCGCAGGATGCGGCCGGTCCGCCCGGCGTCGGTCAGTCCGCGCGCCACCTGTTCCGCGAAGGTCGGCGGATCGACGTTGTGGCTGCACGACCCGCACAGCAGATAGCCGCCCGGCGCCGTGATGCGCGCGGCCAGCTTGGCCATCTTGCGGTAGGCGCGGCAGCCGACCGCCAGATCCTTCTTGGCCTTCACGAAGGCCGGCGGGTCGGCGACCACCACCTGGAAGGTCTCGCCCGCCGCGCCCAGCCGCTCCATCTCGTGGAAGGCGTCGGCGCGGCGCGCCTCGAAGCGGTCGGCGACCCCGTTGGCCTCGGCGGCGCGAGCCGCGTTCTCCAGCGCCAGCGCCGAGCGGTCGACCGACACCACCGACGTCGCCCCGGCCACCGCGCACTGGATGCCGAAGCCGCCGTTGTAGCTGAAGAAGTCGATGGCCTTCCCGCCCTTCGCCAGCGTGGCGATGAAGGCGCGGTTGTCGCGCTGGTCGTAGAACCAGCCGGTCTTCTGGCCGTCGAGCGGGTTGGCGAAGAAGACCGCGCCGTTCTCCTCCAGCCGGATCGGGCCGTCGATCTCGCCCTTGACCAGCCGGGTCTCCTCCGGCAGCCCCTCCAGCGCGCGCTGGGTGCTGTCGTTGCGCAGGATCACCGCGCGCGGGGCCAGAACCTCGTCGATGGCGGCGAGGATGGCGTCGATCCGCCGGTCCATGAAGACCGAGTTGGCCTGCACCGTCACCACGTCGCCGAAACGGTCGACGATCAGACCCGGCAGCCCGTCGGCCTCGGCGTGGACGACCCGGTAGTAGGGCCGGTCGAACAGCCGGTCGCGCAGTTCGACCGCGCGCCTCAGGCGGCCTGTGACAAAGTTGTGGTCGACCACCGTCGCCGGGTCGTTCGACAGCATGCGCGCGGCGATCAGCGTGTGCGGATTGAAGGTGGCGATGCCCAGCGGCGTGCCGCCGGCGTCCACCAGCCGCACCGGGCTGCCCGGAGGCACCGCCTTGGCGGCGGTGTCCATCTGGACCTCGTTGGAATAGACCCAGGGGTGGCCTTGCAGGACGCGCCGCTGGCGGCTGGCCTGAAGATGGATCGTCGGGTATTTGACGGGCTTGGAGACGGTGTCGGTCATGGCGCCGCATCCTAGCGGCAAATCGGCGCCGCGCAACGGTTCTGCGCGTGACCGGCCGGGCGCCGGCGCCCGCTCATTCGGCGTCGCGCAGCCCGGTCGCCGGGACGCGGTTGTCGTTCACGCCGTCGACCGCCTTGCACAGCCGGATGGTCTCGTGCCGGTGTCCCTGGACGAGGAAGCTCTCCGTGATCGGGTTGTTCGTTGTGCCAGCGGATGAATAGCGCTCGGGCAGGGTGGTGTGGATGGCGGTGCAGCCCAGCCCGCGCGCCAGGCCGTCCATCGCCCGCAGCAGGGTGGCCGCCACCCCGGCGACGTCGAACAGATCGAGCACGACAAAGTTCTCGACCGACATAACGCGACCGTGGCGGAGGTCGTCGTCGATGGCGTATGAGAACAGCCCGTGGAGGTAGCCGTGCGCGTTCTGGACCGTCATGATGCCGGTCCGCGACACGGGGCTGCCGCCCGCGGCGTCGTTGGTCCCGCCATTGGCTCCCCCATTGGTCAGGCCATTGGCGTCCAGGACCGCTGCGGCAAATGCGCGCCATTGCTCCACGGCGAGACCGGGGGCGATCACGCAGACCAGCGGGTAAGCCTGGTCAATCTGACGTCGACCAAGGGGTTTCGCGATGAAACTGTCGTCCATTTCCGTCCGGCCGATTGCAAGGACACTGAACGATGGCAGCCGCCGGGCGGAAGGGTCGTTGACATGGATCAATGTTGCTGCGGCCACCCCTACACATAGTGGGAATATTGGAGGCAGGCGCGCTCGGCGTCGGTCTACGCGCACGCCTGCGTAACCTGCCCCCCTCCTTAACAGTACGTACCCAGCGGTGGTGCAACCCAGAAGGCGCGGTTTCCGGCCGCCCGGGGCAAACGGGAGAGATTGTATGACATCAGCGACTCTGACTTCAGGGGCCACCCTGGGCAGCCAGCGGGTGTCGGAAGACGTGCGTTACCACGAGGACGCCATCCGACTCTTCGTGATCGCTGCGACGTTCTGGGGCGTGGTCGGCTTCCTGGCCGGCACCTTCATCGCGCTTCAGCTCGCGTTTCCGGCACTTAATCTCGGGCTGGAGTGGACCAGCTTCGGCCGCCTGCGGCCGGTCCACACCTCGGCCGTGATCTTCGCGTTCGGCGGCAACGTTCTGTTCGCCACCTCGCTCTATTCGGTGCAGCGCACCTGCCGCCAGTTCCTCTTCGGGGGCGAAGGGCTGGCCAAGTTCATCTTCTGGAACTACAACGTCTTCATCGTGCTCGCGGCGCTGAGCTACGTCCTGGGCTACACCCAGGGCAAGGAATACGCCGAGCCGGAGTGGATCCTCGACCTCTACCTGACGGTCATCTGGGTGCTCTACGCCATCCAGTTCGTCGGCACCGTGATGACGCGGCGCGAGTCGCACATCTATGTGGCGAACTGGTTCTTCCTGGCCTTCATCCTGACCGTCGCGGTCCTGCACATCGGCAACAACGTCAACGTGCCGGTGTCGCTGACGGGCATGAAGTCCTACCCGTTCGTCTCGGGCGTCCAGAGCGCCATGGTCCAGTGGTGGTACGGCCACAACGCCGTCGGCTTCTTCCTGACCGCCGGCTTCCTCGGGATCATGTACTACTTCGTCCCGAAGCGCGCCGAGCGTCCGGTCTACTCGTACCGCCTGTCGATCGTGCACTTCTGGACCCTGATCTTCCTCTACATCTGGGCCGGTCCGCACCACCTGCACTACACCTCGCTGCCGGACTGGGCGCAGACGCTGGGCATGACCTTCTCGGTCATGCTGTGGATGCCGTCCTGGGGCGGCATGATCAACGGCATCATGACCCTGTCGGGCGCCTGGGATAAGCTGCGCACCGACCCGGTCCTGCGTTTCCTCGTGACGTCGGTGGCCTTCTACGGCATGTCGACCTTCGAGGGCCCGCTGATGTCGGTGAAGCCGGTCAACGCCCTGTCGCACTACACCGACTGGACGGTCGGCCACGTGCACTCCGGCGCGCTCGGCTGGGTCGCCTTCATCTCCTTCGGCGCCATCTACTTCCTGGTTCCGGTCCTGTGGAAGCGCTCGCAGCTCTACAGCCTGCGTCTGGTCAGCTACCATTTCTGGACCGCCACCATCGGCATCGTGCTGTACATCACCGCCATGTGGGTGTCGGGCATCATGCAGGGCCTGATGTGGCGCGCCTACGACAACCTGGGCTTCCTCCAGTACTCCTTCGTCGAGACCGTCGCGGCCATGCATCCGTTCTACGTGATCCGCGCGATGGGCGGTGTCCTGTTCGTCGCCGGCGCCCTGATCATGGTCTACAACCTGTGGCGCACGGCGAAGGGTGATGTCCGCATCGAGAAGCCCTACGCCTCCACCCCGCACAAGGCGGCGGTCGGCGCGGCCTAAAGCCCAGGAAGGATGCGAGAGAAATGGCTCAGGAAAAAAAGGGCTTCAGCCACGACCTGATCGAGCGGAACACGCTTCTGCTCATCGTGTTGACGCTGATCACCATCTCGATCGGCGGTCTGGTGCAGATCGTCCCGCTGTTCACGATCGAATCGACCATCGAGAAGGTGGATGGGGTGCGTCCCTATTCGCCGCTCGAGGTGGCCGGTCAGTCGATCTACATCCGTGAAGGCTGCTACAACTGCCACAGCCAGCAGATCCGTCCGTTCCGCGACGAGGTCGAGCGCTATGGCCACTACTCGCTGGCGGCGGAGTCGATGTACGACCACCCGTTCCAGTGGGGCTCCAAGCGCACCGGCCCGGATCTGGCCCGCGTCGGCGGCAAGTACTCCAACGACTGGCAGGTCGCCCATCTGGTCGATCCGCGCGCCGTCGTGCCGGAATCCATCATGCCGGGCTACGCCTGGATGAAGGAGCGTCCGCTGCAGTACACCGACATCGGCGACGTCCTGAAGACGCTGCGGATCGTCGGCGTCCCCTACACGGACGAGCAGATCGCCAACGCCAAGGCCGACCTCGAGGCGCAGAAGAACCCGGACGCCGACACGGCGGGCCTGGCCAAGCGCTACCCGAAGGCCGTCGTGGCGAACTTCACCGGCAACAAGACCGTCACCGAAATGGACGCTCTCGTGGCCTACCTGCAGGTGCTGGGCACCCTGGTGGACTTCACCAAGTACCAGTCTCCGAAGCAGCTCCAGCAGTAATCGGGGGAGGAATCCATGGACTTGGATTCAATCACGGTGATGCTTCGGTCGTTCTGGACGGTGTGGTTGATGCTGCTGCTGACGGGCATCCTGGTTTACGCCATGTGGCCCGGCAACCGCCGCTCCTTCGACGACGCCTCCCGGATCCCGCTCAAGGATGATGGTCAGGAGTTTTAGGCCATGGCACAGAAAATCAAGGACGAACTGTCCGGCGTCGAGACCACCGGCCACGAGTGGGACGGGCTTCGCGAGCTGAACAACCCGCTGCCCAAGTGGTGGCTGTACATCTTCTACGTCTGCATCGCCTGGTCGCTGGTGTATTACGTCCTCTACCCGGCGTGGCCGCTGGGCAAGACCTACACCAAGGGTCTGCTGGGCTATTCGCAGCGCGAGGAGCTCGTCACCAAGCTGGCCGACGCCAAGGCCGGTCAGGCCAAGTACCTGACCGCCATCGCGGCCAAGTCGGTCGACGAGATCCAGAAGGACAAGGATCTGCTGAGCTTCGCCATGGCGGGCGGCCGGTCCTACTTCAACGAGAACTGCGCGGCCTGCCACGGCGCCGGCGGCCAGGGGGCCAAGGGCTTCCCGACGCTGGCGGACGACGTCTGGCTGTGGGGCGGCACCACCGCCGACATCTACCAGACCATCCAGCACGGCATCCGCTCGGACGACGGCGCCACCCGTGGCGTGCCGGGCACCGGCATGACCGCCTTCGGCAAGGACGGCATCCTGAACCGCGAGCAGATCGATCAGGTGACGGACTACATCCTGTCGGTGAACGGGAAGCAGGCCGACGCCGGCAAGGCCGACAAGGGCAAGACCGTCTATGACGAGAATTGCGCGGCGTGCCACGGCGATCAGGCCCAGGGCTCGGTCGCGGCCGGTCTCGACGGTGTCGGCGCTCCGCCGCTGAAGCAGGCCAACTGGCTGTTCGGCGGCGACAAGGCCACGCTGGTGGAGACGGTCACCAACGGCCGCGCCGGTGTGATGCCGGCCTGGTCGAAGCGTCTGGACGACGCGACAATCAAGTCGCTGGCCGTCTACGTCCACAACCTGGGCGGCGGCAAGTAAGCCGATCCAGGATTTTGGATGATCGTGAAAGCGCCGGGGAGGAAACTCCCCGGCGTTTTTCTTTGGCCGGCAAAAGCACTCCTTCCGGCCATCGAATCGCGGGCCGGGGGGGCGGGTTGATCCAGCGCAATGCTCCTGCGGCATTCCGCCGCCATAGTGGCCCCACGCGCCCCTCCCATGTTGCTGCGGGCGTCTGCGCCCAACCGGCCCCCAACCGGCCGCCGCAGGTACCCGACGGGAAGGCGAGGGAATGAGCACGGTCACGGAAACGCCGAAGGTCAAGAAGCGCACCGCGCAGTCGCTGTTTCTCAAGCAGTCCAAGGTCTACCCGAAATCCGTCCACGGCCGCTTCCGCCGGATCAAGTGGGCGGCGCTGGCCGCCATGCTGGCGCTCTACTACATCCTGCCCTGGATCCGTTGGGACCGCGGGCCGGGCGCGCCCGACCAGGCGGTGCTGCTCGACATCGAGCACCGGCGCTTCTACCTGTTCTTCATCGAGCTGTGGCCGCAGCAGATCTACTACCTGACCGGCGCCCTGATCCTGGCGGCGCTGGCCCTGTTCCTGGCGACCTCGCTGGCCGGGCGGGTGTGGTGCGGCTACGCCTGCCCGCAGACCGTCTGGACCGATCTGTTCGTCTGGGTCGAGCATCTGGTGGAGGGGGAGCGCGGCGAGCGCATCCGGCTCGACCAGGGCAAATGGACGGCGCGGAAGCTGGGCCGCAAGCTGGCGAAGAACGCCATCTGGCTCGGCATCGCGCTGGCCACCGGCGGCGCCTGGATCTTCTACTTCACCGACGCGCCGACGCTGCTCGGCCAGCTGGCCCGTTTCGAGGCGTCCTCGACCGCCGTCGGCTTCATCGCGCTGTTCACCGGCACCACCTGGCTGCTGGCCGGCTTCGCGCGCGAGCAGGTCTGCACCTACATGTGCCCGTGGCCGCGCTTCCAGTCGGCGATGATCGACGAGGACAGCCTGATCGTCACCTACCAGGAATGGCGCGGCGAGGGCCGCGCGCCGCTGCGCAAGTCGCAGGGCTGGGAGGAACGCGAGGCCGCCGGCCTGGGCGACTGCATCGACTGCTTCAACTGCGTCCAGGTCTGCCCGGCGGGGATCGACATCCGCGACGGGTTGCAGATGCAGTGCATCGGCTGCGGGCTGTGCGTCGACGCCTGCGACGAGATCATGACGAAGATCGGCCGCCCGACCGGGCTGGTCACCTTCGACACCCAGACCCGGCAGAGCGCGCTGACCGCCGGCGACACGCCGCCGGCCCACCGGCTGCTGCGCCCGCGGGTGATCGTCTACGCGCTCGGCATGCTGGTGGTGGGCGGCGCCATCGTCGTCGGGCTGGCCCTGAAGCCGGGGCTGGACATCAGCGTCCTGCGCGACCGCGCGCCGCTTTATGTCGCGCTGGCCGACGGGTCGGTGCGCAACGCCTACACCTTCAAGATCGCCAACATGACCCGCGACCCGCGCGACTACGCGCTGACCGTGGAGGGGCTGGCCGGCGCCACCCTCGCCGTCGCCGGAGAGGGGCAGGAGGAGCGGGCCGTCAGCCGGCGGCTGAGCGCCGCCCCCGACCTGGTCGCCACCTATCGCATTTTCGTGACAGCGCCGCGCACCGCCTTGCAGGCGCCGTCGCAGCCGCTCACCCTCACCCTCACCTCGGCCAACGGGGAGACCGCGTCCTACCGGACGGTCTTCATGGGGCCGACCAACTGACCGATTCGTGATACGGTCCCGCGCACCGAAGGCCCAAGCGAGCATGACCATGACCTCGACCACCGGAAACCGCCCCACCCGCATGCCCCGCCAGCCGGGCTGGTACATCCCCTGGCTCTTCGTCGCCTTCTTCGGGGTGGTGATCGCGGTGAACGGCGTGATGCTGCATTTCGCCTTCTCCTCCTGGACCGGGGTGGAGACCGAGGGCCACTTCATGAAGGGCCTGAACTACAACGACGATCTGGCCGGCGCCCGCGCCCAGGCGGAGCGCGGCTGGAAGGTCGACACCGAGTTCACCAGCACCGAGCCGCGCAAGGCGCTGGTCGCCCTGACCCTGCACGACAAGTTCGGCAACCTGCTGAAGGACGCCACGGTCACCATCTCGCTGATCCGCCCGACCAGCCAGGGGCACGACCTATCCATGGAACTGCCCTATCTGGGCGAGGGCCGCTACGCGGCGCCGGTCGAGGTCGCGCTGGAGGGGCAGTGGGATCTGCGGGTGGTGATCCAGCACGCGACCGGCGACTACCAGAGCCAGAAGCGCGTCTGGGTGCAGTGACCCGGCCGCCGATCTCCGCGCTCTGCGATTCTATTGGCGCTGCTTTTCCGGGCGCTGTTTTTTCCGGGTGATGTGACATGACCGTCTGCCTCCATTGCGGGCAGGAGCACGCCGAGGCCGCGGGCACCACCGCGTCCGACGGCGCCGGCCCTTTCTGCTGCACCGGCTGCGCCGCCGCCTACGACCTCGTGCGCGGGCTCGGGCTGGAGCGCTACTACGACCGCCGCAGCGTCGATCCCGCCGCGCGGCCGCTGCGCCCCGACGACGACGCCCCGTCCATCGACTACACCCAGCACGCGCGCGAGGCGGAGAACGGCAGCCGCAGCCTGCATCTGATGATCGATGGGCTGCAATGCGCGGCCTGCGTCTGGCTGATCGAGACGGCGCTCGGCCGCCAGCCCGGCGTGGCGCAGGCGCGGCTGAACATGACGACGCGGCGCCTGACCGTCCGCTGGAACCCGGACGAGACCGACGCCAACGCCGTGGTCGGCACGGTGAGCCGGCTCGGCTATCGCGCGGTGCCCTTCGACCCCGAACGGCTCGGCACCGCCCAGCAGAAGACCGAGAAGGAGCTGCTGCGTTCGATGGCGGTGGCCGGCTTCGCCATGGGCAACGTCATGCTGCTGTCGGTGTCGGTGTGGGCCGGGCACAGCCAGGGCATGGGCACCGCCACCCGCGACCTGATGCACTGGATCTCGGCGCTGATCTGCATGCCGGCCATCGCCTACGCCCTGCGGCCCTTCGCGCGCTCGGCCTTCGCGGCGCTGCGGCGCGGACGCACCAACATGGACGTGCCGATCACCATCGGCGTCATCATGACGACGGGCATGAGCCTGTTCGAGACGATCAACAGCGGGCCGCACGCCTATTTCGACGGCTCGGTGATGCTGCTGTTCTTCCTGCTGATCGGACGCTACCTCGACCAGCGCGCGCGCGGCCGGGCACGCTCGGCGGGGGAACAGCTGCTGGGGCTGCGCGCCAACGCGGTCACCGTGCTGCGCGCCGACGGCACCAGCGCCGTGGTGACGCCCGAGCAGGTGGCGCCCGGCAGCGTCATCCTGGTCGCGGTCGGCGAGCGCATCCCGGTGGACGGCCGGGTGGTGGAGGGCGTGTCCGACCTCGACACCGGCCTGATCACCGGCGAGACGGTGCCCGGCACCGCGCGGCCCGGCGACCAGGTCTTCGCCGGCATGCTGAACCTGACCGCACCGCTGCGGCTGACCGTCTCGGCGGTCGGCGAGGGCACGCTGCTGGCCGAGATCGTCCGCCTGATGGAGGTGGCCGAGCAGGGCCGCGCCAAATACGTCGCCATCGCCGACCGGGTGTCGCGCCACTACGCCCCGGTGGTGCATGTGACGGCGCTCGGCACCTTCATCGGCTGGACCCTGCTGATGGACGCGCCCTGGCAGGTCGCGATGATGAACGCGGTCGCCGTGCTGATCATCACCTGCCCCTGCGCGCTGGCGCTGGCGGTGCCGGTGGTGCAGGTGATCGCCAGCGGCCGGCTGATGCGGCAGGGCACCCTGCTGAAAAGCGCCACCGCGCTTGAGCGGCTGGCCACGATCGACACCGTGGTGTTCGACAAGACCGGCACCCTGACCGAGGGGCGGCCGGTGCCGCAGCTCGACGGCATCCCCGAGCCGGAGCTGCGTCTGGCCGCCGCGCTGGCCGGGGCCAGCCGCCACCCGCTGGCGCGCGCGCTGGCCGCGGCGGTGCCGGGCGTGCCGGTCGCGGCGGGGGTGCGCGAGATTCCCGGCGCCGGTCTGGCCTGCGACACCACCGATGGCGAGGTGCGGCTGGGCAGCCGCCGCTTCACCGGCGCTCCGCTCGACGCCGAGGACGGGGCCGGGCCGGAGATGTGGCTGGCGCGCCCCGGCGCCGAGCCGCGGCGCTTCGTCTTCCTCGACGCTCCGCGTCCGGACGCGGCGGCGGTGGTCGCGGCGCTGAAGGCGCGCGGGCTGGAGATCCGGCTGCTGTCGGGCGACCGGCGCGGCGCGGTGGCCTCGGTCGCCGAGCGGCTCGGCATCGCCGACTGGCGGGCGGAGCAGACCCCGGCCGACAAGACCGCCGTCCTGGCCGAGCTGGCCGGGCAGGGGCGCACCGTGCTGATGGTCGGCGACGGGCTGAACGACGCCCCGGCGCTGGCGGCGGCGGCGGTGTCGATGTCGCCTTCGACCGCGGTGGACGTCAGCCAGACCGCCGCCGACGTGGTGTTCCAGGGCCGGCGACTGCGGCCGATCGTGGAATCGGTCGAGGTGGCACGGCGCTCTGGCCGGCTGGTGCGGCAGAATTTCGCCATCGCCCTGGTCTACAACCTGTTCGCGGTGCCGCTGGCGGTGGCCGGCCTGCTGACTCCCCTCCTGGCGGCCTTGGCGATGTCGTCGTCGTCGCTTATCGTCATTCTCAACGCGCTGCGGCTGGCCCGCGGCGCCGTGGTCAAGGATTTGGGTGATGGACGAGCTTCTCTATCTGATCGGGATCGCGGTCAGTCTGGGCGGTCTGGGTCTGGCGGCGTTTCTGTGGGCGCTGAAGTCCGGCCAGTTTGAGGATCTCGACGGGGCGGCCCACCGCGCCCTGTTCGACGACGACGCGGCGGCCCCGACGTCCAAGAGCACGCCCGAGCGTCAATAAGCCTTTCGTCCGTATGGGCAAAGGAAGGGCCGGATCGAACGAAGGTTGCGATTCCGTACGATTGCACCCAATATGACCTCCATGCACGATGAGAGGCTGGGTGCATCCATGCCACCGTTCGATATGGGCCGCGCCCGGGACAAGGGCGCCGCGACGGAAATGAACCCCTGCGGGGCCTGTCCCGTGCGCAGCCTGACCGTCTGCGCCGCGCTGGACCCCGAGGAACTGCGCCGTCTGGCCGACATTCTCCAGACGGTGCGTCACGACGCCGGCCACACGCTGTTCAGCGAGGGCGACGGCGCCGACGCGCTCTACAACGTCACGTCGGGCACGGTGAAGCTCTACAAGCTGCTGCCCGACGGGCGCCGCCAGATCACCGGCTTCCTCGTCACCGGGGATTTCCTCGGGCTGGCGGTCAACGACAGCTACGCCTACACCGCCGAAACCGTCACCAGCTCGTCGCTCTGCCGCTTTCCGCGCAAGAAGATCGACGCGCTGATGGACGAGTTCCCCAAGATGCAGCGCCGCCTGTTCTCCATGGCGTCGAACGAGCTGGCGGCGGCGCAGGACCAGATGCTGCTGCTCGGCCGCAAGACGGCGAAGGAGAAGATCTGCTCCTTCCTGCTGATGCTGTCGCAGCGCGCGGCGCGGCGCGGCCACAAGGAGAACCCGGTGTTCGTGCCGATGAGCCGGGCCGACATCGCCGATTACCTGGGGCTGACGACCGAGACGGTCAGCCGCACCTTCACCCAGCTGAAGACCGCTGGCGTCATCTCGCTCCAGGAAGGCAACAAGGTGCTGATCGCCGACCTCGACGCCATGTACGATCTGGCCGAGGGAAGCTGAGGTCATCCGGAAGAGGCGTCCGGCTGGGTGCCTGCTTTTTGAGATATTCGTCATGACCGGCCTTGGCCCGGTCATCCACGAGCAACCACTTCTGCACGATTTGCGGCCGTGGATGCCCGGCGCAAGGCCGGGCATGACGCGTGAGCGGCTGTGTGTGGTTGTCTTTGCGCGCGCCCCTACCGCCGCACGGGGCGCAGTTCGTGCAGCAGCCACACCAGCGTCGAGACGACCAGGATCGCGCCGGCCTGATGGGCGGCGGCGACCGGAATCCACACCACCGTCAGCAGGGTCGCGATGCCGAGCCCGATCTGCACGAGAACCATCGCGCCGGCCGCCAGAGCCGCCGCACCGGCGCGGCCGGGCAGGCGGGCGAGCAGCACGCGGGCCGCCAGCAGCAGCACGGCCAGCCCGCCCAGCAGCGCCAGCGTCCGGTGGATGAGCTGGATCGCCGCGGTGTTCTCGAACGGGTTGTGCCACCAGGGCGTCAGCGTGCCGATCTCCGGCGGGATGAGGTGCCCCTCCATCAGCGGAAAGCTGTTGTAGGCGTAGCCGGCGCGCGAGCCGGCGACGAAGGCGCCCCAGACGATGGTGACGGCGACCAGCCCCAGCGCCCAGCGGGCATGGCGGCGCAAGCCGGCCGCCTCGGGGCGCCAGCCGGCCAGCGGCAGCGGGTCGAACAGCCCGAGCGCCGTGCGCAGCAGCAGCCCATAGATCAGGATCGCCATGCCGAGATGCAGCGCCAGCCGGTAATGGCTGACGTTGGGCTGGTCGACCAGCCCGCTCTTGACCATGAACCAGCCGATCACCCCCTGGAGACCGCCCAGCAGGAACAGTCCGGCCAGCTTCGGCCACAGGTCGGGGGCGATGCGGCCCTGGATCCAGAAGCGCAGGAAGGGGATCAGGAAGACGAAGCCGATCAGCTGCCCCCACAGCCGGTGGAACCACTCCCACCAGAAGATCTCCTGGAAGCCGGCCAGATCCATGCGGTTGTTGAAGATGCGGAATTCCGGCGTGCCCTTGTACAGGTCGAACACGCGGTTCCATTCCGCTTCCGACAGCGGCGGCAGAATGCCGATCAGCGGCTTCCATTCGACCATCGACAGGCCGGATTCGGTCAGCCGGGTGATGGCGCCGATCACCGCCATCGCCAGCACCATGGCGGCGCAGACGACGAGCCACCAGGCGATGGGGCGGTCGGAGGGCGGGGAATGGGCCGGGGTGCGGGCGAGGTCGGAGGCGAACGCGGTCAAGGCGGCAATCCGGAGCGCAGCGGTGGGGCGTTCGCCACTGTGGGGCCAAGCGGCGCCCGCGTCAAATCCCCGCATCGCATCCGGATCGCCCTGCCCTCCGGTCTACAGTGACGGACCGGGGCCTCGTTCAGGCGGAGCCGTCCTCGGTGGTGACGCCGCCGCGGGCCTGCGGATCGACCTGCCCTTGGAACAGCGCCGATTCGGCGGCGCGACGGGCGACGAGGCCGGGCAGCTTGGTGTGCACGCCGTTGACGGTGGCGTAGACCCAGCGGCCGAACTGGCCGGCGGCTCCGTCATAGTCGCCTGTGTTCAGCAGCTTGAGCAGGGTGGAGGAGGCCAGACTGCCGCTGCCGAGGTTGAACACGAAGGAGGCGAGCGCGCCGCGCTGGTCGGGAGTCAGGGCCACCCTGACCAGCCCGTCCACCTGACCGGCGGCGGCGGTGAGGTCGGCGGACAGGAAGGCCTCCGCCTGGGCGGGGGTGATGGTCTCGCCCATGACGACGCCGGCGGTGTGGCCGTAACCGATGGTCGCCACCCCGGCCGGGCAGCGGTAGGCGGACAAGTAGAGCCCTTCGAAATGCTTCACCAGATCGACGGCGGCTTGGCACGCGGGCGTGATGGTCATGTTCCGGCCTCCCAATGGTTCTTGCGGGAGGGGCATTGCCGCACACCCGCTTTAGGAGTCGATCATACGATGGTGCGTCGGGATTCGAGAGAATTTCTGCCGAAAACCATTCAATGAAGCGAGTGCCGTCCGTCGATGGAGCGCGGTCCTACCGGGGTGGGTCCTGGATTATCCCGAACAGGAGGAACAGGGCGAAGAGCAGCGCGACCAACCCGGCGATGGTGGTGAATTCCAGCAACGCCTCGGTCAGCCACAGCGCGCGCTCCTGGGGATCGGTTTGGTCGTTGCTCATCGATGGCGCCTCCACGCCGTAACGTCGTTTGAATGATAAAATTTTAGGAAATTGCGGATCATTTGGCTGTGATGGCGGTCACAGGGGGTGGTCACAGGGGGGGCGCGCAGGGGCGGCTGCCCGTCGAAGGCCGGCCCATCCGCCGGCCCGAGGGGCGGGAGACTGTGATTCTTTTCAGAAGCCCGGTCATCGGCAGCCACCGCAGCCGGCTGGAAATGCCAAGGGGCGCAAGGGCTTGGCCGGGAGATGAGGAGATGTTTTCCGGCATTCGCGTCAAAATTCGAAACGAGCCTCTTGAATCCAAAACGGGGTTCTATTAGCTGTCTGGCACTCGCCGAGGGGGAGTGCTAACACAATCCCGCCGGCCAACCGTTCCCAAGACCAAGCCTTGATTCAAGGAGCCATCCCATGAAGTTCCGCCCGCTGCACGACCGTGTCGTCGTCAAGCGTCTGGAGTCCGACACCAAGACCAAGGGTGGGATCATCATCCCCGACACGGCCAAGGAAAAGCCGCAGGAAGGCGAGATCATCGCCGTCGGTCCGGGTGCCCGTGACGAGGCCGGCAAGGTCGTGGCGCTGGACGTCAAGGCCGGCGACCGCATCCTGTTCGGCAAGTGGTCCGGCACCGAAGTGAAGATCGAAGGCGTCGATTACCTGATCATGAAGGAATCCGACATCATGGGCGTCATCGAGGCCTGAAGACCTCCGCCCATCCTTCTCTTCGACATTCGACATTCAGAGGAATCGAGACATGGCTGCCAAAGACGTTAAGTTCGGCCCCTCCGCGCGCGAAAAGCTGCTGCGTGGCGTCGACATCCTGGCCGACGCGGTGAAGGTCACGCTCGGCCCGAAGGGCCGCAACGTCGTGATCGAGAAGTCCTTCGGCGCCCCGCGCATCACCAAGGACGGCGTGTCGGTCGCCAAGGAAATCGAGCTGGCCGACAAGTTCGAGAACATGGGCGCCCAGATGGTCCGCGAGGTCGCCTCGAAGACCAACGATCTGGCCGGTGACGGCACCACCACCGCCACCGTGCTGGCTCAGGCCATCGTCCGCGAAGGCGTGACCAAGGTCGCCGCCGGCCTGAACCCGATGGACCTGAAGCGCGGCATCGACATCGCCGTCGCCACCGTCGTCGCCGACATCCAGGCCCGCGCCAAGAAGGTCACGACCAACGACGAGATCGCCCAGGTCGGCACCATTTCCGCCAACGGCGAGGCCGAGATCGGCAAGATGATCGCCCAGGCGATGGAGCGCGTCGGCAACGAGGGCGTCATCACGGTGGAAGAGGCCAAGAGCCTGGACACCGAGCTGGACGTCGTCGAGGGCATGCAGTTCGACCGCGGCTACCTGTCGCCGTACTTCATCACCAACGCCGACAAGATGATCGCGGATCTCGAGAATCCGTACATCCTGCTGCACGAGAAGAAGCTGTCGGGCCTGCAGCCGCTGCTGCCGGTTCTGGAGGCCGTCGTCCAGTCCTCGCGTCCGCTGCTGATCATCGCCGAGGACATCGAGGGCGAGGCGCTGGCCACGCTGGTGGTCAACAAGCTGCGCGGCGGCCTGAAGATCGCCGCCGTCAAGGCTCCGGGCTTCGGTGATCGCCGCAAGGCGATGCTGGAGGACATGGCCATCCTCACCGGCGGCCAGGTCATCTCGGAAGACCTCGGCATCAAGCTCGAGAACGTCACGCTCGACATGCTGGGCACCGCCAAGAAGGTCGTGATCTCCAAGGAGAACACCACCATCGTCGACGGCGCCGGCCAGAAGGCCGACATCGAGGCCCGTTGCGGCCAGATCCGCGCCCAGGTCGAGGAGACCACCTCGGACTACGACCGCGAGAAGCTCCAGGAGCGTCTGGCCAAGCTGGCCGGCGGCGTCGCGGTCATCCGCGTCGGCGGCGCGACCGAGGTCGAGGTGAAGGAGCGCAAGGACCGCGTTGACGACGCCATGCACGCCACCCGCGCCGCGGTGGAAGAGGGCGTGGTCGCCGGTGGCGGTTCGGCCCTGCTGTACGCCGGCAAGGCGCTGGACAAGCTGGTCCCGGTCAACGACGAGCAGCGCGTCGGCATCGACATCATCCGCCGCGCCCTCCAGGCGCCGGTCCGTCAGATCGCCTACAACGCCGGCACCGACGGTTCGATCGTCGTCGGCAAGCTGCTCGAGCAGGCCGACACCAACTACGGCTACGACGCCCAGAAGGGTGAGTTCACCGATCTGGTCGCCGCCGGCATCATCGATCCGGTGAAGGTGGTCCGCACCGCCCTTCAGGACGCGGCCTCGATCGCCGGCCTGCTGATCACCACCGAGGCGATGATCGCCGAGAAGCCGGAGAAGAAGGCTGCTCCGGCCGGCATGCCGGGCGGCATGGGCGGCATGGACGACATGGGCTTCTAATAGGAAGTCCACGGCGTTCCGACGCTTTGGTTCGGAAGGGGGCGCCCTCGCGAGGGGGCGCCCCTTTTCCATGCCGGACCGCGGTTTCACGGCTGGCTTTCCCAGCCGCCTTTCCCGAAAGTCAAGCCGAACTCCGGCTTGCTTTGACGGGGGCGCCTCCCAATAATCCCGCCTCCACGCCGGGTCCCAGATCGGGGCCGCGGTCGCTAGACTGTTTTTTACGAGGGCCTTTTCATGCGCTCCTTCGAGGGCCAGCATTCCGACAACGTCGCCATCAAGCGCACCCGCGAGGAGAAGCAGCGCCAGCTGGCGCAGCTCAAGGAGCAGCTTGCGACGCTGAAGTCCCACGCGGCCCCCGCCATCCGCGAAGCGCTGGTGAAGCGCGTCGCCGAACTCGACGCCGAACTGCGCCAGCCCCCCAAGCCGCCGCGCGAAAGCCGCGAGGACAGCCCGCGCCCCCGCCGCGAGACGCGCGCCAGCGTGTACCGCAGCGACGACACCGGGCCGGGAGCGCAGTCGAGTGGCCCCACCGCCGCCTCCGTCTTCGCCTCGCCGCGCCGCCGCAGCTGACCCTGCCATGAGCACCGACCGCGCCGTCCCGCCGACCGCCGCACGCCGCCTGATCGACCAGGCCTGGCTGCTGATGATGCTGCCGCCCCTGTTCTGGGCGAGCAACGCGGTCATGGGGCGGGCGGTCGCCGGCGCCGTTCCTCCGATCGGTCTGGCCTTCTGGCGCTGGGTGCTCGGCACGCTGATCGTGCTGCCCTTCGCCTGGCCGCATCTGCGCCGGGACGCGGCGGCGCTGCGGGCGCGCTGGCCGGCCGTGCTGCTGCTGGGCACGCTCGGCATCGGCATGTTCAACACCTTCCAGTACATCGCGCTGAACTCGACGACGGCGCTCAACGCCGTGATGCTCCAGTCCTCGATGCCGGTGATGATCGTGCTGATGAGCTTCCTCCTGTTCCGCGACCGCGTGCGGCCGGCGCAGGGGGTTGGCATCGTCGTCTCGCTGGCCGGCGCCCTGACGCTGATCTCCCACGGCGACCCGGCCGCTCTGCTGGGCTTGAGCCTGAACGCCGGCGACCTGTGGATGCTGACCGCCATCGCCGTCTACGCCGCCTACACCACGCTGCTGCGCCGCAAGCCGGTGGTGCACGGCTTCAGCTTCATTCTGGTCACCTTCGCCATCGGCGCGGTGGAACTGCTGCCCTTCTACATCTGGGAAAGCCTGACCCAGCGCCCGGTGGAGGCGACGGCGACCACCTTCCTGGCGGTCGGCTACGTCGCGCTGTTCCCGTCCATCGTCGCCTATCTCTGCTTCAACCGCGTGGTCGAGCTGGTCGGCGCCAACAGCGCCGGCCTGACCATTCATCTGGTGCCGGTCTTCGGCAGTCTGCTGGCGGTGCTGTTCCTCGGCGAACAGCCGCATCTTTATCACGGGATCGGCATCGCGCTGATCGCCACCGGCATCGCGCTCGCCACCCGGCGCCGTGCTTGAGACTTTCCTTTCCTTCCAGATATTTGTGCTTGC
The DNA here is from genome assembly GCF_020005195.1 of Azospirillum agricola. Classification (NCBI taxonomy): domain Bacteria; kingdom Pseudomonadati; phylum Pseudomonadota; class Alphaproteobacteria; order Rhodospirillales; family Azospirillaceae; genus Azospirillum; species Azospirillum agricola. The sequence continues at coordinate 1,277,147 of NZ_JAIFZR010000005.1, forward strand.
CGGACGACATTTTGTAATCGCGATGCGGTCCGACCCTTGCGCCGGATCGGCAAGTTCAGACATGGATTTGCCAACCTTCTCCCTTGATAACCACCATTTATCTTCTGGTCTTTTCTTCGTATTTCGTTAAGGATGCAGGAACAGTTTGGTTGGCCGTCGGGTGGTGACTTGGCCGTTTCGTGACGCGCGTACTATCGAACGAGGATCTTGGATCACCACCCTCACGGATATTATCCCCGATATCCCATTTGCCACCCGCGCTATCCCTCCTTCAGGAAGCCAAGACACGGGCAACGCCACTAGACTGTGGGCATGACGGTGGTTCGATGAACCGGAGAACCACCAAGACCTCAACCCGGCCCCGCGCCGGATGCCCCTTGTGTGGTGGAGGGCCGTTCTGATGCTCACGCAAACCGCTTGCCTCGTTCACATCGTCGACGGCGATCTCCCGACCCGCAGCACCCTGGCGCGGGCGCTGGGTGCCGCCGGCATCGCCTGCCGGGTCCACAGCACGGGCGCCGACGCGCTGACGGTGCTGGGCACCGCCTCCGCCTGCCTGGTCATCCGCAGCAGCCTGCCCGACATGACCGCGCGGGAACTGATGGCCGAAGCCGCCTTGCAGGGCCACGACCTGCCGGTGCTGGTCGTCACCGACCAGGGCGACGTCGAGGCGGCGGTCGGCGCGATGAAGGCCGGCGCCCTCGACTGCCTCGCCCACCCCTTCACCACGGGCACCTTCCTGGAGCGGGTGCGCGCCTGCCTCGCCAGCGAGAACCCGCAGGCCCAGCAGCGCGACCGCGGCCGCGACGCCTCGCGCCGGCTGGGCCTGCTGAGCCGCCGGGAGTCCGAGGTGCTGCGCCTGATCGTCGAGGGCAAGCAGAGCAAGACCATCGCCTGGGAGCTCGGCATCAGCATCAAGACCGTCGAGGTCCACCGCGCCCGCATCATGGAGAAGACCGGCTGCCGGTCGATCGTCGGGCTGGGGCGGCTCTGGGAGGCGGCGGAGATGCTGCGCGCCCGCAACCTTCCCTGGCCGGTTCCGTCCAGCCTGCCGTCGATGGCCGCCATGGTCGAGATGGGTGCCCCCTGAGTTGCGGCCCTTCCCGCGCCCGGCGTTTCCGGCCGGGCGGGCGGGAAGGACATCAGGCCGCCTGCGGCTTTGCCGCATCCGGGAGCCGGCTATCGCTTGGGTTCGGACGGCGGGTGGACGTACACTCCCTTCCCGTTGACCCACGCCGCGTCTCCAGGAGCGTTCTTTCGATGCTGCCCGACCATTGCCATCATCGAATCGACGTCGCCTCGGCCGCTGATGCCGTGGCGGCGCGGGATCTCGCCGCGGCGCTGGCCGAGAACGTGCTGTCGGCGGCGGAGGCGGAACGTCTCGACGCCGTGGTCGGCGCGCTGGCCGGCCATGTCCTGGCGCGGTCCGGCGGGATGCTGCTGCTGCGCCGTTGGGGCCGGCGGGAGGGGGTGGAATGCCTCGCCTGCGACCGCGACACCGGGGCGGACGCCTCCCCCGACAGCGACGGCGTGACGCTGGCCCGCGCGCGCGCCGACCGTTTCGCCGCCCACGCCACGCCCGGCGTCGGCCTGACCATTCTGGCGCGGGTGCTGCGGCCGGGCTGCTCCGACGAGCCGGCCGTCGGCGCTCCGGCCATCGCCGGGGTCGCGATGCTGCCGAAGCCGGGTGCCGCGGCCTGCGCCGATGGCTGGGTCCTGCGCAGCACGGCTGGCGCGGATGGAACTGGCAGCGGGGTCGCCCTGCTGGTGGACGGCGCGGAAGGGGCCGGCGCCCTGGCCCGCCGCGCCGAGGCGGTGGTCGCCGCGACGGCGCCCGGCCTGTCGCCGCAGATGGTGATCGGCGCCATCCGGCGGGACGCCGGCGAGGGCGCGGACGTGACGGCGGCGGTCCTGCGGTTCGACGCCGATTCGGTGGATTACACCGCGCTCGGCACGGTGGCCGGCGCGGTGGTGCGGCGGCACCATGTCACCTCGCTGGCGGCGCGCTGGGCGATGGTGGGCTACAACCCCCAAATGCCGGCCAGCGTGCATCTGCTGTGGCAACCGGGCGACCATGTCGTCCTGCACAGCGACGGCTGCGCCCGCCTGCCGGTCCTGTTCATCGAGCGCGGCCTGCACGACGTCGATCCAACCCTGGCGGCGGCCGTCCTGCTGCGCGACGGCGCGACGCAGGACGACGACCGCACCGTCATTGTCCTGCGCAACATCGCCGGAGCCGTCCAGCGGGATTGAGCGGCGGGCCGGGCGGCGGGCTGGACGGGCGGGGTTGGGCGCTTCCGGGCCTCAGTCGGACCGGGCGTTCAGACCCGGCGCAACGTTGGTCCAGCCCCCCGGCGCCGCCGGCGTGACCGTGGCCATCGGCCCGGCGAGCGCGCCGCCGCCCAGACCCAGCAGCCGTTCGGCCGCCTGGGCGCATTGGCTGCGCAGTTCCGGCACCGCCGTCATTTCCCAGAAGGGCGCCTTGCTGACCGGCCCGAGCGCGAAGAGCCGCGGGACGGCCTGCCCGTCGGCGCCGATCACCGCCCCGTCCATCGTCACGTCGAGCCCCAGACGCAGCGGATCCGGCCGCGCCAGCCCATGGTCGAGCAGCGCCCGCACCAGCGGGTGGCGGATTCGGCCGTAATCGCAGTTGGTGCCGGTGGCGTTGATCAGCGCCGCCGCCGGCAGATGGTGCGGCGTCTCGCCGCCGCGCGCCGCCACCTGGATGTTCAGACCCTGTTGGTCGTCGGTCAGCGCGACGTCGCGCAGGCGGCCGGCCAGGATGCGCAGGCGGCCGTCGGCCCGCGCGGCGTCGATGCGGTCGGCCACCTCCGGCGCCATGCGGTGGCGGTGGACCTCCCAGAAGGGGCGGGCGTGCCGCAGGAAGCGGCGGCGCTCCTCCATCGGCAGATGCGCCCAGATGCGGTGATGGTGCGGGCGCAGCGCGTCGAAGGCCGCGCGCCAGTCGAAACCGGCCGCCTCGGCGCGCCGGGCGTCGCCCTTCAGCGCGATCAGCACGTCGAGCACGGTGCTCGGCAGCACGTCGGGGTGGAGGAAGGACTTGTAGGGCCGCGCCTCCTGGTGGCGGTGCGGCAGCAGGCCGCGGCGCGACACCGCGGTGATCGGTCCGCGATGCTCCTGGTCGAGCAGGGTCGACACCGTGTCGACCATGGTCAGGCCGGTGCCCAGGATGACCACCGGGGCGTCGCGGTCGATGCGGGCGATGGCGCCGAGATCCCAGGGGTCGCCGATGAAGCGCTCCGACGCGAAGGCGGCGCCGGCGGTCTCCGATTCGAGGAACGGTGGCGAGGGCGGGAAATTGCCGATGCACAGCACCGCGTCGTCGACCGTCAGCCGGCGGCCGTCGCCGAGCTGGACATGGACGCGCCCGCCGTCGGGCCGCAGATCCACCGCCTCGCCGCGGATCAGGCGCAGCCGGGCCTGGGGGGAGGCGTTCGCCTCGGCCTCGGCCAGCACGTCCTTGATGTAGGCGCCGTACAGCGCGCGCGAGACGAAGGCGTGCCCGCTCGGCGGGACATGGCCGTCGCCCTCGCGGCTCCACAGCCAGCGCAGGAAATGGCGCGGGTCGTCGGGGTAGGCGCTCATGTTGTAGGCGCGCACGTTCAACAGGTGCGTGCTGTTGGAGGTCGAATAGGCGAGGCCGGTGCCGTGGCAGCCGCCGCACTCGATCAGATGGACGGCGGTCGGCGCTTCGGCGTTGCGCAGCAGATGGGCGGCCAGAACGCTGCCGGTGAAGCCGGCGCCGATGATCGCGATGCTGCGTTCGGCTGGCGCTGCGAGGGGATGGGCACGGTGGGGCTGTGCAGGCATCACGGTCATCCGTCCTTCCACGAGGGTTTGGCCAAAGGCTTGGCCAAGAGGGTTCGGGAAAAAGACCGGCCGTTGGCGTCCCGCTGGCGTCGAGAGGGGCGCGTCGGCCGCGTGTCTGCTCGTTCCGCTTGTTAAGCGGATCTTTACCACAGGCGTGGAGCGCGCGCCAACTGTGGAGCGTCCGGACGGAAAACGCAAGATGCTGTGCGGAATTGTTTCCGCACAGTCTTGTAGGTTTGTAGATTTATGGCGCCCCGAGCGTCGGGCGGAGCGTCAGCGCCAGCGTCCGCCGTGGCCTCCGTGCGGTCCGCCCCAGCCATGCCGGTGTCCATAGCCGTAGCCGCGGCCGTATCCGGGGCCGCCATAGCCGTAATGGCCGCGGAAGACCACGGTCGGCGGCGGCGCGTACAGCGGCGGAGCGACCACGACCGGCGCGCTGTAGGTCGGGTAGGCGGGATAGGCCGCGTAGGGATCGTAGGCGACGCAGCCGGTCAGGGACAGCAGCAGGGAGGACAGGAGGGCGACGCGGACGGTGCTCATGGTCGTGGACCTTGAAAGGGCGGAAGCGCCATGCAGGAGACAACACGTCCGCCGCCCCGCTTATTCCACGCCTCTTCCCGAACGGATCGATCGCTGAATCGGATCGATGAAACAAGAACTATGAATTTCCGATATCCGGCGGAGCGGTCCATCCTGCGGATCGGCACGTCCCGTTCAACAGAAGGAAGGTTCCGTTCCATGAAGGCCATCGGATACCACCGGCCCCTGCCCATCGCCGAGGCCGATTCCCTGATCGACACCGTTATCGACACGCCGACCCCGACCGGCCGCGACTTGCTGGTGCGGGTGGAGGCGGTGTCGGTCAATCCGGTGGACGTCAAGCTGCGCGGCGGCGTCGCCCCCGCCGACGGTGCCCTGCGGGTGCTCGGCTTCGACGCCGCCGGCACGATCGAGGCGGTCGGGCCGGAGGTCACCGGCTTCCGGCCGGGCGACACGGTGTTCTACGCCGGCGCCATCGACCGGCCCGGCACCAACAGCGAGTTCCATCTGGTCGACGAGCGCATCGTCGGCCCGAAGCCGAAGAGCCTGGGCTTCGCCGAGGCCGCCGCCCTGCCGCTGACCGCCATCACCGCCTGGGAAATGCTGTTCGACCGGCTGGGTCTGGTGCGCGGCGGCGAGGCGGGGCGGTCGCTGCTGATCGTCGGCGGGGCCGGCGGCGTCGGCTCGATGGCGATCCAGCTCGCGCGAAAACTGACCGGCATCCGCGTCATCGCCACCGCGTCGCGTCCGGAGACGGCGGCCTGGGTGCGCGGGCTGGGCGCGCACGACGTGATCGACCACAACGGCTCGATGCCCGAGCAGATCCGCGCCCTGGGCTTGAGCGGCGTCGAGGCGGTCTTCTCGACCAACGCGACCGACCGGCATTTCCCCGCCCTGGTCGAGATCGTGGCGCCGCAGGGCCGCATCGGCCTGATCGACGACCCGGCCCCCATCGACGTCCGGCTGCTGAAGCGCAAGAGTGTTTCGCTGCATTGGGAGCTGATGTTCACCCGCTCGCTGTTCCAGACCGCCGACATCGCCGAGCAGCGCGCGCTGCTGGCCGAGGTGTCGCGGCTGGTCGATGACGGGACGCTGCGCACGACGCTGACCGAGACGCTCGGCCGGATCGACGCGGCGACCCTGCGCCGGGCGCACGCGCTGATCGAGAGCGGCACGGCGCGCGGCAAGATCGTCCTCGCCGGCTTCTGAGCCCGGAGATCCGCGCTCAGGCTGCTTCCTGGGACGACACGACCAGCGTCGGGCCCTGGGAAGGGCCCTGGGAGGAGCGGGGCAGTTTCATCGCCGACAGGCTGTCGGTGATGAAGCCGACCAGCGGTTCGGCCAGCCGGCGGTTGCGGGGGGTCTCGCCGAAGATGGCCATCTCGACCTCGCCCAGTTCGGGCAGGCCATCCTCGGGGCCGAGCCGGCGTGCGTCCTCGGGCACCGAGGATTCGCTCAGCACCGCCACCCCCAGCCCGGCGCGGACGGCGGCCTGCACCCCCATGACGCTGGCGCTGGTGTAGACCACCCGCCAGGGCCGCCCGGCCTCGCCGAGCGCCGCCAGCCCACGGTTGCGGAAGACGCAGGGCGCCGGCAGGGCGCAGAAGGGCAGCGGCGCGTCGGGGGACAGCTCCAGCGTCGGGGCGGCGACCCACCGCAGCGGTTCCCGCCAGATCGCCCGGCCGCGCGTCTCGCCGGCGTCGCGGCGCGAGATCACGAGGTCGAGGTCGCCGGACTCCAGCCCCTCGACCAGATCGCCGCACAGCCCGACGCGCACGTCGATGTGCAGGCGCGGGTGGATTTTGGTGAACTGGCGCAGCACGCGCGGCAGATGGTCCGACAGGAAATATTCGGCGACGCCCAGCCGGAGTTCGCCCTCCGCCGCCGGTTCGGTGAAGCGGCGCACCGTTTCGTCGTTCAGCTCCAGCATCCGGCGGGCGTAGCCCAGCAGCAGCTCCCCGTCATGGGTGATGGCGAGCGAGCGGCTGGTGCGGTCGAAGACCCGGCGGCCCAGCATGTCCTCAAGCTTCTTGATCTTGACGCTGACCGCCGACTGGGTGCGGCCCAGCCGGTCGGCCGCCGCCGTGAAGCCGCCGGCCTCGGCCACCGTCACGAAGGCCCGCAGCGCGTCGATGTCGAGATCGGGAAGCGGCATCGTCAACCATTCCATGCCTGAATTGATAATGGGCAGTCTATCCGGAGTTCGCATGGATGGCGAGCGGTCCGACCGGTGTTGGTGGACGTTACGGTATCGACAGGGAGCGTCACGCTCCCCAAGACAAGCACCGGCACATCGGTTCGGGAGGTTCCACCATGACCCACAGCGTGACCCACAGACTGTTCCTCGCCTCCGCTCTGGCCGCCGCCGCCCTGCTGGCCGGCTGTCAGTTTCCCGGCGTCGAGAGCCCGCGCCAGACCGCCGCGCTGACTCCGCCCCCGGCCCCGCGCCCGCCGCCGGAGGAGCGCGGCATCTGGATCGTCGGCAGCCCGGCCCTGCGCGGCCCGGTCCAGGACGCGGCGGCGAAGTTCGGCGGCGGGCCGGACACGCGGCCCCGGTTGGTGGCGGGCGGCACGGCAGCGGGTTTCCGCGCCTTCTGCGCCGGGGTCGGGCTGGAGCATCCCGACATGGTGGCGGCGGACCGTCCGGCGACGGCGGCGGAGATCAAGCGCTGCCGCGCCAAGGGCATCACCTTCAGCGAGTACGACCTGGGGCCGAAGCGGTTCCTCTATGTGAAGGACGCCCATCTCGGCGCCGTGCCGGGCGTGCGGGACTTCGTCGGAAGCTGGGGCGTGCCGGGCAAGCCGGTGAGCGACCCGACCACGGGAAGCTGAGCGCCCGTCACGGGTCGCGCCGGACGATGGCGACGACGTAGCGGCAGGGGCCGGGGCCGGGGTTGGCGAAGACGCAGTCCTCGGGCGGCCCCAGCCGCAGGCAGTCCCCGGCGGCCATCGCGTAGAGCGCCGTTCCCTGATGGAAGTGCAGCGTCCCTTCGACGACCAGGATCTGCTGGTCGCCGATCATGCGGTAGGCCGCCGCCGGATAGGCGACCTCGGCCCCCGCCGGCAGGTCGCCCCAGACCAGTTCCAGCGGTCCGCCGCCGGGAGCCGGCGGGGTCAGGGCGCGCCGCTGGAAGCCGGTCGCCGGGTCGATCCAACGCTCCTGCTCCGCCAGCCGCGCGAGTTGCCCCCCGCCCCCTTCGGCGCTGGCCAGCAGTTGCGACAGGGTGACGCCGAACGCGGCGGAGAGGCGGCCGAGCAGGGCGGCCGTCGGGCTGCTCTCCTCCCGCTCGATCTTGCTGATCATGGCGCGCGAGACCCCCGACCGTGTGGACAGGTCGGCGAGCGACCAGCCGCGCCTTTCCCGCTCGATCCGGATCCGCTCCGCCAGACGCCGTTCGAGTTCGTCAAATTCAGTGGACATTCATCCACTATAGTGGATTCATGGGGCGAACGCCATCCCTTCCCCGTTTCCGGAAGTCCGCATCATGAGCATCCGCATCCGTCCCGCCGAAGAGGCCGATCTCCCGACCATCCTCGCCATCACCAACGACGCCATCCTCAACACCACCGCCGTGTGGAGCCTGACGCCCGCCACCCTGGAGACGCGCCGGGCCTGGCTGGAGGAACGGCGCTCGAAGAACTTTCCCGTCCTCGTCGCCGAAGGAGGTGGCGCGGTTCTCGGTTTCGCCTCCTTCGGTGATTTCCGGCCCTGGGAGGGCTATCGGCACAGCGTCGAGAACTCGATCTACATCGCCGCCGGGCAGCGCGGGCGCGGCCTTGGCCGGACGCTGCTGGGCGCCCTGCTGGACGAGGCGGCGCGCCAGGGCAAGCATGTGATGGTCGCCGGAATCGAGGCGGGGAACGAGGCGTCGATCTGCCTGCACGCCGCCTTCGGCTTCGTCGAGACCGGGCGGCTGCGGCAGGTCGGGCGGAAGTTCGACCGCTGGCTCGACCTCGTGTTCATGCAGCGGACGCTGGGGGCGTGACAAGGTCGGCCGGAATTCAGCCGGCGGCGAACAGGTCGCCTTCGGACGGGCCGCCGGTCGCGTCGCCTCCATTGGAGTTGGCGTGGGGATCGGCGTTGGGATCGCCCAGCGCGGTTTCCCAGCCCAGCGCCGGCAGGCCGATGGCGCGGGTGTTGCCCAGCCCGCTGCGCGTCGCGATGAAACCGCGCTGCTCCATGTAGGTCAGCAGCCGGCGCCCGCGCCCCTTCGATCGGCTGCCGCAGGCCCGCGCCACCTCGGCGTCGGACGGGCAGGGCGTGTGGTCGAGCGCGGCGCGGGCCAGCAGCAGGAAGACCGGCTGGATGTCCTCGGTCAGGGTGGCGGCGACGGCCAGCGCCCGGCCCCAGGCGGGATCGTCGCCCGCGCCGTCCGCCGCCCCGGCGCGCGCGGCGGTCAGCTTGCGGCGGAAGGCAGGCAGGGCCAGACGGTCGCCGTCCACCCCGCGTCCCCGGCAGCGCACCAGGAAATCCTGGTACAGCACGGCGATCGGGCGGTAGGGCGCTTCCGGATCGGCCAGCACCTCGCGCAGCACCTCCTCGTACCGGGCCTCGCGCTCGGCCGCCTGCTCGGCCGTCTCCTCCGGTTCGGGCAGCGGCAGCGGGGTTTCCTCCTCCACGGCGGCGGGCGGCGGAGCGGCGGCCCGGCCGCGCGCGAGCTGCGCCATCAGGTCGGCGCTGGCCGAGGTCGAGGGGCGGCGCACCGGGTAGCGGGCCGGCTCGTCGTCGGTGGCGGTGAAGATCAGGTCGCGCGCGTTCTCGGTCGGGGTGGCGGGCGGCGGGATCAGGGTCGGGCTGCCGGTGCGGCCCTGGGTCTCGACGGTGCCGATGCGCAGCGGCAGCGGACGCCGCGACAGGGCGGGGCCGAGCGCGATGAAATGGCCGCGCTCCAGGTCGCGGAACATCTCGGCCTGCCGGCGTTCCATGCCCAGCAGGTCGGCGGCGCGCGCCATGTCGATGTCGAGGAAGGTGCGGCCCATCAGGAAGTTGGAGGCCTCCGCCGCGACGTTCTTCGCCAGCTTGGCGAGGCGCTGGGTGGCGATCACCCCGGCCAGCCCGCGCTTGCGGCCCCGGCACATCAGGTTGGTCATGGCGCCGAGCGAGACCTTGCGCGCCTCGTCCGACACCTCGCCGGCCGCCGAGGGGGCGAAGAGCTGCGCCTCGTCCACCACCACCAGCATCGGGTACCAGCAGTCGCGGTCGGCGTCGAACAGCCCGCCCAGGAAGGCGGCGGCGGCCCGCATCTGCATCTCGGAATCCAGCCCCTCCAGGTTCAGGACGACGGAGACGCGGTGCTGGCGCACGCGGGCGGCGACGGCCTGCAAGGCGGCCTCGCTGTGCTCGTCGGCCTCGACCACGACATGGCCGAAGCGCTCGGCCAGCGTGACGAAGTCGCCCTCGGGGTCGATGATCGCCTGCTGGACCCACTGGGCGCTCTGCTCGATCAGGCGGCGCAGCAGGTGCGACTTGCCGGAGCCGGAATTGCCCTGCACCAGCAGGCGGGTCGCCAGCAGCTCCTCCAGGTCGAGCGTCGCGGCCCCGCCCGCGTTCGTCCGCCCCATGTCGATGCCGACCTTCATACCGCTCGCCTCCCGCAGACCCGAACCACCCGGTGAAGCGCCCTCCTATAGCGCAGCCGGCCCCGCCGATACGAGGATGCGATTCGCGGGTCTGCCTTTTGCCCGCCTCTGTTGCCACCGGAGAGCGAGGAAGGGGGCGGGCGGCGCTTGCGCGGCGTGGGATCTGTCCCATATCCTGTGGGGACCAAGGGGGCGCAGCTTGCGACCGCGCCCCCAGGTCCGGTCCTTACGGCATCAGATCGAGGATTTCCTTGATCAGCTGCACGATGAGGACCAGGAGTTTGAGGATCTTGCTCATCCTCGCTCTCCCTTGTCAGTGGAACGCGGGCGGTGGCCAGTCCGCCGCCCGGTTTCCACACTCCAGACGCATAGAGGCGAGTGGGCGGTTGGGCAACGGAACTTCCACTTTTCGGCGTGCTTTCCCATCCTTCGTCAATCCTTGCTGGCTCCTTCGGATGGACGCTCGCCTGCAATGATGCTGGTGAAAAACCCAGCGCGGGAGTCACGAAATTGCAAAGATCATTTGATACGAATGTTCGCTGAACCTGTGGTTCCGGCGCGTGACGCGCACGCACGACACGAGCGGGTGGCGGTCTTGCGATGACCTTGCTTTCCATGGATGCGGCGAAGAACGGGCGTCCGGCGGGGCCGGGCGGTTCGGCCGACTCGTCATCCAAGCCCCGCTTCGACTGGCCGGCGGCGGTCGCCGCCCTGGGCTACGCCTTCCAGCCCATCGTCCAGCTGCGCAGCGGGCGCTGCCACGGCTATGAGGCGCTGCTGCGCGGCTTCGACCGCACGCCCTTCGCCGACGCGGCGGAGCTGCTCGACGCCGCCGACGCGGCGGGCGCGCTGGCCGAGGTGGAGACCGCGCTGCACGCCAAGGCGGTCGCCGCTTACCGCGGGCTGGCCGGCTGGGCCGAGGCCAAGCTGTTCCTCAACCTCGACGCCCGTCTGGTCGGCCGGCCCGGCTCGCCCTGGCTGGCCCATGAGCCGGGCGGGCGGCGGCACAGCGGCATCACGCTGGAGATTTCCGAACGGCGCCCGATCCCGGCCGAGGTCGCGGTGGAAACCGCCGTCGACCTCTACCGGCGCGGCGGGCTCGCCATCGCCATCGACGATTTCGGCGTCGGCCACGCCGGCCTGCGCCTGCTGTTCGAGGCGCGGCCGGACTATGTGAAGCTCGACCACTACTTCATCCACGGCATCGACCGCGACGCGCGCAAGCGGGCGCTGGTCGGGGCGGTGGTCGGCCACGCCCACGCGCTCGGCATCCAGATCGTCGCCGAGGGGATCGAGACGGCCGGCGAGTTCTACGTCTGCCGCGACCTCGGCTGCGACTTCGCGCAGGGCTTCCTGATCGCCCGCCCGAGCGCCGACATCGCGGGCGTCTCCACCCGCTACGGCATCGTCGAGGAGCTGAACCGGCGCGACCGCCGCCAGCCCAGCGAGGCACACCGCCGGCTGTCCGAGGTCATCGAACGGCTGCCGCCGCTGCGCGTCGAGTCGCGCAAGACCGAGCTGCTCGACTATTTCAAGGGTGACGGCAGCGCCTCCATCGCGCCCATCGTCGACGAGCACGACCGCCCGCTCGGCCTGATCCGCGAGCGCGACCTGAAGCGCTTCGTCTATTCCCGTTTCGGCGGCGAGCTGCTGCGCAACCGCGGCCTGGGCGATCGGCTGGATGATCTGGTGATCAAGACGCCGGTCTGCGACATCTCGACCCCGCTCGACCAGGTGATCGAAGCCTTCTCGGCCGAGTCGGCCAGCGACGGCATCATCATCGTCGAGGGCGGCGCCTACGCCGGGGTGCTGTCCAGCGGTGCCCTGCTGCGGCTGGTGCACGAGCGCAACCTCGCCATGGCGACCGACCAGAACCCTCTGACCCGGCTGCCCGGCAACGCCGCCATCGTCCGCCACATCGAGGGCGCCCTGGCCGACCCGTCGCGCGGCCATGTGCTGGCCTATCTGGATTTCGACAACTTCAAGCCGTTCAACGACAATTTCGGCTTCCGCCAGGGCGACCGCGCCATCCTGATGTTCAGCGAGCGGATGAAGGCCTGGGCCGCCGCCGCCTCCCCGGCCGATGCGGGCGACTGCTTTGCCGGGCACATCGGCGGCGACGACTTCTTCCTGGGCGTCAGCGGCGGCGACGAGGCCGAGGTGCTGGCCCGGCTCGCCGATCTGGTGGCGCGGTTCCGCTCCGACGCGGAAAGCCTCTACGACGCGCAGACCCGCGAGGCCGGCGGCTTCCTGGCCAAGGACCGCTACGGCGCCCTGCGCAGCTTTCCGCTGCTGTCGGCCAGCGGCGTGGTGGTGGTCCTGCGTCCCGGCCCGCATGGGTTGACGCCGGACGCCGTCAACGCGGCCATCGCCGACAACAAGGCCCACGCCAAGGGTGCCGCCGACAAGCTGTGCGTCGTCAGGCTGCCGGCGGACCCGGCTCCGCGCTGAGGCGGCGGGCGACGGCGAGGACCGTCTCGCGCAGGAAACGGTGAGCCGGGTCGCCGTCCTGGCGCGGGTGCCACGCCTGCGCCACGGCGACCAACGGCGTCTCCACCGGCAGGGCGAAGAAAGTCACCGGCATCCCCAGTGCCATCGCGTGCCGCGCCGCGCCCTGCGGCACGGTGGCGACGAGGTCGGACTGCACGGCGGCGGACAGCGCGGCCGGCACGTCCGGCGTCACCAGATCGACACGGCGTTCCAGCCCGAGCGCCGCCAGCGCCTCGTCGACCGGCCCGCGCTCCTTGCCGCGGCGCGAGGCGCCGGCATGGCCGCAGGCGGCGAAGCGTTCCGCCGTGACCGGCCCGGCCAGCAGCGGGTGGCCGGCACGGACCACCCCGACGAAGCGCTCGCGGTAGAGGGTCTGCACCCGCACCTCCGGCCCCATCGGACCGATGACACCGATGTCGAGGTCGATGTGGTTGTCGCGCAGCGCGTCCACCGTCTCGCTCCCCTCGCCGACGAAGCGCAACGCGACGCGCGGCGCCCGCGCCCGCAACTCGGCGAGCAGCGGCGCCGCGAGAAAGCCGGCGGAACCGGAGCGCACGGTGAAGCGCCGCTCCAGCGCCGGCAGGTCGACATGGTCGGGGCGCAGCAGGGTCTGCGCCTCCGCCACCAGGGAACGGACGCGCTCGCGCATCGCCTCGGCGCGCGGGGTCGGGACCATGCCGCGCCCGGCGCGCACCAGGATCGGGTCGCCGACCGCCTCGCGGATGCGGGCCAGGGTGCGGCTCATCGCCGGCGGGCTGAGATTCATCCGCTCGGCCGCCTTGGTGACGCTGCCCTCGGTCAGCAGGGCGTCAAGCGCGAGCAGCAGGCCGAGGTCCATTGGCGGTCCCTCCATGGATTGCGTTTCTTGCACTTATAAGTTCGGATCGTTGCACTGTAAATCATGGCTGGACGGGGCAAAGGATGGGGCGTGATCCATTCCTGGAGTGAGAGTTCGATGAGCGACACGCTCGCGCCGCCCAGTCCCACCGTCCCGCCCGCCGCCCTGCCCGCCGGGGCGCCCGTCCTGCCCCGGCTTCTCCCCTTCGTCCTGACCGTCTTCCTCGGCTTCCTCGCCATCGGCCTGCCGCTGTCGGTGCTGCCGCTGCACGTCCACGGCGCGCTTGGCTATGGCGCCGTGCTGGTCGGCGCGGTGGTCGGTCTGCAATCGGTGGCGACCGTTCTGACCCGCCGCCACGCCGGCATCCTGTCCGACACGCGCGGGCCGAAGCGCGCGGTGCTCACCGGGCTGGCGGCCTCGGCGCTGGCCGGGGTCTGCTATGGCCTGTCGCTGCTGGCGCCGGACAGCGGCGGGGCGCTGGCCGCGATCCTCTGCGGCCGGGTCGTGCTCGGCTTCGGCGAGAGCCTGTTCATGACCGGGGCGCTGTCCTGGGCGATCGCCGTCGCCGGCCCGCACAACGCCGGCAAGGTGATGTCGTGGAACGGCATCGCCATGTACAGCGCCATCGCCGTCGGGGCGCCGGCCGGGCTGGCGATCCTGGAGGCCGGCGGCTTCGCGGCGCTGGCGCTGGCGGCGGCCCTCGCCCCGCTGGCCGGGCTGGCGGTGGCCGCCGGCGTGCCGGCGGTGCCGGTGCCGGGCGGCGTGCGCATGCCCTTCACCGCGGTGATCGGCCGGGTGCTGCGGCCGGGGCTGGGGCTCGCTCTCGGGACGGTCGGCTTCGCGGTGCTGGCCTCCTTCGCGCCGCTGCTGTTCGCCGCGCGCGGCTGGGACGGCGCCGGCTTCGCGTTGACGGCCTTTGGCGGTTGCTACATCGCGCTGCGGCTGGTGGCCGGCGGCCTGCCTGACCGGCTGGGCGGGCGCCGGGTCGCGGCGGTGTCGCTGCTGGTCGAGGCGGTCGGGCAGGCGATGGTCTGGGGTGCCGGCTCGCCGTGGGGCGCGGTGGCGGGGGCGGCGGTGACCGGGCTCGGCTTCTCGCTGGTGCTGCCGTCGCTGGGGGTGGAGGCGGTCAAGCGCGTGCCGCCGCACAACCGTGGCGTGGCGCTGGCCGCCTTCGTCGCCTTCTTCGACCTGTCCATCGCCTTCGCCGCCCCGGTCGCCGGGGCGCTGGTCGGGAGCTGGGGCTACCCGGCGGTCTTCCTGGCCGGGGCGGCGGCGGCCCTGCTGTCGGCGCTGGTGACGGTCACGGAGCGACGCGCGTGACCCGCAGCCCGTCAGGCGAAGTCGCGGAAGCTCTCCGCCGCCGCGCGGTCGTAGCCCTGGCTGGCGCGCAGGAGCTGGCGGGTGTAGGGCTGCGCCGCCTCGCCCCGGCGCAGATCCTCCACGGTCATCTCCTCGACGATCCGGCCACGGTTCATCACCGCCAGCCGGTCGCACAGGTTGGCGACGACGGCGAGGTTGTGGCTGACCAGCACCAGGGTCAGCCCGCGCTCGGCGCGCAGGCGGCGCAGCAGGTTCAGGATCTCCGCCTGCACCGAGACGTCGAGCGCCGAGGTCGGCTCGTCGAGCAGCAGCAGGCGCGGCTCCAGCACCAGGGCGCGGGCGATGGCGACGCGCTGGCGCTGGCCGCCGGAGAGCTGGTGCGGGTAGCGGAAGCGGAAGGACGGCCCCAGCCCGACCTCGCGCAGCACCCGGTCGATCCGCCCGTCGGCGTCGCCCAGCCCGTGGATGGCGATCGGCTCGGCGAGGATGCGGTCCACCGGATGGCGCGGGTGCAGCGACCCGTAGGGGTCCTGGAACACCATCTGGCAGGTCTTGAAGAAGCCCTTGGCGCGCTTGCGCGACTGTTCCATCCCGGCGACCGCCACCCGGCCGCTCCAGTCGTGGTTCAGCCCGCTGACCGCGCGCAGCACGGTGGATTTGCCGGAGCCCGACTCGCCGACGAGGCCGAAGCTCTCGCCGTCCCGCACCGACAGCGAGACGCCGTCCACCGCGACGACCGAATCCGCGCCCTGCCCGAAGGCGACCCGGAGGTTCTCGATCCCGATCATCCCTTGTTCCGTCATTGGCCGTCCTCCGTCAGCCAGGCCGGGTCGCGGGTCAGCACCGGCAGCTCGGCGCGCGGGTCGTCGAGCCGTGGCAGGCTGTCGAGGAGGCCGCGCGTGTAGGGATGCGTCGCGTTGTGCAGCTCCGACGCCCGGCAGCTCTCGACCACCCGGCCGGCGTACATGATGAGAATGCGGTCGCAGAAGGAGGCCACGAGGTTCAAATCGTGGCTGATGAAGATCATGCCCATGCCGCGCCGCCCGCACAGATCGTCGAGGATCGCCAGCACCTGCATCTGCACGGTGACGTCGAGCGCCGAGGTCGGCTCGTCGGCGATCAGCAGCTCGGGCTCGGGGATCAGCATCGTGGCGATCATGATGCGCTGGCCCATGCCGCCCGACACCTCGTGCGGGTAGCGGCCGTAGACCCGCTCCGGGTCGCGGATGCGCACGGCCTCCAGCATCTCCAGGGCGCGGCGCCTCGCCTCGGCCGGGCCGGCGTCGCTGTGGACGCGGTAGGCCTCGGCGATCTGCCGGCCGACCGTCATCACCGGGTTCAGCGAGAATTTCGGGTCCTGCATCACCATGGCGATGCGCCGGCCGCGGATGGCGCGCAGCCGCTTGTCCGACGCGCCCAGCAGATCCTCGCCCCGGAAGGCCAGCCGGTCGGCGCCGACCACGCCGGGCGCCGGCACGAGCCGCAGGACCGAGCGGCCGGTCATCGACTTGCCCGACCCCGATTCGCCGACGATGCCGAGCTTTTCCCGCCCGACGGTGAAGGAGACGCCCCGCACCGCCTCGGTCACGCCCTGGCGGGTGGGGAAGGAGACGCGGAGGTTCGACACCTCCAGCAGGGGAGAGTCGCTCATCGCCTCAGTCGCCTTTCGGGTCGAGCACGTCGCGCAGGCCGTCGCCCAACAGGTTGAAGCCCAGGCTGACGACGAAGATGGCGAGGCCGGGCATGGCGGCGACCCACCATTGCTCCAGCACGTTCTGCCGGCCGGCGGCGATCATGGCGCCCCATTCCGGCAGCGGCGGCTGCGCGCCGAGCCCGAGGAAGCCCAGCCCGGCGGCGGTCAGGATGACGCCGGCCATGTCCAGCGTCACCCGCACGATCAGCGAGGCGACGCAGAGCGGCACAATGTGGCCGAGGATGATGCGCGCGCTCGACGCCCCCTGCAACCGGGCGGCGCTGATGAAGTCGGCGCGGCGGATGGTCAGCGTCTCGGCCCGCGCGATGCGGGCGTAGGGCGGCCAGGAGGTGATGGCGATGGCGATCACCGCGTTCTCGATGCCGGGGCCGAGCGCCGCGACGAAGGCCAGCGCCAGGATCAGCTTGGGGAAGGCCAGGAAGATGTCGGTGACCCGCATCAGCACCGCGTCGACCCAGCCGCCGAGATAACCGGCGACCGTGCCGATCAGCAGCCCGACCGCCGGCGCCGTCGCGGCCACCAGCGCCACGATCATCAGCGTCAGCCGCGCGCCATGGATCAGCCGGGACAGGATGTCGCGCCCGAAGCTGTCGGTGCCCAGCCAATGCGGGGCGCCCGGCGGTTGCAGCCGGTTGGCGAGATCCTGCTCGTAGGGATGATAGGGCGCCAGCAGCGGGGCGAGTGCCGCGACGACGACCAGCCCCAGCACGATCAGCAGCCCGGCCATCGCCAGCCGGTTGCGCCGGAAGGTCAGCCAGCCGGACCACGCCCGCCCCAGCCGGGCCTGCATGCGCGACTGCGGCGTGTCGGTGGACAGCCACGCGCGCCATGTCGATCCGCCGCTCATCGCGCGCCCGTTCATCGTGCCCTCGGATCGAGCAGACGGTAGAGCAGGTCGGACAGCAGGTTCAGCCCGATGAAGACGGTGCCGACGACCAGCGTCCCGCCCAGCACCGCGTTCATGTCGGCGCTGAGCAGCGAGTTGGTGATGTAGAGTCCCAGCCCCGGCCAGGCGAACACCGTCTCGGTCAGCACCGACCCCTCCAGCAGACCGGCGTAGGACAGGGCGATGACGGTGATCAGCGGCACCGCGATGTTGCCCAGCGCGTGGCGCCAGACGACGCGGGCCTCCGACAGGCCCTTCACGCGGGCGGTGACGATGTATTCCTGGCGGAGCTGGTCGAGCATGAAGCTGCGCGTCATCCGCGCGATGTAGGCGACGCTGTAGAGCCCGAGGATGGCGGCGGGCAGCACCAGATGGTGCAGCGCGTTCCAGAAGATGTCGGGCTCGCCGGCCAGCAGCGCGTCGATGGTGACGATGCCGGTCCGCGCCTCGACCATGCCCTCGTAGAAGATGTCGACCCGGCCCGGCCCCGGCACCCAGTCGAGCCGGGCGTAGAACAGCAGCAGCCCCATCAGCCCGAGCCAGAAGATCGGCAGCGAATGGCCGACCAGCCCGAGCAGCCGGATGGCGTGGTCGGGCCAGCGCCCGCGGTGGGTGGCGGCCAGCACCCCGGCCGGCACGCCCAGCGCGGCGCCGATGAGGACGGCGACGGTCGCCAGTTCCAGCGTCGCCGGGAAGACGCGCAGCACGTCCTCCAGCACCGGGCGGGAGGTCAGCACCGAGTCGCCGAGATCGCCCTGGAGCACCGCGCCGAGGTAGCGCAGGAATTGCTGCCACAGCGGCAGATCCAGCCCCAGCTCGGCCCGCATCCGGGCGTAGGCGTCGGCGCCGGCGCGGTCGCCGATGGCGGCCAGCACCGGGTCGATGGGCACGACGCGGCCGATCAGGAAGGTGACCAGCAGCAGGCCGAACAGGGTGAAGGCGACCGAGGCGATCAGGCCGAGACAGCGTTTCAGCGTGCGCAAGGAGGCTCCGGGGCGGACCGTTCCGGACGGAACAGGGGGGAGGTCAGAGGGAATCACACTCCATGCGCCGTGCAAAGCCTGCTGTTCGCCGTTTCCGTTCCCCTGACGCCGCCTGCTCCTACGCTGCCTGCCCCTACGCTGCCTGCTTGGTCCGCCGCGCCGGCTGGGTCGGGATGGTCAGGGTGAAGATGGTGCCGCCCTGCCGCTCGATGGCGAGCGTGGCGCCGGCCTGGTGGGACAGCGCCTGGACCAGCCCGAGCCCCAGCCCGCTGCGGGCGCCGCCGCTGCTGGCCGCCGTCCGCCGGCTCGGCGCCGGCATGTCGGCGGGCAGGCCGCAGCCGTCGTCGCGGACGATCAGGCGCATGTGGCCGTCCACCGGCTCCAGGATGACGCGGACGGTGCCGGGATGGCCGTCGGGGAAGGCGTGGAGCAGGGCGTTGGACACCAGCTCGCTGGTGGCGATGGCCAGCGGGGTGGCGCGGTCGGCGTCGAGAATCCAGTCCTGCGCCTCCACCTCCAGCCGGGCGGCGGTCGGGTTGTCGGAGCGCACCAGCCCGTCGCACATCTGCCGCAGCGCGTCGGCGAAGTTCAGGTGCGCCGGTTCGGCCGAGCGGTGCAGCAGCTCGTGCAGCAGGCTCATGGTCTGGATGCGGCGCAGGCTCTCGTCGAAGCCGCGGCGCGCCCGGTCGTCGATGCGGGCGGCCTGGAGCCGCAGCAGGCTGCAAATGACCTGGAGGTTGTTCTTCACCCGGTGCTGGACCTCCTTCAGCAGCACCTCCTTGTCGGTGAGCGCGCCTTCCAGCCGGGCGTTGGCGGTTTCCAGCTGGGCGGTGCGCTGGTGGACATGCTCCTCCAGCGTGTCGTAGGCGTGCTGGAGCGCGTCCTCGGCCTCGCGCTCGCGCCGCGCCCGCTCGATGGCGAGCGCGCCGATCCCGCCGACCGTCGCGCAGGCGGCAAGCGCGAAGGCGGCGTAGGTCCAGAGCTGGTCGCGCCAGCGCTTCAGCACGCTGCCGGTGGCGATGGTGACCTCGGCGCTGAGGCCGGTGTCGCCGACCGGGCGGGTCGCGGCGATGTCGTCGGCGCTGGCCGGGTTGCCGCCGGTGCCTTTGCCCTCCGGCTCGCGCAGCAGGGTGGCGCCGTCGGCGGCCTTCAGCGCGATGCTGTGCCCATAGCCGACGTCGAGCGCGCCGTAGACCGCGTGCAGCGACCGGGCGTCGATGCCGGCGACGGCGTAGCCGCGCGGCTGCCCGCCGGGGCCGGCGATCGGACGCGTTAACCGCAGCACCGGCCGCCCGCTCATGGAGCCGTCGGCGATGACGCGCCCGGCCGGGTCGAGCCGGCCCGCATTTTCCTCAGGGGCGCCCCCGGCGAGACTCGACAGCAGCGGCGCGCCGGCCGGGTCGCGGATCTCCAGCGCCACCACATGCGGCGCGCTCTCGACCAGCATCGACAGCCGCTCGCGGGCGGCCTCGCCGGCCGGCAGCGGCTGGTCGGGCGGGCCGGCCAGCGCCGCGATCTGGGTCAGCAGCAGGTCGCCCGACTCGATCACCCGCGCCGTGTGCTCCGCCACCAGCAGCCCGACATTGCCGGCGACCCCGGCCGCCTGCCGCACCGCCTCGTTGCGGTCGCGCCACGCGAACACGCCGGACAGGCCGACCGTCAGCAGGACCGCCGCCACGCAGGCGATCAGGACCAGCGCCGTGCCGGGCAGCCGGTACAGGGGGGAGGGGTGGGAGCGCAGGGCACGCAGCGGCATCGTCTGGACAACCATGGAGGGGTACGGCCATTCGGGCTTAGGCCGGAAACGGTAACACCGGCCGGGGGTGGCTGTTCCAGGCGACGCTACCCGCGTTGAAGCGGCTCCGGCCACCGCCTATTGTGGGGTGCCGATTCCGGCATCGGGTGTTTGGGGGGAGGGTTCTATGCGCATCGACGGCAGGGCTTACCGGACCATCTGGCAGACGGAAGATGGGGCGGAAGACGGCGCGGTCGCGATCATCGACCAGACCCGCCTGCCGCACGACTTCGCGGTTGCCCGGCTGACGACCCTGGAGGACGCGGCGCACGCCATCCGTGCCATGCTGGTGCGCGGCGCCCCGCTGATCGGCGCCACCGCCGCCTGGGGCGTCGCCCTGGCGATGCGCGCCGACCCGAGCGATTCCGGTCTGGAGCGCGCCTGCGCCACCCTGCTGGCGACCCGGCCGACGGCGGTCAACCTGCGCTGGGCGCTGGACCGGCTGCGGGCCCGGCTGGCCGGGCTGCCCGAATCGGAGCGCGCCGCCGCGGCGGCCGGCGAGGCGGCCGCCGTCGCCGACGAGGACGTCGCCATCAACCGCGCCATCGGCGGCCATGGCGCCGCCCTGATCCGCGCGGCCTTCGAAAGGAAGGGCGGCGGCGGGCCGGTCAACATCCTGACCCACTGCAACGCCGGCTGGCTCGCCACCGTCGATTGGGGCACCGCGCTGGCCCCGGTCTATGTGGCCGTCGAGGAGGGCATTCCCCTGCATGTCTGGGTGGACGAGACCCGGCCGCGTAACCAGGGCGCCAGCCTGACCGCCTGGGAACTGAACCGCCACGGCGTGCCGCACACGATCATCGCCGACAATGTCGGCGGCCATCTGATGCAGCACGGCAAGGTCGATCTCTGCATCGTCGGCACCGACCGGACGACGGCGACCGGCGACGTCTGCAACAAGATCGGCACCTACCTGAAGGCGCTGGCCGCCCACGACAACGGCGTGCCCTTCTATGTCGGGCTGCCCTCGCCGACCATCGACTGGGGGATGAGCGACGGCGTGCGCGAAATCCCGATCGAGGAGCGCGACGGCCGCGAGGTCACCGACCTGACCGGGCGGACCGCCGACGGCCGGATCGAGACGGTCCGCCTGACGCCCGACGGCAGCCCGGTCGCCAATTTCGGCTTCGACGTGACGCCGGCCCGCCTCGTCACCGGCCTGATCACCGAACGCGGCGTCTGCCCGGCGAGCCGCGCCGGTCTGCTCGGCCTGTTCCCGGAACGGGGGTGAAGGGAAGCGGGGTGAAGGGAAGCGTCAGGGGGAGGTGCGGCGCCGGCCCAGGCGGCGCCACAGCGGCGTGGAGGCGTCCTCGGCCTCCTGGGCGGCCAGCCATTGGTCGGCCAGTTCCCGCACCTGCCAGCCGCCCAGAAAACGCTCGCAGTCGATGGCGGCGTAGAGACGCACGCGCTTCTTTCCCAGCCGTTCGAAATACGCCAGCGTTCTTTGGCGGTCGATGTCTTCCATGGCCCGCGCGGTGTCGGTGGGACGCCGTGCTCCGGCCCCTCATGGGGCGGGCAACCGCGACTCGCACCGGAGGTTGATCCAGCACCGATGATAGTGAGTGAGCGGGGTGTGCCGCGCAACAACTCCTTCGTCGGGGGCCTACGCCGTACCGCGGAAGGTCACGCCTTTCAGAACAGCGCCCCGGTGTGGATCGGCAGGTCGGACATGGGAATGCCGGCCTTGTCGGCGGCCGCGACCAGCGCCTCCCGGCTGCACCAGTGGTCGCGTCCGCCGATGCCGATCAGCGCGCCGCCCCGCTTTACCACCCACAGTCCGGTCGCCGCCAGCTCGATGGGCTGGGCCAGGGGAAGGACGGCGACGGGAGCCGGCCGGTGGCTGGCCGCCGGATGCGGGGCCGCCGGATCCCGTTCGAAGAACGGAACATGGCCGAGGGTCGCGCTTGGGGATTGCGGGCTGCGGTCGCGCCGTTCGCTCGGCCCGCAAGGGGCAGGCGAGAGCAGAGGAGGCGGGCGTAGCGAGAAGGACATGGCTGGCTTCCTGCGTCTCGACTTTCCGCACGCCTGGGCAGGGCCAAAACGTTCGAAAACGTTCGATTCTTACAAAATTGTCACAAGACTTGTACCGGAGCCGCGCAGGATAATTCCATTCCGTTCGTCAATCATATTATGCATGCCAGTCATTCCATGCAACCCGGCGGGGAGACGCTGTTTGTCTGCGTGCCCTTTAGTAAACATTAAACATTGTGTGGG
Organism: Azospirillum agricola; assembly: GCF_020005195.1. NCBI lineage: Bacteria > Pseudomonadati > Pseudomonadota > Alphaproteobacteria > Rhodospirillales > Azospirillaceae > Azospirillum > Azospirillum agricola. The sequence continues at coordinate 1,299,338 of NZ_JAIFZR010000005.1, forward strand.
TTAAGGCGGCGGCTGTGATGGAAACTTTGGCGCCGCGGCGCGGTTGACGGAATGCCGGGCGCGGGCCCGGCGGCAATCGCTGTCACAGAACCGGAGGACGCCATGATCGCCGACACCCCGAAACCGGCTTCCCAGAACGAAGGCGAGGGCAACCGCACCGCCGACGCCCAATACCGGCGCGGCGTCGAGGAGCATGTCCGCCACCACGATGTCCAGGGTGACGCCGACCGCGCCCGCAGGGCGGTGGACGGCCCGGAGGGCGACGAACTGCGTCGCGCCGAGGCGGAGGGCAAGCGCCACGCCAAGGGGGAGGACCCCGGCCTGAAGAAGGGCTGAGGCGCCGGGGTCCTCCCCATCCGAAGGGGTGCTTTACCCCGAAATCGTCACAGCAGCCGCAGCCGACTCTTCCCAATCATAAGCGTGGCCGTTCGACAAACCCGGACGGCCACGCCTACGACGTGAGGGAAGACGACCATGATCAAGACGATGCGGAAGACGGCGGGCCGGAAGAAGGTGGCGCTTGTCGCCCTGGTGATCGGGGCGGGTGCGCTGGCCGGCTGCTCCAACCTGAACCATCGCGAGAACCGCGCCCTGACCGGCGGCGCCATCGGCGCCGCGGGCGGCGCCGCGATCGGCGCCGTCACCGGCGGCAGCGCCGTCTATGGCGGCCTGCTGGGCGGTGCGGCGGGTGCCGCGGTGGGGGCGCTCACCGCCGACGACCATGGCGGCAAGCGCCGGCGCTAATCCTCCCCATCCTCCTCGAACTGGTCGAGGCTGAGCGACCGGACCTCCGGCGGCGGCCTCGGCGGTTCGACCGGAAGGGCCTGCGGGCGGCCGGTCCGCCGCCCCGGCGGTAGCCCCGCCCCCGGTCCCTTCAGCGGGCTGTTCACCGTGCCCTTCGGCCCGATGCTGGGCTCCTCGCCGAAATCGGGCAGCGGCGGGATGCGGTCCATCACCGAGCGGATCCGCGCCACGACGCGGTCGGCCTCGGCGCGCAGGGCCAGCCCGCGCTCCCCCTCGTAGAGCGGGTCGTCGAGGAACTTGCGGATCTCCAGCACGCCGCGCAGTTCCACCCCGCACATCTCGTGGGTGCCGATGGGCAGCGCCTTGACCCGCGCGAAGCTGGCGAAGAAGGCGGCGCTGCCCTCGACGAACAGCACCACCATGCGGGTGTGCAGGCGCTCCAGCGCGGTGGTCAGCGGACCAATCAGGTCCTCCAGCTCCTCGGGCGCGGCGTCGAGCCGCTCCTGGGCCAGCGCCGCCAGCGCGAAGAAGTCGCGCACCCGCCGGCTGAAGCGCCGGTAGCGGGTCAGCCCGCCGACCGACACCCGCTCGCGCGCCGCCACCGCCAGCTCGCCCGTCTGCTTCAGCATGGCGTCGAGGCGCATCAGCAGCGTGGCGATCTCGCGCTGGCGCTGGGCCGGGCTTTTCGCGGGCGCCGGGGCTGGGCGGCGGGGAGTGCCGGGACGGGCCATGGAGACGGCTCGGGCCCCTTACTTGGCGGTGCGGACGGTCAGCGACCTCTGCCCGCCGTTGCGCACGACGGTCACCTGCACCGGCGTGCCGACGCGCAGCAGGCCGATGCGGTTGCGGAAGTCGGTGGCGCTGCGCACCGGCCGGCCGTCCACCGCGACCACCACGTCGCCGCTGCGCAGGCCGGCGCCGTCGGCCGGCGAGCCGGATTCGATCTTGGCGATCAGCGCGCCCTCGTCGCCGCTCAGGTTCAGGCTCTCGGCGAGGTCGGGCGTCAGATCCTGGATGGCGACGCCGAGCCGGCCGCGCCGCACCTCGCCGAACTCGCCCAATTGCTCGATCACCGAGCGGACGATGCCGACCGGCACCGCGAAGCCGATGCCGACCGAGCCGCCGGCCGGGCCGATGATGGCGGTGTTGATGCCGATCAGCTCGCCGTTGAAGTTGACCAGCGCGCCGCCGGAGTTGCCGGGGTTGATCGAGGCGTCGGTCTGGATGAAGTCCTCGTAGCCCTCGATCTTCAGCCCGCTGCGCCCGAGCGCCGAGATGATGCCCGACGTCACCGTCTGCCCCAGCCCGAACGGGTTGCCGATGGCGACGACGAAGTCGCCGACCTTCAGCCGGTCCGAATCGCCCATCGGCAGGGCGGTCAGCCCCTTCGCCTCGATCTTCAGCAGGGCGATGTCGGTGGCGGCGTCGCGCCCGACCAGCTTGGCGCGCAGGCGGCGGCGGTCCTTCAGGGTGACGGCGATCTCCTGCGCGTTCTCCACCACATGGTTGTTGGTGATGACGTAGCCGCGCGCGGCGTCGACGATCACCCCCGACCCGGCGCTGACCTGGGGCCTGGCCTGCGGCTGCTGGTCGGGGATGTTGAAGAAGCGGCGGAAGAAGGGGTCGCGCAGCAGGGGGTTCTCCGCCTGCGGCGCCCGCGACAGCACGGCGATGTTGACCACCGCCGGGGTCACCTGCTCCAGCATCGGGGCGATGGTGGTGACGCCGGTCGCTCCCGCCGGCAGGGCGGCCACCGCCGGAGTCGCGGCGGGACCGAAGGCCGGGCCGAACAGGGCGCCCGCCGCCAGCGCCGCCACCACACCAACCGCCGCCACGCGCGCAACCGCCTTCATGAATGTGTCCTCTCCGTTGTGGGCCGGGCTGATCTGGGAGAAAAACAGAAGCCGTTCAAGCCCGTTGGCCGCGATCATAACCGACCGCCGCCACCGCTGCGAAGGGCGGAAACGCGATGCGTGGAAAGGTCCGGTCAACCATTTCGCGGCATGATGGCGGCTCGCGATGGTCGGTGCTATGACCTTCGGCCGGGATTGAGCTGGGCGGGTTGACGGTGATGAGCGGCGGGTCACTGCTCGAATTGACCGAGCACGAGTATCTGCAAATGGAGGAGGCGCTGTCGCAGTCGGCGCGCGGCCGCGCCTTCCTGCGCATGCGCGACAGGCGCTGCCGGGTCGTCGCGTCGGACGATTTCCAGCGCCTGGTCGAGCAGCTCGAACGGCAGGTCGACCGGCTGGGCGGGGCGGCACCCATGGCGCCGTCCGCCTTCGGCGGCGACTCGCGCTTCCAGCAGGAGCTGACCGCCATCACCCAGGTGGTGCAGGAGGCGCGCAGCGACATCGCCGCCTTGAAGGCGACCGACACCGGGTCGAACCGCATCGAGGCCGCCACCGGTGAACTGGACGAGATCGTCGCGGCGACCGAGCGGGCCACCACCGACATCCTGAACGCGACGGAGAAGATTCAGGAAATCACCATGTCGATGCCGCGCACCGATCCCGATCTGGCCGAGCAGATCGACGCGATCGAGGCGTGGTGCATCGAGGTGATGACCGCCTGCTCCTTCCAGGACATCACCGGTCAGCGGACCACCAAGGTCGTGAACACGCTGCGCTACATCGAGGAGCGCGTGAACACGATGATCGAGATCTGGGGCGTCGAGCGGCTCGCCGCCAGCGGGGCGGGGGACGGCGTCACCTCGCACCGCAAGAGCGGCGACACCCGTCCCGACGCGCATCTGTTGAACGGGCCGCAGCTCGGCGGGCCGGAGGTCAGCCAGGACGCCATCGACGCGCTGTTCGACAGCGTTCCCGACGTGCTGGAGCGGGCGGAGCCGGCCTTCGCCGCCCCGGCGCCTGCGCCGCCTCCACCCCCGCCGCCGCCCGCGAAGACGCCTGTGAAGGCGCCGCCTCCGCCACCCCCTCCGCCGGAGCCGTCGGACGGCGGCGGACAGATCTCGCAATCCGACATCGACGCCCTGTTCGCGTGACGGCCGATGGCGCAAGACGGCAAATCCCGTGTCCGCTTGAATCAGGAACAGCTCGACCGCGTGTGCGAGCGGCACGTCCGCTTCACCGAGGGGCGGCCGAACGGCGCCCGCGCCAACCTGCCCTTCTTCGACCTGTCCGGCCTCAGCCTGGCGGGGCGTGACCTGACCGGCGCGCACCTGTCGGGCGCCATCCTGCGCGACGCCAACCTGATGGGCACCATCCTCGACCATGCCGACCTCTACGGCGCCGACCTGCGCGGGGCCGACCTGTCGGGGGCGCGGCTGTTCCGCACCGACCTGCGCGGCGCCAACGTGCGCGGCGCCACGCTGGACGGCGCCGCCATGGTCGAGGTCGACCTGCGCGACGGCAGCATGGTCAATCGCAGCAGCGACGGCGAGCTGAAGGTCGTCGGCTTCGAGCCCGGCCCGGCCGACATGGCGTCGGCCCGGCTGACCAACGCCGACATGGCGCGGGCCAAGCTGTCGGGCAGCTTCGCGAAATCGGCCGACTTCACCAACACCAGGCTGTCGGGCGCCCGGCTCGACCGCACCGACCTGCGCGGCGCCAACTTCTCCGGCGCCGACCTGCGCGGGGCCGACCTGAACGGGTCGGACCTGCGCGGCGCCAAGCTGGAGGGCGCGCAGGTCGAGGCGGAGGCCCTGGAGCAGGCCATCCGCACCGACGCGGACGCCGCCCGCGCCGCCGTCCAGCCGCCGCCCCCGCCGCCACCGCCGGCACCGGAGGAGGAGGAACCGGCCGCCGTCGAGATGCCGGCGCTGCCCGCCGAACAGCTCGCCATCATGCTGAAGCAGCACATGCTCTGGCTCGGCACCGGCGGCAAGCAAGGCAGCCAGCTCGACCTGACCGGGCTGAACCTGGAGGGGGCCGATCTGTCGGGGAAGGTCCTGACGCTGGCCAAGGGCTCCAACGCCCGGCTGCGCAACGCCCGCCTCGGCGGCGCCCAGCTCCAGGCGGCGCAGTTCGACGGGGCCGACCTGCGCAGCGCCGACCTGCGCAGCGCCGACCTGCGCGGCGTCAAGCTCGACCGGGCGATCCTGATCGACTGCCAGCTCGACGGCGCCAACCTGGGGATGCTGCTGATCAGCGCCGGAGCCAAGATGATGCGCGCCTCGCTGGTGCGGGCGCGGCTGGCCGGGGCGTCGCTGCTGCGCACGAACATGGCGGGCAGCGACCTGACCATGGCCGACCTGACCGGCTGCGACCGCTCCACCGCGGTGCTGGACGACGCCATTCTGGAGGGGACCCGGCTGGGCGCCGCGTAGAGCCGCGCCCGACGGTCCTTTTCGGTTTTCCTTTGCGGCAATCCAGCGATTGCTTTCAAGAATCCGTTGATATTCATGGCGGAAATTGCGGACACTGGCCCGCGTCGCGGGCGTGACGCGGCGGGGGCCTTCCGTCCCGACCCTTGCCGCGTCGTGGAATAAATGTTTTACCATAACGGCTTAGCTTGACGGTTCGGGGGCGTGGTGGCACGCTTGACCGCAAGCGGCGCATCGGCAATCAACGCGTCCGCAAGCAAGGGGAAACGTCGACGGCCATGACCAAGTCGGAATTGATCCAACGGCTGGCGGAACGGAATCCGCACCTCTACCAGCGCGACATCGAGAAGATCGTCGGCACCATCTTCGACGAGATCACCGAGGCGCTTGCCCGCGGCGACCGGGTGGAGCTGCGGGGATTCGGCGCCTTCTCGATCAAGCGGCGCGACGCGCGCACCGGCCGCAACCCCCGCACCGGGGAATCGGTTGACGTGGGCGAGAAATGCATCCCTTTCTTCAAGACCGGCAAGCAACTCCGGGAACGGTTGAACACGGACTGAGCGCCAGCCTCCCCATGGCCGCCGCTCCGCCCGCCCTTGTTGAGGAATCGTCGCTTTGCGTTACCTGTCCTGGATCGTCACCCTGCCCATCGCCCTGGTCGCGGTTCTCTTCGCGGTGTCCAACCGCGACGTCGTGACCTGGGCGCTGTGGCCGTTGCCCTTCACGCTGGAGGCCCCCCTCTATCTGGCGGCCCTGCTGGCGCTGCTGGCCGGCTTCCTGGCCGGCGGCTTCGTCGTGTGGAACGCCCAGCGCCGCCACCGTCGCCGCGCGCGGCGCGAGGGCAACCGCGTCCTGTTCCTGGAGCGCGAGGTGAAGGAGGCGCAGGCCCGCGCCGCCGCCGCCGAGAAGCGTCTGGCCGAGCTGTCGCGTCCGGTTTCCGGCCCCGCCGTTGGCGGCGGTGCCGGACTGCCGGTTCCGGCCGCCGCCACGGGGAGCGCGCCCACCGTTCATTGACCGCCGTGCATTGACCGGTCTCCCACCGCCGCCCAGACGCGGGCGGCGGTGCCCACCGTCGGGAGGCGCCCATGCGCACCATCACCGGTGCCGAGTTGAGGTCCGTTCTCCACCACCGCATGCTGATCGAGCGCATGCGGCAGACCTTCCGGGCCGGGGTGGAGGTGCCGATGCGCCACCATCACACGGTCGAGACCTACGGTCAGCACGACGCCACCTTGCTGCTGATGCCGGCGTGGCAGGTCAACCAGTCGATCGGCGTCAAGATCGTCACCGTCTTCCCCGACAACGGCGCGCAGGACCTGCCGGCGGTGCAGGGCGTCTATCTGCTGATGGACGGCAAGACCGGCATCCCGCAGGCGCTGCTCGACGGCTCGGCCCTGACCAAGCGGCGCACGGCGGCGGCCTCGGCGCTGGCGGCCTCCTACCTCGCCCAGCCCGACGCCTCGCGCCTGCTGGTCGTCGGCACCGGGGCGCTCGCCCCGGAGCTGATCGAGGCCTATGTCGCGGTGCGGCCGATCAAGCAGGTGCTGGTCTGGGGGCGCAGCCTGGAGAAGGCGAAGAAAATCGTCTCCCGCTTCCACCGGCCGAAGTTCAAGATCGAGGCGACCGACGATCTGCAGGGCGCGGTCGGCGGCGCCCACATCATCACCTGCGCGACGCTGGCCAAGGACCCGATCATCAAGGGCGAATGGCTGCAACCCGGCCAGCATCTCGACCTGATCGGCGGCTTCACGCCGGAGATGCGCGAGGCCGACGACGAGTGCATCCGCCGCTCCCGCGTCTTCGTCGACACCCGCGAGGGCGCCTGCAAGGAGGCCGGCGACATCGTGCAGCCGATGCGGGCGGGCATCCTCAGCGAGGACGACATCGCCGGCGACCTCTACGACCTGACGCGCGGCGAACGGGCGGGGCGGCGCTATTACGACCAGATCACGCTGTTCAAGTCGGTCGGCACCGCGCTGGAAGATCTCTGCGCCGCGCAGCTGGCGGTGGAAATGGTGCTGCACAACGACTCGATCCGGTAGTCGCGATGATTTTAATTTTTGACACAGATGAACACAGATAGACACAGATGAACTAAGATGGGTTGTTCTTGCCGATCAAGTGCAAGCAACGGGAAGGCGCTGTTGTAATCTTTGGATTCATCATTTTCATCTGTGTCTATCTGTGTTCATCTGTGTCAAAAAAATCTTGGTCACCAGCCGCCGCTGATGGGAAAGCGAAAACCGGGTCAGCGCTCTGGTGAAACGATCCTCCCCTTGCTAGGGTGCCGGACCGTGATATTTCAGGGTTTGGAGACCGCAGCCCCATGACGTCGCCCGCCTCGCGCATCTTCTGCGCCGTGGACACCACCGAGATCGACAGCGCCCGCCGGATCGCCGCGCAGGTGAACGGCTCTGTCGGCGGCATCAAGCTGGGGCTCGAATTCTTCATCGCCCAGGGGCCCGCCGGGGTCCGCGCCGTGATCGGGGAGGACGGGCCGCCCCTGTTCCTCGACCTCAAGCTGCACGACATCCCCAACACGGTGGCGTCGGGCATCCGCTCGGCGCTGCCGCTGAAGCCGGCCTTCATGACCATCCACACGTCGGGCGGCGGCGCCATGATGCGCGCGGCGGCCGAGGCGGCGGCGACCGGCGGGGCGCAGCGCCCGAAAATCCTCGCCGTCACCGTGCTGACCAGCCTCGACGAGGGCGACCTGGAGACGGTGGGGCAGGCGACCCCGGTCACCGATCAGGTGAAGCGGCTGGCCCTGCTGGCCAAGGAGTCGGGCATCGACGGCGTCGTCTGCTCGCCCGCCGAGGTGGCGTTGCTGCGCGCGGCCTGCGGGCCGGACTTCATCCTGATGGTGCCGGGCATCCGCCCGGTCTGGGCCGCCAGCAACGACCAGAAGCGCTTCATGACCCCGGCCGAGGCGGTCGCCGCCGGCGCCGACCATCTGGTCATCGGCCGCCCGATCACCGGCGACGCCGACCCTGCCGCCGCCGCCCGCCGCATCGTGTCCGAAATTGAAGGGGCTGGGATCGAGGGAGCCGCATGACCGTCCTCACCAAGATTTGCGGGCTCAGCGAGCCGGAAAGCCTGCGCGCCGCCGTCACCGGCGGGGCGCGCTACGTCGGTTTCGTCTTCTACCCGCCGAGCCCGCGCGCGGTGGCGCCGTCGCTGGCGGCGGAACTGGCGCGGCTGGTGCCGACCGGCGTGCGCTCGGTCGGGTTGTTCGTCGATCCCGACGACGAGTTCCTGGAGCATGTCGTCTCCCAGGTGCCGCTCGACCTGATCCAGCTTCACGGCAAGGAGACTCCCCGCCGCATCGCCGAGGTGAAGGCCCGTTACCAAATCCCGGTGATGAAGGCGGTCAAGGTCGGCGGGCCGGAGGATCTGACGGCCGCGCTGGACATCGCCGAGGTCGCCGACCGCCTGCTGTTCGACGCCAAGCCGCCGGCCAAGGTGTCGGCGCTGCCCGGCGGCAACGGCATCGCCTTCGACTGGACGCTGCTGGCCGGGCGGTCGTGGCCCAAGCCCTGGATGCTGTCGGGCGGGCTGACGCCGGAGAATGTGGCGGAGGCGGTGCGCGTCACCGGCGCCACCGAACTCGACGTCTCCTCCGGGGTCGAGGACCGGCCGGGCCACAAGGATCCGGCGCTGGTCCGCGCCTTCCTGAGCGCGGCCGCCGCGCTGTGACGCCGCTGCGGCTGGCCCGCCTGTCGCTGGTCGCCGCGGTGGCGCTGTTCTTCACGCTGGTGGCGTGGGGCAACATCGCCGATTACGGAGCGAACTTCGCCTTCGTCCAGCATGTCCTGACCATGGACACGACCTTCAGGAGCCCGGCCCTGATGGGCCGCGCCATCGAGTCGCCGGACCTGCACCACGCCGCCTACGCGCTGATCATCGGCTGGCAGATGCTGACGGCGGCGCTGTGCTGGGGCGGGGTGTGGCGGCTGGGACGGGCGCTGCGCGACACCGGCCTCGCCCAGGATCGCGCCAAGGGGCTCGCCATCCTCGGTCTGACGGCGGGCTTCCTGCTCTACACGGTCGGTTTCGTGACGATCGGCGGCGAATGGTTCGCCATGTGGCAGTCCGCCACCTGGAACGGACAGCGCAGCGCCCACATCTTCTTTACCTTCATCGGCATCGTCCTGCTGGTCCTGATCCAGCCGGAACGCGAGACGATGTAGGATTTGAGGCGAATTGTTTGGCTTATCTTGGTTGCATGGTCTTGACCCGCCGCGTCGGCTAGGATGGCGTCCATGAGCGAAACGACCTCTTCCCCGCCCGCGACCGAGATGCTGGGCGTCATCCTCGACGAGCATCTGCGCTGGATCGGCCAGTGGCACCGCGCCGCCTTCTACCGCGACGGCCAGGGCGGCGACCGGGCGTCGGCCCCGGCCTCCTTCGCCGCCTGGTGCGCGGCGGCCAGCCGCGACGATCTGGTCCACCAGCCGGCGGTGCAGAAGCTGGCCACCCTGCACGAGCAGATGCACCGGCAGGCCCGGCTGGTGCTGCTGAAGGCCGGCAACGGCGACACCCCGACCGAGGCGGAGTACGAGGCGGTGGTCGGCCGCTTCGAGGAGTTCGTCCTGCATCTGCGCCGGATGGAGCGCGCCTTCGGGGCCGCCGCCTCCGGGCTCGACCCGCTGACCGGCCTGCGCACCCGGCGCGGCATGCTGGAGGCGCTGGAGCGCGAGCATGGCCGCTACCGCCGCACCGGGCAGAGCTTCTGCCTCGCGCTGGCCGACATCGACAAGTTCAAGGGCGTCAACGACACCTACGGCCACGACATCGGCGACCGCGTGCTGGCCGCCACCGCCGCCGTCATCAGCCGGGGCGTGCGCAGCTTCGACGAGGCCTTCCGCATGGGCGGCGAGGAGTTCCTGGTCTGCCTGAAGGAAACCGAGATGGCGGAGGGCTTCGCCGTCATCGAGCGGCTGCGGATCGACCTGATGGAATCGCCGGTTCTGCTGCCGGACGGACGGGTGATCCCGGTCACCGCCTCCTTCGGGCTGGTCGAGGCGCAGCCGGACCTGTCGGTGGACGAGCTGATCGTCTGCGCCGACCGCGCGCTCTACCAGGCGAAGAACGCCGGGCGCAACCGGGTGATCCGCCACGGCGTCGACCGCCCGCCTGCCGCCGCGAATCCCGCTCCGCCGAAGCCGGCGCGGCCGCGGGCGTAAGCGCGCCTCGGATTCCTCATCTTGGATTCCAGGGCGGTGGGCGGTTAGGATCGGGTCCAACCTCCCGCCAGCCGGAAGCCGGATTTCATGCGCACCCAGCCCGAATACCCCAACCTGTTCATCCTCGATCACCCGCTGATCCAGCACAAGCTGACCCACATGCGGGACAAGAAGCGCTCGACCGGCGGCTTCCGCACCCTGCTGCGCGAGATTTCGCTGCTGATGGGCTATGAGCTGACCCGCGACATCCCGCTGACCACCGAGCGGATCGACACGCCGTTGCAGCCGATGGACGCGCCGGTGATCCTGGGCAAGAAGCTGGCGGTGGTGCCGGTGCTGCGCGCCGGGCTCGGCATGTCGGCCGGGTTGCTGGAGCTGGTGCCGTCGGCCCGCGAGGGGCACATCGGTCTCTACCGCGACCACGACACCAAGCAGCCGCACGAGTATCTGGTGAAGCTGCCGCCGGCCGATGGCCGCCTGTTCATCGTGGTCGACCCGATGCTGGCGACCGGCAACTCGGCCGCCCACGCCTGCGACGTTCTGAACCGGCACGGGGTGGAGGACGAGAACATCCGCTTCATGGCGCTGGTCGCGGCACCGGAGGGCGTCCGCCGCTTCCACGAGGCGCATCCGGACGTGAAGGTCTTCACCGCCGCCCTCGACAGCCATCTGGACGAGAACGCCTACATCGTGCCGGGCCTGGGCGACGCCGGCGACCGGATGTTCGGCACCAAGTAAGCAAAAAGGCGGCGCGCCGGGCATCCCCGGCGCGCCGCCCGTTCCTTCGTCCGCCTTTTTGAGCGCTTACACCGCGCGGCTGTGGCGCCCGGCGCCGCTGGCGAGGTGGGTGTCGAAGCGGGCGGCGACGATCCGCATCAGCGGGCGGGCAGCCTCGGGAACCGACACCCGCCGTCCCTCGATCGCGGCGACCCCGTCGGCCACCAGATCGTCCATCGCCGCGAGGTCGGCGTCGAAGACCTCCGCATCCAGCCCGTGCGCCTCGGCGACCGCGCCGGCGTCGACCGACAGGTCGCACATCAGCCGCATGATCAGGTCGCGACGCAGCCGGTCGTCGTCGGTCAGGGCGATGCCCTTGGCGGTCGGCAGGCGGCCCTCGTCGATGGCGGTGGCGTACTGGTCGAAGGGCACGGCGTTCTGGATGTAGCCCTGCGGCAGCGCCCCGATGGACGAGGCGCCGAAGCCGATCAGCGCGTCGGCGTCGTCGGTGGTGTAGCCCTGGAAGTTGCGGCCGAGCCGCCCCTCCTCCTGCTGGACCGCCAGCTCGTCGCCGGGGCGGGCGAAATGGTCGAGCCCGATGGCGCGGTAGCCGGCCTCGGCCAGCGTGTCGGCGATGGCGGCGAACTGCTCCCAGCGGCCGAGCGTGCCGGCCAGGACGGACTCGTCGATCTTCTTCTGGTGGGTCTTCATCCACGGCACATGGGCGTAGCCGAAGACCGACAGCCGGTCGGGCGCCATCTCCAGCGCGATTTTGGCGGAGCGGGCGACGCTCTCCACCGACTGGTGGGGCAGGCCGTACATCAGGTCGAGGTTGACGTTGGCGATGCCGGCCTCGCGCAGCCAGGCCAGCGTGCGCTCCGTGGTCTCGCGCGGCTGGATGCGGTTGATCGCGGCCTGGACGGTCGGGTCGAAATCCTGCACGCCGAGCGAGGCGCGGTTGACGCCGGAGCGGCCGAGCGCCGCCGCCATCTCCGCCGTCAGGGTGCGCGGGTCGATCTCGATGGCGAGCTCGGCGTCGGCGGCGACGTCGAAGCGCTCGCGCAGCAGGGCGATCAGCGCCTCGAAATCGTCGGGCGCCATCATGGTCGGGGTGCCGCCGCCGAAATGGATGTGGCGCACCGTCAGCCGGCCGGGGATGCGGTCGGCGACCATGGCGATCTCGCGGCGCAGATGGCCGAGATACTCGGAGATCGGCGCGTAGCGCGCGACGATCTTGGTGTGGCAGCCGCAGTACCAGCACATCTGGTGGCAGAAGGGGACGTGAAGGTAGAGCGAGCCGGAGCGGGTGAGGTCCATCGCCTCCAGCCAGCCGCCATAGACCGACGCGTTCACCGCGGGGGTGAAGTGCGGCGCCGTCGGGTAGCTGGTGTAGCGGGGGACCCGCAGCCCGTCATACTTGGCGAGCAGCGCGGGATCGACGGTCCCCGTGTAAGACGACGGGGCGGTGGAGGCGGGGGAGAGGGTCGGTGCGTCCATGGGCGACAGAGTGCCGCAGGGGCCTCCGCCGTGCCTTGATCCACGTCAAGCTCCGGGAGGGCCGCTTCTTGTCACCACCCAGCCGCCTGTCTGCCCGCCGCCTGTCTGGCCAGCCGCTGCTCCAGATGCTCGTGCAGCAGGTCGACGTTCATCCGGTTGGCCTTGAAGGCGACGTCGAAGATCGTCCCCACCACCGGCACGGAGCCGAACAGCCAGTCGACCCCGACGTTCAGCGCCATCCGCGCCAGCAGTGACTTCGGCAGGTCGAAGCGCGCCGCCTCCAGGATGATGTAGGCCGAGACGATGGCGGTCGCCGTGTCGCCGGCGACGGGCAGCAGGCTGGCGATGCCGTCCAGCCCGATGGGGATGCGGGTTCCGGGAATGCGCCAGCGCGTGTCCATCAGGCGCGACAGCCGGCGCAGCCGCTCCAGCCGCTGGAAGTCGATGGAGAGGGGAGTGTCCGCGCTGGCGGGCTGCGGGTCGGCGGCGAAGGCGCGGCGGCGGGTGCGGGTGTCGTCCATTGTCGGTGTCCCCCCATGGATGCGGCGCGTGTCCCGCCGGTTCTTGCCGTCGGGGGAACGGTCCCGCGACAGGAACAACCCGCGGGGCGGCCGGGGGTTCCCCGCCGCCGCGTCCGGTTTTCACGAAAAGGCCGCGCGAGGCGGCGCGCCGCTGCTGTCCGTCCGGGGCTGGACCATCCGGGTCTGCCTGTCCGGACCTGTCCTTGCGGGGCTGTTTCTCCGGCCGATGGGCAGGCACCGAAGGATGTAGGGGCGTCCGGCCCTCGTTCAAAGGCCGAGGCGCCGCGCGCAGCGGCGAATTGACGCGTCGCTTGCGGCAAGCGGTTGCTTTCGTGACACTTTCGTCCGGATCGACGGCAGGCTGGGCAAGGGCCGGGCAAGGGGTATGTCTTTTGTTGTCTGGCAAGATCAAGGGAGTCCGGCAAGAATGCCCGTCAAACCCAAGAAGAACGCGGCGGCGATTGTTGGACGGACGCGTTCTGAGCAACTGCGGCAAACAGTTGCCTTGCCGGGGAGGACCCTAATGCCAAAGCTTTACTGCGCCTGCTGTGGGCGCCCCTTCGCACGTGCGTCATCGCGGGGGCCGGTTCCGCTCTATTGTTCGCGGGATTGCCGCGTGCAGATGGCGACGCGCCGCCGGGCCTGGACCCTGGTGGAGCGGGACGGCGCCCTGTGGGACCGGATGCGCAGCGAATGGACCCGGACCGACGCGGGAGCGTCCCGGTCGGCCGGCCTGTCCGGTCTTCGCTGAGCCGGTTGGCGTGACGGATTGCGGGCGGTTCCGTGTTTTTTCAAAAAACTGGTTGGGCCCCCTCTACAACCGGGCAGCCCGTACCCCCATGTGGTGAGGCTCCCTAGGATCTGACGGCTGATGGCGATCATGAACGAGAACACCCGACCTACCACCGTGCCGGCGAAAAGCACCACCCGCACCGTGACCGCCGTGGCGGTCGCCCTGATGATGGCCCTCTCCGCTGGCACCGCCGACGCCCGTGCCGGCAAGAGCGGTTCGTCGGGCAGCCGTGGTGCCCGCACCACCGAGGCCCCCGCCGCGACCTCCACCGCGCCGAACACGGCCGCGCCGATGGAACGGTCGGCGGCTCCGTCCCCCGGCATGCAGCGCCCGGCCGCCGCGGCCCCGGCGCAGTCCGGCGGCTTCTTCCGTGGCGGCGGCTTCATGTCCGGCCTGATGGGCGGCCTGATCGGCGCCGGCATCGGCGCCATGCTGTTCGGCGGCGGCTTCTTCGAGGGGCTGGGCAGCTTCGCGGGCATCCTGGGCTTCATCCTCCAGATCCTGCTGGTCGTCTTCCTGGTCCGTCTGGCGATGCGCTTCTTCCGCAACCGCTCGCAGCAGCAGCCGGCCACGGCCCGCATGAGCTCGCCGCTCGGCGGCGGGGCGAACCCGGCTTACGCCGGCGGTCCGCTGAACCGCGAGGCGGCCGACGCCGGCCACAACCCGATGGGTGGTCCCGGCGGCGGTCTGGGCGGCGGTTCGGGTCTGGGCGGCCTGATGGGCGGCGCCAAGCGCCGGCAGCAGCCCGATGAGATCGGCGTCCAGCCGGCCGACTACCAGTCGTTCGAGCGCTTGCTCGTCACCGTCCAGACCGCTTACGGTCGTGAGGACATCGACACGCTGCGCGGCGTGACGACGCCCGAGATGCTGTCCTACTTCACCAGCGACCTGTCGGAGAACAGCAGCCGCGGCGTGGTGAACAAGGTGAGCGACGTCACCCTGCTGCAAGGCGACCTGTCGGAGGCGTGGCGCGAGGGCAACGCCGAATACGCGACCGTCGCGATGCGCTTCTCGCTGATCGACACGACGGTGGAGCGTGCCAGCGGCCGTGTCGTGGACGGCAACCCCGGCACCCCGGTCGAGGCGACCGAGCTGTGGACCTTCGTCCGCCAGCGCGGCGGCCAGTGGCAGTTGTCGGCGATCCAGCAGGCCCGCTGACCGTTCCGCCGATCCTGATCGGCTTGATCCCCGACCGGCCTGATCCCCGACGGGTTTGAGCAGCGAGCGCCCCGGCCCTGTGCCGGGGCGTTTTCGTTTGGACCGCTCTGCCTCGACTCTCCCCTTGGCGATGCGCCATGATGGAACATATAAGGAACAAATGCCTGTTGAGCGGAGTGAAGTCATGCCTCGGTCTGCGCTGCCCTCATCCTCCGCCTGCTTGAGCGGTGAGCGTCCAGGCGGTGAGCGGGCGGCAACGCTGGCGGCGTTGCGCCTGCGCATCCGCCGCATCGAGGGGATCGGCGGGGATGGTACGCGGGTGATGCCTTTCGGGGTGGCGGCCATCGACGCGGCGCT
Organism: Azospirillum agricola; assembly: GCF_020005195.1. Classification (NCBI taxonomy): domain Bacteria; kingdom Pseudomonadati; phylum Pseudomonadota; class Alphaproteobacteria; order Rhodospirillales; family Azospirillaceae; genus Azospirillum; species Azospirillum agricola. The sequence continues at coordinate 1,314,596 of NZ_JAIFZR010000005.1, forward strand.
GCCGGAGGGCGGCCTGCCCCTGGGGTGCCTGCACGCGCTGGCAGGGGAGGGAAGCGGGACGGGGACCGCCTTCGCGGCGGCCCTGCTGGCGCGTCTGTCGACGGCGCGGACGCCGGCCCTGTGGATCGTGCGTGGGCGCGACCTGCACGCGGCCGGGCTGGCGGCCTACGGCCTGACGCCGGACCGGCTGATCGCCGTGCGCGCGGTGGAGCGCAAGGACGCCCTGTGGGCGATGGAGGAGGCGCTGCGCTGCTCCGCCCTGTCGGCGGTGCTGGGGGAGGTCGGTGGGCTGGATCTTACCGAAAGCCGGCGGCTTCAACTCGCCGCCGAATCCTCGGGGGTCACCGCCGTCCTGCTGGACGGGTCGAGCCGGAAAGCGCGGCGGGGGGAGGCGGCGAGCGCGGCGGTCACGCGCTGGCGTTTGGAGCCGGCCTTGAGCCGTCCCGGCGATGAGCCGGGTGTCGGCGCGCCGCGTTGGCGTGTCGAACTGGAACGCTGCCGGGGCGGGCGTCCCGGGGCCTGGATCCTGGAATGGACCGATGGAGGATGGGTGGAGAGTGCGGGGGAGGAAACCAGATCCGCAACCCCGCCGGCGCTGGAGCGTGCCATGGAGTGCGCGGTGAATCCGCTGGTGGCGTGAAACCCGCCCTTGCCCGTCGATGACGGAGGGTGGCGGTCACGAGCGGTGCCGGTTGCCCCCGGCCTGCCGGCCGCTGTCGGGAACAGGACAACGGGCGTGCCGACAACGGCTGTGTCACAAAGTCGGTGCCGGCGGCGGTTCTGCCGGTGTCCGTGTCGGCTTTCGTTCAGCCGGCGGCGATCAGTAGTTGGACATCCAGTCGGGTTCCCGGCTGCCTTCCGGCGCCTCGTCCGGATCCGTCATCCAGCGGGGATCGTCCACATGCAGCGGCAGTTGGCGGGCGAATTCCGCGCTTTCCGCGTCGCGGCGCTGCTTGAGCAAGCGGTCGGCCAAATGTGCGGGCAGCATGGCAGGTCTCCTTCTGAGCACCGGAGGAAGTCGGGAACGGCCCTTTGGCCATCCTTGGCTTTCTCCGTCCTGATTGCCTGGACCCTATCACGCAAGTTCCAGGCCAGCCGTGAGATGCGTCACATTCCGGTCCATCTCACACGATGAACCTCTACAAAAGGTTTATGCGGACGAGGGGGCACCCCCGCGGCCATCAGGGCCGGATCCTTCCCCGACCCGGCTCTGACGAGATATGTTCCCTTCCGCGCCGTTCCAACCCATATTCGCGGTTATCTCCGTTCAAGGATTGCGTACCTCCCATGCACAGCGCCACCGCCCCCGAGACCTGCCCCACCTGCCTGAAACCCAGTCACCTGTGCATTTGCGAGGCAGTGGAGCCGGTCGAGAACGGCGTCTTCCTGCTCATCCTCCAGCATCCGCAGGAGAAGCGCGAAAATCTGGGAACCGCGCAGATCGCCCATCTTCAGTTCGCCAACTCGGCGCTGAAGGTCGGGCTGAGCTGGCCGAACCTGAAGCGCATCCTGGGCCGCGAGGTCGATTACAAGCGTTGGGGCGTTCTGTATCTCGGCCCGGTCAAGCCCGACAACCCCGCCGCCAGGAGCGAGATTGCGGTGGTCGACCGGAACGGCGTCCCCCAGAAGGACAGCGAGCTGGTGCTGGGCGACCTGGAGGGCATCATCGTGCTGGACGGCACCTGGAGCCAGGCCAAGACCCTGTGGTGGCGCAACGCGTGGCTGCTGAAATGCCGGCGCATCGTGCTGCACCCGAATTTCCGCTCGCTCTATGGGCAGGCGCGCAAGGAGCCCCGGCGCGAGAGCGTCTCGACCCTGGAGGCCGGCGCCTTCGTGCTGTCGCGGCTGGAGGGCGAGCCGGCCATCCTGGACCGCGCGCTGAAGCCCTTCTCGCTGCTGCTGAAGAAGATCCGCGCGCCGCGCCCGCGCCCGGTCCTGCCGCCCCGGACGGCCGAGGACGGGAACGGGATGGACGAGGAACGCGACGAGGGCTGAGGCGCATCCTGCGCGCTACCCCTTCCGATCTCCCCCGGATCGGGAAACGCCGTGCAACCAACCGGCACCGGCGCCGTTGTTTTGGGTGAGAGTGGCCGGCGCAACCCGCCGGCCGGTCGCCAACGCAACGGAGGACCATGTCATGAAGGGCATTCTGCTGTGGCTCGTCGGCCTGCCGATTCCGATCATCATCCTGCTGTATCTGTTCAACGTGCTCTGACCGCCGTGAGCCGGTCATTGTGAGCCGGGCTGACATTTCGCTCACGAATGGTTGACGGGGACGGGGCGCGGCGTGCCAAATGCGCCGGCCGGAGCGCGTCCGCGCTCCGAACCGGCCTTTGGGCCGATCCTTGGAAAGAGGGCATCATGGCCAGCGATTTCGTCCCCTTCGGCCTGACCGTCTGCGGCATCGAGGAGCTGTGCGAGTTCGGCGGCGGGCGCGTCAGCCACGTCCTCTCGATCCTCGACCCCGACCATCCCGAGCCGACCGCCTTCGGCGACTACGGCGAGCATGAGCGGCTCGAGCTGCGCTTCCACGACGTCATTGAGCCGACGCGCGGCCAGATCGCCCCGCAGAAGGCCGACGTCGAGCGCATCCTCGCCTTCGGCCGCGACCTGCTGGCCGAGCCGGTGGAGTGCCGGCATCTGCTGGTGCATTGCCACGCCGGGATTTCGCGCTCCACCGCCGCCCTGACCATGATCCTGGCCCAGGCCCGGCCCCGGCGCCCGGCCGCCGAGGCGATGGCCGCCGTCGCGGCCATCCGGGCCAAGGCGTGGCCCAACCTGCGCATGATCGAATTCGCCGACGAGCTTCTCGGCCGCAACGGCGATCTGGTCGCGGCGGCGCGCCAGCGTCACCACACGCTGGGCAAGCAGCGGCCGGAACTGGTCCAGTTCATGATCGACAACGGCCGCATCCGCGAGGTCGAGGACCTCATCGATTGAGGGCGAGGCCGGGCCTTCAGCGCTCGGTGAGCGCCAGACGAAGCCCGAGTCCGACCAGCAGCGCGCCCAGCGTACGGTCCAGCCACAGGCCCAACCGGCGGCTGGAGCGCAGGCGGCGGGTCAGCCGGTCGCCGAGAAGAACCAGCGGAGGCTCGACCACCGCCGCCACGGCGATGATCAACACCCCGTGGACCAGCAGCTGGAGCCACACCGGCCCGGCGCCTTCGGCCACGAACTGCGGCAGGAAGGCGAGAAAGAAAACCGCGACCTTCGGGTTGAGCAGGTCGATCAGCACGCCTTGCCGGTACACCGCCCAAGCCCCGCCGCTGGATGGCGCGCCGTCTTCCGGCAGGAAGGCGCCGCCCCGCGAGCGCAGCGCCTGGGCGCCGATCCACAGCAGATAGGCGACCCCTGCCCATTTGACCGCGGAGAAGGCGAGGGCGGAGGAGGCGACGACGGCCGACAGCCCGAGCGCCGCCAGCAGGACATGGCCGAAAGCGCCGGTCCAGATGCCGAGCATCGCCGCCGTTCCCGCCCGCACCCCGCCCTTGACGGTGTGCCCGAGGATGAATGCCATGTCCGGCCCCGGAGACAGGTTGAGCAGCACCGCCGCCGCCAGGAAGGCGGACCAGTGGGCGGCGTCGTAGGCGAGCATGGCCGGCGGCTTCCCGGAAGGGCGGTCAGCGAATCGGGGCGGTGACGACGTCGGCGGTGGTCTCGACCGCCGTGCCTGCCAGGCTCACCGCCGTGCCGGCGACGCTGGCGGCGCCGCTGACCACGCCGCAGCCGGCCAGCAGGGCGGAGACGCACACAAGCAGGACCCAACGCGTCATCATGGCGACTCCCCAAGCAGGATGAAGGCTCAAACGAAAACGGTGGCGATTGGACCACGCCAATCGCCACCGTTTCGTTAATGGCCGCTTCCGGGGAGGGCGGCGCTCAGAATTCCTTCCAATCGTCGTCGTCGTTGACGCTGTGCTTCAGCACGCTGGCCGGCGCGGCGGTCTGGACCGGCGGACGGGAGGCCGTCACCGGGCGCAGGGCCGGCTTCGCGGCGGGCTTGGCCGCCGCCTTGGCCGGAGCCGGGCGGGTCGGGGCGACGGCGCGGCGGAACTGGCTGGCCGACGCGGCCGACGCGTGGGCGGCCTGGGCCGCGACCGGGCGGTACTCGCCGCCCTGCTCCAGCTTGAAGAAGCCGATCAGCCCCTTCAGGTCGCCGGCCTGACCGCTCATCGCCTGGGCGGCGGCGGTGGTCTCCTCGACCAGGGCGGCGTTCTTCTGGGTCATCTCGTCCATGCTGGCGACGGTCGAGTTGATCTCGTCCAGCGCGGTCGCCTGCTCGGCCGAGGCGGAAGCCATCTCGGCGATCAGCGAGGCGACCTGATGGACGCCCGACACGATGCCCTCCAGGGCGCTGCCGGCCTTGCGGACCAGATCGACGCCGTCCTTCACCTGGGCGTCGCTGTCGAGGATCAGGCCCTTGATCTCCTTGGACGCCTGGGCGGAGCGCTGGGCGAGCTGGCGGACCTCCTGGGCGACCACCGCGAAGCCGCGACCGGCGTCGCCGGCCCGCGCCGCCTCGACCGCCGCGTTCAGCGCCAGCAGGTTGGTCTGGAAGGCGATCTCGTCGATCACCCCGATGATGTCGGTGATCTTGCGGCTGGACTCCTCGATCCGCCGCATCGCGTCGATCGCCGAGCCGGTGACGCCGTTGCCCGATTCGGCGGCGGTGCGGGCCTCGGCCGCCATGACGTTGGCGCGCTGGGCGTTGTCGGCGTTGGAGCGGACGGTGGCGCCCAGCTCCTCCATGCTGGCGGCGGTCTCCTCCAGCGAGGAGGCCTGCTGCTCGGTGCGGTCGGCGAGGTCGCTCGACCCCAGCGAGACCTCGGCCGCGGCCGAGGCGATGGTGTCGGCGGCCTGGGTGATCTGGCCGACGATCTCCGCCAGCTTGACCGAGGTGGCGTTGACGTCGGTCTTCACCTGCTGGAAGGCGCCCTGGTAGTCGCGGGTGACGCGGCGGTTCAGGTCGCCCTGGGCCAGCGCGCTCAGCACCTCGCCGAGGTCGGCGATGACGCTCTCCACCGTGTCGGTCAGGCGGTTGATGCCCTCCGACATGGTCTTGTAGAAGCCGTCCTTGCCGGCCAGGTCGATGCGGCGCTCCAGGTCGCCCTTCGACACGGCGTCGATCAGGTTGGCGATCTCCTCGCCGATGGCGTGCTCGCGGGCGCGCTGGGCCTCGGCGGCGCGGCGCTCGGTCTCCAGCCGCTCGCGCTCCGCCTCGTCCATCCGCTTCTTCTCGACGGCGTTGTCCTTGAAGACCTGGACCGCCTTGGCCATCTCGCCGATCTCGTCCTGGTTGGCCAGGGCGGGGACGATCACGGTCAGGTTGCCGGCGGCGAGGTCGGTCATGGTGTGGGTCATGCCGACCACCGGCTTCACGATCGAGCGGGCGGTGAAGTAGGCGATCAGAAGGCCGATCACGAAGGCGCCGACCGCCAGCCCGGTGAGCAGCGTCACCGTGTCGGCGGTGTCCGCCTTCATGGTGTTCTGGACCTGGAGCCGCGCCTCGTTCTGCGAGGCGACGGTGCGGTTGACCAGCTCGGCGAACTGCTCCGCCTCGTTGACCATGGTGGTGAAGGCGAGGAACTGCGACTCGGTGACCACGGCCGCCAGGCCGTTGACGGTGTCGAGGTAGCGCACGCCGAGCTGCGCCGTTTCCTCCGCCAGCCGCTTGCGGGCCGGGTTGGTCTGGCGGTCGGCGAAGGCGGCGATCGCGCTGCGGAAGTCGGCGTTGCGGGTCTTGACGTCGTCCAGCGCCTTGTCCGACGGGTTGGAGACGAAATGCAGGGCGCTGATGCGCGAGACCATCAGCTTTTCCATCACGACGCCGGCGGTCGCGGCCGACTCGAGGTCGCCGTCGGCGATGCCGGCGGCGATGATCTGGCTGATGTTCTCGCGCGCCTTGTTGCCGATGGGCAGGAGATCCTGGTCGTACAGCCGGTCGCGGCGTTCGCGCATCTCGGTCAGCTTGAGGAAGTTGGCCATGTAGCTGTCGAAGAGCTGGAGCATCCGGTCGAGGTTGGCGCGGCGGCCCGGATCCTGGATCATGTCGCGGACGGCGCGCAGGGTCTGCGCCAGCTTGGCCTGCTGGGTGCGGACCGTCTCGATCAGCGCGTTGTTGCCGGAGAAGGAGTAGTTCACGACGTTGCGGCGCATGTCCGACACGTCGCCGTCCAGCTCGCTGATGCTCAGGGAGCTGTCGGAAATCGAGGCGTAGCGGTTGAAGCCGGTCTCGACCCCGGTCAGCGCGCGGACCCCGAAGACCGCGACCAGCCCGAGGAGGGCGAGGATCAGCAGGAAGCCGAAATGGATGCGGGTGCCCACTTTGAAGCGGCCGGCGAAACTGGCGTTCTGCATGGTCGAAAAGCCTTGATCTGCGGTTCGGGTCGCGCTGCGACGCGCGGGCAGAATAGGCCGATATGGTTTCCATTCCGTTGCCAAATCGCGCGGAAAAATCGGGATCCCGGCGGTGCGGCGCGACGCCGCGATGATTTTTTCAGGGCAAGAATGAAGACGATTTGATGGCCCGCCCTTTGACGGACGCCCTGCGGCGCCTAGGTTACGCCTTCTCGTGCCTGCGTTTCCCCTTCCGCATCCAAGCCGCGATTGTCCCCAGCCATGCGCCGATCCCTTCCCCCCTCCGCCGGCGACGGCCCGTTCCAGCCCCGGCCCGGCGGCGATCTCGCGGCGATCCGCTCGCTGCTTCCCTATGTCTGGCCGCGCGACTCGCTGGAAACGCGGGTGCGCGTGGTCGTCGCCATGCTGCTGCTGGTCGGGGCCAAGGTCGCCAACGTCTATGTGCCGATCTTCTACAAGCACGCCATCGACGCGCTGACGCCGATCGCCTCGGGGGGCGCCTTGGGGGGCGGTGCGTCCGGAGCCGCGGCGACGATCCCGCTCGGGCTGATCATCGCCTACGGCCTCGCCCGCGTCACCTCGCTGGTCTTCGCCGAACTGCGCGACGCGGTCTTCGCCACGGTGGCGCAGCGCACCATCCGCCGGGTCGCCCTGTCGGTGTTCCGCCATCTCCACGCGCTGTCGCTGCGCTTCCATCTGGAGCGCCAGACCGGCGGGCTGACCCGCTCGCTGGAGCGCGGCACCCGCGCCATCGAGGCGCTGCTGCGCTACGCCCTGTTCTCCATCGTGCCGACGCTGGTCGAGATCGCGCTGGTCTGTGGCGTGCTGTGGGCGCTGTTCGACGGCTGGTTCGCGCTGGCCACCTTCGTCACGGTGGCGGGCTACATCCTCTACACCTTCTTCGTGTCGGAATGGCGCATCCAGTTCCGCCGGGTGATGAACGACACCGACAGCGTCGCCAACACCAAGGCGATCGACAGCCTGCTGAACTACGAGACCGTCAAGTATTTCGGCAACGAGGAGCATGAGGCCCGGCGTTACGACGGCGCGCTGCAATCCTATGAAAAGGCGGCCGTGCGCAGCCAGCAGAGCCTGTCGCTGCTCAACGTCGGCCAGTCGGCGATCATCTCGCTCGGGCTGGCGGTCGTGATGGGCATGGCCGCCAACGGCATCGTGCGGGGAACCATGTCACTCGGCGATTTCGTGCTGGTGAACACCTATCTGTTGCAGCTCTACCAGCCGCTGAACTTCTTCGGGGTGGTCTACCGCGAGATCAAGCAGTCGCTGACCGATCTGGAATCGATGGTCAAGCTGCTGGCGGTCGACCGCGAGGTCGCCGACCGGCCGGGCGCCGCGCCGCTGGCCGTCGCCGGGGCGGAGCTGCGCTTCGAGGGGGTGGAGTTCGGCTACGACCCGCGCCGGCCGATCCTGAAGGGGGTCGACTTCACCGTGCCGGCCGGCAGGACGGTCGCCATCGTCGGGCCGTCGGGGGCGGGGAAATCCACCATCAGCCGGCTGCTGTTCCGCTTCTACGACATCAGCGCCGGGCGGGTGCTGATCGATGGGCAGGACATCCGCGACGTGACGCAGGCGTCGCTGCGCGCCTCCATCGGCATCGTCCCGCAGGACACGGTGCTGTTCAACGACACCGTCTTCTACAACATCGCCTACGGGCGCGCCGGCGCCAGCCCGGCGGAGGTCGAGCGGGCGGCGCGGCTCGCCCACATCCACGACTTCATCATGGCGCTGCCCGACGGCTACCAGACCATGGTGGGGGAGCGCGGGCTGAAGCTGTCGGGCGGCGAGAAGCAGCGGGTCGCCATCGCCCGCACCATCCTGAAGGATCCGGCGATCCTGCTGTTCGACGAGGCGACCAGCGCGCTCGACACCCACACCGAGCGGGAAATCCAGGCCAACCTGCGCGAGGTCAGCCGCGGCCGCACCACGCTGGTGATCGCCCACCGGCTGTCCACCGTGATCGACGCCGACGAGATCCTGGTGCTGGAGGCCGGGCGGGTGATCGAGCGCGGGCGGCATCTGGAGTTGCTGGCGGCCGGCGGCGCCTACGCGGCGCTGTGGTCGCGCCAGCAGGAATCCGGCCAGGGGCTCGGCCAGGGGCCCGATCCGGGGCCGGCGCCGATCCCCGGCGTCCTCGCCCCCACCTGACGATATCCGAGGAGTTTTCCGCATGGGGCCGGCACGGCAGGCGTTGCGCGAATCGACGAAGGACATCCATGATCGGCTCGACCGGGCGGCGATCCTCCAGCCGCTGCTGCGGCCGGACATCACGGCGGCGCAGTACCGCGCGGCGCTGGGCGCCCTCTACGGTTTCCACGCCCCGGTGGAGCGCGCGCTCGGCGACGGCGATGGCAACGGTGGCGACGGCGCGGCGCGGCTGGAACGGCTGCGCGACGATCTGGCGGTGCTGGGCGCCGACCCGGACGCGCTGCCGCTGATGACGGGCCTGCCGCCGCTCGACGGCGCCCCGGCGCGGCTGGCCGCGCGCTATGTGCTGGACGGCTCGGTCCATGGCGGGCGGGCGATGCTGCCGGGGATCACCCGCGCGCTGGGGTACGATGCCGGGCGTGGCGCGCGCTTCCTCGCCTCCGACGGGCTGGACATGGCGGGCGCCTGGAAGGCGCTGCTGGTCCGGCTGGAGGAGGAGCTGGCGGACCCGGCGGCGCTCCGTGTCGCCTGCGGCACGGCGGCGGCCCTGTTCGCCGCGCTGGAGCGCTGGACGGCGGCTGCCGCGCACGGGCTTTCCCCGGACGCCTCTCCGGGGCTTTCTCCAAAGCCGGCGCGCGGGTAGGGTGACGGTCCCGACGATGACGACGATGACCGCCGCGACCATGCCAAACCTCACCCAACCCACGGCGGCCCAGCTCGCCGCCGCGGTGCGCGCCGGGGACCGCCGCGCGCTGGCCCGCGCCATCACGCTGATCGAATCGACCCGCCCCGACCACCGGGACACCGCCGACGCCCTGCTGGCGGAGCTGCTGCCGCACACCGGCCATTCGGTGCGGCTCGGCATTTCCGGCGTGCCGGGGGTGGGGAAGTCCACCTTCATCGAGGCGTTCGGGCTGCACGTCATCGGGCTGGGCCACAAGGTCGCGGTGCTGGCGGTCGATCCGTCGTCGCAGCGCACCGGCGGCTCGATCCTCGGCGACAAGACGCGGATGGTCGATCTGTCGCGCGATCCCGATGCCTTCATCCGCCCCTCGCCGGCCGGTTCCACCCTGGGCGGGGTGGCGCGCCGCACCCGCGAGGCGATGCTGATCTGCGAGGCCGCCGGCTTCGACGTCATCATCGTCGAGACGGTGGGGGTCGGGCAGTCGGAGACCGCCGTCGCCGACATGGTCGACCTGTTCATGCTGCTGCTGCTGCCGGCGGGCGGCGACGAGTTGCAGGGCATCAAGAAGGGCATCGTCGAGCTGGCCGACCTCGTCGTCGTCAACAAGGCCGACGGCGACCTTGCCGCCACGGCGCGGCATACGGTCGCGGACTACCGCCACGCCCTGACCCTGCTGCGCCACGGCGACTGGCGGGTGCCGGTGCTGAGCTGCTCGGCGGTCAACAAGGTCGGCATCGATTCGATCTGGAACACCATCGGCGAGCACAAGGCGGTCACCGAGACCAACGGCCAGCGCGCCGGCCGCCGCGCCGAACAGGCCCGCGCCTGGCTGTGGAGCGAGATCCGCGAGACGCTGATCGACCGCTTCCGCGCCCACCCGGCGGTGCGCGCCGACCTCGCCCGCATCGAGGCCGGCGTGACCGGCGGCGACGCCATCCCGACCACGGCGGCGCGTGCCCTGCTGGCGCGCTTTCTCGGCGAATCGGCGAACGGGACTCTAACCGACTAGACCGTAACGCTTATGCTGCACCGCAACAATTCGGTTGCCTTGCAGCACTCGCATGGGTAGTCTGTCATGGGCGGGAAAGGAGCGTCTGCGAAGACGCTTGGGCGACGGTTGCCCGCGGTCTCCTGGGGTTCGCCGGAGCGGCCTTTCCGTTTCCGCCAAGCCTGTGTCCGTCTACGGGAGACAAAACGCCATGACCGTCAATTTCCTCGACCTCTTCGCGCAAGCCGGCAGCCTCGCCAAGTCCAACGCCGAGACCGGCGCCGCCAAGTCCGCCCGCGTCGCCGGGCTGGTGCAGGACGGCTACCGCCGCTGGTTCGACGGCGTCACCGCCTCGGTGAGCGACGCCGGCCGTCTGGCCGCCGAGTTCGGCAAGGTCCGTTCGCCGGCCGACCTCGCCGCCCTGCAGCGCGAGTGGCTGAGCGCCACCCAGGCCCGCGTCACCGAGGGCGTCCAGGGCTTCCTGGATGTCTCCACCAAGATCGCCGCCGAGGTGTCGGCGGTTCCGCTGCCGGCCAAGCCCGCCGCCGCGCCGGTCCCGGCCCCCGTGGCCGCTCCCGTGGCGGCCCCCGCGCCGGTCGAGGCGAAGGTCGAGGCTCCGGCTCCGGCTCCCGCCCCGGTCGAGGCCCCGGCTCCCGTCGTGGCGCCGACTCCGGAAGCCGTTCCGGCTCCGGTGGCCGAAGCCGCCCCGGTCGTCGAGGCGAAGCCGGCGGCCGAAGCCGCCGCTCCGGAGGCCGCCGTCATCGCGGCCGTCGTCGAGGAGCTGGCGCCGGCCCCCGTCGCCGAGGCGGCACCGGCCGTGGTGAAGCCGCCCGAGGCGGTGGTGGCGCCGGCGGCCAAGGCCCCGCTGCGTCGCGGTCCCAAGACGGCGGCGTCCAAGTCCGCGATCAAGGCCGCCTCGACCGTCGAGTGAGACTCGAGCCGGCGCGCCGTCTCCTTTCGCAGGAGAGAGACGGCGCCCGGCTCGACTCCGCGGGGACTCCGGTTCTCGTGGATTGTTCTCGCGGATCCGTCCTTGACGGCTCCTCTTTTGTTCGACTATATAGCGGCCTCCTTCGGGCGGCTCTCCGTCCGTTACCGGGTTTCATTTGCTCTAAAGTAAAGGATTAGTCCGATGGCACGTCGGTGCTCCGTGACTGGCAAAGGCACGCAGTTTGGCAACAACGTCAGCCATGCCAACAACAAGAATCGTCGCCGCTTCCAGCCGAACCTCCAGGACACCTCGCTGCTGAGCGACGCGCTGGGTTCGCTGGTGCGTCTGCGCCTCTCGGTGCACGCGATCCGCTCGATCGAGCACAAGGGCGGCCTCGACGCCTTCCTGCTCGACGCCAAGGACGCGGTGCTGAGCGATGACGCCCGCCGCGTGAAGCGCCGCATCGCCAAGGCCACGGAGAAGGCCCAGGCCGCCGCGGCCTGATCTCTCCACGTTCGGTGTGCTGAAAAAGGCGGAACGCATCGCCGTTCCGCCGGTAAGATTTCGCAAGATCTCAGGACGCCTGCACGACGAATCCGACTCCCGGTAGAGAGCGGCGCGCGATATCCGAAAGGGCATCGCGCGTTTCGTCGTGTCCGGGGGAAGGATTTTAAACCCTTCTCCCCCTGCGGGAAAAGGGGAGAGGGGCTTTTCGAAGCTTCGTCACTTCACTCCTCCAGCACATCCTCCGGCGATTCGGCGTCCACCACCCGGCGGGCGATCTCATAGCCGAATCCGGCGCGGCCCAGCGCCGCCATGTCCTTCTCCCGGTGCGCGGCCCGCGCCTCCGGCAGCCGGTAGACCCCGAGTCGCCGCCGCCTGGCCAGCGCCAGCGCCGCCGTCAGGTCCAAGTCCGGCCCGACATCCTCGCGCAGAGTCTCCAATGCCTTGTCCGCCTCGTCGCGGCCGATCCCCTTGACCGCCAGCTTCTGGGCGATGGCGCGGGTCGAGGCGCCGCGCCGGTGCAGGCTCTCCGTGCGCATCCGCGCGTAGGTCTCGTCGTTCAGCAGGCCGCTGCGGACGTAGCGGGCCAGCAGATCCTCGACCCAGCCGGCGCCCTCCTCGGGGTCGGTGCCGTGGGCCTGGGCGGAGCGCCGGACCTTGCGCATCAGAACGGCGCGCAGGTTGGCGGTGGAGCTGGCGAAGCGCTCCAGGTAATGCAGCGCCGCGTTCTCCAGATACTGCGGGGTCACGCGCTTGACCGGCTTGGCTGCCGGCTTGGCGTCCCGCGGCGAGGCCGGGCGGCCGGGCGGGGTGTCGCGTGTCATGGCTGTCCTCGTGGCGGCGGTGGTTGCCGGGTCGGTCGGTGGGCCGTACAGTCCGTCGCCTTTCCCTTGTGTGAAATCGTGACGCGATGACCCATCCCCTTCCTCCCATGCCGCGCGCCATCGGGTCCGTCAACTGGATCGGCCTGTGGACGCTCTACGCCCGCGAGGTGCGTCGCTTCGTCAAGGTCCACCAGCAGACCGTCTGGGCGCCGGTGGTGACGACGATGCTGTATTACGCGGTCTTCGCGCTGTCGCTGGGCTCGGCCGTGCGGATGATCGGACCGACGCCCTACCTGGAGTTCCTGGCCCCCGGCCTGATGATGATGGCGATGGTGCAGAACGCCTTCGCCAACACATCCTCCTCCGTGGTGATCGCCAAGGTCCAGGGCAACATCGTCGACATCCTGATGCCGCCGCTGTCGCCGATGGAGCTGGTCAGCGGTTTCGTGCTGGGCGGCGTCACGCGCGGTGTCGTGGTCGGGCTGGTCACCGGGTTGGCGATCTGGGCCTTCGTGCCGCTGCACATGCCGCACCCCGGCTTCGTGCTGTTCCACGCGGTGATGGCCTCGATGCTGCTGTCGCTGGTCGGGCTGATCGGCGGCGTGTGGTCGGAGAAGTTCGACAACATCGCCGCCGTCACCAACTTCGTGGTGACGCCGCTGTCCTTCCTGTCGGGTACCTTCTATTCGCTGGACACGCTGCCGACGGTCTTCTGGTGGATCGCCCATTTCGACCCCTTCTTCTACATGATCGACGGCTTCCGCTACGGCTTCATCGGCCACTCGGACGGGTCGCTGTGGCTGGGTGTCGCGGTGATGCTGGGGGTGAACGCCGCGCTGTGGTGGCTGGCGTGGCGCATGTTCAAGACCGGTTACAAGCTGAAGGCGTGAAACCACTGGAATCCGCGAGGATTCCGGCCGCAATCCGTTGACAGAACCTATCGATCTCCGGATATTTGCCGCTTCCCGGCGGGCAGGGATGTCCGCCGGGCTTTTCCGTTTTGGGAGGCCCAAGCCGTGATCCCCGTCGTTATGCCCACATACGCCCGCGCCGATGTCGTTTTCGAGCGGGGCGAAGGTCCGTACCTCTACGCGACCGACGGGCGACGATTCCTCGACTTCGCCGCCGGCGTCGCGGTGAACGCCCTGGGTCACGCGCATCCTTATCTCATCAAGGCGCTGACCGAGCAGGCGAACAAGGTCTGGCACACCTCCAACCTGTTCCGCGTCGCCGGGCAGGAGAGCCTCGCCAAGCGCCTGACCGAGGTGACCTTCGCCGACACCGTGTTCTTCACGAACTCGGGCGCCGAGGCGTGGGAGTGCGGCGCCAAGACGATCCGCAAGTATCATTACGAGAACGGCAACCCGCAGAAGACCCGCATCATCACCTTCGAGCAGGCCTTCCATGGCCGCACCATTGCGTCGATCTCCGCCGCCAAGCAGGAGAAGCTGGTTAAGGGCTTCGGCCCGCTGCTCGACGGCTTCGACCAGGTCGCCTTCGGGAACCTGAACGAGCTGCGCAACGCCATCACCCCGGAGACCGGCGGCATCTGCGTCGAGCCGATCCAGGGCGAGGGCGGCATCCGCACCGGCTCGGTCGAGTTCCTGCGCGGCCTGCGCGAGGTCTGCGACGAGTTCGGCCTGCTGCTGTTCTTCGACGAGATCCAGACCGGCGTCGGCCGCACCGGCAAGCTGTTCGCCCATGAGTGGGCCGGCATCACGCCGGACGTCATGGCCATCGCCAAGGGCATCGGCGGCGGCTTCCCGCTCGGCGCCTGCCTCGCCACCGAGCGCGCGGCGTCCGGCATGACCGCCGGCACCCACGGCTCGACCTATGGCGGCAACCCGCTGGCGACCGCCGTCGGCAACGCCGTGCTCGACGTCGTGCTGGAGCCGGGCTTCCTCGACGGCGTGCAACGCATCGCGGAGGTTCTCCAGGGCCGCCTGACGGATCTGATCGCCAAGCACCCGGCCTTCTTCCTGGAGCTGCGCGGCCAGGGCCTGCTGCTCGGGCTGAAGCTCGGCCAGCCGGTCGGCGACGTGGTGGCGAAGCTGCGCGCCAACGGCCTGCTGTCGGTCCCGGCCGGCGACAACGTCGTCCGTCTGCTGCCGCCGCTGATCATCACCGAACAGCAGGTGGAGGAGGCCGTCGCCATCCTCGACCAGACCGCGCGGGAGTGGACGGCATGAGCAATGTCCGGCATTTCCTCGACGTCGACCGGCTCGATTCGCAGACGCTCCGCCGCATCCTCGACCGCGCCGTCGCCATCAAGGCCGCGTTCAAGAAGGACCGCAACGCCCACGCCGACCTGCTGGCCGGGCAGACGCTGGCGCTGATCTTCGAGAAGCCCTCGACCCGCACCCGCGTGTCGTTCGAGGTCGGCATGCGCCAGCTCGGCGGCAACGTCGTCGTGCTGAAGCCCGACGACATGCAGCTCGGACGTGGCGAGACCATCGGCGACACCGCGCGCGTGCTGTCGCGCTTCGTCGACGCGGTGATGGTGCGGACGACCGGCGAGGAGCGGGTGCACGAGCTGGCCGCCCACGCCAGCATCCCGATCATCAACGGCCTCACCGACCAGACCCACCCCTGCCAGATCATGGCCGACGTGATGACCTTCGAGGAGCATCGCGGCCCGATCAACGGGCGGGTGGTGGCCTGGACCGGCGACTGCAACAACGTGGCGGTGAGCTGGGCGCACGCCGCCGTGCGCTTCGACTTCGAGTTCCGTCTGGCCTGCCCAGCGCGGTACGGCGTGCCGCAGGCGCTGCTGGACTGGGCGAAGGCGGAGGGCACCGGCCGTCTCGTCGTCACCGACAGGCCGGAGGAGGCGGTGCGCGGCGCCGAGTGCGTCATCACCGACGCCTGGGCCTCGATGCACAACACCGACGTGGACGAGCGCGCGGCGATCCTCACCCCCTATCAGGTGAACGAGGCGCTGATGGATCGCGCCCACCCCGACGCGCTGTTCATGCACTGCCTGCCCGCCCATCGCGGGGAGGAGGTGACGGACGGCGTGATCGACGGCCGCCATTCGGTGGTCTGGGACGAGGCGGAGAACCGCCTGCACGCCCAGAAGGCGATCCTGGCCTGGTGCATGGGCGCCAAGGCGTAACGACCGCTGCCTCGTCCGGCTTCATGACCCCTCTTCCCCTGTGGAAGAGGGGTTTTGCATGGGTGCCCTGCCCAACCCGACTCCACCCCACCTTGATTCGGCCCATGGCCGCGCCGATCTTGGTCCTTTCGCCCTTCGTTCCGGTCTTTTGCCAAGGAATCCGTTCATGGACGATCCTTCCGTCCGTCCTCTCGCCGACGATCTGGTGCTGCCCTTTCAGATCGAGGCGTCCCGGCTGCGCGGCCGCATGGTCAAGCTCGGCCCGGCCATCGACGAGATTCTGACGCGCCACGACTACCCGCCGACCATCGCCCGCTTCCTGGCGGAGACGGCCGCACTCGCCGTGCTGCTCGCCAGCATGCTGAAGTATGAGGGGATCTTCACGCTCCAGACCAAGGGCGAGGGCGCCGTCAAGATGATGGTGGCCGACGTGACCTCGGTCGGCGACGTGCGCGCCTACGCCCAGTTCGACGCGGCGGAACTCGCCAAGGCCGAGCGGGACGTCGACATCGCCCCGGCGGCGGCGCTGCTCGGCAAGGGCTACATCGCCTTCACGGTCGACCAGGGTCCGGACACCGACCGCTACCAGGGCATCGTCGAGCTGTACGGCAAGACTCTGACCGACTGCGTCCAGCATTATTTCCGCCAGTCGGAGCAGATCGACACCGGCCTGACGGTGGCGGTGGACCGCGCGACCAACCCGGACGGCACGCCGGGCGGCTGGCGGGCCGGCGGCATCATGGTGCAGCGCCTGCCGCAGGAGCAGGGCGTCCTCGCGTCGGACGACGAGGACGACTGGCGCCGCGCCATGGCGCTGATGGCGAGCGTGACCGGCGAGGAGTTGCTGGACCGCGACCTGCCGGCGGCCGACCTGCTGTACCGCCTGTTCCACGAGGACGGCGTGCGCACCTACGCCGAGCACGGCCTGCGTTTCGGCTGCCGCTGCTCGCGCGAGCGGGTGGAGACGATGTTGCAGAGCCTGCCGCGCGAGGAAGTGCAGGAGCTGAAGATCGACGACGGCCGGGTCGAGGTGACCTGCCAGTTCTGCTCGACCGACTACCACTTCACCGACGCGGATCTCGACCGCGTGTACGGCGCCGGGGCTTAAAGCCCCAGGCGTCCGGCCGAAAAGGCCGCCTTCCCGATCTCCCTTCGGACGGCCTTTTCGGCGTTCCACTTTTGCGCACTGCCCCTCCGCTGGCCGTTCGTGCGTCCTGGTTGTTGGACGTTCGACCGAATTAAGCTCCGCCGGGGGGATGCCGCCGCCATGAACACGCTGGATCGCCATGACGGTGCGCTGCGCTTCTCCTACGTGGCCGAAGACGGCCGCCGCGTTCACGGCCAGCACGACCCGGCCGAGGGGGTGCTGGCGCTGCGCGTCACCGGCCCCGGCGGGCGGCTGCTTCATGAGGACAACCTGCCCTGCGACGACGCCGACCGGCTGGTGAGCGCGCTCGCCGCCTGGGGCGGGATGCCGGACGCCGTGCGCGACGCCCTGCCGAGCCTCGGCGGCAACGCCATCCTGCTCGACACCCTGCTGGGCAACGGGGCACCGGGCGGCGCGGTGCGGGCGTCGGTGCGGCGGCACGGGCTGAAGGTTGCCGTCGTGTTTCTCGACCGCGCCGGCGGACGGGTCGCCGAATTGCGGGCGGGCAGCCTGGAGGCGCTGGAGCGCAAGGCTGGGCGGGTCCTGTGCCTGTCGCGGGCGACGCGGCGGGTGCTGGGCGGCTGGCTGTCGGGCGAGCCGCTGTGGTTGGGGGCGGTGCTGGTCGGCGGACCGTTCCTCGGCTCGCTGCTGGCCAGCGTCCAGGCCGGGTTGCCGCCGGAGCGGCTGCTGCTGACGGCCTATGCCGGAGCGGTCGGGCTGGTCGCGGCGTTCGAGCTGCTGCGCGCCCAGTACGCCGCCTGGGTGCAGGCGCCGTCGGAGAGGGTTCCGCCGGGGTAGGGGCGTTCAGACGCCGAGGTAGCGCTCCTTCAGGCCGGGATCGGCCAGCAGGGCCGCCGAGTCGCCGCTCCAGGCCAGACGGCCCTTCTCGATGACGTGGTGCCGGTCGGCGAGGCGGGCCAGCGCCGCCACCGTCTTGTCGACCACCAGGATCGCCTGACCCTCCGCCTTCAACTGGGCGAGGCAGGTCCAGATCTCGGCGCGGACCAGCGGCGCCAGCCCCTCGGTCGCCTCGTCGAGGATCAGCAGCTTCGGGTTGGTCATCAGGGCGCGGCCGATGGCGAGCATCTGCTGTTCGCCGCCCGACAGGTTGCGGGCGAGGTTGCCGGCGCGTTCGGCCAGACGCGGGAACAGGGCGTGGACGCGCTCGACCGTCCAGGGATTGGGACGGTTATGCCGGTTGGCGGCGGTGGCGATCAGATTCTCGCGCACGGTCAGGGTGGGGAAGACCTGCCGGCCTTCCGGCACCAGCGCGATGCCGGCCCGCGCGATGCGGTGCGGCGGCTGGCCGGACAGCTCCGCGCCCTCGAAGCGCAGGCTGCCGCCGGTCGGGCGCATCAGGCCGAGGATCGAGCGGATCGTCGTCGTCTTGCCCATGCCGTTGCGGCCCATCAGGGTGGCGACCTCGCCGGCCCCGACCGACAGAGACATGCCGAACAGGACCTGGCTTTGGCCGTAGGCGGCGGTCAGCCCGTCGATGTGCAGCAGGGGGGACTCCATCACACCGCCTCCCGCTCGTCGCCGAGATAGGCCTCGCGCACCGCGGCGTCGGCGCGGATCGCGGCCGGTGCGCCGGTCGCCAGAGCCGCCCCGCGCACCAGCACGGTGATGCGGTCGGCCAGCGCGAACACCGCGTCCATGTCGTGCTCGACCAGCAGGATGGTGACGCCGCCCTTCAGCTCGGCGAGCAGCCGCACCATGCGGGCGGATTCCTCCGGCCCCATGCCGGCCATCGGCTCGTCGAGCAGCAGCAGCTTCGGGCCGGTGGCAAGCGCCATCGCCAGTTCCAGTTGCCGCTTTTCGCCATGGGCCAGCGCCGAGGCCGGGGTGTTCCCGCGCGGGCCGAGCCCGACCCGTTCCAGCACCGCGCGGGCGGGGTCGCTCAGGCGGCGGTCGCGGGCGGCGTCGCGCCAGAAGCGGAAGCTGTGGCCGGCGTGGGCCTGCACCGCCAGCGCCACGTTGTCGAGCGCCGTGAAGCTGGGGAAGACCGAGGTGATCTGGAAGCTGCGGGCGAGGCCGCGCTGGGCGCGCTTGTGGACGGGCAGGGCGGTGACGTCGCGGCCGTCGAACAGGATGCGGCCCTCGTCGGGTTTCAGCTCGCCGGAAAGCTGGCCGATCAGGGTGGTCTTGCCGGCGCCGTTGGGACCGATCAGGGCGTGGAGTTCGCCCTTTGCCACGCTCAGCGACAGGCGGTCGGTGGCGTTCAGGCCGCCGAAGCGCTTCACCAGCGCGCGGGCTTCCAGAAGCGGGACGGTCATGGCGTGCGGCTCCCGGCGATGACGCCCCACAGGCCCTTGCGGGCGAACAGCACCAGCCCGAGCAGGATGGGGCCGAGCACGATCTTCCAATGTTCGCCGAGCCCGGCGTGGGCGAGGTTCATCAGCTCGGGGACGTATTCCTCCAGCAGCAGCAGGGCGGCCGCACCCAGCACCGGGCCGATCAGCGTGCCGATGCCGCCCAGCACGACCATCACGATCAGGTCGCCGGATCGGCTCCAATGCAGATATTGCGGGCCGACGAACATCGTGGCGTTGGCGAGCAGGGCGCCGGCCAGCCCGGCGAGGGCCCCCGCGATGACGAAGGCGGCCAGCTTGTAGCGGGTGACCGGGTAGCCGAGCGCCCGCATCCGCCGCTCGTTGTCCTTGGCGCCGCGGAGGACGCGGCCGAAGCGCGAGTTCACCAGACGCCAGCCGAGCAGCAGCGCTGCCAGCAGCAGGCCGAGCGCCACATAGTAGAAGGTGGCGTGATCGGCGATGTTGGGGCCGTCGGGAAAGGTCGAGCGGCTCCACAGCGCGACGCCGTCGTCGCCGCCATAGGCCTTCAGCCCGGTCATCAGGTAGAACAGCATCTGCGCGAAGGCGAGCGTGATCATGATGAAGGGCACGCCGGTCGTGCGCAGCGAGATCGCCCCGATCGGCAGCGCCGCCAGCGCCCCGGCCAGCATGGCGAGCGGCCAGACGATGAAGCCGTTGGTCGTGCCGGGCCAGCCGAACAGGGTGGAGCCCTCGGCCTGGTGGGCGAAGAGGATGCCGACGGCGTAGCCGCCGATCCCGACGAAGGCGGCGTGCCCGAAACTGACCATCCCGCCGAAGCCGAGGATCAGGTCGAGGCTGACGGCGGCCAGCGCGAAGACGAGGATGCGGGCGCCGAGCCGCAGATAGAAGGGCTCGTCCATCCAGGCCGCGACGCTCGGCAGGGCGAGGGCGGCGATCAGCAGAACGGCCAGGGCGATGCGGGAGCGGGTCAGGGCGGGCATGTCGGCTGTTTTCTGACACAGATGAACACAGATAAACACAGATGAACGGTGATGCGTGGGCGGTTTTCCGTTACAGCACCACTCGTTTGAAGCCCAATCGGGAAGAGCCGAAGTTCAGGATGAGCCCCTTCTGCAAGCCGCTGGCGCGCAGATAATTCAACGTCTGGCCGACATGGGCGGGGATGATGGCATCCGCCGCCTTGATTTCGATGATGATGCTCTCGGCGACGATCATGTCGGCGACATAGCGTCCGACATGGACACCCTTGTAATCGATCTTGAATTCGATCTCTTCGCGCACCGGAAGCCCACGGGATCGGAGTTCGTGCGCCAACGCCTTGCGATAGACCGCCTCCAGAAAGCCGCGCCCCAGGATGTTCGCGACCTCGAACGCGGCGCCAATCACCGCTTGTGTCAGCGGATCCTTGTCGGCGGGGATTTCCGCATCCGTGTTCATCTGTGTCTATCTGTGTTCATCTGTGTCAAAACCCCTGCCTTCCTCAGATGGAATGTTCGGGACAGCAAGAGCAAGTATGCCGGCTCTCCGGATTTGGCGAAAGGACAAGCGTGATGACAACCAGGGATGCGGTGGTTCTGGTCAGTGGCGGGCTCGATTCGACGACGGTGCTCGCCATCGCCAGGCATGAGGGCTACCGGGTCAACGCGCTGAGCTTCCGCTACGGACAGCGCCATTCGGTGGAACTCGACGCCGCCCGCCGGGTGGTCGCCGCCATGGGCGTCGAGCGGCACGTCGTCGCCGACATCGATCTGCGCGCCTTCGGCGGTTCGGCCCTGACCGACTCCATCGACGTACCCAAGCACGAGACCGCCGCCGACCTCGGCGCCGACATCCCCGTCACCTATGTGCCGGCGCGCAACACGGTGTTCCTGTCCTTCGCGCTGGCCTGGGCCGAGACGCTCGGCGCGCAGGACCTCTTCATCGGCGTCAACGCGTTGGACTATTCGGGCTATCCCGACTGCCGGCCCGAATACATCGCCGCCTTCGAGACTCTCGCCAACCTCGCCACCAAGGCCGGGGTGGAGGGCACCAGCCGCTTCAAGATCCACGCGCCGCTGATGACGCTGGACAAGGCGGCGATCGTCCGGCGCGGGCTGGAACTGGGCGTCGACTACAGCCTGACCCACTCCTGCTACGACCCGGCGCCGGACGGGACCTCCTGCGGCACCTGCGACAGCTGCCTGTTGCGGTTGAAGGGCTTTTCCGAGGCCGGAATGACCGACCCGATCCGTTACGCCGCCGGAAATAGCCCCTTGGGGCGGACGGCCAGCACCAGCGCCATCAGCACGTAGATCGCCATCGACGCCGCCGCCGCACCCGCTGCGTTGGCGCTGGCGGCGTCCATCACCAGCCGGAAGCTGGCGGGCAGCAGGGCGCGGCCCAGCGTGTCGACCACGCCCACCAGCAGCGCCCCGGCGAAGGCGCCGCGGATCGAGCCGATGCCGCCGATCACGATCACGACGAAGGTCAGGATCAGGATCTGCTCGCCCATGCCGACCTGCACCGCCAGCACCGGCCCGGCCATCGCTCCGGCCAGCCCGGCCAGCCCGCAGCCGAGCGCGAAGACCAGACCGAACAGCAGCCGCACGTCGACGCCCAGCGCCATCACCATCTCGCGGTTGGTGGCGCCGGCGCGGATCAGCATGCCGACCCGCGTCTTGGCGATCAGCAGCCACAGACCCAGCGCCACCGCCAGCCCGGTCCCGAGGATCGCCAACCGGAAGGCCGGGTATGTCAGCCCCCACAGATCGACCGTGCCGGCCAGCGCCGCCGGCGGGTTGAGGAAGATCGGCACCGGGCCGAACAGGATGCGGATCAGCTCGTTGAAGAACAGGATCAGCCCGAAGGTCGCCAGCACCTGATCCAGATGGTCGCGGCGGTAGAGCGTGCGCAGCGCCACCGCCTCCACCGCCAGCCCGAGCAGCGCCGTCAGCAGGACAGCGACCGCCAGCGCCGGCAGGAAGCCGCCGAGCACCGGCACCAGCGCCGCCGTCAGATAGGCGCCGACCATGTAGAAGGAGCCGTGGGCGAGGTTGATCAGATCCATGATGCCGAACACGAGCGTCAGCCCGGCCGCCATCAGGAACAGCATCACCCCCAGTTGTAGCCCGTTCAGCCCCTGTTCGGCGAGAAGCAGGAGGTCCATGACGGCGCCGTCCTCACTTCATCGCGCAGTCCTTGGCGTAGGAATCGGCGTGGTCGGTGAAGACGGTGCCGGCCAGCTTGTTGGTGATGGCGCCGTCGGCCCCCTTCACCACCTCGCGCAGATAGACGTTCTGGATCGGGAACTGGTTGTTGTTCAGCCGGAACGATCCGCGCAGGCCGTCGAACTTGGCGGCCTTCATCGCGGCGCGCAGCTTGTCCTTGTCCTTCAGGTCGCCGCCGACGCCCTTGACCGCCGCGTCGATCAGCAGCGCCGCGTCGTAGCCCTGGGCCGCGTACATCGAGGGGATGCGGTTGAACTTGGCCTTGAAGTCCTTGACGAACGTCGCGTTGGCCGGGGTGTCGAGGTCGGGGCTCCACTGCGCCGAGTTCTTGGCGCCGAGCGCCGCCTCGCCGACCGCCGCCAGGATGTCCTGGTCGAAGGAGAAGCCGGGGCCGAACAGCGGCGTGGCGCCCTTCAGCCCGGCCTGCTCGAACTGCTTGATGAAGTTGATGCCCATGCCGCCGGGGTAGAAGGCGAAGACCGCGTCGGGCGCCGCCGCCTTCAACTGCGCCAGCTCGGCGGCGTAGTCGAGCTGGCCGACCTGGGTGTAGACCTCGCCGGCCACGGTGCCCTTGTAGTAGCGCTTGAAGCCGGCCAGCGAATCCTTGCCCGCCGGGTAGTTCGGCGCCAGCAGATAGACCTTCTTGAAGCCGGCGTCCTGGACATGCTTGCCCATCGCCTCGTGGATGGTGTCGTTCTGATAGGCGACGTTGAAGAAATACGGGTTGCACTGGCTGCCGGCGAGCTGCGACGGGCCGGCGTTGGGGCTGACGAACAGGGTCTTTCCAGCGGCCAGCGTCGGCATCATGGCGAGCGCCAGGTTGGACCAGACGATGCCGGTGACGACGTTGACCCGGTCGCGCTCGACCATGCGGTTGGCCAGGCCAACGGCGACGTCCGGCTTCTGCTGGTCGTCGGCCTCGACGATCTGCGTGTCCTGCCCGCCCAGCTTGCCCCCGAGATGCTCGGTCGCCAGCGCGAAGCCGTCGCGGATGTCGATGCCCAGCCCGGCGCCCGGCCCCGACAGGGTGGTGATCATGCCGACCTTCAGCGGGTCGGCGAGCACGGGCGAGGCGGCCAGCAGGGCGACAGAGGTCAGGGCGAGAAGCGAGCGGGTCATCGGCGGTCCAGCCTCCACGGGGGTCGTCAGGGGGAGGAGCGGCGGGACCCGCCGCCCCGGCGGTTGGAAAGGGCGGTCAGGAAAGGCGGGTCATGCGGCGCGGCGTCCGGTCTCGCGCCCGGTCTCCAGGCGGCGGGCCTCCGGCGAGCCGGACCGCCGCGCGTCGGCCCAGGGGCGCGCGGTGGTCGGGCGGCCGTCGGCGTCGATCAGGCCGCGCGCGAACAGCTCCTCGGCGTGGCGGATGAAGAAGGCGGCGGTGCTCGGCCGCTCCCAATGCTCCATCCAGTTCTGCTCCAGGAAGGCCAGGATGCCGGGCTGGCCCAGCTCGACCTCCCACAGCACGCCGAGCAGCGAGGTCTGCTGCTCCTCGTGCATGCAGTCCTCGAAGCACAGGCGCTTGTCGGCGCGCGCCTCCTTGCGGGCGGTGGTCTCCGGACCGGGGCCGAGGCCGTAGTCGATCAGCGTGCGCCGCTCCGGCGCCGCGCACAGCCAGTGGGTCACCTCGTGCACGATGACGGTCGCCTCGACGTCGGTGCGGATCACCTTGCCATCCCACATGAAGGAGCGGCTCGGCTGTTCGTCCAGCGTGTCGATGCCGTGGGCGTGGGCCAGCCGCACCGCCTCGGCTCGGTGCTCCGGCGTGTCGACGCCGCCGCCCGGCTCTCCGGCCGGACGGACCGGCCAGGTTCCGGCGATCCGCCGGAAGGCGGCCAGCGCTTGCGCGTGGCCGTCCAGATGGGCTTCGAAGGCGGCGATGGCCTTCGGCATGTCGTCGATGGCGATGGGGGTGAGGATCATGACGACTATGTGCGCGAAGGGCGGAACCGCGCGCAAGCGGAATATGGGCGGTCCGGGCGTCGCTGCGGTTGCGAAAGGGCCCCCGGGGGGCCGCATCCTGGTTCCCCCCGGCTTTCGCGGAGCGGAATAAAGGGCGATGCTGGATGTTGATCGGTGCGGAGCCGGATCGGGGCGGCGCCGGTGCCGGCCCCAAGGGGGGCGCCGGGCCGTTTTTTGTGCCGTTTCCGGTCACAAGAGAGGCGTTTTGAACATTCCCATGGATCATGATATACGCCGAAGGGCGAAGCGGCCGGCCGGGGCCGTCGCCGACGTCCCGCATTCCCGGCTTCCGACGCACGGACCCTGACGGCTGGCCATGTCCCTTTCCGACGCGCCCACCCCGGCCGCACCGGCCGTTCGCGGCGACGCCGCCCAACGGGTGAACCGGCCGCACCGCACCCGCCTCTCGGTGGTGATCCCCTTCTTCAACGAAGGCGCCAACATCGCCGCCCTGTTCGACCGCCTGACCCCGGCGCTGGACGGGTTGAACGTCGATTGGGAGGTCGTCTGCGTCAATGACGGCAGCCGCGACGACACGCTCGACCGGCTGCTCGACGCGCACGACCGCGACAACCGGATCAAGGTGGTCGACCTGTCGCGCAACTTCGGCAAGGAGCTGGCGCTGTCGGCCGGTCTGGCGCGGACCACCGGCGACGCCGTGGTGCCGATGGATGCCGACCTCCAGCACCCGCCCGAACTGCTGCCCGCCTTCCTGGAGAAGTGGCGCGAGGGCTACGACGTGGTCGTCGCCGTGCGCCACGCGCGGGTCGGGCAGAGCCTGAAGCACCGCCTGTTCGCCCGGATGTTCTACTGGATCTTCGACCATCTGTCGGAGATCAAGCTGCCGCGCGAGGTCGGCGACTTCCGCCTGATGGACCGCAAGGTGGTGGAGGTCATCAACCGGATGCCGGAGCGCACGCGCTTCATGAAGGGCATCTTCGCCTGGGTCGGCTTCCGCCAGGCCGCCATCCCCTACGAGCAGGGGGAGCGCGCCGGCGGCGACACCAAATGGGGCTTCCTGAAGCTGCTGCGCCTGTCGTTCGACGGTCTGACCGCCTTTTCCACCTTCCCCTTGCGGGTGTGGAGTCTCGTCGGGATGGCGCTGTCGGGCGTCGCCTTCGTCTACATCCTGATCCGTCTGGTGCGCACGCTGTTCCACGGCATCGACGTGCCCGGCTACGAATCGCTCCTGGTCGCGGTGCTGTTCCTGGGCGGCATCCAGCTCATCACGCTGGGGATCATCGGCGACTATCTGGGCCGCGTCTTCGCCGAGGTGAAGGGACGGCCGCTGTTCATCGTCCGCTCCGCCCACGGTTTCGAGGACGAGGATGATCGGGACGATCATCCGGGCGGCTTCAACAGGGATTTCGGCGGGAACCGGCGGCGATGAACCACCAGTCGAAGCGCTCTCCGACCGCGGGCGTTGCCATGGCGAGCCCGGCGGAGCCGCGGCCGCGCCGCGAGGGCGCGCTGTGGGACGACCTGACCCGCGCGCTGCTGCTGGGTCTGCTGATCCTCGCCGCGCTGACCTTCCTCAGCTACGGCATCAGCACCGACGAGGAGGTCCAGCACATCTACGGCAAGAAGCTGCTCTCCTACTACATGAGCGGCTTCCAGGACCGGTCGGCCTTCCATTTCAAGGATCTCTACCTTTATGGCGGGCTGTTCGACCTGGTGACGGCGGTGCTCGTCCCGATCTCCCCCTTCGAGGAGTACGAGACGCGGCATCTGCTCTGCGCGCTGGTCGGCGTGCTGGGCATCGCCGGGACGTGGCGCTACACCCGGCTGCTGGCCGGTCCGCGCGCGGGCTTCGTCGCGGCGGCGCTGCTGGCGCTGAGCGGCGTCTATTACGGCGCGATGTTCAACAACACCAAGGACGTGCCGTTCGCCGCCGGCATGGTGTGGACGCTCTATTTCGCCACCCGCATCCTCAATCAGCTTCCCAAGCCGAGCCCGAGCGCGGTGCTGAAGTTCGGGCTGGTGCTCGGGCTGACCCTGTCGATCCGCATCGGCGGGGTGCTGGCCGGCTTCTACCTCGCGGTCGCCATGCTGCTGCATTTCGCGCTGGTCGCCCGGCATGAGGGGCTGCGCTGGGTGCTGCACGACGCCAGGCTCGCCTTCGTCAAGCTGTTGCCGGCGATCCCGGTCGCCTATGCCATCATGGCCTTCTTCTGGCCCTGGGCGGTGCAGAAGCCGCTCAACCCGCTGGAGGCGCTGCGCGTCGTCTCGCATTTCCCGATCGACATCCAGACCCTGTTCATGGGCCAGATGGTCCATTCGAACGACCCGCCCGCCCTGTATCTGCCGGTCTATCTGGCGGTGAAGGTGCCGGAGGCGGTGCTGGTCGGCGTCGCCGCCGCGATCGTCATGGCGGCGGTCTGGCTGGCGCGCGGCGGCCTGCGGCGGATGGGCGCCTTCACGGCGGTGCGCTACACGCCGCTGGTGCTGGCCGGCTTCCTGCCGATCCTGCTGTTCATCCTGATGCGGCCGTCGGTCTACAACGGCATCCGCCATTTCCTGTTCCTGGTGCCGCCGATGGTGGTGATGGCGGCCATCGCCGCCGACCGGCTGTGGACGTTGGCGGAGCGCGGCGGCCGGGCGCTGGGGCAGGGCTTCGCGTCGGCCTTGACGGTGGTGGCTGTGGTGTACGCGTGGCAGCTCGGCACGATGCACCCCAACCAGTACGTCTACTACAACCAGCTCGTCGGCGGCGTACGCGGCGCCGACGGGCAGTACGAGCTGGACTACTGGGGCAACTCCCTGCACGAGGCGCTCCAGGAACTCATCGAGTATGTCGAGCGCGAGAACGACGGCCACCCGCCGCCGCGCCAATACACGCTGACCGTCTGCGGCAACACGCTGGCGGTGCGCTTCGAGCTGCCGCCCTGGCTGCGGCTGGTCAACGGCATCGAGCCGGACTGGCGCAAGGCCGACTTCTTCCTGGCCTTCACCCAGGCCAAGCGCTGCCCGTCTCTGCTCGACGGCCATCCGATCTTCGAGATCGCCGCCGACGACGTGCCGCTGTCGATCGTCAAGGACCGCCGCCCGCCCCCGGCGGAGATTCCGACGGAATAGCCACCCCTACGGTGTCCGCGCGCGGCATCGGGCTACCCCGGCGCGCCGCGGCGGCGCCTTAGCCTGATCCCCGTACGCGGGGATACCGGGACCGCCGCCGCCTTCCCACTCTCCGAACTCGGTCTTCCGGGACGGAGGCGGGGATGCGGCGGTTGTGGATCGGGATCCCGTGGGTTCTGGCGCTGTGGAGCGTTCCGCTGGCGCCGACCGAGGCGGTCGGCTACGACACGCTGCGCGAGACGGTGACCCGCCTGGTCGACGACCGGCTGGCGCTGGCCGGTCCGGGCAGTCTGGTGGTCGGGGTGATCCATGACGGCCGCAGCCTCGTCGTCGGACGCGGCGACAGCGGCCGGCCGGACGGCGGCCCGCCGGACGGGCGCACCGTCTTCCAGATCGCCTCGCTGACCAAGCCCTTCACCGGCACCATCATGGCCGAGCTGATGCGCAGCGGCCGCCTCGACGCCTCCGATCCGCTGGAGCGCCACCTGACGCGGGTGCCGCATGTTCCCGATTACGACGGACGGCCGATCCGCCTGCGCGATCTGGCGACCCACACCGCCGGCCTGCCCAACGTGCCGGAGACGCCGCGCTTCTCCTGGAGCCGGCTGGACGATCCGCGCAACCCCTACAAGCCGCTGACCCGCGACGAGGTGGCGACCTGGCTGTCCGGCTACAGTCTGCCGGTGCCGCCCGGCAGCCGTTTCCGCTACTCCAACGTCGGCATGGCGGTGCTGGGGGAGGCGCTGACGGCGGCGTCCGGCGTGTCCTACGAAACGCTGCTGAAGCGGGTGGTGACGGATCGTTTCGGGATGAGGGACACCTCGCTTCGCCTGACCGCCGAGCAGCGCGCCCGCAAGGCGGTCGGCCACGCGCGCGGGCGGGCGGTTCCCGATTGGGAGGCGCCGGCGATGCAATCCTCCTTCGGGCTCTATTCGACCGCCGACGATCTGCTGCGCTGGCTGCACGCCAATCTCGGCGATTGTCCGAACGCGGGGGAAATCAATATGGGAAAGGGTGGTTGCGAAGCCGGAACGGCGGCGACGCTGGCGCTCGCCCAGTCGGTGCAGGTGGACGGCCGCCGTCTGGCCGATCCGGGCGCGCTGGGGGCGGGGGCGATGGCGCTGGGCTGGTTCGTCGCCTGGGCCGCCGATGGCACCCCGATCCTCTGGCACTCGGGATCGACCGGCGGCTTCAACGCCTACATCGCCTTCTCGCGGGCCCACCGCTGGGCGGTCGTGGCGCTGACCAACAGCGATCCCGACCGCGTCACCGCCGACAGCGTCGTCGCCGACATCGTCCGCCGCTTCGAGGCGCGGCCGGAGGTCGCGGCGGTGGTTCAGTGAGGATCAGTGCAGGCGGCGCGGCGGCGGGGCGGGGCGCTCGACGTCGGCGCGGGTCTGGGCGATGGGGCCGGACTGGTGATGGGCGAGGCGCCAGACGCCA
Organism: Azospirillum agricola; assembly: GCF_020005195.1. Classification (NCBI taxonomy): domain Bacteria; kingdom Pseudomonadati; phylum Pseudomonadota; class Alphaproteobacteria; order Rhodospirillales; family Azospirillaceae; genus Azospirillum; species Azospirillum agricola. The sequence goes on from NZ_JAIFZR010000005.1 coordinate 1,343,287, forward strand.
TCCTCGCGCGCGAACAGGTTGGTCGCCGCCAGCACGGCGCCGCCCAGCATCTCCTCGCACACCACCAGCGCCGTGTCGCCGTGCAGCATCACCCGCTCGTTGCGGGCATGGACGGTGACGCCGGTTGGCGCCCGCAGCACGTCGCGCCAGCTCGCCAGCACGGCGTCGCGGCCGAACAGGGCGGCCCAGCCGGGATGGATGCACGAGACCGGCAGCCGCTCCGCCCACAGCGCCTCCATGGCGGGCATGTCGTGGTTGGAGAAGGCCCGGTAGAAGGCTTGGTTCAAGGCCAGCAGGGTGTCGCGGTCGGTCATGACGTGTCTCGTGGAGCGGGTGGCCCTTCGCGCGCCCGCCGGAGCGCCGCCTTCCGCTTTTAGACAAGACCGCCGGTCGCCGCAAGCGCCGGTCCGGCCCCCGCCGGCCGGCCCTCGCGACAAAAATCAGGCGGTGATGTTCACGCTTTGCGGCTTGGCGTCGGCGGCGCCGGCCGTGGTCGTGGCGGGGGTGCCGCTGCTCAGCCCCTCGACCGGAACCGACAGGTCGAGCTTCAGATGGGTGATGCCGTCCTTGCCGGTGGTCGGCTTCAGCACCGCCAGACCCTTCATCCCGTCGCCGCCGGCCTTGGAGGCCATGTCGTTCAGCTTGCCGAGGATGTTCTTGATCTCGTCCTCGCTGAAGCCCTCGCCGCGAACGATGATGCCGGTCGACTTGCCGGTCGCCGTGGTGGTGCTGAAGCCGGCCGCCATTCCGCCGCCGCCCGCCTGGAGCCGCGCCTCGTCCTTGCGGAAGTCCAGCGTCGACTTGGCGAAGGAGATCTGCACCTTGCGGTCGCCGTCCTGGATGCTCAACTCCATCCCGTGCGATTCGATCGACCATTGCGAGCGGGCGGCCTGCATGTCCACCGCCATCTTGCTGAAATCCAGGTCGGCCAGCTTGGATTTCATCGCGTCGCCGAAACCGGCGGTGGCGTCGGCGACGCCATCCGACGACATGCCGAGGGCGCCGAGGATGTCGCCCAGCCCCTGCTTCATCGTGTCGATGGCCTTGTCGAACGTGCCGGCGAGGCCCTTGCCGTGGTCCAGCGCGCTCTGCATCAGCCCCTGCGCCTGCTTGGCGCGGTCGAGGTTCTTGGAGCTGGTGTCGGCGCCGGCGCTCTTCGCCGCGTCCTTCGCCCCCTGGCCCGAAATGCTGTCGAGCAGCGATTCCATCGATTCGCTGATCGTGTAGGCCGGCGAGCCGGACGCGCCGCCGCTCTTGGCGTCGGCGGCCTTCGCGTCGCCTTTCGATTCGGTGGTCTTCTTGGCCGCGCCGGTTCCGCTCGTGGTGGTGGACAGCAGCGATGGTGTGCCGCTTGGGCCGGTGAGTTCCGCGTAATACATGGCAAGCCCCCGCATGAGAAAATATCCCGCGCCCGTCAGAGTGGCGCCGATAGCCTTTACCAGACGTTAATTCCGGAAAATATCTCGCAATCCCCGGTAGAAGTTCGTTTTCATACGAATGATGGCGCAGAGCCTCCGGTCCCAATCCTTCTTCCGGGGGATGCCGCTGCGGCGTGGCGCGGCTTCCGCCGCCTTTTCGCGGCTGTTAGGGTGTCGGAAAAAGCCGCCGCCCGCAACGCATCCGCCGGACCTTCGCCTCATGACCGACCGCCTGTCCATCGCGCTTGCCCAGACGAACCCGACTGTCGGCAACATCGACGCGAACGCCGACCGCATCCGCGCCGCGCGGGCCGAGGCCGCCGCGCGCGGGGCCGATCTCGTGGTGTTTCCCGAATTGTCGGTTTCCGGCTACCCGCCGGAGGATCTGGTGTTGAAGCCCTTCTTCCTCGACCGGATCGAGGCGGCGGTCCGCGCGCTGGCGGAGGAGACGGCGGACGGCGGCCCGGCCCTGCTGGTCGGCGCGCCGTGGCGCGAGGGAGGCCGGCTGTACAACACGGTTCTGCTGCTGGACAGGGGCGGCATCGCGGCGACGCGCTTCAAGGTCGATCTGTCCGATTGCGGCGTCTTCGACGAGACGCGCCTGTTCGCGGCCGGTCCGCCGCCCGGCCCGGTGAATCTGCGCGGCGTGCGGCTGGGCATTCCGGTGTGCGAGGACATCCGGACGCCCGACGTGGTCGAGACGCTGGCGGAGAGCGGCGCGGAGCTGATCGTCGTCCCGAACGGCAGTTCCTTCGAGACCGGCAAGCAGGACGAGCGCATCCAGATCGCCGTCCATCGCGTCATCGAATCCGGCCTGCCGCTGCTCTACGTCAACCAGGTGGGCGGACAGGACGAGCTGGTCTTCGACGGCGGCAGCTTCGCGCTGGCCGCCGACGGCGCGCTGGTGGCGCAGGCGCCCTCCTTCGCCGAGCATCTGCTGGTGACCCGCTGGGAGCGCGGGGCCGACGAAGCCTGGGCGTGCCGCGAGGCCGAGACCATCGCGCCGGCCGAGGGGCTGGAGGCCGTCTACGCGGCGCTGGTGCTGGGCGTCCGCGATTGCGTGAACAAGAATCATGCCCCCGGCGTGCTGATCGGCCTGTCGGGCGGGCTGGATTCGGCGCTGACCGCCGCCATCGCGGTCGACGCGCTGGGCGCCGATCGGGTCCATGCGGTGACGATGCCCTCGCCGCACACCGTGAAGGGCAGCCTGGAGGACGCCGCAGAGACGGCGGAACTGCTGGGCTGCCGGCTCGACCGCATTCCCATCGCGCCGGTCGTCAAGGCGTTCGATTCGATGCTGGCTCCGGCCTTGGCCGGGCGCGAGCCGGGCGTCGCCGCCGAAACTCTGCAAGCCCGCGCGCGCGACGTGACGCTGATGGCGCTGTCCGACCAGTTCGGCGCGCTGGTGCTGGCCACCGGCGACAAGTCGGAGATGTTGCTCGGCCGCGCGACGCCTTGCGGCGGCTACGCGGTGCTGAAGGACGTCTACCGGACGACGGCCTGCGCGCTGGCGCGCTGGCGCAACGCCCATGTTCCGGCCGGCGCGCGCGGCCCCGCCGGGCGGGTGGTCCCGGAACGGGTGCTGGCCAAGGCGTCGACGGCGGAACTCGGACCCGGCCAGACCGAGCGGGACGCGCTGCCGCCCTACGAGCGGCTGGACGATCTGCTGGAGGGGCTGGTCGAACGGGATCTGGGGCTGGCGGATTTGGCCGGACGCGGCCACGACGCGGAGCTGGTGGCGCGGGTGTGGCGGATGCTGCACGCGGCGGAGGGCAAGCGCCGCCAGGGCCCGCCGGGTCCGAGGATCGCGCGCCGCCCTCTGAACCGCGAGCGGCGGCATCCGATCACCAGCGGCTTCACCGACCTCGCCTGATCCGCGTCGGTGCGAAGGGGACGCCCCCTCCGCACGGCGGTGGGTTCATCCACGCGTCAGGTGGATGATGATCCCCAGCATGGTGAAGGCCCCGAGCACGGCCGGCAGGACGATCCAAGTCGGGTGGAAGAGGATCGCCAGCGGCATGATCAGGACGAGGATCATCGCCGGAAACACGAAATACGGGGAATTCCCCCAGTTGTTCAGCAAGTCGGCGGGGTTCTCGTTCTCGCCAAGGTAAGCATCGGCACAGACAGCTTGGTCCGTCATCTCTACACCCAAAGAAATTGTGGTTATTCCCTGTTCCCGCTCTGCGGCGGGATGCGGGTTGCATACCCCACATTTCCTTGGAAGACCAGTCCATGCCCGCCGCCGGTCCTTGCGACCTTCGACGGATGCGGCGTGGATCACGCCGCTTCGGTCAGGGCCAGATGCGGGCGGCGGACCGCCGATTGGATGGTGAAGGGGGCGCGGACGCCGCCGTTGAACAGTTCGGCGCATTCCAGCGCCTTCAGCAGGCGCTCCTCGGGCGCCAGCCCGGCCGTCGAGGCGAGCGAGCCCAGCGCGTAGTCGGAGCCGCAGCCGATGGCGTGATAGCCGCGCACCGCCTCGCCGACCTGATAGTCGGACTGCACGGTGAACAGCCGGCCCTCGCAGCCGACCATGAAGGTGCCGCCGGTCTCGACCTCGTTGGAGCGGTGGGCGTAGCCGCCGTCCTTCAGGCAGCCGCGCACGGCGTCGACGAAATCCACCACCATGTAGCGGAACAGGTCGGCGTCGGGCTCGCGCGGCGGCGGCTCCAGCCGGTAATGCAGGAGTTGGCCCATGCGGAAGGAACTGGTGAAACCGATCAGGCAATCGCCGTTGCGGAAGACCTTGGTGTCGGCGCGGACCGTGATGTCCAGCCCGTTCACCCCGGCGCTGTCGCCGCCCATCCACACCCGATCGCCGTCCACCAAGCCCACAATGCAGGTCATCGCCACCCTCGTCGCAAGAAAGTCCGGAAACTGGGGTCAGGGTGGGCGATTGTGGTTAACGAACTCTTGCCGAGGCCTTGGGCAAGACGGGGTAGGGGCGCCCCTTTCGGCGCGGACACGCAATGGTCACGGGCGGATGGGCGGTCGGGGCGTGAGCCCGTCGTCGGAAAGCTGCCGCAGCGGGCGCCGCGGCAGCCCGCCCGATCATTTCTCGGCCGTGGCCAGGGTGTTGATCGCCTGTGCCCACAGGACGAACTTGTTGGTCGCGAGGTCGCGGATCGTCTTGATGCCGAAGGCGGCCTTCAGCGCCTCGGCGTCCTTGTCGGACACTCCCTGCAAGGCGGCCGGCGACAGTTCGGCCAGTTCCTTCAGCGACTTCTTCTCATGCGCCTTGTCGAGAACATGTTCCAGGCTCTGGTTCATCGTCTTCCCCATGGTGGGCGTGATGCCGTCCGGAACTAAATCCGGGCAACAATCCCTTGTCCAGATGAGCTGTCCGGATGAATCCGCCCGGACGGAGGGGGCGGAGCCCCCCGTTTCAGCCTGGCATCCGGCCCACGGCTTGCGGGACTGTGGCGCGCATGATCTCGATGAAGCGGCGCAGCCGCGCCGGCTGGAAGCGGGTCGGCGGGTAGACCAGATGGACCGGCACCGGAGGGGCCTGCCAGTGTGGCGCCAGATGCAGAAGCCGGCCCTCGGCCAGATCCTCGACGAGTGCCCAGCCCGACGCGATCCCGACGCCGAGCCCCATCACGGCGGCGCCGCGCAGCGCGTGGAGGCTGTCGGTGGACAGGCGCGGCCGGATGGGAAAACTTTCGGTCTCGCCGGTCGCCGCGTGGGTCAGCTCCACCATGTCGCGGTAGAAGATGTTCAGCGCCAGCCACGGCAATCCGGCCAGCTCGGCCGGCCGCTCCGGCAGCGGGGCTCCGCCCAGCAGCGACGGGGCGGCGACCACGATGCGCGGCACCTCGCCCAGCCGCAGCGCCACGACCGACGGGTCGTGGACGTCGCCCACCCGGATGGCGCAATCGACCCCCTCGGCGACGAAGTCGGGCATGCGGTCGTGCAGCAGCCATTCCACCGCCATCCCCGGATAGCGCCGCAGATACTCCGCCAGCGGACCGACCAGCTGCTGCTGGCCGAAGGCGTGCGGCGCCACCACCCGAAGCAGGCCGGTCGGCTCGTCGCTGGCGCCGCGCACGTCGCTTTCCAGGATCTGCCAACCGGCGATCAGCTCCTTGCCGCGCTCGTAGCAGCGGGCGCCGTCCTCGGTCAGCTTCATCGCGTGGGTGGAGCGTTGCAGCAGGCGGACGCCCAGCGAGCGTTCCAGAATCTGCAACCGCCGGCTCACCGTCGGCTGGGTGCTGCCCATCTGCGCGGCGGCGGCCGACAGGCTGCCGGCCTCGACGATGCGCACGAAGGTCTCAAGCAGCGCGAGCCGGTCGGTGCCGGTGGTCAGGAGATCGATCTTCATACGCTGGACGTATAGCAAATCTACGCGCCTTGCGGCTACCGATGGCGGCGGCCGGCGATCATAGTCCGGTTCGTCCACATCTTCCGGGGCTCTCCATCATGTCCTCCATTCCTTTGGCGCATGCAGAGGCGAAGGCCGGCCAGAACCAGTCCCTGGGCCAGCCTCTGGTCCTGCTGCTGGCGGCCGGCGCCGGCCTCGCCGTGGCGTCGCTCTATTACAGCCAGCCCATGCTCGGCGTGCTGGGCGCCAGCATCCAGGCCGACGACCGCAGCGTCGGCTGGGTGCCGACCCTGACGCAGCTCGGCTACGCGATCGGCATCCTGCTGCTGGCGCCGCTGGGCGACCGCTACGACCGGCGCCGCATCATCCTGGCGAAGGCCGGGGTGCTGTGCGCCGCCCTGCTGCTGGCCGGGGTGGCGCCGTCGATCGGCGTGCTGCTGGCCGCCAGCCTCGCGCTCGGGCTTTCCGCGACGCTGGCGCAGGACATCGTTCCCGCCGCCGCGACGCTGGCGCCGGCCGAGCATCGCGGCAAGGTGGTGGGCACGGTGATGACCGGCCTGCTGCTCGGCATCCTGCTGTCACGGGTGGCGAGCGGGTTCGTGGCCGAGAATTTCGGCTGGCGCGCCGTGTTCGTGGCGGCGGCGGCGAGCATCGCCCTGCTGATGGCGGCGCTGTGGCGCGGGCTGCCGCGCTTCCGGCCGACGACGGGGCTGAGCTACGGCGCCCTGCTGGGGTCGCTGGTCACGCTGTGGGGCCGTCACCCCGCCCTGCGCCGCGCGGCGATCGCCCAAGGGCTGCTGTCGCTGGGCTTCAGCGCCTTCTGGTCGACCCTGGCGGTCATGCTGCATGGCGAGCCCTTCCATCTCGGGGCGGCGGCGGCCGGCGCCTTCGGTCTGGCGGGGGCGGCGGGCGCCCTGGCGGCGCCGGTCGCCGGCCGCATCGCCGACCGCCGGGGGCCGGAGCTGATCACCCGTCTGGGCGCCGGGCTGGCCGCCCTGTCCTTCGCGGCGATGGCGCTGGCGCCCTGGATGCCGGCCTCGGGCCAGCTGTGGCTGATCGTCGGCAGCGCCATCGGTTTCGACCTCGGCATCCAGGCCTCGCTGATCGCGCACCAGACGATCGTCTACGGCATCGACCCGGCCGCGCGCAGCCGCCTGAACGCCGTGCTGATGGTGGGCATGTTCATCGGCATGGCGGCCGGCGCGACGCTGGGCAGCCAGGCGTTGGCCACCTGGGGCTGGGGCGGCGTGGTCGCGGTGGCCACCGTGGCGGCGCTGGCGGCCCTGCTGCTGCGCCTGTGGCCGGGGATCGTGCGCCCACGCTGAGCACGGCAACGGCCGGAGCACCAAGCCGCCGCGCGTCCCCCTGCCGGGACGCGCGGCGGCGGCCGTTTTGGGACAGGGCGGGCTACCGGACGCAGTTGCCGACGATCGGGTAACAGAGCGTGGGATCGCGGTCCTGGTTGTAGCGCATCTCGGCGATCCGCCCCTGGCGAAGCGTGATGCTGGCCTCGCAACGGTAGGTGCGGACGAAGCTGGTCACGTCGGGGCGCCAGAGCCCCACCCCGGCCGACCCGAGCCAGGGATCGGGTTCCCAGTCGACATCGCGGTCGACCAGCGTCTGCTGCCGCAGATAGGTCAATTGTTCGGTGTCGCCGTTCGCGATCGAGCGGTCCGGCACGCCGGCGCAGGCCAGAAGATCGCCTTTGCTCATGCCGATCATGGCGGTGGGCGCGCGCAGCGCCAGCTCCGCCTGCGGGTTGGCGCATGAACTGGTCAACAGGACGGCCGCCAGGAGGGCGCCAAGCCCGCCGGCGGTGCGGTGGTCGGGTTTTGTGTTTCTGCGCACGGGGCGGCCTCTTCGGCAATCGCTTTGGGCAACGGCGCGGAGACGGTTTTGTTTCCCGCCGCTATCCGTAAGCGATCCACAGAAGAACGCGCAGTCCGAGCACGAGGACGCCACTGGCGAGGATTCCCAACAACGCGTCCGCAGCGTCCATCTCGCTGCCGGACCAAGCCATCCAGCCGACCAGCACCAACCCGGTCAGCAGGCCGATGAAGAACCAGCGGATGAAGCGGTTCTCGATCAGCAGATCCCACAGAGTCTCGATCAGATCGGCCATGCTTCTCACCCGGATTGCCACCCGGTTCCCCGCCTCTTCGCCCCGTTGTCCGAGCGTAGCCGACAGGAAGGGGCCGGTCAAAGCGGCCGCTCGAAGCCGATGGCGTGGGCCGATGCGTCGCCCATTGTCCAAGATCTTGCGCGGGGAGGCTGAGGCCATCGCCTGCCCAAAAAAAACCGCCGCTAACCCGTTGGATTAGCGGCGAGTTGAACAGGGAGGCTTCACGTCTGGGAGACGCTGGGTCCGGAGACCCAACCCCGGAGGGGATGCCCCCGGGACGAAACATCGAATGCTGCGTCGCAACATCCAACGATCAAAATTTGACCATTCTGGTGCCAAGTTTCCAGGCACAATAAAATAAATCTACCATGCGCGCCTTGCATGGCTTCGATCACCCTGAAAACGCTAATAAAAATGCCGAAATCGATCAGGTTCCCTTTGAAAGGAAAGAAACCTGGACGATTTCGGCAATGCTGTTGCAAAGAGGACCAAGCGATCAAAAAACAGGCGAACGCCTTAGAAGGGCGTCTCTGCCACTTTTTTGACCAGGAAGTCGCGGAACACCGCGATGCGCTTGGAATGGCGCAGTTCCTCGGCGTAAACGAAATAGGCGTCCACCTTCGGGCCGTCGATGTCGGGCAGGACCCGCACCAGATCCTTGGCGTGTCCGTCCACCAGGAAATCGGGCAGGGCGGCGATGCCGAGGCCGCTCTCCACCGCGCGGTAGATGGCGTAGACGCTGTTCACCTGGAGGATCGCGCGGCGGTTGGGCGAGGGCTCGCCCACGTCCATGATCCAGTTCACGTTGGGAATCGGCGCCCGCACGTCGGGCGGGTAGGTGATGAGGTCGTGGCTGTCGAGGTCGTTCGCCGTCTTCGGCGCGCCGCGCTTCTTCACGTAGCCCTGGCTGGCATACAGGTGGAAGCGGATCGACATCAGGTGGCGCTGGATGAGGTCGGGCTGGCGCGGCGTGTTCATGCGGATGGCGATGTCCGCCTCGCGCATCGCCAGATCCAGTTCGTCGTCATCGATCAGCAGCGTCAACTGGATGTCGGGATAGATCGACATGAACTCGTTGATGCGCGGGGTCAGCCAGGTCGAGCCGAAGGCGACCGTCGTCGTGACGCGCAGAGGCCCCTTGGGATGCTCCCGGCTTTCGGTCAGCATCGCCTCGGTCATCGACAGCTTGGCGAAGACGTCGCGGGCGGTGCGGTGAAGCAACTCGCCCTGCTCGGTGAGGATCAGGCCGCGGGCATGCCGGTGGAACAGAGGAACGCCCAGGCTTTCCTCAAGGGCGCTGATCTGCCGGCTGACGGCCGACTGGCTGAGGTTCAGGGTCTCGCCGGCGTGCGTGAAGCTGCCGGCTTCGGCCACCGCGTGGAAAACCCGAAGCTTGTCCCAATCCATCATACTGTCCCGCCCTCGCGCGCGGTGGCGGAGAGCCTCCCATCATTCTTGAAGGCGGCGCATAGCCGCCATGCATCTTTATAACGGGAACGCGCCCCGAACGCACGCTCTGTCGCAGGCGGTTCGCACGAAAATTAATCATGATCGCCGGAGTTATTCTCATCCGAACGATCAGCGGTCGGTGGCCTGCCGGGGGTTGGATCGCTGTCGCCGATTGCGCGTCGCCGCTGCTTGCGCCCGGAAAAACCGGCTCAGTCCGCCGCGTCGGTCAGCGGCGCGCGGGTGGCGCTGCCCTGGCGGAGGCGGTGGCCGCTGATCTCGGCGCCCGCATCGGCCGGCAGGCGCAGGAAGAACAGGCCCGACGCGCAGGCCATCAGCCCGACCGTCAGGAAGGCGGGCGCGAAATCGGACGCCGTCAGCGCGGCGCCGGTCCATTGCGTGGTGAGATGGAGGGCGGTGGCCCCGACCGCGACGCCCAGGCTCAGCGAGAGCTGCTGCATGACGTTGGCCAGCGTGTTGGCGCGGCTGGTCATCGCCTGCGGCACCTCGGCGTAGGCGAGGCTGTTCAGCCCGGTGAATTGCAGCGAGCGGAAGAAGCCGCCGAGCAGCAGCGCCCCCAGGATCAGCGCGTGCGGCGTGTCGGGCCGGAAAGCGCCGTAGCCGGCCAGCACCGCACCGCTGACCAGCGCGTTGACCAGCAGCACGCGGCGGAAGCCGGCGCGGCGCAGGATGGGGCCGGCCAGCGCCTTCATGGTCAGGGCCCCGGCAGCCCCGGCGAAGGTCAGGGCGCCGGATTCGAAGGCGGACAGACCGAAGCCGATCTGGAGCATCACCGGCATCAGGAAGGGCACGGCGCCGATGCCGATGCGGAACAGCGTGCCGCCGGCGACCGAGGCCCGGTAGGTCGGCAGCCGGAACAGGGACGGGTCGAGCACCGGACGCGCCACCCGCCGGGCGTGGCGCAGATAGAGCAGGGTCATCACCAGCGCCGCCGCCAGCAGCGCGGCGACGGCCACGGGCGGCAGCAGGTCGCGCCCGACATTCTCGAAGCCGAACATGAAGGCGGCGAGCGCCAGGGCGCTCAGCAGGAAGCCGGTGCCGTCGAACGGGTCGCGCTGCTCGTCCTTCAGGTTGGGGATCAGCTTCAGCACCAGCGCGATGCCGATCAGACCGATCGGCAGGTTGATGACGAAGATCCAGCGCCACGACACGTAGGTGGTGATCGCCCCGCCGACCAGCGGCCCCAGAGCCGGGCCGATCAGCGCCGGCAGGGTCATCCGCGCCATCGCGGTGACGAGCTGGTCCTTGGGCACGGTGCGCAGCAGGATCAGCCGGCCGACCGGCACCATCATCGAGCCGCCGATGCCCTGGACGATGCGGGCGGCGACCAGCTCGGCCAAGCCGTTGGCCATGCCGCAGAACAGCGACCCGGCGGTGAAGACCGCGATGGCCGAGGCGAAGACCGTGCGCGCGCCGAAACGGTCCGCCATCCAGCCGCTGACCGGCAGGAACACCGCCAGCGCCAGCATGTAGGAGGTCATGGCGAGGCTGAGCCGCAGCGGATCCTCGCCCAGCGAGCGGGCGATGCTCGGCAGGGCGGTGGCGACCACCGTCGCGTCCAGATTCTCCATGAACAGGGCGCAGGCGATGATGAGCGGAACGACGCGGGGCATGGCGCGGGACATGGGCGACCGGCGGTGGCGGCGGGAATCAACCGAATGTGAGGCCGTCCGCCGCGTTGACCACCGCCGATCCGATAACCCTGTCATGCATCGGCGCGGCAGGGAACGGGGGCCGCTCAGGCGCCGGCGTCGGTCTCCGCGGTGGCGAAGGCCACGGCGGCGGCGACGTGCAGGCCGGTGGTGTCGAAGACCGGGAAGTCCGGCCGGTCATCCTGGCCGATCAGCAGGAAGATCTCGGTGCAGCCGAGGATGACGCCCTGGGCGCCCCGCCCGCGCAGGCCGTCGACGATCCGCAGATACTCCGCCTTCGACTCCGGGCGCAGGTCGCGGCGGACCAGCTCGTCGAAGATGATGCGGTCGACGATGACCTGATCCGCCTCGTCCGGGGTCAGCAGGGTGATGCCGAAGCGGTCCTGGAAGCGCCGGCGCAGCGTCTCCGACCGCATGGTCGCCAGCGTGCCGAGCAGGGCAACGTGCGTCAGGCCGGCGGCGCGGATCGCCTCGCCGGTCGGGTCGGCGATGTGGATGAAGGGGGTGGAGCGCGCTGCCATGATCGGCTCGACCACGCGGTGCATGGTGTTCGACATGCACAGGATCACGTCGGCGCCGGCGCGCTCCAGCGCGTCGACCTTGCCGGAGAGGTAGCGCTCCGCGCTCTCCCAATCGCCCTGACGGACGAAATGCTGGATGTTGCCGAAATTGACGCTGACGATGACGATTTCGCCGTTGTCCCAGCCGCCGTAGCGGGCGTTCAGCCCCTCGTTCAGCAGGCGGTAGTACTCGGCGGTCGCCTGGTCGCTCATGCCGCCGAGGATGCCGATGATCTTCTGGGGCAGGGGGCGCGGCCGGGATTGGTCGGGCGTCGTCATGGTCGGTGGGCCTCGAGGTCGGGTTTGCGCTTTTCCAGAGTCGAGCCCCCGCCTGACCTCTCCGCCCGGCGGGGGAGGTCAGGCGGGGGCAGGACTCACGCCGCCGACGGCTTCGCCAGCGCTGCCGGCGGGCCGCCCGGCTCCATCAGGGAGGTCGCCAGGGTCGGCGCCTTCCAGTCCAGGCTGTCGAACGCTCCGCAATGGCCGCACAGCCCGCCCCAGGCGTGGCTGACGGCGTTGCAGGGGTCGCAGGTCCAGGCCGGGTCGGCGGGAGCGGCGGCGGCCTTGGCCATCCAATCGCGGGCCGCCGACTCGTCCTGGCGCTCGCTGCGCTCCAACTCGGCGAACAGGCGGTAGAGCCGGCGCGACGGCTCGATCGCCAGCGCGCGGTTCAGATGGTCGCGCGCCTCGCCCCAGAGTTGGGCTTCCAGCGCGATGCGGGCGAGCGCGATGTGCGACTCGACGTGCTTGGGCGCCTGGTTCAGCAGCTTCTCGAACAGCTTGACGCGGGTCAGCGGGTCGTAGCCGTTCAGCACCTCGCGGTAGGCGTCGGCCAGATCGGGGTGCGGCGACAGGCGCCATGTCCGCTCCACCACCTTGGCGGCGGCCTTCGGCTTGCCGGCGGCGACCTGGAGGCGGGCCAGACGGGCGGCCGCCGGGACGAAGCCGGGCATCAGGTCGTGCGCCGACTGGGCGTGCGAGAGGGCGGAGTCGCTGCGGCCGCGCCGCTCCGACTCGAAGCTGCGCTCCAGCAGCAGGACGGCGCGGTGCCGGCGGCCGTCCTCGGTCGGGATGGCCCCGGCCTGGATCGCCTGCTGCAACGTGCCTTCCGCCGCCGCCCAGTCGCCCGAGCGGGCCTCCAGGTCATAGAGCGTGCCGAGCAGCCAGGGGGTGTTGGGCTGCAACGCCCGCGCCTTGCGGGCCAGTTGCAGCGCCTCGACCCGGTCGCCCGCCTTGATCGCCTGGGTCAGCAGGCCGCGCAGGCCGAGGAAGGCCGTCTCCGGCCGCTCCAGCATCGCCGTGAAATACTCCTTGGCGGCGCGCTCGTCGCCCTGGAGCTGGGCGGCCTGGGCCGACAGCAGCATGGTCAGCGGCGGCTCGTTCAGCAGGCCGTCGGCCTTGCGCGCCATCTTGCGCGCGGTCGGCGCGTCGCCGGCCGCCACCGCCACCATGCCCTGGGTCAGGGCGCGGTAGCCGCGCTCCCGCTTGCGGGCGCGGCTGTGGCGGCGGACGCGGGTCGGGGTGCGCAGGATGGCGCGGACCAGCCGATACCCCAGCGCCGCGATCCCCAGCGCCACCAGCCCGATCAGCAGGGCGACGGTGAAGGAGGTCTCGATGGCGTAGCCCAGCCAGTTCACGCTGACGGTGCCGGGCCGCTCGATCAGCCAGATGGCGATCGCGATGACGACCGCCAGCTTGAGGATGAACCAGAGGGCGCGGATCATTGGGCCGCTCCTTTCCCGCCGGCCGCACCACCCGCTGCCGTGTTGAGCAGGGCGATGGCGCGCTCGGTGAGCTGGCGTCCGGCCTGGTCGGCGGCGAGGCGGGCCTTGGCGTCGGCCAGCCAGGGCGCCGCGGTGGCGGCCCCGGCGCCCTGGAGCGCCGACAGCTCCTCCACCGCCTTGGCGAGGTTGTTCTCGTTCACCGCGGCTTCGGCGCGGGCGACGATGGCGTCGGGGCTGGTGCCGACCACGCCGCCGCCCTGGCGGCGGACGGTGACCAGCGTCGCCAGCTTGCCGGTGACCTGATCGATCCAGGTGGAGCCGTCGCCGCGCTCGGCGGCGCGGACGATCTCGCTGGCCAGCGGACGGAAGCGGTCGGTGAGCTGCGCCTGGGTCGGGATGCCCTTGGCGGCGAAGGGGGCCACCGTGTCGAGCGGCTGCGTCACTCCGGCGTCGGCGATGCCCAGCGCGCGGACGCCCTGGAGATCCTGCTGGAAGGGCTGGCCGGCGGCGAGCGAGGAGCGGAGCTGCCCGGCGGCGAGCACCAGCGCCTGGGCGGCGGTGGCGGCGTCGCGGCGGGTTTCGACCGTCTGGTTGACGGTGGCGATCTGCTGCTTCACGGCGTCGAGGTCGCGGCGCAGGTCCTGGGCGGCCTGGCTGTTGCCGGCGACGGCGGTCAGGCGCTGCTCGATGGCGCCGAAGCGCTCGGTGAGCTGGCCGACGCGCGGGTCGGGCTCGGCCGGCTCGGCCGGGGCGGCGACGGGGCGCTTCTCAAGCCCGTCGATGCGCTCGGCGAGCTGGCGGAGCGACGCCTCCAGCCCGGAGGTGTCGGCGGGGGCCGCCGTGGCGGCACCGTCGCCGGCCGGGGCGGCCGGGCGCTGCTCCAGCTTGCCGAGGCGGTCGGCGAGCTGCTGGACCTGGGCGCGCAGGGCGGGGTCGGCGGGAGGAGCGACGGCCGCCGGGGTGGCCGGGGCGGCGGCGGTGGCCGGCCAGCCGGGCAGGCGCGGACCCCACCAGGGCTCGGCCAGCGCGGCGGCGCCGACCAGCAGGGCGACGATCGACAGCGCGGTCGCGAAGCCGCCGCCGGAGCGCGGTTCATCCAGGTAAGCGGAGGGGGCCGGGGTTGCCGTCGCGATGCGTGGCGGTCCGACGTCTTCGGGCTTCGTGTAGCTGGTGGCCTTCGGGATGTCCGGCTTCGCCTCATCCGTCTTGGCGCCGTCCAGCTTGGCGCCGTCCAGCTTGGGGGCATCCGGGTCCAGCGTCGGGGTGATCGGCTCGACGATCGGGCCGACGGCCGGGCCGGCCGGGGTGTCTGCCTTCGCGTTTTCCGCCTTCAGGCTGTCGGTTGCCGTCTCGCCCGCGACCGGGGTGTCGGCGCCGGCCGCCGGAATGGTGTCGGCCGGCTGGGCCGGGGGGATCGCGACGTCGGGGGCGGTCTCCGGCGCGGTGGTCGCGCCGGGCAGCGTGTCGTCGCCGACGGCGGTGGGAGCGGGCGGGACGATGATGACGTCCGTCGGGGACGCGCTCGGCCCCGTGGCCGCGATGGCGCCCTCGGCGGCCGTGCGGTCCTCGCTGGGGGTGGCGGCGTCCAGGTCGGCGTCGCTCAGCTTGATCCGGTGCTTGGCGGCGGCGGCGCGCAGGTCGGCGTGGCGGGCCAGCGGGATCGCCCCGCGCTTCTTCCAGCCCTGCACCGTGGTGACGGGGATGTCCACCTTGTGGGCCATCGGGCGGATGCCGCCGAAACGCTCGACGATGCGGTCGACCGCGCTGGAGCCGGCGTTGGGGGCGGCGGCGCTGGTCGGGGTTCCGGATGACGCGGCGTTCGCGTCGCCGTCCTGTTCGGGGGTCGGACGGTCCGAGCCTGGACGAGAGGTCATGGGGTGTACCTTCGGTTCGCTGTTGTTCGTCTTAACGCCACAACCCCCAAAGCGGCTCCCCCGGCCTCCCTCAGCCGCGCGCGGGCGGCAACAGGTCCAGCAAGGCGTCCTGCTCCGGCCGCGACGCCACCCGTACGCTTCGCCACGGCGTCACTCCCTGGTCGCCGTACGCACGGGCAGCCTCCGCGACCGCGGGGCTGAGGCAGAACGCATCGACCGTACGACACTGGTCGACCAGTCCGGCCTCGGCCAGCAACCTAACAAAGGACAGCACGGTACGGGGAGAGAAAAACAGCACGCCGTCCAGGTCGGACGTACGGAAAATCGCCGCAGTCCCCTCCGACAGCCGATCGGCCGGCACGGCGTCGTACAGCACGCTGCGGTGCAGCGTGAAACCGGCCCCGCCAAGCAGACCGGCGAGGTCGCCGGCGACCTTGCTGCCCGCGACGTGCAGCAGCGTGCCGTGCTTCGGATCGAGCCGCGCGCGCACCAGCCCGGCCAGCGCGTACACGTCGCCCGAGGCGCTTTCCACGGCGGCGAATCCGGCGGCGCGGGCGGCGGTGGCGGTCGCGTCGCCGACGGCGTAGACCGGACGGTCGCGCCGCGTCGTACGTCTGGTGTAGGCGCGTACGCCGTTCGCGCTGGTGAACAGCAACGCTTGTACGTCCGCGAGGTCGAGTTCCGGCCCGTCGAGCCAGACGAGCGACAGCATGGGCTCCACCGAGCAGGCGAAGCCCAGCCCGTCGAGCCGGCGGACGAGCGGCTCAGCATCCTCCATCGGGCGGGTCACGAGAAGGCGCGGCCGCCGGATTTCGGGGGCGTTTTTCACGGGGTGAAAAAGTCCGGCGGAAGCTGGGCCTTGATCTCGGCCCCGGCGTCGGCGCCGAGCGCCACGGCCTCGGCCGCGCTGCCCCGGCGCTCGGCGCGGAAGACGCGCTGGCCGTCGTTCGACAGCACCTTGACCCGCAGGTGCAGGGCGTCGCCGTCGAGCAGGGCCAGCGCCGCGATCGGCGTGCGGCAGGATCCGTCCAGCGCCGCCAGCAGGGAGCGCTCGGCGGTGACGCGGATTGCCGTCTCCGGGCAGTTCAGCGGGGCGATCAAGGCGCGGGTGGCGTCGTCGCCCGAGCGGATCTCGATGCCGATGGCGCCCTGGGCGACCGCCGGCAGCATGGTTTCCGGCTCCAGCACGGCGGTGATCCGCCCGGTCAGGCCGAGTCGGCGCAGGCCGGCCAGCGCCAGCAGGGTGGCGTCCACCTCCCCGGCGTCGAGCTTCGACAGGCGGGTCTGCACGTTGCCGCGCAGCGGGAAGATCGTCAGGTCGGGGCGCAGCTCCAGCACCTGGGCCTGGCGCCGCAGGCCGGCGGTGCCGACCACGGCGCCGGCCGGCAGGTCGGCCAGACCGCCGCCGGAGCGCGAGAAGAAGGCGTCGCGCGGATCCTCGCGCGGGAGGAAGGCGGCGATCTCCAGCCCGTCGGGAAGCTGGGTCGGCACGTCCTTCATCGAATGGACGGCGAGGTCGGCGCGGCCGTCGAACAGCGCCTCCTCCAGCTCCTTGGTGAACAGGCCCTTGCCGCCGGCCTCGGCCAGCGTGCGGTCGAGGATGCGGTCGCCGGTGGTCTTGAGGACGACGATCTCGATGGCGCCGGGGGCGGCGAGATGGGGATGGGCGGCGATCAGGCGATCGCGCGTCTCATGGGCCTGCGCCAGCGCCAACGGGCTGCCGCGCGTGCCGATGCGGAGCGGAAGGGTCGTCATGCCCCGAGTTCTAGGCCATCCGGGCCGCTTTGCAAAGCGTCGCCGGGGACCGCCGCCGGGGCGTCGGGCTTGCGCCGGCCGGTGACGACGATGCGTCGGCTGTCCTCGCTCCAGGGGGCGCCGTCAAAATCGCCGGTCAGCCGCTCGATGGCGAAGCCGGCTTCGTCGAGCAGGGCGGCGAGCGCCGCGCGGCCGATCATCCGCCAGTCGAAGGCGAAGCGGGCCGAGCGGATGGCGCCATCCGGCAGCAGCTCGTCGTACCAGCCGGAGATGCGCTGGACCCCGCGCGCGTCCACCGCCGACGCCTGGGCGTGGCGGACATAGGGGTTGCCGGTCAACGGGTTGCGCCGTGGCCTGGAGGGGACGGGGGCGGGATCGGCCTGCCAGGGCAGGGTGGCCGGGTTCATGACGTCCAGCGCGAAGAGCCCGCCGGGGGCGAGATGGCGGGCGGCGGCGCGCAGGGCATGGCGCGTCTCCTCCGCGTCGGGGATCAGCATCAGCACGTTGAAGGGCAGGATTGCCAGCTTTGCCGCGCAGTCCGGCAGGTCGAGCGTCGAGGCGTTTTGCCGCACCACATGGACACGCGCCCGGACCTCCGGAGCCTCGCGCGCCAGCCGGTCGCGCAGCCGGGCGAGCATGGCCTCGGAGACGTCGACCGCCCGGACCTCGACTCCGGCGCGGGCCAGCGGGATGGTCAGGCGCCCGGTGCCGCAGCCGATCTCCAGCACCGGGCCACCGCTCGCCAGTGCCTGTTCGGTGTAGAAGGCGACGTCGCCGAGCAGGCCGATGCGGGCGAGCGCCGCCGCGTCCTCGCCGCGCGCCGGCCCGATCTCCAGCGACGGGTAGTCGGCGTCGTAATAGAGGATGCTGGCGTCGTCGCCGGGCGTGTCGGGATTCATGGATTGCCGTGGAGTGTTTGAAGAATCTGGAGACACGGATGAACACGGATTTTATCGGATGAACACGGATACGACCGACCAGGGGCCATCCGTGGGCGGGCGAAGCCCGCATCCGTGTTCATCCGTGTCCAGGACCGCTTCGCCGGGGGCAGCGCGCTTCCAACCCCCAAAACCCTATACCCGCGCGGGCAAGGCGGCTAGTTTGGCGGGCATGATCGTTCTTGGAATCGAGACAAGCTGCGACGAGACGGCCGCCGCCGTGGTCACCGACGCGCGCGAGATCCGCGCCGACGTGGTCCTGTCGCAACTGGACGACCACACGCCCTATGGCGGGGTGGTTCCGGAAATCGCCGCCCGCGCCCATCTGGAGCATCTCGACGGGCTGGTCCGCCGCGCCATGGCCGAGGCCGGGGTCGGCTTCGGCGACCTCGACGCGGTGGCGGCCACCGGCGGGCCGGGGCTGATCGGTGGCGTGATCGTCGGGGTGATGACCGCCAAGGCCATCGCGGCTGCGCGCAATCTGCCCTTCGTCGCGGTCAACCATCTGGAGGGCCACGCGCTGACCGCGCGGCTGACCGACGACGTCGCCTTTCCCTACTTGCTGCTGCTGGTGTCGGGCGGTCATTGCCAGTTGCTGGTGGTCGAGGGGGTGGGGCGCTACCGCCGGCTCGGCACCACCATCGACGACGCGGTGGGCGAGGCCTTCGACAAGACGGCCAAGCTGCTCGGGCTCGGCTATCCCGGCGGGCCGCTGGTCGAGAAGGCGGCGGCGCGGGCGAGCAACCCCGGACGCTTCGAGCTGCCGCGTCCGCTGGTCGGGCGGCCCGGCTGCGATTTCTCCTTCTCGGGTTTGAAGACGGCGGTGCGGCGCCACGCCGAGGAGCTGGGCTCGCCGCTGTCCGACGCCGACCGCGACGATCTGGCGGCGGCCTTCCAGACGACGGTGGCCGAGGTGATGGCCGACCGCTGCGCCCGCGCCATCCGCCGCTTCAAGCAGGAGCACCCGCAGGGCGGCGCCCTGGTGGTGGCCGGCGGGGTGGCGGCGAACAGGACGCTGCGCGCCCGGCTGTCGACGCTGGCGGCGGCGGAGGGCATGCCCTTCGTGGCGCCGCCGCTGCGGCTGTGCACCGACAACGCCGCGATGATCGCCTGGGCCGGGATCGAGCGTTTCCGGCTGGGCGAGAGCGATCCGCTGAGCTTCGCCCCGCGCCCGCGCTGGCCGCTGGATCCGACCGCCGCCCCCGCCATCGGGCGGGCCGGTGTCGGATCGGGCGTAAAGGCGTGAGAGCCTCCAACCCCGGTTTTTGAGCAGGAGAACCGTCATGCCCGTGCCTGGCACGGGCATGACAAAGGACGACGGAGTCGGGGCCGTCAGGCGGCGCTGGTCTTCTTCTTCAGCGGGGTCTCGCCGCCGGCCGGCCGGGTTGCCGCGGCGTGCGGCTGCGGGCGGCGGTCGTGGCGGTTCTGCTGGGCGCCGGGCTTCGGCGTCTTGCTGGCCTGCGGATGTGCGGCCGGCTTGCCGCCCTGCGGGGGCCGGGACTGGGCGGGCTTCGGCTGGGCCGGCTTGGCCTGGGCGGGCTTCGCCTGTGCCTGAACCGGCTTGGCGGCCTGCTGCTGGTTGCGCCCGCCGCCCTGGTTGCGGTTGCTGCCGGGAGCCTTCGGGCGGGGCGGCGGCTTGGAGGAGGCGTGAATCTGCGCCACCTCGACCGCGTGGTAGGGATGGTCGTGGTCGGCCGGGATCGGCTGGCGGATCGTCTTCTCGATGTCCTTCAGATAGCCGACCTCTTCATGGTCGCAGAAGGACACGGCGCTGCCGTTGGTGCCGGCGCGCGCGGTGCGGCCGATGCGGTGGACGTAGCTTTCCGGCTCGTTCGGCAGGTCGAAGTTGATGACGTGGCTGATGCCGTCGACGTCGATGCCGCGCGCCGCGATGTCGGTCGCCACCAGCGCCCGCAGGTCGCCGCTGCGGAAGGATTCCAGCGCGCGGACGCGGGCCGACTGCGACTTGTCGCCGTGGATGGCGTCGGCGGCGATGCCGGCCTTCTTCAGATGCTCGGCGACGCGGTCGGCGCCGTGCTTGGTGCGGGCGAAGACGATGGTCCGCTCCACCGTGCTGTCGAGCAGCAGATCGGCCAGAAGCCGGCGCTTGTCGGCGCGGTCGACGAACAGGACGCGCTGGTTGATGCGCTCCACCGTGGTCGATTGCGGCGTGACCTCGATGCGCTGGGCGTCGGTCAGGATGCTGTTGGCCAGCTCCGTCACCGCGTCGGGCATGGTCGCCGAGAAGAGCAGGGTCTGGCGCTGCTTGGGCAGGACCGCGACCACCTTGCGGACGTCGCGGATGAAGCCCATGTCGAGCATCCGGTCGGCCTCGTCGAGCACGAAGACCTCGACCGCGTCGAGCTTGCAGTGGTTCTGCGCCATCAGGTCGAGCAGGCGGCCCGGCGTGGCGATCAGCACCTCGACGCCGCGGGCGAGCGCCGCGATCTGCGGGCTCTGCCCGACGCCGCCGTGGATCACCGTGCGGCGGATCGGCAGATGGCGGCCGTAGGTGGTGAAGCTGTCGCCGATCTGGAGCGCCAGTTCGCGCGTCGGGGTCAGGATCAGCGTGCGCGGCGACTTGGCGGCGACGCGCTTCTTGCTCTCGAACAGGCGCTGGAGGATCGGCAGGGTGAAGGCGGCGGTCTTGCCGGTGCCGGTCTGGGCGAGGCCGAGCACGTCGCGCCCCTGCAACAGAACGGGAATGGCGCCGGCCTGGATCGGCGTGGCCGTGGAGTAACCCTCCTCCGCGACGGCGCGCTGAAGAGGCTCGATCAGGCCGAGGCCGGAAAATTCAGTCATGGAACGGATGGTCCTGGTCACCGAAATGGGGGCCGCGCCATGGGGGAGCGGCCGGGCTTGCGCGCTCCGCGGCGGGATGGCGCGGAGCCGTCGGCGGCGGGAACGCGCAAGCTCTGCGCGGCCATGGTGCCGTCCAACCCCGCACACATAGGGCGGGTGGCTTGATTTGGCAAGAAAACTCGGCGATGGGCGGGGTATGGCAGGGGTGCGGCGGCGGCGTCCGGGCGCCGCGCCGATTTGCCGCACCCCTTCAATGTCTCAGTTTTTGCCGATGACGCCGCAGCCGATGCGGTCGCCGGAGTTGCCGGCGGGCTGGCTCAGATAATCGTCGGGCTTGGCGTGGACGACGAAGGCGGTGCCGCCCGGCTTGAACAGCCCGTCGGCGCCGTCGGACAGCGTGACCATGTGGGTGATCGCCTCGAACCCGGCCTTGCCGGCCTCGTTGGCCCAGATGTTGGGCAGCTCGCCGAAATGGATCTTCTCGGCTTCCAGCCCGTGCTTGGAGCCCGCCGCGCCGAAATGGCCGCCCGCCGCCGCGAAATTGGGGGTGCAGGCGCCGTTTTCATGGATGTGGATGCCGTGCCAGCCCGGCGTCAGCCCTTCGAGCATCCCGTGGATGACGATCCCGTGCGGAAATTTGGTGAAGGTCACGGTGCCGAGCGGCTTGCCCTGCGGATCGGCGATGGCGGCCTGCGCGGCGGGCGCCGGGGCCGGGGCGGCGGCGGGGGCCGCCCCGGGCGCGGCCGGCTGCTGGGCGGCGGCGGGCAGGGCCGCCAGGGCGGCGAGGGCGAAGAGGGCCGCGGGGGTGAGCCTGCGCGTCATGATCGTGAATCCTCCATGTTTGGTTTCGCCGTGTCGATTTCGCCGTGCCGGTCCCGCGACGTCGCGCCGCGATAACACCGCGCTGGGATCGCGAACGGTTTTCAGTATGATGGGGGCTACGAGCTCAAAGACCAAGGTATCGTTCCGATGACGTCACGGCTGGAAGCGTTGTGTCTGGAGAAGGGGTTGAAGATGACCGGGCAGCGCCGGGTCATCTCGCAGGTTCTGTCGGAGGCCGACGACCATCCCGACGTGGAGGAGGTCCATCGCCGCGCCGTGCGGATCGACCCGCGCATTTCCATCGCCACGGTCTACCGGACCATGCGGCTGCTGGAGGATGCGCAGGTGATCGAGCGCGTCGATCTCGGCGACGGGCGCGCCCGCTACGAGGAGGCGTCGGCCGACCATCACCACCACCTGATCGACACCCGCACCGGCCGCATCATCGAGTTCGCCAGCCCGGAGCTGGAGGCGATGAAGGAGCGCATCGCCCGCGAGCTGGGCTACAAGATCGTCGGACACCGGCTGGAAATCTACGGCGTGCCCCTGGACGAGGAGGATGAGCGTCAATGACCGATCCCCGCACCCTCGGCCCCCACCAGCCCGGCGACGATCCGCCGCCATCCGACGCGCCGGCCTGCCGCGACGCCGTCCAGCGCTGCTACAGCGGCCTGTGCCGCTGCGGCCAGCCGGAACGCTACGCGCTGGAGGCGGCGGTCACCGTCTACCGCTACCACCATCCGGAAAGCTCGCCGGTCCAGGCCGAGACCATCGTCAGCCACTGGGTCGCGGGTCCGGTCCGGCACTGACGGCCGGATGAGCCGAAATGTGAAGATAGTCCTTGATCGTTCGGGAATGATGTCCTAAAACAGTTCCTGTCAAGGCGACGGGTCCGCCCCCCCCCTCCGGGCCGGTCGCCGCGACGCTTCCAAACTCCCCCACGCCTGTCCTGGAAAGGGCTGGCCGGACAACCGAAAGGCCCGGCCAGCCCTTTTCTTTTTCGCGTTCCGCCCGCGGCCGGCCCCTGGCTTGCGCCCGTGCCCCGCGCCCGCGCGCGCCGCCGACAACCGGGTGGCGGAACGACCTTTCCCCGGACGGGATCCGCAGGAACGCGAAAGGAACATCCTCCCATGTCCACCACGATCGCCGAGGCGTTCGTCAAGCAGTTCGAGCGCGAGGTCCACGACGCCTACCAGCGCATGGGCTCCAAGCTGCGCAACACCGTGCGCACCAAGGGCAACGTGCAGGGCGCCTCCACCGTCTTCCAGAAGGTCGGCAAGGGCGTCGCCTCCACCAAGTCGCGCCACGGCGCCGTCCCGGTGATGAACCTGGACCACACGCCGGTCGAGTGCCCGCTCTACGATTTCTACGCCGGCGACTGGGTCGACCGGCTCGACGAGCTGAAGACCAACATCGACGAACGCCAGATCATCGCCAACGCCGGCGCCTACGCGCTGGGCCGCAAGACCGACGAGCTGCTGCTGGCCGAGCTGAACACATCGGTCAACTACGCCGGCGGCGACACCGACGGGCTGACCAAGGCCAAGGTGCTGGAAGCCTTCGAGATGCTGGGCGCGTCGGACGTGCCCGACGACGGCCAGCGCTTCGCGGTGGTCGGCTGGAAGCAGTGGAGCCAGCTTCTCGGCATCGAGGAGTTCGCCAGCACCGACTATGTCGGGCCGGACGAGCTGCCCTGGCGCGGCACCCAGGCCAAGCGCTGGCTCGGCACCCTGTGGATCCCGCATTCCGGCCTGAAGGCGACCGGCAACGTGCGCCTGTGCCACTGGTACCACAAGACGGCGGTCGGCCACGCGGCGGGCGCCGACGTGAAGACCGACATCAGCTGGCACGGCGACCGCGCCGCCCATTTCGTCAACAACATGATGAGCCAGGGCGCCGCGCTCATCGACGCGACCGGGGTCGTCACGCTGCGCTGCCTGGAGAGCTGAGCCGTCCGCGGCTTCCCTTCCGGCGCCGTTCCGCGGCGTGACCGACGGCGGGGCGCTTCCGGCCCGGACGGCACGGGCCGTTCCATCCCTCCGGCCCGGACCGCGGCCGGGAGCGCCCCCGACAGGACCCGATCCCTTCATCCGGAGACTTCATCCATGGCCTACGCGTCCAAGGATTTGAGCGTGCTCGCCTACGCCAACGGCTTCACGCTCTGGCACTACACCACGGCCGATCTCGCGGCCGACGTCGACACCACCGGCTATTTCAACGGCGCCGCCGACCTGCTGCGGGTCGGCGACATGGTGCTGGCCAACTGCGCGGCCGGCGGCGGCCCGTCGGGCGGCGTGCTGGTCGTCGCCACCAACGCGGCGGGGGTGGTGGACGTCACCAACCTGACCCCGTTCGGCGCGGCCAACAGCGACTGAGGAGCCGGCCCATGAGCGTGCTCACCAGCGGATGCCGGGACAGCCACGCCGCCGACGGCCTGCGGGCCGCCTTCGCCTACGGCTTCCGCATCCTTGACGCCGCCCACCTGACGGTGACGCTGCGCTCGGCGGTGACCGGGGCGGAGGTGGCCCAGGTCCTCAACACCCACTACACCGTCACCGGGGTGGGCGCGCCGGGCGGCGGCACCGTCGTCTTTCCGGCCCCGCCGCCGGCGGGCTGGACCGTGGTGGTCGCCCGAACCATGCCGGCGGGCGACCATGGCTATCCGGGGGTGACGGCCGACCAGGCCTTCGACCGGATGGCGCTGCTGGCCCAGCAGGCGCAGGACGCCGCCAACCGGTCGGTGCGCTTTCCCGAGGGCGACAGCCCGTCGCTGTCGGCGCGGCTGCCGAGCAGCCCGGAGCGCGCCGGCAAGGCCCTGGCCTTCGACGCCAACGGCAACGTTGCGCTGGTCTCGCTGGCCTCGCCGACCTTCGACAGCGGCTTCGTGGAATGGGCGGAGATCCGCAACACGCCGCGCACGCTGGCCGGATTCGGCATCCTCGACGCGGTGCCGCTGGCCCATGCCGGGGCCGGCGGCCCGGCCCACGCGGTGGCGACCGCCGAGGCCGCCGGCTTCATGAGCGCCGCCGACAAGGCCAAGCTCGACCGCTTCGGCGCGGCGGGACCGCTGCGCGGCTGCCTGCTGACGCTGGCCGAGCCGCAACTGTTCGGCCCCGGCGTCGGCGGCCGGGTGATCTGGAGCACGGTGGTGTGGGACAGCGACGGCTGCTTCGCGCCGGCGACGCCGACGCGGGTCGTCACCCCCGGCTGGGCGCGCTTCGTCCGGCTGTCGGTGCAGCTGGAGGTCGATCCGGCGATGAACAGCCACCGCACGCTGACCATCCGCCGCAACGGCAGTCCCGACTATCCGGGCCGCACGGTCATGCGTGGCCATGGCAACGGCGGCGACTGGAACGTCCCGCCCAACGCGGCCACGCCCTGGCTGCCGGTGTCGGCGGGCGACTGGTTCGACGTGCATCTCGACCAGACCTCCAGCGTCGCCTTCACGCTGCTGGCGTCGGGCGGCACCTGGGCGCAGGCCGAGTTCGTCTGACTTCCCCTCCCGTCGGGGGGCATCCTTCCACATCCCCGGAGATCCCCGCCATGGCCCTCACCGCCATCGGTCTGTGCGGCCGCGCGCTCATCAAGATCGGCGCGACGGCCATCGCCACCTTCGACGACGGCTCGGCCGAGGCGGAAGTCGCCGCGGCGCTCTACGCCCCGACGCGCGACGCTCTGCTGTCGGCCAACGCCTGGAGCTTCGCCACCGTGCAGGCGACGCTGCCGCGCCTCGCGGCGGAGCCGGTCGCCGACTACGCCAACAGCTTCCAGCTGCCCGCCGACTTCCTGCGGGCGCTGGGGGCGGGCGGGGGCGGGCGGGGGCGCGGCGTCGGCTACCGCATCGCCGGGCGGACGCTGCACTGCGATTCCGACCGCGTCACCCTGACCTACATCGGCCGCCCGGCGGAGGAGGAGTTTCCCGCCTTCTTCGACCAGGCGCTGATCGCCCGGCTGGCCGCCGAGTTCTGCATCCCGCTGACCGAAAGCAGCAGCCGGGCCGAACTGCTCGCCTCGCTGGCCGAGGCCGAGTTCCGCCGCGCCCGCCAGATCGACGCCCAGCAGGACAACCAGCCGGGCTTCGAGGACTTCACCCTGATCGACGCGAGGGCGTGATGGGACGCCTGCAACAGGTCAAGACCAACTTCACGGCCGGCGAGATCTCGCGGCGGCTGCTCGGGCGCGGCGATCTCCGGGCCTACGACAACGGGGCGCTGGCGCTGCGCAACCTGTTCATCGACCCGACCGGCGGGGTGACGCGGCGCTCCGGCCTCGCCTTCGCCGGGCTGGCGCGCGGCGACGGGCGGCTGGTCGCCTTCGAGTTCAACACCGAGCAGACCTATCTGCTGGCCTTCTCCGACGGCATGATCGACATCCACCGCGGCGGCGCGCTGCTCGCCAGCGTGGCGGCGCCCTGGAGCGCGGCGCAGCTTCTCCAGATCACCTGGACGCAGAGCGCCGACACGCTGCTGGTCTGCCACCCGGACGTGCCGCCGCGCGCCCTGACGCGCGGCGCCGGCGGCGCCTGGACCCTGTCGGAGTGGGCCTACGCCGTGCAGGACGGTCTGGTGCGGCTGCCCTTCTACCGCTTCGGCGATCCGGCGCTGACGCTCACGCCGTCGGGCACTGGCGGCGCCGTCACCGTCACCGCGTCGGCCCCGGTGTTCGACCAGCGCCATGACGGCACCCGCATCCGCATCAAGGACAAGCAGCTGCGGATCACCGGCGTCGTCTCCGCCACCCAGGTCAACGCCACGGCGATGGAAACGCTGGCCGACACGGCGGCCACCACCGACTGGGAGGAGCAGGCCTTCTCGCCGGTGCGCGGCTGGCCGGTGTCGGCGGCCTTCCACCAGGACCGGCTGGTCATCGGCGGCTCGCGCGACCTGCCCAACCGGCTGTGGCTGTCGCGTTCCGCCGACCTCTGGAACTTCGACCTGGGCACCGGGCTGGACGACGAGGCGATCGAGTTCGGCATCCTGTCCGACCAGGTGAACGCCGTGCGCGCGGTGTTCTCCGGCCGGCATCTCCAGGTCTTCACCTCGGGCGCCGAATACACGGTGACCGGCGACCCGCTGACTCCGCAGAACATCCAGGTCAACCGCCAGACCCGCATCGGCTCGCCGGTCGACCGCAACATCCCGCCGCGCGACGTCGACGGCGCCACGCTGTTCGTGCCGCGCAACCGGCGGGAAATCCGCGAGTTCCTCTACACCGACACCGAGGCCGCCTATCAGGCCAACGATCTGGCGCTGCTCGCCCGCCATCTGGTGGTGAACCCGCGCGACCAGGATTACGACCAGACACGCCGGCTGCTGTTCGTGGCGATGGAGGACGGCTCGCTCTGCACCCTGACCGTCTACCGCACCGAGGACGTCACCGCCTGGACCCGGCTGGAGACCGAGGGGGCGGTGCGCTCGGTCGCGGTGGTCGGCGACGAGGTCTGCCTGCTGGTCGACCGCGCCGGGATCTGGTGCATCGAGCGCTTCGACGATTCGCTGAACCTGGATTCGGCGGTGGTCGGCGAGCGGGGCGAGGCGGCCGCCGTGTGGACGGGCTTCGACCATCTGGAGGGGCGCCCCCTCGCCGTGCTCGCCGACGGGGTGGTGCGGCCGGCCGCCACCGTGCAGGCCGGCCGCATCGTCCTGTCGCCGCCGGCCCGCCGCGTCGAGGCCGGGCTGCCCTACAGCCACCGCATCGTGCCGCTGCCCGCCAACCTGATCGGTCAGGCGGCCGGCGCCGATCTGGTGCGGCTGGTCGCCGTGACCTTCCGGCTGGAGGAGACGGCGGCGCTGCGCGTCGATCTCGGGCGCGGGCTCCAGGATCTGCCGCTGCACCGGCTGGGGCCGCAACCGGCGGACGGGGTGCCGCCGCGCGTGTCGGGCGACCGGCGGCTGCGGGCGCTCGGCTGGCGGCGCGACATCGACGTGCCGCTGTGGCGCATCGAGCAGGACGCGCCGCTGCCCTTCACGCTGCTTTCCGTGACCATGGACATGAAGGTGAACGACTGATGGGTGGAATCACGCCCCTGGTGACGACGGCCCTGCCGCTGGCGGGGTCGGTCATCAACACCGTGCACAGCGCCCAGGCGGGCTCCGGCAGCGCGGCGGCGCAGCAGCAGGCGGCGGCCCAGGCCGCCGCACAGGCCGCCGCCGAACTGGAGTACAAGCGCCAGCAGGACGCCCTGAAGGCCCAGCAGGAGGCCGCGGCGCTGGAGTACCAGAAGCAGCAGGAGGCCGTGGCGCTGGAGTACAGGCGCCAGCAGGACGCCGCCGCCGCCGCCGCCGCGCAGGCGGCGCTCGACCGCAAGTACCAGGAGGAGGCCAGCGCGGCCCAGCGCGGCGCGGCGGCGGCCGAGGCGGCGCGCCAGCAGCAGGCGCAGATCGCGGCCGAGGCCGAGGCCCGCGAATGGGCGCGCCAGGATCTGCTGCGCCAGCAGGAGCAGGAGCTTCAGCGCCAGAGGGACGAGGCCGCCCGCATCGCCGCCGAGCAGGCCCGCGCCCGCGAGATGGACGCCTACCGCGCCAGCCAGGAGCAGACCCTGGCGCAGCTGCGGGCGAGCCAGGACGCCGCCTACCAGACGCAGGAGACGGACGCCCGGACGCAGCTCGCGCAGCTCACGGCGGCGGCCGACGCGGCGGAGAAGCGGCGGGTCGAGGCGCTGCGCCAGTCGGTCGCCAAGTCGCGGGCCAGCCTGGGCGCGCGCGGCGTCAAGGCCGGCGACGGCTCGGGCGAGGCGATCCTGCTGGGCCTGACCAAGGAGACCGATGGCGAGCGCAAGGACGCCCAGGCCGTCGACCAGCTCAAGCAGCAGGCGATCCAGCAGAACCTCGACGCGGTGAAGCGGCGCAACCTGCTGGAGCAGGCGCAGCTCGCCGACCGGCAGAAGCTGGAGTTCATGAGCAAATTCTTCTGATGCCCTCCGCCGGGGCGGGAGAGGGAAACCAGACCGCCTTGACGGCGCCGGCAACGCGGAGCCACCGATGAGCAGTTCCCTTCACATCCCGCGCGGCGTGCCGCGCGTGCAGTATGTCGCCGACGGGGCGCAGCGGGTCTTCACCTACCCGTTCCCGATCTTCGCCGCCGACGACCTCCAGGTGTTCCTCGGCGCCGCCTTGCAGAGCACCGGCTACGCGGTGGCGGGGGCCGGGACCACGGCGGGCGGATCCGTCACCTTCGCGGCGGCGCCCGAGGCCGGTCTGGCGGTGCTGCTGCGCCGCCGGCTGCCGATCGAGCGGACCAGCGACTTCCTCGACAGCGGACCGCTGCCGGCCTCGGCCCTGAACGGCGAGTTCGACCGGCTGACCGCCTCGCTCCAGCAGGTGGCCGGCGACCAGGATCTGATGCTGCGCTACGCCGACACCGACCTGCCGGCCTCGCCGCTGCTGCCGGGGCGCGATGCCCGCCAGGGCAAGCTGTTCTGCTTCGACGGCGCCGGCAACCCGACCGTCCGCCCGCCGGTCGACGAGGAGGCGCTGTCCACCTACCTGCCGCCGGGGGCGGGCGCCGTCAGCCGTCCGGTGCGCGACAAGCTGTCGGACGCCGTGTCGGTCAAGGATTTCGGCGCGGTCGGCGACGGCATGGTGGACGACACCGTGGCGATCCAGGCGGCGCTGACCTCGGCCAAGGCGGTGACGGTGCCGCCCGGCACCTATCGGATCACCAACACGCTGACGCTCGCCCATGGCCGGACGCTGAGTGGAGCCGGGCAGAGTTCGGTCATCGCCGGGGCGTCGAACGCCTTCGACCTGATCCACATCCCGGACGGCTACGCCACCCTGTCCGGCCTGCGGCTGGAGAAGGGCAAGGCCGGGGTGCGGCTGTTCGGGCGCGACGGCGCCTGCGTGCAGAACAGTCTGGCCGACCTGACCCTGTGGGATCCGCAGGTCGGGCTGGTCCTCGACGGCTGCAACGACCCGAACCTTCCCTGCTACTGGAACAGCGTGTCGCGCGTGCTGGTGGCGCGGCCGTCGCTGCACGGCGTCTGGCTGACGCGGACGGGGGCGGGCGACACGCCCAACGCCAACCGCTTCCAGAACGTCCGCGTCTATTCGCTGTCGGCGCCGATCACCGGCTGCGGCTTCTTCGTCGAGGAGGGGCGCTACAACAACGCCTTCGTCGATTGCGAGGCCAACCTGTCGACGATGGCCGAGGCCTGCTTCCGCGTCGGCCCGGTCACCGACAAGACGCTGATCCTGAACTTCTACGGCGAATCGCTGGGCGGCGTGCCCAACATCCAGCTCGACGCCGGGTCGGTGGAGACGGCGATCCTCAACCTGTTCTCCGCCTCGGCCGGGCCGGCGATCCTCGACCGCTCGGGCGGGCGCTACACCGCGCTGAACGCCGGCTATCCGGAGAAGAACCGCCTCCAGCACAGCCGGGTGACGCAACTGACCGTCGAGGCGCTGCGCTACGACACCGACTACATCGAGCCGGAGCAAGGCGGGCTGGTCGAGCTGGACCTGACCAGCTCGGTCTGTCTGGTCAGCGCCTATGGGGGGGCGGTGGAGGCGCGGCTTCCCCACGCCGGCGCGGCCAACGGGCATTCGGTGACGATCAAGAAGACCGACGCCTCGGCCAACATCCTCACCATCACCGAGAGCGGCGGGCCGGGGCCGGACGGGCGGAGCCTGGCGCTCGGCAACCGCTACGACTTCGTGACGCTGGTGTCGAACGGGGCGAACTGGTGGATCGTCGCCGGCAACCGCCATCGCGAGAATGTCGGCTTCCACGAGGGCGCCCCCCTGTTCGAGCCGGACCTCAACCAGTCGCTCTATCTGGTCAGCGCCTGGAGCGGCGCCGTCGAGGTCCGCCTGCCGGCCCCCGGCGCGCCGCACGCGGTCGGCCGCACGGTGACCGTCAAGAAGTCGGACACCGGCGGCCACCGCGTCACCGTCACCGCGCGGGGCGTCGGCGGTCCCGACAGCGAGGCGATCGCGCTGACCGGCCAGGGCCACGCGGTGACCGCGATGTCGAACGGCGCCGGCTGGCACATACTGGGGCGGAATCCGTGATGGAGGAGCCGGTCGCCGACAAAGCCTTCGCCGAGTTCGTCCATGATTGGAACAGCCTGTCCGACCTGAAGACCCCCGCCCACCACCGCGAGATGGCCGGCTGGCTGGAACGCGAGAGCGGCGGCGGCAACCGCCGCATGCTGCTGATGGCCTTCCGCGGCTCGGGCAAGTCGACGCTGGTCGGGCTGTTCGCCGCGTGGCTGCTCCACCGCGATCCCAACCGGCGGCTGCTGGTGCTCGCCGCCGACCTGAAGCTGGCCAAGAAGATGGTGCGCAACGTCAAGCGGGTGCTGGAGCGCCACCCCGCCACCCGCCACCTGAAGCCGCCGGCCAAGGACCGCGACCAATGGGCCGCCGACCAGTTCACGGTGGTGCGCCCGATGGAACTGCGCGACCCGTCGATGGCCGCCGCCGGCATCGGCGGCAACATCACCGGCAGCCGCGCCGACGTGGTGATCTGCGACGACGTCGAGGTGCCGCGTAACTCCGACACCGCCAACAAGCGGGCCGACCTGCGCAACCGCCTGTCGGAGCTGGAGTATGTGCTGGTGCCGGGCGGCGCCCAGCTCTATGTCGGCACGCCGCACAGCTACTACACCATCTACGCCGACGAGGCGCGGCCGGAGGCCGGGGAGACCCAGCCCTTCCTCGACGGCTTCGCCCGGCTGCTGCTGCCGGTCTACACGGAGGAGCCCGGCGGCCGGCGGCGCTACGCCTGGAAGGAGCGGTTCGGCGAAGCCCACGTCAACCGCATCCGCAAGACCACCGGCCCGAACAAGTTCACCAGCCAGATGCTGCTGCGCCCGGTCAACACCGCCGACGGCTTCCTCGACGTCGAGCGGCTCGGCCGCTACGACGCCGAGCTGGAGTACCGCGAGGCGCTGGGCCGCGCCGTCCTGACCCTGGACGGGGTGCGGATGGTGTCGGCGAGCTGCTGGTGGGATCCGGCCTTCGCCCGGCCCGTGGCGGAGGGCGCGCCGCCCGGCGACGGCAGCGTGGTCGCCGCGCTGTTCGGCGGCGAGGACGGGCGCTTCTACCTGCACCGGGTGCTCTATCTGCGGGTCGATCCCGGTGCCGGCGGGACCGAGGCCGACCAGCAGTGCGGGCAGGTCGCGCGCTTCCTCGCCGACCACCATCTGCCGGCGATCCATGTCGAGATCAACGGCATCGGCCGTTTCCTGCCCGGCCTTCTGCGCGAGCGGCTGCGCAAGGAGAGGCTGGTCGCCGCGGTGATCGAGCAGTCGAGCCGCACCGCCAAGGCGACGCGGATCCGCGAGGCCTTCGACGCGCTGCTGGCCGACCGTCGGCTGTCGGCCCACCGGCTGGTCTGGGACACGCCGCTGATCCGCGAGATGCGCGAGTGGCGCCCGGACGGCCGTTACACCGGTCCCGACGACGGGCTGGACGCGGTCGCCGGCTGCCTGTCGGCCGAGCCGCACCGCTTCGACCGCGCCACGGCGGCGCCCGAACGCCGCGCCGACTGGCGGGGCGGCGGCGGTGCCGTGGTGGCGCCATCCGATTGGGAGTTCTGAAAGCCGGCCTTTTTCCCGGACGCCGACGCGCGTCCGCTGCCTCAACCCTGGAGACCCCGATGCACGAAAACCTGGATCTCGCCTGGTGGATCACCGCGGTGGAACTGCCGGTGATGGGCGGGCTGTTCTGGCTGATCGCCCGGCTGCGCCGGGACGCCGAATCCGCCCTGGAGACTCTGCGGGCCCGCGCCGAATCGGCGCAGGCGCAGGTGCGCGAGAGCCTCGCCGCCTACAAGCTGGAGGTCGCCAAGACCTACGTGTCCTTCGCGACCCTGAAGGATGTCGAGCAGCGTCTGACCGACCATCTGCTGCGAATCGAGAACAAGCTGGAATCCGCCTCCCCCTTCATGGAGGGAGGGCGCCGCTGACCTTCCGCCCGCGCCGCCGCTCAGTCGGCGTGGTGGATCATCGCCTGGTAGATCTTCCAGGCGACCTCGACCGACACGCCGCCGGCCCGCGCGCCCGACGCCAGCATGGTGGCGCTCGGCTTCAGCGGCACGACGGTGTGGCCGGGCTCGCACAGCGCGCCCATCGCGGTGACGGACGCGTTGAGCGCGCCATCCAGCGGCTGGTCGTTCTTCAGCGTGCTCATGGAAATCGCGTTCATGGCGGGTCCTCCGTTGCGTTGAACCCATCACAGCAAAAGCAATGCCAACGGGCGCAGTGGCGGCGATTCCGCGATTTCCCGCGATTGCGGGTGGGATGGGTGGCCTTCCGCCCCTTTTTCGCGGCGGGGAAAAACGAAAATAACCGCAAAATGCCAGCTAATTTCGTTTCGCCTTTGCAAAATGCAAAGCAGGCGTCCCGTTTCGTTGCAATCGGAGAGTCGCATTCGGCGAAGCGCTGGCCGGTGGCGCGCGCTTCGGCTAGTGTCCGCGCACCATGAACGACCGAATCATCCATCACATGTGCCGCGCGGACGAGTGGGACGCCGCCCGCGCGGCCGGCTCCCATTCCGGTTCGTCGCAGGATGCGAAGGACGGCTTCATCCATTTCTCGACGGCCGCCCAGATCCGGGAAAGCGCCGCCAAGCACCGCGCCGGCCAGGATGGGCTGGTGCTGCTGACGGTGGACGCCGGCCGGCTGGGGGACGCCCTGAAATGGGAGCCGTCGCGCGGCGGCCAGCTCTTTCCCCATCTCCACGCCGCCCTGCCGGTGACGGCCGTGCTGCGCGCCGATCCGCTGCCGCTCGGCCCCGGTGGGCTCCATGTCTTCCCGCCGGGCTTCCCCTTCGCCATCGAGGATCTCGCGCCGTGATCGACCTGTTTCCCATCGCCGGCCCGCTGCTGCACCGCTTCGACCCGGAGACCGCGCATGGGCTGACCATCAAGGCGCTGAAGTCGGGTCTCGTGCCGGCGGTGCGCGGCCGCGACGAGCCGGTTCTGCGCACCCGCGTCTGGGGGCTGGAGTTCGCCAACCCGGTCGGGCTCGCCGCCGGTTTCGACAAGAACGCCGAGGTGGTGGACGCCATGCTGCGGCTCGGCTTCGGCTTCGCCGAGGCGGGCAGCGTCACGCCGCGCCCGCAGCCGGGCAACCCGCGCCCGCGCCTGTTCCGGCTGGCCGAGCAGGGCGCCGTCATCAACCGCATGGGCTTCAACAACGAGGGGCTGGAGGCCTTCGCCGCGCGGCTGGAGCGCCGCCGCGACGACCCGCGCCGGGCGTCCGGCCCGGTCGGCGCCAACCTCGGCAAGAACAAGGACACGGCGGACGCCGCCGACGATTACGTGATCGGCGTGCGCCGGCTGGCGCCGCTGGCCGATTACCTCGTCGTCAACGTTTCCTCGCCCAACACGCCGGGCCTGCGGGCGTTGCAGGGGCGCGAGCCGCTGCGGGAGCTGCTCGGCCGGGCGCTCGACGCGCGGGCGGCCTGCAAGCTTACCCGCGACCCGCCGCTGCTGCTGAAGATCGCCCCCGACCTGACGGCCGAGGACAAGAGCGACATCGCCGCCGTCGCGCTGGAGAGCGGCATCGACGGGCTGATCGTCTCGAACACCACCATCGCGCGGCCGGACGACATTCCCCAGCCGCTGCGCGCCGAGGCCGGCGGCCTGTCGGGTCGCCCGCTGTTCGGGCCGTCGACGGCGGTGCTGAAGGAGATGCACGGGCTGACCGGCGGCAAGCTGCCGCTGGTCGGGGCCGGCGGCATCGCGTCCGGCGCCGACGCCTACGCCAAGATCCGGGCCGGCGCCTCGCTGGTGCAGTTCTACTCGGCAATGGTCTATGGCGGGCCGGCGCTGGTCCACCGCATCCGCGATGAGCTGGCGGCTCTGCTGCGCCGCGACGGTTTCGCCACCGTGGCCGACGCGGTCGGGGCGGACCACCGCTGACGGGCGCACGAGCGGAGGTCCGCAGGGCGGGCCGTTGCTCCCGCGTAAAATTAACGGATCGTCAAGCGGGGCCGCCGATCCTCGATCGCGCGCCCCCTTGCCCGCAAGGTCGTGGAAAGCCCGGAACGCCCATGTCGGTTCTCCCATGTCCGTCCTGACGCACATCGTCTACGCGCTGGCCTATCTGGTGGCCGGCGGCGCCGTCGCCGTCGTGCTGCCGGAGATGCGGCCGGACGCCGACCCGCTGCTCGGCTGGCTGGCGGGCGGGGCGGTGGTGCTGGCCGGCGCGCTGGTCCACGACGTCGTCACCCGGCTGGAGCGCGAGCGGATCGCGTCGCGTCGCATCCATCGTCTGCACGATACCGTCGAGGCGCTGGCCGAGGAGGTCGCCCGGCTGCGCGCCGCGGTCGCCGAGGAGAGCGCCCGTCCCCACGCCGGTCCGGCCGGCTACGACGCGGTGATGCAGGAGGTGAAGCTCCTCCAGTCGCTGGTCACCCGTCTGGCCGAGCGCCGGGCTCCGCGCCCGCCCGCTTCCGCCGCTCCGGCGGTGGAGCGGCGCGCGTCGGTCGCCGCCGGGGAGGCGCCGACCGCCGTCCCGGCGCAGGCTCCCGCCGCCCCGATGCCCGCCGCCCCGATGCCCGCCGGTCCGATGCCCGCCGGTCCGATGGACGACGCCTCGGTCCTGGAGGCGGTGCGCGAGGCGCTGGAGGCCGACCGCATCGACATCTACCTCCAGCCCATCGTCAGCCTGCCGCAGCGCAAGCACCGCTTCTACGAGGTGTTCTCGCGCGTGCGCTCGGGCGACGGGCAGCAGATCATGCCCGACCGCTATCTGGAGATCGCCGAGCGCGAGGGGCTGATCGCCACCATCGACAACCTGCTGCTGGTCCGCTGCATCCAGCTGATCCGCGAGACCGAGCGGCGCCAGCATTCGATCGGCTTCTTCTCCAACATCTCGGCGGCGACGCTGAGCGACACCGACTTCATGCGCCGCTTCCTGGAGCTGATGACGCGGAACCAGGCGCTGGTCCCGAAGCTGGTGTTCGAGCTGAGTCAGGCCGACCTGCGGGCCGGCGGGGCGGTGACGCTCGGCATCCTGTCGCAGCTCTCGCGCCTGGGCTTCCGCTTCTCGATGGATCAGGTGAGCAACCTGGATTTCGACGTCGAGACGCTGCTGCGCCACGAGTTCCGCTACGTCAAGCTCGACCGCGCGCTGGTGCTCGACCCCGCCCGCGCGGCGCGGGTGGCGGAGCTGCGCCGCCGCTTCGCCGACGAGGGCATCGACCTGATCGTCGAGAAGATCGAGACGGAAGGCCAGCTCGTCGAGATCCTCGACACCGGCTTCGACTTCGGCCAGGGCTACCTGTTCGGCGAGCCGCGCCCCAGCCGCAAGCCGGGGTGAAGCCGGGCCGACGGGGCGGCGGCATCCCCGTGCGCGACGGTTGCGAAAGGCTTGCATTCCGCCGCCATGCTTGACAGCCGCCCGTGTCCCATTGGAAGTTTCGCGTTCCCGGTTCGCGCCGGGTGCAACGCAACACTTAAGATACGGTGACTTCGGTGACGTCCAACATCGCCATCACGCTTCCCGATGGCAGCGTGCGGGAGTTCGACCGGCCGGTGACGGGGGCGGAAATCGCCGCCTCCATCGGGCCGCGCCTTGCAAAAGATGCTCTTGCCGTCAAGATCGACGGCGAGGTGAAGGACCTCACCACCACCGTCACCACCAACACCAAGATCGAGATCGTCACGCGCAGCCACCCGGACGCGCTTGAGGTCATCCGCCACGACGCCGCGCACGTTCTGGCCGACGCCGTGCAGAAGCTGTATCCCGGCACGCAGGTCACCATCGGCCCGTCGATCGCCACCGGCTTCTATTACGACTTCGCGCGCGACGAGCCCTTCACGCCCGACGATCTGAAGAAGATCGAGGCGAAGATGCGCGAGATCGTCGCCGCCGACGTGCCGCTGGTGCGCGAGGTGTGGAGCCGCGACGACGCGGTCGCCTACTTCAAGAATCTCGGCGAGCACTACAAGGCCGAGCTGATCGAGGCGATCCCGCAGGGCGAGCCGGTGTCGATCTACCGCCAGGGCGACTGGCTGGATCTGTGCCGTGGGCCGCACGCGCCCACCACCGGCAAGGTCGGCCAGGGCTTCAAGCTGATGAAGGTGGCCGGCGCCTACTGGCGCGGCGACAGCCGCAACCCGATGCTCCAGCGCATCTACGGCACGGCGTGGCGCGACGAGAAGGAGCTGAAGGCCTACCTGCACCAGATCGAGGAGGCCGAGAAGCGCGACCACCGCAAGCTCGGCAAGGAACTCGACCTGTTCCACGTGCAGGAGGAGGCGGTCGGCTCGGTCTTCTGGCACCCGAAGGGCTGGACGCTCTACCGGACGCTGGAGACCTACATCCGCACCAAGCTCCAGGCCGCCGGCTATGTCGAGGTGAAGACCCCGCAGCTCATCGACAGCTCGCTGTTCAAGGCGTCGGGCCACTGGGACATGTACGGCGACAACATGTTCAAGGTCGAGGCCGACGGCGGCGAGAAGATCCTCGGCGTCAAGCCGATGAACTGCCCCGGCCATGTGCAGATCTTCCGGCACGGCCTGCGCTCCTACCGCGACCTGCCGATCCGCATGGCCGAGTTCGGCGCCTGCCACCGCAACGAGCCGTCGGGCGCGCTGCACGGCATCATGCGGGTGCGCGCCTTCACCCAGGACGACGCGCACATCTTCTGCCGCGAGGATCAGGTGGCGAGCGAGTCGGCGGAGTATTTCAAGCTCCAGCTCGGCGTTTACAAGGATCTCGGCTTCGACAAGATCTCGGTCAAGCTGGCGCTGCGTCCCGACGTGCGCACCGGCTCGGACGAGCTGTGGGACCGCGCCGAGGGGGCCTTGGCCCAGGCGCTGCGCGAGGCCGGTCTGGAGTATGAGGAACTGCCGGGCGAGGGTGCCTTCTACGGCCCCAAGGTCGAGTTCCACCTGACCGACGCCATCGGCCGCACCTGGCAGTGCGGCACCTTGCAGTACGACCCCAACCTGCCGGAGCGTCTCGACGCCAGCTACATCGGCGAGGATGGCGCCCGCCACCGGCCGGTCATGCTGCACCGGGCGATCCTCGGCTCGCTGGAACGCTTCATCGGCATGCTGATCGAGCATTACGCCGGCAAGTTCCCGCTGTGGCTGGCCCCGGTCCAGGCGGTGGTGACCACCATCACCAGCGAGGCCGACGGCTACGCCCAGGAGGTTGCGACCTTGCTGAAGCGCCAGGGCGTCCGGGTCGAGCTGGACACCCGCAACGAGAAGATCAACCTGAAGGTCCGCGAGCACAGCCTGAAGAAGGTGCCGCTGATGCTGGTGGTCGGCAAGCGCGAGGCGGAGGAACGCACGGTGGCGCTTCGCGTTCTGGGCGGCAAGGACCAGGAGGTTCTTTCCCTCGACGCCGCCATCGGCAAGCTGGTGGCCGAAAGCCGGTCGCCGGCCGGCGAGGCGGTCAACGATTCGCCGTTCTGATCGCCCCGACACCGCGTGACGACGAAAAGGCCCGCCGGAAACGGCGGGCCTTTGTTGTTGGGCCTCCGTGCTGATCGCGGAAGGGGCCTAGAGTCTGTCTGATTTAAGTAGGATCGTATCCTGCATGTCGGATATATGCGGCGCACTCGTGAGGCTGGAAGTGCTCCAGCAGGTTTCCGATGCGCCGCCATACGGCTTCGATCGTCCTTTCCTCGGCTTTCCGGACCAAGGTTTTGAGCTTTGCGAACATCATCTCGATGGGATTGAGATCAGGACTGTAGGGCGGCAGGAAGAGCAGATGGGCGCCGACATTCCGTATGGCGTTGCGCGCCGCGGCTCCTTTGTGACTGCCCAGGTTGTCGAGAACGACGACATCGCCCGGTGCCAGGGTGGGCACCAGGAATTGCTCGACCCAGGCCGTAAACATGGTCCCGTTGATCGGCCCATCCAGGACCAGAGGAGCCACGATCCTGTCGTGACGCAGGCCTGCCAGGAAAGTCAGCGTCTTCCAATGGCCGTGGGGAACTTTGGCGAGGTAAGGCTGGCCCTGCGCACACCAACCCCGGGTGCGGGTCATGTTGGTCTTCACCCAGGTCTCGTCGATGAAGACCAGGCGCTTGGGATCGATCTTATGCTGGTGGGCTTTCCAGCGCGCTCGGAAGCGAGCCAGCTTCGTCCCATCCTGCTCCTTGGCCAGCAGCGTTTTTTTTGAAGCTGAGGCCCAACCGGCGCACGCATCGCCAGACGGTGTCCGGCGTCACCACTGTGCCGCGTTCCGCCAACTCCGCCGTCAGCGCCCGGATCGTCAGGTCGCCCTTCTCAGCCAGCCGCTCGCGCAGCCAATCCACCGCCTCCGGCCCCAGCACGAAGGGACGATGACCGCCCATCTTGCCCGGCTCAAGCCCTTGTCCGGCACGTTGCTTCTGACCGATCCGCACTGCCGTCGCAACTGAGACGCTGAACTGCTGCGCCACCGCGCGGGTCGTCAGGCCACTCGCCAACGCCGCCGCAATCCGCTCACGAAGATCCAGAGACAACGGACGTGCCATCAGGGTTGATCTCCCAAATCAGTCAACCCGTTGAATCACACATCCGCTCCCTCGGGAATCCCCATCTCCGATTCAGACACAAACAGACAGACTCTAGCGGACGGGCGTGTCGTTGACGGCGGCGATGCGGCAGGCCTTCCGCGTGTGCTTACGGCAATTCTCCAAAGCTCCCTCGCGGGCGTCGCTTTCGCTGCGCTGTCCCGATTTCCAGCCATAGCCGCCGTCGGGCGACACGGCGAACGCCTTGTTGCCGGCGGCGGCGAGGTAGTCGCGGAAGCCGGCGCGGTTGCGTTCCGAAAGCTCCGGGGGCGGCGCCAGGGTCGCGGCCGGCAGCGCGATGAGGGTGGGTCGGAGGGTGAGCCCGTGGGCGGCCAGGAAGCGGTCGACCATCGGCGTCCACAGCGGGACGGCGGCGGAGAACAGGAAATGCCCGTCCTTGCCGTTGGCCGGCGCCTGCACGAACTCCGCCCGGCCTCCGGCCTGGGTGAAGGCGCCGAGAAGGCGGCGGGCCAGCGCCGGGCCGAAGAACAGGTCGTTCTCCGCGTAGATCCACAGGGTCGGCACCCGCGAGGTCCGCCCGAAGCTTCCGAAGGCCTCGACCAGCCGGTCGGGGCTGCACACGTCGTCGTCGGCGCGCGACCCGCGCCCACCGGCGAAGCTGATGGCGGCGGCCAGACCCGGCGGCGGGGCGGCGGCCAGCGCCAGGCTGGCGAAGCCGCCGGCCGACACGCCGACGCTGATGACGCGCGAGGCGTCGGCGAAGGGCTGGCGCGCCATGAAGCGGATGGCCTGCCGGAGGTCGTCGGCGCCGCGCTCGCCCGATTGCCGGTAGTCCGGGTTGTTGCAGGCGCCGCTGCCCTCGGCGAAGGGGCCGTCCGAGCCGCCGTAGCCGCGCCGCATCACCACCAGCGTCGCCCAGCCCCGCCGGGCGAACTCCCGCGCCTGGGGCGCCAGCCGCAGCGGCGTCATCCTCGCCCGTTCCGCCGCGTCGCGCGGCGAACCGTGGGTCATGACGGCGATGGGGAAGGGGCCGGGGCCGGCCGGGCGGATCAGCAGCCCCTCCAGCGTCAGCGCCTCCCCCGTGCCGTAGGTCGCGGGAATCCGCAGCTCCGTCTGGGTCAGGTCTTCGGCGTGCGCCGAAACCACGGCCCAGAGGAGAAGCGCGAAAGCGGCGAGAACGCGCAGGATCATGGCGAGCCTTCCCCGGAACGGCGAGCGGGTCGCCTTTTCTACGCCATCGGCGCGCGCCTGTCGCGTGGCCTCAGCGGCTTTTCGCCGCGCCGAGCAGCGCCGCGCCGACATAGCCGAGCGTGCGCCCCTTGCGCCCGACCCGGTACCAGGATCCGGTGACCTCCAGCACGGTGACGCGCTCCCCGCTCTCCAGCACATCCTCGACCCTGGCGTCGCAGGCC
Source organism: Azospirillum agricola (assembly GCF_020005195.1). NCBI lineage: Bacteria > Pseudomonadati > Pseudomonadota > Alphaproteobacteria > Rhodospirillales > Azospirillaceae > Azospirillum > Azospirillum agricola. The sequence goes on from NZ_JAIFZR010000005.1 coordinate 1,383,586, forward strand.
GGCGCCACCCGCAGGTTGGCGTCGGCCAGCACGCGGGCGACGCTGCCGGCGGGCAACGGCGCCCGGCGCCTGGCCGTCGGGATGTCGTCGGGCAGCGCGCAGCCCTTGTCCTCGCGCGACGCCTTGGCGTAGCGGCCGAGAGCGGGCTTGGCCTCCGTGGGTTTGGCGGCGTCCGCCAGATAGTCGGCGGCGACGTAGCCGAGCGAGCGGCCGTTGCGGCCGACCGGAACCCAGCCGTTCACCGCCGGGCCGAGCGCTTCCAGCCGGTCGCCGCGCTCGAACTGGTCGAGCGCCCGCGCGTCGGGCCTGGGGGCGGCGCGCAGCTTGACGGCGGCGGTGGCGACGACGGCGCGCCGCGCGGCGGAAACCGCGGCGGGCGGCTTGTCCGGCACGGGCGGGGCCGGCGGTCCGGCCGGCGCCGCGGCGACCTTGGGCGGGAGGGCTGGAGGCTGGGTGGGGTGGGGCGGCTTGGCGGGGCCCGGCGCGGCGGGTGACGCGGACGGGCGGGGGGTGACGGGGGGCGGTCCCGGCACCTGGATCGGCGACAGGGGCGGGGCCGGCACCGGGGCCGGCTGCAACACGGTACCGGGCGTCAGGCCGGTGGCCTGCGCGCTGCCCGACGGCGTCAGGCGCGGCATCGCCACGGTCGGGGCGGGGGCGGCGGGGGTGAAGCGTTCCTCCGGCGGCCGTGCGGCGGCCCCGGCCCCGGCCCCGGTGGCCGGCAGCGCCAGCAGGGCGAGCAGCGCCACCCGTGCGAGGCGCGCCCGCGCGCCAGCGGTGCCCGCCGCGCTTCCGGTGCCCGCCGCGCCCGACGGCACCCCGCTGTCGCGCCGCCCCGCCATCAGTCGAGGGTGATCCGGGCGATCAGCGTCGGCAGGGTCTGGCAGCGCAGCAGCCCGTCCAGCGTCCGGTGCTCGGTCAGGCGCACGCTCAGCGCGCAGCCGTAGGAGTTCAGCGTCAGCTCCGTCTGGGCCAGCGTCCCGATGATGCTGGAGGGCTTGGCGATGCTGTAGCCGGGGGCGCCGAGGCGTCCGGCGACGGCGCCGTTGATCGGGCTGAAGCCCTCGATCTCCAGCGTCATCGGCCCCAGATTCTGCACCACCGTCTCGGAGCTGGGATCCTCCTTGGTGGCGAAGAGCTGCACCGGCACGGCGCGGCGCCGGGCGATCCAATCCTTCAGCGCCAGATTGGCCAGCACCGGGTCGCGGCTCTGCAACGCCGCCTCGACCGCCAGCTGCCGCAGCGCCGGGTCGTTGCCGCCGAGCGCCGCCTCGTAGGCGGCGATCTTGGCCGGCCGGTCCTGGCCCAGCAGCTTGCCGCGCAGCTCGGTGATCTGGGAGACGCGCGCCTCGACGGCGCGGCGCTCCCGGTCGGCGCGCTCGCTCTCCGCCGCGTTGGCGGCGTTCTGCCGGGCCAGCAGCTCCTCCTCGCGCTTGAGCCGCGCAGTTTCGTCGGTCAGGCGCTGCCGGGCGTCGCGGTCGAGCTGCTCGCGCAGGGTGCGCGCCTCCTCGCTGCCGACCACCACGGTGCGGCCGGGAAGCTCGGTGGCCGGCCTGCCGATGCCGTCGAGCACGTCGGCGTTCTGCGGCTCCACCTTCAGCGTCCAGGCTCCGGCGGCGTTGCGGGTGGCGCGCGCGGTGGCGGTCAGCACCTTCTCCAGCCCGCTGTCGGCGGCCGGGCGCAGGAAGGTGACCGGCCCGTCGCGGCTGTCGACGACGTAGGTGGGGGTGGTCAGCGTCACCCGCGCCGCGATCCGCGCGGCGGCGCGCTGGTCCGAACCCTTGCCGGAGGTCGTTCCCGGAAGCTCGGCCGGCTCCACCGTCAGCGAGTCGATGTGCCAGGGAGCGGGCACATGGCGGGCGATCTCGGCGCGGACCGCCTCCTCGGGAAAGGGTTCCGACGCGGTGGCGGTGCCGACCGGGGTGGCCGCCGCGATGCCCGTCGCCAGCGCCGCCGCGAATCGCACTGTCGCCGGTCGCCTCATCGCCGCTCCCTTTCCCCCTCCGGATTCCGCCGGAAACCCCGTTCGACCCATGCGGGCACTGGTATAGCGAAGCGTCCGGGAAAGGAAGCGGGTTTTGTCCGCACGCCGCCGGCACACGGCCGTTCGGCTTTCCCGAATGCGCCCTTTTGTCGCGAGGTCTCGCGACCACTGGTCGAAATTGACTTGGAGGGCACACGCTTCTTGCAATATTCTCATACAAGTGGATGTATGGCCGCCACCGAGGGGTTGGCGGATTCGCAACGGACGGGGATCAGGACGTCACATGGCGGGCACTGGCGGGGGCAAGGAAGGGCCGGTCCTGGTCTGTCGGAACGTGAAGGTGAATGGTCGGCGCACCAGCTTGCGCATGGAGCCGTACATCTGGGATTCGCTGAAGGAAATCTGCGAGCGTGAGCGGCTGGGGCTGAACGAGATCTGCACGCAGATCGACCAGCGCCGCCAGGAGGGCAACCTGACCGCGTCGATCCGGGTCTTCATCGTCAGCTATTACCGGACCGCCATCGGCAACCGTGGTTTTTCCGAGGACGGGCCCTCGCTGATCCTGCGCAAGGCGCTGGACGACGCCGTGCCGCTGGAGGATTGAGCGGCCGACCGGGCGTGAGCCCAAAATTTCGGCAGCCGCCGCCGGACGATTGGGCGGCGCGCGTGAGCGGCGCGCGTGGACGAACCGTTGCGGGATGGTGCCGAACCCGCTGAAACCCAGCCCTCCGCCCGTTGGCATGATGCCTGCTTCGGCGGGTGCGTCCGGTGCCGCGCCGACGATGGCCCGGCTTTTCGGATGAGGGCGTCCGAGCCGAGGCGGCGGGACTTCCCGCCGCCTGGACGCCTCTTCATGCCCGAAAAGGGGAAACCGCATGCCCACCCCGTCGCCGTCCTCTTCCCCGGCCCGCCGCGCCGCTCCGCCACCCGGCGGCGAAGTCCTGGAGAAGACCGCGCTGACCCTCGGCTTCGTGCCGCTGACCGATTGCGCGCCGCTGGTCGTCGGGGTGGAGAAGGGGTTCTTCGCGCGCCAGGGGCTGGAGGTGACGCTGTCGCGCGAGCCGTCCTGGTCGAACATCCGCGACAAGCTGATGGTCGGGCTGCTCGACGGCGCCCACATGCTGACCGGCCTGATTCTGGCGATGACGGCGGGAGTCGGCACCTTTCCGACGCCGACCCGCGCCGCCCACGCGCTGGGGCTGAACGGCAACGCCATCACCGTCTCGACCGAACTGCACGCCGGCATGGCCGCCGCCGATCCCGAGGCGATGGCGCAACGCCCGCTGACGGCCCGCGCGCTGAAGCGGGTGATCGAGGCCAACCGCGCCGCCGGCCTGCCGCCCCTGGCCTTCGGCGTGGTCTTCTCGGTCGCCAACCACGCCTATCAACTGCGCTACTGGCTGGCCTCGGCCGGCATCGACCCCGACCGCGACGTCCGCATCGTCACCGTGCCGCCGCCGCGCATGGTGGCGAGCCTGAAGGCCGGCGACATCGTCGGCTTCTGCGTCGGCGAGCCGTGGAACAGCCTCGCCGTCTCCGAGGGCGTCGGGCGGGTGCTGATCGCCGGCTGCGAGTTCTGGAACAACGGGCCGGAAAAGGTGCTGGGCGTGCTGGCCTCCTGGGCGGACGCCCACCCCAACAGCCACCGCGCGCTGGTCCGCGCGCTGATCGAGGCGCAGGCCTGGCTCGACGAGCCGGCCAACCGGGTGGAGGCGGCGGCGATCCTGTCGCAGCCGCGCCACCTCGGCGTGCCTCGGGCGGTGGTCGAGCGGTCGCTGACCGGCGCCTTCATTTCCGGGCCGGGCGAGGCGCCTGTGGCGATGCCCGACTTCCACGTCTTCCACCGTTACGCCGCGACCTTTCCCTGGCGCTCCCACGCCTTGTGGCTGCTCGCGCAGATGGTGCGCTGGGGGCAGCTCGACGCCTCGGCCGACCTCCACGCGCTGGCCGCCGGGGTCTATGACGCCGAGCTTCACCGGCAGGCCCAGCGCGATCTCGGCGGTGCCGTGCCGCTGATCGACACCAAGCTGGAAGGCGCCCACGCGGGCCCCTGGCTGCTGGAGGAGGCGACCGCGCCGATCCCGATGGGGCCGGACCTGTTCTTCGACCGGGCGATCTTCGACCCCACCGGCGCCCTGCCGGCCGCCCGCCACGCGGCGCAGCCCGCAAGCCCGGCGACCGCCGTGGATCGGGATGGAGCGCGGGCCGCGCGGGAGCGCTGATCCCGCGCGGCGGCCCCGGCGCTCCGTGCCCGGCGCTCCATATCCGGTGATGCAGTCTTGAAACCAAACCCGCCCTTGCGTATTGCGGCGACCCGATTGCGTCTTCATCCCTGGTCCATCAACGAGGGGGTGACGCGATGGATTGGTACGCCCACACACCGAAAATCCCCGGCGCTCCCTGGGAACCGTTGCGCGAGCATTTGCTCCGGGTCGCCGCGAGGGCGGAGGGGTTCGCGTCGGTCCTGTTCCCGGAAAGCCGGTGGGCCGGGGCCTGGGCGCGGGCGCTGGGGCTGCTGCACGACGCCGGCAAATACGCGGACGCCTTTCAAAGTCTGCTGAAGGACGGCAAGGGCAGGGTCGACCATTCCACGGTCGGCGCGGTCTTCGCCTTGGAGCGTTACGGCGACAGGAGCGCCGCCGGCTGGCTGCTGGCCTATGCGGTGGCCGGCCACCACGCCGGGCTGCCGGATGGCGGGGGAAGCGGGGACGGCAGCCTGACCGTTCGCCTGCGCAAGGCCCGCATCCCCGATTCGGTCCGCGCCGACTTCCTGCGCGAGGTCGGGCCGCTGCTCCCGGCCGAACTGCCGCTGCCGCCCTTCGCGGATCCGTTCGCCGTGGCGCTCTTCGCCCGCATGATCTTCTCCTGCCTGACCGACGCCGACGCCCTGGCGACGGAGGGCTACAGCGACCCCGAAACGGCGGCGCTGCGCGGCGGGCAGCCCGATCTGCCCACCCTGGCCGCCGCCCTGCGGATGCATCTGGCGGGCAAGGCGGCCGGGGCCGACCATTCCGACGTCAACCGGATCCGGGTCGAGGTGCTGGAGCGCTGCCGGGACGCCGCCGCGCTGCCGCCCGGCCTGTTCTCGCTGGCGGTGCCCACGGGTGGCGGCAAGACCCTGTCGTCGCTCTCCTTCGCGCTGGAACACGCGCTGCGCCACGGTCTGCGCCGCGTCATTTACGTGATTCCCTACCTGTCGATCATCGAGCAGACCGCCGAGGTCTTCCGCCACGCCGCCTTCGCCGGCCTGCCCGGCGCCGTGCTGGAGCATCACTCCGCCTACGGCCCGCCCGGCGGCTTCAAGGATGGGGACGAGGAGGGCGTCGGCCCCGACCGGCACAAGCTGGCGTCGGAGAACTGGGATTCCCCGGTGACGGTCACCACCGCCGTGCAATTCTTCGAATCCTTCTTCGCCGCCCGTCCCTCGCGCTGCCGCAAGCTGCGCAACGTCGCCGGCTCGGTCATCGTGCTGGACGAGGCGCAGCTCCTGCCCCTGCCTCATCTGCGCCCCTGCCTCGTCCTGCTGGAAGCGCTGGCGCGCGACTATGGCTGCACCGTGCTGCTGAGCACCGCCACCCAGCCGGCGCTGGGCCGGGACCAGCCGCTGCCCTTCGGCCTGGAGGGCATCCGCCCGATCATGCCGGGGGACGGCGCGCCGGCCCTGCACAGGGCGATGGAGCGCGTGCGGGTCGAACACGCCGGCCGGCTCGACGACGAGGCGCTGGCCGGCCTGCTGGCCGATGACGGCAACCCACAGGCGCTGTGCGTGCTCGACACGCGCGGCCACGCCGCCGACCTCCACCGGATGCTGACGGAGCGCAAGGTGGACGGGGTGCGTCACCTGTCCGCCGCCATGTGCGCCGAGCACCGCTCCGCCGTGCTGGCCGCGATCCGGGCGGATCTGGACGCGAAGCGTCCCTGCCGCGTCGTCAGCACCCAACTGGTGGAGGCCGGCGTCGATCTGGACTTCCCCCTCGTTCTGCGGGCGATGGCCGGCCTCGATTCGATCGCCCAGAGCGCCGGCCGTTGCAACCGCGAAGGCCGTCTCGACGGGGTGGGGCGCGTCGTCGTCTTCGACACCGAGCGGCGCAACGGCCTGTCCGACCTCAACCGCCGACGCGACATCACGAAGGAGCTGATGGCCGCCCGCCCCTGGGAGGAGGCGCTTCGTCCCGACGCGCTGTCCACCTATTTCCACCGGCTCTACGGCGCCAGCCTGAAGAAGAGGACGTTCGACGGCGGCGATCCCTACGACGTGGCCAGGGCCTGGGAGAGGCTCGCCACCACCGGTCGTCCCGACGCGTTCCCCTTCCGCGCGGTGGCCGCCGATTTCCACCTGATCGACAACGAGCAGGTGGCGGTGATCACCCCCTATACCGACGAGGCGAAGCGCTGGGCCGTTGCCTTGCGGGCCAGCGAGCGCCCCGGTCCGCTGGCCCGCAAGCTCCAGCGTTTCACCGTCACCATTCCGCGCGGCCAGCTCGCCCGCCTGATGGCCGCCGGGATCGTCGAAGCCATCGGCGAGCACGGGCAGTTCCTGCTGCTGACGGATTGCGACGGGCACTACGATGCCGCGTTGGGCCTGACGGCCCGCGACCCGAGGGAGCGGACGGAGCTGGAGAATGTGGTTTAATCTGGTCGCCAAAACGCATCTTCCGGCTGTTCTCAAAAATTATTAATCTCAAAAATTTGCATGATTTTTGAATTTCGTTATTATCAATTGCATAGAAAGAGGTCGGGAGGCGTCGCATGTCCCAAGGCATTTCCCTGCGCGTCCATGGCAGCCGCGCGCTCTTTTCCCGTCCGGAGATGAAGGCCGAACGGGTCTCCTACGACGTCATCACGCCGTCGGCGGCGCGCGGCATCCTCGAAGCGATCCATTGGAAACCGGCGATCCGCTGGGAGATCGACCGGATCACCGTCCTCAAGCCGATCCGTTTCGACACGATCCGCCGCAACGAGGTGGCGTCGAAGGCCTCCTACAGCCTCGCGCGGCAGGCGATGGCCGGCGGCGGCGCGGTCGTCCTGCACCCGGAGGAGGATCGGCAGCAACGCGCCAGCGTCATCCTCCGCGACGTGGACTACATCATCGACGCCCATTTCGAGATGACCGACCGGGCCGGGCCGCAGGACAGTCCGGGCAAGCACGCCGAGATGGCGCGCCGCCGCATCACCAAGGGTCAATGCGTCTGGCAACCCTGCTTCGGCTGCCGCGAGTTCCCCGCCTATTTCGAACCGCCGCCGGACGAATTGCCGCTGCCGCCGGAGGATCTGCGCGGCACGCGCGACCTCGGCTGGATGCTGCACGACATCGACTTCGCCGACGGCATGACCCCGCGCTTCTTCCGGGCCGAACTGGTGGACGGGGTGCTGGACGTGCGGGCCTGCCTGCGGCGGAGCGGCCTATGATCGTCACCGAACTTCATCGCCTCTACGAGCGCCTGCGCGACGTCGGCGACCTGCCGCCCTACGGCTATTCCTACGAGAAGGTGACGGGCTGCGTCGTGCTGCATCCGGACGGCCGCGTCTTCGCCGTCCAGGACCAACGGTCCGACGAGCCGGCCGGCAAGAAGGGCAAGACCGTCAAGCGCCCGTCCCTCCAGCCCGTGCCGCAGCCGCCGCGCCGAGCCTACGGCATCAGCCCTGGATTTCTATGTGATAATGCGTCTTACTTTTTTGGTTATAACGAAAGCGCGAAGCCTGAGCGGATTGCACAGCAGTTTGCCGCTGCCCGTGCCCGGCACGAGGCCGTCCTGGCGGAGGTTGCCCACCCTTGGGCACAGGCGGTGTTGGCTTTTTTCCGGAGTTGGACAGCAGGAGCAGCGCCGGATGTGGACGATCTGGAGATCTTGTCAGGCTGGCTCGTCTTCCGCGTCATCAACGAGAACGACTGCGTCCACAGCGCGCCGGAAATCCGTACGGCCTGGGAACACGCCATGGCGGCCGAGGCGGTGGAGGCCGTCACCGGCCAGTGCCTCGCCACCGGCGAAGCTGACCAACCCATTATCCCAACCCACCCAGCCATCAAGAATGTTCCAGGTGCACAGCCGTCGGGGGCGGCGCTGGTGTCCTTCAACGCGCCGGCCTATGAATCCTACGGCAAGAGCCAGAATTTCAACGCGCCGGTGTCGGCCCGCGTCGCGCACGGCTACACGGCGGCGCTGAACCATCTGCTGGCCAGGCGCGGCGAGCGGCATCTCGTGATCGGCGAGGTGTCGGTGGTGTTCTGGACCGACCGGCCGACGCGCTTCGAATCCGAGTTCGGCTTCGTCGTCACCCGCCCCGACATCCCGGCCGAGGACGAAACCCGCGCCCGCGAGGTGCGGGACGCCCTGGAGCGTCTCGCCAAGGGCCGCGACGCGCTGGAGCCGGGGGAGGCCGGGGCGCGCTTCTTCGTGCTGGGCCTGTCGCCGAACGCGGCGCGTCTGGCGGTGCGCTTCTGGAGCTGCGACAGCCTCGGCGTCGTGGCCGACCGGGTGGCGTGGCACCTGCGCGACACCGAGCTGGTCCGGCAATGGGACACGCAGCCGAAGCACCCGTCGCTCTGGGCGCTGGCGATGGAAACCCGGACCAAGTACCGCGGCGACGGCGACGCCGCCAAGCCCGACCCGAACGACAAGGGGCTGAACAAGCTGCACGGCGACCTGCTGCGCGCGGTGTTCGGCGGCGGTCCCTACCCGGCCAGCCTGCTGGCCGTGCTGCTCGACCGCATCCGCGCCGACCATGTCGTGAACCACCCGCGCGTCGCGCTGATCAAGGCGGTGCTGGTGCGCCGCGCCCGGCTGGCCGGGACCATCCAGCAAGAGGAGAACACGCTCGTGGGTCTCGATGAATCCCGCCTGGAGCCGGGCTATCTGCTCGGCCGCCAGTTCGCCGTGCTGGAGCGCATCCAGCAGGAGGCCGCCGACGGTCGGGAGCTGAACGCCACCATCCGCGACAAATACATCGGCAGCGCGTCCTCGACGCCCAAGCTGATCTTCCATTTCCTCAACAAGCTCGCCCAGCAGCACCTGAAGAAGCTGCGCCGCGACGCCCCCGGAAGCTTCCGGTTTCTCGAGAACCGGCTGGAATCCATCGCCCAGAGCCTCCACGACTACGACGACTCGCTGAGCGTGGACGACCGTGGCCTCTTCTTCATCGGCTACTACCACGAGCGGCATTGGCTGTGGCTTCCCAAGGCCGAGCGCGATGCCCTGAAAGCCGCCCGGCCGGGCGACCTGAACACCGATCCGGAGTGAAACGCATGGGCATCCACGAATCCCGCATCGAGTTCGTCTATCTGTTCGACGTCCGCAACGGCAACCCGAACGGCGATCCGGACGCCGGCAACATGCCGCGGATCGACCCGGAGACGGGCCATGGTCTGGTCACCGACGTCTCGCTGAAGCGCAAGATCCGCAACTACGTCCAACTGACCCAGGAGGGCCGTCCGGGCTACGAGATCTACGTCCGCGAGAAGGCGATCCTGAACGACCAGCACGCCCGCGCCTACGAGGCCAACGGCATCGAGCTGGACAAGGGCAAGGGCAAGGCGAAGGGCGAGGCCGACGCCCGCAAGGTGGCGCAGTGGATGTGCGACACCTTCTTCGACGTGCGGACCTTCGGGGCGGTGATGACCACGGGCGTGAATTGCGGGCAGGTGCGCGGCCCGGTCCAGCTCACCTTCGCGGAAAGCCTGCACCCGATCGTTCCGGCGGAACTGTCGGTCACCCGCATGGCGGTGACCACCCAGGCCGAGGCCGACAAGCAGAGCGGCGACAACCGCACCATGGGCCGCAAGCACATCGTGCCCTACGGGCTGTACCGCGCCCACGGCTTCCTCTCGCCGCATCTGGCTCGCCAGACCGGCTTTTCCGACACCGACCTGGAGCTGTTCCTCAAGGCGCTGGAGAACATGTTCGAACAGGACCGCTCCGCCGCGCGCGGCGAGATGGCGGCGCGCAAGCTGATCGTCTTCCGCCACCGCTCGGCGCTGGGCGAGGCGCCGGCGCAGAAGCTGTTCAAGCTCGTCACCGCCAGGCTCAATGACGGCGTGACGGCGCCGCGCGATTTCGACCGCGACTTCACCGTCGCCATCGACCGCGCCGGCCTGCCCGACGGGGTGGAGATCGAGGAGCGGCTGTAGGCGGATGGAGGCGGACGACTCCGCCCTCGCCCCGCTGTCGGCCCTCCAGCACCTTGCCTTCTGCGCCCGGCAATGCGCGCTGATCCATCTGGAGGACGCCTGGGCGGAGAACGCGCTGACCGCCGAGGGCCGGGTGCTGCACGAGCGGGTGGACAACGCCCCCGGCGAAACCCGGCGCGGGGTCCGCATCGCGCGCGGCGTGCCCCTGCTCAACCGGCGGCTCGGGCTGGTCGGGCGGGCCGACGTGGTGGAGTTCCACGCCCGGCGCGGTTTGCCGCCTTTGCCCTGCCCGGTGGAGTACAAGCGCGGCAAGGCGAAGCCCCACGACGCCGACCGCGTCCAGCTCTGCGCCCAGGGCCTGTGCCTGGAGGAAATGCTGGGGCTGGAGGTGCCGGGCGGCGCCCTCTTCTACGGGGAGACCCGGCGCCGGCAGGAGGTGGCCTTCGACGCCGCCCTGCGGGCGCGGACCGAGGCGCTGGCCGGCGAACTCCACGCGATGCTGGCCGCCCGCGTCACCCCGCCGCCGGAGCCGGCGCCCAAATGCCGGTCCTGCTCGCTGGAGCCCTTCTGTCTGCCGACGCTGTCGGGCGCCAAGTCCGCCGCCGCCTGGCTGGACCGCATGCTGCGCGCCGACGCCCAGGGAACCGCCGAGGAAAACGCACCGTGAAGAGGCTGCTGAACACGCTCTACGTCACCACCCCCGGCAGCTACCTGTCGCGCGAAGGCGAGGCGGTTGAGGTGCGGCGCGAGGACGGCACGCGCACGCTGGTGCCGCTGATCGCGCTGGAGGGGCTGGTCGCCTTCGGCAGCGTCGGCGCCAGCCCGCATGTGCTGGGCCATTGCGCCGAGCAGGGCATCAGCGTCGGCTTCCTGTCCGACAACGGCCGCTTCCTGATGCGGGTGGAAGGGCCGGTGTCGGGCAATGTCCTGCTGCGGCGCGCGCAGTACCGGGCGGCGGACGATCCGGCGCGGGCGGCTCTGGTGACGCGCGGCGTGCTGGCCGGCAAGCTCGCCAACCAGCGCACGGTGCTGCGCCGCCACCGGCGCGACCACACCGACCCGACCGGCGCGCTGGCGCGGGCCGAGGATGCGATCGGCCGCGCCCTGACCCAGCTCGACCGGCCGCTCGGCGTCGACCAGCTGCGCGGGGTGGAGGGCGACGCGGCGGCCTGCTACTTCGGTGCCTTCGCCGCGATGATCCGGCGCGACGAGCCGGAATGGCGGATCGCCGGACGGTCCCGCCGCCCACCGCTGGACCGGGTCAACGCGCTGCTCTCCTTCCTCTACACGCTGCTGACCCACGACGTGCGCGGGGCGCTGGAGGCGGTGGGGCTGGATCCCCAGGTGGGGTTCCTGCACACCGACCGTCCGGGCCGCCCGTCGCTGGCGCTCGACCTGCTGGAGGAGTTCCGGGCGCCCTTCGCCGACCGGCTGGCGCTGACGCTGATCAACCGGCAGGAACTGTGCCCCGACGATTTCGAGACCGGCGAGACCGGCGCCGTGTCCCTCACGCCCGACGCCCGCAAGACCGTGCTGGTCGCCTACCAGAAGCGCAAGAAGGAGGAATTGAACCACCCCTTCCTGAACGAGAAGCTGCCCTTCGGCCTGATGTGGCATGCCCAGGCCCGCCTGCTGGCCCGGCATCTGCGCGGCGACCTGGACGCCTATCCGCCCTTCCTGTGGCGCTGACGCCATGCTGGTGCTGGTCTGCTACGACGTCTTCACCGACACCCCGGCCGGCCGCCGCCGCTTGCGCCGCGTGGCGCGAACCTGCCAGGATCATGGGGTGCGTGTGCAGTATTCGGTGTTCGAATGCACCGTCGATCCGGCCCAATGGACCGTGCTGCGTGCGTCCCTGATCGGTCTGATCGAACCGCGGACCGACAGCCTGCGTTTCTATCTTCTGGGTTCGCAGGCCCGTCACAAGGTGGAGCACATTGGCGTCCGGACGCCGACGGATCTCGACGAGCCGTTGATCCTGTAGGTGGAGACTTGCGCGAACCCCAAGCTCCCATGACTTCCCCTGGAGGGTTCGCGTCTCGCGCACATCGAGCGTTTTGAAGGGGTTGATGCTTGCCCCGGAGGCGGCGGGCCGCCAGCGCGCTGTTTTCCCGCCTCGTTCGCGGATTGGTTATGGTTTCTCGTTCACCGCCAATGGGTTATTCTGCGGGTGTCGCCTCCCGCGCGGAGGCGTGGATTGAAACGTCACAGCGAAGAGGATTGCCCAACATGCAATGGCTCGTCGCCTCCCGCGCGGAGGCGTGGATTGAAACGTCACAGTGTCGGTCAGTGTGCCGTTCAGGCCGGTCGCCTCCCGCGCGGAGGCGTGGATTGAAACGAGATACGCCGTGATGTACACTGCGGGGGAAGCGGTCGCCTCCCGCGCGGAGGCGTGGATTGAAACGATCCACATCCGCGACCATGTGACCGACGCAAGCCGTCGCCTCCCGCGCGGAGGCGTGGATTGAAACCTGGCAATCGTCCAGACGGAAAGCAGCGGGTGGCCTGTCGCCTCCCGCGCGGAGGCGTGGATTGAAACTTTGTCCGGCCTATCCCCTTCCCCAACCGACCGGGTCGCCTCCCGCGCGGAGGCGTGGATTGAAACGCTAAGGAGGGGTTGCCATGGCGAAGGCGCAAGGGTCGCCTCCCGCGCGGAGGCGTGGATTGAAACACGCTTCCGGCTGACCGCCGGTCACTCGCGACGGTGGTCGCCTCCCGCGCGGAGGCGTGGATTGAAACCTGGCAATCGTCCAGACGGAAAGCAGCGGGTGGCCTGTCGCCTCCCGCGCGGAGGCGTGGATTGAAACTTTGTCCGGCCTATCCCCTTCCCCAACCGACCGGGTCGCCTCCCGCGCGGAGGCGTGGATTGAAACGCTAAGGAGGGGTTGCCATGGCGAAGGCGCAAGGGTCGCCTCCCGCGCGGAGGCGTGGATTGAAACACGCTTCCGGCTGACCGCCGGTCACTCGCGACGGTGGTCGCCTCCCGCGCGGAGGCGTGGATTGAAACCAGGTAGTATTGCTCCCGGTAGCAGAAGATGACGACGTCGCCTCCCGCGCGGAGGCGTGGATTGAAACAGCAAGCTGGAAGATGGCGTCAAGGATGCGCTCGTCGCCTCCCGCGCGGAGGCGTGGATTGAAACACGCCGTCGACGATGTCTCTGGCCAGCGTCGGGTGGTCGCCTCCCGCGCGGAGGCGTGGATTGAAACTCGTACTCGTGGATCTTGCGGTCGAAGTCGGTGAGTCGCCTCCCGCGCGGAGGCGTGGATTGAAACCGTGTCATCGGCGCGGAATTGAAAGCTCTTAAAGCGTCGCCTCCCGCGCGGAGGCGTGGATTGAAACCGGGTCATGGGGCTTGGGCGGCCGGCGCAGTCTGGTCGCCTCCCGCGCGGAGGCGTGGATTGAAACTTCTGGCTGCCCGACCCAACCAGCACGACAAACGTCGCCTCCCGCGCGGAGGCGTGGATTGAAACGTGCAGCCGGTCGCCTACACCGCCGCCCGTGCCGCCGTCGCCTCCCGCGCGGAGGCGTGGATTGAAACGCCGTTGGGGAGCAGCCGCTCGGCCACTTCCTGTCGCCTCCCGCGCGGAGGCGTGGATTGAAACGACGCCTCCTATGCCATCGCCCCGACGAAGGACGGTCGCCTCCCGCGCGGAGGCGTGGATTGAAACGTCTTGGTGCGCACCGTTTCCAGTGTGGTCAGGTCGCCTCCCGCGCGGAGGCGTGGATTGAAACAGCCGCCCTTCACCCCGGAGCGCTACACGGCAGCGTCGCCTCCCGCGCGGAGGCGTGGATTGAAACAAGTTCGGTCATGGTGCGCTCCTCAGTTCACCGGCCAGTCGCCTCCCGCGCGGAGGCGTGGATTGAAACGTCGTGGATGAGAAGGCCGAGTGCGTGACCTGCAGTCGCCTCCCGCGCGGAGGCGTGGATTGAAACCAGGCCATCCATGCAATCGCCGTCAAGGATCATGTCGCCTCCCGCGCGGAGGCGTGGATTGAAACATGATCCGCTTTCCCCAGCCGGGAAGTATTGCGTCGCCTCCCGCGCGGAGGCGTGGATTGAAACATGCTCTCTCCATGAGGTCTTGAGTTGCTGACGCTGTCGCCTCCCGCGCGGAGGCGTGGATTGAAACAGCCAGCCACTCGCCGCAGTTGCGCGGAAGTGGAAGTCGCCTCCCGCGCGGAGGCGTGGATTGAAACAAGGCCTGGGAAATACGACGAGCAAGTCCGCGCTCGTCGCCTCCCGCGCGGAGGCGTGGATTGAAACTCGAAGGCGGCGATGGCGGCCGGCTGAAACTCGGGTCGCCTCCCGCGCGGAGGCGTGGATTGAAACGGCGTGGAGCGCACAACCATCTGGCGATGGTCGTCGCCTCCCGCGCGGAGGCGTGGATTGAAACGATTGACGCCGCCCTCCATCGGGCCCGGCGCTTGTCGCCTCCCGCGCGGAGGCGTGGATTGAAACGACCTTGATCCGGCCAGCCCCGGATCCGCCTGCCCGTCGCCTCCCGCGCGGAGGCGTGGATTGAAACTCGCCCCGGGCTTCCAGGGCCAGGACCGCGCCGGTCGCCTCCCGCGCGGAGGCGTGGATTGAAACACCTTGCCGATGACGAGCGTGGTCCACTCCAAGAGTCGCCTCCCGCGCGGAGGCGTGGATTGAAACTGGCTGTCGGTGATCCCGGCCGGCCAGACGAGCTGTCGCCTCCCGTGCGGAGGTGTGGATTGAAACACCAGCTCGTGCGCCTGGTGCACGCCGTCGACGCCGTGTCGCCTCCCACGCGGGGGCTGAGAGGTCGTCGCTCCGCTCCACGAATGTCCGCAACCGAGGCGTCAATCCACCGCAAAGATCGGGGCCTGTTCGGGAAATGAAAAAGCCCAAGCAAACCAGTTGCTTGGGCTGAATTCAGTGGCGGAGGGAGAGGGACCCTCTGCCATGTTCGCCCTAACGCGTCGCGCCCGTTGGCTTTTCCAGCGACCGCCACGCCCGGAGTCCCGGACTGGTACACAGCGCTGGTCACACGCCTGCAAGCAAGGGGCGAGTGACGGCGGCGCCAGGACGGGGCCATTCGATCATGCGTGTGCCGTACGTTATGAGAATCGGAAAAAAGTTCCAGATACGAATTCGGGTCCCGCGTGACGTTCGCGAGCGCCTCGGTCGGACAGAGCTCAAGCGCAGCTTGGGCACCACCGACGAGGCGATCGCCCGGCGCCGGAGCCTGCGACTGGTTCAGATGGCCCTGTCGCTGTTCGACACGATCCGACAGGACCCGATGCTGGGACGGGACGACATCGAGGCGATGGCACGCGCGTTCTACGCGCTGCGACTGGAGGAGGACCGCGACGCGCGGTTCGCCTTCGGCCGTGCTCATGCCGTCGACGATGCCCCCGCCTACCCGATCAATCATGCAGCTCGTCTCGATCGCACGCGCCGCCAACTCGCCTACGGCGACCACCGCGACATTCTGCCGCGGGCCAAGACCATCCTTGCCGATCTCGGCGGCGCCACGGAGGACGGCTCGCGGCAGCTCGCCGTCCTTTGCGAGCATCTGCTTCGCGCGGAGGTCGAGGCGCTGCAGCGCGCGGTCGAACGCGACCAGGGTGTCTACTGGGGCGAGCCCAACGATCCGATCGTGCCCCGGGGTGTGGTGTCTGAGGAGGCTTCGTGTTCCTCGGCGCGCTGAGGCTGCCGGTTTACTCCGCTGAGATGACAAGCGGGTCGCCCGCAGGGTTGCACAGCACGGCCAAGCTTTCCATGGTCATGTAGCGTCGGCATACAGCCCACTCGTCGTGTTGCTCCAGCAGCAGGGCGCCGACCAGTCGGGTGACGGCGGCTTCGCATGGGAAGATGCCGACGACATTGGTGCGCCGCTTGATCTCGCCGTTCAGGCGTTCCAAGGGGTTGGTGGAGTGCAGCTTGGTGCGCAGGTCCTTGGGATAGGCCATGTAGGCCAGCACGTCGAACTCGGCCTCGTCCATCAAGGCGGCCAGTTTGGAGAAGCGCGGCCGCAGGCTGTCGGCGACGTGTCGCCACTGCTCGTGGGCGGCCTGGGCGGTCTCCTGGGCAAAGGCGGTGCGGATGGTGGCGGCGACCATCGTCTGGTGCGCCTTGCCGACGCAGGCCAGGAGGTTCCTCATGCAATGAACACGACACCGTTGGAGTGTCGCGCCCAGCACCTTGGAAGCGGCGGCCTTCAGCCCGAGATGAGCATCGGCGATCACCAGTTTCACTCCGCGCAGCCCCCGGCGCGTCAAGGAGCGCAGGAACTCGCTCCAGAAGATTTCGGCTTCCGACAGCCCGAGACCGAGCCCCAGCACCTCGCGCCGGCCATCGGTGGTGACGCCGATGGCGAGTATGGCGGCAACCGAGACGATGCGGCCGTCCTGGCGCACTTTGACATAGGTGGCGTCCAGCCACACAAAGGGCCAGTCACCCTCCAGCGGCCGGTTCAAAAACGCCTGGACGCGCTCGTCGATGTCCTGGCACAGGCGGCTGACCTGGCTCTTCGAGATGCCGGTCATGCCCATCGCCTTGACCAAGTCATCGACGTTGCGCGTCGAGATGCCCTGCACGTAGGCCTCCTGGATCACCGCGACCAGCGCCTTCTCCGCCGTGCGCCGTGGCTCCAGGAAGGCCGGGAAGTAGGAGCCGCGCCGAAGCTTGGGGATCCGAAGGTCGATGGCCCCGGCGCGGGTTTCCCAGCTCCGCTCGCGATACCCGTTGCGCTTGGTCTGCCGCTCGTCCGTGCGCTCGCCGTAACCGGCGCCGCACAAGGTTTCGACCTCCAGTTCCATCAGCCGCTGGGCGGCGAAACCGACCATCTCGCGCAGGAAGTCAGCGTCGGCGCTCTTCCCAATCAGGTCCTGAAGAGCGATCCTGTCCTCGGTCATCGTGGTCTCCGTCACAGTTGATGGTCGTCAAGCAACCTCAACTTACCGAAGACACACGGTGACCGCCTGCTTCCGAACGGCTGGCCCGCCTGCGCCAGCTAGGGGGGAGCGCTCCGGCGGGCCAGCCTCACGTTCGGACACCACTCACCGGGACGCGACCAAGAACACGCTGCGACGCAGCGAGCTACGAGACGATCAACAGAACCTGCTGATGGGACATGAAGACAGCACTGTTGCTGGGATTTATGGATCGCGGGAAATGTACGTGGGGCTCGTACGAGCGGTCATTGGGCTTGATCTTGATGGCATCACTTTGGACCACATCCAGCCGAGGTGCGCGGTTCAGTATAGGACCTACCGAGTCGGGTCGATGACCGTTCACGTGGGCGACCGAGTGTGGATCGAGGAGGAGACGTCCAGCGCTGTTCGTCACGAGCGCGCCAGTAACGCGCCTGCCCCCAGCTACCATAGGCAGGCGCAGCAGTTGCTGGAGCCGTCTCCCTCCTGAATCGGCATAGACGCGCTCCTTCAGCGATCTGGATGGGTAGTCACCGTTGGCGCGGCCTTAAAGCGGGCGAAGCCGCAAAGGCAGACCTCCTCGCCGGCGCCGTACTGGTCGGTCTTCGCGGGACGGAGGGGCAGCAGCCCCCCTCTCGCCATTGATGAAGGCGACCATCTCGCTGCGCTGGCGTGTGAGCCAAGACCGGACGCCAGCGGCCTTGGCTCACAGGGCGCCGAGCAGGCCCTGCAGATCCCTATGGTGGGGGAAATCGTCGAGCCCGGCGCGGATAAGCGCGTCCGCCGAGATGCGCGCGCCGCCGCCGCCCTGGCGCAGGGTCCGGAGCGCGGCGAACCAGTCTACCCGGCCCCGGCCGGTCAGGCACAGGCGCGATACCTCGCCTCCGGCGCGCGCTCAGATCTCCTGGTCCTGCGGACTGGCCGGATAGAGGTCGACCAGGATGTCCTCAATCCGCTTCCAGTCGTCGGCAGGTGCGTGCGGCGCCGGAGCGGGCGTGGCGGACTTCGCCCCGCCGCGGTCGAGGGCGACGGGGAAGTTGTCCTCCATATGGCTCGGCTTGACCGGGTGCTGACGGCCGTTGGAGTCGCTGCCGACCTTCGGACCGACGTGGCTGAAGACGTCGAAAACGCGGATCACCCCGTCGCCCTGCGTGCGCGCCGCGCCACGCAGAACGTCGACGAGATGCTGGGTGAACAGGCTGTTCTTGGCCCCTGGGAACACGAGGGAAGCCGCGTCCACGCGCGACGAGGCGATGATGACCCGACCCGTACCCGTCGCCAAGCGGCTGAGCGCCTTCTCGGTGTAACCCGGGACGAGACCGTCGTTAGGTCCCTTGAGGCTCCCGCGCCGCCGGAGTGGCAGGCGTCGAGGAGGACCACCAGCCGCTGGGCGCGGACCCTATTCCGCACGCCAACCCGTCTTGATGGGCACCCGAACACACCACCACCGTAGCTAGTGGTTCTGCGGATGGTGGTGCACCTCTGGCGCAATATTAAGTCACCGTTTCAACAGGCTCTCCCGCAAGCCCCCCCGCGCCCCGCGGGAAGAACCCATACCGGTCCACCGAGGTCTTGGTGAAGATCTCACTGGTCATGTGCGCGCGCAGTTCCGCCGCCGGATCGACGTTCTCAATGATGATGACCTGCCGATCAGCCGGCAGTGTAGCCAAACTCGCATAAAACAGCTGCTTGACCTCTTCGCCCAGGGGCTCCGCGCCGGTGTCTGATTCCTCCACCTCGCCCGCTTTCGGCGGCCGGAAGTTCAGGAGCGGCGAATCCAAGATGACGAAGCCCGGGTGCGGATGGCCAGCCGCCAGACAAGTGTTCATCAGCCCCAACGTGAAAGCGCTGTGGGATAGGGCGCGCAGGCCCTTTCCCTGGCTACCGCGCCGACGGTTGCCGATCACCAGATCCTGCTCGCGCTCGTCGAACCACACCGGGTCCGCATCGGGAAAACGCCACGCCTCGAGAAGCGTCTTCACATGACCGGCGAAGGCCGACAGCGCCGCGGGCGGCATCTCCGGCCGGACGTCGGCGGTGGCGCCGACGTCGCCGCGCGCCTCCTCAATGCTCAGCCGCCGCTGACGAAGACCGACAAGCCGTTCATGCAGGCTGATCGCTTCCTTCACGTCGCTCCGGCGCTCCATCAGAGCGCGGTGGGACACCTGTGCCTGCGCCACCGCCGGCGCCAAGGACTCGGCGAGCTCCGCCTCCGCCTTCGCGTACTCCGCGCGCAGTTCCTGGACGGCCTCCGCGAGTGACCGCCGCTCGTCTTGCAGGTCGCCAACGGTGGCGATCAGCTCGCCACGCAAGAGCTCGATCTTCGCCGCCTCCTTGCGGCAGGCGGCCGCAAGGGTCACGACGTCGGCGTCGGCGGGGACGCCGTCATGGGTGTGCTCTCCCGCCGCCGCTCCACACAGGGGGCAACGATCGGTCTCCAGCAGCAGGAAGGCCCCTCCGGCTTCCGCGACGGCCTCGAGGCGATCGAGATCGGTCCGGTACTGCGCGTCGAGCACCTCGAAACGCTCCAGCAGCGCCTCGACTTCGGCCTGCCGTCCGGTTGCCTGGCTCAGGCGGGTCCAGACTTCGCGGCGCCTCTCGTCCTGTTCGACGTAGTCGCGCCTCAGCGAATGCAACGCCTCCTCCCCCTCGGCCACCGCGCGGTCCAGTCGGTCCAGTTGCTCGCCCAGGTCCTCCGGCCGGTCGGTCAGGCGGGCCAAGTCCGCCTCAAATTCGCCGATGAGCTGCTCAAGCAGCGCGTCCTGCGCGTCCAACTCCGCGCGCGCGATGACCGGCTTCTTACTCTCCACCAGCCCGCTGTCGTCGTGTCCGGTGAGCAGCAGGCGGAACACACTGGCCTCTGCCGTCTTCTGGGTGGATTCACCGCTGTGCAGAGGCGATCCCTTGCGGATGATCGCCTCCTCATCGACCAGAAGCAGATGGACGAGGTTGCGGAAGCTGAGGCTCTGCGTCTTGTTCAGAGCGTTCTTGCGCACGCGTCGTCCGGACAGCCCGGACAGCCGCAGAAGGAACCCCGACACGGTGTCCTCGCCGTCGGCATGACGCGCGCCCAGCGCCAAGCCCTCGTCGCCCCGGCTGAGATCGAACAGGCGCAGATCGCCGCCGGCGAGCGGCCGCTCGATCCGGTAGCGCGTGCCGTCGGCGGCCTCGATCGTCACGCTGACCCGGTCGTAGCCCTGGCTCTCGGGCACCGGCCGCGGCGGATGCTTGCCGCCCAGCACGAAGTTGAAGCAATCGACCGCGTAGGATTTGCCGGTGTCCGACGCGCCCGACAACACGTTGAGACCAGGGCCGAAGGGAAGCGTGGCGGGCTCCACGCCGGGCCCCTCGACGCGCAACTCGCGGAACTGGAAACCATGGTGGCCACTCACGGCACGCCCCCCGGGGTCTGGACGGATTGGAACTCGCGCGTCCAGCGTTCGAAGTTGGCATCGAAGAACCGCTTCAAGGACGCGTCGTTATGATCCGCGAAGCGCGTGATGACCCACGCCGCGCGTTCGCGAAGCCGCCGCGTGTAGGGCGCCCGCAGCTGGTCCAGATACGGCTCGGCGCCTTCCGCAGCCACGTAGCCGATGCCGCTGTCGGCCGCCAGCCGATCGACGAGGCGGCGGCTCACCATCAGGAGAACGCCACGCTCGACCAGATGGCGGCGGACCAGCAGCTCCCCGTTGCGCAGCGGCAGATCGGGATGCAGGCTCTCGGGGCCTTCGGCGTCGCCCGTGTGCACCACCAGATAGTCGAACATCAGCAAGCGCTGCAGATCGACGACCCGCGGGTATGCTTCGGCCAGAAGCACCAAGGCCCGCACTCCGGTTTCCAGCGCGCTGTTGAACGGGCTGAGCGCCTTGGCGTCACTCATCGTCGCCCACCCATGTCATCCGGTCCTCGTTGGCGAGCTGATGGCAGATGCCATGCAGATCGATCGGCTCCGTGCGCCCGAGCAGAGGCGAACTCGTCAGCTGCAGCGTCGTCGCGTGGCGCACCGTTTCGCGCAAACGGGCCAAGCCGTTCGGGTGGGGCGCCTCATGCGTTTCGATGACGCCGGTGTAGACTTGATTTTGCAGGCGCTCAAACGCACCCTCGGGTAGGGTGTCGCGTGAGAACGCGCGCAACGACTCGGCGCAGTAGAACGCTTGGCGTTGCCGGCGGAAGTGCGCGGCGTGGCGGTCGACCAGCCCGGAGACGTCGCCGACCGGCCGCCCCTGGTTCTCGGCATAGGCGTCGAAGAGCTTGCGCACGTAGCGGCTCTCCGCGTCGGCGATGGCCGGCGGCGGCGTCTCGGCGTCCGGACGGGGCGGGAGTCCGCCCCCGAAGCGAACGAGGTGGTGCGGCGAGCGGCTGTGCTGTTCGATCACCTGCAGCGGCGGCACGTGGCCGACGATGGAGAAGTCGAACGCCTCGACGTGCGCCCGTAGGGCGCCGACCAAAGGAATGGCCACGCCGTCGGAGATGCCATGCTCGCACTTCGCGGGCCACACCTCAATGAGCTGGCGCTTCAGCTCATCCGGTTGTCGGAGCAGGCGATTGAGCTTCGTGCCGACGCCGCGCGGCGCCACGAACCGGTACCGCCGCGGTATGGAGATGCTGCCGGTGTGGGTGTAGTGGCAGAGCTTTCCGAGCTCGACCCAGATGTCGCTGGGCACCAGCGGATGGTCGTAGTGCTTGCACTGGAAGTTGTCCCACACCGCGTCGGGCCGGTCGGCGTCGACCGAGGCGATCACGTCGCAGCCCATGTCGCCGGCGCCGCCGCACCGGGTCACCAAGCTGTAGTCGGACTTCAAGGTCCAGGCCCACTCGGCGATGAGCTCCTCCCACTCCTCGGGTGAGAAGATCTGGATGAGCCGAATCGGCGGAATGGCACGGCCAGACCGGAGTTCGAGAGGGTCGGCCAGGAACGGCGGCCTCGGCAGGGTCAACTCGGCGCTTGGCGGGCGTGTCATTCGGGTCGGCATGGCTGACGGCGCGGCGCGACCGTGAGGAACACCACCAGGAGCGGTCCCAACACGCGCGCGATTCTATTGCCATGGGCACAGCCACGGATGGAAGAGGGAAATTGCCACACCCACTGTCCGAGCCGCGCTGTCCCTACATCTGCGGAACCGTCCGTGCTTCCGTCATGGTGCAACGGACGTGACGGCGCGGTCACGCGGCGCCGTGCATCTGCCATCATCCGTTCACCGTCTTGGCGGCGCCGGCAACGGACGTTGCATCCGTCCACATTTCCCAGAATTCAATGGTGCCGCTGGTAGGTGTACAGGATGGATTGGAAATGAAGATGTGGCTTGAAGGGAGGATGGAGGATACCGGCACCAATGCCTCAGCAGCGTCTGACTAGGCAGACGCCCCCTTTGGTCGCCGACGAGTCGACGGGATGGCCGCCGCTTCCGGTGCGGCGGCAGCTGTCCCATTCGAAGTATTAGCTGCTATACTGCTGGAAGAGTTCTCGGCATCAGGCGTCCGCAAAAATCCGACAAGATCTTCCAGTTTTGCAAGCATTTCATCGAATGTGATAACCAAAACTGATTTCAGGCCATGCCGAAACAGCTCTAGGGATTTCTTCTGATCACGATCATTTGGTGCTCTACCAATAATCACGATCCCCTGCACGGCGTAGCTCTCCACGTCATGGATACCGGAGCTGTGCTTCAAAACTGTCAAATGCGTCTGAAGCTGCAAACGCTGATCAAGGATTTGGTTTACAGATCCAGAAAGATGGCGACTTGGCGCATAGACCCCACCACGATATGGATCATTGTCAAACAACGGAGTCTCTGCAGTTTTTATCTCGACCAACAAGAGGTTTCCAGTCGCGGCAGCCTTCAAAGCAAAATCCGATATTTTCTCACCAGTCTTGTTGAATTTACCACCACCAACAGAAACCTGCTCCTGCATTTGCACAACCGGAAATCCAAAAGCTAGACGCAGCACAAAAGGATTGTTCTCGAAGAATTTTTGCCAGCCATTTTCCTTCGTCTTTTTTTCAATGAGCTTTTTCAGCCTCTCGATCAACCCCTCGAGGGTAACCACCTCGATTTCCCGGCTCAACTGAAGCAAAGCTTGCGACTCTCTCTTGGCGGCTGGCTTCGCTGCAGAGCGCGCTGCGGCGATGACAGTGCGTTGGTCCGCCTCCGACAAACTGTCGCCCGATCGAGAAGCGATCACCGCGGTTACGCCATCCTTACGGTAAATCGGGGGGTGCTCGGGATGGCCAACCGGATCAACAACAGACAGCAAATGATTGTGCGAAATGCGATATTTTTCTTCCCCCGCTTGGTCTAGTGCTTTCTCGTGGACGCGCCGGATCGCCCGCCGAAGTTCGTCGAACTGCACCTTTGCCAGTATGTAGCTGCGGCCCTCCACTTTGGGCAGACCCTTTCGATGACCAGATCGCACGACAATCCTGTCGACGTCTAAGCCACCTAAAGTATCCGTGATTGCACTCAATTCGTAGTCAATGCCCATTCCATACTGAGGCGAACGCACAAATCCCATGGGTAGCCCGTTGAGTTCTCTCAACGCACCCTCAATGTCTTCCACTCTAAACAGATTCAATCCTTCAAAACGAATCGACTTTACATTCTTGTACTTTGGATCGAACAGTCCATGGCTGCCGCTTGTGGTATTCACAGGAAAGACATCAAGTATCTTTGCATCAACATCTGCAGAGACCAGCAGGATTGGTCCAACGGATGGCGTGGCCACATCATGACGTGACGAAGATGGCACCCCAACAACGCTCCCTTGGCGCGGAGAATTGACAGCGCCTAGCAAGTCATCAGCAATATCACTAAAGTCATTTGAAGTGCGCTGATATGACGCCACCTCGAGACCGCGCTGATTGGGCTGAAAGCTGATCGTCCACTTCTTTTTACCAGCTCCTTTGAAAATGAGATCGCCATAATCGGCAGCCTCAGCGCGCTTGGTACTACGGTATGGATTTAATGCCATTTTTGGTTGTCCAAACTACCAGAGTCCAGGGGCTGGAGCGACGCTCCACCGCGCCCAGCGTCGGTCTCGGACCGCGCTGGACGGGATGGGTCACGCCGCAGCGCCTTGTGTCTGCCGCCGCCATCCGCTGACCGCCTCGGCGGCGGCGCCCACTGGCGTTGCATCCGCCCATTTGTCCCAGAAGTCGATTGTACCGCTGTTGGGCGTGTGGGACGGCTTGGCGATGCGGATACGGCTCGGCAGGAGGCTGGCATCGCCGACCACCAGCGCCTCACCGGTGTCCAAGATCGGCAACAGATCGCCGAAGCTACCTAGGCTGTCCGGCAACAGGCGCTTGATCACGCTCTGGTCCTCACCGTTGGTCAGACGCATGGCCACCACGTTGTTGCACTGACTGAGCACCGTCCGGTTGACCTCCGACGGCCGCTGGCTGATCACCACCAGCCCCACCCCGTACTTACGGCCCTCCTTAGCGATCCGCTCGAAGATCCCCACGGAGATGTCGTCCGCCGCCCCGGCGCCCGCGCGCTCGGGAATGTAGAGATGCGCCTCGTCGCAGAGTAGGGCGATCGGATGCCGACGCCCGGGCGTGGTCCACTGCTGCACGGAGAAGGCGAGCTTGGCAACAAGGCTCACGATGAGCGGCAGGATGTCGGAGGGCACCTCGGAGAAGTCGATGATCTTCAAGCCGCCCTTGCCGTCCGGTTGGTCCTGGCTGCCCGCAAGCAGCGTCGATACCAGCCGCTCCAACCAATCAAATGCCATCGTGTCGGCGCCTGGGCGGAACAGGAAGCCAAGGCGCCGATCCGACCGCTTGTTCTCTAGGCGGGCGATGAGGCGGCTCAACTTGCCGTGGTAGTCCCCCTGCTTCTCCTGCTTGGCACCAGGGACCATCTCGGTGTTGAGCTTGTTCAGATCGCCAAAGACTTCCTCCAGGTCGAACGGAACCGGACTGTCGATGGTGAAGTTGTCGAGGACGTCCTGGTGCCCGCCGCGTTCCAAGTAGGCGCGCTTGGCACCAGTGATGGCGCGCTGCATGACCATGGTCTGGTTCGGCGCGTTCTGGTCGCTACGGTCGACGAACATGGTGACCAGCGCCTCGTAGCCGAGCAGCCAGTACGGGAGGTAGAGGACGCCTTCCGCCAGCGACGCTGCTTGGTCGAGATCGCCCGGCCCGGCGATCCGGAAATGCCGAATGCCTTCGGCCTGCAGCGTCTGGTACTCGCCGTGAATGTCGAACACGATGGCGTTCGCGTTGGGCAGCGCCGCCACCTGCTCGAGCATACGCGCCGTCGTCCAAGACTTGCCCGAGCCCGTGCTGCCGACAATGACGGCGTGCCGTTGGAAGAACTTGTTACCATTCAGGAAGGCTTCCGCGCGGTCGTCAAGGGTGTAGCAACCCAGTGACAGGCGCTGGCCATCGCTGGCGATGCTGGCAATCACCCGCATGAAGTTGGTCAGGCGTTCGCCTTCAACGGCGTAACAGTTCGCGTCGATTTCAGGGACGGTCTCCAGAGTGCGCAAGAACACGTTGCGTTGCTCGCCAAGCCGGTCGACCAAAGTGCCGATCAGCGCAATGCGCACAAGGTTCAGCTCCGGCGCAGCCTCGTCCTCTTCGGCGCCGACGCCGACCTCGCCTTCGCTCTGGGTGCGCGGCGCGGCGGCGCTGCGCGTGATCTTCTGGATGATGCCCACCAGGTGCTGTCCGGGCCGTGTGCTCTCCAGTACGGCCAAGCGGTTCACCTGCAATTGCCGAAGGCGGTCGATGTCGGCGACCCTGACGACCACAACAGTCGTGTCCACTGACAGCACGCTGCCGAGAGCGTCGGAGTCTCTGAAGTCGAAGATGCTCACAATGCTCTCCCTACATCACCATCCCAAGAAACTCGTCCAGGCGCCAGACCGGGCGATCCGGAATGTCGACGCCGTTGGGGTACTCCGCGCTGTAGAGGCGCGAACCAGTGCCACTCTCCTCCAGCGCCATGAAGCGCCGGCATCCTCCCTTGAGCAGGAAGTCCTTGGCCGTGGGCGACACGGCCTTGGTGATCAGTACCAAGGGCACCGGCTGGGCCCGGCAGCGCTCCACCAGCTTCGGCTGGATGTGCGTGTCGTTGAACCCGTAGCCGATGCAAAGGTACGCCTGCGCCGTCGCGAGTGCGGTGTCCGCACCCGCCAGGATGGTGCGGAACGGCTCATCGTGCGTGATCCGGTACTTTTCGACACCGGGCGTCACGATGACCGGCGTCATGCCGGCTGGCCGGCTCGGCAGGATCGGCAATCCAACGGTGGTGCCTTGAGGGTCACGGAACCAGTCGAGTGACCCATGTACCTTCCACACGTTGACGGTGCGCACCGGGCGATTGTTCTGCTTGAATTTCAGTGGGTGGTCCGTTTGGCGCAGCCGCAGGTATCCGTGACCGAAACCAGTGTGATGACATAGGGCGCCAGCGTCGGCGGCGTACTCGGCGAGCCGGTCGTAGTTGGGTGTGACCACGTTGATTTCGTTGTGGGTGCTCTTCAGAAGGTGCTGGAACAGCCGCGTCAGCGGCAAATGGTGACGGTTGCGCACCACTTGGTCGAACACCGCCATGTCCGCCGGCGCCAGCAGATCCCAGGTCGCGGCGACAACGTGGGCGGTGAGCGTTTCCGTCAGCGCCACTGCAGTCAGCGCCTCCTCAAGATCGAGGGTCGCCGCTGCATTTAGAAAATCCTGCCAGAGATCGCGTTCGCGCGCTTCAAGACCGACCGGCAACGTACTGGCCACGAGATGGTCACGCAGCTGGGGCATGCCTGGGAGGCGGTGCGCAGCCGACGCGCCGCTGCCGAGCACGATCACGGGCGCGCGTTGCACGCACTCCTGAGCGATCTCCAATGCAAGCTTGAATGCCGTCACCGCGACGCCTCCAATCTCCACGCCATAGAGGCGATGGCATCATCGAATTCTTAACAATTTATTCCAAATCTGCCACCAACCGGTGCCGAACACCGTTGCCGCGACAACCACCATACGAGGGTATGCGAGTTGGCTCTTTGTTCCCCACGGATGTCATCGGCGGGCACCGCTGGCTAATTGTGGCCGATGATCGGCTTCTCCGTTCCCGGCGAATCGGGATGCGGTGGCGCCGCATCGCTTGACGGGCCGCCACAGGAAGGCGCTGTGATACCGTCCATGCGCATCCGACGCAGACGACACGGGCATCAACGGACAACTGGACCGTCGAACCACACCCAAACGGTCCCCGGCGGTGCCCTGAAGCGGATCGTCATGCGTCATCCGACGATGGACATCCGTCTCCTCCCGCAAGCCTACCAAGCAATTGCGCCCGCGCCGCCGCGCAAGGAGCCGGCTTTTCCGTTCGCACTGTCGAACCGCAGCACACCCCAGCGGTACACACTGCCGTGTATCAGGCCCATGGAGGCCCTGTCACCGTCGGCGGACTCTGGACGTCAGTCGGGTTGCTGAGCAGTGACGGCCAGCGCCGCGCGCTCGTGCGCGCTCAGATCGCCCTCGGCCGCCCGTGCGAGGACGGCAGCGGCTGCGGCAGCGCGCGCCGCCGCCCGGGAGTTCTCCATCCCATCAGCCGGGAGCCTCCTGGGGGCCGACACACGCCATCCCCAGCCCCGCCATGACTGCCAAAGGCAGAGCGTCCATGGGCCGGTTTGCGCGCTCTCGCCGGGAAACAGGCCACCGCAACTGCTGGTCTCGGTCCAGATCATGCTGACATGCCCTTATGCTCAGAACCAAGCCACGGTGGCGGTCTTGGGCTGGAGCGCCAAGCGCAGCACCGGCCGATCGCAACCGGGCAGCAGAGCCAATCCGTCCCGCTGCGCCGCGTCCAGATCGCGCACGATGTCGAAAATGTCCGTGACCCCAATGGTCACCTGCAGGTTCATCGAACCCAACACCAAGATCAGATCCTCGATCTGCTGGCGCGCGGCGGGCGATCGATCGCCCTGCGACCAAGCGTGCACCGCGTCGCGCAACTCCCGGCATAGGCGGCTTGTCAAGTACGCGGTGTCCGGCTGCAGCACCGTGATCACCGCGTCATCCTCGATTAGACCGATCAGTTGCTGGGCACTGCGTACAATCTGAATCATGGGGGTTTTGTCCTCTGTCGTGCCGCCGCCCGGTGCGGTGGCCCGCAGGGCCAGCCGCCGCACCGGGCGGCGGCTGGGTACGGCACACCGCTGGCGCCACACGGCCCACCCCATTGAGGACCATCAGCGGCAGGCCTTCCGACAGCGCGGCTGCGCGCCCGTCAGCTCGTTCCGCCAGCGCGCCTGTTGCTCCCAACGGTCACTTGGACAACCGGAGCCGGCGGCTCGCCCTCGCCCGACCAAGCAACCGTGGTGGCGGAGATCGCCGTGACCTTGCCAGACCGGTAATGACGCAGGTGTCCGCGGCGCCAGTGGGGCTTCGACGCCGCTCTACCCCCGCATCACGGACCCCAGGTCGTGCCCCACGGTTCAACGCGCGCCGAAGCGTGACGAACCCGTCGGCGTCTCTGCGTTGACACTCTCAGCGTCTCGGGATTCCAAGGGACGTAGGGAGTGCGCTCAGCTTCACGGTGACGGTCCCAACCGGCACGACGGGCGGCGCGTTCTCCAACCCTGCATCGGCCGGTATCGAGCGGATTAGGGTCGGTGAAACCGCACCGCTGCGTATTAAGGCACAGCTCAAGCCTTCCCCGACTGGAGGCGAGGTCCAGATATTGGGCCACATTCTCCAGCGGAGTTTACGAATGACGAAGGCACCCAATCGCTTTGCACGTGTTCCGGCCTGGGTCGCCACATTGAAGCTCACGGCCACCGCTTGGCGGTTGCTGATCGAGATCTGCGCCCATCTCAATCGGGACGAGCAGGCATGGCCATCGCTCGGCCGCATGGCGCGGGATTGGGGCATCGACCGCTCGAACCTCACGCGCGCACTCCACGAGCTCGAAGCAGCGGGCGTGCTCGTCTCTAAGCGGCAGACGCACAAGAAAAACATCGGCGAAGACCGCAGGCTCTACAGGGTGAACTTCAATCCAGATCAGCGCGAGCGCTTCCAAGCCGAAGCGCAGAGAATCCGGAGCGTTGAGGGGGCAACGCGAGAAGCCGCACGGAGCACGGCGGCCGCGACTGCCGCCGTCAACGATGAGGACGTCGCGGCTTAGGCGACTCCGGTTGTCTCGCGCGACACCCCCCTCTTGCCTGGGCAAACAAGCCCGCCATAGTGCCGCAGACACGGGGGCCTTGGCGGACACGCCATCCGAAAGACATATCAGGACAAGAACCCACTGAACAGAACGCAACAGGTAATGCGCGCGCCCATCGGGCGCGCGGTCGGGTTGAAGGAGCATGACGCCCGCGATCTCGGTCCAATGGCGATGTTCTGGGGTGCAATCCGCCGCTTGGCACCAGTCGCGGCAAGGCCGGTGACGGGGCGGCATTCCGTAGCCTATGCCGCTGGCTGGTTGGAGAGCAGGCCACTCGCCCCCGAGCCCCGAGGACCACAGGGTCTACGCGGCTTGCCCAGTTCTCGATACGGTAGCCTCCCGTCGTTGCTGCGCTGGCTGTCGGTCAGCGGGCCACGATGATGTCCGGCAGCCCCATCGGCCGGTCGCGGTACGCCCGCTCGGCCCGCGCCGCCGCCAAGTCGGCGTGCTTGCTGACGCCGCCGCCGCGGCCGTACTCGACGGCGTGCTTGGCGATCGATCCGTGCTGCTTGACGTGGCGATGCACCCACAGCTCGGCCTCCTCAATGGACCCGAACACCTCGCCTTTGTTCGCGAAGCGCAGGATCACCGTCTCTGGCACGCGAGGCGGCATCTTCGCCGCGGCCTCCAGGCGGCGCTCTTCCGCGTCGAGCGGAACGACGTTGATTGGGGCGGGGGCCAGCTTCGGCCGGGGTGCCGGCGGAGTTGGCTGCTCGGTGCGCGCCTCCTCCGCAGCGCCCTCCTGGGCGAGCAGCTTCCGCAGCTTCTGAACGCCATCTTCGACATTCGGGCGGATCGCCTTGGGCTCCTGCGGCAGGATCTTGCCGACAAGCGTCAGGATTCCGCCCTTCACCATCGCCTCGACACGCTCGGCCAGGGCGAGCGCCACGCGCCGCGCCAGATCCCAACTGCGCCGCAGCAGGGCCTCGGTCGCGTCCGCCCGCTTCTTCTCGCCGTCGGCGCGCTTCGACTCCTTCTCCGCCAGATCCTGGGCTGCGGTCAGCGCCGTGGTCAGCCGGTCGATCTCCTTCCGCGCGTCCTCGGCGTCCTCCCGGCGCCGGCGCTCGGCCGCCTCGCGCAGCGTCTCGACACGTTTGGCCACCGGCAGGTCCGGGCCCAGCTCGACCTCCAGGTAGCGCTCGATGTCCGTAACGGCGCGCTCCAGATCGTCGGCCCGGCGCTTGGTCGGCTCCAGCGCCGCATCAGCGGCGTTGGCCCGGGCGGTCGCGTCGAGCGCAGACTGCTGGTAGCCGGCGATCGCCTTTTCGGCCATCGCCGCGCGAGCCTTCGCCAGGTCGCGTTCGGTAGCCATGCGCTCCATCGCGACGTCGTTCTCCTTGATGTCGCGCTGCAGCTGTGTGCGGTCGATCTCCAACGCCCGCTGCAGGTCGCGGTTCTCGCCCTCAAGGCGGGCCACCTCCGTCATCAGGTGGTCGACCTCCTCGGCCCGCTCGTTGATCCGGCGTATACGCTCGTTGACGCGCTCGGGCGGCGGCTTGCCCTTGCCCTTGTACGGCCGGCCCGCCGCCGCAGCCTGCGCCCGCCCCGGCCCCTCGTGCGCCGTCGCCTCGCGCTCGATGCCCAGCGACCGGAAGGAGTCCACCTCCAGCCGCACCAGCGCACCGACCGTCTCCAGGTAGCCATTGGCCAGGTCGCGCCAGTGCCGCCGCACGGCGCGCTTGCCCTCTCGCGCTGTGAAGATCTGCATCACGTACTCACGCCTTGCCCGGGTCTTCTTGCCGGTTTCCCTGGCCCGCTCGGCGGCGCGCTTCTTCGCCGAGTGCTCGGTTTCCTGCCGGTCGATCAAGAGGATGTGGGCGTGCGGATTGCCCAACCCGTCCTTTGCAGCGCTGTCGCGGTGGATGCCGGCGATGGCGCGGGCGCGCCCCTTCGTAAGGTCGCCGATGTAGCGCCGCACGAGTTCACGCTGCTGCTCCTCGGAGATGTCCCGGGGCAGCGCGATGATCAGCTGGCGGACTAGGCCGCGTCGCTCCTCCTCGTCCTTTGCGTCGAGCGGGGCGAACTCGTCGCGGATCGCCTTCCGCGCGGTCGCCAGCACCGTCTCGCGCGGCGCCTCGGCGGGCACGTCGAACCCGACGTGCATCAGGTCGGCGCCCTGCACGGCGTCAGCGCGGGTGTTGTATTTGAGGTGCTCGAGCGCCTGTGGGGCGCCGTCGAACGCGCTGATCTTGAAGCTCAGCCAGAGGGTGCGCGGGGGGCTCATCTGGGTCTCCTTCCCGAACGGGACAAGGCTCGTCGGTCGCCGATAAGAGTGGCCCGGAGGGCCACGTCCCCCCGCAAGCGGGGGGCTTATCGGCTAAGTGCGCAACCCCAAGTAACAACATGTCGATAGGGTGCGCTCACAAAGAGGAGACTGTTCGCAATCAGAGGTTATAACAAGGGGTCAGCCAACAGATCACGGCGGGAAAGTTTTCAGGAGAGGGGTGGATCGGAGAGCGCCGCAGGCCCGCATCAAGAACAGACTCGGGGATCACACCCCAGGCTCCGGCGCCGGAACAGCGCGCCGCCCTCCCTCCGGTCGGCCGACTATCACGCTCCCGATTGGCGCGGTCGGTGCCCTGCCGCGGCCGTTCGGCTCCCCGCCCTGCGGGTCGAGTGTCTTCCTTGCCCCTCTTGATGCAACGTTCCGGGGGATGCTCCGCATCCCCTCAACGCTACGATCCGGCGCAGCTTCGCCGCGCAACTGGCTCGGGCGCGGCGGCCCCCATAGCGCCCGAACATCCGCTTCGGTGAGTTCCCGTGCAGGCGAAGACCCTCACTAAGATCCGCTGACCGGCCGCTGGTCGCGTGAATCGGTCGATCGGATCACTTCCGTATCACAACCCTTGAGCGCCATGCGTACCGCGCGGGCGCACACGGCATCCTCTTGCCCGCAGCCGGCTGGGTCCACTACGGAGGCGCTGCCCAGGACATCGGTGCGGCGGGCCGCCGTCGGCTCACGCCATAAGGATTCGCGCGCGATCACACCGGCACGTCACTTGTGGCGCCGCAAGTCGACCATTGGACCTGTCATCTTGGCGCTGACGCTCCGGGCACGCCGTCGCCCGGCTGCACCCGCCAGCGGACGACCACGAGGTCTCCGGCCATCGCCATCTCACACGGCCTGCTGCAGATTTTGTCAGAGTTGTCCGGAAGTGGACCATATAGACGGGGAGGCCACACACCCGGAGGACATAATGGCAGGTAGGCAGTCAGAGAATATTTTCGAACGCGCCATCGAAGGATCCGTCGACCACCCTGAGAGCGCTCATTCGCTCGGCGTGATGAAGATGATCGACGACATCCTGCGCATCAATGACGACGTCGTCGCTGGTGTCATCGACGCCTTTGTCCATCAGATCGATCATCCCGACGCACCGGACGCTCAGACGCGCCTGGATGCGGCTGTCAAAACGTGGGAGCATGCCTGCCATGCGTCCATGACGCCCGACATCCTCGACGACCTGCATCAGGACGCCGTCGCCCTGATCGAGGAGCGTAAGCGCTGGCCCCCGCAGCTCGACGAGATCCTGGACGGCTGGAACGCATCGCAGCGCGACCTCGGCTATGAAATCGCCGGCCTTCTCGACGGCCCGCGCGGCACGCTGCACCGGCTCTGGGCAGCGCTCTCCTCCGACAAGGCCTTGGCGGACGCCGGTATTCCCGTGTCTGCGTCCGTCGTGCCGAACATCCATAAGCAGCTCGAACGCTTGATCGGCCGGCCGCTGACGGCTGTCGAGTGGCAGCGCCTGGAGAGGCACGCTCACCGTCACGCACGCGACGTTATGGGGCCGCTCATGGGGTCGCTGTTGCGCGACATGAACGATTGAAGCTGACGCGCCGGCCGACTTGCGGCGCCGCAAATCGGCCGTCAAAACATTCGTCCTCGGGGCTCTGGTCGGAGCGGACCCGGTGGATCGTTTCACCGTGGTAAGCGTTGGTCGCCGACCACCTCGGGCGCCTGCAAAGCGGGGTGTACACAGGACCGAGCAGCCGCGATCGTCGGCCGGTACTGAATCCGTGCTGAGTGCAAATGAGAGCCGGCGCGCCGGGGCGCCACGCGCGGCATGTGGTCACCCTTCGCTCTGACGTCCCGCTTGGCGACGCCCCCGCGATTGGCAAGGGATCGGCGTGGACCAGCACCTTACGATGCCGGCGACATCAAGCCACTAACGAATAGCGAGAATGCTTCGGAAGAGCGGTGGACTGCTCTGCAACTGAACCGCGACAAACGCCCGTCATGACTTGGGCTTGCGCCGGCACACAGATCCAGTACACACTGGCTTCGGACACTGTTCCCGCCGCCGGCAGAAGGGGCCAGATAGCTGGCCCTAAGATATATGGCGGAGGGAGAGGGATTCGAACCCTCGATACGCTTTTGACGTATACACACTTTCCAGGCGTGCGCCTTCAACCACTCGGCCACCCCTCCCCGGAGGACGGCGTTATAGCCACCCCGGACGCGCCATGCAAGCCTCCGATCATCGGATCGCGCAATTTTTTGCGATCCGCTCTCTCAGCCGATCTCGCGCACCAGATCGCCGACGGTGCGGCACAGCAGGGCGATGTCCTGCGGGCGCGACAGGCGGTGGTCGCCGTCCTTCACCAGGGTCACCCGCACATCGTCGCCCGTCAGAGTCTCGGCCAGCCTCAGGCTGACCTGCCAGGGCACGTCGGGGTCGCGCTGGCCGTGCAGCAGGCGCACCGGACCGGCGAAGGCGATGGGGCCGCGCAGCAGCAGGTGGTTGCGACCGTCCTCGATCAGGGCGCGGGTGATCGGCTGCGGCTCCGGCCCATACTCCGACGGGCGGTTCCACACGCCCTCCTCCGTGATGGCTCGGCGGACCTCCGCGTCGAACAGGTCCCACATCAGATCCTCGGTGAAGTCGGGGGCCGGCGCGATGCCGACCAGCCCGGCCACCCGTTCGGGCCGGCGCAGCGCGGTCAGCAGCATCGTCCAGCCGCCCATCGACGATCCCACCAGGATCTGCGGGCCGGAGGTCACGGCATCCAGAACGGCCAGCGCGTCGTCGGCCCACAGGCCGATCGTCCCATCGGCGAAACGGCCGCTGGAGGCGCCGTGCCCCTGATAGTCGAAGCGGGTGAAGGACAGCCCCTCCGACACCGCCCAGGCTTCCAGCGACGTCGCCTTGCTGCCGGTCATGTCCGACATGAAGCCGCCGAGGAACATCACGCCGGGCTTGCCGGCGCCCGCAGGCGCGGCCGGGGTGTGATGATAGGCTATGGTCGCCGCACCGCGCGTTAGGCTATGGTGCGCGCCGCCGGCGGCGGCTGCGGTTTCGCTCATATGGTCACCTATGGACGGACTGGCTTGGACGCGCCGGGCGGTCCCATCCGAACAGCCGGCGCCATGAATCCCGACCCCCACCTTACCATCGACGACACCACGCGCAACGCCGCCGCCTCCGATCCGGTCGGCCGCTGGCCGGGCGGGCGGGCGCCGACCGTGCTCCAGGTGGTGCCGACCCTCGTCACCGGCGGGGCGGAGCGCGGCTGCATCGACATGGCGCTGGCGCTCGCCGAGGCCGGCGGCACGCCGCTCGTCGCCTCGCAGGGCGGGCCGATGGTCCGTGAACTGGACCGCGCCGGCATCGCGCACCTGACGCTGCCGCTGGCCTCCAAGAATCCGCTGACCATCCGCAAGAACGCCCGCAAGCTGGCGCGGATCATCCGCGAGCGGCGGGTCGACATCGTCCACGCCCGATCCCGCGCGCCGGCCTGGAGCGCCTGGCTGGCCTGCCGGGAAACCGGCGCCCGCTACATGACCACCTTCCACGCCCCCTACAATTTCGGCAACGGGCTGAAGCGCTGGTACAATTCGGTGATGGCGCGGGGCGAGCGGATCATCGCCATCTCCGACTTCATCCGCCGCCACATCCTGGACAGCTACGACGTCGACCCCGCCCGCATCCGCACCATCCACCGCGGCATCGACCGCTCGGTCTTCGCGCCGGACCGTGTCGGCTCGGCCCGGCTGGTCCAGCTCGCCCGGCAGTGGCGGCTGCCCGACGACCGGCCGGTGATCCTGCTGCCCGGCCGGCTGACCCGCTGGAAGGGCCAGACGGTGATGGTCGAGGCGCTGGAGAAGCTGGGCCGCAAGGACGTGGTCTGTCTCCTGGTCGGCTCCGACCAGGGCCGTTCCGCCTACCGGCAGGAGCTGGAGGCGCGGGTCGAGCGCGCCGGACTCGGCGGCGTCGTGGTGATGACCGACCATTGCAGCGACATGGCGGCGGCCTATCTGCTGTCCACCGTGGTCGTCTCCGCCTCGCGCGAGCCGGAGGCGTTCGGCCGGGTGATCGTCGAGGCGCAGGCGATGGGCAAGCCGGTGATCGTCTCGGCCATCGGCGCCTATCAGGAAACCGTCGTGCCCGGCGAGACCGCCTGGGTGGTGCCGCCGGCCGACCCGGACGCGCTGGCCCACGCGCTGCGCGAGGCGCTGTCGCTGACGCCCGAGCAGCGCGCGGCGATCGGCGCCCGCGCCATGGCCTTCGTCGCCGACCGCTACACCAAGGAGCGCATGTGCGCCGACACGCTCGGCGTCTACGCCGAGCTGATGGCGGAGCGCTGAGCCCTCAGTCCGGTCCCTTGCCCCTCCCTCGCATCATCCCCCTCGCATCACCGCGGACATCATGGCCGACATCCAACAGCTTTCCGGCATCGCCTCCGTCATCGACCGCTACGACGGGTTCATCCTCGATCTGTGGGGAGTCCTGCACGATGGCGAGCGCGCCTATCCCGGCGTGCCCGACTGCCTCGACCGCATGAAGGCGGCCGGCAAGATCCTC
This sequence comes from Azospirillum agricola, assembly GCF_020005195.1. NCBI lineage: Bacteria > Pseudomonadati > Pseudomonadota > Alphaproteobacteria > Rhodospirillales > Azospirillaceae > Azospirillum > Azospirillum agricola. The sequence goes on from NZ_JAIFZR010000005.1 coordinate 1,419,568, forward strand.
TGCCTGCTGTCCAACGCGCCGCGCCGCACCGCCGGTGTGATCGCCAAGCTGGACGGCATGGGGCTGGGGCGCGACCGCTACCACCATGTCATGACCTCGGGCGAGGCGGCCTATGAGGCGCTGCGCGACCGCGACGATCCCTGGCACGCGGCGCTCGGCCGGCGGCTCTACCACATCGGGCCGGAGCGCGACACCGACGTGTTCGAGGGGCTCGGCTACAGCGTCGCGGCGACGCCGGACGAGGCCGACTTCGTCATGAACACCGGCATCGTCGTCTTCGGCGAAACGCTGGCGGACTACCAGCCGCAGCTCGACGCCTGCCGCCGGGCCAACCTGCCGATGATCTGCGCCAACCCGGACCTGATCGTCATGGTCGGCCCGCAGATGGTCATCTGCGCCGGGACGCTGGCGGCGCGCTACGAGGAGATGGGCGGCGAGGTGCGCCAGCACGGCAAGCCGCACGCCCCCGTCTACGACCGCTGCCTGAAGCTGATGGGGCTGGGCGACAAGCGCCGCATCCTGGCGGTCGGCGACAGCCTGCGCACCGACGTGGCCGGCGCCAACGCCGCCGGGCTGGACGTGGCGCTGGTCACCGCCGGCATCCACCAGGAGGAGCTGGGCGGGGCCGCCTGGGGCGAGGCCGTCGATCCGGTGACTCTGCGGGCCATCGCCGACGCCTCGGGGCATGTGCCGACCTACGCGATTCCCAGCCTGCGCTGGTGACGGGCGGCGCCTTCGCCGACGGTCCGGCGATCGGGAAAGGCGTAATGCCGCAGCGCGGCGAAGGATGCTGCGCCGCAGCTTGATCCGGGCGCCGGGCTGGCGCAGGGTGTCGCGCACTGCAACCCTCTGCGGAGAGCGCCCCGTGACCGCCACGTTCGAACCCCGTGATCCCGATTGGAAGGCGCGCTGCCTCGCATCCTTCGAGCGGCAGCCGATCTGCCGGACGCTCGGAATCGAGCTGACGGCGGTCGAGCCGGGCTTCTGCGAGATGCGGATGCCGTTCCGCGAGGAGCTGACGCAGCAGCATGGCTATTTCCACGCCGGCATGGTGTCGACGCTGGCCGACAACGCCGGCGGCTACGCCGCCGCCACGCTGATGCCGGCCGGGTCCGAGGTGCTGGCGGTGGAGTTCAAGATCAACCTGATGTCGCCGGCCAAGGGCGACGTGATGATCGCCCGCGCCCGCGTGGTAAAGCCGGGCCGCACCCTGGTGATCACCCAGGTCGAGGTGTCCATGCTGGAGGGCGGCGTGGAGAAGGATTGCGCCCTGATGCAGCAGACGGCCTACTGTCAGATGCCGCGCTGAGCGGCCCGAACGCGCACGAGAGAATCCATGCGAGGGAAGGGAGCCATCATGCCGACCGTCCGTCTGTCCGTTGCCGGGTTTGTTGTTGCCGTTGCCGCCGTCTGTGCCGTCGCCGCGCCGGCCCAGGCGAAGGAGCCGCCGGCCTGCGCCGCCGTCTCCTTCCGCGCCATCGTCCCCGGCGGACCGGACGGCGAGCAGGACGCCGGGCTCTACAAGTCCCGCTTCGGCAAGATCGAGATCAAGGCCGACGTCAGGGGCGGGGAGGGCACCAACTACGTCATGGTGCTGAACGGCAAGAGGATCGAGGGGCCGGCCAACCCACCCAAGCTCTCCGAATCCTGCCTGAAGTCCAAACACGTCAAGCTGCCCTTCGCCAGGCAGCCGGCCGGGAGCTGCACGGGCGGCCGGTTCCGCGTCGTCATCGACCGCTCCGGCGGCAAGGCGGTCGCCGCCTTGTTCGGGCTGAAGGGCGACGACTGGGCCTATTGCAGCGCCACCACCCTCTGACGCGTGCTGCCCGGATGGCCGCGCCGGCCATCCGGGGCACACGCCCTGGCCGCCGGCCGTTCTACAGCGCCAAGCCGCGGATTCCGTCGCGCAGGCTCTGCCGGGCCGCCTCGGCTTCGGCACGGGCGGCGGTGAGGTCGCGGGCCAGCGCGTCCAGCCGGTTCTCGGCCTCGCCCATCTTGGCGAGCGTCCGCTTGTGCAGGTCGCTGCCGGGCGGCAGGGCGGTCAGATTCTCGCGCAGGCGCTCCTGATCCTTGATCCGCTCGGTCTGCTCGCGCTCGACGTCGGCGATGCGGCGCTCCTTCCCGGCGACGGCGGAGCGCAGGGCGGCGAGCTTGGTCAGCGCGTCGCGCAGGGCCTGCGGCAGCTCGGTGGCGGCCGCCTGGACGGCGAGCTGGTCGGCGGTCAGGTCGGAGAGGACGATGCGCTCGGCGCGCGGACGCTCCAGCGCCGCCGTCAGCGTCACCGTCTTGCCGGCGGGAACCGCCAGAGGCAGCCGGTAGGCGCCGGCGGTGGCGTCGGTTCCGGCCCCGGTTCCCGCATTGCCTGCGGCGGCGGCCGGTTCGGCCAGATCCCAGCCGGGGCGGCGCGGGTGCTCGATCACCAGCGCGCGGTCGCCGTCGGCGGCTCCCGCCACCGTGTAGGTGGTGGTCTGCCGATCGACGACGGAGAGGGTCAGCACCCCGTCCGCGACGCTGGCGCGGGCGATGCGGCTGCTCGGCTGCTCGGCGCGGTCGACGGTGACGGCCTGATCGACGGCGAAGGAGAGCAGCCGGCTTTCCCCGGCCGGCAGGGTCGCCATGCGGGCGTCGCCGACATAGGCGGGGGCGCCCTCCACCGTCTCGTAGAAGGTCAGCAGGCCGGGCGGCAGCGCCGCGCCCGAATCGTTGCGCAGCCGCAGGGACGCCAGCGGGTGGCGCGGCTGGGTGCCCGGCTGATAGAGCGCGACACGCTCGGCCGGCAGGCTGCGGGCGGCGATCGGCATCATCAGCGTGCCGCCGTTGGGAACGGTAACCGGCTGCGGGTAGCGGAACAGGACCTGCGCGCTTTCCGCCGCGCTGGCTTCGGCGCTTTGCAGCGCGGCGGGCGGCGGCGGGGCGTAGGGGGCGGCCTTCGCCAGCGCCCCGGCCGCCATCGGGGCCGCCCCTGGGGCCGCCATCGGCGCGGGTGCGGCCATCGCGCGCGGCGCGGCGGCCTCGGCCTGGCTCTCCTGGAGACGGGCGGCGCGCTGGTGGTCGAGCGTGACCGCGCCCTCGTCGGCGGTCGGCAGCACGCGGCCCAGCACCTCGACCGGCACCTCCGGGCGCTCGACGAAATAGGGGGTGTAGAGCGCTTGGCGCAGCGTTACCGGATTGCCCGACACCACGGTCAGCTCGACGTCGCGCCAGTCCTCGCCGCTCAGATTCTCCAGCACCGCCCAGCCTTGCAGGGCGCCGGTGGTGGCGCCCCTGGCCGGGGCGCTCAGCCGGTAGGTCGCCTTCCACAACGGTGTCGCGGCGACGTAGGCGACGCGCACCACGCGCTCGCCGGCGGTGTCGCTGGCCGAGCTGCGCACGGTCAGCCGCCGCCGCTCGCGCCGCCCGTCGTCGGCGACCGCCGCCAGCGCGGCGTCGAGCTGGGCCTGCACGCGCGCGTCGGTGAAGCGCAGCGCGTCGGACTCCTCCAGCACCAGTTGACGCAAGCCCTCGGCGGTCATCAGGCTGACGCGGTGACGGGTCGTCGTGCCGCCGCCGTTCGGAAGCTGGACGGTTTCCTCCGTCACCGACAGCAGGCGCCCGGTCAGCTGCCGCGCGCCGCCGGTGGTGACCTCCGCCCCCTTCAGCGCGTTCAGCAGGGCGGCGGGGGAGGCGAGGTCGCCGGGGGAGAAGGGCAGCTCGCGGAAGGCGGTGTCCAGCGGCTCGGCTCCCGGCAGCCCGATGGTGCCGACGCCGCCGCGCTCATCATAGACGACGACGCTCTTCAGCACGTCGTCCATCTGGTCGCGCCGCACCTCCAGCGACAGGGTGGCGTCGCCGGTCACCCGCGCCTCGTATTCGAAATAGCCGACCCCGCCGGTCGACAGCAGCACCCGCTTCAGCACCAGGGCCTGGTCGGCCAGGGCCGGCGCGCTGGTCAGCAGCAGGGCGGTTGAGGCGAGCAGGGCGGCGCGGATCATGATGGGGTCTCCGTTCTGTTGAACCGTTCCCCGACCGATACGCCGGGATTGGGGCGGGATTGGGGAGGACGACGCCGGCCAGGAGGCCAGGACGCCTCCATCGAACGGATTACCCTTTTCGGACGGGCTTGCGGCCCCGTTTGAGTGGCCTGGACGAAAGGGAGACTTTCCCGACGAATTCCTCCCAATTTCGGCTTATGCGATTGTCTTGCTCCGCCTGCTCCTAATCTATCCGAACGGAGCCGGTTGGGTGCGGTGCGGCATGGAAGAGGGAGCGCTCGGCGAGCTTTTCCATTCACACGCCCATGGTGCGATCATTTGCGGAGCGTGCTTAGAATGACTGCGTTTGACAATCTTCCCATCGCGCGGAAACTGCTTCTCGCCTTCGCCGCTCTCATCGCGATCATCGCCATCGTCAGCGGCGTCACGGTGCAGACCCTGACCACCATCCGGGCCGGCGACCACGCGACCATCCGCAGCCACGCGGTGATCGAGGCCGGGCGCAACACGCTGGCCGCCATGGTCGATCAGGAAACCGGCCTGCGCGGCTATCTGATTTCCGGCGACAAGAGCTTTCTCGGCCCCTTCACCCGTGGCCAGGAGCGTTTCGCCCGCAGCTTCGACGAGGTGAGGCGCCTGACCGCCGACAACCCGGAGCAGCAGCAGCGCCTCGACGAGATCAAGCGCCACGCCGACTCCTGGCGGGTCAAAGTCGCCGAGGAGGAGATCGCGCTGATGGAGCGGCCCGAGACCCGCGCCGCCGCCGGCGAGATGGAGGCCAAGGGGGCCGGCAAGGAGGCGATGGACAACATCCGCCGTCTGGTCGCCGAGTTCCAGCGGGCCGAGGCCGTCACGCTGGAGCGGCGCAGCGCCGCGCAGGAGACCGCCTTCGCCACCGGCTATTGGGTCGTCGGCATCGGCGCCGTTCTGTCGGTGCTGGTCGCGCTCGGCGCCGGGCTGCTGCTGTCACGTTCCATCGCCGCGCCGATCCGCGCGATGACCGACTGCATGAAGCGGCTGGCCGGCGGCGACCGCGCCGTGACGATCCCCGGCCTGGGGCGGCGCGACGAGGTCGGCTCGATGGCCGAGGCCGTGGAGTTCTTCAAGCGCAACGCCATCGAGGCCGACCGGCTGGCCGAGCTCCAGCGCGCCGAGGACGCCGCCAAGGCCGAGCGCGCCCGCCGTCTCGACGCGATCGTCGCCGCCTTCGAGGGCAAGATCACCGGGGTCGTCCGCAATCTGGCCGGCGCCGCGCGGGAGGTGCAGTCCGCTTCCGGATCGCTGAACGCGACGGCCGACATGACCAGCCGCCAGAGCACCGCGGTGGCGTCCGCCTCCGAACAGGCGTCGGCCAACGTCCAGACGGTGGCGGCGGCGGCCGAGGAACTGGCGGCTTCCGTCGTCGAGATCGGCCATCAGGTGCAGCAGTCGACCCGCATTGCCGAACAGGCGGTCGCCGCCGCCGGGCGGGCGGGCGGCACGGTGCGCGGCCTGTCCGACGCCGCCAACCGCATCGGCGAGGTCGTCGACCTCATCAACTCCATCGCCGGCCAGACCAACCTTCTGGCGTTGAACGCGACGATCGAGGCGGCGCGCGCCGGGGAGGCCGGGAAGGGCTTCGCGGTGGTCGCCAGCGAGGTGAAGAGCCTCGCCAACCAGACCGCCAAGGCCACCGACGACATCTCCGCCCAGATCGCCTCGGTCCAGGGCGCCACGAAGGAGGCGGTGGCGGCCATCGTCGAGATCGATCGGGTGATCACCGAGATGAGCGAGATCGCCGCCGCCATCGCCTCGGCGGTCGAGGAGCAAGGGGCCGCGACCGCCGAGATCTCCCGCAACGTGCAGGAGGCGGCGCGCGGCACCCAGGAGGTCAACAGCACGATCTCCGACGTCACCCGCGCGGCGGTGGAGACGGGTGGCGCCGCCTCGCAGCTCCGGCAGACGGCCGACGCCCTGGGCGGTGAATCGAGCCGGCTGAACCAGGAGGTCGACGGTTTCCTGGCGGAGGTGAAGGCGGCGTGAGCCTGCGCGGGGGTCTCCAAGCATTGCCATGCCCCCGGTGCCTGGAGGACCCCTGATGCATGATTGGCCGGATCCGGTCCGGCCGCGATGACAGGCAAAGGGCAGTGGAGGACCGGAAAATCCCCGCCGGCTTCCGGCCTAACGGTCCCGATCCGGAAGCCAGCGCCCCATCATCTCGCGCCACAGGCTGGGCGGATGCGGGGCAGGGGCAGGGGCGACGGCCGGGCGGGCGGCGTGGTGGAACGGTCCCGCCGGCCGGTGGTGGACGCAGCGTTCCTGCACCGGCCGGCGTCCGCCGTCGGCGGCGCGGTGGCAGCGGTCCGGCCTTGCGGCTTCGCAGGGCGCGCGGCGGAGCAGGGGAAGCGGGTGGGGCATGGTGGCCGGCGGGTCAGCCGCTGCGGCCGACCGAGCGGGCCGAGTCGAGATGGCGGCGCGCCTCACCCAGCAGCAGACGGTGCTGCGCCAGCGTTTCCCTCATCGATCCGTGATGGCCGTAGACCCGCACCTCGTTCAGCAGACGGTCGGCCCGGTCGAGCAGCGCCAGTCGTTCCAGGCAGTGATCGATGTTCGACATGACTCCCGCGCCTCTCCTGTTGACGGAAGACCGGGGACCGGCCCGGATGGCCGGCCTTCCGATCCGGTGTGGGAATTTAAGCCGTCACGCATGTCCGGTTCATGTCAGGGAAAGGATTTTTTGGTTTCGTCGGCGGGTCGGATGGTTTCAGACGATTCACGCGGGAACCCGCCGGAGGTCCGCTGTTACCGGGTTGTAACGCATTGCGTGCCGCTCGCGCGTGGGCTAAGAAGGAAGCGGGAGGTATCAGGCATGCACATTCTCGCGGTCGATGATGACGAGCCGGTACGGGAGCTGTTGGCGTCCTATCTGACGGCCGAAGGCTACCGCGTCACCACGGCGCCCGACACGGCCGCGGCCAAGCAGGCGCTGGACGGCGATGCCATCGATCTCGTGGTGTGCGACCTGCGGTTGCCGGACGGCGACGGGCTCGGCCTCGTCCGCCAGATCCGCACCGAATCCCAGATTCCCGTCATCATCCTCTCCTCCAAGGATCAGGACGTGGACCGCATCGTCGGGCTCGAGCTGGGCGCCGACGATTATCTGACCAAGCCCTTCAACCCGCGCGAGCTTCTGGCCCGCATCAAGGCGGTGCTGCGCCGAGTCTCCGGCGAGGGGCGTCCGCCGCGCAGCGCCGACGACCTGCGCGCGGTGGTGCAGTTCGCCAACTGGGAACTCGACCTCACCGCCCAGCGCCTGCGCGGACAGGAGGGGCGCGAGGTCGAACTGACCAAGGCCGAGTTCGGCCTGCTCGCCGCCTTCGTCAAGCGGCCTCAGCGGGTGCTGACCCGTGACCAGCTCCTTGACCTGACCCGCGCCGACGGGGCCGAGGTGTTCGACCGCTCGATCGACGTGCTGATTTTGCGCCTGCGCCGCAAGATCGAGGCGAATCCGAAGGAGCCGCGGATCATCAAGACCGAACGTGGCGCCGGCTACGTCTTCGACGCGAAGGTGCGGGCGATCTGAGGAAGGACCAAAGACACGGATGCAGGTTTCGCCCGCGCACGGATGAACGCGGGGAAAAGGCCACCCGCGTCCTTATTCCCCCATTGTTCCAGTGCCTTTCCGGTCCTTGCCCCGTGCCCGCGCTGGACGCCCCTCCGCCGTCGCGCTAGCCTTTCCGGAAGACCAACCGGGAGGAATGCGCGTGCCGGATCCGATCGATTTCTATTTCGACTTCGCGTCGCCCTACGGCTATTTCGCCAGCCTGCGCATCGACGCGCTGGCTGCGGCGCATGGTCGCACCGTCACCTGGCGTCCGATCCTGCTGGGCGCCATCTTCAAGGTGACGGGAATGAAACCGAATCTCGAGCAGCCCTTGCGCGGCGAATATCTGACCCTCGACGCCGGGCGGATCGCGCGGCTG